>NZ_JBBOTJ010000002.1:0-192500 GCF_038005545.1 Bacillus sp. FSL M8-0063
CTGCTCCACTTGCTGATCCTACGAAGTCACCTTTTGTTACTTGTAATACTTGCTCTTTCATTTTGCATTCTCCTCTCTTTTTCTTTTATTACAAAACTTCTATTATACTAATACGCTTGATAGAAATACGATTAATGCTGTTAATACTACTGCTCCACTTGCTGATCCTACGAAGTCACCTTTTGTTACTTGTAATACTTGCTCTTTCATTTTATGTATCCTCCTTTTTAATAAGTTATCTATATGTAATTTCTAAGAAATGTTTATTTCATAGTTTTTATGTTAGCGTTACATTAAAGTTATTAACGTAACGTTTGTAACATTAATGTAACATAACTATTGCTACGTTGCAATATAATTACGTAAATTTTATTACACTTTTTTTACGTTTTTTTATAAACACCCTTAAAAACCCCGTTTTAATGCACTTTCTACTAAACTGACATTTGTAATGTTATTGTAACATTACAGTCATATAACGAAACACCCTCATACATACCTCTATTTTTGTTACAAATTAAAGTACATATTCAAAGTAATAAGATGGCGCCTATCAAATTTTTACTGACGGTTCACGCGAGATAAAATACGATCTTTCCAAGATAAGTTTATATGTTTCCTCTATATAACTATGTATAATAAAAGCAAAGAGGTGGTCATTTTGAAATTAATCGCATTAGATATGGATGGTACGCTACTATCATCTAATCTTGAAATCTCCAAAGAGAACTTACAAGCTATCCAAACTGCAAAAGAGGCTGGTCATATAGTCATGATTTGTTCTGGTCGTGCAAAAGAGGATGCTTTGAAATTATTGGAAGAATATAAACTATCTCTTCCAGTTGGAGCGAGCAATGGGGCAATTGTTTATGTGGATGGAAAAGTAATTAACTCGCGTTGTTTACAAAACGATAAAGTATACAAGCTTGCAAAATTACTAGAATCTGAAGGTTTTCCTTATAAGCTATATACGAATAAAGGAGTTTATTCTCCATATACATGGCAAGATCAAGTCATGCAAGCGTTCGAAGAAAACAAGCATGCACTAGATGTTACACTTGAAGAACTTGAAAGAATTACAGAAAAACAAAAGAAATCAAACTTAATTACTGATTTCCAAAAAATAGAAGATGTTGTAAATAATCCAGAATTAGAAATATCTAAATTCTTCATTTTGACATTTAATGCAGCGCATCGTGCACAGCTATTAAGCATGTTACAAGAAGACACTGATATTTCAGTTACGGCATCAGCTCCTACTAATTTAGAAATTATGGATAAGCATGGTCATAAAGGGAACGGTCTACAAGAAATGGCTGCTTATTTCAATATACCAATTGAAGATACTATTGCGATTGGGGACAACTTTAATGATGTGCCAATGTTACAAGTAGCTGGCTTATCAGTTGCAATGGGAAATGCTGAAGAAGATGTAAAAAAATTATGTGATGTCGTAACATTAACAAATAATGAGCATGGTGTTGCTCACGCAATCGAGAAATTTGTATTGCAACAAACTTCATCTAGTAAATAAAAAAGGACTCTTTCAATTTGAAAGGGTCCTTTTCTTTTATACATGATGACAAGCAACAAAATGCTCTTCACCAACATTACGGAATTCTGGTACCGTTTGTTTACAAATATCTGTTGCAAACGGGCAACGTGTATGAAAGCGACAACCCGAAGGTGGATTTGCTGGACTTGGAATATCACCCTCTAGTATAATCCGCTCTCGCTTCACTGTTGGATCTGGTATTGGCACAGCTGATAACAATGCTTTTGTATACGGATGCAGTGGGTTCGCAAATAACTCATCACGCGGCGCTGTTTCCACAATCGTTCCTAAATACATAATTCCAATTTTCGTACATAAGTGCTCTACTACGCTTAAATCATGTGAAATGAACAAATAAGATAGTCCCTTTTTCTCCTGTAACTCACTAAATAAATTAATGATCTGTGCTTGAATAGATACATCTAGTGCTGCCACAGGTTCGTCAGCTACTATAAATTCCGGATTTAATACCATAGCTCTTGCGATAACGATACGCTGACGTTGTCCACCAGAAAACTCGTGAGGATACCGGTCAATATGATATGGGGCTAAGCCACATAACTCTAATACTTCTGTCACTTTTTCACGAACATTTTCTTTCGTCGCTAGTCCGTGAGCCAACATCGGCTCGCCAAGTGCTTCTCCAATCCTCATTCTCGGATTCAATGAGCTAAATGGATCTTGAAACACAAGCTGCATATTAGAACGATGTTTTCTCAATTCCTCTTTTGATAGAGAATGAACATCGTGTCCTTTAAACTTCACTTCTCCCTCCGTTTTTTGAACGAGACGTAAAATTGTTTTTCCTATCGTCGTTTTTCCGCTTCCTGATTCACCAACGAGACCGAAAACTTCACCTTTATTAATAGTAAAACTTACTCCATCAACTGCTTTCACATGTCCAATCGTTCTACTAAATATGCCGCCTTTAATTGGGAAATATGTTTTTAAGTTTTTTACTTCTAATAATGGTTCACTCATTGTCCCGCACGCTCCTCATATAACCAGCAAGCTACTTTATGATTCTCATCATGTACATTCAGATTTGGCGCTTCTTCTTTACATATTTCCATACAATGCTCACAACGACCGCTGAAGTAGCAAAATTCATCCAAACCGACTAAATTAGGAACTTGCCCTGGAATAGAATATAGTTTATCTATTCGTTTCCCCATCACTGGTTTTGATTTCAGCAAGCCTTTCGTATACGGGTGTTTCGGATTTTGGAATATTTCTAGTACTGGTGCTTCTTCAATTACTTTCCCACCATACATAACGACAACGTAATCAGCCATTTCTGCTACAACGCCTAAATCATGTGTAATTAATAAAATGGATGTTTTAAATTCTTCTTTTACTTGTCTTAATAAGTCTAATATTTGAGCTTGAATCGTAACATCAAGAGCCGTTGTCGGTTCATCCGCAATTAATAACTTCGGATTACAACTAAGTGCAACAGCAATCATAATACGTTGTAACATACCACCACTCAGTTCGTGCGGATATGAATGGACGATTTCATCCGCACGAGCTATGCCGACTTTACGAATTAACTCAATTGCCTTCTTATACGCTTCATTCTTACTAAGTAATTCATGCTCCCTTAACGTCTCTACGATTTGTTCCCCTACAGTGAAGACTGGATTCAGCGATGTCATCGGTTCTTGGAAAATCATCGCAATATCATTACCTCGTAAACTACGAAGCTCTTTCTCTTTCATTCCTAAAAGACTTTTTCCTTCATATAAAATATCTCCACCTACTACACTGCCTGATTCAGCAATAAGTCCCATAATAGATAAAGCTGTTACACTTTTCCCACAACCTGATTCGCCTACAACACAAACAGTTTCACCTTCTCGAACTGTAAAGCTAACATGATTCACAGCTTTTACTGTCCCTTCTTCTGTCTGAAAGTGTGTTTGTAAGTCTTTCAGCTCTACTACCGCTTTACTCATACCTTCTCACCTACCGTCTCATCTTTGGATCTAACGCATCACGAAGTGCATCACCAAGTAAATTAATGGATACAACTGTTATAAAAATTGCAAAACCAGGCGGAATCCATAACCACGGACGCTTTTGGAAATCAATTAACGAGTTAGCTGCACTAATCATATTCCCCCATGATGGTGTAGGTGGAACGACGCCGAGACCTAAGTAACTTAGTGCGGATTCACTTAAAATTGAACCTGCAACACCCAAAGTTGCTACAACAATAAGCAACGGAAAGACGTTAGGAATTAAATGATGAATAATTTTCCGAGAATCCTTTAATCCTAATACATCTGCTGCTTGCATAAAGGCTTGCTCCCGCAATGTTAAAATTTGTCCTCTCACAAGCCGGGCAAGTCCTGGCCATCCTACTAAACTTAAAATAATCATTACAACATATAAACGGTATTCCGATGGTAATTTCCATTCTAATAAAATTGCTCCCATTATAATAAGTAGCGGTAATCCCGGAATGGACATTAACACATCCGCAACACGCATAATTAGATGATCCACAACCCCTCGATAAAAACCAGCAATTGCTCCTAATAGAGCACCTAGTATAACGGATAGTAGCATCGACGCTAAACCAATTGTTAATGAAATACGTCCTGCTTGCATAAGTCTAGTTAAAATATCTCGTCCCAACTGGTCTGTTCCAAGCCAATGTGACAAGCTGGGTGGTTTATTAATTTGTGTTACTTGTACTTTCCCATCAGCATACGGTGAAAAGATCGGACCGATAAAACTAAATAAAAACATAAATATTAAAACGTATAGGCCATACAATGCCATCTTATTTTTCTTAATTTTTTTATACGCTTGGCGCCATGGTGATGATTCGTTACCCTTTTTCCGTTCTTTCTTTTTCTTTATTAGTGGTGTAATAGTCTCCATATCTTTCCCCCCTTACTTCAATCGAATTCTTGGATCAACAAACGCATATACAATATCTGCTAAGAAATTAGCCATAATTGTTAAACACGAAAGAAACATCGTAAAAGCCATTAATACCGTATAATCACGGAAGTTTAATGCTTCTAATTGAATACTCCCAATCCCTGGCCAGTTAAAAATCTGTTCAATAATAATAGCCCCTGAAAATAAACCTGGTAATTCAAAAGCGAGTAATGTAATTGCTGGTAAAATTGCATTTTTCAATGCATGTTTATAAATAACGGTTCTTTCTTTTAAGCCTTTTGCACGAGCAGTACGAATGTAATCTTGCCTAACAACATCCAACATGCTGGTTCTAAAATATCGTGTTAATGATCCTACACCAAGAAGCGTTAAAATAAATACAGGTAGAATCATATGACGTAATACTTCTAATATGTATGCTATCCCTGTTGAGTTACTCCCAATATCAATCATGCCACCAATAGGTAGTAATTTTAAATCAACTGCTAATAATTTAATTAAAAATAGTCCTATAAAGAATGATGGAAATGACATTGCTGCAAAGACACCGATTGTTACCAATCTATCAAACCAAGAGTGCTGCTTTGTTGCAGAAATAACCCCAATAATAAGAGCGATAATCCAAGTGAAAAATAAAGCGGCAACAGCAACGATAAATGTATTCCAAATAAATTTATTAAGTAATGAAGTTACAGGTTCTTGATACTGTAAAGAAAATCCAAAATCACCATGCAAAGCATTCCCTAACCAATGAAAATACCTTTCAATAATTGGTTTATTTAAGCCGTATAATTCCCTTAATTCTTGGGCTCTCTCTGGTGTTAACTTTGGATTTGAATCAATATAATCTCCCGGCAAAAGTGCAAATAAGAAAAAAATAATAATAGATGTACCAAACAATGTAGGGATCATTTGAAGGAACCTACGAATGATATATGTTTTCACCTTTTGTCTCCCCAATCCTATTTACTTAAAAATAGAAGAACATTTTTTCAAAACAGCTACCATTCCATTGCTGTGTGAAAAAACGTCTTCTATTATTTAGGTCAACCCTTATTGTTCAATAGATAACACTGGTAAATTGGAACTAATGCTATCGTACTTTTCTGGATCAATTCCTTTTATACGTGCATTATGAGCATAAAGTAGTTTACGATAGTTTAATAAAATAACTGGTGGATCATCACTTAACTCTTTATACAGCTCTTTATAAATCGCTTTACGTTTTTCAATATCTGTCGTTCCTATACCTTTTACAATCAAATCATCTACTTTCGGATTATTATAACCCGTATCACTTTTTGGATTAGTTGATAAGTACTCACTTACAACTTCACTTGGATCACTAATTCCTGGTGTTGAAACTGCTGCTAAATCGTAGTCACCTTTTCCTACTTTTGAAAGCATCGTATTAAAGTCCATCAATTCTGGATTTAATTCAACACCAATTTCTTTGTAACTTTCTTTTGCAATCGGAATAAAGATATCATTTGTTTTACCTGTATTTGATGCGTAGTATGTTAATTTTAATTTTTGACCATCTTTTTCACGAACCCCGTCAGAACCTACTTTCCAACCAGCCTCATCCAATAATTTTTTAGCCTTTTCTACGTCGTGTGGATATTTATTAATACCTTCTTCTGTATATGCCCATGAAACTGGCGCAATTGGTACGTTAGCAACAGAGCCATATCCTTGTAAAGCTGTATCCACATACTTCTTACGGTCTAATCCATAAGTAAGTGCTTGGCGTACCTTTTTATCTTTCAAATACGATTTCTTATTATTTACATAGATATAAGCAATATCACTTGATGATTCAAGATTAATATTTGCAAACTCTAATCCTTTTAATTGGTCTATATTCTCAGGATTTGCTCTAAATCCACTATAGTCCAGTTCACCTGTTTGGAATAATTGGAATCCAGTATCACCTGATGTGATTTTATAAATAAAGTTTTTGATTTTTGGTTTACCTGCATAATAATTTTCGTTAGCAACAAAGCGTACTTCTTGACCTGGAACATATTTTTCAAATTTATATGGACCCGCTGCAATTGGTTGCCCATATAATGCTTTTAAATAGTCTAAACTTGTATTTTGTTTATAATCTTTTCCATAATAAGCTTTTGATAGCACTGGGCCACCTAAATTCGTTAGCGCCTGTGAATTAACTTTTTCAGTTGTAATTTTAATTGTCTGTGGATCAACAACTTGAATTCCTTCAATAGAAGTTGCTTTTCCTTCTTTATATTCTTTCCCGCCTTTAACAGCATACTGAGCAATATCCAATCCACCTTCATACGCTTTATCATGAAGTAGTGTTAATGTAAATGCTACGTCATCCGCTGTTAAAGACGAACCATCACTAAATTTTAAATTTTTACGTAAATGGAATGTATATGTTAACTGGTCAGCAGAAATATCCCATTTTTCTGCAAGGTCCGGAATAGGTTTACTTTGTTTGTCTGTTGTTACCAGTGACGCAAAAATAACAGACGTTACATTTCCATCCCAACCATTATCTTGAAAATACGGAAGGAAAACTCCCCCTGGCTTAGAAATGGCTGTAATAAAAGTATCTTTTCGCTGATTTGCTTTCTCTGGACTTTTCTTTTTATCTGTAGCTGGAATTGATTCAATCTTAGCGTCTTTTAAATCCTGCTTTTTTACCGGTTCTGTAGAAGCCGTATCTTCCTGTCCCCCACAAGCAGATAACACAAGCGAACTACTCAGTAATACCGAAAATACACCAGCCCATTTTTTTGTCTTTTTCTTCATTGTCCCCACCCCTAACTGTTTAATAGTTATACCCTTCGAACTTATTAGCTTATGTATGCCTCCCACAGCATATTTATAGCCAATCGGAAAAGTCGGTTTTAATCGTAAAAAATAGATGTTTTTGAGGGGTAACAATCATATTCCGACCTTTCCGGTAGACTTTATGGTTATTAGCTTATATCGTCCGTTATATTTTGTCAATTCTTTCTAAATAAATATTTTGAGAATTTTTTAAAAATTATTATTCTATCTTTAATTTAGGTAAACTTAATAAAATACCGTTATAGTTATCTTCTTGTAATCCTTGAATTCGTGCATGATGTGCAGACACCACTTTGCTATTATTCAAGAAGATTACAGGCGGGTCTTCACTTAACTCTTGATATAACTTTTTATAAATTTCTTTTCGTTTTTCAATATCCAACGTTTCTAATGCTTGCTTAGCTAATTCATCTACTTTCGGATTATAATATCCATCATAATTTCGTTTACTTGTTGAAACAAACTCTTCAATCGTTCCGCTCGGATCATCAATCATTGGCGTAGATACCATTGCTAAATCATAATCACCTTTTATCACTTTTGAAATCATCGTATTAAAGTCCATATATTCTGGGTTAAACTCTACACCCAACTTTTTATAATCTTCTTTCATCACAGGAATCATTACATCATTTATTTTACTTGCTGATGAGGCAAAATAACTTACTTTCAATTTTTGTCCATCTTTTTCACGAATTCCATCCGAACCTGCTTTCCATCCAGCCTCATCCAGTAATTTCTTCGCCTTCTCTAAATTATACTCATATTTATTAATGCCCTCTTCTGTATACGCCCATGAAACTGGCGTAATCGGTACATTAACGAGTGACGCATATCCTTGGAAATACGTATCAATAACCTTTTGACGCTCTAATCCGTAAATAAATGCTTGGCGGACACGTTTATCTTTAAAGTATGGCTTCTTATAATTCATTTTAATGTAGCCATAAGAGCTTCCTGTATACACATTAATATTAGCAAAACCTAAATCTTTTAATTGCTCAATGGTCTCCACGTTTGTCGTAAAACCATCATAATCTACTTCTCCTGCTTGAAATTGTTGTAACTTCGTATCACCCTTTGTAATTTTATAAATAAAGTGCTCAATCTTCGGTTTTCCTTCAAAATAATTTTCATTTGCTACAAATCGAACCTCTTGACCAGGAATATATTTATCTAACTTATAAGCTCCTGCTCCCACCGGCTTCCCATACAACTCTTTTAAATACTCCAAGTGTCCTTGTTTATACTCTTTCCCGTAATACGCTTTAGATATAACTTCTCCACCGATTAATGATAGCGTTTGAGCATTTACTTTTTCAGTCGTAATCGTAATTGTTTTCGGATCAATGACTTGAATCCCCTCAATAGAATTCGCTTTTCCTTCTTTATATGCTTGCCCACCTTTTATTGCTGTTTGGCTTATATCAGTCGCACCACTATAAGTTGGATCATGTAATAACGTTAATGTAAATGCTACATCCTCCGCAGTTAACAGTGTACCATCACTAAACTTCAAATCATCTTTCAAATGGAATGTATATGTAAGCTGATCCTCCGAAATATCCCACCTCTTCGCCAAAATGGGAATTGGTTTCCCTTCCTTATCCAGTCCAACGAGAGGCGCAAAGATAGCTTGCGTTATATTACCATCCCATCCATTCTCCATAAAGTGCGGAAGGAATATCCCTCCAGGGCTCGGCATTCCAACTACAAAAATATCTTTTCTTTCATTTACTTTTGTAGGACTTTTTGATTTGTCGCTCGCCTTAATAAATTCATCTTTTACTTTTAGTACGTTCCCGGCTTCATTTGTACTTGCTTCCTCTTGACCACATCCGGCTAGTAATACTGACACACTAAGAAATGTAGCAAGTGCTCCTTTAAAAGCATTTTTCATTGCCCTCTCACCTTTACCTTCCTAATTTTTATCGATGCAGGAACATAGGCCTCCTCCCTGTAACTATCTTTATTTTTCCTATAAAAATAGTATGAATTAATTTCAAGATTATTCCTTTCCTTTAAACATGTCAATCGTTCTCTTTTATTTCGTATTAAAAAATTAAAAATTCAATTCTATTCGTTCAGTATGAAACATAGAATACTAATAACCAATTACCAAAAAGGGGGCGAAAACATGGACAACCTATTCCAATACGTCCTGCACTACGTATTATTAACAATTATGATAGTCGGGGCTCTATTACTATTCCCATTCTTCCCAAAGTTCGTCCTCTTTTTAGCTTTTTTTATTATGCTCGGGATCGCCATTATCATTTCAACAAGGGAAGATACGACACAAAAAGAAAGCAGAGTTCAGCGCGTAAAGCTGTAACTCTGCTTTTTTATTTTCAATCCTGATCCGCCGTTTCACATACTTATGTCTCAGGAAATAAGTAACCAATCCAAAAAATCCCTAATATCATTTATGTTTTACAATCTATGTAAATTACGGAACAAAGATGTATCAAATTTACTGTTTCACGTGAAACACAATTTTTATTTTTCTCTTAAAGTAAAATATCAGTATAAAAAAAGCGAATCCTTTCAGCAAAGCTGAAAGGATTCGCTTTCTACTTTTTACTCCACAATATTCTCTAACTCATTATATAACTCCGCTCGTAACAACTCTTTCTTCGTTTTTTCTTCATACAATTGTTCAAGCATTTCAACATCAACTACATGTTCCATCTTACACTCAAGCATATATATATCCTCTTCTACATGCATTAACTCCGTTTCAATATCCTCAACATTCCTAACTTCTTTCTTTTTTACAGGAGCTGTTTCCATACTTTTTCTTCCTTGGCGTTGCTGCTTTATTACTTGTTTCTCGAGCTTTTCTTCCCACTTTTGACGAGCCCATGCGTAGTTCCCTGCAAACTCAAATAATTTATGCTCATCAATCCAATACGTCTTTTCAAATAACTTATTTAAAAAATAACGATCATGTGAAACAGCTAAAATCGTTCCATTATATTGCTCAAGAGCTTCCTCTAAAACTTCCCTTGATTCAATGTCGAGATGGTTTGTCGGCTCATCTAAAATTAAAAAATTGATATCTTGATACATAAGTTGCGCAAGTCTTAACCTCATTTTTTCTCCACCGCTCAGTTGCGTTACTTTCTTAAACACCGCTGGACCATAAAATAAAAACTTAGCTAATATATGTCTCGCTTCTCCCTCTGTTACAGCTACATATTCCCTGAAAGCCTCTAATACACTACTCTTCATATTTCCGTACGCATGTTGTGATAAATAACCGATTTTCACACTACTACCAATCCGGATTTCTCCAACGTCTGGCTCTATTTCTTCTAATAATAACTTTAGTAGCGTTGTCTTTCCTGTACCATTACGACCAACGATCGCCGCACGCTCTTGAAAACGAACATGTAAATTCGCTTCGTTAAATAAAGGGTGGTCAGCAAACCCTTTACTCACTTCTTTCATTACAACAACATCTTTCCCACTTCTCTCTTGCCCTTCAAACTGAAGTCCCATTTGTTTTCGTTCTAAAATAGGTTTCTTTAGTTTCTCTATACGTTCCAGTGCACGTTCCATACTTCTCGCTCTCTTATGCAATCCTTCATTCGGAGGATTCGCCTGATTTGCCCATTCACGTAGTCGCTTAATTGCTTCTTTCATTTTCTTTATTTTCTTTTGCTGTTCTTGATAAGCCTGAAACTCCTGAAGCAACCGTTCTTCCTTTTCCTCAACAAACTGAGAATAGTTCGTATGATACACGTGAATCTCTCCATCTTCTAAATCAAAAATCTTCGTTACAACTTCATCAAGAAAATAGCGATCATGTGAAATGACCATAACCGTTCCATTGTATTCTTTTAAAAATTGCTCTAGCCATTCTACGGCGAATAAATCTAAATGATTAGTTGGTTCATCTAATAGAAGTAAATCTGGTTTCTGCAATAGCATGTACGCAAGGCTTACTTTTGTTTGTTCCCCACCACTTAACTCCAGAAATGATCGAGGAAATAGTTCTATCACCTGTAGACCATTTGCTACCTTCATCATATTCGCTTCTATTTCATAACCACCGAGAAACGCAAATTTTTCTTGGATTACTCCGTATCTCTCCATTAATTTTTGTAAAGCAAACGTTTCCTGTTCTTCCGCCATATTTTTTTCTAAAGTACGCATTTCTCTTTCTAATTCCTTTTCAGCTTTAAAAGCCGAACTCAATACATCATATACAGTCATACCCTCATCAAATTTCGGAATTTGTGCCACATGACCAATACGTGTACCTTTCTTCATATGAATGGCTCCTGCATCTAAACTTTCCATTCCAGTTAGAAGCTGAAAGATTGTTGTCTTCCCACTACCGTTACGACCAACTAATCCAACACGTTCACCATTCTTTATTTCAAGCGATATATTTTCAAATATGATGTTTCCACCAAAAGATTTCGTTACATTATTTACACTACAAATTGTCATTTTCCGTACTCCTTTCAATATAAAAAACCATGGGAAAGAAACATTCCCCATGGTTTTCGACATAGAAAAAGGAAGCCAAATAGCTCCCTTTTCACACGTTTATTAAAAATGGGTGAAGAGATTTCTATCGTTCAATAGCTACTATGCAGTTGTTAAAAAAGGACAGACGTATCCCGTTAACAACTACATCATGAAAAATCGCACGACAAAAATAGATATAATCTAAAAATTTGGCACGTGCAGCTAAAGAACGTTTCATCTCATTCACCTCTTTCGTACGGAATTTAATACTTACTTCTTTATTATACTTTCCCATTTCATGTTTGAATAGTCATTTTTCTGAAAATAATGAAGATAGACTAAACATTTCAATAAGTGACATCAAATCTTACAAAACTGTTATGTTCACGTAATGGAAAGCGATAGTACGAAAAGATGCCTCCCTATACAATAAAGATGTAAACAAGAGAGACAACAAAAGGAGGAAACAATCATGATGAAAGAAATTGTGAAAGCAATCTTTGAAGTATTAGTGAACGGACAAGCAGTTGTAAAAGAACTAAACGAACTATAAAAAGGAGTGAAGGAATATGATGAACATGGTAAAAATGATTTTACACGCTCTAGTTGATGCAAAAGCAGTTAGCCAAGAATTAAACCAACAATAAAAAAGGGGTAAATGAATATGAAGAAAGCCATTATTGTAATCGCAAGTTCAGCAATTGCCTTATACACAATAAAAAATAGAAAAAAGAAGCACAATAAAAATGATCTATATTATCCATACACATTATTAAAGAAAAAATAAAAGACAAGGTACCCTATCTTAATGAGGATATCTTGTCTTTTATTTTTCCCATTCCTTTTAAAGGATTTCCTTCTCCTTTTCCCGAATGTATTAAGCGGGATTTTTACACATATTTTAAAGGGGCATATATACAAATGGATACACAACAACTATACTTTTTAAACGATATCGGCAAACAAAAACCAGAAAGCATCCGGAATAGAAGCGCGGCATGTCCTTTTTGTGACAGAGAAAATTTAACGGATATTTTAGCAACTGAAGGATCAATTATTTGGCTAAAAAACAAATTTCCTACATTAAAAGATACATTTCAAACGGTGCTAATCGAAACAGATAATTGTGAAGAACATATTGCGACATATACAGAAGAACATATGAAATCGCTAATTCGTTTTTCCATTAAACATTGGTTAGATTTGCAGAAGAATGAAGAATTCACATCTGTGATTTTATATAAAAATCATGGTCCATTCTCCGGCGGAAGTTTGCATCATGCACACATGCAGATTATCGGAATGAAATATGTAGACTATCTCGGTAACGTAGAACAGGAAAACTTCCGAGGAGTCATTGTACAAAAAAACGAACGCATTGAACTCAATATTTCAGATCGCCCTATTATCGGTTTTACTGAATTTAATATCATCATTGAAGATGTTGAATGCATAGATGAACTGGCAAATTATATTCAGCAAACTGTACGTTACATACTGACAGATTTCCATAAAGGATGTAGTAGTTATAACTTATTCTTCTATCACACAAACGGAAAAATCATTTGTAAAGTTGTTCCTAGATTTGTCGTTTCACCGTTATATGTAGGATATAAAATACCACAAGTTTCCACAAAACTAGAAGAAGTGAAAATACAACTAGCGGAGTATTTCACAAAACAAAACGACGCGATTATCCACAAAAAAATAGAGTAGGTCTCAAAAACCTACTCTTTAATTACACCTTTATTTCGATAGTACACATCTTCTAACCCGACGTTATACTTCATATTATTATCCGTCCACTCCGGCCCTAAATTCCCTGGCCATCCAGATGTATTTGCTACATATTTTAGTAATGCAAAATCAGTCAAACCTTTTTGCACCCCACGCTTATATCCTTTCATTAAATGCGGCATTGCAATTTGCGCATTTATGCGCGGATCTTTCAACTCTTCATCAGTTAAATGATCTGGTGCAAGGCCACCGCCACGGTGCAATTGAAACAATCCGAATGAAGTTCCGTTATCTCCAACACTTCTTGGATTTAACCGGCTTTCATGTTCGGCAATTGTAAGAGGTATCCATTCTGGAAGATTGACTTTCTTTGCTTCCTCTATAATAATTTGTTTCATCTGTTTTGCTTCTTCTGAGTCAACATAGCTTGTCTCATTCACTAACTTGCCCATTCCTTCAGACTTTCCTTGGAAATATAAATACACCCCAAGAACAACTAAAAATCCTACAAAGAATTTCTTCACTACCACTACCTCTTTCTCCGCTGAAATTTGTCCCCTTTCAGCCTTCTTCCCTTTACAATTACCCACATTCTATCATTCTCTTACTCTTTTATCATAGCAAATAACTATATATATTATCATCATGCTTTAGACCGATTTTGTGAAAAAACAGCTGGTAAATACGTACAAAAATGTAACTTTCATAGACTACAACGTATTTTTTGTATATAATTGTAAATTGAACTCTACATATAGAATAGGAGCAGACCAAATGAAAAAGTGCATAATACTCTTGTTCAGCGTTTTACTACTTATCCCTATCCACACCTCTGCACAAACACCGTCAAAACCAAAAGTACTTGTTTTATACAGTACACAAGACGATAAAATTACAAATAATATTCAAATCCTTAATACCCAATTAGGACATTTTACAAACGATATAACTACGAAAAGTTTAAAAAGGGTTAATGAAATTACTAATTCATCTTCTTATACACATATTGTTTATATCGGTGAACAAAAAGAGGAGTTTCCTATTGAAACAAAGCAACTTCTAGAAAATTTCTCAGGTCCAGTATTAGTTTTAGGACAAAATGTTGAACAATTATCTAATCGCTTTTCTTTCATTACCCTAAAGGCTGATGATATACGAGTTAATAAAATCGAATATCCAAGTAATAAACTAAAAAACACTTTAGAAGAGGAACGATTGGTTCAATCTTTTGATACAAACGGAACTGTTCTTGCTAACGCTTTAAGCTCAAATAGCAAAAGCCCACTAATCGTTCGGCACGAAACATCTTATTACGTTGCAACGTCAAATCTCTTTAACTGGATGTCTCATTATGTCGGCGAAATGTTATTTTCTTACTTTGGTCAAAAGCCAACGACAAATAAAGTAGAGACTTATTTACGCCTTGAGGATGTTCATCCAGCCGCAGATACAAATCAATTAAAAGAAATTGCTGAATTACTAAAAGAGAAAAAGATTCCCTACATGATTACTGTTATTCCTGTATATACAGATCCAGATACAGGTAAAACACTGCATTTAAAAGATAAACCCGAACTAGTCGATCTTTTACGCTCTATGCAAGATGATGGTGCAGCAATTATTATGCATGGTTATACGCACCAATTTTATGACAGTGAAACTGGGGAAGGTTTTGAATTTTGGGACGTAAAAACAGATCAACCAATTCGTCAACCGAAGCATGAAAAACCAAAAACAAAAGATGACTTTCCTAATATCGAAGCATATAATGCATATGTAAAAAAAGGGGAAGAGTTTGAAGAAAAATATACGACTGAGCATATTGAAAAAGGCATTCAAGAACTTGTAGATGCCAAACTGTATCCTGTCGCTTTTGAAGCACCCCATTACACGATGTCTCAAAAAGGATATGAAATATTATCAAAGTACTTTTCAACTTATGTAGGACAACTACAGTTAAGTGATACAACTTGGAAATCCATGCACTCTCCAGCATACAGAAGCACACCATCCTTCTTACATGGAATGAAATTAATGCCTGAAACAGTTGGCTTTATTGAAGAAGATAAGCCACAAGCTATTGCAAAGATGAAAGCTAATGCTGTATCTGTTGCTAAATTATCCGATGGAGTTATTGGTGCATTCTATCATCCTTACTTAGGTGTGAAACCATTAAAAGAAGTATTAAAGGATCTAGAAAGCATTCCAAATATAGAATGGATTGATTTACAAAAAGAAGCAAATGAAGTGAAAATGCAAGATATTCATATTACTACTAATAAAGACGGCATTCACGTTGAAAAACCAACAGGCGTAAGTGACGTAATGGATTATGTAAAACAATATGGGTTCTTCCTTATACTTGGTTTCTTCATCATTGTCTTTCTTTTATTATTAAGACGTGCAAAAAAATTAGAATCCTAATATAAAACCAAAACGTGGCATGTTATTAATAACCCATTGATTATTTTCATAAATTATAGAAAATATTAGAAAAATTATTCATAATAAAAAGGACAAGAGTAACGCTCCTATCCTTTCAAATAAAGTGAAACTTTAATCAGTGGTGGTTTTGTCCATCCCCCACTGATTATCAGCCCTCACCAATCGGGTTTTTACGGGCAGTTGATTTCCCACCTAACGCCTCCGCATTCGTCGAATTTTGAGGTGGGAGTCTTACTGCCCGTTAATGCGGGGTAAAATTGAATCGTATTTTCATATATCGTTTTCGCAACCTTATCAACAGATATGTTTTTTATAACACTAATTTCCTTTAATACCTCTCGAATCATTATCGGATGCGTCATAACATCCTCTTGAAATTTCCACGGTCCATCTGTTTCTACCATCATATATTCAAGTGGATAATACGAAACAATTTTTCTAATTTTCTCCTTATGTAAAACATCTGGCGTAATAGAAATATAATAACCGTTCCTCATCATCCGTTTCATTGTTATTTCACTTCCTTTAAACCAATGAAAGTGTGCACGTGAAACTTTATATTTCTCCAGTAAATCACATACAATATCAGCATCTTCATACACTGCATGCAATATAATGGGTAAATCATATTTACTAGCTAGTTCAACAAATCGTTGTAACACTGGTATATATGAATCGATAGTAATGCGCTCATCTTCTTTTCTTAAATAATACGGTAAGCCTACTTCACCAATCGCAACTATGTCTTCTACATGCTCTTCAATTAATTTATAAATTTGCTCACATTCTTCTTTATGAATCGGTTGCTCCGGATGAAAACCTATTGCTGGATGTACAAAAGGATATCGCTTTGCTAAAGATAAAGTTTCTTTACATGATTGATAATTCATAGATACCGCAATAAGCCCCTTTATCTCTTCACTATTTTCCACATCTTTAAGTAACCTGCTTTTTTCTTCATCCTTATATTGATCAACATGTATATGACTATCAATCCATTTCATCTTTATTCCCCCATAAAAAAAAAACAAGAAAGGATCCCCCTTCTTGTTTTATCATCTATATTATTTAACAATTAAGTTTGTTATGATATCAAATAATCCAATACATACTACGGCAACAGTAAAGTAGCTACAGAAATCTTTAATTGGAAACTTCACTACTTCTTCTTTACGCATCCCAATTTTCTCCCTTCTTACTATATCCCTAATTATTTTATCTATTTGTATCTATTATGCAAAAAATATGACAAATTTACTATCGAATTAACTTACGTAAACCTTACAATGTTGTAAGGTTTATAAAAAGAGCCTCATCCAAATAAAGATGAGGGCTATTAAAAAGTAGTTGGTTTTTCATTCTTCATTAATATTACAAACAGAAAGTAATACAGTGAGACTTTCTAATTACACTATATGAAATTCACTATCTTTTAACCATCGAATTACATTACAGAAGACTTACATGTTTGTAAGCTATGTGTAATGTAATTCGATAGTTTCTCTTACCTATATCTCGTACAATAAAGTTAGAAAGCAAGCCAAATAAGAAGAACACTCACATAACCAAATTACATTGCTAGTAGCTACTCTTCTTATACCTTTCACTCATGCTACTACAATGTACCCCCTTCCCCTTTATATAATAAAAAGAGCCTTAGTCCATACGGACTAAGGCTTTTTCATGAACTCTAAAATACCCCTACCTAGTATTTTTATTTTCGACAAAAAATAGGCGGGGGTATAACCCGCTATCTCATCGTTAAAAGTTTACTCTTCGCATTAATAGGAATATTTACAGCTTCAATTTCTTCAATCGCCTCTCCGTAGCGTCCTTTTGCATACACCTTTAACGCTTCATCTCTCTTTAACATATGCTTAACAGTCTTCTTTATTTTTTGTTCTCTTCCACGTTCGTCAAATGCAATAAATTCATATTCATACCACTCATCACCAATATGCTGACCAATTGTATTCACGACCGTATAGTATTCTTTCGTCTTATAAAGTGGATTATATTTATCGATAACTGGTCCAAGTTTCGTAGGCAGTAACATTACTACTATCACTATCATCGCTATTATAGTAGTGATCATTTTTTTCTTCATAATCAATCTTCCTCCTCTGCAGGATATATATACATCCATTTTAAAAAGAAGGAATAAAATCTACTATTGAATCTCATTACATTACACTTACATTTTTGTAAGAATTAAAAAAGGTGAACGAATTTACTCGTTCACCTTTTAGCTCGCTTTAAAGCCACCGCCAAGTACATCACGTACATCATGAATAACAACGAAAGCATCTTCATCTACTCGACTAATAACTTGCTTTAACTTAACAAGCTCTTGTTTATTTATAACAACATATAACACTTCTTTATTTTTACCAGTATATCCGCCGCGTCCTTCTAATACAGTGACACCGCGTGTCATGTTTTTCGTAATAGTTTCACGTATTAAATCTGGTTGATTTGAGATGATTGTAACAGCTGTTTTTGTATCCATTCCTTCTACAATGAAATCAATCACTTTCGCTCCGATAAATACTGCAACAAGTGTGTACATTGCTTTTTCTTGTCCTATGATAAATACTGAACCAGCAATTACAACAATATCAATAATAAGTACGCCTTTACCAACGCTCCACCCTAAATATTGATTTGCTAACTGAGCTAAAATTGCTGATCCTCCTGATGTACCTCCAGCTTTGAACATACAGCCTAATCCGACACCGACAAATAAGCCAGCGAATAGAGCCGCTAATAACGTATCACTATTTACATGATACTCAATATGTTCCGTAACATATAAAAACAAGGATGTTTCTACAATCCCTAAAATTGTATAAACCATCGTTTTTTTATCAAAAAATTTATAACCAATAACTAGTAAAATTGCATTTATAGCAAAGTTCACAATCCCCGGCGACCAATCAAATAAATAGTACGTAACAACCGTTACACCAATAATTCCACCCTCTGATAAACGGTTTGGAATTGCAAAGTAATTAATACCAATTGCGAATAATAATGAACCAATTGTAATTAGTGTTATTTCCTTTATACGTTGATTAACCATAGTTCATACCTCCCCCCATTTGACATTGTATCACTATCTCCTAGAGGTTTAGAAGTTGTTTTTATTACGCATTTTTACTCTTAAAGATCGGGATATTATGTTTAAACAAAGGGGTGATTAATTATTCATATTCGCTCTAACTGTACGGACAAATCGCTCCACATTCCCCTTCTGAATATACTTAGCTCGAATGGTTTCATGACTACAAGTACATTCGAAATGCGGACGAAAATCTATGCTATCTATATGCAAATATGAATAATCTTTAAATGTTGCAGGATAGTATGGAAATTTCCCATAAAAGAGAAGACGTCTAGTAGTAGCAGCAAAAATCCCATGTTGATACGATAGCGTAAAATTATCCTTCTCAAATATCCCTACGACAAAAGCCAAAACCTTTTCATCATCTTCTATATACTTTTTCATACTCAATAAAAGTTCATTCATGCATATCCCTCCAAATACTATTTTGAAAAGAATCCATGGATTATTACAGACCGGTGTAACTCCTTTATAAAGTATGAAACGCGTTTCCTGTCAAAGATATTTCAAAAAAAACAATCCGTTATGTGATTTACACATAACGGATTGAAGCTAAACGGTAGAGCGTTCCACAAGTTCATATGGAATTTCCACTTTTTCTTGTTTAGAACTTTCATCACGTATTTGCCTGTAAAACATTTCAAAGGCCTTTTTACCTATTTCCTTTAAATTTTGATCAATGGTTGTAAGTTGTAACACTTGCGAAATAGGTTGATTATCAAAGCCAATAATCGCTAAATCCTCAGGAACTTGAATACCTAATTTTTCAGCTTCTGTCATAACCCCAATCGCTACTTCATCTCCTGCTACTATTAATGCTTCAGGAAGATGCTGCATCCCCTTTAATTTATGAGCCACTTTCACACCATCTTCTAATGTAAAACATTCTGTGAAAATCCATTCTTCCTTCACTTCTTCATCTATAGATTGCAATTGCTGTTTATAAACATCAAAACGTTTTTGACTACTCGGACCTAATTTCCTTCCCGTACAATAACCAATTTTTTTATAACTTTTCTCAATCAAATAATCCATTCCTAATTGAAAAGCTGCCGAATGATTCGTATATACACTTGAGATATTTGAAATATCATTATCTTCACAAGCAACGATTGTCCCATAGGAAGCATACGGCTCTATCGTTTCCCAATCATTCGCACGAGAACAAATAATAAGGCCATCCAATTGTTTTGTTTTTAACATATGTAAACTTTTCATTTCTTCTTTTTTATTATAATTCGTTTGGCAAAGTAGCACTCTGTAATTATGGGCTAACGCCACCTCCATCATCCCGCCCACCATCGCATCAAAACATGGATGATTAATATACGGTAAAATTACACCAACAATATTCGTTTTCCCTTTTGATAAATGAACGGCATTTGCGTTTTGTGAGTAATTCAACTTCTCAACTATCTCCATAACCGCTTTCCTTTTTTCTTCACTTACATACGGATGATCATTCAATACTCTCGAAACAGTCGTAACTGAAACTCCCGCCATTTTTGCAATATCTTTAATATTAGCCATACACTCACCTCTACTTTTAACTTAATGAATTCCATGAACATATGTCAAACCTTCTCATTATTACATCTCCATTCGTTTTTCTTACAAAAGTGTAATTTTCCTGTAAGCTAATTCGATAGTTACTCTCCGCTTTTTTTCATACAATTAAGTCAGAAACAGGGCAACAATTATTCGAAAAGGAGCGGATTCATATGATGAACAAAATAAAATCAAACAATTTTTCAAATACAATGGGCATGGTATTTTCCGTTCTAATCGATGCTAAAGCTGTTGCTTCCACATTAAACAAGTAAGGAGAATTCATTATGAACAATATCACTTTTAACAAATTAGATTTTTTAGGACTAGCTAGCGGATCAGTTCTTCTTACTGCTTTTATTTACGCCGCTACGCTTGTATAACTTTTGTGTCCCCTTTCCCCTTTATTATAAATAGTAATAGAAAAGACGACCGTCTATGCCCGGTCGTCTTTTCTTATTTTTGATTTGATTGCAAAGTTTCCTTTAGCTCCTCAAACTTCTCATTTAATTGATCTGTCATCATTTTCATAGCTGTTTTTCGATCGATTTGTTCTTCAGCATCAATTTGAATTGGGTCGCCAAAAATTAATTGTGCCTTTTTCCCTTTTATTAATTCTTTTACACTTGATGGACCAACATAAGCTGCCGGTACTAACGGGACATTAGAACGCAGTGCAATCGTAACAGCCCCAGCTTTTAATGACACGTCTTCTGTTGATCTCGTACCACTCGGGAAGATCCCTACTACTTTCCCTTCTTTTAATAGGCGTGACGGAATTTTAAGTGTACTCGGTCCTGGATTCGCACGATCTACAGGGAATGCATTTACATTTTTAAAGAACCAATTTTTGAATTTCCCTTCAAATAATTCTTTTTTGGCCATGTAATGAATTTGGGTCGGATACATCCCTGTAGCTAACATTAATACATCCATAAAACTTGTATGTGTACACGCAACAACATACGGGCCGCCTTCTGGTAACTTTTCTCTTCCTTGCACTTCTACTTTCCCAGCTGTTTTAAATATATATTTCAACAAAAATGTAATTGGTTTATACATTTGTTTCGTTCCTTTCTGAACATCCGAATTATAATCATTCTCTTACAACGATTATAACACTAAGTTTTAGGAGTTGGTAATAAATTTAAGTATTAATTGTTACATTTCAATTCTTACAAAAGTGTAATTTTCTTGTAAGCTAATTCGATAGTTACTTCCCAAAATATTTCATACAATTAAGTCAGAAAGAAACAACAACTATTCGAAAAGGAGCGGATCAATATGATGAACAAAATGAAAACGAACAATTTCTTAAATACAATGGGCATGGTATTTTCCGCTCTAATCGACGCAAAAGCTGTTGCTTCTACATTAAACAAGTAAGGAGAATGCATCATGAATAACATCACTTTTAACAAATTAGATTTTTTAGGATTAGCTAGCGGCTCTCTTCTTCTTACTGCTTTTATTTACGCTGCTACGCTTGTATAACTTTGTGTCCCCTTTCCCCTTTATATAGAAAAAGACGACCGTCTATGCCCGGTCGTCTTTTTACATTTTTCTTTCTTTTAATTCTTTTAAAAGCTGTATCAGCTCAGCTTGTTGTTTTATCTTTTTACGACCATTTCGGTTAATTGCTGCAAGCTCGCAGGCAACTCCGACGGCGAAGAAAAACAATAAACTTTCTAACATGTGAAATCCTCCAATTGCCTATTAAACAGCTTGACGTAATTGCTCTTCTTGTAAAATTCGCTTGTTTATATTTTCTTCTTTTCTCTGACAAACGTTATTGCGAATAAGTGATGCAATAACAAGTAAAGTCCCTATAATATCAAACATTGTTATTCGATATCCTTGCATCATCATAATAACTAAAGTCGTGATTGGTACAAAATTAATAAATAAAATCCCATTAATGGACGATAAAATTTTCACACCATAGTTCCAAGCAAGTAACGCTACGATACCTGGTAATGTCATCATAAACAATAAATCATATTTCACGATAGAAATCGTTCCCATACTCGGAACCGATACGTATCCAAACGATGTAATGATGACAGTTATAATCGCTGTGACAGTCGTACCAAATACACACGTCAACGTAGAATAACGTAATGTTGACCAATCGCTACATGTTTGACCACCCATCGTATAAATAACCCAACCTACAACACCAACAAATATAAAGGCCAGCGAAAACATGTTATCTTTCAATGTTAAAAAGAAACTCATATCACCTTTCGTAATAACGAATACAGCTCCTACAAAAGCAATCATCATGCTCGTTATCATATACTTTTTCGGTTTTACATGCTTATATCCCCATAGAATACAAATAGAAATCATCGGCATCAGTGCTTCCATAATAGAAGCAACCATCACGCCTGATTTCCCCATTAACATTTGACCTAAAAATATAAGTACATTATATACAGTAAACGCCATCGTTCCGAAAAAGACGAGTAACTTTCCTCTTCCCTCTAAACGAAATGCCTGCTTTCCTTCTTTCATTAACAACAATACAATCAGTACGATCGCCACCGCTCCATAGCGAATAAGCGAAAAATAAAATGGATCTATGTATTCTAGCGCATGATCAGCAACCGGAAACATCGCCCCCCATGACATACTTGCAATTAAACATGCTAAAGCCCCTACTATCATTTGACCTTTTCTCAACACAATTCCCCCACTTCTTTCTATTTGCACAAAGAGAATTGTAAAAGAAAAAATATATCACGTAAAATGATTCAAAATGATGTTAACTATCATTTATAATGATAGTTAACATCAAGGAGGATCATGCTATGGAATTAAGAGACTTACAAATCTTCCAAAGCGTTGCCGACCGCGGTAGTATAAGCGGTGCAGCAAAGGAATTAAACTACGTACAATCAAATGTAACTGCTCGTATTAAACAACTGGAAAACGAGCTAAAAACACCGCTCTTTTATCGTCATAAACGAGGCATGACTTTAACAGCTGAAGGAAGAAAAATGCTCGTTTATGTTAATAAAATTTTGCAAGATGTTGACGAGCTAAAACAAGTATTTTTAGATAGTGAAACTCCCTCTGGCATATTAAAAATCGGTACAGTCGAAACAGTAAGTACATTACCTACCATTTTATCTTCTTACTATAAACGCTATCCGAATGTCGATTTATCATTACAAGCAGGTCTAACAGAAGCATTGATTAGAGAAGTACTTGATCATCAATTAGATGGCGCCTTTATATCAGGGCCTATTAAACATCCACTAATTGAACAATACGATGTTAGTACAGAAAAATTAATGCTTGTAACACAAAATAAAGCTTTTCATATAGAAGAATTTACAACAACGCCCCTACTCGTTTTTAACCACGGATGTGGATACCGTTCCAAACTAGAACGATGGCTTAAAGATGAAGGTTTGCTCCCAAAAAGAATTATGGAATTTAATATATTAGAGACAATATTAAACAGTGTTGCACTCGGCCTTGGAATTACACTCGTACCACAGTCTGCTGTCCATCATCTTTCTAAAGCAGGTAAGGTACATTGTCATGCAATTCCTGAAAAATACGGTAGTATTTCAACGGTTTTCATACGCCGTAAAGATAGCTACATGACAAATTCAATGCGCAGCTTTTTAAAAACAATTGAAGAGCATCATCATATCAATATGCTTTAACGGACATTCTTACATGAATGTCTTTTTTTCTTACAAAAATGTAAGTCTCCCGTAAGCTAATTCGATAGTTGCAGGCGATCATATTTCCTATAATTAAGACATAAAGCAGGGCAACAACAATTCGAAAAGGAGCGGATACGCATGATGAACAAAATGAAATTAAACAAATTTTTAAATACAATGGGCATGGTGCTATCCGCACTTGTCGATGCAAAAGCCGTTGCAACTACATTAAACAAATAAGGAGAGATTATAATGAACAACATTACTTTCAACAAATCAGACTTTATCGGACTTGCAAGTGGAGCTACTCTTCTTACGGCCTTCATTTATACACTTGCTCAAAGTCTTGTTTAATACTTTGTTTCCCCAAACCCCTTTATATATAGAAAAAGCTGCTTGTCTTATAGACAAGCAGCTTTTTAGTTTATTTCATATATAATTTGACCTGTTTTCGTCATATCGTATCCGCCAATCGCTTTTAATTCATTACGAAATTCTTCCGATTGCAGAATATCTTTCACAACTTCGATCAGCTCTTCATTTTCTTTATTCTTCAAAATCACTAAATCATACTGTTCTTTCATGATTGGAATAAAGTCTACGTTTACAATCTGTGAAAACTTTTCTGACCCTACTCCTACGTCAGCTTTTCCATTTGCGACTTGCGTGGCAACACCAAGATGATTCGACTCTTCCCATTCATATCCACTAATACGCTCTTTATTTAATTTTTGAATGCGCAATTGTTCATCCACTAACACCCTAATGCCAGAACCTTTTTCTCGATTTACAAATCGTATAGATGATTGAGATAAATCAGCCCATGTTTTTATATTTTTTGGATTTCCCTTTTGCACATAAAACCCAACGTTCCTTGCTAATAAATTAATCATCGTACATGGTTGTCCAACTAAAATACGTTTTACATACGGAACATTATATGTACCCGTTTCGCCATCAAACAAATGCAGACTAACGATACTTCCTTCTCCTTGATACATCTTTACTAAACTCGTTAAACTACCTTGATATGCCCTTAATACATTTGAACTTGGCAAGCGATTTTCTATACGTTTTGCCAACATATCTAACGTTAGTTCTTGTCCGCTAATAATAAATGTATCCAAGCCCCTACTATCTTCACTCTTTACAGGAGTTCCTTGTATTTTCCCTGTTTTCATTTGCTTTATATATTGTTCTAAATCCGTTGCATCAATGCGCATCTGTCTACCGATTCTATAAGAAGGCAGTTCTCCTTTTTTAATTAGATCGTATACAGTTAATTTTGATACTTTTAATCGCTTCGCTACTTCTTCCGTTGTGTAGGAATGATGATCCATAGACGATTCCTCACTTTCTTTCTTCATTGTAACAAAGAAAAGAATATTTCTCCTATATTAAAAAACAACTATATCGTTCAAATTATATTCAATTATAACTAGTTATATCTAGTTATAATTAGTTATAATTAAATATGTCAAAACGAAAGGGGATTTTTTTATGAACAAGTTTACATTACGATCCATCGGAGCACTTATACTTTCTTTTCTTCTTATATTTAGTGCTGCATGTACAAGCGGCGAAAAGAAAGAAAAATCAACTGCTAAAGAAGGAAAAGCAGTAGAACTTACTATATCAGCTGCTGCAAGCTTACAAGATGCACTAAAAGAAATTGAAACAAAATATAAAGAAAAAGAACCTAATATTAAACTTTCTTTTAACTTCGGTGCTTCTGGTGCACTTCAACAACAAATTGAACAAGGCGCGCCTGCTGATTTATTCTTCTCAGCAGCCGAAGATAAATTCCAAACCCTTGTTAAAAAAGGATTTATTAATGAAAAAGAAGGGAAAAATCTTCTTGGAAATGAACTCGTTCTAGTTGTCCCAAAAGATAGTTCTCTTACAAAAATTCAAGATTTAAAAGATGAAAAAATCAAGAAAATCGCACTTGGTACACCTGAATCAGTACCTGCGGGAAAATACGCAAAGGCTTCTCTCACACATGAAAATCTATGGAATGACATTCAAAATAAAATCGTATTTACAAAAGATGTTCGCCAAGTGTTAACATATGTAGAAACAGGTAATGTCGATGCTGGTATTGTATACAAAACCGATGCTCTTATTTCAAACAAAGTAAAGATTGGCGAGACAGCAGCAGCGACTTCGCATGAGCCAATCCACTATCCTTTAGGTGTTATAAAGGAATCTAAGCATAAGAAAGAGGCGACTTCATTTTATGAGTATTTGCAGTCAAAAGATGCACAATCTATCTTTAAGAAATATGGATTTACAGTCCTATCATAATTGCCATGAGCTTTGATGCCATTTTGTCACCGATCTTTCTATCTTTACGAGTAGCTGCATGCGCCACCATTATCGTTACAATTTTAGGAACGATAATCGGACGAGCGCTAGCACGCTCCTCATGGAGATATAAAGTAATATTAGAAACTATTTTCTTATTACCAATGGTACTTCCGCCAACCGTAATCGGCTTTTTTCTCATTATCATTTTTGGAAATAATAGTCCCATTGGAACGTGGGTAGAATCAATATTTCAGCAGTCTATTATGTTCACATCTACTGCTGCGATCATTGCTTCTACAGTTGTTGCATTTCCGCTTATGTACCAATCAGCAAAAACAGGATTTTCTATCGCGAATGTACAAATTGAAGAAAGTGCTCGTGACCTTGGTGCAAGTGAATATCAAGTTTTTCTACACGTCACACTTCCGCTTGCATTTCCGGCCTTACTAAGCGGAATGATTTTAAGCTTTGTTCGTGCACTAGGGGAATTTGGTGCTACGCTCATGTTTGCTGGAAATATCCCTGGTAAAACACAGACAATCCCAACTGCAATTTATATGGCGATTGATGCAAGTAATATGCAACTCGCTTGGACACTAGTAGTTATCACTATTAGTATGTCACTCCTATTTCTGCTATGTATTCAGCTTATTAATAAAAGAATTACTAACCCTTAAAGCAGCTTTTGTCGAAGCTGCTTCATTATTTCTTAGGAAATAAAATATACCAATGGGAAATAACTGAATTTTATATTTTATTAAAATATACATTTTATTTGAATTCACTTTCTAAAATAGGCAATTTCCTGTTATTATATGGAGGTGTTTCAAAAAATGAAGAAATGAAAACGCATTTATATCGTGAATTCTTCATCCTGTTTTAGCGATCGGTAATCTTCTACTCTATTAGTGGGGCATTACCGATCGTTAGAACGATATGTAATTATATTGGTATAGGAAATCGAAGGGAGTCTTGTAATGGACATTTTATTAGCGCTTCTTCCTGCAATTGCATGGGGAAACATCTTATTAGTAAGCGTAAAAATGGGTGGTGGTGCATATAGCCAAACGGTAGGTATGACAATCGGTGCTCTATTCTTCGCAACAATTATGTATGTATTTACTCAACCAGCTTTAACAATGACAGTCTTGATTGTTGGTTTTATTTCAGGTTTATTCTGGGCTTTAGGACAAGTAAACCAATTAAAAACAGTTGAAAAACTAGGTGTTTCAACTACCGTAACAATTTCTACTGGTATGCAACTTGTTGCAACTTCTATCTTTGGAGTTATCGCTTTCCGTGAGTGGACTACTACAACAACGATTGTTCTGGGAACGATTGCAATCCTATTAATCGTAGTTGGTGTTGTATTCACATCACTAGATGACAAAGAAAATGCACAGCCACCAGGACAATTGAAAAAAGGACTTCTTACTTTAATTGTTTCTACTTTCGGTTACCTTGTATATGTAATTATTATTCGTTGGTATAATATCGATGGTTGGTCTGCTATTTTACCACAAGCAGTTGGTATGTTTGTCGGTGCGGTTGTATTGACATCTAAACATAAACCATTTAACAAATATGCAATCCGTAATGCTTTATCTGGTTTACTATGGGGAACTGGAAACTTATTCTTACTTCTTTCATTACCACGTGTCGGAGTAGCAACAAGCTTCCCATTATCTCAAACTGGAATCGTTATCTCAACATTCGGTGCGATTGTCTTCTTAGGTGAAAAGAAAACAAAACGTCAATTGATCTTTATTGCACTAGGTAGTGTTTTAATTATCGGCGGCGCTGTATTGTTAGGTATGACAAAAGCATAAACTTATAATCTATTAATCCCTGAAGCAATTATGCTTCAGGGATTTTTTATTACAACTATTTTTTAAGTATAATAATTTTTATAACCTTATTTGTATTAACCCTCCTCCCTCCATTTTCATCCTTTTCACGATAATTCTTTTCTTTTTACAAAATCCTCTTAAAAATGGTATCGTTTTTTATAACATATCTTCACTAGAAAGGAATAAAGGATATGCTAACTAAACATCGAATTCTATTTATTGGTGCTGGTCGTATGGCAGAAGCTATATTTTCCGGATTACTTAAAACAAGCAAAGAATACATCGAAGAAATTATCGTTTCTAACCGCAGCAACGTAGAAAAGCTAGAACAATTACGAGCGCGATATAATGTGTCTATCACAACAGATTGGAAGCAGCATGTTACATCTGTTGATACGATTGTTTTAGCAATGCCACCTTCTGCACATGAAGAATTATTAGCAGAATTATCTCCGTTACTATCGAATCAACTTGTCGTAACGGTAGCTGCTGGCATTGGCCCATCTTATTTAGAAGAAAAACTTCCCGGGGGAACACCTGTCGCTTGGATTATGCCAAATACAGCTGCTGAAATTGGAAAGTCTATCTCCTTATATACAATGGGACGATCAGTAAACGAGATGCATCAAGAAACCCTGCAACTGCTTTTAAGAGGCATTGGCACTTCGCAACTTTGCACTGAAGAAGAAGTTCATCAGCTTACTGCAGTTACTGGAAGTGCACCAGCTTTCCTTTATTACTTTGCTGAAAGCTTAATTGAAGCAACAAAAAATTATGGAGTCGATGAAGCAACCGCAAAACACCTTGTCATTCAAATGATTTCCGGCTCTGCTTCTATGCTTGAACAAACGCAAGATCCAGCTAACCTCCGCGAACAAGTGACAACACCAGGTGGTTCCACAGCTGAGGGTCTCAAAGCTTTATATGAATATAATTTTTCAGAGGCAATTCAAAAAGCAGTAGAAGCAACAAACAAAAAAGCTAGGGGGAAATAATATGAATTTAACAAGTTTAAAAGACTATACAACATTACATAACGGTGTAAAAATGCCTTGGTTCGGTTTAGGTGTTTTTAAAGTAGAAGATGGTTCAGAAGTAATTGAATCTGTAAAAGCAGCAATTAAAAATGGCTATCGCAGCATTGATACTGCAGCAATTTATCAAAACGAAGAAGGCGTTGGACAAGCGATTCGTGAATCAGGTGTTTCACGTGAAGAATTATTTGTTACATCAAAAGTATGGAATAGCGATCAAGGATATGAAACAACACTTCAAGCATTTGAAACTACATTAGAGAAATTAGGTCTAGAATATTTAGATTTATATTTAGTACATTGGCCTGTAAAAGGGAAATATACTGAATCATGGAAAGCGTTAGAAAAACTTTATAAAGATGGCCGTGTTCGTGCTATCGGTGTGAGTAATTTCCACATTCACCACTTACAAGACGTATTTGAAATCGCTGAGATTAAGCCAATGGTCAACCAAGTGGAATACCACCCACGTTTAGCACAAGAAGAGCTACACGCTTTCTGTAAAGAACATAACATCCAGCTTGAAGCTTGGTCACCATTAATGCAGGGACAACTACTGGATAATTCAACATTAAAAGACATTGCGACAAAATATAATAAATCAACTGCACAAATTATTTTACGCTGGGATTTACAAAATGAAGTTGTAACAATCCCTAAATCTATTAAAGAACATCGCATTATTGAAAATGCAAATATATTCGATTTTGAATTAAGTGCTGATGACATGAAAGCAATTCAAGCTCTAAATGAAGAGCGTCGCGTTGGTCCAGATCCAGATAACTTTAACTTCTAGTAGAAAAACCACTGCCATATGCAGTGGTTTTTTTCACTTAATAAAACTGAAAATTTAAACTATATTTCAATTGGTTGACACTTCATTATCCAAGGTGTAAGATTTTGAATTATCAAAGAAACACAAAAATTAATAAAATTCATTCGTTTACTCATTGTATCAAGAGAGGTGGAGGGACTGGCCCTTTGAAACCTCGGCAACAGGTTCATTTTGAACACTGTGCCACTTCCTGCAAGCTTTGTGCTTGAAAGATAGAATGAGGGACTTCGTTTATATACGGGTGCATAACTTGTACGTAAAAATCCCTCTTTCTCAATATGAAAAGAGGGATTTTTTATTTTTCATTTCCCTCATCATCATCCAAACTTAATTATTTAGGAGGAAAATCAAATGAAAAAGAAGTTTGTACCCGGTATTGCATCAGTTGTAGGAGTAAGTATTTTATTAACTGGTTGCGGTAGTTATAAAAACGAAGCAAGCGGAGCAAATGCAAAAGACGAGGCACCTAGTAAACAGGTTTTAAACTTATCTTCACCTACTGAAATACGAACAATGGATACAGCCCGTGCTACAGATACTGATTCTGGTCAAGTAATGAGAAACGTATTTGAAGGTTTGTATAATCTTGGTGAAGGCAACAAACCTGTCCCTGGCGTTGCAAAATCTCATGAAGTAAGTGGCGATAAAACGAAATACACATTCCATTTACGAGATTCAAAATGGTCAAACGGCACTCCTGTCACAGCGAAAGATTTTGTCTTTGCTTGGCAAAGAGCTGTCGATCCAGCAACAGCCTCTGAATATGCATTTCTATTCTTTGATATTAAAAACGCAACAAAAATTAACAACAAAGAACTTCCAGCCGATCAACTTGGTGTAAAAGCAATTGATGACCATACGTTTGAGGTAGAATTAGAACGTCCTGTTCCGTACTTTATTAGCTTAACAGCGTTCCCAACATTTCTACCAATTAACGAGGAATTCTTTAAATCACAAGGTGATAAGTACGCTTTAGAAGACAATACAATCTTGTACAACGGAGCTTTTACACTAAGCGATTGGAAGCATGAGCAAAGCTTTAAATTTAAGAAAAACCCTACCTATTGGGATAAAGATACTGTCAAACTGGAAGAAATCAATTTTAACGTCGTAAAAGAAAAATCTACAGAAGTAAATTTATTCGAGTCAAAACAATTAGATCGTATCAAACTAACATCTGACTTCGTTGATAAATATAAAAAGGATGCTAACTTTAAAGAACGGCCAAACGTAGGGGTACAGTTTCTACGTATGAATCAACAAAACAAAGTACTTCAAAACGTTTCTGCACGCCAAGCAATCGATCAAACAATTGATCGAAAATCCTTTGTAAATACGTTATTAAATGACGGCTCTACCCCAACCTCTAGTCTCGTGCCGAAAAACTTTGCAAAAGGACCTGACGGAACAGACTTCCGTGCTGCAAACGGCGATTTAACAAAGGTTGATACAAAATCTGCTCAAGAATTATGGAAAAAAGCAAAACAAGAACTTGGGTCTGAAAAAATAACGTTAGAACTATTAACAAGTGACGGTGACCTTGAAAAGAAAACTGGTGAATTCTTAAAAGGACAACTAGAAAAGAATTTAGATGGATTAACAGTAAATATAAAGCCGCAACCACGTAAACAACAAGTTTCACTTTTATTAAAAGGTGACTACGAAATTGGAATTGACGGCTGGAGCCCTGACTTTGCGGATCCAATTACATTCCTTGAGCTATTTACAACGAATAACCCTTACAACTTAGATCATTACTCTAATAAGGAGTTTGATGAAACAATAGCAAAAGTGAAAACGACTTTAGCCGGTGATGAAAAAGCTCGCTGGGAAGCATTACTAGCATCCGAGAAAATATTATTTAAAGACTCTGTTATCGCTCCTCTTTACCAAAAAGGCGAATCTTATTTAGAACGTTCTTATGTGAAAGGAATTGTGCAAGTAGACTTTGCAGGTCAATTAAACTTCAAATGGGCAAAAATTGAAAAATAAAGCGCAACTTTAATCAGTGGGTTTTTCTTCATCCTCCACTGATTATTAGCCCACACCAATTATTTTTTTAGCAAAACATATGAAAAGCAGATTCCCTAATACGAGGAAATCTGCTTTTTTAATATATTATTCTAAGAAATTAACAATCTATTTTTATTATTGACATATAGTTATTTCCAGTGTTAATATTCTAAATAATCAAAGAAACGAAATATTTCACCATCAAAATATAACGTCTACTACGTTGAAACATATAACGATAGATTATAGTTCAACATGTATATACATATAGAACATCTGATTAACTACATACACATATCTATAATAGGTTTTCTCTTCTTCTATAGCTACACTTCAAAACTTGGAAATTACGACGTTACGAACAACACTTTTAGGGAGGAACGAACAATGAAGAAAAAAGTTGTACCTGTTGTTGCATCTGTTTTAGGGGCAAGTCTATTACTAACTGCTTGCGGGGGAAATAAAGATCATGCAAGCGGAGCGAAAGCAAATGATAAAGCACCTGATAAGCAGGCAATTAACTTATCATTCGCTTCAGAAATTCCAACAATGGATGTTGCAAAAGCAACGGATGGGGAATCCATGAGCGTAATGCGCAATGTTTTTGAAGGTTTATATGCAATGGGAGAAGATAACAAACCAATTCCTGGTGTTGCTGAGTCGGTTGACCTTAGTCCTGATAAAACAAAATATACATTCCACCTGCGTGATTCAAAATGGTCAAACGGTACTCCAGTTACAGCAAAGGACTTTGTCTTCGCTTGGCAACGTGCCGTAAATCCTGATACAGCAGCTGAATATGCATTCTTATTCTTCGATATACAGAATGCGAAACAAATAAGCCAGAAACAATTACCAATTGATCAACTAGGGGTCAAAGCTCTTGATGATAAAACGTTAGAAGTACAACTAGACCGTCCTGTTCCCTACTTCTTAAGCTTAACGACATTCTCAACATTCTTACCAATTAATGAAGATTACTTAAAATCTCAGGGCGATAAATATGGTTTAGAAACAAATCATTTAATTTACAACGGTGCTTTCACATTAGATAACTGGAAACACGAGCAAAGCTTCCAATTGAAGAAGAACCCTAACTATTGGGATGCCAAAACTGTAAAATTAGAAGAAATCAACTTCAATGTCGTTAAAGATAAGTCTACAGAAGTTAACTTATACGATTCAGGACAAATCGATCGTGTTGCTTTAACTGCAGAGTTTGTTGATAAATATAAGGGCGATCCAAACTTCAAGGACCGCGCTGAAGTTGGTATTCAATTCTTACGACTCAATCAAAAAAATGAAACATTAAAAAATCAACATGCACGGCTTGCTATTAACGGAGCAATGAATAAAAAAGCATACGTAGAAACAATTTTAAATAATGGTGCTGTTCCAGCTGAAGGAGTGGTTCCTGCGAAATTCGCGAAAAGTCCAGAAGGCACTGACTTCCGTAAAGAAAATGGAAACCTAGTCAAAGATGATGTGAAAACAGCAAAAGAAAACTGGAAAAAAGCGAAACAAGAACTTGGTACTGACAAAGTAACAATCGAACTATTAACAAGTGATAATGCTTTAGCTAAAAAGACTGGTGAATATTTAAAAGGTGAACTAGAAAAGAATCTAGATGGATTAACATTGACGTTAAAACCACAACCACGTAAACAACAGCTGAAACTACTATTAAGTGGTGACTATGAAATCGGTATTGATGGCTGGGGCCCTGACTTCGCTGATCCAATTACATTCTTAGATTTATTTACAACAGATAGCGCTTATAACTTCGATAAATACTCTAACAAAGAGTACGATGCGCTCATTCATAAAGTGAAAACAGATTTAGCTGGCGATGAAAAGGCTCGCTTTGAAGCAATGAAGCAAGCTGAAAAAATCCTATTACAAGACGGTGCTGTCGCTCCTTTATACCAACAAGGTCGTTCTTACCTACAACGCGGATTTATTAAAGGGCTTGTAACAACTGACTTCGGCGGTGAATTTAACTACAAGTGGACAGAAGTTGCAAAATATTAAAATAAAAAAGGTATCCAATCGCAGGATACCTTTTTTATTTTATACTTCTTTAACTACATGACTTCTTCTCTTTACTATTCCTTTTATAGATACAGTAATTACTGCTACCAATTGTGTAACTAATATAATGACTAATAATGAAATAATATTTTTTTCTAAACTAACTCCCCCAAATATTATTGTATAATAGCCATTCGCTGCATATGTTGCGGGAAATAATTCGCCGATTGTTTCATATGTTTTAGAAAGCATCTCGTGTGGTACAATTACACCCGAACTTACAAGTTGTAACGATAGTGAAATTATATTAAAGATCATACCTGCATTTCCGAAAACAATTATGAACATTTGTGTTAATGAAAGAAAGGCGAAGAAGACTATTTTTAATAATCCTCTTCCCCTTCTTTTTGCATTGAACCAAAACTCATCATAAATATAAACACAAACATCAAATATGTTCTCCACGTCAAAGAGGGTATATGCCCTGACCAAAGATAGCTAATGAAATAGTTAATTCCCATAATACAAGACGATACTACTAAACTAATACTTATTAGTTTTACATATTTGAGCATATCTTTTCTCCTTACTTTTCTATCTCTTCAAATTGCAGATTTACCGGCTCTTCTAGGAGTGTTTCATAAAAGTTTTCAGCCAAATCTGTTGAAGGAATTTTTTCATCCACTTCATCAAATCGAATACTATCTAGCCACACACAACCTTCTCCTGCTAATAAGACACCAAATGCAATACCAAGCGCTCCTTCTTTTATATCTAATACAACCGAATACGATTGCCAGTTATTCGTATTTTTAATTGGGCGATTTTGCATGTTATCCATAGCGAGTGGTTCTGTATCTTTTCCGTCTACTCGCATCCACAATCCTGCCCAATCTCTTACGTTCTCACTCTTAACAAATGCTGTTAAACGTAATCTTTTACCTACATATCTATCGGCTCGGAACATTTGCATTAATGTTGAAAATCCTCCGTGCGTAACATTCTCTTTTGCTTTTATGTATGCAGATACTTTTCCTTGATGGGCAACTTCATAATCTAAACCCATCTCATATTCAGCAGGATGACTTCCACTTAAGATCCATCCTTTCGGTATACCTTTTTGCATTGAAACACCCTCTCTTTCTATATAAAATGACTGAAAGTACTTTCGATATTTCTTTGGTGGCAATTGAAACATTCTTTTAAAAGCTCTTGTAAATGCCTCTTGTGAGGAAAAACCGTATTGCACTGCAATATCAATAACAGCTCTCTCCGTTGACACTAAAACTTGCGCAGCATGAGTTAACCTTCTCTTTCGAATATAATCCGTTACACTCATCCCAACATATCTTTGAAAGATGCGATGAAAATGGTACATCGATACTGCACTGTGAGACGCCACTCTTTCTGTTGTAAGCTCCTCATGTAAGTGATCCTCTATATATTCAATTGCTTGTTTTATCATCTCTTTATATTCTCCATGCATTTTAGTACCCCCTCACAACCTTAATTTACCATATACATACAAATCATTTTTGATTTAAATTGCGAATTAAACTTTGTGGCTACAAGTTAATAATTTATTTTCAACACATACATAATTACATGATTTTGGGAAAAACTTGTATAGAACGAATTTACATAAGGAGGAAATTATAATGAGAATTTTACTATCAGTTTTATTAGCGCTTATGCTAGTACCTGTATTAACAGGATGTAAAGCTCCTGCGAAAGAAGATACAACTTCTAATAAGAAAACTACTGAAGAAGCAAAAAATGAAGCTCCTGCTGATTTAAAACTTAACTTCAATGAATTTAGTTTAGATGCAGACTATCAAGATACGAAGAAAGACTACGAGGCTGATTATAAAAATGCAGCAGCAGATAAAAAAATGGAAGCAAAACTTGAAGACCACAAATCAAATGCAAAGTTTACAGGTGACGAGGCTATTACAAAATTAAGCCCACTTCTACAAGAATTAAAATTTGATAAAGATACTCCTGACCAAGAAGTAATCGATCAAGTAGTAAATGTGTTCAAACTTGATAAAGACTATCAAAAGTTTGATTTAGAAGTTGTCTTCTCTGATGGAACGAAAAAAGAATATAAAAGAGAAATAAAATAAAGAAGTAGGCGGTTGCCTACTTCTTTATTTTATTTTTTAGCATATCGTAAGCTCGGTTGAGATCCTACATAGTATTCTAATCCAGATACAGATAATTTTTGTAAATAAGAATCTGTTGGGAATACAAGTGGGATTAAAGGATATTCTGTAAACATAATATCCTCTGCTTGATGTAATAAGTCAAAGCGTTTATTTTCATCTTGTTCTAATTTTGCTTGATTAATTAAATTATCGAAGTCTTTATTAAACCATTTTGCATAGTTATTTGGACCATCACCTGCATAAATTTCTAATTGTGCAGCTGGATCTAATGTAGATCCTCCCCATCCCATATATGCAATTTGGAAGTCACTTTGTTTGTACATATCAATATAACTTTTCCACTCTTTACCTTCTATTTTTACATCTACACCAAGATTTTTCTTAAACATTTCTTGAAGTGTTTCAGCTATTTTCTTCTTATCTGAATATTTCACTGTTACTTCTGGAAGTGTAGTCCATCCTTCTTCCTTCATTCCTTCTTCTAATAGAGTCTTAGCTACTGCAGGATCATATTTAAAATAGTCACCTTTCTCTTTACGGAAGTCGCGACCACTTTCTGTTTTTGCTCCCTCTGGCACAAAGCCATATGCTTCTTTTGCATTATTCTTTAATATTTTCTCTACGATAAACTTGCGATCTACAGCTATTGCAAAAGCTTTACGAATTTTCGCATTTGTAAATGGCGGCTTTTCTGAATTAAATGAGTAAATATGAGTTGAGTAGTCTTGCATTTTTTTAAACTCTTTATTATTCTGTTCCTTTTCAACTAAATCTGTTGGTATGTGAGATAGTAAATCTAATTCTCCAGATTTATATAATTGATACGCTGTTTTACCTTCAGGGATAATACGGAATTCAATCTCTTTTGATGCTACTTTTTTATCATGAAACTCTTTATTTTTTTCTAAAATAATCGTTTGATTATGCTTCCATTCTTTCAATGTGAAAGGACCATTTGTAATTAATTCTTTTGGATCTACTTTTAGTTTACCTTTTTCATCAATAGATTTTTTATTAAGTGGAATATATAACGACTGGGATAATGTCCGTTTAATAGATGTCACTGGATGTTCAAATTGTAGCTTTAGAGTTACATCATCTACAGCTTGAATTCCTACTGCATCTTCTGCACCTTTCCCTGTATTAAATGCTTCTCCACCCTTAATGAAATATAGTTCTGTTGCATTCATAGAACCCGTTTTAGGATTTAATATTCTCTTCCAAGCAAATTCAAAATCTTTTGCTGTTAACGGGGAGCCATCAGACCATTTTAATCCTTTTTTCAAATAGAATGTATACTCTTTTCCATCCGCTCCAGCTTCCTCTTTCTCTACTAAATCCTTTTCAAACTTCCCGTCAGTTGTCTGTCTATACAAAGTTGCAAATAAGTGCTCAATTACATAATTAGAGTTATTATCTGTTGAAATCGCTGAATCTAGCGTGTAAGGGTCACTACCAAGATTCGTTACAAAACGGTCTCCTTTACTAGCACTTGCTTTTGAAGTATCTTTCTTGCCACAAGCTACAGAAGTAATTGCTAATACGGTCATAATGACAAATAATAAAAACTTCTTCATCTTACATTCTCCTTTAACCTGAAATTTTTGGTGTTGATGCTAATAATGTTTTTGTATAAGAATGTTGTGGATTACGGAACACTTCATCCGTATTTCCAAATTCAACAAGTTCTCCTTTATATAAGACAGCCACTTTTTCACATAAGTAGTGAACCATCGGTAAATCATGTGCGATAAATAAATATGTATAGCCTTGTTCCTTTTGAATCTTTTGCAACAAGTGCACAATTTGGATTTGAAGTGAAACATCTAATGCTGAAATTGGTTCATCCAGGATTAATACTTCTGGATCACATAATAACGCCCTTGCAATAGCGATCCGTTGACGTTGTCCCCCGCTAAATTCGTGTGGGTATCGATCAATATATCGTCTATCTAATCCAACACGTTCTAGCGCATCACCTGCTACCTCATCTTTCAATCCTTTATCACCTAAACCGAATGAAATATATCCTTCTGTTACGCTATCGCGTACTTTCCAGCGCGGATTTAATGCAGCTGTTGAATCTTGAAAAATGAATTGTACTTTCTGCAAGAAATCTCGCTTATGAGCTGACTTCAACTTGTGAACAACTTGATCGTTATAATCAATTTCACCAGACGTTGGGCTCTCGATCCCAGCTATGAGCTTACCAAGTGTTGTTTTCCCTGAACCACTTTCTCCAATAATGCCAAGCGTTGTTCCTTTCGGGATAGAAAGTGATATATCTTTTAACGCCGCTATTTCTTTCTTCTTACTTCCATACGTTTTCGTTACTTGCTTTACAGTAATTAAATCTGTCGTCATGAGGCATTCACCTTCTCTTTTGATTTCGCTTGGCCATGCTCTAAAACATGTTGCCAACAATGTGAACTGTGTTCCTCAGAATATGATGTTCTATCAGGGAAACGATGAATGCATTCTTGTATTGCTACTGGGCATCTATTTACAAATGGGCACCCAAAGCTATTTAGCGTTTCAATTGATGGTGTTGTTCCCTCAATGGACCTAAGTACCTTTTCGGAATCATCCATATTTGGAATAGCTTGCAATAAACTTTTCGTATATGAGTGCTTAGGTGAACCTATCACTTCTTGTATCGTCCCTTTTTCAACAACACGTCCCCCGTACATCACAACTACTCGATCGGCTACTTCACGTACAAGTGCCAAATCGTGGGTAATTAATAAAATACTCGTATTTTGTTTTTCTTTTCGCTCTTTTAATAACCCCATAATTTGCTTTTGAATCGTTACATCTAATGCAGTTGTAGGCTCATCTGCAATAACGAGCTTTGGGTGACACGCAAACGCAATTGCTAAACAAATACGTTGCCTCATACCTCCGCTTAATTGATGTGGGTACTGTTCAAAACGTTTCTCTGCTTCATGTATCCCTAAATCATTCAATAAGTTAATCGCAATTTCTTTTGCTTCTCTTTTCGATTTTTTCTCATGTTGCAAGATCACCTCTGTAATTTGCCTTCCTACTTTCATCGTCGGATTTAAAGAGGACAGAGGGTCTTGAAAGATAAACGAAATATCTTTCCCTCGAATTTGATTCCATTCTGATTGTTGTAAATTCGTTAATCCTTGAGATTGGAAAGAAATGCTTCCATCATCGATGTGAATAGATTCTTGATTTAGTCCGACAATGGATTGTGCTGTAACACTTTTTCCTGAACCACTTTCTCCTACAAGTGCAACGATTTCACCTTCGTTAATAGAAAAGGAAACATGCTTCACAATTGCTTGCTTACTATTCTCTTTTTCAACGGCCAATGTTACGTTTTCTAAAGATAAGAGCTGTCCCATGTTTTTTCTCCTTTCGATTCCTTTTTACGATTTTTGGATCAATTGCATCTTGCAAACCATCACCAATTGCATTAAATGCGAACATGATGAGCGCAATCATCAGCGATGGGAAGAAAAGTTGCCACCATTCCCCACTTAATAGTGTCCCGAGCGCATCGTTCGTCATCGTCCCCCAGCTTGCTGCTGGTGATTGTACCCCGAGTCCGATAAAACTTAAAAATGATTCTGAGAAAATAGCTGCGGGAATTGTAAATGATAAATTTACGATAATAATGCCTGTTAAGTTCGGAATGATATGTCCGTATATAATCTTCATATGCGATGTACCTAATCGCTCTGCTGCAATAACAAATTCTCTTTGCTTTAAAGATAAGACTTGTGCCCTAACGAGACGTGCCATACCAATCCACCCTGTTAATGCAAGAGCAATGATAATTGTAAAAAGTCCTGGTTTCATAATGATTAATAGTAAAATAACAATTAATAAATATGGAATACCGTATAATACTTCAATCCCTCGTACAATCCACTCATCAATTAACGTTCCAAGGCGATTACGCCCTCTCACATATCCACTAAATCCCCCAATCAGTACACCAAGTCCTATATCAAGAACGGCTGCTATTAATCCAACTACTAATGAAATTTTCCCACCAGCCCAAGTACGTGCCCAAATATCCCGACCTAAATCATCTGTTCCGAACCAATGCTCACTACTAGGAGGTAAATTTGTCGCCTCTTTTACTTGTTCACTCGCGGTAAAAGGGGTTAAACTTTCACCGATAAGAGAGAAAATAATAATGAGTAATAATGTCACCGCTCCTAGAACTGCGATCGGATTTGATACAAACTTACGAAACACTTCTTTTTTTCGACTAATCGTTTGCTGCTCTTTATTTATCGTTAATTCTTTTTTCTCTTCATTCGTTAATAACTGTTTATTGATTTCATAAGCTCCCATTTAAATGCCCCCCTCCTTACGTAATAGAACGAATACGCGGATCAACAATACGGTGAATAATATCTGTAATGAAAATACAAGAAATTAATAATGCACTATAGAAAATTGTTGTTCCCATAATTACTGGATAATCTCGGTTAAAAATACTATCTACAAAATATTTTCCGAGACCGGGAATCGCAAAGATCTTTTCAATAATGAAAGTTCCCGTTAAAAGCCCAGCCATTAACGGTCCAACAAACGTTAATACTGGAACAATCGCATTTCGAAGGGCATGCCTAATAATAATCTTCTTAATTGGTATACCTTTCGCTCTCGCTAGCTTAATATAATCACTCTGCAAAACTTCAATCATATTAGAGCGAATAAATCTTGTAATAACCGCGATTGGCCCTAATGCTAATGCGAATGACGGTAATACCGTATGTTCAAATGTGCCCCAAGACGCTACTGGTAAAAGTTCAAATTGTATAGCAAATACTTGTATAAATAATGGTGCTAAAATAAAACTTGGAATAGATATGCCGAGAATCGCAAGTAAACTCACACCATAATCAATTACTCTCCCGTGATAGAGAGCAGCAAATGTACCTACTGCAATTCCGACTAATAGTGAAATAACAAGTGCTTGTAAACCAATAATTGCCGATGGACCAAATCCTGTTGTAATAATTTCTGATACGCCTTGCCCCGTCGATTGAACAGATTCACCAAAATCAAAATGAACTACACCGTCTAAATAAGCAACATATTGATTCCATAGCGGTTCATCAAGGTGATACTTTGCTCTCATGTTCTGCACAACTTCCGCCGGAAAGATCTTTGCATCCGATGAAAATGGATCCCCCGGAATAATGTGCATAATCAAAAATGTTACGGTTGTAATAATCCATAGTGTAAACACCATAACTGATAGTTTTTTAACAACATACACTCCAATAACCCCCTAAACTCATAAATTTACTTTGTTTTGTTAACGTATCTTTCCCATTACTTCTTCTTAAAACACAAAAAGCCTTGATCTTAAAAAATAAGATCAAGGCTTAATAAACGAAGGCCCATCACTTATCTTTCAAGACTTGCTTGCTGGAATTAGCACGGTGTTCCTGTTACAGAACCCGCTGCTGAGGTGTCATAGGGCCAGTCCCTCTACCTCTCTGGATAAGTAAATTGCTATATTATTATTTGGTTCAAATTGTATATTTTGAATTATAATTCTGAAAAAATGAAAAGTCAATCAAATTGGATATATTTAGAAAAATCAGTTTTCTACGATATTAGTTATTGAAATTACAATCTTTCGCTTATAATAAAAAAAGTGTATTAAAGGAGTTATAAAATGGATCCCTTACTTCTTGCTACTATAGGATTACCATTAACAATCGTAATACTTGTCATCATCGGCTTCTATAATCTCTTTATTAAAAAGAAACGTATCACTTCTTTTTATACTCCATTCGATAATATTACCGGACAAACAATCTCTGAATTTCACGAAGAACAGAAGGTATTAGTATCCGAGGATGAAGACGGAGATGGTAAGAAAAAAATAACCTTGCGCGTACGCAAGGTTATTTTTTCGTTTCTGCTTGAAAACGTTTATAGTATGTTGATGCTGTTGCAAAGTTAATTTCTATATCACGAATCAATGATGAGTCTTCTTCTTTAGCTAACTTCTGTAATTTTTTCATTGCTTGTTCCGATTCATTCAAGAAACCAACATATACCTCATGCTCTTGCTCTTTCGACTTCGGTACACGAATTTCTTTACGCATATGATCAATATCTTCTAACATGCCTGTTGTTACCGTTTGTACGTCTTCCTTATATTTAGCATTCGTTATTTCCTTACCGCCCTTTTCTTTTGCCACTTCAAACAACTGTAACGCTTTATTAATTTCTTTGTTCATCTTCACATCGTACTTTTCATGTACTTCGCGATATGTTTTCATCTCTTCTGTTTGCTCAGTAGATTGCTCTACCTTTTCTTTCGGTTCTTTCGCTTCTTTATTCCCATTACATCCTGCTAGAAGGAGCATACTTCCCATTACAGCAATACCCAAAACCTTCTTCATCTCTTCTTCTCCTTTTATCTACAGCTACTACTCATTATAGTTTCTTTTATCTCCACTTGTTATTATACCGAGAACATCCTACTTTTTACACTTAAGACGCTACCTTAATATACATGCCTACATTTTTGTCACAGTATCGTCACTTTATGCAAATAACTTTTGCATCACCTTACAAAGCTGTATGAGTTATTTCAAAGAAATGAAAAAAGAGCTGATTCAAATATTTTTGAATCAGCTCTTTTTTATAATTTAAGCTTCTAAATTTTGTCTTTGTTGCAATTCAAACTGCTTTTCACTTCTTCTGGCCATAAATAGATAACATAATACAGCACCAATTTCACAAAGAGCTATCACAACCCCCATCGGTAATGCGGTATTGCTTCCGCCAATACCTACTAATGGTGCAACAAGTGCTCCTGAAATGAACTGTAATAAACCTAATAAAGCCGATGCCGTTCCTGCAGCTTGTTTCTGATTTCTCATCGCTAACGAGAACCCAGTTGTTGAGACAACCCCAACACTTGATACAACAAGGAATAATGAACATAAAACACCAATTAAACCTATTCCTAGTACGATTGTCAGTAATAAAGATAGGCCACCAACAGCTGCGATAATAATACCAGCAACAAATAGTGTCTTCTCATTCACTTTCCCTGCTAAACGACCCGTTACCTGACTAGCAATAATAATACCGATACCGTTAATCGCAAAGAATAAACTAAATTGCTGTGGTGATGCTCCGTATATGTTCTGCAACACAAATGGTGAGCCCGAAATGTAAGCAAACATTGCCGCCGTTACTAGCCCTTGTGACAATGCATATCCCATAAACAGACGATCCTTTAACAGTTTTCCGTACGTCGCCAACGTCCCTGACAATCCACCTGTTTCTCTCTCTTCAGGAGGTAATGTTTCACGTAATACGAAAGTAGCTGATATTAACATGAATACACTAATTGCTCCAAGAACGATGAAGACACCGCGCCATGTTGTGAACTGTAGTAATTGTCCCCCAATAATCGGTGCCAAAATAGGCGCTGCTCCGTTTACTAACATGAGCAGTGAGAAAAACTTTGTCATTTCAGAACCTGAATACATGTCACGTACCATTGCACGTGATATAACAATCCCGGCCGATCCTGAAGCCCCTTGTAAGAAGCGCAATAACACTAAACTCCAAATAGATGGTGCAATAGCACAAAGTAAAGAAGAAGCAACATAAATAAAAAGAGCGATAATAAGAGGTTTGCGCCTTCCGTAAATGTCACTAATCGAACCAACAAATAATTGTCCTACTGAAAGCCCAAGCAAACAAGCTGTCAATGTAAGCTGTGCAAGAGATGCGCCTGTTTGTAAATCATCCGTTAATTTTGGTAAAGAAGGCAAATACATATCAATAGATAATGGCCCAATCGCCGTAAGTGTCCCTAATACAAGAATCATCCATAACCTATTTGTCTTTACAGGTTTATATATTTCGTGATTAACTCCATTCACTTCTTCCGTTCACCCTTTCCGATAAATACTAAATCGTAACAATTATAGTTACAACATAAACATACGTCAAGTATAGTGCATTTTCCTGTTTCATACCGTAAAAAAAAGCGATAGAATTTCTATCGCTTTACTTTTTTAAATTGCTATTTGTAAATTTAGATACGGAAGACATTGCCTCTCCTGTATCTAAATATGTGATTTGAATTGGATCTCCCACTTCTGTAAACATAGCATATGGGAATTTCTTCACCGGTATCATAAATACTTTTTGTTCATTCTCTAACAGTACATACACAATTGTATTTTCACCTGATTTTTCTTTATATACACGTTGTACAACGCCTTCTTTTTGTGCTTCTTTACCATTTGAAGTCGGTCTAAATGAATCTCCACTTCCACTCAGCGCATTTTTATAATTCTCAAGCGCTTCTTTTTGCGTCGAACCTGTTGCAAATATTTTCGCATTAGAAGCATAGATAACTGTATGAGCACGTACCAATCCCCCGTCATCAATAACAGGTACAATCCAAGAAGGTTTACCGTATACGTTATAAATAACCGGCATCGTTCCATGCCATTTCTCTCTCTTAAAGGAATTATCCACTACTTCCGAAGCAGCTGAACCATCCATAATCCCCTTCACTTCTTTTCCGTTATAGTAATACAACTTACCTGTACGCGCATCGATAAGCGAGTAACCTAACGCAGAATCTACTCCCTCTTTCGGAGAGGTGAAATCAGTAAAGTAATATAACGTTCCATCCTTACCGAAGATTGGTGTAACTCCTTCTTTCGTTCCCCACTCAGTCGGAATCTTCATATCCGTTTGCGAGAATTTCGTATTCCAAAATCCGTGAATATATTTACCGAAGTACGTATTTAATGTAGATGCGGTCTCGTGATTTAATACACCATCAACAAATTTAGGCGCTTTACCTTTATCATATCTTTTCACTTCACCTGTTTGTGCATCTACTACTACAACGCCCTCTACCTCAAATCCAGATCTTCCTGAAATAAATTCACCATATGTCATTGTATAATACGGTTTCCCTTTATCATCAACTTCGAATTTAGGTTTCCCTTTAAAAATCAAATCCGGTTCTGCTTTTCGAACGACACGTTCTAATTTATTACCAAAAAACATGCTCGGCACATATTTCATTTTATAACCAAGATGCAGTTTCGCTTCCGCATCAGGATTCGTACCTGACATCGTTACGTACCCTGGAATTGTCTCAGCTTTACGTGCTTTAAAAAAGCCTGAAACTTCAATCGGTGCTACATATAAAGCCTCACCATTTACCATTTGTGGCGTTAATTCCCCTAGCTCAAAATAAGCTACTTTCGGAATATCCCCAAATACTTTTTTCATTTTATTCTCCGCTGTCTTTGGCGGCACTGTAAATGGTTGATCATTTTCAGTAAACGGCTCTGAAATATCTTTCTCGATCTTCACAACAGAATCATATTTTTTTTGCGTGATTACTAGATCGTGCAAATAACCAAAATAGCCGTAACTTGCGAGTAAAACAAACATTAGAAGTCCCTTTAACGTACCTTCTAATTTCCCTATTTGATTTTGTGAAAATAAAACAAGCCCAATTAAAACTGCTACCGCAACGGCATAATGAGTAAGAATCGAATCTGCTCGATCATCGATTAGCCAAAGATATTCGTAGATTGCAATACCTATCCAAAATAATACAGGAATAACTAAAATGGATGATTTCTTACCCTTTACAACCTTCTCATCCCCCTTCTTATCCACTGCTCGAAGTTTACTACCGCTTCTTGTCCATGGAATCAAAAACAAAGTGAGAATAGCTAAAATTAAAAATTTCATCAAAGGCAATGTCCCCTTTTCTTTTATTTTCCCTTTTAGTATAACAAATAAAGGGTATTCAGGTAAAAATGGGGATGATTATATTTTTTTACTACTTAATACAATCCCACTCACTACATATAAGATAGATGCAATATAAAAAATGGTACCAATCGTAAAGAAATCTACTAAATATCCCGTTGCAATAATTGCTACTGCTCCTCCAATCGATGTCCACACATGATATTTTCCAATCTCATAACCAGCATTTTCTTGCACAACCTTTCGTGCTAACGACGTCTTCTCAGTATTACGCTGCACAGCACCTAAAACTCCCATTACAATTTGAAGAATATAAACATGCCAGACTTCCGTGGCAATCGGGAAACAAAGCATTAATATTGCCATGGACCAAGCATATATAATTAATAATTTTTGATCGCCTACTCGATCAGACATCTTTCCTACTAATGGATATACAAGTGCTGAAGTTAAAGCAAATAAGCCATACGCCCAGCCAAACTGCGAGAAGCTATTCCCAACATTCCGAAGCAATAGAATGTAAAAGGGAAATACCATACTTCCCGCCATCATAATTATGCTTTGTGACGCTACAAATCTTCTATATGTCATTTCGTATACTCCCTATAAAATAAATTCACAAATCTCTCTTTTGGATCCGCTTCTTTTTTCTTCTGAAGAAATTCTTCGATACGAGGATATGCCCTCTTTAACTGTGCCTTCGTTGGATACGAATAGTAAGGTAAATAATAACTACCATTATGTTTTAAAGTAACATCAATCATTTTCTGAATGACATCTTCTGTTTTCTTTATTTCACCCTCTGAGCGTCCCTGGTTAATTAAAAGAACCAGCGCAAACATATCATCTTTCGCATAGGATAAAACTGCATTTTCATTCTTTTCCACATAACGAATCGTAATATTGAGCAAATTAAACTCTTCTTCATTTAATACGTTACGTAAATCATCTATGTATTCCGTGAAGAAATCTATAGGCACAAAGTATTCTTGTAACACTTCTGTTCGATTCGGATTTTCATATTCCATAAAGGCACTATCTGACCTCATAACATTATTTCGCGTCTCATACGTTCCATCTGTACGTTCAAAATAACTTCTTTGTATATCCCAAAATGTATTCTTTCCCCAATCGCTATAACGAGATAATCCGAGTAAAAATTTCGGTGCAGCTATAATAGTTTCCTCTTTTAATTCACTGTACTCTTCCCTCATATTTTGATTTTTCGCCAATGTATAATCTGTCACATACATTTCTTTTAAAAATGAATTGGGGGCAACAGAAATACGGGCTAAGTGCATACGAACATTTTCATCTCTTTTCACTTTATCTTTGAAATAAGATGTGTACTCTTTATAATCTATCATTCTCGTATGCATTTCATATAATTCATCATCAGTTAACTTTAATGTCACATCTAAAATGACACCGAATAACCCGTAACCACCTATGACATATGGAAATAACTCTGCATTTTCTTCTCTACTTACATTACGCACCGTACCATCTACCATTAACAATCTAAACGACTCTACTGTATCAATCAATGCTTCATGACGAATATCACGCCCATGTACATTTACACTTAATGAACCACCAACAGTAAAAATGTTTTGAGATTGCATTACTTGAACCGCAAGGCCATATGGATTGATTTTCTTTTGAATGTCATTCCATGTGACGCCACTTTGCACCCTAATCCTCTTCTTCTCCGGATCAAATTCTAATATTTTATTATACCCCTTCATATCAAGCATCGTGCCGTTCGGATAATACGTCTGTCCTCCTTGGCTATGTTGCATACCTGCAATGGAAATTTTCTCTCCAGAAGTATTTGCATCTTTCACTACCTGTTTTAATGAACGTTCATCCTCAGCATTTTCAACACGTTTAATTTTCGTTGGAAGCAACTTTCCTACATCGCTCATAATGGGGTGATTTAGTTGCTCCTTGTATGTATATATAGAAGTCGCAAGTAATACCGTATATGCTACAACGACAACTACTATCTTTCTTTTTTTCAAATGGCACTCTCCTCTTCTATAATTCTTCCTCTTCATATTGTACCTATTTTCCTAAGAAGAAAGTATAAAAAAGAGAGGGCACCTTATTTTAGGTCCCCCCTCATCAAAACTGTTACTTTGCTGCCGGCAATTGTATTGGGTCAAACTTTTCGTACGACGTATATTTTGCGTTCGTAATAATGTGTGCTTTATCCTTGCCGTTACTACTCATAATCATGTCTATCTTTGCTGATTCATATTTAAAATCTTTTGTAATGATATATTCTGCATCCACTTCTTCTATCTTCGCATTTTGTGCTTGTAACATTTTCTTCTGCGTTTCATCCATGCTAGTTAACATACTTTCTGTTTCTTGCCCTTTTAATGTAAATTTCAGTTTATATTTATCTCCGCTTTTCTCCATCTTCATTTTATCTAAAACTACTGCTGGTACTTCTAAATTATCTATAATATCTTGAGTCGCCTTCATTCCACCAGCGTTTAACTGCTCCTCTGGTACGGTTATAACTTCTCCTGTATTAGGGTTTTTCACCTCACCAGCAACTTTGCCGTCCACAGTATACACTACAACATCTGTACCAGAAATATTCATTTCAGAACGAGAATTCTTTGTCTTTGGCTCTAATTGCATCTTAGCCTTTAATATATCCATCTCTGTTCCTTCAGCCTTTATCGCTACATCATATGTCATCGTTACATGTTCTTCATTTTTAAAAGCGTCATTTGTTTTCTTGAAAACATCCTTCGCTGCTAATTCTTTTTCTTTTTGCATGGCTTCTTTTTTCGGTTCATCAGTCTTTGTTGTTTTCTCATTACTACACCCTACCCCTAGACTGATTGCAAGCACTAAACTTGAAATAAAAATAGTTTTTTTCATAATGTCGCCCCCTTTCCAAAAATGATATCACCTCTTTTCCTATGAAATCTATATAATTTTTAATCTTTATTCGCTATATAGCGACATGTTTAATGAAGATTTTAAATATGATGTAAATAACAACAACTCATTTCAGGAGGTTATTATGAAGGCAATCATTTGCACACAGTATGGACCACCTAACGTTCTTCAGCTTCAAAATATAGAGAAACCTACACCTAAAAAGAACGAAGTATTAATTAAAATTCACGCAACAAGTGTAACGACTGGAGATTGTAGAATACGTGGATTTAATAGCCCCCTCTTATTTTGGATTCCTATGCGGATCATATTAGGTTTCAGAAAACCGAGAAAACCTATACTCGGCGTAGAGTTATCCGGTGAAATCGAAGAAATAGGAACAGATGTAACTCAATTTAAAATAGGAGATCCAATTTTTGCATTAACAGAACTAAACCTTGGTGGTTATGCCGAGTACACATGCGTACATGAAAGTGCATTAATAACATTAAAACCTACCAATGTGACGTATGAAGAAGCGGCCGTTATTCCTTTTGGTGGAACTTCAGCATTACATTTCCTGAGAAAGGGCCGTATAAAAAAAGGGCAACAAGTGCTCATATATGGTGCCTCCGGATCAGTAGGAACAGCTGCTGTACAACTTGCTAAATATTTCGGCGCGACCGTTACGGCTGTTTGTAGTAATTCAAATTTTGAACTCGTCCAATCTTTAGGAGCTGATAAAGTAATTGATTATACGAAAGAAGATTTTACTAAGCGGGGCGAGCGCTACGATATTATATTTGATGCAGTTGGGAAATATAAAAAATCCCTTTGTACAAATACATTAACACCCAATGGAAAATATGTATCTGTTAATGGAATGATGGCAAAGGTAAGTAAAGACGATATGATTCTATTAAAAAAACTAGTCGAAACGGAAAAACTAAAACCCGTTATTGATAGAACTTACCGATTAGAAGAAATTGCTGAAGCTCATATGTATGTGGAAAAGGGACATAAAAAAGGGAATGTTTCGATTGCCTTAAAATAAAATATATTCAGAAAATAACATTGACAATTCTTTTTGTAAGATTTACTATTAGTACCATATTAAAAAACTACATACACATACTCTTATCAAGAGTGGCGGAGGGACTGGCCCGATGATGCCCGGCAACCGAGCTTATGACGTATAAGCTAAGGTGCTAATTCCTGCAAAACGAGTTTTCGTTTTGGCAGATAAGAGAGGAACCTATTTTGTCTATTCGGCACCTCTCTTATTTTTGAGAGGTGCTTTTTATTTTGGAACGTATATGAAGGGGGAATTATAGATGAAAAAAATATTATTAAGCATTGTAAGTGGAGCGGTATTATTGTTAGGTGCATGTGGCGCTAATTCTGATAAAGAGGTAAAAGCATTAGATGAGAAAAAGATTACTGTCGGCGTAACAGGCGGACCGCATGAACAAATTTTTGAAAAGGTAAAAGAAGTGGCAGCGAAAGACGGTCTCGAAATTGATGTAAAAGTATTTAATGATTATGTAGCACCAAACGTATCCCTAGATGAAAAAAGTCTTGATGTAAATAGCTATCAAACGAAATCTTATTTAGACGTATTTAAAGCTGAACGTAATATGAAATTAACTGAAGTATTTTCAACAGTAACATTCCCTATGGGCGTATACTCTAAAGACATAAAAGATGTAAAAGATTTAAAAGAGGGCGACGCAATCGCTGTACCAAATGATCCAACGAATGAACTTCGAGCTTTAAAACTATTTGAAAAAGCAGGAGTTTTAAAAGTGGATCCAAAGGCTACAGAAAAAGCGACTGCGAAAGATGTAATTGAAAACCCAAAGAAATTAAAGATCGTTGAATTAGAGGCATCTCAATTACCGACACAACTAAGTGAAGTGAAAGCAGCTGCAATTAATACAAACTTTGCATTAGGTGCAAAATTAAGCCCTGCGAAAGATTCTATTTTCCGTGAAGGAAAAGATTCACCATATGTAAACTGGGTCGTTGTTCGTACTGAAAATAAAGATGATGCTGTTGTAAATAAATTAAAGAAAGCTTATCAATCTAAAGAAGTAAAAGAATTTATCGAGAAAAAATTTGATGGTTCTGTTTTGCCGTCTTGGTAGGAGCTGACGATAATGATTGAATTAAAAAATATATCCAAAATATTTACAACAAAAAAAGGGAATGTAGAAGCTCTTAAACCTACTTCCCTTCAAGTAAAAAAGGGTGAAGTATTTGGAATCATTGGATATAGTGGTGCTGGTAAAAGTACATTAATTCGATGTGTAAATTTATTAGAAAAACCAACGACAGGAAATATCATTGTAAACGACAAAGACTTAACAACTTTATCAGCAAAAGAAATCGCAAAAGCGAGACAAAAAATCGGAATGATTTTTCAAGGGTTCAACTTACTTAAAACCGTGACAGTTTATGAAAATATCGCATTACCTTTACGCCTTGCTGGCATTCCAAAAGTAGAAATTGAAAAAAGAGTAGAAAAGTATTTACGTATTGTCGATCTTTTCAATCGAAAAGATGCCTACCCGAGTGAACTTTCTGGCGGCCAGAAACAACGTGTAGCAATCGCTCGTGCACTATCACATGAACCGGAAGTGTTATTAAGCGACGAAGCAACGAGTGCTTTAGACCCAGAAACAACTGAATCTATTCTTGATTTGTTATTAAAGATTAATGAAGAAATTGGGATCACAATTTTATTAATTACACATGAAATGAATGTTATCCAGCGTATATGTGACCGAGTTGCTGTTATGGAACATGGAACAGTAGTCGAAAGCGGGACTGTGAAGGATATCTTCACAAACCCACAACATGCAACAACGAAGAAATTCGTAAACAGCGCCTTTGCAGCTAAAATTCCAGAAGAAGTACAAAAAGAACTTCAAAGAACCGGGGAAATCGTAACACTTTCATTTATAGGAACTTCTTCTGGCGAACCAGCGTTAGCTATCGCTACAAAACGTTTTCAAGTGTATCCAAATATTCTATCCGGTAATATTACACAGTTAAAACATGAAGCATATGGGAAACTAGTCATTCATATGCAAGGGGAAAAAAATGAAGTAGACCGCGCTTTAGCATTCTTACAAGAGCAAGGGATCATTGTAGAAGGAGGTAGAACAGGCTATGGGAAACAAGTCCTTTTTGGATGAATGGGGTAAAGTCATATGGGAAGCAACCATTCAAACATTTCAAATGACATCTATTTCACTATTCATCTCTATCCTTATTGCATTACCACTTGGCGTCACACTTGTTTTAACAAGACCTGGTGGACAGCACGAAAATAAAATCATTTATCCTATTCTTAATACCATTATTAATATCATTCGCTCTCTTCCATTTATCATTCTATTATTCTTCATTTTACCTTTTACAAAGTTTCTAATGGGAACATCCATTGGTGTGCAAGGTGTTATCGTACCACTTGTCGTATTCACAGCTCCTTATATTGCACGATTAATGGAGACAGCTTTACTAGAAGTAGATCGTGGTGTTATTGAAGCTTACCAAGCGATGGGCATCTCTACTATAAAAATCATTTGGCACGTTATGGTGAAAGAAGCTCGTCCCTCCCTTATACTTGGATTAACAATCGCAACAATCGGCTTAATTGGCGCAACAGCAATGGCTGGACTTGTAGGTGCTGGCGGTCTTGGTGATTTAGCATATCGATTCGGACATTTACGCTACGAACCTGAAGTAATGTATGCAACCGTCTTTATTTTAATTATCCTCGTTCAAGGACTACAGTCTTTAGGAAATGGTGTTGCACGAAGATTGAAGAAAGATTAAAAAATAAGGTATCTCACCAGGGTGAGATACCTTATTTTTATCTTTTAAATCCACCTTCAGAATGAATGACTTGTCCAGTAATCCATTCTGCTTCTTCACTTACTAAAAATGTAATGAGTCTTGCTGCATCCCTTGGCTCACCAATTCTACCAAAAGGAAACATCGGCTTTAATCCTTGCTTTATCTCTTCAGTCATCCATCCTGTACTAGTTGGACCTGGGTTAATTGCATTCACTGTTATTCCTAAATGAGCTACCTCAGCTGACAACGTACTAGTAAGAGCATCAATAGCTCCCTTCGTTGTTGCATACGCTAGTTCTCCTGCCATAGGTCCTTTAAATTGTCCCGATGTCATATTAACAATTCTACCACCAGATTTCTTATCAAACCCTTGGGCAAATTGACTACTTAACAATGTAGTCGCACGGACATTTACCATGTAGTGCTTATCTAGTTCTTCAGCAGTCAAATTAGAGAAGTCATTATTTGTAGAATACGCTGCATTATTAATTAATATATGAGGGTAGCCTAGTTGTTTAGTAACTTTATTTATAAGCTCTTTCGGTGCATCATTCTGAGTTAAATCTAACTCCATACTCAATACTTTAACACCGCTTTCTAGTAACTCTTCTTTTAATTGTGTTTGTTCACTTTGATCAACGCCCCAAGGCATCTCTTGATCGTACGCTGTCCAATACGTAAAAAATATATCGTATCCTGCTCCAGCTAATTCTTTACAAACTGCTGCGCCTATACCATCTAGACGACTTACACCTGTAACAACTGCTATTTTATTTTTTAATTGATTCATCATATACTCCTCCAATTTTAAAGGACGCATACTTTATATAAGAGATATGAATTTCCCTACACATTATCCTTACAAAAGGGATATACAAGCCAAATATGCAGTCCTTGAATGATTTACAGATAACTAAATAAACCCTCACTTATGAGAGAAAAATTTATCTATCTAGTTTCTAATCATTACAAGCTCATCCACATATTAAGTCCTTGTCCCCTTTCCATATATCTCTATTTCTATCATACCAATATGATGTAATATTTCAAATGATAAAAAAATAAAAATCAATATTCCATGCCGACCTTCTGCTAATTTTAGTATATTAAAATAATTAAATAATTAAAACAATCAGAAAAACACTGGTAAATAATGTCTTTATTTTTTATAATAAAACGTGGGGCTAATGTGAGAGTCTAGTTTTACACAAATAGGGGGAAGAAACATGTCAAAAAAATTACTTTCTTTATTTTCTACAGTAATCGTAGCAGCGTTTGTAATAACTGGCTGTGGTCAAAGCGATACGACAAATAAAGAACAAAAAGAGAATGTAACAAAAGAAAGCAAAACAGAAAAAACGGATACAACGAAAGAAAATAAACCTGAAGAAAAAAAATCCGAAGATAAAAAGCCTGAAAATACAGCTACTAGCTCAAGCGATTACTCTAAGCTGATTTCCTATATGGAAAAAGAAACAGGTGGTAAAACAAAAGTTCTTTTTGAAAATAAGGAACCACAAATGTATAAAGCTGAGGATGTTTCAGTATCAATGAACAGTTATACATTAGTTGAATTAAATGGATTCCATACAAATTTCGACATTCCGTTTAATCGTCAAACAGAGGGCGGAGTTATTCTTGTGAACTACAGCGTAAAAAATAGTTCAGCTAAAGATATTTACTATATGCCAGCATTGGACATATCATTTACTGGTGCACAGAAAACATATAGTAACTATAAAGACTTAATTCCAAAAGAAGACCAGCTCCCAACTAAGCTTGCTCCAACGAATGATTACTTAGTAAAAGCAGGAGAAACTATTTCTGGTTATATCGCTTATCCATTCGGAAAAGATGATCTAGCGAAAATTTCAAGTCTCTCAACAGTCTCCGTCACAGTCCCAACTGCACAAGCTAATAAAGGAAAATTTGATGCTCCAATCGGAAGCCCTGGAAACTTTTCATTAAGTTTAAACAAGCAAGGCGCTGAAAAAGTTGCAACAGATAATACTTTCTACCAAGATAAAGCTACAGCTAATAACATGGGCGATAAAAAAATGTTAAAAGAGAAATCAAGTATTAATAACAGCCAAGAATTAGGCGCTGTTAATGTTACATTAGACGGATACCAATTCACTCAATTCACACCAAATTCCGTCGAAGCTCCACGCTTTGCAAATTTTAAAAACGGTCTTGTTCTATTAACAGTGAAATTCAAGCTTGATAACAAAGATGCTCAAGACGTTTCACTATCTCCTATAAGCTCTACATTGAGAGTGAATGATGGTACACAATATACGATTAATGAAGGTATGCTACTAAATTACGACTATAACGCTTCAGTCAAAACAGGAACATCTGGAGAGTTACTGCAAGTGTATATTTTAGATCAAGAGCAGTATGAAAAGATTTGGAAAGACAAAAGCTTTGAGATTGAGTTAGGACCTATGAGAAATAAAGAAGCAAAAGATATTTCACAAGGTAAAAAAGCTAAATTTACATTACCTAAATAAATTACTAAGTATATATTAGAAAAGGCATATAACATATGATTGTTATATGCCTTCTTTATTTTATAAAAACACCATTTTTGTTCACACTTTATCCATTGTGAATCTTTTCACATTGGATATATAATAAACATGTAAATAAAATATTGGAGGGATTTCAATGGTTATCAATTTTTTAAGAACTGATAAACGTGCTGCTTTCATATTATTATTTTTACGTTTTTACATAGGATATGCATGGCTCGCTGCTGGGATAGGTAAAGTTTTTGGACAATCTTTTGATGCAAGTGGTTTTCTAAAGGGAGCTATCGCTCAAGCGTCAGGTGATCACCCTGCCGTACAAAGTTGGTGGGCAGATTTCCTTCAACACTTTGTTCTTCCAAACGCAGACCTATTTAGCTTTTTAGTTCAATGGGGAGAAATTTTAGTAGGTCTAGGTTTAATTTTAGGCGGATTAACAAAAACTGCTGCATTCTTTGGAGTTATAATGAATCTTTCCTTTTTACTAAGTGGAACTGTTAGTGTAAACCCAAATCTACTTATTCTGACTATGTTCATTTTAGTTGCAGGTCATAACGCTGGACGCATTGGATTAGATGGCTATGTTTTCCCTAAACTTTTCCGTAAAAACAACCATGAAACATATAAATTAAGTAAAACTGCGTAGTAACAGTTTACTTTTAAAATATAAGTAAGAAAAAGAGCCTACGTATAGGCTCTTTTCTTACTTACTTCAAATTTAAACTTTTAACGAACCGCGAAATCCTCTAGCAGCATAGTATGAATCTGCTCCATTGTGGTACACAAAAACGTGTCCAAAACGATAATCGCAAAATAGAGCACCACCGAGTTCTCGAATATCTGAAGGCGTTTGTACCCAGCTTGATGATTTCATATCGAAATCCCCAAGCTGTTGCAACTCTCGATATTGTTCTTCTGTTAATAATTCAATGCCCATAGCAGCTGCCACGTCAATAACGTTATTTTCTGGTTTATGTTTTTTTCTTGCCTCTAACGCTTCCAGATCATAACAAAAACTTCTGCGACCTTTAGGACTCTCCTTTGAACAATCATAGAAAGTATACTCATCCTTCTCTTCATCATAACCAACAACATCCGGCTCACCGCCAGTTACTTCCATTTCATGAATTGACCATAATTTTTCATTATTAGTAGCTAGCTTTGCTTCAACTTTAGCCCATTCAAGACCTTCATGGCGGTTCATGTTTTTCTCAAAACGTGCTTGTAATACTTTTAGTAGTTCTTCACGTTGTTCTACAGATAATGCATTTGTATTCTCTGTCATATTAGTCCTCCGAATTACGTTTCCTTATAATCATTTAAATCTTTTCAATAATGGTTTGCATACAGTTTACAACACTCTGATACAATTGCACAACGAAAAATCCCTGTGCGGATATCCATTATATAGTACGAAAACCTTTCATGCTTTCTCCAAGAATATAGTGTGAAAACCACATCAAGTTCTGCCTCATAATAGCTACTCTCATTCCTGGCTGATCCGAGCTATATGCCATTCCTTTAAATATAATTAGTTCTGTATCAACTTCCATATCTCTTAATCCTTCATATAGCTCATATGCATTTGTAATTGGAATTCTTGCATCCATTTCCCCATGTTGAATTAACGTAGGCGTACAGGCTGATTTAATATATGTCATTGGTGATGTTTTCTTATATATCTCTGGATCATTCCATGGAGTATTTCCTAAATACATGCTAATAAAGTAAGGGATATCTGTATTTACATAATGGGTACCCCAGTTCGTAATTCCGCCCCCAACTGAAATAGCTTTAAATCTACTGCTGCATGTAGAACAAAAAGCTGATATATATCCTCCGTTACTCCATCCCATAACTCCTACTCTATCTTTATCTACAATCCCTTTTTCAACTAGTGCATCCACTCCAGATATAATATCATCATAATCAGCAAATCCTTGTTTTCTATAGTTTGCTTTTAAAAATTCATTACCATAACCAGAACTTCCTCTATAGTTTGGTTCTAAAACGATAAAGCCTTTTTCAACAAACTGTTCAATCGGATATTTCTCATTGAAGCAGTCTGAAAATATCGGAAAGGACGCCCAATTCGGACCACCATGGATTACTACTAATAAGGGATATTTTTTATTTGCCTCAAACTCTACTGGGGTTGATAAAACACCTTCTATTTCAAGACCATCACTACTTCTCCATGAGATGATTTCCCTGTTACTTTTAAGCCTGCCTTCGAAAAAGCTATTTTCATTCGTTATTTTTTTATCATCCAAATAGATTTCAAAGGTTTCATTTGTTATAGCCTTAGTATATGTTATATGATTTCCATCCCTTGTTATAGAGGCATCCATTATAAATCCTTCTACTGTTTCGCTTAACATTTCCACAGTGCCATCCTCACATAGCAATCCAATACGGTAATTCGTTTTATCCTGCCACCTAATTAAAATCCCTTTAGCCGTCCACTGTAATGGCATAACCGTACTATCAAAATTTGTTAAAGGTTGAATTACCTCTCCCGTATTCATATCATATATCTCTAATGTACTATCTTGTATATGATTCCTATAGTAATCCTTCTCTCTTATGCTTGCTGCGTAACATATTTTATCGCCCTCGGGAGAAAAGCAGACGCTTGCTCCTAACAACTTATCCATATTCATTTTTTGTAGTTCTCCAGCTTCAACATCTAATATGTAGAGCTCACCATTCATATAATCGTTTAGGCTTGGTGTAGCCATACATACAACCTTTTTCCCATCATTTGAAATATCAAAGTTATGTATATAAAAATCCTTACCATCCGTTAATTGATAAACATTTTTAATCTCGCGTTCCTCTTTATCACTTTGTATCGCTTTTTCTATCTCAATGTAGTATAAACAATTATTCCGATGTTCCTTACCTACATGGTGGAAATCTCCATATCGTTCCTTACGTTTCTTGATTTCCTCACATTCTTTTGACTGTGCAATATAATAAAAACCTTTACCAGTAGGCTCCCATTTGAATGTATTAACTCCTTCCTTCTCATCCGTCATTTGAACCTCACTACCACCGTCTATTGACTTAACAAAGATCTGATTTGTATTAGCCCCGTCACGGCCTGGGCTAAGGTATGCAATAGTCTTAGAATCTGGAGACCATAATGGATGTGTACTATCTATATCCCCATTTGTTAGTAGATAACTCTGCCCTTTATCTTTCTCATATATCCATACATGATTTCTATACGTATTGTCGTCCCAGTTAGCTGTCTTTTTTACAAATGCTACGTTTTTTCCATCATCACTTATGTTTGCACTTAATAAGGCCGGTAATGAAATAATCTCTTCTATACTTAAATATGTTTTTGCTTTCACTTTCATATAATAAGGTCCCCCTTGTAATGTCCATGCATCTATCGTCTCTTCTCTTCATAATAAAGAAAATTGTTCACACATACTTAAAATGATAACTAAAAATTCAGATAAATAAAAATAAATCCGATAAAGTAAAACTTTAATTTTTGGGGTTCTGTCTACTTACCAATTTCAGATGTTCTTTTTCAACACAAAAATACCCCTTTAGATAACATATCTAAAGGGGTACCGATTCATATATTTATTAACCTACCAATCTCCTACTCAACAGTAACAGACTTAGCTAAGTTACGTGGCTTATCAACGTCACACTCGCGGTGAAGTGCTGCATAGTATGAGATAAGTTGGAATGGAATAACTGCTACTAGCGGTGCTAGTGCTTCGTGTACAGCTGGTAATACGAAGCTGTCACCTTCCATTTCTAAGCCTTTCATTGAGATGATACATGGGTTAGCTCCGCGTGCTACTACTTCTTTCACGTTACCACGAATTCCAAGGTTTACGTGCTCTTGTGTAGCAAGTGCGATAACTGGTGTACCATTTTCAATTAAAGCGATTGTACCATGTTTTAATTCTCCTCCAGCAAATCCTTCTGCTTGGATGTAAGAGATTTCTTTTAGCTTTAACGCACCTTCTAATCCTACGTAGAAGTCTACGCTACGTCCGATGAAGAAACAGTTACGAGTTGTTGCTAAAAATTGTTTTGCTAATGCATCCATTTCTTCTTTTTGATCACAAAGTTCTATCATTGCATTTGCTACAAGTCCTAATTCGTGTGTTAAATCGAAATCAAGAACTTCGCCTTTCGCTTTAGCAATGTCCGCAGCTAAAATTGAAAGTACTGCAAGCTGTGCTGTGTAAGCTTTCGTTGATGCAACTGCGATTTCTGGTCCCGCGTATAACGGAAGTGTATAATCAGCTTCACGAGAAAGCGTAGAACCAGGTACGTTTGTAATCGTTAATGCTTTATGACCCATTTCATTCGTTTGTACAAGTACTGCACGGCTATCAGCTGTTTCACCACTTTGTGAAATGTAAATGAAGAATGGTCTCTCTGTTAATAATGGCATGTTATAAGAGAATTCACTTGCTACATGCACTTCAACTGGCATTTTTGCAAACTTCTCGATAAATTGTTTTCCAACAAGACCTGCATGATAACTCGTTCCACATGCAATGATGTAAACACGATCGCTATCTAAAATCGCATTGCGGATGTCTTGATCTAATTCAATCTCGCCATTTTCATCTTGATACTTTTGAATTATATTACGGATTACAAGTGGTTGCTCATCGATTTCTTTAAGCATGAAATGAGGGTATGTTCCTTTTTCAATATCACTTGCGTCTAATTCCGCTGTAAACGGTGCACGTTCAATCGTTTCACCTTGTAAGTTTTTAATTGTAATACTTTCTTTCGTTACGATTACGATTTCTTTATCCATTAACTCAATAAATTGATCTGTAACTTGTAACATCGCCATAGCGTCGCTCGCCACAACATTAAAGTTGTCACCAACACCTACTAATAGCGGGCTTTTGTTTTTAGCAACATAAATCATGTTTGGATTTTCAGCATCAAGTAATCCGATCGCATAAGAGCCATGTAAAAGAGATAGCGTATTACGGAACGCTTCTTCTACACTTAATCCTGTGCTCACTTGTTGTTCCATAAGCTGTACGATAATCTCTGTATCAGTTTCACTTACGAACGTTACATCTTGTAAATATTCTTTTTTCACTAATTCATAGTTTTCAATTACACCGTTATGAACTAGTGTAAAACGTTTTGATGTACTTTGATGCGGATGCGCGTTTACTTTGCTTGGAACACCATGTGTAGCCCAGCGTGTGTGACCGATTCCCACGCTTGCCGCTACGTTCTCATCTACGATTTCGCGAAGTTTTGCAATACGGCCTTTTTCTTTGTATACAACAACACCGTTCTCTGTTTGTACTGCAATACCTGCTGAATCATATCCACGATATTCTAGCTTTTCTAAACCTTTTAATAAAATTTCCTTTGCATCTTGTTCTCCAATAAATCCTACGATTCCACACATGTTTAGTCGCCGTTACAAATGCTTACATTGCTCTGCGAACATGTAACGACATAGTCCGATACCATTTTTATTTATACTAAAAAACGGATTACATATTGCTAGCCCTGTAAGCTTGTAACGGCTTTCACCTTCCTCTCGATTGGGTTTAAGTCCGTATATACTTATACAGCTAGTTTTCATCCGTTCCCTTTCTCTCATCACACTTTCACCTTTGTCCACTAAGTCACCTTAATGATTTAAGTAAAAGCTTGCGGTTGTGATGAACAACCGGGAGTCATCCGCCGAAATCTCGATAAACTCCACCTCGTCAACTACACTACTTGTAGTTCTGGCGCTTTTATAATTTACAATATTTCCTTTGAGAAAAAGAACAAGACCATCTTATAACAAACATGGATAAACCGTCAATGAAATTTTTTTCATCGTCTATAAAACATATGAAAAAGGAGCACTTCTTGTGCTCCTTTTCAATAAATTCATCAAATTATTCAGCGCCAACTTCAGCTTTCACAACTTCTACAATACGATGTACATATGCGTCACACACTTCTTGTGTTGGTGCTTCTGCCATTACACGAATAAGTGGCTCTGTTCCAGATGGACGAACAAGAATACGGCCATCACCGTTCATTTCTTCCTCTACAACACGAATAATTTCTTTAATTTTTTCATTTTCTAATGCTAGTTTTTTATCTGTTACACGAACGTTTACTAGTAATTGTGGGAATTTTGTCATCTCACCTGCAAGCTCAGATAATGGTTTTTTCGTCATTTTCATGATGTTTACCAGTTGAAGTGCACTTAACATTCCATCACCAGTTGTAATGTAATCAAGTAAGATAATATGACCCGATTGTTCTCCACCTAAGTTGTAACCACCACGCTTCATCTCTTCCATTACGTAACGGTCACCAACTGCTGTTTTATCACTTGTGATATTGTTAGCTTCAAGTGCTTTGTAGAAACCTAAGTTACTCATAACAGTTGAAACGACTGTATTATGCTTTAGTTGACCAGTTTCTTTCATGTACTTCGCACAAATAAACATAATTTGATCGCCATCAACGATGTTTCCTTTTTCATCTACAGCGATTAAACGGTCACCATCACCATCAAAGGCAAGACCGATATCAGCGCCTTTGTCTTTTACTAATTTTGCTAATACTTCTGGATGCGTAGAACCTACTCCATCGTTAATGTTCATACCGTTTGGTGAAGTTCCCATTGTTGAAATATCAGCCTCTAAATCCGCAAATAAGTATGGAGCTAAAGAAGACGTAGCACCATGCGCACAATCTAAAGCGATATGTAAACCAGAGAAATCTTCCTCTACAGTTTGTTTAATATATTGTAAATATTTTTGTCCGCCTTCAAAATAATCACTCACTTGTCCAAGATTCGTACCTGTTGGACGTGGTAGTTCATCAACTTCTTTGTCTAATAAAGCTTCAATTTCTGCTTCTTGCTCATCTGTTAATTTAAAACCGTCTGAACCGAAGAATTTGATTCCGTTATCCTGTACTGGATTATGAGATGCAGAAATCATAACACCTGCTTGTGCATCTAACGCTTTTGTTAAATAAGCAACGCCTGGTGTAGAAATAACGCCAAGGCGCATTACTTCTGCTCCAGTTGATAATAGACCCGCTACTAAAGCTCCTTCTAACATATGTCCTGATATACGTGTATCACGGCCAATAATTACTTTTGGACGATCTGTATCTTTTGTTAATACATAACCACCAAAACGTCCAATTTTGAACGCTAATTCAGGTGTTAACTCCTGGTTCGCAACCCCGCGTACTCCATCTGTACCAAAATATTTACCCATTATGATTCGCTCCTTTTTCTGGCTCTTTTTGATTATCTACTGTTGGCTCTTGACTAGTTTCTTTTGTTGGCTCTTGACTAGTTTCTTTTTCTTTATTTTGTTCCTGTTCCGTGTCAGGCTTAGGTTCAGGTTCAGGATTTTTTGGTTTTTCAGTTTGATTATCTTGGTTATTATTTGAATCCGGTTTTTCACCGTTCCCCTGTACTTCTTTATCTGGATTTTCTTTCTTCACAATTGTGACTTTAGCACTTTTTTGCTTTGGCTCTATTGAAATATTACCAGGACCGCTCACTTGAATAGAAACATCCTTCGTCCCCGGAGATACATTTTGCAAATTAATGGCTGCTGTTATTTGAGCAGCTGTTATTTTATCTACTATACTTGTTTCTCCTGAAATATCAACGCTTATCTTCCCATCTTGCGGCGAAAGTAGCTGGGCCGTAACATCTTTAGAAAGTCCATTTTTTTGAATTGATATACCATCAATCGTTCTTGTTTTCGTTTGTTTTGTTTTTTGTACTCCTACCGAAACCTTCACTTGATTCGGTTTTGCACTTGTTACACCCTTTGGCAATAAAACAGAGGTATCGAATGTTGTAGACTCTGTCAATTGACTAAGATCTACTTCGACCCCCTCTATCGATTGTATATTATCCAAGATATCCTTTGGACCTGCTATCGTTACTTCTCTCGGCTCAATGCTAATATTTGTAACGGCCAATCCTTCTGGTAAACTCCCCTTTTTCGTATACGTTACAGGAACAGTTTTTTCAGTATTATTGGCCGTAGCTTGCGTCGCCACATTCAATGTTACACTAATTTTAGATGGACTCGTTCTTACATTTAAACGTTTTCCTTCTTTATTGTATAATGTAACTTCGACTGTTTTTGTAACAGTTTTATTAACACCTTTTAAATCAATATACGCCTTAGCAGATGAAATACTTTCAATTTCTTCTTTCGTCCCAACTACCTCAACAGTATCAGGTTTAATGTTTGATTTTTCGAGAGTAGAACCCGCTGGCATTTGATCCTCATTTGATAATTTTAAGTCTACATGAACGTATTTTCTCGCTTTTTCATGTAGAGTAATTTTAATTGTTGATGGCTGAACTGTTCCTTTCACATCATCTGGAAGCCCGTTCGTTTTCAAAGAAACTTCATAAGTTCCTTTTTCGCTATCTCTCAAATCAACTGGTATATCAAATTGTTTTTTTGCTTTTGCTGTAGCAACTGCTGCTTTTGGGCCCTCTAACTTCACCTTAACGCCCTCTGACGGAATACCACTTACAATATATTTTTCTTCATCATACTTAAGGTTAATGGCATAATTAGTTAAGGTTTCTTTCGCATCATTTGCGAAAGGTATTATCCCCGATGTCGTATTTTTTTCAGTTAAAGTCGCTGACATAAAAAGCATACACGCCAATAGTAATGAGATCCCTTTTAGAAACCAATGATTCTCCATTAACTTATCCATGACGCTTTCTCCTCCAATTCCATAAAGACGAAGAAGTCGTTTTTTCGTTCGCACTAAATTCAGCTAACAACATATCTTTCAGTTGTTCTGTCTTCAAATCACGATGCAACTTACCATTTTTCGTTAAAGAAATTTGGCCAGTTTCTTCCGACACAACTACTGTAATACTATCAGTAACTTCACTAACTCCCATTGCAGCGCGATGCCTAGTTCCTAACTCCTTAGAAATAAACGGACTTTCCGATAACGGAAGATAACACGCTGCTGCTTTAATGGTACTTCCTTGCATAATAACCGCTCCATCGTGAAGAGGTGTATTAGGAATGAAAATATTAATAAGTAATTCCGATGATACGTGTGCATTTAGCGGAATACCCGTTTCCACATAATCACCCATACCGGTCTCTTTTGACAAAGTAATTAATGCACCAATTCTACGTTTCCCCATATATTCCGTTGCTTTCGCTATCGCTGTTGCAACGATTTCAGGTTCATCATCCTCATGAGTTCCAACACGCGAAAATAAACTCCCGCGTCCTAGCTGCTCAAGTGCTCTTCGCAATTCTGGCTGGAAAATAATAATAACGGCTAAAAATCCCCACGTTAATACTTGCTCAGTTAGCCAATAAAGCGTATGCAATTCAAGGAAAATACTGATCATCCGAACGACAATAATAACTGTAATCCCTTTTAAAAGTTGAACAGCTTTCGTCCCTCGAATTATGAGAATTAGCTTATATATAATAAACCATACAACGGCAATATCTAATACCGTACTAAGATATTTCAAAATGGTCGTATCTTCAAAAGGCATGCTAACCCTTCCTCCTACTTACGAGCAATTCTATCCATATATTGAAATATTGTTTTATGCTCTATCTGTATGTATTTCCAACAACTAGTTAATTATACCATACATGAAACAAACGACAATTACAAACAACCCTCCTTTAGTCTAAATTGGTAAGATGTCAAACATTATTATCGTACAGTATAATATAAATCATTATTATACGCTTATTTTCAAATAAAAAAAGCAACTTCTCAGTTGCTTTTCTTACATTTATTTTAGTTTTTCACCGAATAAAGAACCCATTAAAGCAACTGCTGTTGTTGCCGTTCTGTTTCGCTCATCTAAAATTGTGTTTACTTCAACAAACTCAGCAGATGTAACAATATCAGCTTCCGCTAACATTTCCATTGCTAAATGGCTTTCACGATAAGATAGGCCACCAATTACAGGCGTGCCAACTCCTGGTGCATCATGAGGATCAAGACCATCTAAATCTAATGATAAATGTACACCATCAGTATGAGATAAATAAGCGATTGTTTCTTCCATAACAGCCGTCATACCCATACGATCAATCTCGTGCATCGAGAATACTTTAATACCTTCATTGCGAATAAAGTCTTTTTCTCCTTCATCTAATGCACGTGCACCGATAATTACAACATTCTCTTTTTTCACCTTTGGATATGCCCCGTATAAATCTACAAGCGTTTGATGTCCATACCCTAGACTTGCTGCAAGTGACATGCCATGAATATTTCCAGATGGTGAAGTTTCTTCTGTATTTAAGTCACCATGTGCATCGTACCAAATAACACCTAAATTTTTATAATGTTTCGCAACACCAGCTAATGTACCAATTGCGATACTATGGTCACCACCTAATACAAGTGGAAAACGTCCCTCTTCTATAATATGATCCACCTTACTTGCTAATTCGTTACATACAGTTGCAACCTGTGTAAGGTTTCTTAAGTTTGTATTTACATCTACTTCTTTTTCTCTCTCTATACGTATATCTCCTATATCTTTAACGTCATATCCAATTTCTTCAATTCTTTCAATTACGCCTGCATAACGGATTGCACTCGGCCCCATATCTACCCCACGACGCATCTGTCCTAAATCCATTGGAACTCCAATAACTGAGATTTCTTTTTTCATAGATAGTATCCCCCTTTTATGCCTTCACTAAATATTTTAAATCTTTTATATAGTCTGACTCAACTCGACATTTTTCTGTATGGATATACAAATTATTCACTTGTATTCGCCTTAAAAACCCAATTTCAAGACTATTCTATGTATAAAGTTAACTTAATGAAACAACTACCATCATTATTATTAAATAATAATAAAAAACACTCCTACATTTAGAAGTGTTTTTCTGATGCTATTTTCCATACTGCGGCAATATTCTTTGCTGTCATTTCGATATTCTCTTCCGCTACTTTATATGCCTCTTCTAATGTCATAGGACTCGCTGTAATACTAAATACTGCATCGATTCCTTTTTCATGAACAGCTGGATAATTCGGAGATACAGATCCTCCAATAGCAATGACAGGAATACGAAAATGCTTTGCACGCTCCGCAACACCTACAGGGGCCTTTCCATATGCTGTTTGTTCATCTATTCTCCCTTCGCCAGTTATAATTAAATCTGCACCTTCTATATGCTTATCAAAATTTGTATAGTCTAATACAATTTCAATTCCTCTCCGCAAGTTTCCCTTTAACACTGCAATAACAGCTGCTCCCATTCCTCCTGCGGCTCCTGCGCCAGGTATTTTAGATACGTCGCAAGATAAGTATTGTTTAAGGATATTCGCATAATGCTTTAAATTCTCATCCAGCTCTTTCATCATCTCTGCATTCGCACCCTTTTGCCTCCCAAATACGAAAGATGCTCCCCTTATTCCAACTAACGGATTATCTACATCACATGCTGCTTCTATCTTTATATGCAGTAAGCGTGAATCCATGCATGAAAAATCAATAGCGACAATCGAATGTAATGTTCCTCCAGATGGCTCTATTACTTCCCCTTTTCCATTTATAAACCTGACCCCTAAAGCTGACAGCATACCTGCTCCACCATCATTTGTAGCACTTCCGCCAAGTCCTAAAATAATGTGCTCAGCTCCTTCGTCTAGCGCATGTAGTATAAGCTCTCCGGTTCCTTTAGTCGTTGTAATAAGTGGGTTTCGCTTTTTAACCGGAACATGTTGTAATCCTGATGCTGCTGCCATTTCAATAAACGCTGTCTTTTTATCTTTAGACATACCGTAAAAGGATTGTATACGTTCTCTAAGCGGCCCTGTCACATGAAGAGGTATCATTCTTCCATCAGTAGCATCCACAAGTGAATCAACCGTTCCTTCACCTCCATCTCCAATTGGTATTTTTACGTACTCTGCTTTAGGAAAAATTGCTTCAAATCCTCTTTCAATAGCTTCACATACTTTTATAGCTTTTAAGCTTTCTTTATATGAATCAGATGCAATAACAACTTTCACAATTATCCCCATCCTTTATTTTCGCGTTTTCTCCATTTTAAATGACAAATATGAAAGTTGTCTTTTTAAACACACAAAAAAAGCTTACATCATATGATGTAAGCTTTTCTATTAGATGGAGCCTAGCGGGATCGAACCGCTGACCTCCTGCGTGCAAGGCAGGCGCTCTCCCAGCTGAGCTAAGGCCCCTTAGTAATGAAGCGGAAGACGGGATTCGAACCCGCGACCCCAACCTTGGCAAGGTTGTATTCTACCACTGAACTACTTCCGCGAAAATGGTGAGCCATGAAGGATTCGAACCTTCGACCCTCTGATTAAAAGTCAGATGCTCTACCAACTGAGCTAATGGCTCGTAAATGGCTGGGCTAGCTGGATTCGAACCAGCGCATGACGGAGTCAAAGTCCGTTGCCTTACCGCTTGGCTATAGCCCATCGAAATATTTATCTTCTTTTCAAAGACAAATGTTATTGTAACATAATGTCCAACAAAAAACAACTGCCAAATAGCAGAAGTTATTTTAAAGAAAATGGTGGAGGGGGCAGATTCGAACTGCCGAACCCGAAGGAGCGGATTTACAGTCCGCCGCGTTTAGCCACTTCGCTACCCCTCCGACATTTAAGATATATATGGTGGAGGATGACGGGATCGAACCGCCGACCCCCTGCTTGTAAGGCAGGTGCTCTCCCAGCTGAGCTAATCCTCCAAAAGTGGTGACCCGTACGGGATTCGAACCCGTGTTACCGCCGTGAAAGGGCGGTGTCTTAACCACTTGACCAACGGGCCAAAAATTTAAAAACTTTTTCCAAGCTTCCAACCGGGCTTGAACCGGTGACCTCTTCCTTACCATGGAAGTACTCTACCAGCTGAGCTATGGAAGCATAATGGCTCCGCAGGTAGGAATCGAACCTACGACCGATCGGTTAACAGCCGATAGCTCTACCGCTGAGCTACTGCGGAATAATACAAGCCTGGCAACGTCCTACTCTCACAGGGACAAGGTCCCAACTACCATCGGCGCTAGAGAGCTTAACTTCCGTGTTCGGTATGGGAACGGGTGTGACCTCTCTGCCATCATTACCAGACTTTTATCATTATACACATTCTTTTCAGAATGTCAAAAGGAATTTTAATATATATTCCTTCAAAACTAGATAACATTGCTACATATTATATGGTTAAGTCCTCGATCTATTAGTATTCGTCAGCTCCACATGTCACCATGCTTCCACCTCGAACCTATCAACCTGATCATCTTTCAGGGATCTTACTAGCTTACGCTATGGGAAATCTCATCTTGAGGGGGGCTTCATGCTTAGATGCTTTCAGCACTTATCCCTTCCGCACATAGCTACCCAGCTATGCCCTTGGCAGAACAACTGGTACACCAGCGGTGCGTCCATCCCGGTCCTCTCGTACTAAGGACAGCTCCTCTCAAATTTCCTACGCCCACGACGGATAGGGACCGAACTGTCTCACGACGTTCTGAACCCAGCTCGCGTACCGCTTTAATGGGCGAACAGCCCAACCCTTGGGACCGACTACAGCCCCAGGATGCGATGAGCCGACATCGAGGTGCCAAACCTCCCCGTCGATGTGGACTCTTGGGGGAGATAAGCCTGTTATCCCCGGGTAGCTTTTATCCGTTGAGCGATGGCCCTTCCATGCGGAACCACCGGATCACTAAGCCCGACTTTCGTCCCTGCTCGACTTGTAGGTCTCGCAGTCAAGCTCCCTTATGCCTTTGCACTCTACGAATGATTTCCAACCATTCTGAGGGAACCTTTGGGCGCCTCCGTTACACTTTAGGAGGCGACCGCCCCAGTCAAACTGCCCACCTGACACTGTCTCCGGGTCGATAAGACCCGTAGGTTAGAATTTCAATACATTCAGGGCGGTATCCCACCAGCGCCTCCACCGAAGCTAGCGCTCCGGTTTCAATGGCTCCCGCCTATCCTGTACAAAATGTACCAAAATTCAATATCAGGCTACAGTAAAGCTCCACGGGGTCTTTCCGTCCTGTCGCGGGTAACCTGCATCTTCACAGGTACTATAATTTCACCGAGTCTCTGGTTGAGACAGTGCCCAAATCGTTACACCTTTCGTGCGGGTCGGAACTTACCCGACAAGGAATTTCGCTACCTTAGGACCGTTATAGTTACGGCCGCCGTTTACTGGGGCTTCAGTTCAGAGCTTCGCTTACGCTAACCCCTCTCCTTAACCTTCCAGCACCGGGCAGGTGTCAGCCCCTATACTTCGCCTTACGGCTTCGCAGAGACCTGTGTTTTTGCTAAACAGTCGCTTGGGCCTATTCACTGCGGCTTTCCGTTAAGAAAGCACCCCTTCTCCCGAAGTTACGGGGTCATTTTGCCGAGTTCCTTAACCAGAGTTCTCTCGCACACCTTAGGATTCTCTCCTCGCCTACCTGTGTCGGTTTGCGGTACAGGCACCTTTTATCTCGCTAGAAGCTTTTCTTGGCAGCGGGGAATCAAAGACTTCGCTCCATAAGGAGCTTCCCCATCACAGCTCAGCCTTCACGATAAGCGGATTTGCCTACTTATCAGCCTAACTGCTTGGACGTGCACAACCAATCGCACGCTTCTTCTATCCTTCTGCGTCCCTCCATTGCTCAAACGATAAAGAGGTGGTACAGGAATATCAACCTGTTGTCCATCGCCTACGCCTGTCGGCCTCGGCTTAGGTCCTGACTAACCCTGAGCGGACGAGCCTTCCTCAGGAAACCTTAGGCATTCGGTGGACGGGATTCTCACCCGTCTTTCGCTACTCATACCGGCATTCTCACTTCTAAGCGCTCCACCAGTCCTTCCGGTCTGACTTCACTGCACTTAGAACGCTCCCCTACCACTGATACCATTGGTATCAATTCGCAGCTTCGGTGGTGTATTTAGCCCCGTACATTTTCGGCGCAGAGTCACTCGACTAGTGAGCTATTACGCACTCTTTAAATGGTGGCTGCTTCTAAGCCAACATCCTAGTTGTCTAAGCAACTCCACATCCTTTTCCACTTAATACACACTTTGGGACCTTAGCTGGCGATCTGGGCTGTTTCCCTCTTGACTACGGATCTTATCACTCGCAGTCTGACTCCTAAGGATAAGTCATTGGCATTCGGAGTTTGACTGAATTCGGTAATCCGATGAGGACCCCTAGTTCAATCAGTGCTCTACCTCCAAGACTCTTACACTTAAGGCTAGCCCTAAAGCTATTTCGGGGAGAACCAGCTATCTCCAGGTTCGATTGGAATTTCTCCGCTACCCACACCTCATCCCCGCACTTTTCAACGTGCGTGGGTTCGGGCCTCCATTCAGTGTTACCTGAACTTCACCCTGGACATGGGTAGATCACCTGGTTTCGGGTCTACGACCACGTACTAAACGCCCTATTCAGACTCGCTTTCGCTGCGGCTCCGCCTCTTCAGCTTAACCTCGCACGGGATCGTAACTCGCCGGTTCATTCTACAAAAGGCACGCCATCACCCATTAACGGGCTCTGACTATTTGTAGGCACACGGTTTCAGGATCTCTTTCACTCCCCTTCCGGTGCTTTTCACCTTTCCCTCACGGTACTGGTTCACTATCGATCACTAGGGAGTATTTAGCCTTGGGAGATGGTCCTCCCAGATTCCGACGGAATTTCACGTGTTCCGCCGTACTCAGGATACATTCAAGAGAGAACGAAGTTTCGACTACGGGGTTGTTACCCTCTACGACGGACCTTTCCAGGTCGCTTCGTCTACCTCGTTCCTTTGTAACTCCGTATAGAATGTCCTACAACCCCAAGAGGCAAGCCTCTTGGTTTGGGCTATGTTCCGTTTCGCTCGCCGCTACTCAGGAAATCGCATTTGCTTTCTCTTCCTCCAGGTACTTAGATGTTTCAGTTCCCTGGGTCTGTCTTCCTTACCCTATGTATTCAGGTAAGGATACCATACCATTACGTATGGTGGGTTTCCCCATTCGGAAATCTTCGGATCAAAGCTTACTTACAGCTCCCCGAAGCATATCGGCGTTAGTCCCGTCCTTCATCGACTCCTAGTGTCAAGGCATCCACCGTGCGCCCTTTCTAACTTAACCAAACTAAAATTAAAAAATATGAGCTACACTGTTATCTAGTTTTCAAAGAACATACATTTATATATGAGAGATAGTTCTCTCAAAACTGAACAAAACGAAACACGGAAACTTATATTGATGAACAGCGTTCATCAATTCTCCATAGAAAGGAGGTGATCCAGCCGCACCTTCCGATACGGCTACCTTGTTACGACTTCACCCCAATCATCTGTCCCACCTTAGGCGGCTGGCTCCATAAAGGTTACCCCACCGACTTCGGGTGTTACAAACTCTCGTGGTGTGACGGGCGGTGTGTACAAGGCCAGGAACGTATTCACCGCGGCATGCTGATCCGCGATTACTAGCGATTCCAGCTTCATGTAGGCGAGTTGCAGCCTACAATCCGAACTGAGAACGGTTTTATGAGATTAGCTCCACCTCGCGGTCTTGCAGCTCTTTGTACCGTCCATTGTAGCACGTGTGTAGCCCAGGTCATAAGGGGCATGATGATTTGACGTCATCCCCACCTTCCTCCGGTTTGTCACCGGCAGTCACCTTAGAGTGCCCAACTTAATGATGGCAACTAAGATCAAGGGTTGCGCTCGTTGCGGGACTTAACCCAACATCTCACGACACGAGCTGACGACAACCATGCACCACCTGTCACTCTGCTCCCGAAGGAGAAGCCCTATCTCTAGGGTTTTCAGAGGATGTCAAGACCTGGTAAGGTTCTTCGCGTTGCTTCGAATTAAACCACATGCTCCACCGCTTGTGCGGGCCCCCGTCAATTCCTTTGAGTTTCAGCCTTGCGGCCGTACTCCCCAGGCGGAGTGCTTAATGCGTTAACTTCAGCACTAAAGGGCGGAAACCCTCTAACACTTAGCACTCATCGTTTACGGCGTGGACTACCAGGGTATCTAATCCTGTTTGCTCCCCACGCTTTCGCGCCTCAGTGTCAGTTACAGACCAGAAAGTCGCCTTCGCCACTGGTGTTCCTCCATATCTCTACGCATTTCACCGCTACACATGGAATTCCACTTTCCTCTTCTGCACTCAAGTCTCCCAGTTTCCAATGACCCTCCACGGTTGAGCCGTGGGCTTTCACATCAGACTTAAGAAACCACCTGCGCGCGCTTTACGCCCAATAATTCCGGATAACGCTTGCCACCTACGTATTACCGCGGCTGCTGGCACGTAGTTAGCCGTGGCTTTCTGGTTAGGTACCGTCAAGGTGCCAGCTTATTCAACTAGCACTTGTTCTTCCCTAACAACAGAGTTTTACGACCCGAAAGCCTTCATCACTCACGCGGCGTTGCTCCGTCAGACTTTCGTCCATTGCGGAAGATTCCCTACTGCTGCCTCCCGTAGGAGTCTGGGCCGTGTCTCAGTCCCAGTGTGGCCGATCACCCTCTCAGGTCGGCTACGCATCGTTGCCTTGGTGAGCCGTTACCTCACCAACTAGCTAATGCGACGCGGGTCCATCCATAAGTGACAGCCGAAGCCGCCTTTCAATTTCGAACCATGCAGTTCAAAATATTATCCGGTATTAGCCCGGTTTCCGGAGTTATCCCAGTCTTATGGGCAGGTTACCCACGTGTTACTCACCCGTCCGCCGCTAACTTCTTGAGAGCAAGCTCTCAATCCATTCGCTCGACTTGCATGTATTAGGCACGCCGCCAGCGTTCATCCTGAGCCAGGATCAAACTCTCCAATAAAGTTAGTTTGTCTAGCATCTAAAAATAAAAATTGACGTTTCACGTTGTTTGTTTCGTTCAGTTTTCAAAGAACTACTTGGTCGCTCATTTGCGACTTCCTTATGTTAACATCTTCGTTTTTCGATGTCAACTAAGTTTTTCAATTTCTTTTTTGTCGTTTTCTGCGTTTCTGCATCAGCGACGGTTATTAATTTATCATATAATAACCATTAACGTCAACACTTTTTAATAAAAAGTTCTTTTCCTTACATAACGCATACATTCTTCTGCATTAGCGACTCTTCGAAACAAACAAAAAATGATTTTATATCTTTCTTCCATCGCCTTTTTTACAACGTCATGAATACGTTCATCTTCAAAATCAAATAAAAGTTCTTCTAACTCTCTCTTCAATATGTATTCCATTTCTTTTTTCTCTTCTTTCGTTAACATAAACCCAAGCAAATCATCACCTCAATCATTTCTTACAAAGCAATAAACGTTCCGCTCATTTTCCCTTATCAAAATCCTATCATTCATTATATCCACTGCTTACGATATTAATCCTTTGTTCTCTTTTTAATATATAAAGCATATATGTAACTGAAAAGGATTGGACAAAGGGGCGTAATATTATGTTTTTCTTTTTTATTACGAGTAAACGAGCTTTTAAACACATTAGCTTAATAGTGATACTTTCCTTATTTACAGCATGGCTTCTCTTTTTGAAAACATATTCACATGAATCTGCTTTTTCAACTGCGACAGGACCTAAAGTTATTTACAAAGGAGACACCTCTAAAAAACAAGTTGCATTCACGTTTGATATTAGTTGGGGAGACAAAAAAGCAATTCCAATCCTTGATACACTTAAAGAAAGAGACATTAAGAATGCAACCTTCTTCCTTTCTGCTGCATGGGCAGAAAGACACCCTGATGTTATTGAACGCATCATAAAAGATGGACATGAAATCGGTAGTATGGGTTATAATTACACGTCCTACACTTCTCTAGAGACAAATGAAATACGAAGAGATCTTTTACGAGCACAAGATGTTTTTACAAAACTCGGTGTGAAACAAGTCAAACTATTACGTCCACCTAGTGGAGACTTTAACAAAGCAACACTTAAAATAGCAGAATCACTCGGATACACCATCGTCCATTGGAGTAATAACTCAAACGACTGGAAAAACCCAGGTGTAAACAATATCGTTTCCAATGTCTCTACTAATTTAAAAGGTGGAGATATCGTCTTATTACATGCATCTGATTCTGCCCTCCAAACAAATAAAGCTTTACCACTGCTTCTGCAAAAATTAAAGAGTGACGGATATGAGCAAATATCGGTATCACAACTTATTTCTAACACAAGTACAAAAAGTGAAGATGTAAGGTAATTCTTTTCCCTCGTGCCTTCACACATAAAAAGCTCTACTACCTATCATTAAGGTAATAGAGCTTTTTTCATCCCGATATTTGCATTCGTACAACTACCCTCTGTATAAAAACCCAAAACCTCTCTTACTTAAGCCGACTTACTCGTCTTTCCAATTAAACGATGTAATATAAGTAACTGATATGCATTACATAATAAAAGTGGTATCACCATTAAATACAACCAATCTGTATCATTAATACGAAGCGCTGGTACCCACTCAAGAATTGTTACAACAACCATAAAGAACAAAGCGGGCACAAATGCCTTTCTATTTGTTTCTTTACTTTTTATGTAAGCAACAATCGCCCCAAACACAAATAACACACCAGCAACAAGTATGTTATTCCCTAACGAAACTTCCCCATTTGCAATCAATACGGATCTTAAGTACACGAAATCAAATAAAACGAATGCAATAAAGAAGAGCTGGACTGCATTCCATAAAGAAGGTGACCTGAACATCCCCAGTCCAAAACGATGGATTGTTAAATAGGCAAAGAACCCCATTTGACTTATAACACTAAAAATAAATCCTACACCCATCAACCAGAAGGAAACTGCTAAAATCTCCTTTCCGTCGAAATTTTGAAAAAATTTAGCGTACTTGTCCCACTCCAAAACAAACCCAATAATGACCGTGCTAATCCCACCAAGAAACAACGTCGTAAAAAATAGTCGTACCCACTTGCGGCTATTCACAACACATCCCCCATTATCCTTATATTTCTAATTAAATTGTATCAATGACAATTTCAAAAAGCTAGCCATGTTCATGTATAAATTCCTTAAAGATATTTATATTAAAAAGAGAGAACTGTGCTGAAAGGAGTTCCAACTTATGAAACGGATGCTGCTCGTTTTGACTTCTTCTTTTCTATTTCTTGTACTTGTAGCATGTGCACAAGAAAAAGAAGCAAAGTCCGAACTTGATTACGATCAAACAAAGAAAATGATTGTTGATATTTTAAAAACCGATCAAGGTAAGAAGGCTATTCAAGATGTATTAACTGATGAAAAAATGAAACAAGCACTCATACTAGATGAAACAGTAGTAAAGAAAACGATTGAAGATGCAATGGTATCCGACAAAGGGCAACAATTTTGGGAAAAGCTCTTTAAAGACCCTGAGTTCTCATCAAAGTTCGCTAAAAGTATGGGGAAAGAACAAACAACCTTAATGAAAACATTACTAAAAGACCCTGAATACCAAGCTGGCGTTATAGAAATTATGAAAAACCCAGAAGTAGAAAAAATGATGTTACAAACGATGAAGAGCAAAGAATACCGTCAATATTTACAACAAGTATTAACAGAAACTGCTGAAAGCCCACTCTTCCAAGCTAAGATGATTGACATTATTAGTAAAGGTGTAGAAAAAGCCGAAAAAAGTGGATCTGATAAAAAGGAAGCTGGCGGTGAAGGTGGTTCCCAAGACGGTAAAAAGGAACAGCAGTAAAAATAATGATTATAATAATGAGTGGACAATATATGTATTGTCCACTCGTTATTATTTTATTTTTGCGCAACAGCTATTTTATCAATCACTGTCTCAGCTATCGTGCGATAAATAAGGCCTGTCGTATGTGTATCTTCGTATACTGACGGCGCAAAGTCTTCTTTATTCCAATCAGGTTGTTGAAGCGGGATTCGGCCAAGTACTTCTGTTTGAAGTTCTGCAGCCAATTTATCTCCTCCACCTCTTCCAAACACATATTCTTTTTCACCAGTTGTTTTACTTTCAAAATACGCCATATTTTCAACAACGCCAAGAATGCTATGTTCTGTACGTAAAGCCATAGCTCCAGCACGCGCTGCTACAAATGCCGCTGTTGGATGTGGCGTTGTTACAATAATCTCTTTACAAGCCGGCAACATCGAATGCAAGTCTAGCGCAACATCACCTGTGCCCGGTGGTAAATCTAAAACTAAATAGTCTAAATCGCCCCATTCTACTTCTGTGAAGAAGTGATTTAACATTTTCCCAAGCATAGGTCCTCTCCAAATAACCGGTGCGTTATCCTCTACAAAGAATCCCATTGAGATTACCTTTACACCTAGACGCTCCACTGGAATAATTTTATCCCCTCTTACAACAGGACGTTTTTCTATCCCCATCATATCCGGTACGCTAAAACCATAAATATCGGCATCAATGATACCGACCTTTTTACCTAGACGAGCTAGAGCAATAGCAAGGTTAACAGAAACTGTTGATTTTCCGACTCCACCTTTTCCACTCGCTACTGCTAAAAATGTCGTTTTTGAATTTGGCGACAATAAAGATTCAGTTTGCTCTTCTTCCTGTTCCGGTGCAAACTGAGCTAATTCCTCTTCTGTAAATTCCGCAAAGCGAAGCCCTACTGTTGCTGCCCCTAGTTCTTTTACTAACTTTACAATTCCAGATTGCAATTGCATTTGTTCCGCTGTACCGGTTTTTACAATTGCAATTTTAACACTTACATGTTCCTTCTCAGGCTTGACTGTTACCTCTTTAATTGCCCCTGTTTCTTTTAACGTTTTATGTAAAAACGGATCTACAATCCCTTCTAACGCTTCCACTACTTGCTCTTTCGTTACCATAGTTAGCCCAGCCCCCTGTATGAAAAATAACGTAATGTTAATTAAATTTATCTCTCTTTATTTTTGAAATAAATGCGTTTACATTTCCAGTATAACATATTTTCGGAAAACTTCGTTAACGAGAGAAACTCAAAAAATCCTCCTTATTCTGGAGGATTTCCTTTTTCCGTGAAATAACGTAATATACCACGATATACTGCAGCCGCTACCTTTTGCTGATATTTCTCCGAATTTAACATATACCTTTCGTTTACATTCGATAAAAAGCCAGCTTCAATTAGAGCACCTGGTGTTTTCGCATACTTTAATAAATACACATGAGAAATTGTTTTAGCAGAACGATTCGTATTCTCTAAACTTGTTCTCAATTCAGCTTGTATAAATTTCGCAGCACGTTCATTTTCAACCGAAGAACGGTAGTAGAACGTTTGTGCGCCTTTCGATCCACTGCTAGTTAAAGCATTTAAATGAATGCTCGCAAAAAAGTCTACATCAGGTTTATTAATAATCTCTACACGCTTTTTTAAATCCTCTGCTTTACGTCTACTATATGATTTTGTATCTTTCTGAGCTAAATCATAATCTCCCTCACGTGTTAAAATAACTAGTGCACCTTGTTCTTGTAAATAATCTTGTACCTTCTTTGTAATCTCAAGCGTAATATCTTTTTCTATAATATCTTTTCCACCAACAGCCCCTCCGTCTGGCCCACCATGCCCAGCATCTAATACAATCACTTTCCCTGATAAGGGTAAATTCCAAGCTCGCCACGATTTTGTAATTTGAAATTCTTGTTTGACTAAAAAAAACAAAACAACCGCAGCGAGTGCAAAAGAGATAATTCGAATTCTCTTCATACCTTTCCTCCTCCAGCTAGTCCCTCTAATTACTTATATGGGACAAGAGGAAAGTTTATGCTTGTCTTAATGAAGCTTTAATCGATATCTTCTTTCACCTTTTTCATATCCTTCTTGCCACCATAAGCCAATAAACTGCTGACAAGATTCAAAAAGTAATTCCTCATCTTGTAACTTAATTTCCCGCATAGTCATGCTCGTTAAAAATTGGAATAATGTTTCCGTTAATTGTTGCTCTTCTTCTAAGGCTCTATATTTCACATCAAAGAATGATTCACCATAATAACCAAACTTACTGTATCTCGCTCCTAATAAATACGACTCTATCCCTAATTCAATACAGTAATCTTCATACTGACGATGAAGTTCCTGCATCTGAAAGGCATCCCTAATATTTGAACGTAATGTTTTTAATGATAATTCTCGCAGCATCTTCCGTTCATATTTCAACTGCTTTTCTTTTTGTTTTTCTTGTAAGCTGACAATGACATTCATAGTACTTATAAACCTCCCTAATACGTATTAGTCTAAACTTCTAAAGAAGAAGCATACGCGAGAGAATAGCACTAAAATATTCCAAACTACAAAATTACAAAAGAGGAATAAAACATAAAAAAACCCCAACCAAAATGGTTGGGGTTTGTAGTTCGCAAAAATTAACGTTTTGAGAACTGAGGTGCACGACGTGCGCCTTTAAGACCGTATTTTTTACGCTCTTTCATACGTGCGTCACGAGTTAATAGACCTGCACGTTTTAGTGTTAGACGGTATTCTGGATCAGCTTTTAATAAAGCGCGAGAAATACCGTGACGAATAGCACCAGCTTGACCAGTGTATCCACCACCATTTACGTTTACAAGTACATCGTAGTTACCTAAAGTTTCTGTTGCAACTAGAGGTTGTTTCACTACTTCACGTAATGCAGCAAATGGGATATAGTTTTCAAAATCACGACCGTTAATGATAACGCGTCCTTCGCCTGGAACTAGGCGTACGCGCGCTACTGAACTCTTACGACGTCCAGTGCCATAGTATTGAACCTGTGCCAAAGTAAGCCCTCCTTTAATTGATTATCCGCGAAGTTCGTAAACTTCTGGTTTTTGTGCTTGGTGTGGATGCTCTGCTCCAGCATACACGTTTAATTTCTTAGATACTTGACGTCCTAAACGTCCTTTTGGAAGCATCCCTTTAATTGCAAGCTCTAACATTTGTACAGGGTAGTTTGTACGCATTTCTAGAGCTGTTCTTTGCTTAAGTCCACCTGGGTGGTTAGTGTGACGGTAGTAAATTTTATCGTTTAATTTATTACCTGTTAAATGAATTTTCTCAGCGTTAATAATAATTACATGATCACCCGTGTCAACGTGTGGTGTAAATGTAGGTTTGTTTTTACCGCGTAAAATAGATGCTACTTCAGTAGATAGGCGACCTAAAGTTTGACCTTCAGCATCAACCACATACCATTTACGCTCAACTTCGTTAGCTTTTGCCATAAAAGTCGTACGCATGTGTTTCCCTCCTCGTTATCTTTTCCATAGAAAAAATCTATTGTTTATCTTAAACACGATTTCCTTCCGGGGCTAATCGTGGTTTTAGAAACAATACCATATGTTATGATATACTTTTGAGTTTCTAATGTCAAGCAAATGTTACACCAGGATTAGTTGTTATAGTTTACCTGCCATAAGTAAAGTCCATGACCTGGAGCCATCTTTCCAGCAAACTGACGATTTTGTTTCGCTAAAATCTCTGGAATGCTATCAGGATCAAGCTTTCCTTGCCCTACGCTCAGTAACGTACCAACAATAATTCTGACCATATTATATAAAAATCCATTACCTACAAAACGAAAAATTAATTCATCGCCTTGCTCAATTAACTCAATTTCATAAATCGTTCGCACTTTATCTTTTTTGTCAGTTTTTGCCGAACAAAAAGAAGTGAAATCATGCGTTCCAATAAAATAAGGAATCGCTTTTCTTATAGAGCTTATTTCGAGCGGATATGGATATTGATATACGTAATTTCTACGGAATACATCCGCAGTCTTTGATAATAATACACGATAACGATATTCTTTTCTCTCGACACCGTAACGCGCATGAAATTCTTCTGTTTTTTTCTCTACCTGTCTGATAACAATATCATCTGGCAACATTGTGTTTAATGCATTACTCCATTGCCACTCTTCAAGAGACAACGGTGTATCAAAGTGTATGACTTGTCCTTTGGCGTGAACGGTAGAATCCGTTCTGCCCGATGCCTGAACACGAACAAGTTCTCCTTTATGCAATTTCTGCAAAGCTTTCTCAATCTCTTGTTGAACAGTACGATGCTGCGGCTGAATTTGATAACCACAAAAATGCATGCCATCATATGCAACCGTACATTTTATTCTATCCATTTCTCTATTCTCCATTACGATCGCACCCATGCCAAAATACAAGCTAAACAAAGTAAGCTTATAATCGTTACTGTATCGCTTGTTTTCCAGCGTAGTTGCCTAAATTTAGTACGTCCTTCGCCATTTTGATACCCACGTGCTTCCATAGCAATCGCTAAGTCCTCAGCACGCTTAAAAGCACTGATAAATAGAGGAACGAGTAGTGAGATAATAGCTTTCATCCTATCTTTTATCGGTCCTCCTGCGAAATCAATACCACGTGAAGCTTGTGCCTTCATTATTTTACTCGTTTCATCCATTAATGTCGGAATAAAACGAAGAGAAATTGACATCATTAATGCGATTTCATGAACAGGAACTTTTATACGTTTCAACGGCTTTAATAACGTCTCCAAACCATCTGTAATCTCAATAGGTGTCGTCGTTAACGTTAATAATGTCGTCATTAAAATAATAACGAAGAATCGTATAGAAATGTATATCCCTTGCTCTAATCCTTTTTCATGTATCGAAAACCAACCAAGCTGGAATAGTACTTCCCCTTCTTTATTTGTAAAAATATGCAGGAAAAATGTAAAAAGAAAAATCCATAGAATTGGTTTTAAGCCCGAAAGTACATAACGAATCGGCACTTTTGCAAAAAATAAAGCAATGAGTGCATATAAAAATAAAAATCCATATGAAATCGCATTATTTGCTAAGAAAACAACAAATACATATAAAAAGACAATCAGCAGCTTCGTACGTGGGTCGAGTTGATGAATAAGAGACTTCCCTGGAATATATCTTCCAATAATCAACTGCTGCATGATTCATGACCACCTTTTCGTAACACCTGCACAACTTCATGAGTAAGATCCTCTAAAGATAAGGTAGCCTTTGGGATTGAAATGCCAAACTTCTCTTCAATTGCACGTTTATACTTTAAAGACATAGGAAGATCCACGCCAATTTTCTCTAGTTCATCAGCATGTGAAAATACTTCCTCTGCACTTCCTTGCAAAAAGACCGTTCCTTTATGCATGACTACAATCTGCTCCGCATACTTAGCAGCATCCTCCATATTATGTGTTACTAGGATAACTGTAAGACCTTTTTCCTTATGCAGCTTATAAAACATCTCCATAAGTTCATTCTGCCCTTTTGGATCTAGTCCTGCTGTAGGTTCATCTAATACAAGCACTTCGGGTTCCATCGCCAATACACCCGCTATCGCAACACGCCTCATTTGCCCACCACTTAACTCAAACGGTGAATGTGTTAACAGTTCCGGCTCTAACCCTACAAGTTCAATTGCCTCTCTTGCCTTTTGCTTCGCTTCTTCTACAGATACCCCAAAATTAGTAGGGCCGAAACAAATATCTTTCTCCACAGTCTCTTCAAACAACTGATGTTCTGGGAATTGAAAGACAACCCCTACCTTTTTACGTAGTGGCTTTAGCTTTTTTTCTTTCTTTCCTGCCGAAATGAAATGTTCACCAATTTGAACTGTGCCATTCGTCGGCTGCAATAAACCATTTAAATGTTGAATCATCGTCGACTTACCTGAACCAGTATGACCGATAATGGCATAATAGCCCCCACTTGGAAACGACACGTCTACATCATAAAGTGCGCGTCTTTCAAATGGAGTTTTATATTGATAACGATGTTCTACTTTTTGGAATGTAATCTCCAAAGTTCGTTCACCAAGCTTTCCATTGTAAGATGCGTATTTTGCAAGAGAATTTCATTTCTTTTTAATAATTCTGCTATTTTCACTGAAAAGGGTACATCTAATCCAATTTCTTGGAGCATATGAGAGGACTTGAAGATTTGCTTTGGAGTCCCTTCCTCTAATATTTCTCCCTTATTTAAAATAATGACACGGTCTGATTGTGCCGCTTCTTCTAAATCGTGCGTAATTGATAACACGGTAATACCTTTTTGATTAACAAGTTGTCTAACCGTTTCTACTACTTCACGTCTCCCTTGAGGATCTAGCATTGACGTTGCTTCATCTAATATCAAAATAGATGGCTGAAGTGCTAAAACGCCTGCTATTGCCACTCGCTGCTTTTGCCCACCAGATAACGAATGAGGTTCATCATTAAGAAAATCTTCCATACGGACAAGTTTGAGGGCCTGATCTAATCTTTCTACCATTTTCTCTCTTGGCATTCCGATATTCTCTAAGCCAAAGACAACGTCGTCTTGCACTGTCGTTCCAACAAATTGATTATCTGGATTTTGAAATACCATACCAATTTGTTTTCGAACATCCCATACCGTTTCCTCAGATAAAACCATTGTATCATTTACTGTAATAGTCCCTGTTTCCGGCAAAAACAAACCATTCAATAATTTTGCAAGTGTAGACTTCCCTGAACCGTTTTGTCCAATAACAGATACCCATTCTCCCTCATACAAGGAAAATGAAACATCTTTTAATGCATAAGTGGCTGCCCCAGGATATTGAAATGATATATTTTCTGTCCGAAGTTTCTCTTTTTTCAATACAAGGCACCCTTTCCTTCGCCAAGTTAGCCTATTTTTATATTTAAAAAAAAGGGCCATGACCAGTTTCTTGAAAAGAACTGTCCTGCCCTTTTAATTATCATTATACTAACTCGATAATTACCATTGGTGCTGCGTCTCCGCGACGTGGACCAATTTTTGCAATACGAGTGTATCCGCCTTGGCGCTCAGCATAGCGTGGAGCTACATCAGCGAATAATTTTTGAAGTGCATCTTGACCAGTCTCAGCGTTAGCTACTTCATTGCGAATGAAAGCTGCTGCTTGACGACGAGCGTGAAGATCTCCGCGTTTACCTAAAGTGATCATTTTTTCCACTACAGAACGAAGTTCTTTTGCACGAGTTTCTGTCGTTTGGATGCGCTCGTTGATAATTAAATCAGTAGCTAAATCACGTAACATAGCTTTACGTTGCGCACTTGTACGGCCTAATTTTCTGTATGCCATTCGTAGTTCCCTCCTTTGTTGATGGGTTTAAATCCTCAGTCGTCTTTACGTAAACCTAAACCTAATTCCTCAAGTTTATGTTTAACTTCTTCTAAGGATTTACGTCCTAAGTTACGAACTTTCATCATATCTTCTTCTGTTTTGTTCGCAAGCTCTTGTACAGTATTAATTCCTGCACGTTTTAGGCAATTATAAGAACGAACAGAAAGATCTAGTTCTTCGATAGTCATCTCAAGAACTTTCTCTTTTTGATCTTCTTCCTTCTCGACCATAATCTCAGCATTTTGTGCTTCATCAGTTAAACCAACAAAGATATTTAAATGCTCAGTTAAGATTTTGGCACCTAAAGAGATAGCTTCTTTTGGCCCGATGCTTCCATCCGTCCATACATCAAGCGTAAGCTTATCATAATTAGCCACTTGTCCGACACGTGTCTTTTCCACTTGGTAAGTCACACGTGATACTGGAGTATAAATAGAATCAATAGGAATTACTCCTATTGGTTGATCTTCGCTTTTATTTGCATCAGCTGGCGTATACCCACGGCCACGCTTTGCAGTTAAACGCATGCGGAAATGCGCATTTTTTGCTAACGTTGCAATGTGTAAATCTGGATTTAAGATTTCTACATCACTATCATGAGTAATATCAGCAGCTGTGACAATACCTTCGCCCTGCACATCAATTTCCAACGTCTTCTCTTCTTCAGAGTAGATTTTAAGAGCTAACTTTTTCAAGTTTAAGATGATCGTCGTAACGTCTTCTACTACGCCCTCAACTGTTGAAAATTCATGTAATACGCCATCGATTTGGATAGCAGTAACAGCGGCACCAGGGAGTGAGGATAAAAGAATACGACGTAAGGAGTTACCCAAAGTAGTACCATATCCACGCTCAAGCGGTTCAATTACGAATTTACCATATTTAGCATCTTCGTTAAGTTCAACCGTTTCGATTTTCGGCTTTTCGATTTCAATCATTAACTAAACCCTCCTTCAAAACGTCGAAACCCCGGTTAAACAAAGGGATACCCCCTGTCTAACCGAAAGTCCCCCTTAGGCAGTTCCCGATTGTGCACAACAAGCGATGTTTCTGTACGAAATTTCTCGATAATGCATCATATCCATTATAGACAAAAGGGAAAATTCTATACAGAAAAATTACACACGACGACGTTTTGGTGGACGACATCCATTATGAGGAACTGGAGTAACATCTCTAATTGCTGTTACTTCTAGACCTGCAGCTTGAAGAGCACGAATTGCAGCTTCACGACCAGCACCAGGACCTTTAACAGTAACCTCTAAAGTTTTTAAACCGTGCTCCATTGCAACTTTAGCAGCAGCTTCAGCAGCCATTTGCGCAGCGAATGGAGTAGACTTACGAGATCCACGGAAACCAAGTGCACCAGCACTAGACCAAGAAAGTGCGTTACCATGAGTATCTGTAAGTGTTACGATTGTGTTGTTGAAAGTAGAACGAATATGAGCTATACCAGCTTCAATATTCTTTTTCACACGTTTTTTACGAGTGTTTGTTTTACGTGCCATTGTTAGTTCAACCTCCTTTACTTATTATTTCTTTTTATTTGCTACTGTACGACGTGGACCTTTACGTGTACGAGCATTGTTTTTAGAGTTTTGACCACGAACTGGTAAACCACGACGGTGACGAAGACCACGGTAAGAACCGATCTCCATTAGACGTTTAATGTTAAGAGATACTTCACGACGAAGGTCTCCCTCAACTTTAATACGATCGATGATATCACGGATACGTCCTAGTTCGTCTTCCGTTAAATCACGAACTCGTGTTTCTGAAGAAATACCAGCTTCAGTTAGAATTTTTTCAGCAGTTGTGCGACCAATGCCGAATACGTAAGTTAAAGAAATAACAACGCGTTTGTCTCGAGGAATATCTACACCTGCGATACGTGCCATTCTGAATGCACCTCCTTCTGATTAACCTTGTTTTTGTTTATGTTTAGGGTTTTCACAAATAACCATTACTTTTCCACGTCTACGAATAACTTTACATTTTTCGCAGATTGGTTTAACTGACGGTCTTACTTTCATGTCTCGAACCTCCTTAAAGATTACGGAGTGCTATATTATTTAAAACGGTACGTAATACGACCACGATTTAAATCGTACGGAGATAATTCTACCGTAACTTTGTCTCCTGGTAAAATACGAATGAAGTTCATACGGATTTTACCAGAAACGTGAGCCAATACGACATGCCCATTCTCTAATTCTACTTTGAACATAGCATTTGGCAACGTTTCAAGAACGGTACCTTCGACTTCAATTACATCATCTTTAGCCATTCAATAGTTCTCCCTTCTTCAAATCAGTAACATTTTACACTGCTCTGAAATCCCGGAGAGCCAGCTACTTATAAAGTGGTAAGGATTTCGTATCCTGCTTCTGTAAGAGCAATCGTGTGCTCAAAGTGTGCACACCATTTACCATCTACCGTTACCACTGTCCAGTCATCAGATAGTGTTTTTACATATCGTCTTCCTTGATTCACCATCGGCTCAACACAGATGACCATTCCCGGCTTTAATCTAGGGCCTCTATTTGGTGGACCATAGTGCGGGATTTGAGGGTCCTCATGTAAGTCTTGCCCGATTCCGTGACCAACATACTCCCTAACGATCGAGAACCCATTCTCTTCAGCATGGGTTTGAACCGCATGTGAGATATTTGATAATCTTTCGCCTGGTTTTACTTGTTCTAGACCAAGATACAACGATTTTTCTGTGACATCAAGTAGCTTTTGAACAGATTCAGAAATGTTTCCAACTGGATACGTCCATGCAGAATCTCCATGGTACCCATTGTATTTCGCACCAATATCGATACTGATGATATCGCCCTCTTCGAGCTTGCGCTTCCCTGGAATTCCGTGTACAAGCTCTTCATTTACAGAAGCACATATGCTCCCCGGAAATCCGTTGTATCCTTTAAAAGATGGCGTAGCACCATATTTTCGAATCGTCTTTTCCGCTATTTGATCGAGCTCTTTCGTTGTAATTCCTGGAGTAATATGCTGTTTCAACTCTTGATGAGTTAAAGCAACGATCCTGCCAGCTTCTCGCATGATTTCTATCTCGCGAGGAGTTTTGCAGATGATCATTACGCTAAGCCTCCGATGAGAACATCGATATCAGCAAATACTTTATTGATATCTTGCTCACCATTAATGCTTTGTAAGTAACCAAGCTCTTCGTAGAAATCAAGCAAAGGTTTTGTTTGCTTAATATTTACATCTAAACGATTTGCCACAGTTTCTTCATTGTCATCAGAGCGTTGATATAATTCGCCACCACATTTATCGCACACATCAGCTTTTGCTGGCGGATTGAATTCTAAGTGGTAAGTCGCACCGCACTCTTTACAAATGCGACGGCCTGTAAGGCGTGTTAATAACAACCCTGAATCCACATTAATGTTTAAAACATAGTCGATTTTTTTACCAAGATCTTTCATAATCTCTTCAAGAGCTGATGCTTGTGCAACAGTTCGTGGGAAACCGTCTAGTAAGAAACCTCTTACGCAGTCTTCCTGACTTAAACGTTCACGAACGATTCCGATTGTAACTTCATCTGGAACAAGTGCACCTTTATCAATAAAAGATTTTGCTTGTAGACCCATTTCAGTTTCAGCCTTCATAGCTGCACGGAACATATCTCCTGTTGAAATGTGAGGGATGTTATACTTGGCAACAATCTGTTCGGCTTGTGTACCTTTACCAGCACCAGGAAGCCCCATTAAAATTAAGTTCATCCTTGTTCCCCCTCAGAGTACATGAGCATGTAGGGAAGACGATTCTTCCCACTTACTCATTGCTTGATAAACCCTTTGTAATGGCGTTTTACCAGTTGGCTTTCTAGCTGCTTCATTGTTTCTAAAGCAACGCCGACAACGATTAACATACTCGTTCCACCAATCTGTGCAGATGGAGGAAGATTTCCCAATTTCGTAAAGATAACTGGTAAGATTGCAATCGCTGCTAGGAAAATTGATCCTACAAAGGTCAAACGATACAAGATTTTTGTTAGATATTGTTCCGTATTCTTACCCGGACGAATACCTGGAACATATCCACCTTGTTTGTTTAGATTCTCTGACATTTGCTCTGGATTAACCTGAACAAACGCATAGAAATATGTGAAGGCTACAATGAGCGCAACATATATGATCATTCCCACTGGGTGAGAATAGTTAAAGTTTGCAATGATCCACTGCGATACATCATGATTCGGGAAGAACTGTGCAATAGTTGGAGGCGTAATTAAGAATGAAACAGCAAAAATGACTGGAATAACACCCGCACTATTTACCTTAAGCGGTAAATGTGTGTTTTGTGCTCCAGCATGATTCCCATTCCCTCCTGTTACACGCTTCGCATATTGAATTGGGATCTTTCTAACAGCCTGTTGAATGAAAATAACACCAACAATAACCGCTAGCACAGCTAGTAAGATCAATGCAACTTTAACGATACTCATGAACAATTGATCTCCGATATTTTGAAACTGTTGTTGATACACTTGAGATATAACACTTGGGATCGCTGCGGCAATACCGCCAAAGATAAGGATGGAAATACCATTACCTACACCTTTAGCTGTAATCTGTTCACCTAACCACATTAAAAATGCAGTACCAGCAGTCAGTACCGTAGCAATGTATAAATAAGTGCTCCAACCAGGATTCAAAATTAATTGCCCACCTACCATACCGTTAAAACCGATTGACATACCAAACCCCTGAATAAACGCAAGAACAATTGTAAAATAACGCGTGAATTGCGTTAGTTTACGACGGCCCATTTCACCTTGCTTCGACCATTCCGAAAATTTAGGAACAACATCCATCTGCAATAATTGCACGATGATGGATGCTGTAATATACGGCATGATTCCCATCGCAAAGATGGAGAAGTTTTTCAAGGCGCCACCGCCAAATGTATTTAGGATACCTAAGGCATTTAATTGATCTTGTGCTTTCAGTACGTCTCCATTTGTAAATGGCACTGGGATAAACGTGCCAATCCTGAATACGATTAACATCGCTAAAGTGAATAATATTTTACGTCTTATCTCAGCAACGCGCATAAAGTTGGAGATTGTACGAAACATTAGATCACCTCAACTGATCCGCCAGCTGCTTCAATTGCTTCTTTAGCACTTGAAGAGAACTTGTGCGCTTTAACAGTTAATTTTTTCTCTACTGCGCCGCTTGCAAGAATTTTAACACCGTCGTTTAACTTGCTGATAACGCCAGTTTCCAGCAATAATTCAGGTGTTACTTCTGTACCATCTTCAAAACGATTTAACGTTGATAAGTTTACAATAGTAAACTCTTTACGGTTAATGTTTGTGAAGCCGCGTTTTGGTAAACGACGGAATAATGGAGTTTGACCACCTTCGAAGCCAAGACGAACACCGCCACCAGAACGTGCGTTTTGTCCTTTATGACCTTTACCAGCAGTTTTACCGTTACCAGAACCGATACCACGACCGACACGGTTACGTACTTTACGAGAACCTTCTGCAGGTTTTAATTCATGAAGTTTCATTCCCAGGCACCTCCTTATATTAATGAGTTATCCTTAAGCTTCTTTTACAGTTATAAGGTGAGAAACTTTGTTGATCATACCAAGAATAGCAGGAGTTTCTTCCTTAACTACAGTTGAATTCAACTTTTTAAGACCTAAAGCTTCTACCGTCGCACGTTGATCTTGTGGACGACCAATTACACTACGAGTGAGGGTAATTTCTAACTTTTTCGCCATTTGTTTTCCCTCCTTAACCTAGTAGCTCTTCTACAGATTTACCGCGTAATTTTGCAACATCTTCAGCGCGCTTAAGTTCGCTTAATCCGTTCACAGTAGCGCGAATCATGTTGATTGGTGTGTTAGAACCAAGAGATTTCGAAAGAATATCTTGTACACCAGCTAATTCAAGTACCGCACGAACAGGTCCACCAGCAATAACACCAGTACCTTCAGCAGCAGGTTTTAAGAATACTTCACCAGCTCCAAAATGACCGTTGATTGTGTGTGGAATTGTTGTACCAACTAATGGTACAGCGATTAAGTTTTTCTTAGCGTCTTCGATAGCTTTGCGGATTGCGTCTGGTACCTCTTGTGCTTTACCAGTACCGAATCCAACATGACCGTTTTTATCGCCAACTACAACTAGTGCAGCAAAGCGGAAACGACGACCACCCTTAACAACTTTCGCGACACGATTTATCGTAACTACACGTTCTTCAAGTTCTAATTTACTTGGGTCAATGCGATGCATCAATTTTCCCTCCTTTGACCATTAAAATTGTAATCCAGCCTCACGAGCAGCCTCAGCTAGAGCTTTAACACGGCCATGGTATAAGTAACCACCGCGATCGAATACTACTTCTTTAACGCCTTTCTCTACAGCACGCTTAGCAACTGATTCTCCTACTTTCGTAGCAGCTTCAGTATTGCTAGTACCGTTAAGAGCAAGGTCTTTATCAAGAGTAGATGCACTTACTAACGTTACACCATTTACATCATCAATAACTTGAGCGTAAATATGTTGGTTAGAACGGAACACGTTTAAACGTGGACGTTCTGCAGTACCAGTAAGTTTAGCACGTACACGTGCATGTCTTTTCTTACGAGTCGCATTTTTATCAGCTTTAGTGATCATTCTTGTCACTCCTTTCTCTCACCTAACGGGTTTACTTAGCAGTTTTACCTTCTTTACGACGAACAACTTCGCCTTCGTAACGAATACCTTTACCTTTATAAGGCTCAGGAGCACGTACAGCACGGATGTTAGCAGCAAATTCGCCAACACGTTGCTTGTCGATACCTTTGATTACGATTTTAGTTGGTACAGGTACTTCAACTTCAAGACCTGCTTCCGGAGTCATTTCTACTGGATGAGAATAACCTACGCTTAAAACAAGTTTATCTCCTTGTTTTTGAGCACGGTAACCAACACCGACTAATTCAAGTCCGCGTGCGAAACCTGCAGTTACACCTTCAACCATGTTTCCGATTAAAGCACGAGTTGTACCGTGTAATGCACGGTGTTCCTTCTGTTCAGATGGACGCTCAACTGTTAGTGTATTTTCTTCAATTTTGATAGACATATCAGCATTGAATTTACGAGTTAATTCACCTTTAGGGCCTTTTACTGTTACAGTATTGTCTTCTGCAATTGTAATAGTAACACCTGCAGGGATTTCAAGAATCTTTTTACCAATACGAGACATGTGGTCACACCTCCGTTCGTTTTAAATATATATTACCAAACGTATGCTACTACTTCTCCACCAGTTTGTAATTGACGAGCGTCTTTGTCTGTCATTACTCCCTTAGATGTAGAAACAAGAGCGATACCTAATCCGTTAAGTACACGTGGTACTTCATCAGCTTTAGCGTAAACGCGTAAGCCAGGTTTACTGATACGTTTTAATCCAGTGATTACACGTTCATTGTTTGCACCATATTTCAGGAAAATACGAAGGATACCTTGTTTGTTATCCTCGATGTATTCTACATCACGAATGAAACCTTCACGTTTTAAAAGTTCAGCGATCTCTTTTTTGATTTTAGAAGCAGGAACCTCTAATTTCTCATGACGTACCATGTTCGCATTACGGATGCGAGTAAGCATGTCTGCAATTGGATCTGTCATCACCATGTGTTTTACCTCCTTCCCATTTGTGGGTTTTACCAACTAGCTTTTTTAACACCAGGAATTTGACCTTTATATGCAAGTTCACGGAAACAAATACGGCAAAGCTTAAATTTGCGGTATACAGAATGCGGACGACCGCAGCGTTCGCAACGTGTATACTCTTGTACTTTAAACTTAGGAGTACGCTTTTGTTTCGCTATCATAGATTTTTTAGCCACGTTTTCGCCTCCTCTACTTAGCGTTGGCTTCCATTATTTTTGGAATGGCATACCGAATTGTGTTAAAAGTTCACGAGCTTCTTCATCAGTTTTCGCTGTAGTAACGATTACGATGTCCATACCGCGGACTTTGCTTACTTTATCATAATCGATCTCAGGGAAGATAAGTTGCTCTTTAACACCTAATGTGTAGTTCCCACGACCATCGAATGATTTCTTAGAAACACCACGGAAATCACGTACACGTGGTAAAGAAACTGATACTAATTTGTCGAAGAACTCATACATTTGCTCGCCGCGTAAAGTTACTTTCGCACCGATTGGCATACCTTCACGAAGACGGAAACCAGCGATTGATTTTTTAGCACGAGTTACAACAGGTTTTTGACCTGCGATTTGTGTTAATTCTTCTACTGCATTGTCTAAAGCTTTTGAGTTAGATACCGCGTCACCAACACCAGTGTTGATTACGATCTTTTCGATTTTCGGTACTTCCATCACAGATTTATAGTTAAACTTGCTCACTAGAGCAGGAGTAATTTCCTTTTGGAACTTCTCTTTAAGGCGATTCAATGAAGTGACCTCCTTTCTTAAGAAAATTATTTATCTAATAATTCACCAGATTTTTTTGCAATACGAACTTTTTTACCATCTTCTACTTTGAAGCCTACACGAGTAGGTTCACCTGTTTTCGGATCTAAAACCATAACGTTAGAAACGTGAATAGGTGCTTCTTTAGTAATAATTCCACCTTGTGGATTTAATTGAGATGGCTTAGAGTGTTTTTTAACGATGTTAACACCCTCAACGATAACACGGTTTTGCTTTGGGAAAGCCACAAGGATAACGCCTTGTTTTCCTTTGTCTTTTCCAGTGATTACCTGTACTTTATCACCTTTTTTTACATGCATCTTAATTCTGCACCTCCTTAGCAAGGCAATACCTTAAATTATAGAACTTCTGGAGCTAAAGAAACGATCTTCATGAAGTTGCTATCACGTAATTCACGAGCTACTGGTCCGAAGATACGAGTACCACGTGGGCTCTTATCGTCTTTGATGATAACCGCTGCGTTTTCATCAAATTTGATATAAGAACCGTCCGGACGACGAGCTCCGCTCTTCGTACGTACCACTACTGCTTTAACAACGTCACCTTTTTTAACAACGCCACCTGGTGTTGCTTGTTTTACCGTAGCAACGATAATGTCACCAATGTTAGCATATTTACGACCAGAGCCGCCTAATACTTTAATTGTTAAAAGTTCACGTGCACCAGAGTTGTCAGCAACTTTCAAACGAGATTCTTGTTGGATCATGTTATGAAACCTCCCTTCGGACTAAAAATTCCGATTCGTCTATTTAGATAATAACCGCTTCTTCAACGATTTCAACTAAACGGAAACGCTTAGTAGCAGAAAGCGGGCGAGTTTCCATGATTTTAACGATATCGCCAAGTTTCGCTTGGTTTTGCTCATCATGGGCTTTGTACTTCTTAGAATACTTAACACGTTTTCCGTACAAGGAATGAGTTTTGTAAGTTTCAACTAAAACTGTAATCGTTTTGTCCATTTTGTCAGACACAACACGACCAGTATAAACTTTGCGTTGGTTACGTTCGCTCACTATGCAAACCTCCCCTCAATTTATCGATTAATTCCGATCTCTCTTTCACGAACTACAGTTTTCATACGAGCAATTGCTTTACGCACTTCACGAATGCGAGTTGGATTCTCTAATTGTCCTGTAGCAAGTTGGAAGCGAAGATTGAACAATTCTTCCTTTAAAGCTTTAACTTTTGTTTCGATTTCGGCAGTGGTTAATTCACGAATATCATTAGTTTTCATTAGATTCACCACCATTTTCTTCACGTTTTACGAATTTACATTTCACAGGTAACTTGTGAGCTGCAAGACGTAATGCTTCGCGTGCTACCTCTTCAGATACACCCGCGATTTCGAACATAATTTTCCCAGGTTTTACTACTGCTACCCAGCCTTCTGGTGCCCCTTTACCGGAACCCATACGTACTTCTAGAGGTTTTGCAGTGTAAGGTTTAGAAGGGAAAATTTTAATCCATACTTTACCGCCACGTTTCATGTAACGAGTCATTGCACGACGAGCAGCTTCGATTTGACGGTTTGTAATCCATGAAGCAGCTTGTGCTTGTAAACCGAATTCACCGAAAGCAATTTCAGTTCCACCTTTTGCACGACCACGCATTTTACCACGATGCTCTCTACGATATTTTACGCGTTTTGGCATTAACATATTATTTTCCTCCTTCCTCAGAAGCTTTCTTTTTTGTAGGAAGGACTTCTCCACGGTAGATCCATACTTTTACGCCTAATTTACCGTATGTTGTATCAGCTTCAACTGCTGCATAGTCAATATCAGCGCGAAGTGTATGAAGTGGAACAGTTCCTTCACTGTAAGATTCTGCACGAGCGATATCAGCTCCGCCAAGACGACCAGAAACCTGTGTTTTAATACCTTTAGCACCTGCACGCATAGCACGTTGAATAACTTGCTTTTGTGCACGACGGAATGATACACGGTTTTCTAATTGACGAGCGATGTTTTCGCCTACTAATTTAGCGTTAAGATCAGCTCTCTTAACTTCTAAAATGTTGATGTGTACACGCTTGCCTGTTAATTGGTTAAGTGCTTTACGAAGTGCTTCAACTTCAGTACCACCTTTACCAATTACCATACCAGGTTTTGCAGTGTGAATTGTAACATTTACACGATTTGCTGCACGTTCGATTTCTACTTTAGCAACAGCAGAATCTTTTAAGCGTACAGTAATGTACTCACGGATTTTGATGTCTTCATGTAATAATGTAGCATAATCTTTCTCTGCGAACCAACGAGATTCCCAGTCACGGATAACGCCGACACGAAGACCAATTGGATTAACCTTTTGACCCATCGATTATCCCTCCTTCTTTTCTGATACCACAACTGTAATGTGGCTTGTGCGTTTGTTAATTTGGCTTGCACGACCCATTGCACGTGGACGGAAACGTTTCAACGTTGGACCTTCGTCAACGAAAACTTTTTCAACAACTAGGTTGTTAATATCCATCTCATAATTGTGCTCTGCATTTGCGATTGCAGATTTTAAAACTTTCTCTACAACTGGAGAAGCAGTTTTTGGTGTGTGGTTAAGGATAGCAATCGCTTCACCCACTTGCTTACCTCGGATTAAGTCTACTACTAAACGAACTTTACGAGGAGCAATACGAACTGTTCTCGCTACTGCTTTAGCTTGCATTGAAGTGCCTCCTCTCATTATCTTCTAGTTTTCTTATCGTCAGCAAGGTGACCTTTATACGTACGAGTTGGTGCGAATTCACCTAACTTATGGCCAACCATATCCTCAGTGATGTATACAGGTACGTGTTTACGACCATCATATACAGCGATTGTGTGTCCGATGAACTGAGGGAAGATTGTTGAACGGCGAGACCAAGTTTTAACAACTTGTTTTTGCTCAGATGCAACTAATTTTTCCATTTTGCTCATTAAGTGATCATCGACAAATGGTCCTTTTTTTAAGCTACGAGCCATTTTGGTGCCTCCCTTCGTGATTGGCGTACGGTTCTAGAAATGAACCGTACTACAATCCCATTATTTTTTACGACGACGAACGATGAATTTGTCAGACGCTTTGTTTTTCTTACGAGTCTTGAATCCAAGAGTTGGTTTACCCCATGGAGACATTGGAGACTTACGTCCGATTGGAGAACGTCCTTCACCACCACCGTGTGGGTGATCAACCGGGTTCATTACAGAACCACGAACTGTTGGGCGTTTACCTAACCAGCGAGAGCGACCTGCTTTACCGATTTTGATAAGTTCGTGTTGTTCGTTACCTACTTGACCGATTGAAGCGCGACAAGCAGATAATACAAGACGTACTTCACCAGAAGTTAAACGTACAAGTACGTATTTACCTTCTTTACCAAGTACTTGAGCAGATGTACCAGCAGAACGAACTAATTGTCCGCCACGACCAGGCTTAAGCTCGATATTATGAACAACAGTACCTACTGGAATGTTGATTAATGGTAATGCGTTACCGATTTTGATGTCAGCTTCTGGGCCAGACATAACTTCCATACCTACTTCTAAAGATTTAGGAGCAAGAATGTAACGTTTTTCACCGTCAACGTAGTTAATTAATGCGATATTCGCAGAGCGGTTTGGATCGTATTCGATCGTAGCAACGCGTCCTGGAATTCCATCTTTGTTACGCTTAAAGTCGATGATACGGTATTGACGCTTATGTCCGCCACCTTGATGACGTACAGTAATTTTACCTTGGTTATTACGACCAGCCTTCTTGCTTAAAGGAGCAAGTAATGACTTTTCTGGTCTGTCAGTCGTGATTTCAGCGAAATCATTCGTAGTCATATTACGACGACCGTTAGTAGTTGGATTATACTTTTTAATTCCCATCTCAATTTCCCTCCTTCTTTAGTAAGAATTAAACGCCTTGGAAGATTTCGATTTCTTTGCTGTCAGCAGTTAGCTTAACGATTGCTTTACGACGACGGCTAGTAAAACCAGCGTGACGACCAACGCGTTTTGCTTTCGGCTTGTAGTTCATGATGTTCACTTTTTCTACTTTAACACCAAAGATCGCTTCAAGAGCATCTTTAACTTCTGTTTTATTAGATTTAACGTCCACATCGAACGTGTATTTTTTTTCAGCCATCATTTCCATAGAACGTTCAGTGATAACTGGGCGCTTAATGATATCACGAGGATCTCTCATTATGCAAGCACCTCCTCTACTTTTTCCACTGCCGCTTTTGTCATGATTAGCTTATCATGATGAAGCACGTCTAAAACGTTTACGCCATCAGCAGTGATTACTGTTACTCCAGGGATATTGCGAGCAGATAACTCTACAGATTCGTTTGCATCAGCAGTTACGATAAGAGCTTTCTTCTCAACAGTTAATCCTTTAAGTACTGCTAGCATGTCTTTTGTTTTTGGTGCATTTAACACTAGGTCTTCAAGAACTACAATGTTGTTCTCAACTACTTTAGTAGCTAATGCAGATTTGATTGCTAAACGACGAACCTTCTTAGGAAGTTTGTACGCATAGCTTCTTGGTGTAGGTCCGAATACCGTACCACCACCACGCCATTGAGGAGAGCGGATAGACCCTTGACGAGCACGTCCAGTTCCTTTTTGACGCCATGGTTTACGACCACCACCACGAACTTCAGAACGAGTTTTTACTTTGTGTGTACCTTGACGTAAAGATGCACGTTGCATCATTACAGCTTCGAAAAGTACAGCTTCATTTGGTTCGATACCGAAAATAGCTTCAGCTAATTCGATTTCACCAACCTGTGAACCAGTTTGGTTATATACAGTAACTTTTGGCATTGGAATTCCTCCTTCCTATTGTGAATTATTTGCTAACCTTCACAGCGCCTTGAACAACTACAAGAGATTTCTTAGCACCTGGAACGTTACCTTTTACTAGTAATAAGTTGCGCTCAGTGTCAACTTGAACGATTTCTAAATTTTGGATAGTAACTTGGTCTCCACCCATACGTCCAGCAAGTTTTTTGCCTTTGAATACACGGTTCGGAGCAACTGGGCCCATTGAACCTGGACGACGGTGATAGCGAGAACCATGAGACATAGGTCCGCGAGATTGTCCGTGGCGTTTGATAACACCTTGGAAACCTTTACCTTTAGAAATTCCTGTTACGTCAACGATTTCACCTGCAGCGAAAACTTCAACTTTTACCTCTTGACCAACCTCTAATCCGTCCACGTCTGCATCGCGGATTTCGCGAATGAAGCGCTTAGGAGTTGTAGATGCTTTAGCAGTGTGGCCTTGTTCAGGTTTGTTAGTTAACTTTTCACGTTTATCTTCAAATCCTAACTGGATTGCATTGTAGCCATCAGTTTCAGTTGTTTTCTTTTGAAGAACAACGTTTGGATTAGCAGCGATAACTGTTACTGGGATTAACTCACCGTTCTCAGCAAATACTTGAGTCATACCGATCTTTCTTCCTAAGATTCCTTTGGTCATGAGTTACACCTCCTACATTTTTAAGTTATATGAATTATAGTTTGATTTCGATATCTACACCAGACGGTAAGTCTAAACGCATTAATGAATCTACTGTTTGTGGAGTAGGACTCACGATATCGATTAAACGTTTGTGTGTGCGCATTTCGAATTGCTCACGAGAATCTTTGTACTTATGAACAGCACGAAGAATTGTGTAAATAGTCTTCTCAGTTGGTAATGGGATCGGACCAGAAACTGTTGCCCCAGAACGCTTAGCTGTTTCTACAATTTTCTCAGCTGATTGATCAAGAATACGGTGATCATAAGCTTTTAAACGGATACGAATTTTTTCTTTTGCCATTATTTTCCCTCCTTCGTTCGCCTATTTCTAAAATAGACCTTCTCCATGGAAATTTCCCCACACCATGCCATGGCAAAGCGGCCGGGTGTGTCAGCAACCTTCCACTTCATCGCAGTCAAAGACCAACATTGTTTATTATACAATGTTATTCGTCTAGATGCAAGCATCTTTTTGTTTGCATCTGCTTTTCTCTACTTTTGCTATTATACATGGCACTTTAAAGAATTTCAAGTTTTCATCTGCTCTTATTCAACTTACAGTTTATGGATGTTACTTCTTGTTTTATATACTATAGAAGAAACTCATTCAAAGATAGAAAACACACCTCTTCCTTCTATATTAATTAACAATAAAAAAACTCAAGGGAGAATCCCTTGAGTTTTTTAATAATCTATTTAAAGATTACTCAGCAACGATTGTAGCAACTACACCGTAACCTACTGTACGTCCACCTTCACGAATAGAGAATTTAGTTCCCTCTTCGATAGCGATTGGAGCGATAAGTTCGATAGTCATTTCGATGTTGTCACCAGGCATTACCATTTCAGTACCTTCTGGTAATTGGATGATACCAGTTACGTCAGTTGTACGGAAGTAGAACTGAGGACGGTAGTTAGCGAAGAATGGAGTGTGACGTCCACCTTCTTCTTTAGATAATACGAAAACTTCAGCTTTGAATTTAGCGTGAGCTTTTACAGAGCCAGTTTTAGCAAGAACTTGTCCACGTTGGATGTCTTCACGAGCAACCCCACGAAGTAAAGCACCGATGTTGTCTCCAGCTTGAGCTTGGTCAAGAAGTTTACGGAACATCTCTACACCAGTTACAGTTGTAGAAGCATTTTCTTCAGCAAGACCGATGATTTCTACTACGTCACCAACTTTAACGATTCCGCGCTCTACACGACCAGTTGCAACTGTACCACGACCTGTGATAGAGAATACATCCTCGATAGGCATTAAGAATGGTTTGTCAGTTTCACGTTCTGGAGTTGGGATGTAAGCATCAACTTCAGTCATTAATTCAATGATTTTTGCTTCCCAATCAGCTTCTCCTTGAAGAGCTTTAAGAGCAGAACCTTTGATTACAGGAATGTCGTCGCCTGGGAATCCGTATTCAGATAATAGGTCGCGAACTTCCATTTCTACTAATTCTAATAATTCTTCGTCGTCTACCATGTCGCATTTGTTTAAGAATACAACGATGTAAGGAACACCTACTTGACGAGAAAGAAGGATGTGCTCACGTGTTTGAGGCATTGGGCCATCAGCAGCAGATACTACTAAGATACCGCCGTCCATTTGAGCAGCACCAGTGATCATGTTTTTAACATAGTCAGCGTGACCTGGGCAGTCAACGTGTGCATAGTGACGAGTTTCAGTTTCGTACTCAACGTGTGCAGTTGAGATTGTGATTCCGCGCTCTCTTTCTTCTGGAGCAGCGTCGATTTGATCGTATCCGCGTGCTTCAGCACCACCAGCTTTTGCAAGAACTGTAGTGATCGCAGCAGTTAATGTAGTTTTACCATGGTCAACGTGGCCGATTGTACCGATGTTAACATGGGGTTTAGAACGTTCGAATTTAGCTTTAGCCATTCTAAATTCCTCCTTAGTTTATATAGGTTATTTTATATTTAGACTAGAAAGTGAAACTTACGTCCCACTTTCTAAGCTTACATAAGTAGTTATACTTGAACAATCGATAAAAATCAATTATTCACCTTTATTTTTTTTAATAATTTCTTCAGAAACAGACTTCGGTACTTCTTCATAATGATCAAATGTCATTGAGAATGTTCCGCGTCCTTGAGTGTTAGAACGTAATGCCGTTGCATAACCGAACATTTCAGAAAGTGGAACCATAGCGCGAACAACTTGTGCGTTACCGCGAGCTTCCATACCTTCTACACGTCCACGGCGAGATGTTACGTCGCCCATAATGTCACCCATGTACTCTTCAGGAATTACAACTTCAACTTTCATCATTGGCTCAAGAATTACTGGGCTACATTTAGAAACCGCAGCTTTAAGTGCCATAGATGCAGCGATTTTGAACGCCATCTCAGATGAATCGACATCATGGTAAGATCCGTCAACTAACGCAGCTTTGATGTCAACTAGTGGATAACCAGCTAGTACACCATTTTTAAGTGAGTCTTCAAGACCCGCTCCAACAGCTGGGATGTATTCACGTGGAACTACACCACCGACGATTTTGTTTTGGAATTCAAAACCTTTACCTTCTTCATTAGGTTCAAACTCAATCCAAACGTGACCGAATTGTCCACGACCACCAGATTGACGAGCGAACTTACCTTCAACTTTCGCAGCAGCGCGGAAAGTCTCACGGTATGCTACCTGAGGAGCACCAACGTTTGCTTCCACTTTGAATTCACGGCGCATACGGTCAACGATGATATCAAGGTGAAGTTCACCCATACCAGCGATGATTGTTTGGCCAGTTTCTTGGTCAGTGTGAGCACGGAATGTTGGATCTTCTTCAGAAAGCTTAGATAATGCTGTACCCATTTTATCTTGGTCAGCTTTAGATTTTGGTTCGATAGCTACAGAGATAACTGGCTCTGGGAATTCCATAGACTCAAGGATAACAAGACTCTTCTCATCACAAAGAGTATCACCAGTAGTAGTATCTTTTAAACCTACAGCAGCAGCGATATCACCAGCGTAAACTGTTGAAATCTCTTCACGGCTGTTAGCGTGCATTTGTAGGATACGACCTACACGCTCACGCTTACCTTTAGTTGAGTTTTTCACGTATGATCCAGAGTTTAACACACCAGAATACACACGGAAGAACGTTAACTTACCAACATAAGGATCAGTCATGATTTTGAATGCTAAAGCTGCGAATGGTTCTTCATCGCTAGACTTACGTTCGATTTCTTCATCTGTATCCGGAAGAGTACCTTTAATAGCTGGTACATCTAATGGAGATGGTAGGTAGTCGATAACTGCGTCTAACAGAATTTGAACACCTTTATTTTTGAATGCAGAACCACAGATTACTGGGAAGAATTCTACAGAAGTTGTAGCCTTACGGATACCAGCTTTAAGCTCTTCTACAGTGATTTCTTCACCTTCTAGGTACTTCATCATCATTTCTTCATCAAGCTCAGCTACCGCTTCAATAAGCTTTCCACGGTATTCTGCAGCTAATTCTTTGTGCTCTTCAGGAATTTCAACACGCTCGATGTCTGTTCCTAAATCGTTACCGTACATGTAAGCACATTCTTCAACAAGGTCAATGATACCATTGAACTCATCTTCAGCACCGATTGGTAACTGAATTGGGTGTGCGTTTGCTTGTAAACGATCGTGGATTGTTCCTACAGAGTATAAGAAATCCGCACCAATCTTATCCATTTTGTTAACGAATACGATACGAGGTACACCGTAAGTAGTAGCCTGACGCCAAACAGTTTCTGTTTGTGGTTCTACACCAGATTGTGCATCAAGTACTGCTACCGCACCATCAAGTACGCGTAAAGAACGTTCTACTTCTACTGTGAAGTCTACGTGTCCTGGAGTGTCAATGATGTTTACACGGTGACCTTTCCATTGAGCTGTAGTTGCAGCAGAAGTAATTGTGATACCACGCTCTTGCTCTTGCTCCATCCAGTCCATCTGAGATGCACCTTCATGAGTTTCACCGATTTTATGAATACGTCCTGTATAATACAGAATACGCTCAGTTGCTGTTGTTTTACCAGCATCGATGTGAGCCATGATACCAATATTACGAGTGTTTTCTAAAGAGAACTCTCTTGTCATTTGGTGTCTTGCTCCTTCCATATATGGATTGGATTTTTTTATTTTAAGTAGCAAAAAAGCCACTTTATATTGTTACACATGTCAGTATGTCCAGTACCCTCATTATGTAAAACGAGCGCCCAACGAAAGGGAGAGGCATTCTCCCTCTCCACACTTCCATAAGCGACAAATAAAGCGGTTTATGCTTACATTTATTTTACGTTGAATCCTACCAACGGTAATGAGCAAATGCTTTGTTAGCTTCTGCCATTTTATGAGTGTCTTCACGTTTCTTAACAGATGCACCAGCGTTGTTAGCTGCATCTAAGATTTCGTAAGCTAGACGCTCTTCCATAGTTTTTTCACCACGAAGACGAGCATAGTTTACTAACCAGCGAAGACCTAAAGTTGTACGGCGTTCTGGACGAACCTCAACTGGAACTTGGTAGTTAGCACCACCAACACGACGAGCACGTACTTCAAGAACAGGCATGATGTTCTTAAGAGCTTGCTCGAATACTTCCATAGGGTCTTTATCTGAACGTTCACGAACGATATCGAAAGCGTTATAAAGAATTGTTTGAGATTTACCTTTTTTACCGTCAACCATCATTTTGTTGATAAGGCGTGTTACTAGCTTAGACTTGTACATTGGATCTGGTAACACGTCACGTTTCGCAACAGGTCCTTTACGAGGCATATTGAGTTCCTCCTTTCATTATAAGTTTATTATTTTTTAGCAGGTTTTGGTCGCTTAGTACCATATTTAGAACGTCCTTGCATACGTTTGTCAACACCAGCTGTATCAAGCGCACCACGAACGATGTGGTAACGTACCCCTGGTAAATCCTTTACTCGACCACCGCGAATTAATACTACGCTATGCTCTTGTAGGTTATGACCGATACCTGGGATGTAAGCTGTAACCTCGATACCGTTTGTTAAACGTACACGAGCGTATTTACGTAACGCTGAGTTAGGTTTCTTTGGAGTCATTGTACCAACACGAGTACATACACCACGTTTTTGAGGTGCAGAGATATCAGTTGATTTTTTCTTTAAAGAGTTGAACCCTTTGTTTAACGCAGGTGATTTAGATTTCCATACTTTATCAGTACGACCATTTCTCACTAATTGGTTAATAGTAGGCATTTGATTATCCTCCCTTCGCATGTTTGTATGACCACATATCCAGGTGGTTCATTATTAGTTGAAAACAAAGTTTTTGCAAGGGAGAGCAAATGCTCTCTCCTCACAAAAACAGTTTTAACTTATTATTCCTATTGCTGAAGCTCCCACTTGAATCCCCGAAACTTTTCCAAGCTTACGAACTGATTCAACTTTGGTTATGGGTATGTTATGTTGCAAGGCGGTACGAATAATCATATGGGTTAACCGCATATCAGCATCTTCCGCAATAACAACTTCTTTAACTATACCATTTTTGATTGCCTCCAATGTGCGTTTATGACCAACGACTACATTTTCAGCATTTGACACTTTTTGATAAGACATATAAATATCCTCCAAAGCATCGTTCAGGAGCAACCTTGATTATAGTAACATTTTGACTCATACAATGTCAACTAGGATTAACTGTTTTTATACAAAATTTACGACGGAAAATTTTACTGTTCCACATAAACTTCATCGTTTTCTACATTCATGTCACCTTGTGTTGTTTTTACAAGATCCACTTTGCGATAACGATTCATACCTGTTCCAGCAGGAACAAGTTTACCGATAATAACATTTTCTTTCAATCCTAGAAGCTCATCGCGTTTACCCTTAATCGCTGCATCAGTTAAGACACGTGTCGTTTCTTGGAACGATGCTGCAGATAAGAATGAATCAGTTTCAAGTGAAGCTTTTGTAATACCAAGTAGAACAGGTCTAGCCGTTGCTGGTTGTTTACCTTTCAGTAACACCTTCGCATTTGCATCAGTAAACTGATGGATATCTAGTAGTGTTCCTGGTAATACATCTGTTTCACCCGCATCACTTACACGAACTTTACGTAACATTTGACGTACCATTACTTCTACGTGTTTGTCACCAATTTCTACCCCTTGCATACGGTATACTTTTTGAACTTCACGTAGTAAGTATTCTTGAACCGCCGTAATGTCCGTTACTTTTAGTAATTCTTTCGGATCAATAGAACCTTCTGTTAACTCTTTACCGTGGCTAATTGGCTGTCCTAGAGTTACTTTCAGACGCGCACCGTAAGGAATAGCATACGTACGAGCTTCAACTTCACCCTGTACAACTACTTCTTGGCGATCTTTAACATCGTTAATCGCTGCGATAACACCATCGATTTCACTGATAACTGCCTGACCTTTCGGGTTACGAGCTTCGAAGATCTCTTGGATACGAGGTAAACCTTGAGTGATATCATCTCCGGCAACCCCACCTGTATGGAACGTACGCATCGTTAACTGTGTACCTGGCTCACCGATAGATTGAGCTGCGATAATACCTACCGCTTCTCCTACTTCTACGTCTGTACCAGTTGCTAAGTTACGACCGTAACACTTCTTACATACACCGTGGCGAGTGTTACACGTGAACGCTGAACGAATGTTTACAGTTTCAACACCCGAATTTTCAACGATATGAGCAATATCTTCAGTAATTAGTTGGTTTTCACTAACTAATACTTCACCTGTTTCAGGATGTTTTACAGTTTTTCTTGCAAAACGTCCAACAAGACGATCATATAATGACTCAATTACTTCATTACCCTCTTTAATCGCACCAATTAATAGACCACGATCTGTTCCACAATCATCTTCACGGACAATTACATCTTGTGCAACGTCTACAAGACGACGTGTTAAGTAACCAGAATCGGCAGTTTTAAGTGCTGTATCGGCAAGACCTTTACGCGCACCATGCGTAGAGATGAAGTACTCAAGTACTGTTAAACCTTCACGGAAACTTGATTTAATTGGAAGTTCGATAATACGACCAGATGGATTGGCCATCAGACCACGCATACCAGCAAGCTGAGTAAAGTTCGATGCGTTACCACGGGCACCGGAATCACTCATCATGAAGATTGGGTTGCGTTTATTCAAGGATTTCATCAGTTTTCCTTGGATAACATCTTTTGCATTACTCCAAATAGAGATAACGCGATCGTAACGTTCTTCTTCCGTGATTAAACCGCGACGGAATTGTTTAATTACATTATCTACTTTTGCTTGTGCTTCATGGAGAATTTCATCTTTTTCGCCTAATACAAGAATGTCAGATACCCCAACTGTAATACCAGCTTTTGTAGAGTACTTAAATCCTAAGTTTTTCATGCGGTCAAGCATGCGAGATGTTTCCGTAATTTGGAAACGTTTGAATACTTCCGCAATGATGTTACCAAGGATCTTCTTGCTAAATGGCGCCACTTCTTCGCGACTAGCAATAATTTCTTTAATGTTCGCACCTTTTTCAACGAAATACTCCGCTGGTGTTTCTTTTTCAAGGTTTGAGTTTGTCGGTTCATTAATATAAGGGAACGACTCTGGTAAGATTTCGTTAAATATTAATTTACCAACTGTTGTTAATAGAAGCTTACCTTTTTGCTCTTCAGTAAATGTTACATTATTTACTGAACTTGCAGCAACTGCAACACGTGTGTGCAGATGTACATATCCATTTTGGTATGCAAGTATTGCTTCGTTTGCATCTTTGAAGACCATACCTTCACCGATTGCGCCTTCACGCTCAAGTGTTAAGTAGTAGTTACCTAATACCATATCCTGAGATGGAGTAACAACTGGTTTTCCGTCTTTTGGATTCAAGATGTTTTGTGCCGCTAACATAAGAATACGAGCTTCTGCTTGTGCCTCTGATGATAACGGTACGTGAACTGCCATTTGGTCACCGTCAAAGTCCGCGTTGTATGCAGTACATACAAGGGGGTGAAGACGAATTGCGCGACCTTCTACTAATGTAGGTTCAAACGCCTGGATACCAAGACGGTGAAGTGTTGGTGCGCGGTTTAGAAGTACTGGATGCTCTTTGATCACAGATTCTAAAACGTCCCAAACTTCAGGTTGTACACGCTCGATTTTACGTTTAGCACTCTTAATGTTGTGTGCTAAACCTTTTCCAACTAACTCTTTCATAACGAAAGGCTTGAACAATTCAAGCGCCATTTCTTTTGGTAATCCACATTGGTACATCTTTAAGTTCGGTCCTACAACGATTACAGAACGGCCAGAGTAGTCAACACGTTTACCTAATAAGTTTTGACGGAAACGTCCTTGTTTACCTTTAAGCATGTGAGATAGTGATTTTAATGGACGGTTACCTGGTCCAGTAACTGGACGGCCACGGCGACCATTATCGATTAATGCGTCTACAGCTTCTTGTAACATACGTTTTTCGTTTTGAACGATGATGCTTGGTGCACCTAAGTCCAATAGACGTTTTAAACGATTATTACGGTTAATTACACGACGGTATAAGTCGTTTAAGTCAGAAGTAGCAAAACGTCCACCATCCAACTGTACCATTGGGCGTAGTTCTGGTGGGATAACTGGAAGAACATCTAGGATCATCCAAGATGGGTGATTTCCAGAGTTACGGAATGCTTCTAATACTTCTAGACGTTTAATAGCACGAGTACGGCGTTGTCCTTGCGCTGTTTTTAATTCTTCTTTTAAGAAGTCTACTTCTTTATCTAAATCGATGTCTTGTAGTAGCTTTTTAATCGCTTCCGCACCCATAGCAGCTTGGAATGTGCTACCATATCGATCACGATATGCACGGTATTCTTTTTCAGAAAGTAATTGCTTCTTATCAAGTGGTGTATCTCCACTTTCTGTTACAACATAAGAAGCGAAATAAATTACTTCTTCAAGCGCGCGAGGGGACATGTCTAAGACAAGTCCCATGCGGCTCGGGATACCTTTGAAATACCAAATATGAGATACAGGAGCAGCTAATTCGATATGACCCATACGTTCACGACGAACTTTTGCACGCGTTACTTCAACGCCACATCGATCACAAACTACACCTTTATAACGTACACGTTTGTATTTTCCGCAATGACATTCCCAGTCCTTTTGTGGTCCGAAAATACGCTCACAGAACAAGCCATCTTTTTCAGGCTTTAACGTACGATAGTTAATTGTTTCTGGTTTCTTAACTTCACCGTATGACCAAGAACGAATCTTGTCAGGTGAAGCAAGTCCAATCTTCATATATTCAAAGTTATTTACATCTATCAAGGGGCCTACCTCCCTTTTAGTCTACAGGTTATCCCAATTATTCTTTAGTTGCCTCAACTTCGACATTCAATTTATCTGCTGATTGATGATCATCGTCATCTTCTGTATCACGCATTTCGATTTCTTTATCGTCGCTAGACATCATTTTAACGTCCATACCTAAACTTTGCAGCTCTTTAATCAATACTTTGAATGATTCAGGAACGCCTGGTTCTGGAACATTTTCGCCTTTAACAATTGCTTCATACGTCTTAACACGTCCAACAACATCATCAGACTTCACTGTTAAGATTTCTTGAAGAGTATAAGCAGCACCGTAAGCTTCAAGTGCCCAAACCTCCATCTCACCGAAACGCTGTCCACCGAACTGAGCTTTACCTCCAAGAGGCTGCTGCGTTACAAGTGAGTATGGTCCAGTAGAACGAGCATGAAGTTTATCGTCAACCATGTGCGCAAGTTTGATCATATACATGACACCAACAGATACGCGGTTATCGAATGGTTCACCAGTACGTCCGTCATACAGGATTGTTTTCGCGTCATTTGCCATACCAGCTTCTTCAATCGTGCCCCAAACATCTTCCTCACGAGCACCATCGAATACTGGTGTTGCAATGTGAATACCAAGGTATCTTGCTGCCATACCAAGATGAAGCTCTAATACCTGACCGATATTCATACGAGATGGTACCCCTAATGGGTTTAACATGATATCGATTGGCGTACCGTCTGGTAAGTAAGGCATATCTTCTTCTGGTAAAATACGAGAGATAACACCTTTGTTACCGTGACGTCCGGCCATCTTGTCACCTTCAGAGATTTTACGTTTTTGAACGATATATGCACGTACAAGTTGATTCACGCCTGGTGGCAATTCATCGCCATCTTCACGGTTGAACACTTTTACGTCTAAGATAATACCGCCACCACCGTGTGGTACACGTAGTGATGTATCACGTACTTCACGTGCTTTTTCTCCAAAGATAGCATGTAATAGACGTTCTTCAGCTGTTAATTCTGTTACACCTTTAGGTGTTACTTTACCAACAAGTAAATCTCCATCTTTTACTTCCGCACCAACGCGAATGATACCGCGCTCGTCAAGGTTGCGTAATGCATCTTCCCCAACGTTTGGAATGTCACGTGTAATTTCTTCTGGTCCAAGCTTCGTATCACGAGCTTCTGACTCATATTCTTCAATATGAATAGAAGTGTACACATCATCTTTTACAAGGCGCTCACTCATAATGATCGCATCCTCGTAGTTATAACCGTCCCAAGTCATGAAGCCAACAAGCACGTTACGTCCAAGTGCTAGTTCACCTAATTCCATAGAAGGACCATCCGCAAGAATCTCACCTTTTACAACTTCATTTCCAACACTTACGATTGGACGTTGGTTGTAGCAAGTTCCTTGGTTAGAACGAATGAATTTTTGCATTTTGTAGCGATCTAAGTCGCCTTTTACTGTTTGACCGTCAACTTCTACATAGCGACGTACCCAAACTTCACGTGCTTCTACGCGTTCAACAACACCAGGATGTTTACAGATTACTGCAGCACCTGAGTCTTTTGCTGATACGTACTCCATACCTGTACCTACAATCGGAGATTCCGGATTCATTAACGGAACCGCCTGACGTTGCATGTTCGCTCCCATAAGTGCGCGGTTAGAGTCATCGTTTTCTAAGAACGGAATACAAGCTGTCGCTGCCGACACTACTTGTTTTGGAGATACATCCATGTAGTCGATGCGTTCTTTATTTGTGACAATGTTTTCACCACGGAAACGAGCTACGATATCTTCGCTAAGGAATTCTCCTTCTTCAGATAATTTCATATTCGCTTGGGCTACAACATAATTATCTTCTTCATCTGCTGTTAAGTAATCAACCTGCCCTGTTACAAGACCAGATTCTGGATCAACACGACGGTATGGTGTTTCAATGAAACCAAACTCATTTACTTTCGCGAACGATGATAATGAGTTAATCAAACCGATGTTTGGTCCCTCTGGTGTTTCAATCGGACACATACGACCATAGTGAGAGTAGTGAACGTCACGCACTTCAAAGCCTGCGCGCTCACGCGTTAAACCACCGGGTCCTAATGCAGATAGTCTTCGTTTGTGAGTTAACTCTGCTAATGGGTTTGTTTGATCCATGAACTGAGATAACTGAGAACTTCCGAAGAACTCTTTAATAGATGCAATAACCGGGCGAATGTTAATTAACGCTTGTGGTGTAATTGCATTTGTATCTTGAATCGACATTCTCTCACGAACAACACGTTCCATACGAGAAAGACCGATACGGAATTGATTTTGTAATAGTTCTCCAACAGAACGCAGACGACGGTTTCCTAAATGGTCGATATCATCTGTATCCCCCACTTTGTATAGTAGGTTGAAGAAGTAACTGATAGAAGCAAGGATATCACCTGGTGTGATGTGTTTTACATCGCGAGTAATATTTGCATTACCAATTACATTAATTACGCGTTCGCCTTCTGACTCAGGAGCATAAATCTTAATAGATTGCAGCTCAACATCGCCTTCTACCACTCCACCCATTGGTTTCGCTGTTTTGAATCCAATGTTTTTCTCTAAGTAAGGTAAAATGCGATCAAGTGTACGACGATCTAAGATTGTTCCTTCTGCCGCTAAAATTTCACCAGTTTCTGGATCCACTAATGTTTCAGCTAAACGTTGATTAAACAATCTGTTTTTAATGTGTAGCTTTTTGTTGATCTTATAGCGACCTACATTTGCTAAATCATAGCGCTTCGGATCAAAGAAACGAGACACAAGTAAGCTCTTTGCATTTTCTACTGTTGGTGGTTCACCAGGGCGTAGACGCTCATAAATTTCAAGCAATGCTTTCTCTGTGCTATCTGTGTTGTCTTTTTCTAATGTGTTGCTTAAGTATTCGTTATCACCTAAAAGCTCGGTGATTTCTTGATCAGAGCCAAACCCTAATGCGCGTAACAAAACAGTTACAGGAAGTTTACGCGTACGGTCAATACGCACATATACAACATCCTTAGCATCTGTTTCATACTCTAACCAAGCTCCGCGGTTTGGAATTACAGTAGCAGTAAAACCACGTTTTCCGTTTTTATCCACTTTGCCACTATAGTATACGCTTGGAGAGCGAACTAACTGGGAAACGATAACACGTTCTGCACCGTTAATTACGAATGTTCCAGTCTCTGTCATGAGTGGGAAATCTCCCATGAACACATCTTGTTCTTTTACTTCACCAGTTTCCTTGTTGATTAGACGCACTTTTACACGAAGTGGTGCTGCATACGTCACATCACGCTCTTTGCATTCGTCTACAGAGTATTTAGGTTCACCTAAGCTGTAGTCGATAAATTCAAGCGATAGATTTCCCGTAAAGTCTTCGATCGGAGAAATGTCCTGGAACATTTCTCGCAAACCCTCATCAAGAAACCACTGATAAGAAGAGGTTTGAATTTCGATAAGATTTGGTAACTCTAATACTTCACTAATACGGGCATAACTTCTTCGTTGGCGGTGGCGTCCGTATTGAACTAGTTGACCTGTCAACTGCTTCACCCCTCAAATCATGAGTATTATAAATGCACAAAAAAATTTGTGCAAAATCACAAATAAATACAACTACTGCTATTAGCGTAGTTTTTTTCTCTTAAAGATAAATACGTTGAGTCTTTCTACCTGCTCAAAAAAGAAAAATGGCTTCTATAAGAAAACCATCATTCTGTTTCATAATCTGCTGATTTTACTATCTTTTCCAAGAGAAACAAAAATATACATCTTTCTCAACGCAGAAAATCATATATTGGCATTGTATAATGTTAACATAGCCAAAAATAACCGTCAACGTTTTTTTGATTTTATGATATAATATCCTTTTTTCTTTTCTACAACTTCGACTTCAGAAAATACTTCTTCTAGTTTCTTCAGTGCAGATGGTGCACCTTGCTTCTTTTGAATAACAATCCACAACTCTCCACCTGGAACTAAATACTCTACAGCCTTTTCTAAAATCTCATGCACGATATCTTTACCTGCACGAATTGGAGGATTAGATAGAATAGCAGCATACATACCATCTACATTTTCATAGACGCTACTTTGAAAAATGTGTACATTTCCAATTCTATTGTTAGCGGCATTTTCTTTCGCAAGCTCAAGCGCCCTTTCATTCACATCCACCATGTGAACTTTACGGTCTTGAAACTCTTTCGCCAACGATAAACCAATTGGTCCATATCCACAACCTACGTCTAATATATCACCTTTAATATCTGGCACTTGAAACGCTTCAATTAAAAGACGAGAACCAAAGTCCACTTCGTTTTTCGAGAACACCCCACGGTCAGATAAGAAAGTAAATCGAGATCCACGAAGCGGAAATTCCCATCGCTTACGATCACTTTTACTAGAAGGGTCGTTAGAAAAATAATGGTCTGCCATATGGCCACCTCTTTTCTTTACAGTTAAAAAAAAAGCTCGCATGAGAGCGAGCTTTTTTAAAGCATCAAAAGTTAATTACTTAACTTCTACAGCAGCGCCAACTTCTTCAAGTTTAGCTTTCATTTCTTCAGCTTCCTCTTTAGAAACGCCTTCTTTGATTGCTTTTGGAGTGTTGTCAACTAATTCTTTAGCTTCTTTTAAGCCAAGACCAGTGATTTCACGTACAGCTTTGATAACTTTGATTTTTTGAGCGCCAGCACTTGCAAGTACTACGTCAAATTCAGTTTTCTCAGCAGCAGCTTCACCAGCGCCACCAGCTACAGCTACAGGAGCAGCAGCAGTTACGCCGAATTCTTCCTCGATAGCTTTTACTAAGTCGTTAAGTTCTAATACAGTCATAGATTTAACTGCTTCAATGATTTGTTCTTTAGTCATTGTAAATATCCTCCCTTAAATAGGTTTGTATTGTTTTATAGATAACAAGTAATTATCTTTTAAAAAATTAAGCGCCTTGCTCTTCCTTTTGTTCTGCAACTGCTTTAGTAGCAAGTGCAAGGTTACGGATTGGAGCTTGAAGAACGCTAAGAAGCATAGAAAGTAAGCCTTCACGTGATGGAAGAGTAGCGATAGCTTTAACCTCATCAAGTGTTACAAGTTTACCTTCGATTACACCAGCTTTAATTTCTAAAGCTTCATGTTTTGTAGCGAAGTCGTTTAATACTTTCGCAGGAGCAACTACATCCTCGTTACTGAACGCGATTGCGTTTGGTCCTGTTAAGAATTCGTTTAACTCAGCCATTTCAGCAGACTCTGCAGCACGACGAGTTAAAGAGTTTTTGTAAACTTTGAACTCAACGCCAGCTTCACGTAAGTTTTTACGTAATTCTGTTACTTCAGAAACTGTTAAACCACGGTAGTCAACAACGATTGTAGATTTACTTTCGCGAAGTTTGTCCGCGATTTCAGTTACAACTTGTTGTTTAGTTTCGATTACTTTGCTCATGTTATTACACCTCCTGTAGATTATATAGAAGATGTACCGAAAGTGCACTAAAAACCTCCATGCCCAACTTGTAGACATGGAGGCATATAGTCACAGAAAAAATTTCCGTTTCGTATATTAACACCTAGGTAGGAAATTAAGTCTATTGACACCTACTGTCTACGGTACACTAATTAAATTCACAACATAAATGATTATATAAAAACTTCTTTATGAAGTCAACTTCCAAAATTTACGCTAATGTAGAAACGTCTACACGTACGCCAGGTCCCATTGTAGAAGCAACTGTTACGTTCTTCATGTAAGTACCTTTTGCAGCAGCTGGCTTAACTTTTTGTAAAGTGTCAGCAATTGTTCCGAAGTTTTCTACTAATTTAGCATCTTCGAAAGATACTTTACCGATTGGAACATGGATGTTACCAGCTTTATCAACGCGGTATTCAACTTTACCAGCTTTGATTTCGTTAACAGCTTTAGTTACATCGAAAGTAACTGTTCCAGTTTTAGGGTTTGGCATTAAACCTTTAGGTCCTAATACGCGACCAAGTTTACCAACTTCACCCATCATGTCAGGAGTTGCTACTACTACATCGAAATCGAACCAACCTTGTTGGATTTTACCGATGTAATCAGCATCGCCTACGAAGTCAGCTCCAGCAGCTTCAGCTTCTTTAGCCTTTTCACCTTTAGCGAATACTAATACACGTTGTACTTTACCAGTACCGTGTGGAAGAACAACTGCACCACGGATTTGTTGGTCAGCTTTCTTAGGGTCAACACCTAAACGGAATGCAACTTCTACAGTCGCATCAAATTTAGCTGTGTTTGTTTTCTTTACTAATTCTACTGCTTCTGTTGCAGAGTAAGCAGTTGCACGATCAACAAGCTTTGCAGCTTCTACGTACTTTTTACCTCTTTTAGCCATTTTTATTTCCTCCTCGAATGTGGTTTTAGCGGAATAACCTCCCACGTTTACGCTTATTTTCAGGTATAACCTGAGGATGCGCGCCATCCATTTATTTAAAAACGATAATCATTTACGATAATAAAGGTTGCGAATTGGAATTCCAGACCCGCAACCTTTTTTAAAAACAAATCGAATTAGTCTTCGATAACGATGCCCATACTGCGTGCAGTACCTTCAACCATACGCATTGCAGCTTCTACACTAGCAGCGTTTAGGTCAGGCATTTTAGTTTCAGCGATTTCGCGTACTTTATCACGCTTAACAGTTGCCACTTTATTACGGTTTGGTTCACCAGAACCAGACTCAATACCAGCTACTTTCTTAAGAAGAACAGCAGCAGGAGGAGTTTTAGTAATGAAAGTGAATGAACGGTCCTCAAATACCGTAATTTCAACAGGGATGATAAGACCAGCTTGATCAGCTGTACGAGCGTTAAACTCTTTACAGAAGCCCATGATGTTAACACCTGCTTGTCCTAATGCTGGACCAACTGGTGGAGCTGGGTTAGCTTTACCTGCAGGAATTTGAAGCTTTACCATTTTAATTACCTTTTTAGCCACGAGACACACCTCCTTAAGTCCGTGATGTGGTCAATTGGACAGTGATTTGCCCTCCCACGTCATATTTTATCTGTAAGGATAAAATCTTTCAAAAAACGTCTCCGGTAACGAAGACGTACTGACTTAAAAGATATTATCACTTTTTACAATTCATTTCAAGTTTCATTTTATAATTTTTCAATTTGATGGAAGTCAAGCTCAACTGGAGTCTCGCGACCAAACATGTCCACAAGCACGCTAACCTTTTTCTTCTCCACATCAATTTCTTCAATAGCACCTGTATAATCTGCGAATGGCCCCTCATTTACACGCACTGTCTCATGAAGTTCAAAGTCGAAATCAACCACTTCGTTATCCATTCCCATATGCTTCATAATGGTAACAACTTCCTCTTCTAATAGAGGTGATGGTTTAGATCCAGAACCAGAAGAACCAACGAACCCAGTTACACCTGGCGTGTTACGTACAACATACCAAGAGTCATCAGTCATGATTAATTCTACTAATACATAACCTGGGAACACTTTTCTTTTCATTAATTTTTCTTTGCCGTTTTTCATTTCTACTTCTACTTCTTCCGGGACAACAACACGGAAAATTTTATCTTGCATACCCATTGATTCTACACGCTTCTCTAGGTTTGCTTTCACTTTATTTTCATATCCAGAATAAGTATGGACAACATACCAACTTTTTTCCATTCATTTAGGACGAGCGTCCTTCCCTCCCTGACGTACATTTTTTTGCGCAAATGAAAAAACCCGTTCACCGGGCTTTTACACAGTTCTTATAAATAACATTATATCATGGATAAGTGCTTCTTATTCAAGAATTAACCAAGAATTAACCGAATTAAAGAAGAAATGCCCATATCAACCACTGCGAAGAAAATCGCAAAGAAGACAACTGTAGCGATAACAGTCGCTGTTGAACGGAGTAATTCATCTTTTTTAGGCCAACTTACTTTTTTCATTTCGCGACCTACATCGCCGAAAAAGTTCGTTAAACGCATCTACGGGACCTCCAGTGTATTATTTCAATTATTTATTTTGTTTCCTTGTGAACTGTATGCTGATTGCATGTTTTACAAAACTTCTTTATTTCAAGTCGCTCTACTGAGCTCGTATCTTTCATCGTAGAGTAGTTTCGATTTTTACACTCTTCACATGAGAGTACAACTTTTTTCCTCATTAGTTACACCAACCTTGTAACATTATGTCCCTAAAAATGTATCATACAACAAAAGACAATGTCAATGACATGCCTTTTGTACTCTCTACAAAAAGAAAACAGGTGATTTTTTACACCTGTAGCATTTGTTATGAATTTAAAGTGGTACTCTCTCTCATTTCCATATATCGTTCCAATTTCCGCTTCACCCTCTGTAAAGCGTTATCAATAGATTTCACATGTCGATTTAACTGTTCCGAAATCTCTTGATAAGAACGACCATCTAGATATAAAGAAAGCACTTTTCTTTCTAAATCGCTTAATAATTCAGATATTTTAGATTCTATGTCTGTATATTCTTCCTGGCTTATAATCATTTCTTCAGGATCCGTTACCTTCGCTTCCGAAATAACATCTAATAATGTCCGATCGGATTCCTCATCATAAATCGGTTTATCTAGAGACACATACGAATTTAACGGAATATGTTTTTGCCTTGTTGCTGTTTTAATAGCGGTAATAATTTGCCGAGTGATACACAGTTCAGCAAATGCTTTGAATGAAGACAGCTTGTCCTCTTTATAATCACGAATCGCTTTAAACAATCCAATCATACCTTCTTGAACAATATCTTCTCGATCGGCACCCACTAAGAAATAAGATCTTGATTTCGCGCGAACAAAGTTCTTATATTTGTGAATCAAATATTCTAGAGCGTCAGTATTACCTTTTCGAACTAACTCAACGATTGCCTCATCCTCTAAATCACGAAATGTAACGTCGCCTACACTTACGAAGCCTGCTTCCACCTTGATCCCTCCGACCGCTATTTATTTAGCAATATTATACAGTAAAAAGATAAAGAGCGTCAATGCTTCAACGCTCTCCTCTTCTTAATTTTTCTAATTTTTCTGTAATATCTTTACTAAATATCTTTCGCATGGCGGGTTGCTTTTCTTTTGTGTCTTGTGTACGCCTTCTTACTTGTTGCTCCATCGCTTGTACTTCCAACTCTAATTCACGTGCAGATTTCCGAAGAGCACCTTGCGCAAATATAACCCATTGTTCCGTATAATCAGAAGTCGCAACATATATTTGCGTATTTATATTTCTAAGCTCAATCGCTAGTTGCTCTATCTTTTCATCTGCAGTTTGATTCTTTCTCGTGAATATGACTTCCACACGCGATTGTTTCATCTTTTTTTCAATACCTTGGACCGTATAAGCATCAAAAACTATCATTACCTTTGTACCTGTGTAACCTTGGTAATCCGCCATCTTATCAATCAGTGCATCCCTTGATGATTGCAAATCTACATCCCGTAGTTTCTTCAAGTCTCCCCAAGCTCCGATAATGTTGTAACCGTCAACGATTAAAATATCGTTCATTTTTTATTTACCAATTTCGTGACGCTTACGATATACCTCATACATTAACAAACTTGCGGCTACTGAAGCATTTAAGGATGTAACTTTACCGACCATCGGTAAAGTAATTAGGAAATCACATTTTTCACCAATAATACGACTCATACCTTTTCCTTCACTTCCAATTACTAATCCAATTGGCATTTTACCATCTAAATTGCGGTAATCCGTTTTCCCTTTTGCATCTGTACCAGCAATCCAAAGTCCACGTTCTTTTAATTCATCGATTGTACGAGATAAATTCGTTACACGTGCAACAGGAATATATTCAATCGCTCCAGTCGATGCTTTCGCAACTGATGCAGTAAGTCCCACAGCTCTTCTTTTCGGAATAATAATTCCATGAGCTCCCGTTGCATCCGCAGTACGCATAATAGAACCTAGGTTATGCGGGTCTTCAATTTCATCTAAAATTAAGAAGAACGGATCTTCGTTACGCTTCTCTGCTACTTTAAATAGATCTTCTAGCTCAGCGTATTGATATGCAGCCACTTGAGCAATTACACCTTGATGGTTCCCCTCAACTAATTGATCTAACTTCTTCTTTGGTGCATGTTGTAAAATAATCTTATTTTCTTTCGCTAGTGCTAGTACAATTTGTATTTGTCCTTTGGCAGCACCTTCCGCGATCCAAATTTTATTAATATCTCTTCCTGATCGTAACGCTTCAATTACAGGGTTACGTCCGATAATATATTCACTACTCATGATGATGTGCCCCCTTCCTTTTCTTCTAAAACATCAATTGCCTTATATACAATTTCGTCTAATCTTTCACGATTATTTAATAAGTGATGATAGCCAATTAGCGCTTCAAAGGCTGTACTATATCGATATGTTTGTACATCAGTATTCTTCGGAACAGTACCTGAATTTGCATTACGCCCTCTTCTTAGTACCGCCTCTTCTTCCTCTGTTAAAAATGCCGTCTCTAATAAATGATAAACAACTTTCGCCTGTGCTTTTGCCGAAACAAAGCTTGTCCCTAATCGATGCAATTGATTAGGACGAACTTTCCCTTTTTGAAGTAGGTGATAGCGGATATATTGTTCATATACCGCATCACCCATATATGCTAACGCTAAGCTGTTTAATTGCTTTGCATCAATCATTCTTATCCTCTTTTCCATCTTGTACCTTGAGCGGTATCTTCTAAAATAATATTACGGTCTTTTAAATCATCGCGAATTTGATCCGATAATGCAAAATCACGATTTTTACGAGCTTCAATGCGCTTTTGAATAAGTACCTCAATTTCTTCATCAAGCAACTCTTCTTGCGCTAATTCTAACCCTAAAATATCAAATAATGTTTCAAGTTGTTTTACGTATGCTTCAATTACAACTGTAGACGTATGTTCTTCCAGTAAATATTGATTTGCATGATTTGCTAAATTATATAACTCAGTGATTGCATTAGCAGTGTTGAAGTCATCATTCATTGCTTCTTCAAATGCAGTCTGGAATTTTTCCAGTTCCGCTAACCATTTCTCATTATGATCTGTTAAATCAGTACTACTTTCCATACGGTGTTTTAAATTACCGTAAGCCGTTTTAATTCTTTCCAGTCCGTTATTTGTACTTTGTAGTAAATCTTCACTGAAATTAATTGGGTGACGGTAATGTACCGATAGCATAAAGAATCTAATTAGCTGTGGATCATATTGCTTAATGATATCGTGAACTAAAATGAAGTTCCCCAGTGACTTAGACATCTTCTCATTATTAATATTAATATATCCATTGTGCATCCAATAACGTGCAAATGTTTTTCCTGTTAATGCCTCAGACTGCGCAATTTCATTCTCATGATGAGGAAATGCCAAGTCTTGACCACCAGCATGAATATCGATTGTATCTCCTAAGTATTTACGCGCCATTGCCGAGCATTCAATATGCCAGCCTGGACGACCTTTACCCCAAGGGCTTTCCCAGAAGATTTCTCCTTCTTTCGCAGCTTTCCATAAAGCAAAATCAAGAGGGTCTTGTTTCTTTTCTCCTACTTCAATGCGTGCACCGTGACGTAAGTCGGCGATTGGTTGATGCGATAATTTACCGTATCCTTCAAATTCCTTCGTTCTAAAGTACACATCACCTTCTGATTCATATGCATATCCTTTATTCACAAGTTCTTGAATAAATTCAATAATGATATCCATATTTTCCGTTACACGGGGATGAACTGTTGCATGTTTGCAACCTAGTGCCGTTACATCTTCAAAATACGCTTCAACGAAACGGTCAGCAATTGTCGGCACATCTTCACCTAATTCATTTGCTGCTTTAATTAATTTATCATCTACGTCAGTAAAGTTAGATACATACTGCACATCATACCCTTTATATTCTAAATAACGGCGTACCGTATCAAATACCATAGGTGGTCTTGCATTCCCAATGTGAATATAGTTATAAACTGTAGGTCCACACACATACATCTTTACCTTATTTTCTTCTAATGGAGTAAACTCTTCTTTTTGACGCGTTAACGTATTATAAATGTGAATAGTCATTTTTATCCTTCCTTTCTCCCTTTACTTCAAGTTGTTTTTTCAATTTATCAAGTTCTACTTCCATAATCTTTAACTTATCAAAAATTGGGTCTGGAAGGTCAGAATGATTTAATTCTTGACCGATCTTTACTCCATTTTGAACAACGACTCGGCCAGGTATACCTACAACTGTAGAATGTGCGGGCACTTCTTTTAATACGACAGACCCTGCTCCAATTTTAGAATTCTCTCCGACTGTAATAGAACCTAGTACTTTAGCACCTGTTGCAATTAATACATTATCCTGAATTGTAGGGTGCCTCTTCCCCTTTTCTTTACCCGTACCACCTAATGTAACACCTTGATAGATCGTTACATTATCACCAATTTCGCACGTTTCTCCAATTACAACCCCCATTCCATGGTCTATGAAAAAACGACGACCAATTGTTGCTCCTGGATGAATCTCAATACCAGTAAAGAAACGACTAACTTGCGAGATCCAACGTGCAATAAAGAAGAAATTCTTTTTATAAAAAGCATGTGCAATTCGATGGGCCCAAACTGCATGTAATCCAGAGTAAGTCAAAATGACTTCGAAATAACTTCTTGCCGCTGGATCCTGTTCAAAAACGACTTCAATATCTTCCCGAAGCCTCTTAAACATCGATGTTCCCTCCCCTTTATGGGCTGCTTTTTCGAGTGAACTAACTCCCTTTACTCCCTACTTATCCCCCTAAATCTTTATACACAGGGATAAAACTTATACTCATATCCACTTTTACGGTATAAAAAAAGACGCCTCTGTCATATTGACAGAGACGCCTTTTAAGCGCGGTTCCACTCTGTTTAGGCTAAAAAAAGCCTCAAACTCATCTCTGATAACGGTGTACACCGCTTCTGCTTACTTTACGCCCTAAAACGTTTCGCAAAACAATTCGCTGTTCAGCAGAAGACTCGAAGGGGCATTTCAAAAATCCGCTTATAAACCACTTCCAGCCTAAAGGTGGTTCTCTCTGTAAAAAGCCTGATTTTCTACTTCTCCTTCTCGTCGCTTTTCCTTATTAGGTTTTAAGTATACTTATTATATTTCTAAACCTAGAAAATGTTAACCAATTACTTTTTGAAGACGATTTAAAACTTTTTCTTTTCCAAGAAGTGCAATAGCATTAGGAAGCTCTGGACCATGTGTTTGACCAGTAGTTGCAACACGGATTGGCATAAATAAGTTTTTACCTTTATGACCTGTTTCCTTTTGCACCGCTTTAATAGCCGCCTTAATTGCTGCTGGTTCCATCGCTTCTAGCGCTTCTACTTGACCCGCAAATGCACGAAGTACTTCTGGTACTTGTTCACCTTTTAATACTTCTTGTCCTTCTTCTTCATGATCAACATGATCTTTGAAGAACATTTCAGAAAGCTCTACAATTTCAGCTCCAAAACTCATTTGTTCATGATATAACGCAATTACATCACGAATCCAAGCTTGCTCTTGTTCACTTAAAGTTTCACCTATACGTCCAGCTTTCACTAGATGCGGTAAGCTTAATTCTACCACCGTATCTAAATCTTGCTTTTTCATATATTGGTTGTTCATCCATTTTAATTTTTGAGAATCAAATAATGCAGGTGATTTTGATAAACGAGCTGCATCGAACATTTTGATAAACTCTTCTTGAGAGAAGATTTCTTCTTCTCCTACTGGCGACCAACCTAGTAGTGCAATAAAGTTAAAGATTGCTTCTGGAAGATATCCAAGCTCTTTATATTGCTCAATAAATTGAATAATAGATTCATCACGCTTACTTAATTTTTTACGGCTTTCGTTTACAATTAAAGTCATATGACCAAATTGCGGAATATCCCAACCGAAAGCTTCGTAAATCATCATTTGTTTTGGCGTATTTGAAATATGATCATCACCACGAAGTACATGTGTAATCTCCATTAAGTGATCATCTACTGCTACCGCAAAGTTATAAGTTGGTATTCCATCTTTTTTCACGATAACGAAATCACCGAAATCATTTGAATGGAATGCAACCTCATCTTTTACGATATCTTTAAACGTGTAGTCGCGATCAACTGGTACACGGAAACGAATACTTGGAATACGTCCCTCAGCTTCAAATTCTTTCACTTGTACTTCAGTTAAATCACGGTGGTTACCTGCATAACGAGGTGTTTCACCACGAGAGATTTGTCCTTCACGTTCTGCTTCTAGCTCTTCTTCTGTCATATAACATTTGTAAGCTAAACCACGCTCTAGTAAATCTTCATATAATTTTTTATAAATATCTAAACGCTCTGTTTGACGATATGGTCCAAATTCACCACCAACATCAACACCTTCATCCCAGTCCATACCGAGCCATTTCAAGTATTTTAATTGGCTTTCTTCTCCACCAGCAACATTACGTTTCACATCAGTATCTTCAATACGAATAATAAACTTACCATCTTGATGACGAGCAAATAAATAATTAAATAATGCCGTACGCGCATTTCCGATATGTAAGTGTCCTGTTGGACTTGGCGCATAGCGCACTCTCACTTGCTTTTCCATAATTGGTACACCTTCCATTCTTAATGTCAACACATTCTATAATTGTACACCAAAAAAATGTGATTATCCATCTTACGAATTAAAAACCATTATTTTTTCTGTAATAAAACAACTGCTTGAGAAGCAATTCCTTCTTCTCTACCTGTAAATCCTAATTTTTCTGTTGTTGTTGCCTTTACATTGATATTGTCAATAGACGTTTCTAATAGTTCACTAATACGTTTACGCATACTTTCAATATGTGGTGCCATCTTTGGCTTTTGAGCAATAATTGTACAATCTAGATTCCCTAACTCGTAACCTTGTTCACTTACAAATTCCCAAACCTTTTGCAGCAATACAGCTGAATCAGCATCTTTAAAGGCAGGATCTGTATCAGGGAAATGCTTTCCAATATCTCCAGCTGCAATCGCACCTAAACATGCATCCGCAATCGTATGTAACAATACGTCTGCATCTGAATGACCAATTAATCCTTTCTCATGAGGAATTGTAATTCCACCAATAATTAACGGTCTACCTTCCGCAAACTCATGCACATCAAAACCTTGTCCAATTCGAAACATTTTTTACATCCTCCTCAAGCTAAACTACAGAGCTTTATGATTCTATATTATATTGCTATCCTTATAAAGAAAAGCCCGGCTGTTGCCGAGCTTTTTTTCGCTATAATCATCACTGTCATTTCTTTTGAACATGAAGGAAACTTTCAGCAATTACTAAATCCTCTGGAGTCGTCACTTTAATATTATAGTAACTCCCCTCTACTACACCTACTTGCTTCCCGATACGTTCTACGAGGCTTGCATCATCTGTACCAAGGAAACAACCCTGTTTTGCACTTCTATGAGCTTCTAACAAAAGAGAAACAGCGAACCCTTGTGGTGTTTGTACAGCTTTAAGCTGAGATCTTTCTACCGTTTCGACAACGATACCCAGCTCTACTTTCTTAACTGTATCTTTCACTGGTACCGCACAAATGGACGCTCCATATTTTTCCGCTGCAGTTAATACATCTTGAATCACTTTATTCGTTACAAATGGACGCGCGCCGTCATGTACAAGAACATACTCAACATCACTAGTATGCTGAATAGCGTTATATACACTATCTTGTCTTTCGGCTCCGCCCTGAATAAATTGTACTGGCTTTTCAATTGGATACTTCTGCATTAATTCTTCAAAATACGGACGTTCTTCTTCGTTAATTGCCATAATAATACTTTTGCATGCTTTATCTTTTTCAAAAGCACGTAACGTATGCACAATAATCGGTACTTCATTAATAAGTAAGAACAACTTGTTTTTACCAGCACCCATCCGCTTACCTTGACCAGCTGCTGGAATAATTAATGTATACATATTAATAATCCTCTACTTATAATGCTTTTTCTAATAATTTACGTTTGGCGAAAATCATGCGCCCAGCCGATGTTTGTAACACACTAGTAACAAGCACATTGAGTTGTGAACCTACATATTCTCTACCATCTTCTACTACAATCATCGTACCATCATCTAAATATGCAACACCTTGATTTTGTTCTTTTCCATCTTTGACAACATAAACACTCAGTTCTTCACCTGGGAGTACAACAGGTTTAATTGCATTAGCTAAATCGTTAATATTTAACACCGTTACCCCTTGTAATTCAGAAACTTTGTTTAAGTTGAAATCATTCGTTACTACCGTTCCACCAGTGATTTTCGCCAACTTTACAAGTTTGCTATCCACTTCTTGAATATCATCGAAATCGCCTTCATAAATTTCTACCGGAATCGGCATCTCTTTTTGAATACGATTTAAAATATCTAATCCTCTGCGACCACGATTACGCTTTAAAGCATCAGAAGAATCGGCAATGTGCTGAAGTTCTTCTAACACGAATTGTGGAATCACAATTGTTCCTTCTAAAAACTTTGTTTGGCAAATATCAGCAATACGCCCATCGATAATTACACTCGTATCGAGAATTTTCCAATGAGTTGTAGATTCTTCTACCTCAGTTTCTTCATTCTCACTATTATTATTTTTCTTCTTCCCACGTTGTGGTAATGTAAATAATCCTAGCAATTCATTCCTCTTTTTAAACCCTACTTGGAATCCTAAATATCCAAGTAAAAGAGTAAAGAACACTTGCAACACTGTACTAATAACTGGAATTGTAAATTCACGAATTGGTATTAAAATTAAATATGCAACAATAAGACCAGAGATTAATCCTAATGTACCAAATAAAACATCCGCTACAGGCGCCTTTACAAGAGCCTCTTCAATATGCTTAATAAGTTGAACAATATAATCTACAAGCCAAAATGTTGTTAAAAATAAAATAATTGCACCAATAATTGCACGAACATACGATCCTTCCAATAAAGGAACAGCACCCATGTCTAATACATTAATAACTTTTGGGATTAAGTAAATCCCTAACGCTCCGCCAATTACTAGAAAGAAGAGCTGTACAATTCGTTTTAACATCCAACCACCTCCTACTCATTATTAACCATTGTTTCGCTAATCAAAACGCCGAATGCAAAAGCGGACGTGTTTTTTTATAAATAGTTTTATTTACCAATATACCATATCATATACCAAAAATGTTCTAGTGTCGTTATATTATAGAATCAATGTAATATTCTTAATTGTGTCTACTCATATAGAGATGCTCTTGGATTCTTTTTAGGCCTTCTCGTATTTTCTTCGCCCTGACTTCTCCAATTCCTTCCACATCATCCAATTCATTAATAGTTGCTCGACAAACACCTTGCAAGGTCTTAAATCGATTAATTAAATTTTCAATGATAAGTGGCGGAACGCGCGAAATTTTGCTTGTGATTCGGTATCCTCTCGGCGTCACACTTTCTTCTAAACTCATTTGTCCTGGGTAGCCAAGCAATTTAACTAAATCGCTATCCTCTAGAAGTTGTGTATTCGCAAGATCTTGTAACTTTTTCAAAATTTGATGATGGTCTTGTGTTTTTTCTTGATAATAATCTTTAATTAATAACGCTGCCTCTGCCTCTAAATCAGCTAGTAGTTCTGTAAGTTGTAAACGAATTAACCTACCTTCTGTTCCTAGCTCATGAATATAGCTCAATATTTCATTTTTAATCCGCAGTACCATTTCAACACTATGTAACACATGAACCACCTCGGACATTGTAACGACTTCTTCAAATTCTAGAATGCCCAAATTCGTAATACCATCATTCCATACAGCCTTATATTTTTCTAACGTTTGAATAGCTTGGTTTGCCTTTGTTAAAATAACACCTATATCCTTTAGTGTATAACGTAAATTCCCTTGATATAGTGTAATTACGTTACGTCTTTGTGAAATAGCCACAACGAGACTACCTGTCTGCTTTGCTACACGCTCTGCCGTCCGGTGGCGCATACCTGTTTCAATAGAATCAATAGATGCCTCTGGAACTAACTGTGCATTTGCAATTAAAATTTTACTTCCAGTTTCATTTAAAATAAGTGCCCCATCCATTTTTGCTAATTCGTATAAACTAGCAGGAGAGAATGCACAATTAATGTGAAATCCCCCATCAACAATACTTTTAATTTGTTCATTATATCCAAGAACAATTAGTCCCCCTGTTTGTGCGCGAAGCACATTATCTATCCCTTCGCGCAGTGGTGTTCCTGGGGCCACGAGCTGTAAAATATTAATCATACTTTTGACACGTTGCTTGTTTTCTTCCATAGCCTAGCCTCCTAATGTCAAACGAAGCGCTTCCCCTAAATTAGATACACCTACTACCTCAATCCCATCCGGAATTGTCCATCCCCCCAAATTTTTTCTAGGAATAATGGCACGTTGAAATCCTAATTTAGCTGCTTCTTGTACACGTTGTTCAATTCTTGATACTCTTCTTATTTCTCCAGTTAATCCCACTTCTCCTATTACTGCATCAGTTGGTGTCGTGGGTTTATCTCTAAAACTTGAAGCAATACTTAAAGCCACAGCTAAATCAATTGCTGGTTCATCTAATTTCAAACCACCTGCTACTTTTAAATATGCGTCTTGGTTTTGCAATAATAAACCTGTTCTTTTTTCTAGCACTGCCATAATAAGCGATACACGGTTATGATCAATTCCCGTCGCCATTCTTCGAGGGTTTCCAAAACTAGTAGGGGAGATTAATGCTTGTATTTCTACTAAAACCGGTCTTGTTCCTTCCATTGAGGCAACTACTGTTGATCCTGCGACTCCAACGGGTCTTTCCTCAAGAAAAATTTCAGAAGGGTTTAAGACTTCCGCAAGACCAAGCTCTTTCATTTCAAAAATACCCATTTCATTCGTGGAACCAAAACGATTCTTCACAGCTCGCAAGATACGATATGTATGATGACGATCTCCTTCAAAGTAAAGAACTGCATCGACCATATGTTCTAACATACGAGGTCCTGCAATTGCCCCCTCTTTTGTTACATGTCCGACGATAAAAATAGGAATTCCTTTCGTTTTTGCAAGTTTCATTAATTCCGCTGTACATTCACGTACTTGCGCTACACTTCCTGGGGCTGACGTCACTTCAGGTAAATGTATCGTTTGAATAGAGTCAATAACAACAAAAGCTGGATTCATCTCTTCAATGTGCGCTGCAATTCGCTGTAGATCCGTTTCTGCTACAACAAATAGATTACTACCCTTTACATGCAAACGATCTGCACGAAGTTTAATCTGCTTTGCTGACTCCTCACCTGATATGTATAGTACATCATATGAAGAATCTGCTAATTGCGATGAAATTTGTAATAACAATGTTGATTTCCCAATCCCAGGGTCTCCACCAATAAGTACTAAGGATCCATCTACAATCCCACCGCCAAGTACACGGTTAAACTCTTGGAATTTCGTTTCAATACGTGCCTCAGATTTTGTTTCTACTTCTGTTAGACGTCTTGGTTTTGTTACTTCCGATTGAATTGCATTGGCATAATTAAGGCGTCTTGATGATACAACCGGTTCCATCTCTTCAACAAGCGTATTCCATTGACCACAACCAGGGCATTTCCCCATATATTTTGGTGACTGATAACCACACTCTTGACATGTGAATTTTGTTTTCTTTTTAGCCATATCGTTTTATATTTCACTTCACTTTCATCTATAAACAATTTATCCTTCTCGTACAAGAAAGAGGGCTATCTCGTAGCCCTCTTAGTTTGTCTATACTTATTTTACCTTTTCAGCACTATGAATGACAAATGATTCCCCTTCAACATCAAAGATAACTTTTTGTCCTTTCTCAATAGCACCTTTTAAAAGTTCTTCCGATAGTCTATCTTCTACATGTTTCTGAATTGCTCTACGAAGCGGACGAGCACCGTATTCTCGGTCAAATCCTTTATCAGCAATGGCTGAAATCGCTCCTTCTGTTAAATGCAATTCAATCTCTTGCTCTTTTAAGCGCTTCACTAACTGATTCACCATAAGTGTTACAATCTCTTGAATATGTTTTTTCTCAAGCATATGGAACACGATAATTTCATCAATACGGTTTAAGAATTCTGGACGAAATGCCTTTTTCAGTTCATCCATTACTTTACCTTTCATATCTGAATAATCGCGGCTCTCATCTTGTACGTTAAATCCAAGATGTTTATTACGTTTTAACGCATCTGCACCAACGTTAGATGTCATAATAACAATTGTATTACGGAAATCAACTGTACGCCCTTTAGAATCCGTTAAGCGACCATCTTCTAATACTTGTAGTAAAATGTTAAACACATCAGGATGAGCTTTCTCTACTTCATCTAATAGAACAACTGAATATGGCTTACGGCGAACCTTTTCTGTTAATTGTCCACCTTCTTCATATCCAACATATCCTGGAGGAGATCCAACTAAACGAGAAGTCGAATGCTTCTCCATGTACTCAGACATATCGATGCGAATCATTGCATCCTCATCACCGAACATAGATTCTGCTAATGCTCTTGCTAGTTCCGTTTTACCTACACCTGTTGGTCCCAAGAAAATAAATGAACCAATCGGACGTTTCGGATCTTTCAATCCTGCTCTAGCACGACGAACAGCTTTTGCTACAGCTACTACCGCTTCATCTTGACCAATAACACGGTTGTGAAGAATGGATTCTAAGTTTAATAATTTATCAGTCTCTGTTTGTGCAAGTTTAGAAACAGGTATACGAGTCCACGTAGAAACGACATTTGCAATATCTTCTACTGTCACTTCTGAGTTTTCTTTTCCTTGTTGCTCTTTCCATTGACGCTTCGTATCTTCTAACTTCTCACGTAAACGTTGTTCCATATCACGTAAGGAAGCAGCTTTTTCAAATTCTTGACTTTGCACAGCTGCATCTTTTTCTTTTCTAATTTCCTCAAGCTTTACTTCAAGCTCTTTTAGATTTGGTGGTGTTGTATAAGAGCGTAAGCGAACCTTTGAAGCAGCTTCATCAATTAAATCAATTGCTTTATCTGGTAAGAAACGATCTGTAATATAGCGGTCTGAAAGCTTTACAGCTGCATCAATTGCATCATCTGTAATAGATACACGGTGATGCGCTTCGTAACGATCACGTAAACCTTTCAAGATTTGAGTTGATTCGTCTAAACTTGGCTCATCAACGTGAATTGGTTGGAAACGTCTTTCTAAAGCCGCGTCTTTTTCAATATATTTACGATATTCATCTAAGGTTGTCGCCCCGATACATTGTAACTCTCCGCGTGCTAAAGATGGTTTTAAAATGTTTGATGCATCAATTGCACCTTCTGCTCCACCTGCACCAATTAATGTATGAAGTTCATCAATAAATAGAATAATGTTTCCAGCTTGACGGATTTCATCCATAACTTTCTTTAAACGATCTTCAAATTCACCACGATATTTCGTTCCAGCTACAACTGTACCCATATCTAGTGTCATAACACGCTTATCTCTTAATGTTTCAGGAACTTCATTATTTACAATTTGTTGTGCTAATCCTTCTGCAATTGCCGTTTTACCTACACCAGGTTCTCCAATTAATACAGGATTGTTTTTTGTTCTACGGCTTAAAACTTCAATTACACGTTGAATTTCTTTACCACGACCGATAACAGGATCTAGACGATTTTCACGTGCAACAACTGTTAAATCACGTGCTAAGCTATCCAGTGTCGGTGTATTGGCATTCGTTGAAGAACCACCTTGGTGACCTGAACTTGCTTCATTACTTCCAAGAAGTTGCAATACTTGTTGTCTTGCCTTATTTAGGCTAACACCTAAGTTATTTAAAACACGTGCTGCTACACCTTCACCTTCACGGATTAAACCAAGTAAGATATGTTCTGTTCCAACGTAAGAATGACCTAATTTACGAGCTTCATCCATAGACAACTCAATAACCTTTTTAGCACGCGGTGTATAATGTACAGTTTGAGAAGCTTCTGTTCCGCGTCCAATTAACGCTTCTACCTCTTTTTGAACCTTCTCTGGACTTAATCCAAGAGCAATTAACGCTTTTGCTGCAATTCCTTCCCCTTCGCGTACAAGCCCAAGTAAAATGTGTTCTGTTCCAATATTATTATGCCCAATACGAATTGCTTCCTCTTGAGATAAAGCTAATACTTTCTGTGCTCTTTCTGTAAATCTTCCAAACATCATAGAAATCGCCTCCTACTTGCGCTTAGTTTTTTTCAATACGTAATCGCTCACGGATTAAGGTTGCTCTTCGATAATCTCTTTCTTCTGGTCCTAAAGGTCCACCTGCATATTGTTGTAAAATGCCTGGTTGTGTAAGAACCATTAGCTCAGTCAAAATATTTCTCGATACACCTTTTATATATCCTAAATCAATACCAAGTCGTACATCTGATAAGCAAGTGGCCGCTTCTGCAGATTGAATTAACCGACTGTTTGCTAGTATGCCATAAGAGCGATAAACTTTATCTTCAAGCTCAATACTTGAATTTTGTACAATTAATTCTCTAGCCATTTTTTCTTGCTGTATGATTTGTTGAATGACACTCTTTAAATCTGCAATAATATCTTCTTCAGATTTTCCTAGCGTCATTTGATTTGACACTTGAAATATATTACCTAACGCTTCGCTACCTTCACCGTATATTCCTCTTACTACTAACCCTAATTTTTGAATTACTTGTATAATGCGGCTAATTCTTTTCGTTAAAACGAGTCCCGGTAAGTGAAGCATTACGGAAGCCCTCAATCCTGTACCAACGTTAGTAGGGCAGCTCGTTATATATCCAAGTGATTCATCAAAAGCATACTCAACCTCTTCCTCTATCCAATTATCTATTTGATTGGCACTTTGAAGGGCCTCTGATAACTGCAACCCTGAAAATAAGCACTGTATCCTAATGTGGTCTTCTTCATTAAGCATAACACTAATATGTTCGCTTTCTGATAATAGACATGCTCCATATTCTGTGCCTGCAAGGTTAGGACTAATTAAATGCTTTTCAACTAATACTCTCCTTTGAAGAGGCGTTAATTCATTCATTTTTAATAGTTCAAACTCTCCAAAAGGTTCTACGGTTTTATTAATAAATTCCTTTTTAAATAATTCATGAATCTGTTTAGCTTCTTCTTCGTTTTGCATAGTAGAGAATTGATATTTTTTAAAATTACGAGCCAAACGAATTCGACTACTTAAAACAATATCCGAATCAGGGCCATCCCCCTTCATCCATGGACTAATCGCTTCATTCATAATTTTGTCCAGTGACATAGAACTATTCCCCCTCTCTATGCTCACTAAGCTGATTTTCAAGACCTCGAATTTTATCCCTTACTTCAGCAGCTTTCTCAAACTCCTCTTTCTGTACGTATTGTTTCAGAATGAGTTTTAGTTCATCTAATTCTTTCTTTAAGTGAAGATTTCCTTCTATACGTTCCGGAATTTTTCCACAATGATCTGTATGTCCGCCATGCAGACGTTTTAATAATGGCTTTAAATGTTCCTTAAATGTATCGTAACAAGAAGCACATCCAAAGCGTCCCACCTTTGTAAATTGCTCAGATGTCATCTTACAATCTGGACACCTTAATATACTTGTATTCGAAAGCCCATTTTGTCCTTCTTCAAACATTGTTGATTCACCGTGTAATAACCCAGCAAATAAATCATGGAATGAAAAGTTAGACTGCGGTGATTGAAAGAAAGACGTATAGCCACTTTGTTCTGCACATTGCTCACAAAGATGAACTTCCGTCTTCTGTTCGTTGATTACTTTTGTATAATGTAAAGTTGCTGGTCTTATATTACAGTTTTGACAAGTCATCACTATCCCCACCTTTACAATAGGAACGATCTATCTGATAGTACTTTTCATACATTACTAGATTGTTCACTTTCCTTTATTTAAATAAAAGTGCGTGTTCTTTTTTCAAAACCTCTACAATATTTAACTGCCTTATCTCTTAGTTATTATTCTTTTACAAAAGCTATATTTATTTATATTTCAGTGTTCTTAACATTGCGCATAATATTCGAGCCCTAAGTTCATCTCGAGAAAGAACATCCATTGATAATACAGAACGATCTAGTACACTTAACATAAGTTTAGCTTCACGATTTGTTATGATGCCCTCTTCTATTAAACGTATAATCATACTCTCTGCATTCCCTTGCGCAACGCTATGATCAATCATATGAAGCATTTGATCGATCATGTCTATATCGTCATGCAGTTTGACTTTTATAATGCGAATGTAACCTCCTCCACCACGTTTACTTTCTACAACAAATCCTCTTTCTATCGTAAAACGGGTATTGATTACATAATTGATTTGAGATGGTACGCACTCGAATCGATCCGCAATCTCATTTCTTTTGATTTCAATCACATTATTATTACTCAAGTCAATAACTTGCTTTAGATATTGCTCAATGATATCAGATATATTTCTCATTTATCCGCCACCCTTATTGACTTTGACTATCTTTGACTTTAATTATATACGTATTAATAAAATTTGCAACTCTTTTGCTTATTCACTATCCTAGCCACATTCCCCTGTATTTAATCAAAATAATAATTATTTAAACACATTTTTTAATTACTATGGATTATAAAAGAAAACACGAAAAAACACGAGTCATTTGACTCGTGTTTAATTGCTTGGCGACGTCCTACTCTCACAGGGACAAGGTCCCAACTACCATCGGCGCTAGAGAGCTTAACTTCCGTGTTCGGTATGGGAACGGGTGTGACCTCTCTGCCATCATCACCAAACTATGAAGGCATATTCCTTCAAAACTAGATAACATTTGCTTCATATTATATGGTTAAGTCCTCGATCTATTAGTATTCGTCAGCTCCACATGTCACCATGCTTCCACCTCGAACCTATCAACCTGATCATCTTTCAGGGATCTTACTAGCTTACGCTATGGGAAATCTCATCTTGAGGGGGCTTCATGCTTAGATGCTTTCAGCACTTATCCCTTCCGCACATAGCTACCCAGCTATGCCCTGGCAGAACAACTGGTACACCAGCGGTGCGTCCATCCCGGTCCTCTCGTACTAAGGACAGCTCCTCTCAAATTTCCTACGCCCACGACGGATAGGGACCGAACTGTCTCACGACGTTCTGAACCCAGCTCGCGTACCGCTTTAATGGGCGAACAGCCCAACCCTTGGGACCGACTACAGCCCCAGGATGCGATGAGCCGACATCGAGGTGCCAAACCTCCCCGTCGATGTGGACTCTTGGGGGAGATAAGCCTGTTATCCCCGGGTAGCTTTTATCCGTTGAGCGATGGCCCTTCCATGCGGAACCACCGGATCACTAAGCCCGACTTTCGTCCCTGCTCGACTTGTAGGTCTCGCAGTCAAGCTCCCTTATGCCTTTGCACTCTACGAATGATTTCCAACCATTCTGAGGGAACCTTTGGGCGCCTCCGTTACACTTTAGGAGGCGACCGCCCCAGTCAAACTGCCCACCTGACACTGTCTCCGGGTCGATAAGACCCGTAGGTTAGAATTTCAATACATTCAGGGCGGTATCCCACCAGCGCCTCCACCGAAGCTAGCGCTCCGGTTTCAATGGCTCCCGCCTATCCTGTACAAAATGTACCAAAATTCAATATCAGGCTACAGTAAAGCTCCACGGGGTCTTTCCGTCCTGTCGCGGGTAACCTGCATCTTCACAGGTACTATAATTTCACCGAGTCTCTGGTTGAGACAGTGCCCAAATCGTTACACCTTTCGTGCGGGTCGGAACTTACCCGACAAGGAATTTCGCTACCTTAGGACCGTTATAGTTACGGCCGCCGTTTACTGGGGCTTCAGTTCAGAGCTTCGCTTACGCTAACCCCTCTCCTTAACCTTCCAGCACCGGGCAGGTGTCAGCCCCTATACTTCGCCTTACGGCTTCGCAGAGACCTGTGTTTTTGCTAAACAGTCGCTTGGGCCTATTCACTGCGGCTTTCCGTTAAGAAAGCACCCCTTCTCCCGAAGTTACGGGGTCATTTTGCCGAGTTCCTTAACCAGAGTTCTCTCGCACACCTTAGGATTCTCTCCTCGCCTACCTGTGTCGGTTTGCGGTACAGGCACCTTTTATCTCGCTAGAAGCTTTTCTTGGCAGCGGGGAATCAAAGACTTCGCTCCATAAGGAGCTTCCCCATCACAGCTCAGCCTTCACGATAAGCGGATTTGCCTACTTATCAGCCTAACTGCTTGGACGTGCACAACCAATCGCACGCTTCTTCTATCCTTCTGCGTCCCTCCATTGCTCAAACGATAAAGAGGTGGTACAGGAATATCAACCTGTTGTCCATCGCCTACGCCTGTCGGCCTCGGCTTAGGTCCTGACTAACCCTGAGCGGACGAGCCTTCCTCAGGAAACCTTAGGCATTCGGTGGACGGGATTCTCACCCGTCTTTCGCTACTCATACCGGCATTCTCACTTCTAAGCGCTCCACCAGTCCTTCCGGTCTGACTTCACTGCACTTAGAACGCTCCCCTACCACTGATACCATTGGTATCAATTCGCAGCTTCGGTGGTGTATTTAGCCGGTACATTTTCGGCGCAGAGTCACTCGACTAGTGAGCTATTACGCACTCTTTAAATGGTGGCTGCTTCTAAGCCAACATCCTAGTTGTCTAAGCAACTCCACATCCTTTTCCACTTAATACACACTTTGGGACCTTAGCTGGCGATCTGGGCTGTTTCCCTCTTGACTACGGATCTTATCACTCGCAGTCTGACTCCTAAGGATAAGTCATTGGCATTCGGAGTTTGACTGAATTCGGTAATCCGATGAGGACCCCTAGTTCAATCAGTGCTCTACCTCCAAGACTCTTACACTTAAGGCTAGCCCTAAAGCTATTTCGGGAGAACCAGCTATCTCCAGGTTCGATTGGAATTTCTCCGCTACCCACACCTCATCCCCGCACTTTTCAACGTGCGTGGGTTCGAGCCTCCATTCAGTGTTACCTGAACTTCACCCTGGACATGGGTAGATCACCTGGTTTCGGGTCTACGACCACGTACTAAACGCCTATTCAGACTCGCTTTCGCTGCGGCTCCGCCTCTTCAGCTTAACCTCGCACGGGATCGTAACTCGCCGGTTCATTCTACAAAAGGCACGCCATCACCCATTAACGGGCTCTGACTATTTGTAGGCACACGGTTTCAGGATCTCTTTCACTCCCCCTTCCGGGGTGCTTTTCACCTTTCCCTCACGGTACTGGTTCACTATCGATCACTAGGGAGTATTTAGCCTTGGGAGATGGTCCTCCCAGATTCCGACGGAATTTCACGTGTTCCGCCGTACTCAGGATACATTCAAGAGAGAACGAAGTTTCGACTACGGGGTTGTTACCCTCTACGACGGACCTTTCCAGGTCGCTTCGTCTACCTCGTTCCTTTGTAACTCCGTATAGAATGTCCTACAACCCCAAGAGGCAAGCCTCTTGGTTTGGGCTATGTTCCGTTTCGCTCGCCGCTACTCAGGAAATCGCATTTGCTTTCTCTTCCTCCAGGTACTTAGATGTTTCAGTTCCCTGGGTCTGTCTTCCTTACCCTATGTATTCAGGTAAGGATACCATACCATTACGTATGGTGGGTTTCCCCATTCGGAAATCTTCGGATCAAAGCTTACTTACAGCTCCCCGAAGCATATCGGCGTTAGTCCCGTCCTTCATCGACTCCTAGTGTCAAGGCATCCACCGTGCGCCCTTTCTAACTTAACCAAACTAAAATTAAAAAATATGAGCTACACTGTTATCTAGTTTTCAAAGAACATACATTTATATATGAGAGATAGTTCTCTCAAAACTGAACAAAACGAAACACGGAAACTTATATTGATGAACAGCGTTCATCAATTCTCCATAGAAAGGAGGTGATCCAGCCGCACCTTCCGATACGGCTACCTTGTTACGACTTCACCCCAATCATCTGTCCCACCTTAGGCGGCTGGCTCCATAAAGGTTACCCCACCGACTTCGGGTGTTACAAACTCTCGTGGTGTGACGGGCGGTGTGTACAAGGCCTGGAACGTATTCACCGCGGCATGCTGATCCGCGATTACTAGCGATTCCAGCTTCATGTAGGCGAGTTGCAGCCTACAATCCGAACTGAGAACGGTTTTATGAGATTAGCTCCACCTCGCGGTCTTGCAGCTCTTTGTACCGTCCATTGTAGCACGTGTGTAGCCCAGGTCATAAGGGGCATGATGATTTGACGTCATCCCCACCTTCCTCCGGTTTGTCACCGGCAGTCACCTTAGAGTGCCCAACTTAATGATGGCAACTAAGATCAAGGGTTGCGCTCGTTGCGGGACTTAACCCAACATCTCACGACACGAGCTGACGACAACCATGCACCACCTGTCACTCTGCTCCCGAAGGAGAAGCCCTATCTCTAGGGTTTTCAGAGGATGTCAAGACCTGGTAAGGTTCTTCGCGTTGCTTCGAATTAAACCACATGCTCCACCGCTTGTGCGGGCCCCCGTCAATTCCTTTGAGTTTCAGCCTTGCGGCCGTACTCCCCAGGCGGAGTGCTTAATGCGTTAACTTCAGCACTAAAGGGCGGAAACCCTCTAACACTTAGCACTCATCGTTTACGGCGTGGACTACCAGGGTATCTAATCCTGTTTGCTCCCCACGCTTTCGCGCCTCAGTGTCAGTTACAGACCAGAAAGTCGCCTTCGCCACTGGTGTTCCTCCATATCTCTACGCATTTCACCGCTACACATGGAATTCCACTTTCCTCTTCTGCACTCAAGTCTCCCAGTTTCCAATGACCCTCCACGGTTGAGCCGTGGGCTTTCACATCAGACTTAAGAAACCACCTGCGCGCGCTTTACGCCCAATAATTCCGGATAACGCTTGCCACCTACGTATTACCGCGGCTGCTGGCACGTAGTTAGCCGTGGCTTTCTGGTTAGGTACCGTCAAGGTGCCAGCTTATTCAACTAGCACTTGTTCTTCCCTAACAACAGAGTTTTACGACCCGAAAGCCTTCATCACTCACGCGGCGTTGCTCCGTCAGACTTTCGTCCATTGCGGAAGATTCCCTACTGCTGCCTCCCGTAGGAGTCTGGGCCGTGTCTCAGTCCCAGTGTGGCCGATCACCCTCTCAGGTCGGCTACGCATCGTTGCCTTGGTGAGCCGTTACCTCACCAACTAGCTAATGCGACGCGGGTCCATCCATAAGTGACAGCCGAAGCCGCCTTTCAATTTCGAACCATGCAGTTCAAAATGTTATCCGGTATTAGCCCCGGTTTCCGGAGTTATCCCAGTCTTATGGGCAGGTTACCCACGTGTTACTCACCCGTCCGCCGCTAACTTCATAAGAGCAAGCTCTTAATCCATTCGCTCGACTTGCATGTATTAGGCACGCCGCCAGCGTTCATCCTGAGCCAGGATCAAACTCTCCAATAAAGTTAGTTTGTCTAGCATCTAAAAATAAAAATTGACGTTTCACGTTGTTTGTTTCGTTCAGTTTTCAAAGAACTTTTTGGTGGAGCCTAGCGGGATCGAACCGCTGACCTCCTGCGTGCAAGGCAGGCGCTCTCCCAGCTGAGCTAAGGCCCCAAACAATTATCGGGAAGACAGGATTTGAACCTGCGACCCCCTGGTCCCAAACCAGGTGCTCTACCAAGCTGAGCCACTTCCCGAAAGAAAACGCGCCCGAGAGGAGTCGAACCCCTAACCTCTTGATCCGTAGTCAAACGCTCTATCCAATTGAGCTACGGGCGCATATGGTGCCGAGGGCGGGGTCGAACCCGCACGGTGGTCACCCACCGCAGGATTTTAAGTCCTGTGCGTCTGCCTGTTCCGCCACCCCGGCATGTCATATTGGAAATTGGAGCGGAAGACGGGATTCGAACCCGCGACCCCAACCTTGGCAAGGTTGTATTCTACCACTGAACTACTTCCGCAAGACATGTTTGAGATATTTCATTAAAAGTGCGGGTGAAGGGAGTCGAACCCCACGCCAAAGGCGCTAGATCCTAAGTCTAGTGCGTCTGCCAATTCCGCCACACCCGCATATTTCATTAAAATGGTGAGCCATGAAGGATTCGAACCTTCGACCCTCTGATTAAAAGTCAGATGCTCTACCAACTGAGCTAATGGCTCTTGCAATAAAAACTGGTGCCGACTAGAGGACTTGAACCCCCAACCTACTGATTACAAGTCAGTTGCTCTACCAATTGAGCTAAGTCGGCTAAATGGTGGAGGATGACGGGATCGAACCGCCGACCCCCTGCTTGTAAGGCAGGTGCTCTCCCAGCTGAGCTAATCCTCCGAATTGCCTGGCAACGTCCTACTCTCACAGGGACAAGGTCCCAACTACCATCGGCGCTAGAGAGCTTAACTTCCGTGTTCGGTATGGGAACGGGTGTGGCCTCTCTGCCATCATTACCAGACTGTATTCATTTAAGACAAGAATTATTGTAACTTATTTAACTTTTAAAGTCAACAAGTTTTTTATATTCTTTCAAAACTAGATAACATTGCTTCATATTATATGGTTAAGTCCTCGATCTATTAGTATTCGTCAGCTCCACATGTCACCATGCTTCCACCTCGAACCTATCAACCTGATCATCTTTCAGGGATCTTACTAGCTTACGCTATGGGAAATCTCATCTTGAGGGGGGCTTCATGCTTAGATGCTTTCAGCACTTATCCCTTCCGCACATAGCTACCCAGCTATGCCCTTGGCAGAACAACTGGTACACCAGCGGTGCGTCCATCCCGGTCCTCTCGTACTAAGGACAGCTCCTCTCAAATTTCCTACGCCCACGACGGATAGGGACCGAACTGTCTCACGACGTTCTGAACCCAGCTCGCGTACCGCTTTAATGGGCGAACAGCCCAACCCTTGGGACCGACTACAGCCCCGGATGCGATGAGCCGACATCGAGGTGCCAAACCTCCCCGTCGATGTGGACTCTTGGGGGAGATAAGCCTGTTATCCCCGGGTAGCTTTTATCCGTTGAGCGATGGCCCTTCCATGCGGAACCACCGGATCACTAAGCCCGACTTTCGTCCCTGCTCGACTTGTAGGTCTCGCAGTCAAGCTCCCTTATGCCTTTGCACTCTACGAATGATTTCCAACCATTCTGAGGGAACCTTTGGGCGCCTCCGTTACACTTTAGGAGGCGACCGCCCCAGTCAAACTGCCCACCTGACACTGTCTCCCGGTCGATAAGACCCGTAGGTTAGAATTTCAATACATTCAGGGCGGTATCCCACCAGCGCCTCCACCGAAGCTAGCGCTCCGGTTTCAATGGCTCCCGCCTATCCTGTACAAAATGTACCAAAATTCAATATCAGGCTACAGTAAAGCTCCACGGGGTCTTTCCGTCCTGTCGCGGGTAACCTGCATCTTCACAGGTACTATAATTTCACCGAGTCTCTGGTTGAGACAGTGCCCAAATCGTTACACCTTTCGTGCGGGTCGGAACTTACCCGACAAGGAATTTCGCTACCTTAGGACCGTTATAGTTACGGCCGCCGTTTACTGGGGCTTCAGTTCAGAGCTTCGCTTACGCTAACCCCTCTCCTTAACCTTCCAGCACCGGCAGGTGTCAGCCCCTATACTTCGCCTTACGGCTTCGCAGAGACCTGTGTTTTTGCTAAACAGTCGCTTGGGCCTATTCACTGCGGCTTTCCGTTAAGAAAGCACCCCTTCTCCCGAAGTTACGGGGTCATTTTGCCGAGTTCCTTAACCAGAGTTCTCTCGCACACCTTAGGATTCTCTCCTCGCCTACCTGTGTCGGTTTGCGGTACAGGCACCTTTTATCTCGCTAGAAGCTTTTCTTGGCAGCGGGGAATCAAAGACTTCGCTCCATAAGGAGCTTCCCATCACAGCTCAGCCTTCACGATAAGCGGATTTGCCTACTTATCAGCCTAACTGCTTGGACGTGCACAACCAATCGCACGCTTCTTCTATCCTTCTGCGTCCCTCCATTGCTCAAACGATAAAGAGGTGGTACAGGAATATCAACCTGTTGTCCATCGCCTACGCCTGTCGGCCTCGGCTTAGGTCCTGACTAACCCTGAGCGGACGAGCCTTCCTCAGGAAACCTTAGGCATTCGGTGGACGGGATTCTCACCCGTCTTTCGCTACTCATACCGGCATTCTCACTTCTAAGCGCTCCACCAGTCCTTCCGGTCTGACTTCACTGCACTTAGAACGCTCCCCTACCACTGATACCATTGGTATCAATTCGCAGCTTCGGTGGTGTATTTAGCCCCGCACATTTTCGGCGCAGAGTCACTCGACTAGTGAGCTATTACGCACTCTTTAAATGGTGGCTGCTTCTAAGCCAACATCCTAGTTGTCTAAGCAACTCCACATCCTTTTCCACTTAATACACACTTTGGGACCTTAGCTGGCGATCTGGGCTGTTTCCCTCTTGACTACGGATCTTATCACTCGCAGTCTGACTCCTAAGGATAAGTCATTGGCATTCGGAGTTTGACTGAATTCGGTAATCCGATGAGGACCCCTAGTTCAATCAGTGCTCTACCTCCAAGACTCTTACACTTAAGGCTAGCCCTAAAGCTATTTCGGGGAGAACCAGCTATCTCCAGGTTCGATTGGAATTTCTCCGCTACCCACACCTCATCCCCGCACTTTTCAACGTGCGTGGGTTCGGGCCTCCATTCAGTGTTACCTGAACTTCACCCTGGACATGGGTAGATCACCTGGTTTCGGGTCTACGACCACGTACTAAACGCCCTATTCAGACTCGCTTTCGCTGCGGCTCCGCCTCTTCAGCTTAACCTCGCACGGGATCGTAACTCGCCGGTTCATTCTACAAAAGGCACGCCATCACCCATTAACGGGCTCTGACTATTTGTAGGCACACGGTTTCAGGATCTCTTTCACTCCCCTTCCGGTGCTTTTCACCTTTCCCTCACGGTACTGGTTCACTATCGATCACTAGGGAGTATTTAGCCTTGGGAGATGGTCCTCCCAGATTCCGACGGAATTTCACGTGTTCCGCCGTACTCAGGATACATTCAAGAGAGAACGAAGTTTCGACTACGGGGTTGTTACCCTCTACGACGGACCTTTCCAGGTCGCTTCGTCTACCTCGTTCCTTTGTAACTCCGTATAGAATGTCCTACAACCCCAAGAGGCAAGCCTCTTGGTTTGGGCTATGTTCCGTTTCGCTCGCCGCTACTCAGGAAATCGCATTTGCTTTCTCTTCCTCCAGGTACTTAGATGTTTCAGTTCCCTGGGTCTGTCTTCCTTACCCTATGTATTCAGGTAAGGATACCATACCATTACGTATGGCGGGTTTCCCCATTCGGAAATCTTCGGATCAAAGCTTACTTACAGCTCCCCGAAGCATATCGGCGTTAGTCCCGTCCTTCATCGACTCCTAGTGTCAAGGCATCCACCGTGCGCCCTTTCTAACTTAACCAAACTAAAATTAAAAAAATATGAGCTACACTGTTATCTAGTTTTCAAAGAACATACATTTATATATGAGAGATAGTTCTCTCAAAACTGAACAAAACGAAACACGGAAACTTATATTGATGAACAGCGTTCATCAATTCTCCATAGAAAGGAGGTGATCCAGCCGCACCTTCCGATACGGCTACCTTGTTACGACTTCACCCCAATCATCTGTCCCACCTTAGGCGGCTGGCTCCATAAAGGTTACCCCACCGACTTCGGGTGTTACAAACTCTCGTGGTGTGACGGGCGGTGTGTACAAGGCCCGGAACGTATTCACCGCGGCATGCTGATCCGCGATTACTAGCGATTCCAGCTTCATGTAGGCGAGTTGCAGCCTACAATCCGAACTGAGAACGGTTTTATGAGATTAGCTCCACCTCGCGGTCTTGCAGCTCTTTGTACCGTCCATTGTAGCACGTGTGTAGCCCAGGTCATAAGGGGCATGATGATTTGACGTCATCCCCACCTTCCTCCGGTTTGTCACCGGCAGTCACCTTAGAGTGCCCAACTTAATGATGGCAACTAAGATCAAGGGTTGCGCTCGTTGCGGGACTTAACCCAACATCTCACGACACGAGCTGACGACAACCATGCACCACCTGTCACTCTGCTCCCGAAGGAGAAGCCCTATCTCTAGGGTTTTCAGAGGATGTCAAGACCTGGTAAGGTTCTTCGCGTTGCTTCGAATTAAACCACATGCTCCACCGCTTGTGCGGGCCCCCGTCAATTCCTTTGAGTTTCAGCCTTGCGGCCGTACTCCCCAGGCGGAGTGCTTAATGCGTTAACTTCAGCACTAAAGGGCGGAAACCCTCTAACACTTAGCACTCATCGTTTACGGCGTGGACTACCAGGGTATCTAATCCTGTTTGCTCCCCACGCTTTCGCGCCTCAGTGTCAGTTACAGACCAGAAAGTCGCCTTCGCCACTGGTGTTCCTCCATATCTCTACGCATTTCACCGCTACACATGGAATTCCACTTTCCTCTTCTGCACTCAAGTCTCCCAGTTTCCAATGACCCTCCACGGTTGAGCCGTGGGCTTTCACATCAGACTTAAGAAACCACCTGCGCGCGCTTTACGCCCAATAATTCCGGATAACGCTTGCCACCTACGTATTACCGCGGCTGCTGGCACGTAGTTAGCCGTGGCTTTCTGGTTAGGTACCGTCAAGGTGCCAGCTTATTCAACTAGCACTTGTTCTTCCCTAACAACAGAGTTTTACGACCCGAAAGCCTTCATCACTCACGCGGCGTTGCTCCGTCAGACTTTCGTCCATTGCGGAAGATTCCCTACTGCTGCCTCCCGTAGGAGTCTGGGCCGTGTCTCAGTCCCAGTGTGGCCGATCACCCTCTCAGGTCGGCTACGCATCGTTGCCTTGGTGAGCCGTTACCTCACCAACTAGCTAATGCGACGCGGGTCCATCCATAAGTGACAGCCGAAGCCGCCTTTCAATTTCGAACCATGCAGTTCAAAATGTTATCCGGTATTAGCCCCGGTTTCCGGAGTTATCCCAGTCTTATGGGCAGGTTACCCACGTGTTACTCACCCGTCCGCCGCTAACTTCATAAGAGCAAGCTCTTAATCCATTCGCTCGACTTGCATGTATTAGGCACGCCGCCAGCGTTCATCCTGAGCCAGGATCAAACTCTCCAATAAAGTTAGTTTGTCTAGCATCTAAAAATAAAAATTGACGTTTCACGTTGTTTGTTTCGTTCAGTTTTCAAAGAACTCGTCTGCCGCTCAGAAGCGACTTTATTAATATAACATTTCGTTATATTTTCGTCAACAACTTTTTTCAATAAGTTGTTTTTCGTTTGTTTTGCTTGTTACCTTTCGTGGCAACGAATATAAATATACCAGTTTGATTATTAAAATGCAATAGTTTTTCTAATAAAATTTTCAACTTAGTAAAAAAGTATAAAAACAGCACATTTCTTCTATATAAATATAATTTCTCGCACCATCAAGAACTACTATCCCCACGTAGCTCATACTCAAATAAAAAAAGCTTTGGAGAAATCTCCAAAGCTTAGTCTTGTTTATGACGCATAGCAGGGAATAATAATACATCACGAATAGATGGTGCATTCGTTAACAACATAACAAGACGATCAATACCAATTCCTAGTCCACCTGTAGGAGGCATACCGTACTCAAGAGCTTCAATATAATCATCATCCATCATGTGAGCTTCATCATTACCTTGTTCGCGTTCTTTTAATTGCGCTTCAAAACGTTCTTTTTGATCAATCGGATCATTTAGCTCAGTAAATGCATTTGCATGTTCACGTGCAACGATAAATAATTCGAAACGATCTGTGAATCGTGGATCTTCGTCATTCTTTTTCGCAAGTGGCGAAATTTCTACCGGATGACCGTAAATAAATGTTGGTTGGATTAATTTATCTTCTACTTTTTGTTCGAAGAATTCGTTTATAATATGACCAACTTCCATCGTATCCTTAATACCTACATTATGTTCTTTTGCAAGTTCACGCGCTTCTTCTACACTCATTGGATTCCAGAAATCTGCTCCTGAATGTTCCTTGATTGCATCTACCATATGAAGACGTGTCCATTCTGGTTCTAGATTAATTTCATAATCACCATATTGGATTGTTGTTGTACCTAGTACTTGCTTCGCAATATGAGCAACCATATTTTCTGTTAGTTTCATAATATCTTTATAATCAGCATACGCTTCATATAATTCAATCATTGTAAACTCTGGATTATGACGAGTTGATACACCCTCATTACGGAATACACGACCGATTTCATAAACTTTTTCTAATCCACCCACAATAAGGCGTTTTAAATGAAGTTCAATTGCGATACGCATGTATAATTCCATATCTAACGCATTATGGTGCGTAATGAAAGGACGCGCAGAAGCTCCACCTGCAATTGCATGCATCATAGGTGTTTCCACTTCAAGATAACCATTGTCATCTAAGTATCTTCTCATTTCACGAATGATTTTACTGCGAGTAACGAATGTTTCACGGCTTTCCATACTTGTGATTAAGTCTAAGTAACGTTGACGGTAGCGTTGTTCAACATCTTTTAATCCATGATATTTATCCGGTAATGGACGAAGAGATTTCGTTAATAGTGTAAAGCCCGTTGCTTTCACCGAAAGTTCTCCAACGTTCGTTTTGAACACTTTACCTTCAATACCTACTAAATCACCTAAATCTGCTGTTTTAAATAATTCGTACTCTTCATCTCCAACAGCATCTTTACGAACATAAATTTGAACTTGTCCATGTAAATCTTGAATATGTGCAAATCCAGCTTTTCCTTTACCGCGTTTTGTCATAATACGACCAGCGATAGAAACAGAGATTTCTTTCTCTTCTAATTCTTCTTTAGAGAACTCTCCATATAAGCTTAATAAGTCATTTGTTGCATTTGTACGTTCAAATCGTTTACCGAACGGATCGATTCCTTGCTCACGTAAGTTATGTAACTTTTCACGACGAACAAGCAATTGGTCGTTTAATTCTTCGTGGTTCATGTTATCCATGGTATTGATATCACTCCAGCTCTATTAATTTTTACAATATATACAGTATAGCATTTTCTACTCAACTAGAAAAACTGCCAGCAACTAGCTGGCAGTTCTTCTTTCTTTCACGTAATTATAGGAAGTGTATAGAAGAATGTCAATCTTCCCTATCTATTATTAACCAACGTGAATTGTTTGTTGTTTCGCTTCTACTTCTTCTACAAATGCACCTAATACATTCGCAAGGTCCTCACGCGTATTACAAGCATTGATACCATTACGTACAGTTGCATTACCACGAACACCCTTTAAATACCAAGCTGCATGCTTTCTCATCTCTCTTACAGCGACAATTTCGTTCTTTAAATCGATAAGACGATCTAGATGCAACATACATACGTCAATTTTCTCACGCACTGTCGGTTCCGGCATTAATTCACCTGTTTCCAAATACTTTACCGTACGATAAATCATCCACGGGTCCCCAAGGGCAGCACGACCAATCATAACACCGTCTACACCAATTTCATCAAGCATACGCTTTGCATCTTGTGGCGTTTCGACATCACCATTTCCGATAACCGGGATATTTACAGCTTGCTTTACTTGTTTAATAATATCCCAATCCGCTTTCCCTTCATACATTTGTACTCGTGTACGTCCATGAACTGCTACTGCTTGTCCGCCAGCACGCTCAACAGCTTTTGCATTCTCAATTGCAAAAATATGATCTGCATCCCAACCAATACGCATCTTAACTGTAACCGGCTTTTCAACAGCATCTACAACTGCCGCTACCATTTCATATATTTTATTTGGGTCTAAAAGCCACTTTGCTCCCGCATCACACTTAATGATTTTTGGTACTGGGCAACCCATATTAATATCAATAATGTCTGCTGTCGTATATTTATCTACGTATTTCGCAGCATCTACAAGAGTTTCTTTCTCTCCACCAAAAATTTGTAAACTTAATGGCTTTTCTCTTTCATCAATATATAACATATCTAATGTTCTTTTGTTATTAAGTAATATCGCTTTATCACTTACCATTTCAGCACAAACTAAACCTGCACCAAATTCTTTTACTGTCAAACGGAATGCAGAGTTACACACTCCCGCCATCGGTGCTAATACAACCGGGTTTTTCATCTCAATGTTTGCAATCTTTAACACTCGACTTACTCCTTCCTTCATAGTCACTTCGGCATTAATTCCTCCACTGAAACCTTTAATGCCTTAGCAACTTCCACTACAAAATCTTGGGAAGGCGATCGATTCCCTCTCTCAACTTCACCTAAAACAGATACAGATACCCCTAACTCTTTCGCAAAACCTTCTTGTGTATAACCTTTCAGCTTTCGAAAAGCACGAATGCGTCTTCCCCATTTTTCTGCTTCCATACCGTTACTCCCTCTCGCCTTTTCATTTCTTCTACTTGTGAACGTGAAATGTTTTGTTTTATATCTTGATTAATCTCTAACAACGGAACGATAACAAAAGCTCTTTCGAACATCCGCGGATGCGGAACAATAAGATTCTCTGCTTCAATATTCTCTTGATTATATAGTAAAATGTCAAGGTCGATGGTCCTCGGACCCCATCTAATTTCCCTTTTTCTTCCTAAATCATTCTCTACTCTTTGTGTAATTTTCAATAATTCTTGCGGTGATAAATTGGTAGAAATTTTTATAACTAAATTTAAAAAGCAACTTTGGTCAGTATAGCCAACTGGCTCTGTTTCATATATAGATGAAATATCGTTAACTTGGATATACGGGTTTTTGTTTAAAAACTGAATCGCTTCAGTTAAATACGTATAACGTTCTCCGATATTTGAACCTAATGCAATGTAAGCTATATTATTCATGGACGTTCTCTCGTAATTTCCACTGCTACAGCACGATAATGTCCAGGTATCGGCGGATCTGGTTTAATTACTTTAATTGTACAACGGAAAATACTCTCATATCGTTTCAATATATCTGCAGCAATATTTTCAGCGATACTCTCTACAAGCTTATACGTTCTATCTTCAACAACTTTTCTACATAACTCGAAAAGCTCTCCATAATTGACAGAATGCTCTAAGTCATCACTTTCTCCTGCCTGTTTCAAATCCAACTCCACCGTTAAGTCCACTTTAAATCTCTGACCCAATTTATTTTCCTCTGGGAATACACCATGATAACCGTAAAACTCCATATCATGAACATAAATTTTATCCAATTACTTTACCCCCTTACCAATCATCGCATCCATCATCTTAGCCATACGTGTCATTTCCTTCACATCATGAACACGAACAAACTCACAGCCCTTTTCAATGCCGAGACAAACGGTAGCTCCCGTTCCCTCAAGACGTTCCTCTACCGGTAAATCTAACACATGTCCAATAAAGGACTTTCTTGAAGTACCTAAGAGAACCGGATAACCCAGTACGTTTAACTGTTCTAAATTACGCATCGCTTCTAAATTTTGTTCAGGTGTTTTAGCAAAACCAATGCCTGGGTCTAAAATGATATTCTCATCTCGCACACCAGCACCTTTAGCAATTTTAATACTGTCATATAAATCAGCAATCATATCAGCCATTAAATTGCGGTAATTCATGTTATCGCGATTGTGCATCAAGATAATAGGTACATCGTAATGAGCTGCAACTTCAGCGATTTTTGGTTCCGCCTTCGCTCCCCAAACGTCATTAATAATATGAGCGCCAGCTTCGATTGCTTGTTTTGCAACTTCAGCTTTATACGTGTCGATAGAAATAGGCAATTTCACTTCTTTTGCAACCGCCTGAATCATCGGAACAACTCGCTTGATTTCTTCTTCCACTGATACTTTAGCAAAACCTGGGCGAGTAGATTCACCGCCGATATCAATAATATGAGCACCTTCATCTCGCATTTCTTTCGCATGGCGCACCGCAGCCTCTACCTCGTTGTAACTCCCACCATCGGAAAACGAATCTGGTGTTACATTTAAAATCCCCATAATTAAAGTTTTTTCATTTAAGTTCAATGTATATTCGCCGCAGCGCAAATCATAATCCCACTTCAAACTACACATCTCCTCTTCACAATTCATTTCTGCTCCACAATTTCTCTCTCTGCATTTCGTAAAGATTCATAAACCTTTTTGTAACCACACCTACTTTACCCGGGAAATCTCGCCCCTCTATATGATAAAGTGGAACAATTTCTTGAATCGAGTTTGTTACGAAAACTTCATCAGCGGAAAGTAATTCATCTTTTGTAAAGAAACCTTCCTTTACTTCGATGCCCAACCCTTCAGCAACCTTTATAATAAACGCACGAGTGATACCATTTAAAATCCCCGTTTTTAACGAAGGTGTATACAAAATATCACCTTTCACGAAAAAGAGATTCGAAACAATACCCTCTGCAACATAACCTGTTTCAGTAAGAAAAATACCTTCCTTATTCACAACATTTCCAATTTCACGTTTTCCTAAAATGTTATTTAAATAATGATGAGACTTTAAGCGAGACGCACCCTCTGGTGTATTTCGCACTTGCTTTAAAACAACCCCTTCTTTTTCTACTACATCTTCAGGGGCTGCTAAAGGTTTTATAAAAACAATAACAGACGGCTCTTCATACATTTTCGTTTGCAATCCAATTTCATCTATACCCGCTGATACATTAAAACGTACATATGCATGCTCTAATTCATTCTTAACGAGTAAATTCTTCAAAATAAGCAGTACTTCATCTTTCGTCATTGTCCATTTAATTTGCAATGTATCCAGCGCATCTATTAAACGGTCATAATGATCATCCAATAAGAAAGGATGACCATTATAAATACGAAACGTCTCAAAAACTCCAAGACCATATAAATAACCATGATCATAAGGAGAAATTCTCGCTTCACTTGCTTCTACATACTCACCATTTAAGTAAATTAACATGATGTCACACTTGGACTGTATTTACGAATGAAATTCTGCAACAACTCTTTTCCGTGGGAAGTCATAATTGATTCCGGATGGAACTGTACACCTTCAATCGGTAATGTTGTATGACGGAGCGCCATAATTTCCCCTTCTTCTGTCCAAGATGTTACCTCTAAGCAATCAGGTAACGTCTCTTTCTTAACGATAAGGGAATGATAACGTGTCGCAGTAAACGGATTAGGGATATCCGAAAAAATCGTCTTTCCGTCATGATGCATAAGCGACGTTTTCCCATGCATTAAGCGCTCCGCACGTATAACCTCTCCACCAAACACTTGTGCAATGGATTGATGTCCAAGACAAACCCCAAAAATCGGAATCTTTCCAGCAAAGTATTGAATAACCTCCATACTAATACCCGCTTCATTAGGACTACACGGACCTGGCGAAATCATTAAAAAGTCTGGTTTCATATTCTCAACATCTGAAATAGTCACTTCATCGTTACGTTTAACAACAAGCTCTTGTCCAAGTTCTCCAAGAAACTGCACTAAATTAAATGTAAAAGAATCATAATTATCAATCATTAATATCATTTCTCTCACCTAACCGTTTCTTCGCTACGTTCTTTTGCACGCCATAAAGCAATCGCCTTTTTTAACGACTCTTTATATTCATTTTCCGGATTCGAATCAATTACAATTCCTGCTCCTGCTTGTACATGTGCTTTTCCATCTTTAGCAAGCAGTGTTCTAATTACAATATTCAATTCTGTATCTCCAGAATAACCGATCCACCCGATTGAACCTGTATAAATCCCTCGGCGAACAGGTTCTAATTCTTCAATAATTTCCATCGTACGTATTTTCGGGGCACCAGTAATTGTTCCCCCAGGGAATACAGCCTTCACTAAATCAAAAGCATCTTTATCTTCTTCCACCTCACCACGCACATTAGAAACAATATGCATAACATGTGAGTATTTCTCAATTACCATAAATTCATCTACTTCTACAGTGCCATATTTACAAACACGCCCTAAATCATTTCGTTCTAAATCCACAAGCATGACGTGCTCTGCTCTTTCTTTTTCGTTCTCAATTAATTCTTTTGCTAATTCTTCATCCTCTTGCTCATTCGCCCCTCTAGATCTCGTTCCAGCAATCGGTCTTGTACTTACTTCGGTTCCCTCTTTCTTAATTAGCAACTCTGGCGATCCACTAACAATTTGAAAATCCCCGAGCTCCAAGTAACCCATATATGGAGATGGATTAATTTCACGAAGACTTGTATAAATTTCGAGTGGGTGTGTTTGTAACGTTCTTTCTTGCCTTGTCGACAAGTTTACTTGGAACACATCACCAGCTCCAATATATTCTTGAATACATTCAACCGCCTTCATAAAGCTTTCTTCTGTAAAAGCAACTGTTTCACTTTTCTCTTCAGGGCACGCAAAAGGTATATTCACTTCTGGCGCTTCTGTCGCCCAAAGAATCTTCCATTCATTTAATCGCTCTTTTGCCTCTTCATGCTTATCTACATAATGTGTAATAATCCATAATACTTTTTCTTTTTGATCATAAACAAACACATCATCAAATAATAAAAAGAATATATCAGGTATATTAATGTCATCTTCCGCAAGGGAAGGGAGTTTTTCAATATAACGGATGCAATCATAACTAAAGTAACCAATTGCACCACCTTGAAATGGAGGGTATTCCGGATTATAGTCCGTTTTCCATCGCTCCATATATTCCTGCATTAAATCTAATGGGTTTCCTTGTTTTATTGTTTCCTTACCACTTTCGCTTATATGTAACGTTTCACCCTTCCCTCGGATTACCGCTACTGGGTTCAACCCCACAATGTTATAACGACCGCCACGTCCACTCTCTAACAAAATATGTTGCGGTTTATCCTTAGAAAGAAATTTATACTGCTTAAAGAAATCTAACTGATATGGAATAGAAAGCGCTAAAGATTTTCTTCGTTGCATATCAACACCCCGTCTTCTTTTATCCCACCCTCTTAGATTAACCACTTCAAACTACATTCGTTATGTATATAAAGTGGTTATACTCGAAGGCTAGTGAAAATAAATTAATTATACTACCTCTTATTTTACATGAAGTTTTCTAGTCATTCACTCTTTTCCTATTTCCAATCCAAAAAGAAAAAGCATCCTTTTCAAGGATGCTTTTTCAATCACATATAATTAAGACTCAAATTGATAAAGCGGTGTACTTAAATAACGTTCACCGTTACTTGGGATAATAACAAGTACCTTTTTCCCTTTACCTAACTTTTTCGCAATTTCTGTTGCTGCATAAATAACTGCTCCAGAAGAGATACCCACTAAAATACCTTCCTCTTTAGCCACTCTTCTTGCATATTCAAATGCTTGCTCTGCTTTTACTTGAACAATTTCATCATATACCTCTACATCCAATGTCTCTGGGATGAATCCCGCCCCAATTCCTTGGATTTTATGTGGACCCGGTTTCCCACCAGATAGTACTGGTGAATCCGCAGGTTCTACTGCATAAATTTTAATATCTTTATACGCTTCCTTCAGTACTTCACCAGCACCAGTAATCGTTCCACCTGTACCAATACCTGCAATAAACGCATCTAATTGTTCACCCATTTGTTCAACAATTTCTGGCCCTGTTGTTAAACGATGAATTTCTGGATTTGATTGATTTTTGAACTGTTGTGGTATAAAGTAGCCATGCTCTTTTGCTAATTCAGTCGCTTGACGAATCGCTCCACCCATTCCTTCAGGTCCTGGAGTCAATACTAATTCTGCACCGTAAGCACGTAATAAATTACGACGCTCAATACTCATTGTTTCTGGCATTACTAAAATTGCCTTATATCCTTTAGCGGCCGCTACCATCGCTAAACCAATTCCTGTGTTACCACTTGTTGGCTCAATGATTGTATCGCCTTCTTTTAATAATCCTTTTTTTTCAGCATCTTCAATCATAGCTAATGCAATACGATCTTTAACACTGCTCCCTGGATTCATAAATTCTAATTTTAAGTATATATCTGCGCTGTTTGATTCTACGATGCGGTTCAACTTAACGATCGGCGTTTTCCCGATTAATTCTGAAACTGATTGTGCCACTCGCATTCCTGTCACTCCTAACACCGAGTATTTTTATTGGTTTTATCTATATTTCGATTTTGTCAGAAAATTCCCTGTTTGTCAATCTATTTAGAGGATGGATTCCCTCACTTCCCTTATGACAAACTCTCAATTAAATTTGTAATATCTTCTTTAGAAAACTTGTATCGCTCATTACAGAAATGACAATGAACTTCTGTCTCTTCTTCTTCTTCGCGAATTTGCTCTAACTCTGTTTTACCCAAACTAATTAACACACTCTCAATACGTTCGCGTGAGCATGTGCAATTAAATTGAACATCCATCACTTCTAATACTTTTACTTTATCTTCTCCAAGAACTGCATACAGTAACTCTTCTGGAGAAAGCCCTTGTTCGATTAACGTTGATACAGGAGGAATTTTTTGCAAACGATCTTCGATGAATGAAATTGTTTCTTCCTGTGCACCTGGCATAATTTGAAGGATAAATCCACCTGCCGCTAATACGCTGTCATCTCCATTTACAAGAACGCCAACTCCTACAGAAGAAGGTGTTTGCTCAGAAACTGCAAAATAATACGTGAAGTCTTCCCCTAATTCTCCTGAAACAATTGGAGATTGACCAATAAACGGCTCACGCATACCAATATCTTTAATTACTGTTACAAATCCCTCAGTACCTACCGCTTGATATACACGTAATTTTCCTTGTTCCGTTCCTTCAAAATCAACATGTGGATTCGTTACATAACCACGTACATCCCCATTTGCATGAGCATCTACTAAGATGGGACCAATCGGACCATTACCTTCTACCTTAATCGTTAACTTTTGGTCACCTTTTAACATCGCGCCCATCATTGTACCTGCAGTTAAAGAACGACCAAGTGCCGCTGAAGCTGTTCTCCATGTATCATGACGTCTTTGCGCCTCACTTACTGTGTTTGTAGTACGTACACTATATGCACGCACTTCCCCATCAAACGCTAACGCTTTTACTAAATAATCTTTCATACTCATTTATTCACCTTTCTCATGCTGTAAATTTGCATTACGCTCGTATAACATATACAAACCCTTTAATGTTAAAAATGGATCTACAACGTCAATTACATTCGATTCTTCTGAAATTAATTTCGCTAATCCACCTGTTGCAATAACTTTCGGTTCTTGTTTAGCTTCCTCTTTCATACGCTTAACAATACCTTCCACTTGTCCAACATAACCATAAAGAATACCAGATTGCATTGCACTTACCGTATTCTTTCCAACAACACTGCTTGGTTTTGTAATTTCAATACGAGGAAGTTTTGCCGCTCTACTATATAAAGCCTCTGCTGAAATCATAATTCCCGGCGTAATAACTCCACCCATATAATGCTTTTCTTCGTTAATATAACAATATGTAGTAGCCGTACCGAAATCGACAATAATAAGCGGACTTCCATACAAGTGGATTCCTGCTACCGCATTTACAATTCGGTCCGCGCCTACTTCACGTGGATTTTCATATTTAATATTTAGCCCTGTTTTTATTCCAGGACCTACTACAAGCGGTTTAATTTTAAAATACTTTTCACACATGCGCTCTAAAGCAAACATAATTGGTGGTACGACTGAAGACACGATAATACCTTTCACATCTTCAAACGAAAGACCTTCATGCTCAAGCAACTGCTTGACAAGCATTCCATATTCATCTTCTGTCTTATGACGATCTGTTTCCATGCGCCAGTGTTGACGAAGTTCCCCCTCTTCAAACACGCCTAGTACAGCATTTGTGTTCCCTACATCCAATACAAAAATCATATTCTCACCACTTATCTTATTTAATCTATATTTGTGCAGTATGTATAAAACTTATAAAAACATCATATCACACATACTTATATAATCAGCTTTTCTATCCTCATCATTTTACAAAAAGATTACGCTCTATTTCAATTTTTAATACCCAATTTATTTAAATTCTTTTTCTACTTCATTTCGTTCCACAAATAAAAAAAGGAGTGACCATCGTCACTCCTTCATCTCTTACTTATCTTCTGATTCTTCATCGTCCTTCTTCATATTGATGTTTACTTTCACATCATCTGAAGATGTTGGACGCTCTGGCAATCTGCCGTAATCATATAAATGATTGATTTGCTCTGCATCTAACGTTTCTACTTCAAGTAACGTTTTCGCAATAATATCTAGCTTATCACGTTTTTCAGTAAGAATTTGGTGCGCGCGAGCATAACATTCTTTTATAATAGTTTGCATTTCCACATCGATTTCATGTGCAATTGCATCACTGTAGTTTTGTTCTGAATGGAAGTCTCTTCCTAAGAACACTTGACCACCTTGTGAGCTACCGAATTGCATTGGTCCAAGCTTATCACTCATACCGAATTCCGTAACCATACGTCTTGCAATACCAGTCGCACGTTGGAAGTCGTTGTGAGCACCTGTGCTTGCTTCACCAAACACAATCTCTTCAGCTACTCGACCACCAAGTAAACCAGTGATTTTATCAAGTAACTCTGGTTTTGTCATGAAGTAACGATCTTCTTTCGGAAGCATCACTGCATATCCACCAGCTTGACCACGAGGGACAATTGTTACTTTATGAACGATATCTGCTTCATCAAGGACAACACCAATTACAGTATGGCCAGCTTCATGGAATGCAACGATATTACGTTCTTTTTCAGAGATAACACGACTTTTCTTAGCAGGACCTGCAATAACACGATCCGTTGCTTCATCAATGTCACTCATATCAATTTTCTTCTTATCTTGACGCGCAGCTACTAAAGCAGCTTCGTTTAATAAGTTTTCAAGATCAGCACCAGAGAACCCTGGTGTACGAGTTGCAATTGCTCTTAAGTTGATATGATCATCAAGCGGTTTATTACGAGCATGTACTTTCAGTACAGCTTCACGGCCATTTACATCTGGACGATCTACTGTAATTTGACGGTCAAAACGACCTGGACGTAATAACGCTGGATCAAGAATATCGGGACGGTTTGTTGCAGCAATGATAATAATACCTTCGTTTGCACCGAATCCATCCATTTCAACAAGTAATTGGTTCAACGTTTGCTCACGCTCATCATGGCCACCACCAAGACCTGCGCCACGTTGACGTCCTACTGCATCAATTTCATCAATGAAAATGATACAAGGAGCATTTTTCTTTGCATTTTCGAATAAATCACGTACACGTGATGCACCGACACCAACGAACATCTCTACGAAATCAGAACCACTGATAGAGAAGAATGGAACGCCAGCCTCACCTGCAACGGCACGTGCTAGTAAAGTTTTACCTGTACCTGGAGGTCCTACTAATAGAACACCCTTCGGAATACGAGCACCAACTTCAGCGAACTTACGAGGATCTTTCAAGAATTCAACTACCTCAACAAGCTCTTGTTTCTCTTCATCCGCTCCAGCAACATCTCTGAAACGAACTTTTTTCTTTTCGTCATTATATAACTTCGCCTTACTTTTCCCGAAGTTCATAACACGGCTACCGCCGCCCTGAGCCTGGTTTAATAAGAAGAAGAATAAAATGAAGATAATGACAAACGGAATGATAGAAGTAAAGAACGTTACCCAAGCACTTGTTTCTTCTGCTGGTTGATACTTAACTTCAGCACCTTGCGCTTTGTCATTAATTTTCTTTTGTAATTCCTCAGTATTTGGTGCATAAGTAACAAATTGTTCTCCTTGGCTAGAGTTGTTAAATTGTCCTTTTACCTCAAATACACCATTTTTCGGTTGAAGTTGCACATTACGCACTTCACCTTTTTCTAGTTTAGTAATGAATTTATCGTAGCTAACTGATGTCGTTTTTTGCGTCGAACCATTAAAATAGCTCACGATTCCAATTACTACTAGGAATATCAGTAAATAAAAGATGGTATTACGGAAGATACGATTCATTCCTAACCTCCTCTCACGGCATAAACACTATTGTAAATCGTAACATAGAAAAACTTTCCTATACAATTGTAACGCCTGTATTTAATTAATTTGAGTAAACGCTTGGTTTTAATACTCCTACATAAGGAAGATTACGGTACTGCTCTTTATAATCTAATCCATATCCTACAACAAATTCATGCGGAACAGTAAATCCAACATAATCCGCTTTCAAATCTACCTTGCGGCCTGTCGGCTTATCTAATAACGTAACAATTTTTACAGACTTCGCTTTACGATATTTAAATAGGTCTACTAAGTAACTTAGCGTAAGACCGCTATCAATAATATCTTCAACGATTAAAATATCGCGACCTTCTACAGAAGTATCAAGGTCTTTTAAAATTTTCACTTCGCCTGTTGAAACGGTAGAGTGACCATAACTAGATACAGCCATAAAGTCCATTTCAAGATATGTATCTGTTCTCTTTAATAAATCTGCCATGAATGGCATCGCGCCCTTTAATACGCCAATCGCAAGAGGTACTGTGTTTTTATAATCCTCTGCAATAATTGCGCCTAATTCGAGCACCTTTTCTTGTATTTGTTCTTCAGAAATTAATACTTTTTCGATATCTTGATTCATCATTTCATTATCCTCCCGGAAGACTCCTTGCTTTTGTAGTGAATAATCATATATTTATCCTTCTTTGCCGTCTCTTTCGAGATAGCAAATGCAGATCGCTTCAACAAGGGTACCCAAATAATATTCCCACTTGCATCACAAACGACCGGCCATTCTTCTCTTTTTTCTCTTGGTACTTTCGCTTCGATAAAGATAGCTTTTATCTTTTTTGTGCCATTCATACCTTGTATTGACATGCGATCTCCATTTTCTCTAGAACGAATACGAAGTGGATATGATATATCATTATACTTAGCAACAAATACTGTTTCATTCATGTTACTTGGTATGTCTTCGCTCACCTCTGTTACAAGCTTATCCCCGTTCGATAGCGTAATTGTCCCGGGCACTGATAAATCTTGTAAAAAAGGAGAAACAATTCCTTGTTTAAATCCAAAGCTGCACTCTTCGTATGCGCGAACAATTTTTAAATCACCTGGAAAATCAAGTGAACCCGAAGGTTGTGTCCGCTTAAAAAACTCAATCACTTTGTCAATATGTATAGAGGAAAGAGAAGATGGAATCTTATATTCATAAAGATAGTTTAATATTAGTTGAATCCCTCTTCTTTGTAAAGACATAGACATGGATTCAAAGGCAGGAATTGATAAGCTAATTTGTTTATCACTTTTTTTTGTAATTACTTTATTCATTTTCTCAAAAGCTAATTCCTGCAAATACGCCTCATCCTCTTGCATTTGCATGCTAAATTTTTGGAATTTCTCATGCACTTGTGAATTTTCTTCTTTCAAATGAGGAAGAACATATTTACGTAATCGATTCCTTGTATATACTTCCTTTTTATTACTTGGATCTATACGGGGAATTATTTTTAGCTTATTACAGTAATCAACAATCTCTTCCTTCGTTACTCCAAGTAACGGCCTAATTAAATATCCATTATGAAAAGGACGCTTCACTGCAATTCCTGCATATCCTTTCGGAGTACTCCCTCGTACAAGGCGCATTAAAATCGTCTCTACTTGATCATCACCATGATGTCCAAGAGCTACATATCTCGCATCATATTTCTTCATTATTCTTTCCAAAAATGCATATCTGCATTCTCTAGCAGCAACCTGTGCATTCATTCCGTGTTGCTGTTGATATTGCGACACATTAATCCTTATCGTTTCGCAAATAACTCCCAGCCCTTTACAAAGGTCCTGCACAAACTGTAGGTCCTCATGAGATTCATCACCTCTAAACATATGATCCACATGTGCCACTACAATTTCAAACTGTTTTGCTGCTCTTTTTTCTAACAAATAATATAAAAGAGCCAAAGAGTCAGGACCACCAGAAACCCCTACAACAATTGTTGAACGTTCCTTTAATACATCATGCTGCTTTACAAAGTCATCTACCTTTTCAACAAATGTATCTTTCAACTTCGTAATCACCTTTCATTAAACAAGAACAGCAACGTTAGTTACCTTGTTTATAATGGTACAACTTTTACAAACATTGTGCAAAAAAAAGATATACAAAAATTACATTTTTATCTTACATCATCCGTACATATTCACAAAAATAATAACATTATCTTTTAAAGTAAAAAAACCTAGGCATCCACCTAGGTTTTTAGAAAGAAACAGTGATAAAGAAACATCACACTTAAAATTTATTGTGCCTGCATTCCTACAATTGGAATCGTAGCCCACTTCGGCATATTTTTCTTCACTTTCGCCACAACGATAGTCATATCGTCATTTATATAACCATCACAAGAGCGAATCACCTCTTCCATAATGATATCAGCAATTTCTTGCGGATCTTCGGTTTGTAATTCTTTAATTTTTCGTTTCATCCATAGCTCGTGATTCTCTACATGTTGCGCTCCTTCGAAAATCCCATCGCTCATCATAATAAGGATATCGCCCGTTTTTAATTGTTCACCTACTACATCAACTTCAACATCCTCAATAATCCCCATCGGTAAATTACTTGCCTCAATTTTCAAAATATTATTCGCGCGTTTAACAAAACTCGGCGTCGATCCAATCTTTAAAAATTTCGCACTCGCATCCCGTAAATCCACCATAGCTAAATCTAACGTCGTAAACATCTCTTCTGTTGTTCTTAAAGAAAGAATAGAATTGATAGATTTAATCGCTATTTCCTCATCAATGCCTGATTGAAGTATTTTTTGTAATAATTTCACCGTTTCTTTACTCTCCATATGAGCTCTTTGCCCATTTCCCATACCATCACTAATTGCAAGCGCATATTTACCAACACTCAAATCCATCATCGCATAAGAGTCACCAGAAACAAACCCACCGCCTTTTGCAGCTGTGGCCAACCCAGTATCAAGAGAATACGTTTTTGCTGAACCAAATGATATTAAGCTGTGGCCGTTCGGATAAGAAGATTTTTCTTCATGTTTAACAACAATATTTTCCTTTAGAATATCAGAAAGCATCGGCGCAACTAACTTTTCACATTCTCCATGTTCATTAGATGCAACCGGAATCAACATTTCAATATCAATACTTCCTCTATCTAAACAATATATATCAACATGCTCTACTTCTACGCCAAAATCACGAAACGCTTGCATAATCTGTTCTTCCTGCACTTGATGATTTTCTCGTTCTCTTTGGATCTCCTTAGCAAAATCCTCCATAACTTTTGATACACCTAATAGTTGCTCCGCTACTATTCTACGGTTTTCTTTCATTTGTTTTCGTAATTTTTGTCCTTCATAGAAGTGATCTAATTCACCCGCTACTAAATCCGTCACTTTCTTCCCTCTCACACAATGCTTGTCCCATTCACGAACTAACTTCCGATTATGCTGCAACGTCCCCTCTTCCGTTTCACTCATTATTTGTTTCATATAATCGTACGTTTTGTCGAAATTAACTACCCAGCATTGGTCCTTTTTAAAGCATGTTTGACATGTTTTTGCAGTAATTGTACTTAAGAACAAATCCGCTTCTGTCTCTTTATCTTCCTCCTCCACATATCCATATACAGAAAAGCTATTAGATAAAGCAGCAAATACATTGGCAAATTGATTAATTTTATTCGCTGTAACATCACGCATCCTTCTTAAATACTGTTGTTGATCTTGTGAATGTTCCTGTGTGCCTGGCATGAATTTAGCAATACGATCCATAACAAGTTTCGGTGTTAATAAGAAGAACACAATCGCCACACCAGATTCAATTAAAGTTGTCACAATGTTTGTTTGCCTGTCTACATATAGCGTAATCAAGCTCGTCCCAATTAATAAACCTAAACTAACACCTAAACGCTTCCCTTCTTTTAACAAACCACCAAGCAACCCAGAAAAAGCAAGTAGACTAAGTTGAGACAAACTGGAGACATTGGCTAAACTTAATATTAATCCAGTGACGACCCCCACTGTAGATCCTGTAGCAGCCCCCGCGATAAATGCAAACACGAGCACTAAATACCTAGTAAAAATATGTTGAATAGAAGCGTCATATACAAACCAATCTGTTGTACCTGTTAAAACAGATGCTAGTAATATAATTAAACAAACAATTTCTTCTGTCTCTAGCGCTTGTTGTTTACCTTTTCGTTCTACTAAAAGCGGAACACTTTGTAAAAATATCATAGTTAATACGAAGCTAAGCCCTGCCTCAATCGTACTAACGAGTAAATCGTACATGGTGACAGTTTGTTGCGCGAAATATACAACAACTAAATGTGCGGTTAATGCGGAGATAAATACTTGGAATGGAACAAGTCCAACAGTTTTACGTGTAAACCGACTAAAGAAGATATTATAAATGAAGAAAGTAAAAATAGATGCAAAGGTAAAGAATAAATTATCTATCGAAACTGAAAGTGCGCCCCCCATAAGAGCCAAGAACGCGAGCGGCATTTTATCCCGCTTCATAACATAAACAGCAGCAAAAAACGGCAGTGCAAACGGTAAAATGTTTGTTAATATATACGCTCGTCCCAAAAGAAAACCAATAACAACAATAATAAATCCCCATCTAAAGAAAACCTGCTCAAACTTCATTCGCAACTTACTCGTCCACTTTACTGCTCCAAGCTGACTCTCATTCATTGCCAATGCACTTGTATTCATAGTATTCCTTCCTGCTTTAGGCATATTTTTAACACCACCTGCATAGTTTAATTACTGTCATTATAAAAGATGATTATTGGGATTTTTGTCAAAACAACAGTTTTCACTTTTATAATCGTTCGACTTTTTATTCGAAATAACTCTACATATATACACGGTATGTAATTTATTCTCACTATTTTAATTGAACATTCAGAAAATATAGGGTGATTTTGTAGAAGTGTTGTATGTCTTAATTTATTTAACAAAAAAAGATCATGCAAATTTGCATGATCTTTTTAGGATGACCCGTACGGGATTCGAACCCGTGTTACCGCCGTGAAAGGGCGGTGTCTTAACCACTTGACCAACGGGCCGTTAAATTAAATATAGCGGCGGAGGGGATCGAACCCCCGACCTCACGGGTATGAACCGTACGCTCTAGCCAGCTGAGCTACACCGCCATGTCGTCTTATTTAACGGACAATTAGTATCTTACCTCAGATATATTTTAAAGTCAATACATCTTGAAAACTTTTTTAAAAATATATTTTCACATATAAAAAAGCACCCCGAGCAATCGCCCTGGGTACCTCTCTATATGCTAAGAATTAAACGTTCTTATTATCCGCGACGTGCGCCACGGCCACCACGTTTAGATTCTGTGTTACGCTTTAAAGAAGTTAAACGATCTTCACTGTCCTTTAAGAAACGTGCCATCTTTTGCTCGAATGTTTCTTTTGGAGCTCGTTCGTTACCGCCACCACGGTTATCTCTGTTGAAAGAACGATTACGTTGTGGACGTCCAGAACGTTGTTGATCGCCACCGCCACCGCGTTGGTATTCACCACGTGGACGATCTCCTTCTGTTTTTTCACGCTCTTTCGCTTTTTTAATAGATAGACCGATCTTGCCATCTTTTTCAACGTTAATAACTTTTACTTCTACTTGGTCGCCCACTTTTAAGTGATCGTTAATATCTTTCACATAATTATCAGCAACTTCACTAATATGAACAAGACCCGTTAAGCCTTCTGGCAGCTCCACAAAAGCCCCAAAATTTGTAATACCTGTTACTTTACCCTGTAACTTGCTGCCTACCTCGATTGACATAAAAAAAATGCTCCTCCTTAGTGGTTAAAAAGTCAAATTTTACTTTATTATATATAATCCTAAAATATAGTGTCAATAAGACATACTCTACTTAGAAACAGGAAAAATTATCTCCCCTTTTCCAGAGAAGAAATAATCCCTTCTAGCAATCTTTAATACGTACTCTTCATCATTTAACTTTTGAACTTCGTCTTTTAGACTCTTTTCTTTATTCGTTAATGAATCCAGTTCTTTTTTCATGTCCTTAACTTTTGCTTCTTTTGCTCTAATGGAACTGTTTTGTTGATAAAACGTTACACTAATACTCGCAATAATTGTAAAAGCAAAGACAAGAAAAACCGCTAAACGGCGATAAAGTCGCTTCCTGTTCTCATCCGTTTGTATTATATGCTCTTTAACAGGATTTGGACTCTGTTTTTCGATTGTTCTTTGTCTCAGTTCCCTCATTTCCGAGGTCCCCCTAACTTCTTTTTTATACGCTCCCATAATTGGAAGATGTGTCCCTTCAATTTTGCTATATATTGCAGGAACCCTACATGTTTCATTATAAAAAGTTTAACACGATTAGGGAGAAGTTTCCATATGAGCGAAGCAATAAATCGAACAGGCCAGAAAAAAACTTTCCATATGAAAAGTAATATCCAAATCACCATTTTCCATAACACATGTCCAATTGAAAGCAGTATACGAAATAAGAATAATATAAATGCAATAAATAGCTGCGCTATAATAATAACAGGTTTTATCATGAGTAGCTTTATAATTTGAACAAAAAAATGTGTTGTTTGCATAAAAATATAGATGAGAAAATTTAACAGTTTCATGTATAGTGCTTTCAATAAGCTTTGATACGCCGCAAAACCACATAATAATGCCAAAAATACATATATACGTAGTTCAGCTTCATTTACAAGAAGCAATACATAAAAAACGAATAATGCTTGGACAATCCAAAATAGTATATCATGTATAAATACAAGCCAACGTTTACGTTCTTGCCGCTTTAAAAATCGTTGGTATGTATCTAAAGACGCTCCAATCCAAGCACCCATTCCGATCATTGAGAGCATCGTATACAACTGAATTGTTAGGCTCATTTAAACAACTTACTAAAGAATCCTTTAGTTTTCTCCCCTTGATTCTCATCAATATACAGCATCTCATGAACTTTCCCTTTAATCGATACAACACCTTTTTCTACATCTAAATTTTTCATTTGCAAATTTTGACCACGAATTGTTAAAAAACCCATTACGGTCTCAAGTAAAAACTCCTCGCTATCAAAACTCTCTACCTGCTTTACACCGGTAATATCAATTACACGCCTGCCACGCATAATAATATCATGCTCTACCGAAACATTTTGTTGATTAGAAGACATAGGTGAGTAACCATTATTCACGTAAATCCCCCCATAGATTTATACTAGCTAATAGTAATGTATGAAGGGATAATTGATTTTAGAACAAGCCTTCTTCAGCCTTTACTTTTTCTTCGCGAACTAAACTATACATATTTGCTGCATCTTCTTTTTTAGTCGTTTCTTTCAATTCGTTTATTTTTACAGTTACTATTTTTTGACCAAAACGAATTGTTAATTCATCAGCTACTTTCACATCTGAACTCGCTTTTGCCACTTGACCATTAATTGATATTCTTCCTTGATCAGCTACTTCTTTCGCTAATGTTCTTCTTTTAATTAAACGTGATACTTTTAAAAACTTATCTAGACGCATATCAAATCCCCCTATTAACGCTCTGTTTGTTTTGCCTCTTCCCATAAAACATCTAACTGCTCTAATGATAAATCTTGCATCTCTTTATTCATTTCAGCTACCTTTGCTTCCATGTATAAGAAACGACCGACGAATTTCTCATTCGTTGAACGTAACGCCTCTTCGGGATCTATTTTATAATGACGAGCTATATTCACAAACGCAAATAGTAAATCGCCAAATTCACCTAACATTTTCGCCTCATCCATATTTGTAACTTCTTGTTGGAACTCTTGCCATTCTTCTAAGGCTTTCTCTATCATCGGTTGTACATCAACCCAATCGAAACCAACTTTGCCAGCTTTTTTCTGGATTTCATAGGCGCGTAGTAACTGGGGCAAACTTTTTGGAACCCCATTTAAAACAGATTCTTTCACGAATCCTTTTTCTTGTTTTTTAATTTCTTCCCAATTGGCAATTACTTCATCGGCATTATTTACATCCATATTCCCAAATACATGCGGGTGGCGGCGAACCATTTTCTCAGATAAAGTTCGAATAATATCATCTATAGAGAACCAACCTTCATCCTCCCCGATTTGAGCATGCAACATAACTTGTAATAATATATCACCCAGTTCTTCTACTAAGTGATCATCATCCTCTTCATCAATTGCTTCCAACACTTCATAAGCTTCCTCAATTAAATACTTCTTTAAAGATTGATGTGTTTGCTTTTTATCCCACGGACAACCATTCGGTCCACGAAGGTCTGCAATAATTTCTCTAAGCACATCAAACTGTTGATACAAGGACGCACGTTCTTTAACTGGTGGTACATATACACTCGTTAAATTATTCAACTCTGTTTCATGATCTAACATGTACAACGGTACCTTTTTAACTTGTTCAAACGAAGTCCCTGCAGCTGTTACGATATACACTTCATAATCATCTGATAGCATCTCCATTAATGTTAATTTCACATCAGACGCAACGAATGCATCATATACTTGGCAAAAGATTAAATGTTGACGTAATTCTAATTGTCCTCTTTCAAATGATGTGGCGTCAATTAATTGGAATCCTTCAATCGGATCAATCTTTAGACTCGCAAACATAGGATCAAGGAAACTTTGTCCACCTTCAATGCGCACTTCAACATTCGCTACTTCGCCTTTTTCCAACAGTAGCTGAACCGTTCTTTCCGCTACAAGCGGATGCCCTGGCACGGCATAGATGATTTCTGTGCCTTCAGCTTGTTCTAGCAATGTATTCGCGATTGTTTCATATACAATTTCAAATGTATCATGCGCTTCATATACACTGTCAAAGGCTGTATATTGTATACCTTCTTTCTCCAACTCTTCTATAACGGGATGTTCCTTCGTTCTAACAAACATGTGATCTGCTTCTTTTATTTTTCGATATACACCCATCGTTAACTGATCTAACTCACCAGCACCTAACCCTAAAATAGTAATGATTCCACTCACAACCTGCCACCTCTATCCACTCTTCTTCAATAAACCTTCTTTTTTCTCTTTTTTCATAACGGTTCCTATTTCCGCTTTTGTAAATACACGTAATTTTAAAATTAAAAACACATATGTTAATCCACCGATAGCTACACCTAACAATGCCTCAAGTGTTGCAATTCCTCTATGCGTTGTATCAATTACTAATCCAGACATTTGCATCACACGTATAAATATTATTAATACAAACCCCATACCGATACCACTAATAACTACACCTAACATATTACGCTTATCGATAAGCGATTCAGATACAGCTTGCATAAGTAATGCACTATTTAGCACAGAAATTACAATTAACGCAACTAGTGTTGCAATTGCAGCTCCCTTCACACCAAAATACGGCATTAATGTATAATTTAAAGCTAACTTTAAACAACCCCCAAATATAACGAATATTGCTGGTTTTAATGTTTGTCCTAACCCTTGCAAAATAGAAGCAGTTGTAATCGACAATGAACTAAATAAAATAGATAAAGATAAAATGGATAAAACATCTGACCCATCACTATTTTCAAACAACATAATATTCGTAGGCTGAATAATACAAGTTAATCCAATGGCAGCTGCAAATCCAATAACAAATGTTATTTTCATTGCTAACTTTACCTTTTCTCGAATAAAGGAAAGATCTCCTCTTTCCTTCGCCGCTGTAATAATTGGAATAAGTGACAATGAGAAAGAAGTTGTCACGACAGTACCTAATTGCATAAGCGGGATACTTCTGTCGTAAACACCTTTTAATACCTTTGCACTTTCAGCTTGTTCTCCTGCCCCAATAAGTAAGGAATAGAAGGAAATGGAATCAGCCATTTGTATAAAAATAAGTACTAAATTACTAACACAAATCGCCAATCCCTGCCAAAACAGAATTTTAATGATCCTCTTTTTCCCCTTAATTCTCTTTACACTCTTGAAAAATATAGAACGAAAGTCATGACGCATATAAAGTACAAGTACGATAATCCCAATCAGTCCGCCTGCGATTGAACCTAACATAGCACCTGCACCGACTGTATATAAATCAAATCCGCGAGCAATTAGGAATAGAGATAAAAATACAATAATAGAAACACGAATCGTTTGTTCTATCACTTGCGAAACAGCTGTTGGCATCATATTATTGAATCCCTGAAAATATCCTCTTGCTACAGATAAAAACGGCATCAATATGAATGAAAATGAAATAACACGTAATAACTTATCTAAGTGTATATCACCCATGGCTGCTGCAATTGTTTCGGCACCAAAAAACAATGTAAAAAAGCCTACGAAACCAATTCCCAATAAAAACCAAAAAGATACACAGATAATTTCTTCTGCTTCTTGTTGTTTCCCTCGCTCTAATCGTTCCGCAACCATTTTTGAAATTATAATGGGGAACCCATAAGTAGCTAAAATTAAACAAAATCCATAAAACGGATAAATTTGTTGGTAAATATAAAAACCAATATCACCCGCTATATTTTGATATGGAATACGGTAAAAAGCGCTTAATACCTTTGTAACAAAACTTGCGATTGTTAATATAATAGCCCCACGCCAAAAGGCTTGATACTTCTTTGATTCCATACAAGAAAACTCCTTTTTCTATTCTCACCCCTCGTATTATATCATAAAGAAAAGGACAAGCTTCCTTGCCTACACGAGTAATAATACGTTCGCGCAACGATAGAAATGTTCAACGAAAAAAGGTAGCAAAGCGCTACCTTCATTCAATATACATATATCTCCAAATATTTGATTTCTCAAGAAGAAATATCATAATTAGGAAAGATTGCTACTTCTAAAATTCCATATAGCCTTACTGCTCCATTTGTTTCGCTAAAAAGCTTGCAGCTGTATTTACTGACTTATGCTCTACTTCACTTATAATAGCCTCTTTAGAGAAGATAACAACAGCTCCAATTGGATCCCCATTCGCAACAATCGGGCCAATTGTATAGGAACTCACTTTTTCTGTTACTCCATCAATAATTGAAATTTCGCTTTCATCTGTCATAATTACAGACTTACGCTCTTCCATTGTCTTCTCAATTAAATCGCCAACACTTTTATTTAAGTATTCTTTTTTAGATACGCCTGCTACTGCGATAATAGAATCACGATCGCATACAAGCACATTATGTCCTAAGCTATCGTATAAAGCTTCCGTATATTCCTTTGCAAAATTACCTAGTTCACTAATTGGAGAATATTTTTTCAAAATCACTTCTCCATCGCGATCAACAAATATTTCTAGTGGGTCTCCTTCTCGAATACGTAAAGTTCTACGAATTTCCTTCGGAATTACTACCCTACCTAAATCATCAATTCGACGTACGATTCCAGTTGCTTTCATTCTAATGCTGCCTCACTTTCTACTGATGATCAAAGTGGTGAATTTACCTGTTCATGTAAAAATCACCAACTGTTAGACATAGTATTTTACACATTAGTTCTTCTATGCACGCCGAATTGTATTTTTTTATCTTATATTAGGCATTTATGACTTCTTTTTTTACATCTGGCAGGCCTTTTAATAAATTTTCAGCAATTGTTAACCACTTCGATGTCTCTAAACCATTTGTTTTCATAACGATTTTCAATTGCGATCCTTCCATTCCTAGACCAATCATACGTCCAAAACTATTTCCAAGCATGAATAATTTTCCGCCATCAATATTTTGACTTGCTTGTTCTGAGAACAGAATTGTCACTTCAAATTTATTTTGCTTAATTAACTCAATTTGTTCTTTCATTGCCAATACTTTAATATTTGCAATTTGCAATAAGTAACCAACTTCTTGCGGATAATCACCAAATCTATCTATCATCTCTTCCTGCAACTCTTCAATATCCTCAATTGCAGAAACACCTCTAAACTGTTTATACATCATAATCTTTTGTTTACTATCTGAAATATAAGCATCTGGTAAATATGCATCTACTTCTAAATCAATTTCAACATTAACTGTATTTTCAACCCCATCTGTTCCTCTACGCTGTTCAATTGCATCTTTTAACATTTGAGAATATAGATCAAATCCGACAGAATCAATAAATCCATGCTGTTCGGCTCCTAACAAGTTACCTGCACCACGAATGGATAAGTCTCTCATTGCAATTTTGAAACCTGACCCAAGCTCTGTGAACTCTTTAATGGCTTGCAGACGCCTCTCTGCAACTTCTGATAACACTTTATCTCGTTTGTATGCAAAGTATGCATATGCAACACGATTAGAACGTCCAACACGACCACGAAGCTGATACAGCTGCGATAGTCCCATACGATCTGCATCAAATACAATTAACGTATTTACATTCGGAATATCTACACCCGTCTCAATAATTGTTGTACTTACAAGAACATCATGCTGCCCTTCTAAAAACGATAGCATAACAGACTCTAATTCACCTTCGTTCATTTTCCCATGCGCATAAGTTACACGCGCGTCTGGAACTAACATCGAAATTTCATCCGCTTTTCTTTCGATATCCTCCACACGATTATATAGGAAGTAAATTTGCCCACCTCTTGCAAGCTCTCGTTCTATCGCTTCTCGCATTAACGCTGGGTTATACTCTACTACATACGTTTGGACTGGGAAACGATTTTCTGGTGGTGTCTCAATAACAGATAAGTCACGCACACCAAGCATAGACATATGGAGTGTACGCGGAATCGGAGTTGCCGTTAATGTTAACACGTCAACATTTGCTTTTAATTGTTTAATTTTTTCTTTATGGGTTACACCAAACCTTTGTTCTTCATCAATAATAAGAAGACCTAAATCTTTATAAGTAACATCTTTAGATAAAATACGATGCGTTCCGATTACGATATCTACCGTACCATCTTTTAAGCCTTTAATTGTTTCATTTTGCTGTTTTCTCGTACGGAATCTACTTAATAATCCTATATTGATTGGATAATCTTGAAAACGCTCTCGAATTGTTTCATAGTGTTGTTGTGCAAGGATCGTTGTCGGCACTAAAATTGCAACTTGTTTTTCATCCATAATTGCCTTAAATGCCGCACGGATAGCTACTTCCGTCTTTCCATATCCTACATCACCACAAAGAAGCCTATCCATCGGACGTCCACGTTCCATATCTTTCTTAATCTCTTCAATAGAACGTAATTGATCCTCTGTCTCTTGATATGGGAAAGAAGATTCAAATTCTTGTTGTTCTGCCGTATCTGGTGTATATGCATAACCCTTTGAAGCTTCGCGCTCAGCATATAGTTTAATTAGGTCATCCGCAATGTCTTGTACAGATTTTTCAACTTTCGTTTTGACCTTTTTCCAATCATTTCCGCCCAATTTATAAACTTTTGGATCCTTACCTTCAGATCCTACATATTTCTGCACTTGGTCAATTTGTTCAATTGGAACGTATAACTTATCATTACCTTGATATTTAATATTCAAGTAATCTTTATGAACACCATTAATCTCTAATGTCTCGATACCTAAGAATTTACCTATACCATGATTTACATGAACTACATAATCTCCAACTTTTAATTCCGAATAACTTTTAATACGTTCAGCATTAGATAACTTCTGCTTACGTTGTGATTTTTTAACTTTCTTATGAAAAAGCTCTTTTTCAGTAATAACAACAAGCTTTTGCATCGGCATTTCAAATCCTGCATGTAAATCACCTACAGCAATTTGTAACCTTCCAGGCAATAATATGTCTGTGCCCTCTACGATATCTGCCTCAATATCATAATCACTTAAAATATGTTGTAGTTTTTTTACACGTTCATCATCTGTGCCGAGCACAACAGTCGTAAAATGCCCTTCGTTCCATCTATCAATTTCAGTTTTCAACAACTGCATCTGCCCATGGAAATCTTGCATTGTTTTACATGTCACATTCACAATGTTTTGCGGATGTGTATGTGCTATATGACGTAAGAATAACGTTAAATATACAAAACTTCTTTTTTTATGATGAAGAAATTCCTCAAACGAGTGTGAGAAAGATAAATCTTGAATAATTATTCCCTCACCAAGAAGTGATATATACCATTCCGCCTCTTCTGTTTCAAGATGTGATGCTGTTTCTTGAATACGGGAAATCTCATCTAAAACCACAATACCATCTTCTGGTAAATAATCTATAAGACTAGCAGGTTCTTTATAGAAAATAGATAAATATTTAAACATCTGTTCTATACTTTGCCCGTTTTTTAACATCTCAATTTCATGACTTACCGTTTCAAGCACTGTAGTCTTCAATTTATCATCGGAAAGTTTTTGCATCGTCTTAGTCAAGCCTTCCTCAAGATGCTCAATTCCCGACTTCAATTCTTCCTGTGAAAATAAAAACTCTGTTGCTGGACCAAATCTAACACTTTCTTTTTTATCTTGAGAGCGCTGTTCATCCACATCAAATAATCGAATAGAATCAACTTCTGTATCGAAAAATTCAATACGAAATGGTAACTCTTCAGTTAATGGGTAAATATCTAATATTCCCCCACGCAAACTGAATTCCCCAGGAGCTTCTACCATCGACTTACGCTCATAACCAATATGATGTAAAGTATGCAAGAATGTATCTAAATCAATCTCTTGCCCTAGGTTGATTTCGATTTGCCTTTGCTTCCACAACTCTTTCATTGGTAAAAATCTGCGTAGTCCTGCAACTGGCGCTACAATAATCCCGTTCTCTCCTGCCGCTAAACGATTCAATACTTCAATACGTTGCGCCTTCAATTCTGGGCTTGCAACACCAATTTCTGATGCTATCAATTCATTTACTGGGTATAACCACACATCTTTTTCACCAAGTAACGCCACTAAATCTTCATGCACTTTTTGTGCTTGATATAAATTATGCGTCACAATAAGTTGTGATTTTTTTGTTTTTTTATATAAGGCCGCCATTAATAACGAACGAGAAGAGGTTGCCATACCTGATACAAGTTGTTCTTTTAAACCATCTTCTAGTCCATTAATAACCGATTGGATCTCTTCATTTTTATAAAATTGCTCTAATAAACCTATCATTTTCAAAACCCCTCTCAACATAAAGAGCAAGCCACTATATTTTATGCAAATATTTTGGAAAAAGAAAACAGAAAAATGCTTTGGACATGCCAAAGCGACAACATTTTATTGCAGAAATTTTTCATATTCATAATACTCAGGATAAGATGCGAGCGTTTCTTGACACGATTCACAAATCGTTTTTATATATATATTTCCATTCTCATGAAAATGAATCATCTCTACTACTTCTTGCTCTGTTAGTTGAAATAAAACGTCGCTATACACTTTTTCTGCAGTAACGGAGCCTACATTACTCCCGCAATGTCTGCAATAATAATAACCTTCCATACTAGCCTCCTAAAAATCCAATTACTACTAGTATGGGTAAAAATAAGACAAAATATTCCCAATCATACCCTTAACTATTGAAGGTATTCATGATTTGAAGAAAAGGTTTATTTAACCATTCTTCACATGCATCCGCTGCTTTTTCAATAGAATGACTCACATCAGGAATTTCTTCCGATGTAAAACGTCCTAATACGTAATCTACTACCTTCATGCCATTTTTCGGACGATCAATTCCCATGCGGATACGTTGAAACTCTTGTGTTCCTAAATGTGAAATTGTTGATTTCACACCATTATGTCCACCAGCACTACCTTTCATACGAAGGCGTAATTTACCTACAGGGATGTCTAAATCATCGTACAGAACAACGAAGTCTTCAACATCAATTTTATAGTAATCCATGAGTGGTCGAATACTTTCCCCAGATAAATTCATATATGTAAGTGGCTTTAATAAGATTACTTTTTCTCCATTAACAAATCCTGCACCAAATATTCCTTTAAATTTTTGTTCATTCAAAGAAATATTCCAACGCTTTGCAAGTTCATCAATCGCCATAAATCCAATATTATGCCTTGTTAATTCATATTCTCTACCCGGGTTCCCAAGTCCTACTATCAATTTCATTCTTGTACCACTACTTTCTTTTTTCGATACGAAAAGACGTAACCAATCTTGGTTACGTCTCATTCTATCCAATTAATTGAATAATACACTTACAGATTCTTCTTCGTATACACGAATGATTGCTTCTCCGATTAGTGGAGCAACTGAAAGTTCATGTACTTTGTCGATTTTCTTCTCTTCTGGTAATACGATAGAGTTCGTTACAACTAACTCTTTAATATTTGAATTTTGGATACGCTCAATTGCTGGACCAGATAATACTGGGTGTGTACAGCAAGCATATACTTCAGAAGCACCGTTCTCAACAAGAGCGTTTGCTGCTAATGTAATTGTACCAGCTGTATCAATGATGTCATCAATTAAAATTGCTGTTTTACCTTCAATATTACCGATAATGTTCATTACCTCTGATACGTTCGGACGAGGGCGACGCTTATCAATAATAGCGATTGGTGCTTTTAGACGATCTGCCATTTTTCTAGCACGAGTTACCCCACCGTGGTCAGGTGACACGATTACGATATCTTTAAGACCTTTTGTTTCAAAGTAATCTGAAAGGATCGGCACACCCATTAGGTGGTCGATTGGGATATCAAAGAACCCTTGAATTTGTGGAGCATGTAAATCTAGAGTGATTACACGAGTTGCACCTGCTGTTTCAAGCAAGTTTGCTACAAGTTTCGATGTAATTGGTTCACGAGAACGCGCTTTACGGTCTTGACGCGCATAACCATAGTAAGGAATAACAATATTAATTGTTTTTGCAGATGCACGCTTTAATGCATCGATCATAATAAGTAATTCCATGATATGTTCGTTTACTGGGAAGCTTGTAGATTGAATAATGAATACATCGCAACCACGGATACTTTCTTCAATGTTAATTTGAACTTCTCCATCACTAAAACGATCAACAGAACATTTTCCTAGTCCTACTCCAATGTGCTTTGCAATTTGCTCAGCAAGTTCCTTATTAGAGTTTAAAGAGAATACTTTCAAATTAGAATTTAGATATTGAGTCGACATCTAGATTAACCCTCCACATTATGATTTTTTCTTATTCAGCAATTGATCAACATAGTCTTCTTTGTTAACTTGACGTGCACGTGCTACAGATAATGCTTTTGATGGAACATTCTCTGTAATTGTAGAGCCTGCTGCCACATAAGCACCATCTTCAACTGTTACAGGAGCAACAAGGTTTGAATTACATCCAATAAATACCCCGTTACCAATCACAGTTTTGAATTTATTCTTACCGTCATAGTTCACCGTAATTGAACCACAACCAAGATTCACGTCTTCTCCAACTTGTGCATCCCCGATATAACTTAAGTGTGAAGCTTTACTTCTATTACCAAAAACAGTTTTTTTGATTTCCACGAAGTTTCCAACGCGTACTTCATCTCCAATAACTGAATCTGGGCGAATATGTGCAAATGGACCAACCGATACTTCTGTACCAAGTTTACTATCATGTACAGTAGATTGACGAATTGTTGTACGATCTCCAATTTCACTATCGCGAATTACTGTATGCGGTCCAATTTCACAATCAGAACCAATTACAGTATTCCCCTCAATAATTGTTCCTGGATGAAGAACTGTATCACTACCGATAATCGCATCAGCAGAAATATACGTGTTACTTGGATCAATAATTGTAACACCATTTACCATGTTCTTTCGGTTGATACGGTTTTTCATAATAATTTCCGCTTGCGATAGAGCGACTCTGTCGTTAACACCTAACGTTTCATCGAAGTGCTCTGTTTGATAAGCTGATACGATATGACCTTCATTTTTTAAAATCTCAATAACATCTGGCAGGTAATATTCACCTTGTACGTTATCATTTGAAACTTTAGAAAGTGAGGCGAATAAAGCTTTATTATCAAAACAATACGTACCTGTATTGATTTCTTTAATAGCTAATTCTTTCTCATTTGCATCCTTATGCTCAACAATCTTTTCAACATGACCATTCTCATTACGAACGATACGACCATATCCAGCAGGTTCTTCTATGTAAGCTGTTAGCACCGTTGCCATTGCCCCTGCCTCTTTATGTTGCTGAAGCAATGATTCCATCGTTTCAGCAGTTATTAGCGGCGTATCACCACAAATAACTAAAGTTGTTCCTTCTTCGTTTGCAAGTACACTTGCAGCTTGATCTACAGCATGTGCTGTACCAAGTTGTTCTGCTTGTAATGCAAACTCACTTACGTTTCCTAGCTGTTCTTGTACCATTTCAGCACCATGTCCTACGACTGTTACAAGTTTCTGCAATCCTAATTGCGTTACTTGATCGACAACATGTTGTACCATAGGTTTTCCACATACAGGATGAAGCACTTTGTATAGCTTAGACTTCATACGTGTGCCTTTGCCTGCAGCTAGAATCACTGCAAATCTGTTTGACATATAGACCCTCCATCGCAACCTATTTATCCATTAACGATATTATCCTAAATCATCATATATTTCAAGAAACACATTTTAACTATTAAATTTTACCATAATTCTTATACGATGTTTTACTCTTTAGTATCTTTTTTAAGAAATAAGCTATACTATTTAAAATGATTTTGAAAAAATTAGAAGTTTTCCTCTTCACTTTAAAGAATTCAGAATTTTCCGTGCGAAAAATAGATAAAACCACAAAAAAAACAAACCCCTGTAAATGCTTACAGGAGTTTGTTGCAAAATTATAGGGATTTCTTTAAAAAGCCCTTTTCATTCGAATTTTACGAAGCACCCGCTTCTTCAAACTCAACCTCTTCTAACTCGCCTAAACGATGATACTCTGTTAAAACCGCATCTTGAATTTTAGAGCGTGTATTAGAATTAATTGGATGTGCAATGTCACGGAATTCTCCATCTGGAGTACGTTTACTTGGCATTGCTACAAATAATCCATTATTACCATCAATTACACGAATATCATGAACAACAAATTCATGGTCTAGAGTAATAGAGGCAATTGCTCTCATGCGGCCTTCTGTGTTTACGCGGCGTAATCTTACGTCAGTCACTTCCATCTTGTGTTCACCACCCTTTTCTAAATAAGCGATATATTTGTATAAATTCCACAAATTTTCTATTTTCCCTTTAATTTTTTAAAAATTTTTAAGATAAAAATTTTTAATGTAATTGAATATAGAGATTAGTGGAGGTTATCGCTTACAAAAGATTACTTAACTAGGGCAATTACTTCGATTTCAATCGAAACATCTTTCGGTAATTTTGCTACTTGCACACAAGAACGCGCTGGCTTATGAGTAGAGAAATAAGAGCCGTATACTTCATTAACAGCATTAAAATCATCCATATCTTTTAAGAATACTGTTGTTTTTACTACTGTATCAAATGAAGCACCTGCTTCTTCTAATACCGCTTGTAAATTTTGAAATACTTGCTCTGTTTGTACTGTCACGTCTCCTGCTACAAGCTCTCCACTTGCAGTTAACGGAATTTGTCCTGAACTGTAAAACATATTATTTACAATAATCCCTTGTGAATATGGTCCAATTGCTTGTGGTGCATTGCTTGTTTGAACAACTTTCATATTTTTTCACCCTTTTATTATTTATTTTTACTCTTTAAAAATAGTGCACGAAAAGCAGTTTGTCCATCTATTTTATAATTTATAAATAGAATAAAAAAAAGATAAAGCGATCTGCTTTACCTTTTTACTCAGCCTCTACAAGCCCTTCATCAAATGGTGCCAGTGAATAATTTCCCTTTTCCACTTGAATCGCTTTTTCTTTCACATCAACTTCTGATAGACGAATTAATGATACAAAATTATTAATTAGTCGTTCTTCAATATCCGTGGATTCTACTAATACACCAATACCAACAACATTAGCCTTAAACTCTTCTAACATACTCATCATACCTTGAATTGTCCCGCCAGCTTTCATAAAGTCATCAATAATTAAAACATTTGATCCCTCTGGAAGGCTACGCTTTGCTAACGTCATTGTTTGAATTCGCTTAGAAGAACCTGATACATAGTTAATACTAACAGTTGGACCTTCTGTTACCTTATTATCTTTCCTTGCAATTACTACCGGTACATCTAAGTAATTTGCCACCGCATAAGCAAGTGGAATCCCCTTCGTTGCCACCGTCATAACCGCATCAATTGGTTGCCTAGCAAAAACAGAAGCAAACAAACGACCTGCGCCATTAATATGGCGAGGATTACTTAAAAGATCTGTCATATATAAGTAACCACCAGGCAAAATACGACCTGGATTTTCAAATAAGCTACAAAGCTCACTAATAATTAGATCTGCCTCTTCCTCACTTATATATGGTATATATTTCACTCCTCCTGCTGCTCCTGGTACCGTTTGCAATGTGCCGACCCCTTGTTGTTCAAACGTTTGCTTAATAATAACTAAATCTTCACTAATGGAAGACTTAGCTGATTGATACCTTTCAGCAAAAAAAGTGAGAGAAACTAGCTGACGAGGGTTTTGTAACAAGTAATACGTCATATCGACTAATCTTGTACTTCGTCTAATTTTCATACTCTCACCTCAAATCACGAATATTCTAAACAAATCATAACGTATTATACGTCTTTATTCAAGCGTTTCTCGCTCTCCTAATAAACGTACTGCGTATACTTGTTCACAAAATCCTTTTAATCCATTATATATACGATGCATTCGCGAATCATGGTGCACAAGACCAAATACAGTTGGGCCACTTCCACTCATTAATACGGCATCCGCCCCAAATCGCTTCATCTGTGCCTTAATACGTGCAACTTCAGGATGCATCGCAAACGTTACATCTTCTAAAACATTACCAACAGTATCACAAATCCCTTTGTAGTCCCCAGCATTTATGACGTTAACCATTTTATCTACATTTGGATGTGTAACTCGATTTAACTTTAAATTTCCATACACATCAGCAGTAGATACACCAATATGGGGTTTCGCCAAAATAACCCAACAAGAAGGCGGAGTTTTTATGTGCTCAATTTGCTCTCCTCTTCCAGTGGCAATTGCTGTCCCACCATATACACAAAACGATACATCTGATCCAATTTTTGCGCCAAGCTCTGCTAACTGATCAATTGTAAGCCCTAAATTCCATAATTTATTAAGGCCACGTAATGTCGCTGCTGCATCACTACTTCCACCTGCTAATCCAGCTGCTACTGGAATCGTTTTTTCAATAGTAATAGATACGCCTTTTTTCACATTAAACTTCTCTTTTAATAATTTCGCTGCTTGATAAGCTAAATTTCTTTGGTCGTCTGGGACATACCGATTATGGGATAAAATTTCAATACGGTCTTCTGCTAATTCCATTAGTTCTAAACGATCCGCTAAATCAATTGTTGTCATAATCATTTTCACTTCATGATATCCGTCTTGTCTTTTTCCCAGTACATCTAACGACAGATTAATCTTTGCTGGTGCTTTCACTAGTAGCTTCAATCTATTCACCCACTCTATGTACTCAATCTTTTATCGTTTATTTTACCATAAATTTATAGTAAGACGATGACACTTCCCTAATTATAACGAAAAGCATTCAGAATGAAACTACTTATGTAAAATGATGGCATCTTTTCGAGTACAAAAAGCCGAGGAATCACTCCTCGGCTACCGTAGCATAGAAAGTATCTTACAACTACTGGTTTTGTTTCATTAATTGCTGTTCTGCAATTTCTATAGCACGTTTCACCATGTTACCAGCATCTTTCGCACGAATTCCGCCCCAGCCTTCTTTCTGAACAACATCATAAAAGCCTAGCTCTTTTGCAAGCTCTTCTTTAAATTGATTTGACATGACACCTCTTCGTCTACTCAATGCAGAGTCCCTCCTTATTTTGCTACGGTATAATTAGTATGCAAAATAATATAGCTTTTCATTTGTGGGAATATATGTAACGATACATGAATTATAAAATTACTTCATTATGAGGTTCACCATAAAATGTTAACTCTACTGTCTCTGTTAAAACATCCGCATAGCTATATGATACACGTTGCAACGCATCTTCTTGCTGATCCAATTGTACAACAAAAACAGAACGGTACGTTTCTGCAAGTACACCTGATTGTTCTACTGTTTTTCTTCTCCCACTATTTGCCTTTAACATCAGTCTCTGTCCAAGATGGTGATCTAATTCGCTTTTAATTTCATCTAAACGTTTTGACATATACTTCGTTACACCTCGCTGTAATTTAGATTGAACACTTAAAACACGATATATCTATCCCAATTATTAACCGCAACTCACAGACAATATCGTTATAAAAGCATCATGCGTTCAAATAGATAGAAGAAATACTATATTGTAAAAGTATCATTATGTAGTCTGCGCGTTCTTGTCTCTTTTTATCCAAGCTGATTTAAATCCTTTCCATACAAAAAAGCAAGATACATATGTACCTTGCTTATTCTTCATAATGTTGAAAGGGTAATCCAGTTCGTAAAATCCCCTTCGTCTCAATCCCGCCAAGTCCCTTTTCGCCGGTAATCGTATTACGTACAACATCCCATACATTTACTCTTTCCATAAACGACGTAAAACTAATTTTACCAACCACATATACAGGATCTAGTGCGTGAATATTAATTCTAGATGGTGAACTAGCAAAATTAGCACCCGCTCGAATTAATGCTTCAAAGTGTGATTGGCATGCCCCGGCAAAAATAACGAGTTGATCCAATGATGGATATTTTTTTCTCACTTCTCGAACAGCCTGTACAAAATGCCTTGAATGTCTATATGCTGCTAAATCTCCCTTTACCCCTTTTGATTTTGTATATGCATCGTGCCCCGTAATAACTAAAATGTCCGGACGAAAATGATCTATTAAATCTACTACCTTTTCATGCATCTCTGTTTCTTTACAATGAATACCTTGTACAGGAACACCAATTTTATTATATAAGTCTAAGCACTTGCGCAAATATAACGGGTCCCCATCTATATGCAATACACGTCCTGGCATTTGAAAATAATTCACCTCACTTGTATATCCACCCGTTGAAGTGTGTTCATGCCTTTGTTTCATTAATACATAATCTTGTTGAAACAAACGATACGTACGCTCCATCGTTTCTTTCTCACGCTTCGCTCTTTTTTTATGCTCTCGTTGATCTATACTAATTAAATCTTCAAGTGGTGCATCTGCCACCAGTCTAATTTCCTCTCCAAATAATATAGCTATCTCGCCTTTTATTTCTATAATACGAAAAAGGATATCCCTATTATGAGAATATCGTTCCACTAATTCTCCAACATGTAAAGCCATTCTCCTACCTCCAAACTCGTTAGGCCATCTTACCTGTTTTTAAAGTATGAATGTAGGAGCGGAAAGGTGACAAAAGGGACAGTTCAAGTTGAACTGTCCCTTTTCTATTCTTATGACAATTTATGAAGAACTAATGCATTACTTAATGTTGCAAACTCCTCGATAGATAGCGTTTCGCCTCTTCGTTTTGGATCAATTCCTACTTCTGTTAAAATTCGATCCAACAACTCTTTATCTTTCGGGAAACCGTTTAAATTATTTGATAAATTATTCATTAAAGTTTTACGACGCTGTGCAAAACTTGCTCGTACTACTTCAAAGAAGAATGTCTCATCTGTTACTTCTACAACTGGTTTCGGGCGCTTTAGGAGACGAATAATCGCAGAATCAACATTTGGTTGTGGCACAAACACTGTACGTGGTACAGTCATAACTGTTTCTACCTCTGTATAATACTGAATAGCAATGGATAAAGAACCATACTCTTTCGTTCCAGGTTTAGCAGCTAAACGATCTCCAACTTCTTTTTGCATCATAACAACAAATCCACGAACCGGTAATTTCTCTTCCAGCAATTTAAATAAAATTGGCGTTGTAATATAGTACGGTAAGTTCGCTACTACCATTACATCTTGCCCTTCCTCAAATTGCTCACTAAACACCTCATGTACATCTGCCTTTAGTACGTCTTTATTTATAACTGTAACGTTGTTATATGGAGCTAACGTCTCATCTAAAATCGGTAATAATCTCTGATCAATTTCAAAAGCCACTACTTTTTTAGCACGCTTCGCTAATTGTTCTGTTAACGCACCGATACCTGGTCCAATTTCAATTGCACCACTTTCTGAACCAATTTCAGCGTGATCGACAATACGATTTAATACGTTCGTATCAATTAAAAAATTTTGTCCTAAACTTTTTTTGAATGAAAATCCATACTTTTCAACAATGTCTTTCGTACGATTTGGCGTTGCGATATCCTTCATTTTCTTTCCTCCTGTATGACTTGCTTATAAGCTTCTGCAAACGATTCTTTTGAAACTTGAAACATTTGTAAACGTTTATGTAACTGTTTTGCGTTTGTATAACCAATCTTTAATAGCTTACCCATTCTTTCTCTGCGACTCTTTGCCATTTCTCCGCCCACTAAGCCTGCATCGACTAAATCGCTCCAACTAATTTCACTTGTGTAAGCTTCCATTTCTTCATGTATATTCTCTAAAGCACGGCGAATTGATTCATTAGAAGCATGTTCAATCCCGACACCCTTTTTCCTTTTGGCAAGTGCTTCTTCCTTCGGTAAAAAGGCATGTTTACATCCAGGCACCTTATCAGAAATAATTTTTCGAATACGCTCTCCAGGATAATCCGGATCTGTGAAAATAATAACGCCCCGTTTTTGCAGCGCTAATTTAACTTGCTCAATAACATGATCACCGATTGCTGAACCGTTCGTTTCAATTGTATCCGCATCAACAGCACGCTTAATCGCAACTGTATCATCTTTACCTTCTACAACGATAATCTCTTTAATTTTCATGCTTGCCTCCACACTCGTTTCGTCTCTACTTAGTAAAACAAAAAAATGACGACTTTTCCATTATTATTTTCCCCATTCTTACATTTTAAAAAATAGAATGTCCAAAACTTTGTTCTCTCTTCTTATTGTAACACTTCCTCATTCGCCCTTATTTTTTCACAAAAATAAAAAAGAATGGGTTCTCCCACTCCTTTTTATTCAACACCAAATAAAGCTTTTGCATTTTTTGTTGTTATTTCTGCTACTTCCTCATAAGAAATTCCATTTAAATTCGCAATTTCTTCTGCTACGAGTTTTACATAACTTGGTTCATTTCGTTTTCCTCGAAATGGATGTGGTGTTAAATATGGACAATCCGTCTCTATTAACAATTTCTCTAATGGAATCTCCATAGCAACTTCTTTCGGTTTCTTAGCATTTTTAAATGTAACTGGTCCGCCTAACGAAATTAAAAAGTTCATATCAACACATCGCTCTGCTACTTCTACGCTGCCACTAAAACAATGCATAATACCTCCCACTTCAGCTGCATTCTCTTCTTCTAGAATATCAACAATATCTTGAGTTGCATCGCGGTTGTGTATAATAATCGGCAATTTCACCTTTTTGGCTAATGCAATTTGTTTACGGAATACTTCCTTCTGTATTTCTTTTGGAGACTTATCCCAATGATAATCTAATCCCATCTCTCCAAGTGCAACGACTTTAGGATGAGAAGCAAGTTCTTCTAACCAAGCTAGATGTTCTTCTGTCATGTCGATTGCATCAACTGGATGCCATCCAACCGCAGCGTAAATAAAATCATAAGTTTCAGCTAATTCAATCGCCTTTTTTATCGTTACTTCATCAAAACCAACAACAACTGTATAGGTAACTCCAGCTTCTTTCATTCGTGCAATAACCTCTTGCAAATCTTCTTCAAATTGCTCTGCATTCAAATGTGAATGTGTATCAAACAACATAATACATAGCTCCTTTTATATTGAAATCAAGTTTATTCTAAAAAATAAGCTCTTTAATAACTTAACGATAACAATACTATAATTTTAATGCAAAAGTAGAGAATGTAAAAAGAAAAAAGACGCTTCACACATGTTACACGTGAAACATCTCTTTTCTTGTCTTAATTACTTGATTTTCGTACCGTTTGGTAGATTTTGGTCGATTGATGCTAATGACAACACGCCATTCTCTTCACCCGCTAAAATCATACCTTGTGATAATTCACCGCGTAATTTTACAGGTTTTAAGTTTGTTACACAAATAACCTTTTTACCTTTTAGGTCTTCCGGCGAATAGAATTTTGCAATTCCTGAAACAACTTGACGCTTTTCTGTACCTAAATCCAGCTGAATTTTTAACAACTTATCTGCTTTTTTCACAGGTTCAGCTGATAGTACTTCAGCTACGCGTAATTCTACTTTAAAGAAATCATCAATTGTAATTTCTTCTGCTTTCGGTTCTTCTTCTTTTTTCTCTTCTACTTTAGGAGCAGAGCTTTTCATTTGTTCTTTAATGTAGCCTACTTCTACTTCCATTTCTAAACGAGGGAAAATCGGGTTTCCTTTTTCTACTTTTGTTCCAGCTGGAATACAGCCAATTGTAGATAGGCTTCCCCAAGATTTATGTGCCTCTTCAGTAAGTCCAAGTTGAGCAAACATCTTACTTGGTGCTACCGTTAAGAACGGCATAAGCATAATACCTGTTTGACGAAGTACTTCTGCTAAGTGAGCCATTACAGAAGCTAATTTTTCACGATCATTCTCATCTTTCGCTAATACCCACGGTTGTGTTTCATCAATATATTTATTTGCACGGCTAACCAATTGCCAAATTGAGCTTAGCGCTACAGAGAATTCCATATTCTCCATTGCCTCTTCTACTTTTTTCAATGTATCTTTTGCAAACGTTACTAACGTTTCATCGAATTCCGTTACATCTGCTTTAAATGCAGGGATTTCTCCGTTAAAGTACTTATCAATCATAGCTACTGTACGATTTAATAAGTTACCTAAGTCATTTGCTAAATCGAAATTAATGCGCTCCACAAATCCTTCTGGTGTGAATACACCATCAGATCCGAATGGAACTTCACGAAGTAAGTAATAACGTAATGCATCTAATCCGTAACGATCGATTAAAGTAACTGGATCTACTACGTTTCCTTTTGACTTACTCATCTTTCCATCCTTCATTAAAATCCAACCATGAGCAAAGATTTTTTTCGGAAGAGGTAAATCTAATGCCATTAAAATGATTGGCCAATAAATTGTATGGAAACGAACGATTTCTTTTCCAACTAAATGCACATCAGCTGGCCAGAATTTCTTATACATCTCTTCATTTTCTGTTCCATAACCTAATGCTGTAATGTAGTTAGATAATGCGTCAACCCATACGTAAATAACGTGTTTCGGGTTACCTGGAACACGAACTCCCCAGTCAAATGAAGTACGAGAAACAGCTAAATCTTCTAAGCCCGGTTTAATGAAGTTATTAATCATCTCATTCTTACGAGACTCTGGCTGAATGAAATGTGGATTATCTTCATAGAATTTTAATAGTCTGTCGACATATTTACCCATTCTAAAGAAATACGATTCTTCACGAACAAGTTCTACATCATGACCACTATCTGGGCTTTTTCCTCCAACTACTTTTTCACCTTCCATAATTGGATCTACTAATTGATGTTCTGTATAGAATGTTTCATCTTGTACAGAATACCAACCTTCATATTCATCAAGATAAATATCACCTTGATCTACTAGTTGCTTGAAGATTTTTTCAACAACATCTTTATGACGATCTTCAGTTGTACGAATAAAATCATCATAAGAGATATCCATCTTCTCCCAAAGCTCTTTGATTCCTGCAACAATGTTATCCACATATGCTTGTGGTGTAACATTTAATTCTTCTGCTTTCTTTTGGATCTTCTGTCCATGCTCATCAGTTCCTGTTAAATAATGAACATTATATCCTTGCATACGCTTATATCGTGCCATCGCATCTCCTGCTACTGTTGTATAAGCATGTCCAATGTGTAATTTTCCACTTGGATAATAAATTGGGGTAGTAATATAAAAGGATTTGTTTTCCTTTGTCATTGTTTTGGACCTCCCGGATAACCTCATATGTATTTATAAATAGTATATCAAAAACTTATATATAAAGTGAAACTTTAATCTGTGGGGGTTTTGTTCACTCCCGCGGATTATTAACCCGCACCAATCCGACTCCAACTTAACTTCTTTGCTCCAGCCAAATTTTAAATTTAGAATCTTACTGCTTGTTAATGCGGGATAAAAACGAGTTAATACTTAATATCTTTATCATCTATTGCTCATATTTCAAGAAAATATACAGTCCTTACTTACAATCTATAAATTTTTCTGAAAATAAAGTGAAATAATAGTAGAAATTACTCTCATTCTATTATATATAAGAAGTAAGAAATCTATAAATCTTTTTAAAAAATATAGAATTAAAGAATTGACGGAAATGTAAATGATTGGTATCATATGTCCATAGGGTATTTTGTCGAAAAATGACGAATCTAGAAAATAGACTCGAAACTTATAAACTATTTCTTTAGGAGGAAAAGAATTATGAAATCTACTGGTATCGTTCGTAAAGTTGATGAATTAGGTCGTGTAGTAATTCCAATCGAATTACGCCGTACTTTAGGTATTGCAGAAAAGGATGCTCTTGAAATCTACGTTGATGACGAGAAAATCATCTTAAAAAAATATAAGCCAAACATGACTTGCCAAGTAACTGGTGAAGTATCTGATGGTAACCTATCTTTAGCTGAAGGTAAAATTATCTTAAGCAAAGAAGGCGCTGAGCAAGTCTTAAACGAACTTCAAGATTATATCGAAACAGCAAAATAAGCTTCTCAATTATGAGAAGCTTATTTTTTATCGACATGATAGATTTGATATACATCGCGTTTCGACAAATCTCGATCTTTAGCGACTGTTTTTATTGCCTCTTTTGAATTCATACCTTTTTCGTTTATATAATGTTCAATATGATCATATATCGAAATAGATTCCCACCATTGTTCTTCTGGGGCAGGTTCTTCCGTTGAACCAGCTACTAAAATACAAAACTCGCCACGAACTTCATTTTGTTTCGTCCACTCAATTGCTTCCTCAACTGTTCCACGAATAAATTCCTCGAATTTTTTCGTTAACTCTCGACATAATACAATTTCTCTATTTCCCAACACTTCTTGCATCGAGATTAAAGTATCATCTAAACGATGGGGCGCTTCATAAAACATCATTGTAGTTTGTACATAACGAAGCTTCTCTAACTCCATTTTTCTTTCTTTTTTATTTCTTTGTAAAAATCCATAGAAATAAAATTGTTTTGTTTCAAGACCTGATGCAATTAATGCTGTAAGGGCTGCATTTGCCCCAGGAAGCGGGATAACATGATACTGTTCTGCTACAGCCTCTACAACAATATCGTAACCTGGATCGGAAATACACGGCATACCAGCATCACTAACAAGTGCTACAGTCTTTCCTTCGTCTAACTTCCCTAATATTTTCTTCCCACTTACTTCCTTATTGTGCTCATGGTAACTCATAACAGGGGTTTCAATTTCGAAATAATTACAAAGTTTTTTCGTTTGTCTCGTATCTTCAGCAGCAATTAAATCAGCTTCTTTTAAAATTCGGATTGCACGAAATGTCATATCTTCTAAATTTCCAATAGGAGTTGGTACTAAATATAAAACTCCCTTTTCATTTTGTTGAAAGCTTTTTTGTTGCCACATAGCGTTCTCCTTTTTGCATATATTCTTCTTTTTGTTTTCTATTTAACTGCTTAAAATAATACTCTGCTTGCATAGCTGTACGCTTATCTTCATGAAATTCTATGTATTTTAAAACAACAGGAAGTCTAGCACGCGTATACCTAGCCCCTTTTCCACTATTATGGGTCTGAATCCGCTTCTCTATATGATTTGTATATCCAGCATAATAACTTCCGTCAGAGCACTCTACTACATAAAAACAATGCTTATTCTTCTCCATATAAAATTGAACGAATCTCCTTTGTATATTCATTATTTTCTTCATATACAAAAAGAGGGGGCAATATTTTCAAATCTGCGTTTCCATCCTTAATTCCTTCAATTAACAATGTATTCGCTTCTTTCCCTGCCTTAGGATAAACAAATCGTACACGCTTTGGTTCAATTTTGTATTTACGCATTAATGTAACAATATCTAGTAAACGACCTGGACGATGTACAAATGCTACTTTCCCACCTTGCTTTACTAATTGACTACTTGCAGATACAACATCCTCTAATGTACACATAATTTCATGACGAGCTATCGCTAAATGTTCATTCATATTTTTCTCAGAAGTTGCAGGTGTTTGAAAATAAGGGGGATTACATGTGACTACATCATATTGATGACGTCCAAGTTTCTCCGGCATATCTTTCAAATCCCCATGTATTAAGTGAATTCTTTCTTCTAACTTATTGTATTGAACGCTTCTGATTCCCATATCATATAAACGTTCTTGAATTTCTACACCTGTAATGTTTCCCTTTGTTCTTGTACTTAATAAAAGGGGGACAACTGCGTTACCTGTACACAAATCAAGTACATTACCTTTTTGAATCGGTACCCAAGCAAAGTCTGCAAGTAAAACAGCATCTAACGAGAAATTGAATACTGATGGGCTTTGTACAATCTTCATATCTTGCGCTAATAAGTAATCTAAACGTTCATCTTCATATAAATTCATATGTTACTCCTTTTCTTACACTTAACCTACCCTATTTCATCTTCTACTAATAAAAAACATATTTCATTCTACTCTCATGTATAAAAAATTACCTTTCCAATTATCATTGGAAAGGTAATTTCACTTTTTATTTAAAAATGACAGGCAGAATAAACAATCTCCCTCTTTACGTACACTTCCATAATGCAGATTACAAATATGAAAACCTTCTTGATATAGCCTTGCTAAATTATCGTAGCCTTCGCCAATATCAGTTGTCTTCGGCTTCACTTCTTTACGTTTTTGAGTTTTTTGTTTTTCTTTAATCTGCACTTCTTCAAAGCGGTGTCGCAAATTTTCATTTTCCATTTTTATATGTTGGTTCTCTTCCAACAACTCTGCAAGATGTTGTTTTAATTCTCCCAACTGTTTGTATAAATGTCCAATTTGCTCTTCCATACTAGAAACCGATGCAAAAATATCTTTTTTCTCCACAAGCACCCACCTCATTAATCTGTGGTTTGACTCGAAACGACCCCTTTATTCACTAACTCATCTAACGTATATTCTACTATCCGTTCCTTGTCTACTAGTTCCACTTGAATTAATCTTTCTAAAATATTTAATCCGATAACACGGCCAGTACCATGCGGGGTTTGTATACGTTGATCTAAATCAGGAAGTTGTTCCTTTGCTGCCTCATATTCATCATTCTCATATTTTAAGCAACACATTAAGCGACCACATAAACCAGAGATTTTTGCAGGATTTAATGATAAATTTTGATCCTTTGCCATCTTAATGGATACAGGTTCAAAATCTCCTAAAAAAGTAGAACAACAAAGCATACGACCACACGGACCAATACCACCAAGCATCTTCGCTTCATCACGAACACCAATTTGTCTTAGTTCAATTCTTGTCCTAAAAATTGCCGCTAAGTCCTTCACTAGTTCGCGGAAATCAATCCGACCATCCGCAGTAAAGTAGAAAATAATCTTATTGCGATCGAACGTATACTCTACATCTACAAGTTTCATATCAAGATTATGCTCTACTACCTTTTGCTGACAAACTTGATATGCTTCTTTCGCAGCATGTTTGTTCTCTTCAACAATGGTACGATCATTTTCATTTGCAATACGAATAACCTTTTTTAGCGGTAATACAACGTCGTTTTCATCAACTTGCTTTTTGGTAATAACTACTTTTCCGTACTCAATACCTCTTACTGTTTCTACAATTACAAACTCATTTTCAGAGATATCGAACTGATTCGGATCGAAGTAATACACCTTTCCGGCCTTCTTAAAGCGAACACCTACTACATCATACAAAACGGTCATCCCTCCTGCAACCGCAACACTAACTGTTCGAACACAAGCTGCGCATTTACATTAGCGTTGATTCTATTTTTTGCCTCTAATATATTAAAGAGAGCTGATACAATGCGCTTCTGAGCATAGGAGAAAGATTCAAACAACTCTTTCTGCTCATGAAAAACAAGACGATCTTCTTCTCCAAGTTGAACATATAATAAATCCTTATAAATAAGGAGCAACATATCTAAACCTTGCTGTAATTGTTCTTTCTCTCCAAAGTGTTTTCCCCATTTTTCTTGTACAAAAAAAATAGAGGCTTTATCCTTTTCGAGCGCTTCACATAATTTTATCACTAAAGCTCGTGCTTGTGCAAACCATTCATCACTACATAAAGCTAAAGCTTCATCAAAACTATTCGTGAGTTGCGCAGCAAGTGTCGATAAAGATGCCGTAATACCTTCATCCTGTAATCTTCTAATTAAAGATTCCGTAGGTAACGGTCTAAATGTAACAACTTGACAGCGAGATAAAATCGTATTTAAAATTTGATGACTTTGTTCAGTAAGTAAAATAGCTGTTGTATCACTACTTGGTTCTTCTAAAAATTTTAAAAGTGTATTCGCTGCATTTGCTGTCATACGATCTGCGTGCTCAATAATATATACTTTTTTATTTGCTTCTAATCCTGTTTTTGAAAACTCTTCTTGTAAATCATGAATTTGCTGCTTCTTAATAGATAATCCGTCTGGTTTTACAATATGTAAGTTAGGGTGGTTACCTGAATCAATTCGCTTACAATTTGTACATACATGACAAGGCTCTACCCCATTCCGCCCAGAACATAGGAAACTCTTTGCCATTTGAATTGCCGTTGCAAACTTTCCAGTCCCTTTCCCTCCCTCTAACAAGTAAGCGTGGGATATACGCTCTTTTGCAATGCTATTCATCAACATTTTTACACCGATGGGTTGTATAGCAGAAAGCTGCTCCCACGTCTTCGTCATAATACATACCTCACTTATTTCATTCTTTCCTTCTATTATAACAATTTATCTTCTATAATCTGAACAACTTCTTCTATAAGTTTTTCCATTGGTTGATCAGCATTTACCAATACAATACGATCTGAGAAACGTTCTACAACTTGTAAATACCCTTCACGGACACGTTTATGGAAAGAGATATCTTCCATATCTAATCGATTCACTTCACGTCCTGCATCTTTTTCAATGCGAGCTAAACCAATCTCTGGTTCAATGTCTAGGTAAATCGTTAAACTAGGCATACAGTCCTCTGTTGCGAAACGATTTATTTCAAATACTTTATCCATACCTAACCCTCTTGCATATCCTTGATACGCTAAAGAGCTGTCTATAAAACGATCACATAATACAAGGTAGTCCTCGTTAAGTGCCGGCATAACCTTTTCCACCAAATGTTGTCTACGTGCAGCAGCATACAGAAGCGCCTCTGTACGTGCTTCCATCATCGTATATTCTTGTTTATGTAAAATTGTTCTAATATCCTCTGAAATTGCAATACCACCTGGTTCTCTCGTCGCCATTACCTTTTGTTCTTTTTGTTCAAAGTACGGCAATAAACTTTTAATTAACGTTGTTTTACCCGAACCTTCTGGACCTTCAATTGTTACAAATAATCCCTTCATTCTAAAACCTACTTTCTATATCATACACTTTCATATATTTCGTGCTACCTTGAAAACGAGCGCCTGATTGCTCTAAATACATAATTTGCTCTTTATGTTCTGAAGTAATTCTTTCCCCATACATAATTAATGGAATTCCAGGTGGGTACGGAATTACCATTTCTGCCGCTATCATCCCAACTGCTTCTTCTACAGATACTACTTTTGTTTCATATCCTTCCAGTTGTTTATATGTATACGGTAAAGGAGAAAATTCTCCTTTATAAGTATAACGAATAGATTCCTTCTTGTCTTTCACCTCATAATATTGCAATGCCCCTCGGATCATCTCTATAGCCTTCATATATTCCTTATTTACTTGCAAGGGCAAAATAAATAGGACATTATATGGATCCGCCATTTCTGTATATATACCGACCTTTTCAAATACAGACTGTAATTCGTATCCTGATAACTGACAACGTGTCTGTACAGTAACCTTTAACTCATCTTGTAATGGATACTGTAAAATAGCTATTTGTGGAATAGAACACAATTCGTCTTTAAATCCCCGTAAAAACTCGACAATTTCATCATGTCCCTTTTCTTTTATACGTGCTATTGTAAAACGTGCAATATCAAGAGAAGTCATAATTGGATACGATGGACTACTAGATTGTAGCATACTTAAATAGGTAGAAACTTTTTCTTCTTTCACTAAGCGACTATTTATATGTAAATAGGATCCCATTGTCATCGCGGGTAATGTTTTATGTGCAGAATGAACTACAATATCTGCACCATATGCTAATGCTGACTTTGGAAATGCCCCTCCTAAACAAAAATGGGCTCCATGTGCTTCATCTACTAAAACGGAGATTTTATGTGCATGTGCATAAGCGATGCTTGCCTCTAGATCCATCCCCATTCCATAATAATTAGGATGCGTTAAAATGAGTGCTTTAGCATTTGGATATTTTTCAATTGCTTCCTTAATAATTTCATCATGAATTCCCACTGGTACATTATAAGCTTCATCAATCCATGGATCTAAAAAAATTGGATTTGCGCCCGCTAATTTTAAACCATTAATAATTGATTTATGACAATTTCTTTGTACAAGAACAATATCATGTTCCCCACAACAAGACAAAATCATTGCTAGATTCCCTACTGTTGAACCATTAATTAAAAAATAACTTTTTTTCACTCCATATACATCAGCTAATAACTGTTGTGCCTCATCTATACATTCAAACGGACTATGTAAATCATCTAATCCTGACAACTCAGTTACATCGATAGATAGTATATCTTTAAACTCCCCTACAGCTTCCTGAGGGAAGTTTAAACCATTTTTATGACCTGGAACATGAAAGGATAACGGCCCTCTTTCTTTAAACTCTGTTAATGCCTCATATAAAGGTATGCGATTTTGATTCATCTATATCTCTTCCTTATTATTTCATTCTCCCTCTATTATACAGAACAAAAAAAATAATAGGCATATGCCTATTTAAAAATATGATACTTCTAATTTCCGAAGCTGCTTTAAATAATATATATACTTCGGATCATTTGTCTCCGTATTCACCATATCCTTTTCACATTCATAACATATTAAATTATTATAAACATATATCCCTTCTTTTCTTTCTGTCTCACAAACAATACAAACTTCATTTTGTACTTTCATAACCTTCCCTCCCTATTCAAATGGACATATTTTATACTTCTATTCCTTAACAATTTTCAGAAAAATATACATCCATCTCTTATATAATATGATTAACCCTTGGGCAACGTGTTTGTATTACCATTACTTCTTTTTTCGTACTGTTTGAAAACAGAAAAAAACACAAGTCAAAAGACTTGTGTTTTTAATTGCTTGGCGACGTCCTACTCTCACAGGGACAAGGTCCCAACTACCATCGGCGCTAGAGAGCTTAACTTCCGTGTTCGGTATGGGAACGGGTGTGACCTCTCTGCCATCATCACCAAACTATGAAGGCATATTCCTTCAAAACTAGATAACATTTGCTACATATTATATGGTTAAGTCCTCGATCTATTAGTATTCGTCAGCTCCACATGTCACCATGCTTCCACCTCGAACCTATCAACCTGATCATCTTTCAGGGATCTTACTAGCTTACGCTATGGGAAATCTCATCTTGAGGGGGGCTTCATGCTTAGATGCTTTCAGCACTTATCCCTTCCGCACATAGCTACCCAGCTATGCCCTTGGCAGAACAACTGGTACACCAGCGGTGCGTCCATCCCGGTCCTCTCGTACTAAGGACAGCTCCTCTCAAATTTCCTACGCCCACGACGGATAGGGACCGAACTGTCTCACGACGTTCTGAACCCAGCTCGCGTACCGCTTTAATGGGCGAACAGCCCAACCCTTGGGACCGACTACAGCCCCAGGATGCGATGAGCCGACATCGAGGTGCCAAACCTCCCCGTCGATGTGGACTCTTGGGGGAGATAAGCCTGTTATCCCCGGGGTAGCTTTTATCCGTTGAGCGATGGCCCTTCCATGCGGAACCACCGGATCACTAAGCCCGACTTTCGTCCCTGCTCGACTTGTAGGTCTCGCAGTCAAGCTCCCTTATGCCTTTGCACTCTACGAATGATTTCCAACCATTCTGAGGGAACCTTTGGGCGCCTCCGTTACACTTTAGGAGGCGACCGCCCCAGTCAAACTGCCCACCTGACACTGTCTCCCGGGTCGATAAGACCCGTAGGTTAGAATTTCAATACATTCAGGGCGGTATCCCACCAGCGCCTCCACCGAAGCTAGCGCTCCGGTTTCAATGGCTCCCGCCTATCCTGTACAAAATGTACCAAAATTCAATATCAGGCTACAGTAAAGCTCCACGGGGTCTTTCCGTCCTGTCGCGGGTAACCTGCATCTTCACAGGTACTATAATTTCACCGAGTCTCTGGTTGAGACAGTGCCCAAATCGTTACACCTTTCGTGCGGGTCGGAACTTACCCGACAAGGAATTTCGCTACCTTAGGACCGTTATAGTTACGGCCGCCGTTTACTGGGGCTTCAGTTCAGAGCTTCGCTTACGCTAACCCCTCTCCTTAACCTTCCAGCACCGGGCAGGTGTCAGCCCCTATACTTCGCCTTACGGCTTCGCAGAGACCTGTGTTTTTGCTAAACAGTCGCTTGGGCCTATTCACTGCGGCTTTCCGTTAAGAAAGCACCCCTTCTCCCGAAGTTACGGGGTCATTTTGCCGAGTTCCTTAACCAGAGTTCTCTCGCACACCTTAGGATTCTCTCCTCGCCTACCTGTGTCGGTTTGCGGTACAGGCACCTTTTATCTCGCTAGAAGCTTTTCTTGGCAGCGGGGAATCAAAGACTTCGCTCCATAAGGAGCTTCCCCATCACAGCTCAGCCTTCACGATAAGCGGATTTGCCTACTTATCAGCCTAACTGCTTGGACGTGCACAACCAATCGCACGCTTCTTCTATCCTTCTGCGTCCCTCCATTGCTCAAACGATAAAGAGGTGGTACAGGAATATCAACCTGTTGTCCATCGCCTACGCCTGTCGGCCTCGGCTTAGGTCCTGACTAACCCTGAGCGGACGAGCCTTCCTCAGGAAACCTTAGGCATTCGGTGGACGGGATTCTCACCCGTCTTTCGCTACTCATACCGGCATTCTCACTTCTAAGCGCTCCACCAGTCCTTCCGGTCTGACTTCACTGCACTTAGAACGCTCCCCTACCACTGATACCATTGGTATCAATTCGCAGCTTCGGTGGTGTATTTAGCCCCGGTACATTTTCGGCGCAGAGTCA
>NZ_JBBOTJ010000002.1:195000-773369 GCF_038005545.1 Bacillus sp. FSL M8-0063
CCCGTAGGAGTCTGGGCCGTGTCTCAGTCCCAGTGTGGCCGATCACCCTCTCAGGTCGGCTACGCATCGTTGCCTTGGTGAGCCGTTACCTCACCAACTAGCTAATGCGACGCGGGTCCATCCATAAGTGACAGCCGAAGCCGCCTTTCAATTTCGAACCATGCAGTTCAAAATATTATCCGGTATTAGCCCCGGTTTCCCGGAGTTATCCCAGTCTTATGGGCAGGTTACCCACGTGTTACTCACCCGTCCGCCGCTAACTTCTTGAGAGCAAGCTCTCAATCCATTCGCTCGACTTGCATGTATTAGGCACGCCGCCAGCGTTCATCCTGAGCCAGGATCAAACTCTCCAATAAAGTTAGTTTGTCTAGCATCTAAAAATAAAAATTGACGTTTCACGTTGTTTGTTTCGTTTAGTTTTCAAAGTTCAACATCGCGTTTCAGCGACTTTTATAATTTAACATTTTGCGTTAAATCTGTCAACAACTTTTTTCTTTCGTTCCTGACGACGCTTATTAATTTACCATATTAATCATTTGTTCGTCAACACTTTTTAAAAAAATGCCAAAATAATTTTATCTTGGCATGATATAAAGCTTAATAACCACTAATGCAGCAACACCAGGTAGACCTAATAGACTTGTGATTGTTGCTGTACCCAAGTTAATTGGAATATGAAAATCAAAATATGTTCCTACAACGTTTACGATAAAAAGTAACGCTATTCCCAAAGTAACATGAAAGAGCGCTTTTCCTATAAAACGTAACGGCTTAGAAGAAACTCCAAAAACAAGAAAAATAAAAACTAGAGCAAGAATACCAACAATAATAATTGTAGAATTCATTTTTTCCTCCTTGTGAATGACCTATACACATTTATTTGTATGGGACAAGGCGATAAAAAAGAACATTTATCATACTACTCCAGTCGCTTCATCTCATTAAATTTTATTCGACGACACTTTCTTCATATAAAACGATTCCTCACTCTTTCCAAACGAAGTAACCACGCAATGTTTAACGAATAAAATAAAAGGTTCTGCTTTTTCAGCAGAACCTTTTACCATTGTTCCATTTTTACCGGACGACGTTTTGCTTCTTTTAACAAGAAGAAATATTTCGCCTCCGCTATTTTCAAAGAACAAAGTACATCTTGAGATGGTTCCACACTTTGTTCAACCATTCTCTTCTGACGTAACCATTCATTCTTCACTTTTTCTAATAGTACAATTAACTTATCATCATACTCTTTACGCAATTTACCCTTTTTTTGAAAGAACATTTTTGTTTCTCCTCTTATACTTCTCTACGACCTTCTAACGCTTTCGACAGTGTCACTTCATCTGCATATTCTAAATCTCCACCAACTGGCAGACCATGTGCAATACGAGTTACTTTAATACCTGTCGGCTTTAAGAGGCGGGATATATACATCGCTGTAGCTTCCCCTTCAATATTAGGGTTTGTTGCTAGTATCACTTCTTGTACCGTTTCATCATGCAGTCGCTTTAAAAGTTGCGGGATATTAATGTCTTCCGGTCCAATTCCCTCCATTGGAGAAATCGCACCACGTAACACATGATATACACCTTGATACTCTTTCATCTTTTCCATTGCGATTACATCTTTCGGTTCCTGCACAACACAAACAACCGACTGATCTCGATGCGAATCATTACAAATATAACAAGGATCGCGGTCAGTAATATGTCCGCATACAGAACAATACGCTAAATCTCGCTTCGCATTCACAAGTGCTTTTGCAAAACCTAACACATCATCTTCTTTCATATCTAATACGAAAAATGCCAATCGAACCGCTGTTTTCGGTCCGATTCCTGGCAACTTCATAAAACTATCAATTAATTTCGATATCGGTTCTGGATAATGCATATATCAGTATCCTCCTAGAACATTCCACCTGGTAAGTTCAAGCCTTTTGTAAATTTACCCATTGTAGAGTTTGAAAGTTCATCAGCTTTTTTAAGTGCATCATTCGTTGCAGCTAACACTAAGTCTTGTAACATTTCGATATCTTCTGGATCTACAACTTCTTCTTTAACTTTCACTTCAAGAATTTGCTTATGACCATTTGCAATAACTGTGACCATACCGCCGCCAGCTGTACCTTCAACTGTTTTCTCGCCAAGCTCTTCTTGCGCCTTTGCCATATCTTTTTGCATCTTTTGCATTTGTTTCATCATATTATTCATATTTCCCATTCCGCCACGCATCATAATTAATTCCTCCTAATTATTATTACTCTTTTATTTCAATAAGTTCTTGTCCTACTAATTTTACGGCCTCTTCTATAAGAGGATCTTCTTTTTTCTCTGGGCTTTCTTCAGACTCCCCGCCTTCACGCTGTAAAAAATCTTCACGGATTTTACCCCATTCACTTTTTGGAATGGCAATCATATTTAATCTTTTACTTAGCAATTCAAATAAGGCTTGTTCCACTGTATCCATAGCTTCTCGATTTTCGCTTGCCATTTTACAGTGAATCTCATATTGAAACGCTAAAACGTAAGTATCATCCGAAGCCGCCACCGGTTCGCTATTTTCTAATAAAACAGCAAACGCTACTTTGTTGTATGCTTTGAGTCTGCCTAACAACTCACCCCACACAGCTTTTAATTGCTCTAAATCCTGGCGCTTTGCTTGTTTTAACACTTCATTTACGCGTCCGACAGGAATCTTCATACTACCTGTCCGCACTGGCTTTGGTGTTGCACGTGTCTCTCTGACTTCTTGCTGCACACCAGCCGGCACACCATTCTTTTTGACTTGTTCTAACTCTTTCTCCAATTGCTGCATCCTGTTCATAATTGCTTGTAAACGATCTGCACCGTTTGCTTGCATCATAAACTGTTGACACAGTTGTACCATAACAACTTCTAAGAAAATTCGCGGATGATTTGTCCACTTCATTTCCTGTTGTCCCTTACTAAGAGTATGAATGATTTCATAGATTACTTCCGGTTGCATTTCTTCACTTAACATCCGGAATTGCTCATCTACCATTACTCGTTCCAACATATGTTCCAGTTGTGGTGAAGTTTGATATAAAAGCATATCCCGATAATAGTAAATGAAATCCTCCATAAAACGAACTGGATCTTTCCCTTTACCCATCATCTCATCTATGATACGTAATGCTCTTGATACATCATTTTCACGTATACATTCTACTAAGTTACCTAAGTATTGCTGGGAAACAGAACCTGTCACAGCTAATACATCTTCTGTCGTAACTGTCTCATCACTATAAGATATTGCCTGATCAATAAGACTAAGCGCATCACGCATACCACCTTCAGCGGCACGTGCAACAATTTGTAACGCCTCATCTTCTACTTGCGTACCTTCATTCGTCACAACCGTCGATAATCTCTCAACAATATCATTTACTGATATTTTTCGAAATTCAAAACGCTGGCAACGTGAAATGATTGTAGGCGGAATCTTATGCGGTTCTGTTGTCGCCAAAATAAAGATGACGTGTCCTGGCGGCTCTTCTAACGTTTTTAAAAGCGCATTGAAGGCACCCATAGAAAGCATGTGGACTTCATCAATAATGTATACTTTATATTCTACAGCACTTGGAGCATATTTTACTTTATCTCTAATATCTCGAATTTCATCTACACCGTTATTTGAAGCCGCATCAATTTCTAATACATCTGAAATAGATCCTTGTGTAATCCCCAAACAAGAAGGACATTCATTACAAGGTTCAGCTACCGGAGCATGTTCACAGTTGATTGCTTTTGCAAATACTTTTGCAATTGTCGTTTTTCCTGTTCCCCTCGGCCCAGAAAATAAATAAGCATGTGAAACTTTCTCTTGAAGAAGGGCATTTTGCAACGTTTTTGTCACGTGCTTTTGACCAACTACATCTTCAAATTTTTGCGGTCTCCATGTTCGGTATAACGCTTGGTATGACACGAAAATACGGCCTCCCTCAAAGGTTATTATCTCATTTATTATAACCCATTCTGTTTATAGATTCCAAAAGTTATTTTCTATACAAAAAACCCACCTTAGTATTAAGGTGAGTTTTGTATACATATATAACTGCCGTGCACCTTCTGTCGATTACGTACCATAAGCGTTACTCAAGCAGTTAGCTCGGTTCAGGCACTCCTGCGGCACACGAGAAGACCCGCTTATTGCTGCTTCCTTCCGGACCTGACAAGGTTCACGGGGTCCCGTTGCGCAGGACCCAAACGTCAACACCACTTACTTAAGGCAGACCTTACAGCAGCATAACCTCGAGAAGGGATTCGGCCTCGCTAGAGCGGATTGCGAGTATAGGGCACCGCTACCTCCCCGCTTAGCACGGCAAAGTTAAAACCAATATTCGGTTGCCTTCATTAAAAGGCATTATCAGTATAACTTGTTTTTTTACAAAATGCAAATACGTTAATTCTCGTTACTTTTCTCTAATTTTTTTATCGCTTTTCTTTTTTTACGAAGCTCTCTAAAAAAGTTTGTTAACAAAGTACCGCATTCTTCTTCTAATACACCAGCAACTACCTCGCATTGATGGTTAAAGCGTTCATCCGTTAAAAGATTCATCAACGTCCCTGCACATCCACCTTTCGGATCACTTGCACCATATACAACTCGCTTCACTCGTGATAAAACAATTCCACCCGCACACATCGGACAAGGCTCTAATGTTACATATAACGTCGCATCTTCTAAACGCCATGTCCCTAATTTTTTGCACGCCTCATCAATAGCTAACAACTCAGCGTGAGCTATTGATCTTTGTTCAGTTTCTCTTAAATTATGAGCAACACTAATTACTTCACCATCTAACACTATAACTGCACCAATCGGTACTTCTTGTATTGCCTCTGCTTTTTCAGCCTCTTCTATTGCTAACTGCATAAAATAAATATCTTGATCGCGTTCCATACCATAGTCCTTTCATTACAAATAAAGTACACTTATTTCCATTTACTACACATGGGATAACTTTTACAAATTCAATCCACCCTAATAAAAAAGAGAGGGGATTACATATGAAGAATACTGCCTTACTCATTATCGATATGATTAATGATTTTCAATTTTCACACGGGCCCATCTTAGCCAAAAAATGCGAAATTATAACAAACCCTATTTTACAATTAAAGAAAACAATGAAATCCTTTGGCTACCCCATAATTTATGTTAATGACCATTATCAACTTTGGAGATCTGATATTGACCAACTAATTACCCATTGTACAAATGAGTATAGCGAAAATATCATTCATAAGATTGCTCCAAATTCCGATGATTACATTTTTATTAAACCACATTACTCTGCTTTTTATGAAACACCTTTAAATTCTTTATTAGGCTATTTAAAAATAGAAAATCTAATATTAACAGGAGTCGCCGGGAATATATGTATCCTCTTTACAGCTAACGACGCTCATATGAGAAATTATACACTGTATGTACCACAGGACTGTATTGCCTCTAATCACGATCAGGATAATCTGCATGCTTTAAAAATAATGGAATCCACATTAAAAGCAAATATAGTACCTTCATCTCAAATAAAAATTAATTAATACATATATCTATTTTCTAACTTTTTATATCAAATTAACCCGCTCGCTTCCCTCTTGTGCTACAATAATTCTGTTTTGTGTTTTTAGTAGTCACGGTAAATCACTGATTGAAAGGAGGAAACAGCGTGACCGGAGTACCTTTTATCACGGTTGAAGGACCAATTGGTGTTGGAAAAACCTCGCTTGCGAAGGCAATTTCAACTCACATGCAACTCCACTTACTAAAAGAGATTGTTGATGAAAATCCTTTTTTAGGAAAATTCTATGAAGACATCGACGAATGGAGTTTTCAAACAGAGATGTTCTTTCTTTGTAATAGATACAAACAATTAGAAGATATTAACATAAAGTATTTGAATCAAAGGAAGCCAGTAGTAGCGGATTATCATATATTTAAAAATTTAATTTTCGCATCCCGTACATTAAAGAATTCTCAATACGACAAGTACATGCAAATCTATCGTATCCTTACACAAGATATGCCTGTACCAAACGTTATCGTTTATTTAACAGCTAGCTTGGAAACATTACAAACACGAATTGCGATGCGCGGAAGAGAATTCGAAAAAAATATGGATCCCAATTACTTACTACAGCTCACAAAAGATTACGAAACGGCAATGGATACTTTTAAAAAGGATCATCCAGATATCCCAGTATTGAAATTTAACGGAGACGATATGGATTTTGTAAAAAATCCTGATGATTTAAACGTCATCCTATCCGCCCTTCAAAATACTCTCTTAAAGGAGTCGAAATAACAATGAATTTAAGGCAAAAATATGATATACCAAATGACGCAGTAATCACTATTGCTGGAACAGTAGGTGTCGGAAAATCAACTATGACAACTGCATTAGCTAACACTTTAGGTTATCGCACATCATTTGAAAAGGTAGATTCGAACCCGTATTTGGACAAGTTCTATGCTGATTTCACACGCTGGAGCTTCCACTTGCAAGTGTACTTTTTAGCAGAACGATTTAAAGAACAAAAAAGAATTTTTGAATACGGTGGCGGTTTTGTTCAAGATCGCTCTATCTATGAAGACACTGGAATTTTTGCAAAGATGCATCATGAAAAAGGTACAATGACGGAAACTGATTATGAAACATACAAAGGTTTATTTGATGCTATGGTCATGACTCCTTACTTCCCTCATCCAGATTTATTAATTTACTTAGAAGGTTCTTTCGATGATATTGTTGATCGTATCCAAGAACGCGGACGTCCGATGGAACAACAAACACCAATTGAGTATTGGAAAGAGATGCATGGCCGTTACGAAAACTGGATTAACAACTTTAATGCATGCCCTGTTTTACGATTAAACATTAATGAATACGATATTTTAAAAGATGGCGATTCAATTGAACCAATCATTAAAAAAATTGGCCATTTTTTAAAACAAACACGTAAACTTGTAAAATAAAAAACCCGTGCATACGCACGGGTTTTTCTATTAAATTACTTCTTTTTTGTCGGAGCAATAATTTCACTCTCAGGTTTTCCAGCGTTAATACGCTGACGAACAGTACTTGTACTAATATCGTATGTTTCAGCAATCTCTTTAACAGTCATTTCTTTCCCGTTAATTACTGCTGTTAATACTTTACCTGTACGTTTTGGAGCTGCTTCTTTCTTTACAGCTGCTTTTTCAACTTTTTTTGGCGCCTCTACTTTTGTCGCAGTTTGCTTTACATCACAAGTGCAACCACAAAGTTTACGGAATGTATCATCGCTTATAATGCGTGACACATTTGCACCACTGTTTAAAATTCTATTGTTCTTACAGACAGGACATTGTACATAATATAAAGTTTTTCCATCTAAAGGAAACGTTTGTATAATAAGATCCATGTTGACTCCTTTCATATCTATGAAGATAATCATCGGAATATGAGTGTGTAATAAGGAGAAAATCGCCCTACACCATACTTTATGATTGGTTTTAAAATAAAAACTCGTTACGTGTTGGTAACGAGTTCTCCAATCTCCACTTATATGCGCTGTTGTCAATTATATCTGGAGGAGGTAGAGGGATTCGAACCCCCGCGCGACTCTCGCCGCCTGTCGGTTTTCAAGACCGATCCCTTCAGCCAGACTTGGGTATACCTCCATATTGACATCAAATATAATATCAAAAGAAAAACAGTTAGTCAACCCTACTAAAATAAATTATGAGGAAAGGGGAAATTTACCTTTCCCCTCCTACATTTCAGTACTGACAATGCTCATAATTACCAATCACTCATACCGATGAATGTTTACATTTACTTAATAACTGCTTTTCCTCCCATATAAGGGCGAAGAACTTCTGGAATTATAATTGTACCATCTTCTTGTTGGTAGTTCTCTAAAATAGCTGCAACCGTACGTCCAATCGCAAGACCAGATCCATTTAATGTATGAACATGTTCTGGTTTTCCGTTTGGCTCACGACGGAAACGGATATTTGCACGTCTCGCTTGGAAAGCCTCAAAATTACTACAAGAAGAAATCTCACGATATGTGCCATAGCTTGGAATCCATACTTCGATATCGTATTTCTTCGCTGCTGTAAATCCTAAATCGCCTGTGCACATGCTCATAACGCGATATGGCAACTCTAATAATTGTAACACGCGTTCTGCATCATTTGTTAGTTTTTCTAACTCTTCATAAGAATCTTCTGGTTTTACGAACTTTACAAGCTCTACTTTATTGAACTGATGCTGACGAATTAAGCCACGTGTATCACGACCAGCTGAACCTGCTTCAGAACGGAAACAAGAGCTAAATGCAGCATATCGTATAGGCAATTGATCTTTATTTAAGATTTCATCACGATGCATGTTCGTTACAGGTACTTCAGCTGTCGGAATTAAGAAGTAATCTTCACTTTCAATACGGAATGCATCTTCTTCAAATTTCGGAAGTTGTCCTGTTCCTGTCATACTTGCACGGTTTACCATATACGGAGGTAATACTTCTTCGTATCCATGCTCATCAGTATGAAGATCAAGCATAAAGCTAATTAAAGCACGCTCTAATCTCGCGCCAGCACCTTTATAGAATACGAAGCGGCTTCCCGTTACTTTCCCAGCACGCTCAAAATCTAAAATTCCTAAATCTGTAGCAAGATCCCAATGTGGTTTTGGTTCATAAGCAAATTCTTTCACTTCTCCCCAAGTACGTGCTACTACATTATCATCTTCTGTTTCACCAACTGGAGCAGATTCATGAGGAATATTTGGAATAGATAACATTAATCTTTCTAAATCTTCTTCAACTGTACGAAGTTCATTATCAAGATCTTTTACTTTTTCTCCAACTTCACGCATTTCTAGAATTAGAGCTTCTGCATCTTTCTTTTCGCGCTTCAATACAGAGATTTGTTGAGATACTTCGTTACGTTTACTTTTTAGTTCCTCTGTTTGAACAAGTAATTCTCTTCTTCTCGTATCCAGCTCTTCAAAGCGACCAAAATCAGTTAAATCTTCGCCTCTATGCTGTAACTTTGCTTTTACTTCTTCAAAATTTGTACGTAAAAATTTAATATCAAGCATTATATACTCCTCCTTTTATTTTATAAAACACAAAAAACTCCCGTCCCTATATAAAGGGACGGGAGTTAACCCGCGTTGCCACCCTAGTTGAAAGCATTACCGCCTTCCTCTCAAGTAGAAATAACGGCTCTTCACCGGGAATGTTTACTAATCATAAAGATATTCCACATTCCATTCCAGGATGGATTCACAAACTGTTTCTATCGATTTCCACCAACCATCGACTCTCTATAAGAAACGGCATTTGTTACTACTTCCTATCAACACGCTTATTTTATAAAATTGTTACCATCAATTTACTATAATCTTATACAAGTTGCAAGTTACTTAGACAACTTTTTTCGTTTTCGCTTCTTTTACCATTTCTACAAAGTATGCTGTGACACGATGATCATCCGTTAATTCCGGATGGAATGAAGCAGCTAAAAACTGATTTTGTTTTACTGCTACCATTCGGTCACCATGTGTAGAAAGTACTTCAACATCATCAGCTACATTTACAACATACGGAGCACGGATAAATACACCAATAAATTCTTCTCCTACACCTTTAATTGAAAGTGCGACTTCAAAGCTATCTTTTTGGCGTCCGAACGCATTGCGTTCTACTGTAATATCCATAGCACCAATATGTGCTTCTTCATAGCCAATAAGTGTTTTTGCAAGAAGAATCATACCTGCACATGTACCAAACATTGGTTTACCAGACTTCGCGAATGTACGAAGTGGTTCCATGAAAGCATACTTATCAATAAGACGGCGCATTGTTGTACTTTCACCGCCTGGTAAAATAAGACCATCAATCTCTTCAAGTTGCTCTATACGCTTTACAACAACAGCTTCTGCACCACTTGCTTCAACTGATTTTATATGCTCACGAACTGCACCTTGAAGACCTAGTACACCGATTTTCACCATTTTAAAGTTCTCCTTCAATTACCATCCACGCTCTTGCATGCGTTGTTCTGGTAATAATGTTGAAATTTCGATACCTTTCATTGCATTACCTAACCCTTTAGAAAGGCTTGCAATTAGTTCGTAATCCTCATAATGAGTCGTCGCTTCAACGATTGCGCGTGCAAATTTCTCTGGATTTTCTGATTTGAAGATACCAGATCCTACGAATACACCATCCGCACCAAGTTGCATCATTAACGCTGCATCTGCTGGTGTTGCTACACCACCTGCTGCGAAGTTTACAACTGGCAAACGACCAAGGCGTTTAATTTCAAGTAGTACTTCATAAGGAGCACCAGTATTTTTTGCATATGTCATTAACTCATCTTCACGTAGACTTGCAACTTGACGGATTTCTGCATTGACTTGGCGCATATGACGCACTGCCTCTACAATGTTTCCTGTTCCTGGTTCACCTTTTGTACGAAGCATAGATGCACCTTCTGCAATACGACGTGCAGCTTCTCCGATATCACGGCAACCACATACAAATGGAACTGTGTAATCACGTTTATTTAAATGGTATACTTCATCGGCAGGAGTTAACACTTCACTCTCATCGATATAGTCTACCCCTAATGATTCTAATACACGTGCTTCTACAAGGTGACCGATACGGCATTTTGCCATAACCGGAATTGACACCGCACCCATAACTTCCTCAACGATTGTTGGGTCTGCCATACGAGAAACGCCACCTGCTGCACGAATATCTGCTGGTACACGCTCTAGTGCCATAACGGCAACTGCGCCTGCCTCTTCTGCAATTTTTGCTTGTTCAGCGTTAATTACGTCCATAATAACGCCGCCTTTTTGCATTTCTGCCATTCCACGTTTTACACGTTCTGTCCCTGTTACATTTGTCATGTTACAAAAACCCCCCTAGGTGAATTGCTTTTCCCCGTTAAAGGCGAAAATTAAGAATACTCTTACATTCTACCACTAACCATCAGATGCTTGTCTACTACTTTTTCATAAAGTCGGTATGAAAAATAGGAATAAGAAAAAGCCCCTACAATGAGGAGCTTTTAAAACCAACCTTTTACTGTATCAACAGCACTATTCCATATACCACTAAAGAAAGAACCAATTCCGCGCATAGAGCGAGTAAACCAATTCGCTTCCTCTACTGCAGACGTTGTTACAAGATCTATTTGTAATGACTTACCAGATAAAAATCCAGGGTCATTCGCATCTTTTGGTGTGATTACCATTTGGCCAAGTACAGCTCCCTTTTTAATAGGTGCTTCTTGTCCCTTATTTGCTTCTTTTAATTCTGTTTTATAAACATCTTTACTTCCTTTTGGCACTGGAAGTGAAACAGCTTGTTTTGTTTGAACTGCTACATCTTTATCTTTAGCATTTTCTACTCGTACTGTTTCTTGTCCTTTTACTGAAGAATCTTTTTTATACATTTGCTTCATTTCAAAGTTAGCAAATCCATAATCATATAGCTTCTTTGTTTCATCAAAACGTGCTGTATGAGAACTTGTTTTAATAACTACAGAAATAAAACGCATACCGTTTCTTTCAACCGTACCAGTGAAGCAATCCCCGGCTTCTGGAGTCGAGCCTGTTTTCAGGCCATCTACGCCATCATATTCTTTCACTAAGCCCTTTAACATCCAGTTCCAGTTCGACATTGCAAACTTCTCTTTTTGTGGACGAAATTCTTTTTTCGGGATTTTTGCTGTATCTAACACTTTTGGGTAATCTTTAATTAAATGTTGTGCTAAAGTTGCAACATCCTTTGCAGACATTTTATTTTCTTCATCCGCTGTTGTTCCTTCAGGGTGCATTCCCTTTAAATCTTTATTCGTTAAACCTGTAGAATTGACAAATTTATAATTTTTCAACCCTAGTTCTTTCGATTTATCATTCATCATTTTTACGAAGTCTACTTCTTTACCTGCAATTGCTTCTGCTAATGCAATTGTTGCACCATTTGCAGAAAAGATTGCCATTGCTTCATATAACTCTTTTACTGTATAAATGCCGCCATTTTCTAATGCAACATTTGATAAAGAAGCATCTTGTGAAACCTTATACGCATATTCAGAAACCTTAATTTTTTGATCCCACTTAAGTTTTCCTTTATCCACTGCTTCATGAACTAAATATTCACTCATCATCTTTGTCATACTAGCAATTGATAATAATTCATCTGCATTCTTTTGATATAAAATTTTCCCAGAATTTGCTTCAACTAAAATTGCTGCACCTGCTTCAATGTTTAAAGAAGCTCCTGTTTCTGCTGATGCATTGCTATATGGTAACAACATACTACAAGCTAGTGTAAGCATTGTTACTAAAGCAATGAATCTTTTGCAAAACATACCTTTCACGTCTGTTACCCCCAATATCTATGTACTCACATAACCGTTATTCTAACATAATCAAAAAAAAATAGACAGAGATATCAAATCTCCGTCTATTTGTATATCAGACATTATAATGAGTAGTTTGGAGCCTCTTTTGTAATTTGTACGTGATGAGGGTGGCTTTCACGTAAACCAGCACCTGACATACGAATGAATTGTGCATTCTCACGTAAGAATTCTAAATTCTGCGCTCCGCAATATCCCATACCGGCACGTAATCCACCAACTAATTGATGAACTGTATCTGCTAAAGGTCCTTTATATGGTACTCGACCTTCAATACCTTCTGGAACAAGTTTTTTATTTCCTTCTTGGAAGTAACGGTCTTTACTTCCTTTTTCCATCGCTCCGACAGAACCCATACCACGATATACTTTAAATTGACGACCTTGGTAAATTTCAGTCTCTCCAGGGCTTTCAGCAACACCAGCAAACATACTACCTAGCATAACAACGTGTGCTCCTGCTGCTAAAGCTTTTACCATGTCACCAGAGTACTTAACACCACCATCAGCAATAACCGGAATACCGTGTTTACGAGCTTCTGTTGCACAATCATAAACTGCTGTTAATTGTGGTACACCCACGCCAGCTACAACGCGTGTCGTACAAATAGAGCCTGGTCCAATACCAACTTTAACTACGTTTGCACCTGCTTCAATTAATGCTTTCGTTGCTTCAGCAGTAGCAACATTTCCAGCGATAATATTTAGTGATGGATATTTCGCACGAACTTCTTTTACTTTATCAATAACACCTTGAGAATGTCCATGAGCTGTATCGAGTACGATTGCATCTACGCTAGCTTTTACTAATGCGTCGATACGAAGCATAGCATCAGCCGTTACACCAACCGCTGCTCCAACTAATAAGCGTCCTTGCTTATCCTTCGCAGAATTTGGGAATTCAATTACTTTTTCAATATCTTTTATTGTAATCAGCCCTTGTAATACACCGTTGTTATCAACGAGAGGGAGTTTTTCAATTTTGTACTTTTGTAGGATCTTTTCAGCTTCTTCCAGCGTTGTACCAACTGGAGCTGTAATTAGCTTTTCTTTTGTCATTACGTCGGAAATTTTGATTGAGTAGTCTTGGATAAAACGCATATCACGGTTTGTAATAATACCAACTAATTTTCGCTCGTCTAAATTATTTACAACCGGTACACCTGAGATACGGTATTTTCCCATAAGATGCTCTGCATCATACACTTGATGTTCTGGAGTTAAAAAGAAAGGATCTGAAATAACGCCACTTTCAGAACGTTTTACTTTATCAACTTGCTCCGCTTGTTGTTCAATAGACATGTTTTTATGAATAATTCCTAAACCGCCTTGACGAGCCATTGCAATAGCCATATCAGCTTCTGTTACTGTATCCATTCCTGCACTAATTAACGGGATATTTAACTGTAAGCTTTCAGATAAAACTGTTTTAACACTTACTTCTCTTGGTAGTACATCTGACTTTGCTGGTACAAGTAATACGTCATCAAAAGTCAAACCTTCTTTAACAAATTTAGATTCCCACATAATTGTTCCCCCCATGATACCAGAAATTATTATTAGTAGCTTATCAATTGGTTAAAATACTGTCAAGGACGTATATATATGTTAGAATTTTTAGACAATAAAAGGAGCGTAATATATGCATCAAACACATTGTACTTGGCAGCAATTAAGTTTCTTCTTTTCATCTCAAAATGTACAACGTTATCTTGCCCGTTGCTATGAAAAATCCTCCATACAAGATGCTGAAAAAAAAAGTTTCGAAAATTGTTATCCCTTTATTTATTACTTAGAACACGGGAAAAACTATTATGAATTATATAAGGTAGCCCCATTTTCCATTCAGCCAATGTTATTGTTTTATGGAATGAGCCAACTTTTTAAAGCCTGCTTACTAACTATTGATCCTAACTATCCAGAATCCACTACTGTTTTAGCTCATGGTGTTACGACTCGTAAACGAAAAAAACAGGGGTATCAATTTTTAGAAGATGAGGTGAGGGTGCAAAAAAATGGATTATTTACTCATATTGCAGAACAGCTGTTTCACATGAAACACTTAGAAGCAGAGAAGTTTAACATGTTAGATCTAATGGGAAATATTCCTGAATTACAAAATTTATTTCGCTATAGTCAAAGAGGGGCCACATTATATAAAATCGATTCAACAAATACAAATGAACTTTCCTTTTCGGTCAACATACTAGATCGACTCCATATGACTACAGAAAGATTTTCACGTTACATTGAATCAACTTGTAAACATTTATCCATACAACATGTTCCCGGGAAAACGAGCGGATCGAATTTGCTTTTTACAGCTCCTATCCAATCGTGGAATCCTATATATAGTACGCCCTTATACTACGAATATCTTGCTGATGCTTATTACTTACCAATTACAACTGACCCGAGAAATCCTAAACCAGTATTACCTGAACTTCTTGTTCATTATTTATTGCTCTACAATTTAAGTATGATTTCTAGATATGAAACAGATTGGTGGTATGATTTACTTGGGAGCTATGGTTCTGAAGATTACCCATTTATTTATCAATTTCTTACTATTTCTGCTCAAAAAATCCCTTACTATATTTCATCTTTTTTACTAACAGGACCAGGCCTATTCCATGGGAAATAAAAAAAACACAAGTCAAAAGACTTGTGTTTTTAATTGCTTGGCGACGTCCTACTCTCACAGGGACAAGGTCCCAACTACCATCGGCGCTAGAGAGCTTAACTTCCGTGTTCGGTATGGGAACGGGTGTGACCTCTCTGCCATCATCACCAAACTATGAAGGCATATTCCTTCAAAACTAGATAACATTTGCTACATATTATATGGTTAAGTCCTCGATCTATTAGTATTCGTCAGCTCCACATGTCACCATGCTTCCACCTCGAACCTATCAACCTGATCATCTTTCAGGGATCTTACTAGCTTACGCTATGGGAAATCTCATCTTGAGGGGGGCTTCATGCTTAGATGCTTTCAGCACTTATCCCTTCCGCACATAGCTACCCAGCTATGCCCTTGGCAGAACAACTGGTACACCAGCGGTGCGTCCATCCCGGTCCTCTCGTACTAAGGACAGCTCCTCTCAAATTTCCTACGCCCACGACGGATAGGGACCGAACTGTCTCACGACGTTCTGAACCCAGCTCGCGTACCGCTTTAATGGGCGAACAGCCCAACCCTTGGGACCGACTACAGCCCCAGGATGCGATGAGCCGACATCGAGGTGCCAAACCTCCCCGTCGATGTGGACTCTTGGGGGAGATAAGCCTGTTATCCCCGGGGTAGCTTTTATCCGTTGAGCGATGGCCCTTCCATGCGGAACCACCGGATCACTAAGCCCGACTTTCGTCCCTGCTCGACTTGTAGGTCTCGCAGTCAAGCTCCCTTATGCCTTTGCACTCTACGAATGATTTCCAACCATTCTGAGGGAACCTTTGGGCGCCTCCGTTACACTTTAGGAGGCGACCGCCCCAGTCAAACTGCCCACCTGACACTGTCTCCCGGGTCGATAAGACCCGTAGGTTAGAATTTCAATACATTCAGGGCGGTATCCCACCAGCGCCTCCACCGAAGCTAGCGCTCCGGTTTCAATGGCTCCCGCCTATCCTGTACAAAATGTACCAAAATTCAATATCAGGCTACAGTAAAGCTCCACGGGGTCTTTCCGTCCTGTCGCGGGTAACCTGCATCTTCACAGGTACTATAATTTCACCGAGTCTCTGGTTGAGACAGTGCCCAAATCGTTACACCTTTCGTGCGGGTCGGAACTTACCCGACAAGGAATTTCGCTACCTTAGGACCGTTATAGTTACGGCCGCCGTTTACTGGGGCTTCAGTTCAGAGCTTCGCTTACGCTAACCCCTCTCCTTAACCTTCCAGCACCGGGCAGGTGTCAGCCCCTATACTTCGCCTTACGGCTTCGCAGAGACCTGTGTTTTTGCTAAACAGTCGCTTGGGCCTATTCACTGCGGCTTTCCGTTAAGAAAGCACCCCTTCTCCCGAAGTTACGGGGTCATTTTGCCGAGTTCCTTAACCAGAGTTCTCTCGCACACCTTAGGATTCTCTCCTCGCCTACCTGTGTCGGTTTGCGGTACAGGCACCTTTTATCTCGCTAGAAGCTTTTCTTGGCAGCGGGGAATCAAAGACTTCGCTCCATAAGGAGCTTCCCCATCACAGCTCAGCCTTCACGATAAGCGGATTTGCCTACTTATCAGCCTAACTGCTTGGACGTGCACAACCAATCGCACGCTTCTTCTATCCTTCTGCGTCCCTCCATTGCTCAAACGATAAAGAGGTGGTACAGGAATATCAACCTGTTGTCCATCGCCTACGCCTGTCGGCCTCGGCTTAGGTCCTGACTAACCCTGAGCGGACGAGCCTTCCTCAGGAAACCTTAGGCATTCGGTGGACGGGATTCTCACCCGTCTTTCGCTACTCATACCGGCATTCTCACTTCTAAGCGCTCCACCAGTCCTTCCGGTCTGACTTCACTGCACTTAGAACGCTCCCCTACCACTGATACCATTGGTATCAATTCGCAGCTTCGGTGGTGTATTTAGCCCCGGTACATTTTCGGCGCAGAGTCACTCGACTAGTGAGCTATTACGCACTCTTTAAATGGTGGCTGCTTCTAAGCCAACATCCTAGTTGTCTAAGCAACTCCACATCCTTTTCCACTTAATACACACTTTGGGACCTTAGCTGGCGATCTGGGCTGTTTCCCTCTTGACTACGGATCTTATCACTCGCAGTCTGACTCCTAAGGATAAGTCATTGGCATTCGGAGTTTGACTGAATTCGGTAATCCGATGAGGACCCCTAGTTCAATCAGTGCTCTACCTCCAAGACTCTTACACTTAAGGCTAGCCCTAAAGCTATTTCGGGGAGAACCAGCTATCTCCAGGTTCGATTGGAATTTCTCCGCTACCCACACCTCATCCCCGCACTTTTCAACGTGCGTGGGTTCGGGCCTCCATTCAGTGTTACCTGAACTTCACCCTGGACATGGGTAGATCACCTGGTTTCGGGTCTACGACCACGTACTAAACGCCCTATTCAGACTCGCTTTCGCTGCGGCTCCGCCTCTTCAGCTTAACCTCGCACGGGATCGTAACTCGCCGGTTCATTCTACAAAAGGCACGCCATCACCCATTAACGGGCTCTGACTATTTGTAGGCACACGGTTTCAGGATCTCTTTCACTCCCCTTCCGGGGTGCTTTTCACCTTTCCCTCACGGTACTGGTTCACTATCGATCACTAGGGAGTATTTAGCCTTGGGAGATGGTCCTCCCAGATTCCGACGGAATTTCACGTGTTCCGCCGTACTCAGGATACATTCAAGAGAGAACGAAGTTTCGACTACGGGGTTGTTACCCTCTACGACGGACCTTTCCAGGTCGCTTCGTCTACCTCGTTCCTTTGTAACTCCGTATAGAATGTCCTACAACCCCAAGAGGCAAGCCTCTTGGTTTGGGCTATGTTCCGTTTCGCTCGCCGCTACTCAGGAAATCGCATTTGCTTTCTCTTCCTCCAGGTACTTAGATGTTTCAGTTCCCTGGGTCTGTCTTCCTTACCCTATGTATTCAGGTAAGGATACCATACCATTACGTATGGTGGGTTTCCCCATTCGGAAATCTTCGGATCAAAGCTTACTTACAGCTCCCCGAAGCATATCGGCGTTAGTCCCGTCCTTCATCGACTCCTAGTGTCAAGGCATCCACCGTGCGCCCTTTCTAACTTAACCAAACTAAAATTAAAAAAATATGAGCTACACTGTTATCTAGTTTTCAAAGAACATACATTTATATATGAGAGATAGTTCTCTCAAAACTGAACAAAACGAAACACGGAAACTTATATTGATGAACAGCGTTCATCAATTCTCCATAGAAAGGAGGTGATCCAGCCGCACCTTCCGATACGGCTACCTTGTTACGACTTCACCCCAATCATCTGTCCCACCTTAGGCGGCTGGCTCCATAAAGGTTACCCCACCGACTTCGGGTGTTACAAACTCTCGTGGTGTGACGGGCGGTGTGTACAAGGCCCGGGAACGTATTCACCGCGGCATGCTGATCCGCGATTACTAGCGATTCCAGCTTCATGTAGGCGAGTTGCAGCCTACAATCCGAACTGAGAACGGTTTTATGAGATTAGCTCCACCTCGCGGTCTTGCAGCTCTTTGTACCGTCCATTGTAGCACGTGTGTAGCCCAGGTCATAAGGGGCATGATGATTTGACGTCATCCCCACCTTCCTCCGGTTTGTCACCGGCAGTCACCTTAGAGTGCCCAACTTAATGATGGCAACTAAGATCAAGGGTTGCGCTCGTTGCGGGACTTAACCCAACATCTCACGACACGAGCTGACGACAACCATGCACCACCTGTCACTCTGCTCCCGAAGGAGAAGCCCTATCTCTAGGGTTTTCAGAGGATGTCAAGACCTGGTAAGGTTCTTCGCGTTGCTTCGAATTAAACCACATGCTCCACCGCTTGTGCGGGCCCCCGTCAATTCCTTTGAGTTTCAGCCTTGCGGCCGTACTCCCCAGGCGGAGTGCTTAATGCGTTAACTTCAGCACTAAAGGGCGGAAACCCTCTAACACTTAGCACTCATCGTTTACGGCGTGGACTACCAGGGTATCTAATCCTGTTTGCTCCCCACGCTTTCGCGCCTCAGTGTCAGTTACAGACCAGAAAGTCGCCTTCGCCACTGGTGTTCCTCCATATCTCTACGCATTTCACCGCTACACATGGAATTCCACTTTCCTCTTCTGCACTCAAGTCTCCCAGTTTCCAATGACCCTCCACGGTTGAGCCGTGGGCTTTCACATCAGACTTAAGAAACCACCTGCGCGCGCTTTACGCCCAATAATTCCGGATAACGCTTGCCACCTACGTATTACCGCGGCTGCTGGCACGTAGTTAGCCGTGGCTTTCTGGTTAGGTACCGTCAAGGTGCCAGCTTATTCAACTAGCACTTGTTCTTCCCTAACAACAGAGTTTTACGACCCGAAAGCCTTCATCACTCACGCGGCGTTGCTCCGTCAGACTTTCGTCCATTGCGGAAGATTCCCTACTGCTGCCTCCCGTAGGAGTCTGGGCCGTGTCTCAGTCCCAGTGTGGCCGATCACCCTCTCAGGTCGGCTACGCATCGTTGCCTTGGTGAGCCGTTACCTCACCAACTAGCTAATGCGACGCGGGTCCATCCATAAGTGACAGCCGAAGCCGCCTTTCAATTTCGAACCATGCAGTTCAAAATATTATCCGGTATTAGCCCCGGTTTCCCGGAGTTATCCCAGTCTTATGGGCAGGTTACCCACGTGTTACTCACCCGTCCGCCGCTAACTTCTTGAGAGCAAGCTCTCAATCCATTCGCTCGACTTGCATGTATTAGGCACGCCGCCAGCGTTCATCCTGAGCCAGGATCAAACTCTCCAATAAAGTTAGTTTGTCTAGCATCTAAAAATAAAAATTGACGTTTCACGTTGTTTGTTTCGTTTAGTTTTCAAAGTTCAACATCGCGTTTCAGCGACTTTCATAATATATCACAGTATATTATTTTCGTCAACAAGTTTTTTAAGATAATTTGTATCTCTCATTTGCTGACTCTGCCTATTATATAGACTTTCCCATTGCTATGCAAGTATTATTATAAAAAAATAAGAGGAGGAAAAAATCCCCCCTCTTATTCTTCAGAAGAAACCTCTTCATTAGATTCCTCTTCTTCATCTTTCTGTGCTTTTGCTACCGTCGCTACCTCTTGCTCATCCTCTAATCGAATTAGACGAACACCTTGTGTATTACGTCCCATTTGAGAGATTTGATCAACTGGCATACGAATAATAACACCTGCTGCCGTAATTAACATGATATCTTCTTCACCTGTTACAGATTTAACAGCTACTAATTTACCGTTTTTATCTGTAATATTACAAGTCTTCAGACCTTTACCACCACGGCTTTGTAAACGGTATTCATCAATAGGTGTACGTTTTCCATAACCATTTTTCGTTACGATTAGAACATTTACATCCTCTTCGACAATTTCCATGCCTACAACTTGATCTTCATCACCTAATGTAATTGCTTTTACACCAGCCGCATTACGTCCCATAGAACGCACATCTTGCTCGTTAAAGCGAATTAACATACCATTGCTTGTTCCTACAATAATATCCTTATCACCAGATGTTAAACGTACAGATATTACTTCATCCTCTTCACGAAGAGAAATGGCGATTAAACCATTCGTACGTATATTTGCAAATGATGAAAGTGGCGTTCTCTTAGAAATACCTTGTTTTGTTGTGAAGAATAAGAATTCATCATCACCAAATTCACGAATTGGAATAATGGCGTTAATCCATTCACCCTTATCTACACCTAATAAGTTAATAATAGGTATACCTTTTGCTGTACGACTATACTCTGGGATTTCATATCCTTTCGTACGGTATACTTTCCCTTTATTAGTAAAGAATAAAATGTGATCATGCGTAGAAGTAGTTAATAAATGTTCTACGAAATCATCATCATTTGTTCCCATTCCTTGCACACCACGTCCACCACGGTTCTGTGTTTTGTACGTAGAAGCCGGTAACCTCTTAATATAACCATTATGAGTTAACGTAATAGCGATGTTTTGCTCTGGAATCAAATCTTCATCTTCAATAAATTCCATGCCACCAATTGTGATTTCCGTTCGTCTCTTATCATTGAAGCGTTCTTTTACTTCCGTTAATTCTTCACGAATAATTTCAAGAACTTTCTCTTCATCTGCTAAGATTGCTTGTAATTCAGCGATTAACTTCATTAAGTCTTGATATTCTTGCTCAATTTTTTCACGTTCTAATCCTGTTAAACGTTGCAGACGCATATCTAAAATTGCTTGTGCTTGTTTCTCACTTAAACCGAAACGTTCCATTAAGCCCTGTTTTGCAATATCTGCTGTTTTCGAACTACGAATTAACGTAATAACTTCATCTAGATGATCTAGAGCAATTCGTAATCCTTCTAAAATATGAGCACGCGCCTCTGCTTTTTCTAATTCATAAGCAGTACGTCGACGAATTACTACCTTCTGATGCTCCAAGTAATGATATAAATTTTGTTTTAAATTTAGTACTTGTGGCTCTCCATTTACAAGAGACAACATATTAATACCAAAACTCGTTTGAAGTGCTGTATGTTTATATAGATTATTTAATAGTACATTGGCATTGGCATCACGGCGTACTTCCATAACAATACGCATACCGTTTCGATCTGACTCATCACGTAAATCCGTAATACCTTCAATTTTCTTATCACGAACTAATTCTGCAATTTTTTCAATTAATCGCGCCTTATTAACTTGATAAGGTAGTTCAGTTACAAGAATAGATTGTTTACCATTTGACTTCTCTTCAATTTCAACTTTAGCTCGAAGCATAATAGAGCCTCTACCTGTTTCATACGCTCTTCGAATCCCACTTCGTCCCAAAATTAAACCTGCTGTTGGAAAATCTGGTCCTGGAATAAACTCCATTAATTCCGCAATCGTAATGTCGGGATTATGGCTTAGTGCCAATACACCATCAATTACTTCACCAAGTTGATGCGGTGGAATATTCGTTGCCATACCTACCGCAATACCCGTCGTACCATTCACTAATAAATTAGGGAAACGCGCTGGCAATACAATTGGCTCTCTTTCAGAACCATCATAGTTATCTTGATAATCAATCGTGTTTTTTGAAATATCACGTATTAATTCCATAGAGATCTTAGACATTCTCGCTTCTGTATAACGCATCGCTGCTGCTGAATCACCATCAACAGAACCAAAGTTACCATGCCCATCAACAAGCATATAACGTTGACTAAAATCTTGCGCCATACGTACCATCGTCTCGTAAACAGCTGAATCACCGTGAGGGTGATACTTACCGATTACTTCACCGACAATACGCGCTGATTTCTTATATGCTTTATCAGCTGTAATTCCTAAATCATTCATCGCATATAAAACCCTACGATGCACAGGTTTTAATCCATCACGAACATCTGGTAATGCACGAGATACGATAACACTCATTGCGTAATCTAAAAACGAGGTACGCATTTCATGACTAATATTAATTTCTCGAATTCGTGCTTGTTGTTGATTGTCTGACATCAACCAGCACCTCCTCTTACATTTCCGTTACACATACATTGATTTATATGTAGAAGACAGGAATACTTAGATTCCTGTCATTACCCATTTAAATATCAAGGTTTTTCACGTATTTTGCATTTTCTTGGATAAAGTTACGACGTGGCTCTACTTTATCTCCCATCAAAATTTCAAATGTTTCATCCGCTTCAATTGCATCTTGAAGTGAAACTTGAAGTAATGAACGTACTTCTGGGTCCATTGTCGTCTCCCATAACTGAGTTGGATTCATTTCCCCTAGACCTTTATAACGCTGAATCCCCGGCTTAGGTTGGGCTGGTAATTCAGCTAAGATTTTTTCAAGTTCCTTATCGTTGTAAGCATATTGAATTTTCTTACCTTGTTGTACTTTAAACAAAGGTGGCTGTGCGATATATATATAACCGCACTCAATTATTTGACGCATATAGCGATAGAAGAACGTTAATAATAGGGTACGAATATGCGCACCATCAACATCGGCATCCGTCATAATAATAACTTTATGATAGCGTGCTTTTTCAATAGCGAAGTCTCCGCCGATATTTGTACCAATCGCCGTAATAATTGTACGAACTTCATCATTTGATAAAATTTTATCTAAGCGTGCCTTTTCAACATTAATAATTTTACCCTTCAGCGGTAAAATTGCTTGGAAATGACGATCGCGCCCTTGTTTTGCAGACCCACCCGCAGAGTCACCCTCTACGATATAGATTTCACTAATTGCTGGATCTTTAGAAGAACAGTCTGCCAATTTCCCTGGTAAACTTGAAACTTCTAAAGCACTCTTTCGGCGAGTTAACTCACGAGCCTTTTTAGCTGCTACACGCGCACGCGCTGCCATCGTCCCTTTATCTATAATTTTACGTGCAACATTGGGATTTTCCAGTAAGAACTTTTCAAATGCCTCTGAGAATACTGACTCTGTAATTGTTCTTGCTTCACTATTTCCAAGTTTTGTCTTCGTTTGTCCTTCGAATTGTGGATTTGGATGTTTAATTGACACAATCGCTGTTAAACCTTCACGAACATCTTCACCAGTTAAATTACTATCCGCATCTTTTAAAATATTATTTTTACGACCATAATCGTTGATCACACGAGTTAAGGCTGTTTTAAATCCTACCTCATGTGTACCACCTTCATACGTATGAATATTATTTGTAAATGAGTAAATATGATTTGTGTATCCTTCGTTATATTGAAGCGCAACTTCAACCTGAATACCATCTTTTGAACCTTCTACATATACAGGTTCTTCATGAATTGGCTGTTTTGAACGATTTAAATGTTCAACATATGATTTAATTCCACCTTCATAATGGAATTCTTTCTTCTGTTTATGTTCACGTTTATCTTCAATTGTTAATTTAATATTACGATTTAAAAATGCTAATTCACGCATACGAGTTGCTAACGTATCAAATTCGTATACTATTGTTTCCTGAAAAATTTCTGGATCTGGTTTAAATCGAGTTATCGTCCCTGTTTGATCTGTGTCACCAATGACTTTTAAATCCGCAACCGGAATACCTCTTTCGTATTTTTGATAATGGATTTTGCCTTCACGATGTACAAATACTTCTAGTTCTGTTGATAGAGCATTTACTACAGATGCCCCAACACCATGCAAACCACCAGAAACTTTATAACCGCCACCGCCAAACTTACCACCAGCATGAAGAACGGTCATTATAACTTCCACAGCAGGACGTCCCATTTTTTCTTGTATACCAACTGGAATACCACGTCCATTATCCGTTACAAGAATACTATTATCTTCTTCGATACTAACGTTAATTTCATCACAATACCCTGCAAGTGCTTCATCAATACTATTATCGACGATTTCCCACACAAGATGGTGAAGTCCTTTTCCACTTGTAGATCCAATATACATCCCAGGGCGTTTTCGAACCGCTTCTAATCCTTCAAGTACCTGTATCTGACTTTCATCATATGAGTTTTCTTCCATTTGCTTTTGTTCCATTGACACAAAGATCACCTACTTTTCCATTTAAATAGGGATTACGCCCTATCTATTTCACAATCTACCGTGCCGTTCGTTACATGAATTGTTTTCGCTTCTTTTAATGTTTCGTGTTCAATTCCGTCGACACTCGTCGTTGTCACAAATGTTTGCACTTTTCCTTGAATTGTATTTAACAGATGCGATTGACGATAATCATCTAATTCTGATAATACATCATCCAATAAAAGAATCGGATATTCCTTAACTTCTGAGTAAATCAATTCAATTTCAGCTAATTTTAGGGACAGTGCGGTCGTTCGTTGTTGTCCTTGCGAACCAAAGACTTGAACATTTTTACTATTAACGAAGAATTGTAAATCATCACGATGAGGACCAATTAAAGTCGTACCACGGAAAATCTCACGTTGTTTCACAGATTGAAAATTTTCATAGTATACTTCTTTTATTTTCGACAAATCCATTGATTCTGATACATCTACACTTGGTTTATAGACAATTTCTAATTCTTCTAATCCACGGCTTATACCGCGATGAATTGGAGCTGCCCATTCTTGTAGTAAATGCAAAAACTCAAACCGTTTTTGCAATATTTTTGCACCATGCTCAATAAGTTGAAGTGTAAATACATCCAACATCGTTTCCTCATTCTTACTATTCCCTTGCATCTTTTTCAGCAAGTGATTTCGTTGCGTGAGCACCTTTTGATATTGACTCAATTCATACAAATAGACTGGAGCTATTTGGCCTAATTCCATATCTAAAAAGCGTCTTCTTACTTGAGGGCTTCCTTTTACAAGATTTAAATCTTCTGGGGCAAACATGACAACATTCATCATGCCAATATATTGACTCAATTTTTGTTGTTCAAGTTGATTTAATTTTGCCTTTTTACCTTTTTTCGAAATATTTAATTCCAAAGACAAAGAACTATTTCTCTTTTGTAATTTCCCTTTAATTTGACCGAAGTCTTCATCCCAACGGATAAGCTCGCGATCATTAGAGGTTCTATGAGATTTCGCCATCGCTAAAACATAAATAGCTTCCATCAAATTCGTTTTCCCTTGTGCGTTTTCACCGATAATCACATTCACTTTATCTTCAAAGGAAAGCTCTAACTTTTCATAATTGCGATAGTTTTTTAATTGTATTTCTGAAATAAACAAAGGGCTCCCCCTTTATGACTGAACTTGGAAACTTCCGCTTCCTGGAATTTCAATAATATCGTTCGCATATAATTTGCGACCTCTTCTATTTTCAAGTTCTTGATTCACGTACACTTCATATTCTTGTAAAAACCATTTTACAGCGCCACCTGTATCAATTACATCAGCTAACTTCAAAAATTGTCCTAGTGTAATATACTCTGTTGAAATTTTAATACGTTTCATAAAATCGCTCACTTTCTGAAAGTGTTCATTCTTTCATTGTACTAAATAAACTAACATTAGGAAAGTAATACCCAAAAATCAAATAAGGGCTACTAGTATCTGAAAACTAGCAACCCTTACTTCTTACTTAGTAAGTACGAACCGGTAAAATTAATTGAATAATGGAATCATCATTTACTGTACGAATTAAGAATGGTCTCATCGCACCAGTAAAGCTAATTTTAATTTCAGTACTATCTAAAGCTTTTAATGCATCCATCATATATTTTGCACTAAAAGATATTTTTAACTCTTCCCCATCTACTTTTTCACATTGAACTTCTTCTACTACTTTCCCAATTTCTGGTGAATTCGAAGAAATTTCTAGCATTTCCTGTTCTAAAGTTGATAATTTTACAACATTATTACGACCATCCCTTGCTAATAGAGATGCACGATCAATTGCTTGTAAAAATTCTTTTGTATTTACAAAAATATCTGTTTTACTTTCGGCTGGAATTAAACGAGTTGTATCCGGATAATTACCTTCTAACAATCTTGAGAAGAATAATAAATGCTTTGTACGGAATAATACTTGATACTCCGTAATAACGATATCTACCATTTCTTCAGACTCATCTAGAATTTTGCTTAATTCATTTAAGCTTTTACCTGGAATAACAACATTCGCTTGAAATTCATCTGCGATTCCTTCGATTTTTGCTTTTCGAAGAGCTAACCTGTGACTATCTGTAGCAATGCAAGTTAATTCGCTGTTATATACTTTCCAGTTTACACCTGTCAAGATCGGTCTTGTTTCAGAAGTGGAAACTGCAAATACAGTTTGTCTGATCATATGTTTCAGTAAATCTGTTGGAATCTTAAAAACATGATGTTCTTCAATTTGTGGTAACAATGGATATTCAGCAGAATCTAAACCATTTAAATTAAACTCTGATTTTCCAGAAATTATTTTCGTCATAAAATGATTTTCCACAGAAATTTCGACAGTCTCTTTAGGTAATTTTTTTACAATCTCACTAAAATATTTTGCTTGTAAAATAATACTTCCTGATTGTGCTACTTCTACGATTTCTTTTCCATTGTCTTCAACTGGGATAAAGGATTCAATAGAAATATCAGCATCGCTTCCTGTTAACGTAACTCCTTCTTCCGTAGCGACAACTTTAATTCCTGTAAGGATCGGAATTGTTGTACGAGAAGAAACAGCCTTCATTACATCTTGTACACTTCTTACAAGATAGTCTTTTTGTATTGTAAAACGCATAAAGAAAAACCTCCGGTAAGTATAATATTTTATTTAATTAATAAAGATAAAAAATAGTAGTAATAGTAATAGGGCTTGTGGATATGTGGATAACCCCGTTAAAGGATGTAAAAACAGTCTATCTACATGTGGATAGACTGTGCGTAAAACAAGGGAAGTTATTCACACTATTCAGCTACTACTTTAAAATATCGTTAATTTCTTCAACTTGTTTTTGTAATTGCGTATCCGTTTTAAGTAGCTTAGAAATTTTTTCATGAGCATGGATAACTGTTGTATGATCACGTCCACCAAATTCTTCACCGATTTTAGGTAAGGAGTAATCTGTAAGTTCGCGTGATAAATACATTGCAATTTGGCGAGGGAAGGCAACTGATTTTGTTCGCTTTTTCGCCTTGAAATCTTCCAGTTTTATTTGATAAACATCCCCGACAGCCTTTTGAATATCATAAATGGAGATAATTTTTGGTTTAGAATTTGGAATAATATTTTTAAGTGCTTCAGCTGCTAAATCAGCATTAATATCTTTGTTAATTAAAGATGAATAAGCTACAACTCGGATAAGTGCACCTTCTAGTTCACGAATGTTTGAATCAATTTGATTTGCAATATAAAGCATAACCTCATTTGGTATATCGAGTCCTTCAGCCTTTGCTTTTTTACGTAAAATTGCAATTCGTGTTTCTAAATCTGGTGGCGTAATATCCGTAATGAGTCCCCATTCAAAGCGAGAACGAAGACGATCTTCTAAAGTTGGAATTTCTTTTGGTGGCCGATCACTTGAAATTACAATTTGTTTACTTTCTTCGTGTAATGCATTGAATGTATGGAAAAACTCTTCTTGAGTTTGTTCTTTTCCTGCTAGAAATTGAATATCATCTATTAATAAAACATCTACATTACGGTATTTATTACGAAAATCGACCGCTTTATTATCACGAATTGAATTAATGAATTCATTTGTAAATTTTTCTGATGATAAATATACAACCTTTGCGTTTGGGTTATGTTCAATTACATAATGACCAATTGCATGCATTAAATGGGTCTTCCCGAGTCCAACTCCCCCGTAAATAAAGAGGGGATTATATGCTTTAGCTGGCGCTTCGGCTACTGCCAATGAAGCAGCGTGAGCAAAACGGTTACCAGAGCCAATAACAAATGTATCAAACGTATATTTTGGATTTAGCATACTCTGTGGTAAATGATTAGAATCATCTTGTGCTGAATTTGGTTTAGAAGGAGGAAGATCAATCTCCTCTTCAGCTTGACTTTGGGGAATAATAAAGCGAATAGCTAATTTTGCCCCCGTTAAATCATAAAGTGTTTCCGAAATTAGCTCTGAATAATGAGATTCTAACCAATCACGAGCGAATTCATTTGGAGCTGTAATTGTTAATACGTCTTTCTTTAAATTATGTGCGGTTGTTGATTTTAACCATGTTTCATAACTTGGTTTACTGACCTTTTTTTCTAGTTCTTTTAAGGCGCTGTTCCATAAATCAGAGATGTTTTCCAAAGGTGTCCCTCCTTTACTAAGATGGTAAAAGAATAAGGTTGCGCAACAAATGTACAACCTAAATAAATATAAAATGTATATTTATACGAAACGTATTTTAAAACCTAAAAACGTCGTTTGTATATGAGATAGGGTTTTCGACAAAAAAAGCAAATGTGGATAAGCATTTACCCACATGTGATTAAAACTGTCCACATGTTATACACAAATTGTGGATAAGATAAAGGTGTGGAAAACTTATTCAAAGTGAAAACACAACTATAATATCAAAAAAAAGTAGCTATAGCAATGAATTTAAGAAAGTTATCCACAAAATCAATACCTTGTGGAATAAACTTGTCCACAACACGATATACTGTGTAAAAGTACGAAAAGGGTTTGTGGATATAAAAACCCAGAAAAAACATTTATCCACAAGCAAATATAGGGTCTGTGAAAAAGTATGTGAATAGGTTCAAAATGAATATTTGATGAAAATTTCGAGAACCATTGACATTTTCCTAGTTGATTAACTATAATTTATAGGACTGTCTTTAACAGATATTCCTCAGGGAGGTGTCATATAATGAAAAGAACTTACCAACCAAATAAACGTAAGCGCAGCAAAGTACATGGTTTCCGCAGCCGTATGAGCACAGCGAACGGACGTAAAGTGCTAGCAGCTCGTCGTCGTAAAGGAAGAAAAGTATTATCTGCGTAGACCACTGATCGTTCAGTGGTCTTTTTTTCTAATAATAGTGAATTTCCACTGATGAACTACAGGAGTGTCAATTGATATGAAGAAAAAATATCGTATAAAAAAGAATGATGAATTCCAGACGGTTTTTCAAAAAGGAAAATCGAATGCTAACCGTCAGCTTGTTGTCTATCAACTAGATAAGGGAGAGCAGCCAAACTTTCGTATTGGCCTTTCTGTCAGCAAGAAAATAGGAAATGCAGTAGTGCGTAATCGAATTAAACGTATGATTCGCCAGTCGATCACAGAATTAAAAGATGAGATAGATTCTGGAAAAGATTTTGTTATAATAGCAAGGAAGCCTTGTGCAGAGATGACATATGAAGAATTAAAGAAAAGCTTAATTCATGTCTTTAAACGCTCTGGTATGAAAAGAATAAAAAAGTAGCGTAAGGAAATGAATTACACTATATACATACCGAAACAAGGAGGAGCAGGCTTTGAAAAAGAAAATAGGTTTACTAGCCATGGTTATTGCATTAATGGCAATTGCTACTGGCTGTAGTGAAGTGAATCAGCCGATTACACCGAAAAGTACTGGAATTTGGAATGAATATTTCGTATATCCGCTTTCTCAGTTAATTACGTATTTTGCCAACTTATTTGGTAGTAATTACGGTTTAGCAATCGTTGTTACAACTCTTATCATTCGTTTTGCATTATTACCATTAATGATTAAACAAACGAAGAGTACGAAAGCAATGCAGGCGTTACAACCAGAAATGGTGAAGTTAAAAGAGAAATATAGTTCTAAAGATCAAGCAACACAGCAAAAACTACAACAAGAAATGATGCAGTTATATCAAAAAAATGGTGTAAACCCATTAGCAGGATGTTTACCGATATTTGTTCAGATGCCTATTTTATTCGCGTTTTACCATGCGATTATGAGAACAGCTGAAATTAGTAAGCATACATTTTTATGGTTCGATTTAGGGCAGGCAGATCCGTACTATATCTTACCGATTGTCGCGGCAATTACGACATTTATTCAGCAAAAGCTTGCAATGGCAGGAACAGCTGGTCAAAATCCGCAAATGGCAATGATGATTTGGCTTATGCCAATTATGATCTTAGTCTTTGCAATTAACTTCCCAGCTGCATTATCACTTTACTGGGTTGTTGGTAACATCTTTGGTATCGCTCAAATGTACTTGATCAAGGGGCCAGAAATTAAGGCTAGTAAGGCAGGAGGATCAAGCAAGTGAGTGTAGTTACTGCTAAAGGACAAACAGTCGAGCTGGCAGTACAAGATGCTTTAAGACAACTAAATGTTCCAAAAGACCGAGTAGATATAAATATTATTGATGAGGGTAAAAGAGGGTTCCTAGGTTTATTTGGGAATCGACCTGCAGTAGTAGAAGTTGTATTGAAGAAAGATCCAATTCAAGAATGTGAAGAATATTTAAAAAATGTTATTCACGATATGGGTGTGGAAGCTGAGATTAGTAAAATTGTAAAAGGACGCGAAGTTGAATTTACAATTTCTGGCGAAAATATAGGTGTTTTGATTGGTAAAAGAGGAAACACCTTGAATTCTTTACAGTATTTAACAAAACTTGTGGCGAATCGTAGTACGAAGCAGTATATTGGTATCACACTAGATGCTGAAAATTATCGTAGTAAAAGAAAAGGTACATTAGAAGCACTTTCTTATCGATTAGCAAAACAAGTAGTAAGTACGAAAAAAAGAGTTGTGTTGGAGCCTATGCCATCTTTTGAACGAAAGATTATCCACCAAGCATTATCTAATCATCAAAATATCATTACAACTTCTGAAGGAAAAGAACCACATCGACATGTTGTAATATCTTCCAAGTGACCGGTTACTCAATTGAGTGCCGGTTTTTTTGAGCGGAAAATAGGTGTGGATAACTAAAAAACACTAAACTTATCCACTGTGAATAAGTTTAGTGTTTTTTACATGAGGACATAATAAAATGAGTTATTATTCTTTTGTAGATAGGTTCGTTATGGTATTCTAATAATTTAGTGAAGAAAATAATCATGTTGAAATAGAGATAAATAAGCAAGTGAGGTGAAAGGACATGGAATTTGATACAATTGCCGCGATTTCCACAGCGCTTGGAGAGGGTGCAATTGCCATTGTTCGAGTAAGTGGGGATGATGCGGTTGAAAAAGTTAATCGTATTTTTAAAGGGAAGGATTTAACAGAAGTTCCTTCTCACACAATTCATTATGGTCATATTGTCGATTTAGATACAAATCAGGTTATTGAAGAAGTGATGGTATCTATTCTGCGTGCACCAAGGACTTTTACACGTGAAAATATAGTGGAAATTAACTGTCACGGCGGACTTGTTTCGGTAAATAAAGTATTGCAGCTTATTTTAGCACAAGGAGTACGATTAGCAGAGCCTGGTGAATTTACAAAACGTGCTTTTTTAAATGGCCGTATTGATTTATCACAAGCAGAAGCTGTTATGGACTTAATCCGTGCAAAAACAGATCGTGCAATGAACGTAGCGATTAACCAAATGGAAGGGCGATTATCTAAATTAATCGGCCGTCTGCGTCAGGACATATTAGAAACGTTGGCTCATGTTGAGGTAAACATAGATTACCCAGAATATGATGATGTGGAAGAAATGACACATAATATTTTAATTGAGAAAGCTACACATGTTCGTACGGAAATTGCAAAAATATTAGAAACATCGAAGCAAGGAAAGATTTTACGTGAAGGTATTGCTACTGCAATCATCGGTAGACCTAACGTTGGGAAGTCATCGCTATTAAATAGTCTTGTTCAGGAGAAAAAGGCAATTGTAACTGATATTGCAGGAACAACTCGTGATGTTATTGAAGAGTACGTTAATGTGCGTGGTGTACCACTTAAACTTATAGATACAGCCGGGATTCGTGAAACAGAAGATGTTGTTGAACGAATTGGTGTAGAGCGTTCAAAAGAAATGATGAGCCAAGCTGATTTAGTTTTAGTTGTCGTTAATTATAGCGAGGCTTTAACGCATGAGGATGAAGATCTATTCCGTGCCGTACAAGGAAAAGATTTCATTATTATTGTAAATAAGACAGATTTATCGCAAGTAATCGATATGGAACGTGTTACAGAATTGGCAGCGGGAAATCGTATTATTACAACATCGTTAATTGAGGAACAAGGAATAGATGAGCTTGAAAAGGCAATAGCTGATTTATTCTTTGAAGGAACAATTGATTCTGCAGATGTGACATATGTTTCTAACGCGAGACATATTGGATTATTAACACAAGCAGGAAAAACAATTGGAGATGCAATTGAGGCAATAGAAAATGGTGTTCCAATTGATATGGTGCAAATTGATTTAACAAGAACGTGGGAAATACTTGGTGAAATTACTGGTGATACCGTCCATGAAAGCCTAATTGACCAGTTGTTCTCTCAATTTTGTTTAGGAAAATAATATAGCGATGTTTTAGAAAGATAGAGATTATTAGGAGGAATAAACAATGGGATACAATGCCGGTTCATACGATGTCATAGTAATCGGTGCAGGTCATGCAGGATGTGAAGCTGGTCTTGCGGCAGCACGAATGGGCTCCAAAACATTAATGTTAACAATTAATTTAGATATGGTAGCGTTTATGCCATGTAACCCTTCTGTTGGTGGACCAGCAAAAGGGATTGTTGTTCGGGAAATTGATGCATTAGGCGGAGAAATGGGACGCAACATTGATAAAACGTATATTCAAATGCGTATGTTAAATACAGGTAAAGGACCAGCTGTACGCGCGCTTCGCGCACAAGCAGATAAGTTCTCTTACCAGCATGAATTAAAGAAAACAATTGAAGAAACACCAAATTTAACGTTGTTCCAAGGAATGGTTGAGCGTTTAATCGTCGAAGATGGCGAATGTAAAGGGGTAGTTACGCAAGCTGGTGCTGAATATACAGCCAAAACAGTTGTAATTACGACTGGAACATTTTTACGCGGTGAGATTATTATGGGAGGTTTAAAATATTCGAGCGGTCCGAATAATCAACAACCATCTATAACTTTATCCGAACATTTAGAGGAGCTTGGATTTGATCTTGTTAGATTTAAAACAGGTACACCTCCGCGTGTAAATAGTAATACGATTGATTACAGTAAAACAGAAATTCAGCCAGGTGATGATAAACCACGAGCTTTCTCTTTTGAAACGACAAAATTTATTATGGATCAAATTCCATGTTGGTTGACGTATACAAGTACGGAAACACATCGTTTAATAGATGAAAACCTACATCGCTCAGCTATGTATTCTGGTATGATTAAGGGAACAGGACCTAGATATTGTCCTTCAATCGAAGACAAAGTAGTAAGATTTAATGATAAACCACGTCATCAAATTTTCTTAGAGCCAGAAGGACGTAATACACAAGAGGTGTATGTACAAGGTTTATCCACAAGCTTACCAGAAGATGTGCAACGTGATATGCTTAGAACAATACCTGGCCTAGAAAACGTTGAAATGATGCGTACAGGTTATGCAATTGAATATGATGCAATTGTGCCAACACAACTATGGCCAACACTTGAAACGAAAAAAATTAAAAATTTATATACAGCAGGACAAATTAACGGAACTTCTGGTTACGAAGAGGCGGCAGGACAAGGGCTTATGGCTGGGATTAATGCAGCATGTCGTTCTTTAGGTAAAAAAGAAGTTATTTTAGGTCGCGCGGATGCTTATATTGGTGTCTTAATTGATGATCTTGTAACGAAAGGTACAAATGAACCATATCGCTTATTAACGTCTCGTGCAGAATATCGCCTATTATTACGCCACGATAATGCTGATCTTCGTTTAACTGAAGTTGGTCGTGAAATTGGATTAATTAAAGAAGAACGCTATGAGCGATTTACAAATAAAAAATTAAAAATTGAACAGGAAAAGGAACGTTTAAGCAGCATTATTATTAAACCACGTCCTGAAGTTCAAGAATTAATTCGTAGTATTGGCGGAAGTGAATTGAAAGATGGAATACGTGCAAGTGACTTATTACGTCGTCCAGAGATGACATATGAGCATATTCATCTTTTAGTACCAAGTGAAGTAGAATTAAGTGATGAAATTACAGAACAAGTTGAAATTCAGATTAAGTACGAAGGATATATCGAAAAATCTTTACAGCAAGTAGAGCGTATGAAGAAAATGGAAAACAAAAAAATCCCTGTGGATATTGATTATGATGCGATTTCTAGCCTTGCCTCAGAAGCGAGACAGAAATTGAAAGATGTTCGTCCACTTTCAATGGGGCAGGCTTCACGTATTTCTGGCGTGAATCCAGCGGATGTTTCTATTTTACTTGTGTATATTGAACAAGGAAAAATTGCGCGAGTATCGAACCAATAAATAGTAAGGAGATATTGTTAGATGAACATAGAACAATTTCAATCTATGCTAGAAGAGAAGGGTATCACCCTCTCTTCTAGACAGTTAGAGCAGTTCGAAATCTACTTTGAAACATTAGTAGAGTGGAATGAAAAAATGAACTTAACGGCTATTACGGAGAAAGAGGAAGTATATTTAAAACACTTTTTTGATTCCATTACGGCTGCTTTTTATTATGATTTTTCAGAACCATTCTCAATTTGTGATGTTGGCGCAGGAGCTGGATTTCCAAGTATTCCTTTGAAAATCTGTTTCCCGCACTTAAAAGTAACAATTGTAGACTCATTGCAAAAACGTATTAACTTCTTAAATCATTTAGCACAAAAGTTGGAATTAGGTGACGTTGCGTTTTGTCACGATCGTGCTGAAACATTTGGGAAAAAAGAAGGTGTACGTGAATCGTACGATATTGTAATGGCACGTGCAGTTGCGCGTCTTTCGGTATTGAGTGAGCTATGTTTACCACTTGTAAAAGTTGGGGGAACGTTCATTGCAATGAAAGGTGCCGCAGCAAACGAAGAAATTGAAAATGGCAAGTATGCTTTAGAGGTGCTAGGCGGGAATTTAAAAGAAATGTCTACGTTCCAATTACCGTTTGAAGAAAGTGAACGTAATATTTTATTAATCGAGAAAAAGCGCAAGACACCAAAGAAATATCCACGCAAACCGGGAACACCCAATAAATTACCTATTGAAAAATAAATCTTATTAGACGTAAGATTGAATTATATAAATGAAAACGTAAATGTTTCATAGGAAACATTTTATGGAGAATAGTCAATAGGCCTAAAAGGTGGTGGAATATGTATGAAAAATACGTTTTCTCGTTTATTTGGCTTTGGAGATAAAGAGAGCGAATTCGAATTACAAGACGAAAGCCATGAAGAAATAGATAAAAAGGTATATGAAGAAATACAAGAAATTCCGATAGTAAATATTACCCCTAACCGTTATCAACCACGAACAGTTTTTGATGATGCACGAATTGAAGAGCTAGCACTAACGATTCGTACACATGGACTGATTCAGCCGATTGTTGTGAGGCAATATGAGGATGACAAGTACGAGATTATCGCTGGAGAAAGGCGTTTCCGTGCGGCAACAAAGTTAGGGTGGGAAAAGGTTCCTGCAATTATAAAGAACTTAAATGATACAGAGACAGCTTCTGTAGCTTTAATTGAAAACTTGCAACGTGAGGAACTAACAGCAATCGAGGAAGCTGTGGCATATCAAAAGCTAATTGAGTTACATAATTTAACACAAGAAGCATTGGCACAACGACTTGGAAAAGGACAATCCACAATCGCAAATAAGTTGCGATTGTTAAAGTTGCCTGAAGAAATAAAACGTGCGTTATTAGAAAAAAGTATTACAGAACGTCATGCCCGCGCGCTCATTCCTTTAAAGAATGAGGAATTACAACTGAAGGTTTTACAGGAAATTGTGGAGAAACAACTGAATGTAAAGCAAACAGAGGAACGAATTGCGAAATTACTAGAGGAAGCCAAACCGAAGCGTAAGGCAAAGCAAAAAGCAGTAAGTCGAGATACGAGAATTGCCATGAATACAATTAGGCAGTCATTACAAATGGTTGCTGACAGTGGTTTAAATGTTAATTCTGCGGAAGAAGAATTTGATGAGTACTATCAAATTACAATTAAAATTCCGAAGAAAAAATAATAATGGCGTGTTAGAGACCTTATCCTATTGGATAGGTCTCTTTTACTATATTTTCTTGTTAGATGAAGAAGGAGTTTAGAAATAAATTTTGAAGTTTAATAAGGACGTAAAAGAAAAACTTTTATTTCATGTTACAATAAACGTAATTATTACTAGAATAAGATAGAAAGGTTGAAAGTAGGTGACATCATGGGAAAAATCATTGCTATTGCCAATCAAAAAGGTGGCGTTGGAAAAACAACAACATCTGTTAATTTAGGGGCTGGATTGGCACAAGTAGGTAAAAAAGTCCTTCTTGTAGATATTGACGCTCAAGGAAATGCAACGACTGGTGTGGGAATTGAAAAATCCGAATTAGATCAATGTATTTACAATGTTCTTGTGGAAGATGCAGATGTTCAAGGGGTTATACGTAAAACCGCAACTGAAAACTTAGATGTTCTACCCGCTACAATTCAATTGGCAGGTGCTGAAATTGAATTGGTACCGACTATTTCCCGGGAAGTACGTTTACAAAGGGCATTACAGCCAGTTCGTGATGAATACGACTATATTATTATCGACTGTCCCCCGTCCTTAGGGTTATTAACGATTAATGCATTAACCGCAGCAGATTCTGTTATTATTCCTGTTCAATGCGAATATTACGCACTAGAAGGATTAAGTCAGCTATTAAATACAGTTCGACTTGTGCAAAAGCACTTAAATAAAAATCTAGCAATTCAAGGTGTATTGCTAACGATGTTGGATGCCCGCACGAATTTAGGGATCCAGGTTATAGATGAAGTGAAAAAATACTTTAGGGATAAAGTATACCGTTCGATTATTCCTCGTAATGTTCGTTTAAGTGAAGCACCAAGTCATGGGAAACCAATTATGCAGTATGACGCTAAATCAAGAGGGGCAGAAGTATATATAGATTTAGCAGAGGAAGTGATTGCAGGTGGCTAAAGGATTAGGAAGAGGAATTAATGTGTTTTTTCCTGATTTAGATGTGAAAGAAGAAGAGGCAATTCAGGAGATTGTGATAACTGAATTAAGACCGAATCCATATCAACCACGTAAACACTTTAATAAAGAGGCAATTCAAGAATTATCGGCCTCTATTAAAGAACACGGCATATTGCAACCGTTAATTGCTAGGAAGAGTATTAAAGGATATGAAATTGTTGCAGGTGAAAGAAGATATCGTGCTGCCAAAGAGGCAGGGCTCGAAAAGGTACCTGCTGTTGTAAGACAATTAAATGAGCAGCAAATGATGGAGTTTGCATTGCTTGAAAACTTACAACGAGAAGATTTAAACCCAATGGAAGAAGCAATGGCATATCAAATGTTAATGAATGAGCTAAATGTAACGCAAGAACAATTAGCAAAACGTCTTGGTAAGAGCAGACCTTACATTGCAAATTATACGCGGTTATTAAGCCTCCCTCCATTTGTGCAAGATATGATTGCAAATGGTCAACTTTCAATGGCCCATGGGAGAACTTTGCTTACGATAAAAGATGAAGAACAATTGAAATCTTTATTAAAACGAATCGAAAAAGAAGGATTAAACGTTCGTCAATTAGAGAAAATTGTTCAGGAGATTAATCAACGCGTTTCACGTGAAACAAAACAAGTGAAAAAAGAGAGAAACATATTTTTCGTAGAACGCGAAACGTTCTTAAGAGAAAAGTTTGGCACAGATGTGAAAATTAAAGAAACGAAAAAAGAAAAAGGTAAAATCGAAATTGAATTTTTTAATAAAGAAGATTTAAATCGTATTTTAGAATTATTAGCGCAGAAAAACTAAAAAGCAAACCATCTTATTATTTATAGATGGTTTGCTTTTTTTAATACAGATAATTTTTGGTCTGTTTCTTTTATACTTTGTGCAATTACATCAGCCATTTTCATGACTAAACTTAATCGTGTATTTTGCAGGACGAAAAACTCCATAAAACCATTTAGATTTACGATGCCATGAATATGTAAATCACCAACTGCAGGTAATTTCTTGTTCATCGCAGCTCCAGGTTTACTAGGCCCCATTCCGGTAGTAATGGAACCGATGCTTTGAGACTTTCCTAAACAGGCATCGACCGCAATTATAAATGAAGTAGGATTATCTTTCTGTATATTCCGAATTCTTTCTTCTAAATTTAGCGCATGCACTGGCTCATCTAGTGTGCCGAACACTTGGAAGTTTTTAATTCCTACTTGTTCTAGTTTCGTACCGACTAACGGACCGAGTGCATCGCCTGTAGAACGGTCTGTGCCGATACAAACGAGAATAATCGGTATATTCGTTTTAATAGGGATATGGGAAAGTAAGAAGTTACTAATTGTCTCGGAGGCTTCTACGTCTTGGTGCATAACATTTTGAGTTTCTTTTTCGAAAAAGGGTAAGCGAAAACTTCCAATATTCATGAAGCATCCATCCTTTTAATAAATTTTCAAAATATGTTATATGGTGAGTAAAATGGAAAACTATAAGTGCGTACTTCCTGTAAAATTTGAGTGAAAACGGAAATAATAGTACTAGTATATATATATTCGTTCCATTTTATACCTGCATGGAAGTTAACAAATGCAATTAAAGTCATAAAAATTTTTCAGAAATGAGGGTGACTTCTGATACAATGAGAAGGATAATTAAAAAGAAATTTTAGCTGGAGAGGTAGAGGTACATGGATTTAGCGTTGAAATGGTTTGAGTCCATTGATTGGACGAATATAGGTGTGAAATCACTAAAAATAGTCGTTATTTTAATACTTGGTGCAATTATTGTGCGAGTTGCGCGTGCAATTGTACGAAATGCGTTTCGTATGGGAAGCCGTTCGCCAATTCAAATTTCAGAACGTCGTACAGTTACAGTAGCGAAGTTACTTGAAAATATTGTGGCATACGTTGTTATGTTCATTATGTTAATTGCGATTTTGGGTGTGTTTAATATTAATGCATCTGGTTTATTAGCGGGTGCCGGGGTAATTGGTTTAGCAGTCGGATTTGGTGCTCAAAGTTTAGTGAAAGATGTTATTACGGGGTTATTTATTTTGCTAGAAGATCAATTTTCAGTAGGTGACTATGTAAAAATTGGTCAGTTTGAAGGTGTCGTTCTAGAAATTGGACTTCGTACAACAAAAGTAAAGAATTGGACAGGCGAAATTCATACTTTACCAAATGGAAGTATCATTCAAGTTACGAACTATTCCGTTAGTAATAGTGTAGCATTTGTTGATGTATCCATTTCGTATGAGGCTGACATAGCGAAAGCGGAGCAAGTTATTGAAGAGTTATTAGAAGAATTACCTGCACAGTATACGCAAATGGTAGCAAAGCCTCAGTTATTAGGTGTGCAAACATTGGCTGCATCAGAAGTTATATTACGTGTTATTGCGGAAGTAGAGCCGATGCAACATGCGGTTGTTGCAAGAGCCCTTCGTAAAGAAATTAAAAATCGTCTAGATTTACATGGGATTGAAATTCCATATCCACGTATGGTTTTATATAATCGTGAAGAATTGGTGAGTGGAAAAGCAATTTAGTATGGAGAGGGGTTTGGAGAATGGAGCAAAAGCAGTATAACTTGTACGATGTTGTGGAAATGAAGAAAGCCCACCCATGTGGTGAGAATCGCTGGAAGATTATTCGTATGGGAATGGATATCCGCATTAAGTGCGAGGGATGTGACCATTCAGTAATGATTCCTCGAAGAGAATTTGATCGTAAGGTGAAAAAAATACTTGTGAAGCACGAAGAATAGAGAGAAAGTAACAGTTGCAATGGGCAGCTGTTACTTTTTTCGTTTGGAGGAAACTTGTCATTTTTTTCGTTACTATCTATAATGATGAAAGATTGAGACATAGGAGTGAAAAATATGGGATTAACGGCTGGGATTGTTGGATTACCTAACGTAGGGAAGTCAACTTTATTTAATGCAATTACACAAGCAGGAGCAGAATCTGCAAACTATCCATTCTGTACAATTGATCCAAACGTAGGGATTGTAGAAGTACCAGATGAGCGTTTAAATAAATTAACGGAATTAGTAGAACCGAAAAAAACTGTTCCGACTGTATTTGAGTTTACTGATATTGCAGGTATCGTAAAAGGTGCTAGTAAAGGTGAAGGTTTAGGAAATAAATTCTTATCTCACATTCGCCAAGTAGATGCAATTTGCCAAGTTGTTCGTTGTTTTGAAGACGAAAATATTACACACGTTTCAGGGAAAGTAGATCCAATCGATGATATTGAAACAATCAACTTAGAGCTAATCTTAGCGGATTTGGAATCTGTTGATAAACGTATCGAACGTGTTGCGAAGTTAGCAAGACAAAAAGATAAAGAAGCTGTATATGAGCATGAAATTTTAGTTCGTTTAAAAGAAGCTTTTGAAGAGGGAAAACCAGCTCGTACTGTTGAATTTGCAGAAGAGCAAATGAAAATTGTTAAAGGCCTTCATTTACTTACAACGAAAGAAATGCTATACGTAGCAAACGTAAGTGAAGATGATATTATGGATCCTTCTGAAAATAAATATGTAAAAATGGTAAAAGAATTTGCTGCAAATGAAAATTCTCAAGTAATCGTTGTATGTGCAAAAATCGAAGAAGAAATCGCTGAGCTAGATGAGGAAGAGAAAAAAGTATTCCTTGAAGAACTAGGCATTGAAGAATCTGGTTTAGATCAATTAATTCGTGCTGCATATGATTTATTAGGACTTGCTACTTACTTCACAGCTGGTGTGCAAGAAGTACGTGCATGGACGTTTAAACAAGGTATGAAAGCACCACAATGTGCTGGCGTAATTCATACAGACTTTGAGCGTGGATTTATTCGTGCGGAAACAGTTTCTTACGAAGACTTAATGACAAACGGTTCTATGACAGCTGCAAAAGAAGCTGGTAAAGTTCGTTTAGAAGGAAAAGAGTATATCGTAAAAGACGGAGACGTTATGCACTTCCGCTTCAACGTTTAATTCAATATTTCCTAGGAAAAATAAAGATATGAGCTTGGCAAATATATTATGTGTTTGCCAAGTTTTTTATGCATGGGTGAGTTGATTCATCTAACTTACTATGATATAATCTAAACTCGTGAGTAATTACTATAAATTAATTGCTCCTTGCCCATTATGGGCCGTTTAGACCAAAAGGAGGTGAAAGTGTAATGAGAAAGTACGAAATTATGTACATCATTCGTCCTGGCGTTGAAGAAGAAGCTCAAAAAGCTTTAGTTGAACGTTTCGCAGGTGTTTTAACAAACAATGGTGCAGAAATCATTAACACGAAAGAGTGGGGTAAGCGTCGTTTAGCTTACGAAATCAACGACTTACGTGAAGGTTTCTACATGATCTTAAACGTGAACTCTAACGCAGAAGCAATTAACGAATTCGACCGTTTAGCTAAGATCAACGAAGACATCCTTCGTCATATCGTTGTTAAAGAAGAAGAAAAATAATTGATATATAAGGGAGAGTGGTTCGATTGATGAATCGTGTTATCCTCGTTGGTCGTTTAACTAAGGACCCTGACTTACGTTACACGCCCAATGGTGTTGCAGTAGCTACTTTTACGTTAGCTGTGAATCGCGCATTTGCGAATCAACAAGGTGAGCGTGAAGCTGACTTTATTAATTGTGTAATATGGCGTAAACAAGCAGAAAACGTAGCAAATTATTTGAAAAAAGGTAGCTTAGCAGGCGTAGATGGACGTCTTCAAACTCGTAATTACGATGGACAAGATGGTAAACGTGTATATGTAACAGAAGTTCTTGCGGAAAGCGTACAATTTTTAGAGCCGCGTAATGGCGGTGGGGAGCAACGTGGTTCATTTAATCAGCAACCATCAGGAGCTGGTTTCGGTAACCAAAGCTCTAACCCATTTGGTCAATCTAGTAATCAAGGCAACCAAGGTAACCAAGGGAACTCTGGATTTACGAAGAATGACGATCCATTTTCAAATGTAGGTCAACCGATCGACATTTCCGACGACGATTTACCGTTCTAATACAGTAAATTAGTTAGTTTTAACAAAGAATGGAGGGAATAGACATGGCAGGACGCAAAGGTGGACGTGCGAAACGTCGTAAGGTGTGTTTCTTCACATCTAACGGCATCACTCGCATTGACTATAAAGATGTTGATTTATTAAAACGTTTCGTTTCTGAGCGTGGTAAAATTTTACCTCGTCGTGTAACAGGAACAAGCGCAAAATACCAACGCAAACTTACAGTTGCAATTAAACGTGCTCGTCAAATGGCACTTTTACCATATGTTGGTGAATAATAGCGTATGAAATGCACAGTAGAGTCGGACTCTACTGTGCATTTTGCTATGCTTTTCTTTTTTTTGAAAGAGAGGTTAGATGATGAAGAATACGAAATTTATTACTGAGGGTGCAGCGCTGTTAGCTATATATGCAATGTTATTGCTTATATCTATGTATGTTCCAATCTTAGGTACAGTTGTAACGTTTGCGTTGCCATTGCCGTTTATATTGCTAACGATAAGATATAGATTATCTAACGCCTTTATAGTTTTTACTGCGGCATTTTTAATTGCTATTATTTTAGTTCAACTGATAGGTCTAATAAAGACGGTCGTGTTTGGGATGATGGGTATTGTTTTAGGATACATGTATAAACAGCAAAGAAAGCCGTTGGAAATTTTGATAACAGGTTCACTTGCATACTTAATCAGTATTATGCTCATTTACGTTGCGAGTATAAAGTTTTTTAACATAGATTTCATAAAGCAAATGCAAAATATGTTTAATGAAAGTGTAGTGCAAAGTGAAAAGATAGCAAGTGCTGCCGGTATGCCGGTTAGTAAAGAACAAAAAGAGTTATTTGCACAAATGAATGATATATTACAAACGATATTCCCGAGTATATTTGTAATGGTTTCTGTATGTCTTTCTTGGATTACAGTGATAATATCAGGTAGTATTTTAAAAAAGTTAAAACATGAAATAACATCTTGGCCTAAATTTAAAGATATACAATTACCAAAGAGTATTGTTTGGTATTACGTTATATTTATTTTGCTATCAACTTTTATAAAAGTAGAACCGACATCATATTTACATATGGTATTTTCTAACCTATATGTCATATTTGCTTTATTACTAGTACTGCAAGGTCTGACATTTATCGCTTTTATAGCGCATAGCAAAGGTTTTACGAAAGGAGTTCCTATTATTAGTTTTATTGTCTGCATGTTTATTCCGATGCTGTTTCCTCTTGTGACAATCTTAGGTATAATTGATTTAGGGATTTCATTGCGTTCTAAAATAGGAGGATAAAGTAATATTCCTTATACTATTTTAATCTGTTTAACTAACTGGAAGGAGAGTTAGTTTTACTTTATAGGAGTTGTATACATGCCTGAATTTTATAAGAAACAGTGGTTTTTATATCCTGTTTACGTATTGGCATTTTTCGTGTTTGTGCTCATTGCGATCCTCTGTTATTTTCATTTAATTATGGGGATATCCACCTTTTTTATTTTTTGCATTGTACTTTTTGTTGTTATACGCTTTGAACTGACTTTTCAAAGGAATTTCGAAAAGTATACGACAGATATGATTACAAGAGTAAAGAAAGTGAGTAATGAGGCGTTTAACCAAATGCCGATTGGTATTTTGTTATACAATAAGGATTATGGGATTGATTGGGCGAATCCTTATTTATCTTCATGTCTAGGACAGCATGCATTAGCTGGATGGCATCTTTATGATGTATCAGAAACGTTACTTCTTTTTATTAAGGGAGAAACTTCCGATGATATAGTCTCTTTAAATAACCGAAAGTTTCGCGTTTTTGTAAGGAAAGAAGAAAAGTTAATTTATTTCTTTGATGTAACGGAACAAACAGAGATTGAAAAGATGTACGAGGATCAACGCACTGTTTTGGCTGTCATTTATTTAGATAATTATGATGAGGTTACACAAGGGTTAGATGATCAATTACGTACGAATATAACAAGTCTTGTAACATCACGATTAAATGAATGGGCCGTTAAGTATGGGGCATATTTAAAACGTGCATCTTCAGAAAGATTCTTCGTTGTACTAAATGAGAGTATTTTAGCACAGATGGAGAAAGGGAAATTTAGCATTTTAGATCAGGTGCGTGAAGAAACATCCAAAAGGAATATACCACTCACCTTAAGTGTAGGTGTTGGATCAGGGGATTTACCTTTATCAGAGCTTGGGGCAATGGCTCAGTCCGGTTTAGACCTTGCGCTTGGCCGTGGTGGAGATCAAGTAGCTATTAAACAAGCGACAGGTAAAGTTAAGTTTTATGGTGGTAAGACAAATCCAGTTGAAAAACGTACTCGTGTACGTGCCAGAGTTATTTCGCATGCATTAAAGGATTTAGTATTAGAAAGTAGTAATGTCATTATAATGGGGCATAGGGCTCCTGATATGGACGCAATTGGTGCTGCGATTGGTATTTTAAAGGTAGCGCAATTAAATGAGCGTAAAGGATATATTGTGTTAGATGAAAATGATTCTGATAAGGGAATTAAGCGTTTGATGGATAAAGTGAAACAAAACGAAGAGTTATGGTCTCACTTTATTACCCCAGGACAAGCGATGGAATTTGCAAATGATGATTCATTACTTGTTGTTGTTGATACGCATAAACCTTCAATGGTGATGGAAGAAAAACTGTTACACAAAATTGAAAATGTAGTTGTTATTGACCATCATCGCCGGGGAGAAGATTTTATTGAAGATCCATTGCTTGTTTATATGGAGCCATACGCTTCCTCCACGGCAGAACTTGTTACAGAATTACTTGAGTACCAACCGAAAAATTTAAAAATGACAATGTTAGAAGCAACGGCATTGTTAGCAGGTATTATTGTTGATACGAAAAGCTTTACATTCCGGACGGGTGCTCGTACGTTTGATGCCGCTTCTTATTTACGCTCACATGGTGCAGATACTGTACTTGTACAAGAGCTTTTAAAAGAAGATATGGATCAGTATTTACGGGTTGCAAAAGCTATTAAAAATGCGTACATTTATACAAATGGAATTGCGATCGCAAAAGTTGATAGTGATGATTACTACGATCAAGTGCTTATTGCGCAATCAGCGGACACATTATTAACAATGACAGGAATTATTGCGTCATTTGTTATTGCAAAACGTGGCGAGAATTTCATTGGAATTAGCGGCAGGTCTTTAGGTGAAGTGAACGTGCAACTAATTATGGAAAATTTAGGCGGTGGTGGGCATTTAACGAATGCAGCCACACAAATGAAAAATGTTACCGTAGATGAAGCTGAGGAGAAGCTTCGATTTGTTATTGATGACTATTTACAGGGAGGCACACAATCATGAAAGTAATTTTTCTAAAAGACGTAAAAGGTAAAGGGAAAAAAGGAGAAATAAAAAACGTACCAGATGGCTATGCAAATAACTTCTTACTAAAACAAGGATTAGCTGCTGAAGCGACAAATAGCAGTATGAAAACTTTAGAAGCTCAAAAGCGAAAAGAAGAAAAAGATGCAGCAGCAGAGGTTGAAAATGCAAAAGAGTTGAAAGAAACGTTAGAGAAACTAACTGTAGAAGTAAAGGCGAAATCTGGAGAAGGTGGCCGTCTATTCGGTTCAATCACAAGTAAACAAATCGTAGATGCAATGCAAAAATCACATAAAATTAAACTTGATAAACGTAAATTTGAAATGGATGATGCGATTCGTGCATTAGGCTATACAAACGTTACTGTGAAGTTGCATCCGCAAGTAACTGCAACAGTAAAAGTTCATGTTAGTGAACAATAAAAATAAGTTAAGCAAGGAGGATTGCGTATGAGTGATGTAATGGCTGATCGTACCCCTCCACATAATATAGAGGCTGAGCAGGCGGTTTTAGGGGCCATATTAATTGATCAAGATGCGTTAACATCAGCATCGGAACTATTGGTACCTGACTCATTTTATCGAACGAAACATCAAAAGATTTTTGAAGTCATGCTTGGGTTATCTGATAAAGGAGAGCCGATTGACTTAGTAATAATGACGTCAGCAATGGCTGATCAAGGATTATTAGAAGAAGTTGGTGGGGTTTCTTACTTAGCAGAATTAGCAGAAGTTGTTCCAACCGCTGCTAACGTAGAATATTATGCACGAATCATCGCTGAAAAAGCGCTATTACGTCGTTTGATTCGAACAGCAACTCATATCGTGTCTGATGGGTATGAGAGAGAAGATGACGTGGATGGTCTTTTAAATGAGGCTGAGAAAAAAATATTAGAAGTATCTCACCAAACGAATGCAAAAGCATTCCAAAACATTAAAGATGTTCTTGTAGATGCTTACGATAAAATTGAACTTTTGCATAATCAAAAAGGTGAAGTTACTGGGATACCAACTGGATTTACAGAATTAGATAAGATGACCGCAGGTTTCCAGCGAAATGATTTAATTATCGTAGCGGCACGTCCATCAGTAGGGAAAACCGCATTTTCATTAAATATCGCACAAAACGTAGCGACGAAAACTGATGAAAATGTAGCGATTTTTAGTCTAGAGATGGGCTCTGATCAGCTTGTTATGCGTATGCTTTGTGCAGAAGGGAATATTGATGCGCAAAGACTGCGTACCGGTTCATTAACTTCTGATGATTGGGCAAAATTAACAATGGCGATGGGGAGCCTTTCTAATGCTGGTATCTATATTGATGATACACCAGGGATTAAAGTAAATGAGATTCGAGCGAAATGCCGTAGATTAAAGCAAGAACAAGGTCTTGGGATGGTTTTGATTGACTATTTACAGCTTATTCAAGGAAGCGGGAAATCAGGAGAAAACCGTCAGCAGGAAGTATCTGAGATTTCTCGTACATTAAAAGGGATTGCGCGTGAATTGCAAGTGCCTGTTATTGCCTTGTCACAGTTATCTCGTGGGGTAGAATCTCGTCAAGATAAACGTCCGATGATGTCTGACATTCGTGAATCAGGAAGTATCGAGCAGGATGCCGATATTGTAGCTTTCTTATATCGTGAAGATTACTATGACCGGGAAACGGAAAATAAAAATACGATTGAAATTATTATTGCAAAGCAGCGTAACGGTCCCGTAGGCTCAGTAGAGCTCGCATTCGTTAAAGAGTTCAATAAGTTCGTTAACTTAGAACGTCGCTTCGAGGATGGACATGCGCCGCCTGCATAAAGAGAGTATAAAAAAGAAACGCATTTCTTATAATAAGATGTGTTTCTTTTTTTTTTATAGGAAAGATAAGGCTTTCATAATGTGAAAATATAATTCTTACGAACGAAAATGTTTTTTAATAAAAAAATGTTCGCTTTTTGGTTGACTTCTTTTTCGGTTTTGGTACAATTATATTGTTTGAATAGATCGTTTGAAAATCGCGGAGGTGCTTTAATAATGTCTTCAGTAGTAGTTGTAGGAACACAATGGGGCGACGAAGGAAAAGGTAAAATCACTGATTTTCTTTCTGAGCATGCGGAAGTAGTTGCAAGATATCAAGGTGGAAATAACGCGGGACATACAATTGTTTTCGGCGGAGTTAAATATAAATTACACTTAATTCCATCTGGTATTTTCTATAAAGAGAAAATTTGTGTAATCGGAAATGGCTTAGTAGTAGATCCGAAAGCATTACTTGAAGAGTTAAAATACTTACACGATCGTGGTGTAAGTACTGATAATTTACGTGTAAGTAACCGTGCGCACGTTATTTTACCTTATCACTTAAAACAAGATGAGTTAGAAGAAGCAAGTAAAGGTGATAACAAAATCGGTACAACGAAAAAAGGTATCGGTCCTGCATATATGGATAAAGCTGCTCGTATTGGTATTCGTATGGCTGATCTTTTAGACCGTGAAGCATTTAAAGAAAAGCTTGAGCGCAATTTAGTAGAAAAAAATCGTTTATTTGAAAAAATGTACGATACAGAAGGTTTCAGTGTAGAAGAAATCTTCGAAGAGTACTTCGAGTACGGACAACAAATCGCGCAATATGTATGTGATACATCTGTTGTACTAAATGATGCACTAGATAACAATCACCGTGTATTATTTGAAGGTGCACAAGGTGTTATGCTTGATATCGACCACGGTACGTATCCGTTCGTTACATCTTCTAACCCGATTGCTGGTGGTGTAACAGTTGGAACTGGAGTTGGCCCTGCGAAAGTTACTCGCGTTGTAGGTGTGTGTAAAGCATATACAAGCCGCGTAGGTGATGGTCCGTTCCCTACGGAGCTTCATGATGAAATTGGTCATCAAATTCGTGAAGTTGGTCGTGAGTACGGAACGACAACTGGTCGTCCACGCCGCGTAGGCTGGTTCGATAGCGTTGTTGTAAGACATGCACGTCGTGTTAGTGGTTTAACAGATTTATCATTAAATTCTATCGACGTTCTAACAGGTATTCCGACTCTTAAAATTTGCGTTGCTTACAAATACAATGGCGAAGTTATCGATGAAGTTCCAGCAAACTTAAACATTTTAGCGAAATGTGAGCCTGTATACGAAGAACTTCCAGGTTGGACAGAAGATATTACTGGTGTAAAATCATTAGACGAGCTTCCTGAAAATGCACGAAAATACGTAGAACGTGTTTCTGATTTAACAGGAATTCAATTATCTATGTTCTCAGTTGGACCAGATCGTAACCAAACAAATATCGTTCGTAACGTATACGAAGCTTAATTGATATTTTTGAGAAAAAACTCATGTCCGCATGAGTTTTTTCTTATCTTTTATAAAAAAATAAAAAAAGGTATTGCAAAAAACAAATAAAACATGTTATGATACATCTTGTCGTCACGAAAATATGACGTTGGTGAGTATGAGCCATTAGCTCAGTTGGTAGAGCATCTGACTTTTAATCAGAGGGTCGAAGGTTCGAATCCTTCATGGCTCACCATTTTATTTTTCGTGGCCCGTTGGTCAAGTGGTTAAGACACCGCCCTTTCACGGCGGTAACACGGGTTCGAATCCCGTACGGGTCATGTTTTTTTTATGTTCATTTTTGGTCCCGTGGTGTAGTGGTTAACATGCCTGCCTGTCACGCAGGAGATCGCCGGTTCGACCCCGGTCGGGACCGCCACTTTTGTTTATACCACCATTAGTGGTTTTATATATAGTTTTGGCTCGGTAGCTCAGTCGGTAGAGCAGAGGACTGAAAATCCTCGTGTCGGCGGTTCGATTCCGTCCCGAGCCACTCTCAGGATATTAAGTGGGCCCACTTAATATCCTTTTTATTTGTGTAATTTTACAAAAGTGAGTAGTTATTTTAAAATAGAATGAGAAGCCTCTAGCAGTTGAAGCTAGAGGTTTTTCTATAGATCGTATAGGATTCCGTGTAAAAGTGGATCATACATGAGTCTGTGAGAATAGAGGAGAAAGTACTTAAGCAAAAGATGCGGCCATATAGGGACATACTATGTAGACATCAATGTGTTTAGGGATATTGACCATATTTTTACCCCGCATTAACGGGCAGTAAGACCCACCCCAAAATTCAACGAAGGTAAAGAAGTTAGGTGCGAGATCAACTGCACGTAAATGCCCGATTAAAGTTTCACTTTATAAGGAGGAAATAGACGATGATGGGAAAGAAAATTTTAGTAGTTGATGATGAAAAGCCGATTGCGGATATTTTGAAGTTCAACCTAGAAAAAGAAGGTTTTGAAATTGTAATGGCGCATGATGGTGATGAAGCGATTGAAAAAGCGAATGAAGAGCAGCCAGATATGGTTTTATTAGATATTATGCTACCAGGTAAGGATGGCTTGGAGGTTTGCCGTGAAATACGTAAAAGCTCGGAAATGCCGATTATTATGCTTACAGCAAAGGACTCTGAAATTGATAAAGTATTAGGGCTTGAGCTTGGAGCAGATGATTATGTAACAAAGCCATTTAGTACGAGGGAATTACTTGCTCGTGTGAAGGCGAATTTACGTCGCCATCAACAAGGTGGTGCTGCAGAAAAAGAAGAAAATACGGAAATGGTTATTGGACCAATCGTTATCAATTCAAATGCGTATAGTGTAACGAAACGTGAGGAAAATATTGAACTTACACATCGTGAATTTGAGCTACTACATTATTTAGCCAAACATTTAGGACAAGTTATGACTCGTGAGCATTTATTACAAACAGTTTGGGGTTATGACTATTTTGGAGATGTACGTACAGTGGATGTAACAGTGCGTCGTTTACGTGAAAAAATTGAAGATAATCCAAGTCATCCCACTTTAATTGTAACTAGACGTGGAGTAGGGTATTACTTGCGTGACCCAGAGCAGGAATAGTATATGAAGAAAGTTGGTTTTTTTCAATCTATTCATTTAAAATTTGTACTCATATACATGCTATTAATATTAATAGCAATGCAAGTTATTGGAGTATATTTCGTAAGGGAGTTAGAAAAGAGTCTTGTACAAGGCTTTAGAGATTCTTTAACGCAGCAAACGAACTTATTAGCATATAACTTGAAACAAGAGTTTAAAAAAAGTCATACAAAAGCAGAAACAGAATCAACAGATGAAACGATTAAAACTTCAATTCGAAAATTTGCCTCTGATCGAAAGAAAGATATCCAAGAGGTAAGTGTATTTGATTCGAATAGAAAGTTGCTTGCTATTTCAGATGAGTCAAAGCAAAACAAGGTAAATAGAACATCAACTGATATAGCTGTTCAGCGGGTATTGGTACAAAAAAAACCAGAAATAAAAATTGAGAAGGATGGTCGTACAGGCCATCGTGTACAAGTTATGCTTACTCCTATTCTAGATGACAACGGAAAAGATGCACTTGGTGCTATTTACATTGTTGCATCTATGGAAGATGTTTATAAACAGATGAAGGATATTAATCAAATTTTTGCGACTGGAACCGTTATTGCATTACTCGTAACGGCTGTACTTGGAATTTTGTTAGCTCAAACGATTACGAGGCCAATCTCAGATATGCGAAGACAAGCGATTGAAATGGCAAAAGGAAACTATTCGAGAAAAGTAAAAGTGCATAGCCATGATGAAATTGGACAATTAGCATTATCTTTCAATAATTTATCCAAAAAATTACAACAAGCTCGTTCTTCAACGGAGAGTGAAAGACGTAAATTGTCATCCGTTCTATCACATATGACAGATGGAGTCATTGCTACTGACCGAAAAGGGGACATTATTTTATTAAATGACCCTGCGGAAAAGATGCTAAATGTTTCGCGTGAAACGGCGCTCGATCAATCTGTTTTAGAAGTATTAGGGATACAAGAAGAATTTACGCTCGATCATTTATACGAAGAGCCTGATTCTGTTTTATTAGATTTTAGTACGAGAAATGAGCCATATATTTTACGTGCTAGTTTCTCTGTTATTCAAAAAGAGACAGGGAAAGCAAATGGCTTGATTGCCGTATTATATGATGTAACTGAGCAGGAGCGTATAGAAAGGGAACGCCGCGAGTTTGTGGCAAACGTTTCTCATGAATTAAGAACGCCATTAACAACGATGCGCAGTTACTTAGAGGCACTTACGGACGGTGCGTGGCAAGATCCGAATATTGCACCGCAATTTTTAACCGTTACACAAGAAGAAACAGAAAGAATGATTAGACTTGTAAATGCGTTATTACAACTATCTAAACTTGATAGTACAGAACATCGTTTAATGAAAGAATGGGTCGACTTTACTGACTTCTTTAATAACATTATTGATCGTTTTGAAATGTCTAAAGAGCAAAACGTAAGTTTCAAACGATCTTTCTCTAAAAAATCTCGATTTATTGATATGGATACGGATAAAATTACGCAAGTATTGTATAACATTATTTCGAATGCATTAAAGTATTCACCAGAAGGTGGAACAGTAACATATCGCTTACGTGATCGCGGTGAATTATTAGAGATTAGTGTAAGTGACCAAGGAATGGGTATTCCGAAAGAGAACGTCGATAAAATCTTTGAACGTTTTTATCGCGTAGATAAAGCACGTTCAAGACAAATGGGTGGTACAGGACTTGGATTAGCAATTGCGAAGGAAATGATTGAGGCACATGGTGGCTCAATTTGGGCGAAGAGTGAGGAAGGAAAAGGGACAACTATTTATTTCACATTGCCAATGGCAGCGGATGAAGAGGACGATTGGGAATGAGCATGGAAAATGTTAAAACGATAGTTTTAATTAATTTAGTTGTAATTAGCCTATTTCTTACTTTTAACTTATGGACGTATGTGCCAGATTCCACGTCTATGCAAAACGCAAAATTTGTACAGGGGAATGAAGGAACTACTCAAACTAAAATTGCTGATGTTGTACGCCCTACTTCTATCATCGCGCATAAAGATAAAAATCATTACGGGAGTGAAAGAGAGGGAGATATAGAATCAATCTATAAAACTTTGGAAGCAGGGGAATTACATGGTTTCAAAGAGATATCGATTGCTAAAGCTGATTTCCTTTCTTATGTGCATGGTGAAGGGAAAATTGAACTTGTTTTTCCTACCAATATCCCATTTGATGCCGTTAAATCTATGTTTAATATGAAAGAAAAAAGTATAGATAAGCCTAAACATTTTAATCGAATTATTCTTGACCCTTCTAGAAGTAGGGATCAAGAAATTAAAGTTAATTTTGTTTCTGATGGTGATAACTCTAGAATATATGAAGCAAAATTAAGTGGTGTGTATTTAAAAGATATTGTAAACGCACAAAATCAATTTATAGTATCAGCGAAACCTTATTTTGATTATCAAATTAATGATACGAAAAAGATATTTTTATCAGATGGAACGACGGAATTAAGTAATATAACATATATTTCATCTAATTTAGCGGTTGATACATTTAAGAATGCTCTATTTAGTGACCCGCGTTATTTAAGCCCTATTACCGAGAAATCGAAAGAAACATTTACAGATGGTATTAGGTCTATGGAGATTGAAAATGATCATCATATGCTAAAGTATAAAAACTCTTCTGTTTCAAATGAGAAAACGCCAGATAATTTAATGCTTTTACAAAAAAGCTTTGATTTTGTAAATGGCCACAGCGGGAGTTTGGATTCATATCGTTTGGACTATATGAATAAAGGACAGACCGTATTTCGTTTACATGAAGATGGATATTCCGTATTTAATACAGATGGATTAGCTGAATTGAGACAAGTATGGGGATCAGAAGAAGTAATGGAATATGAAAGACCATTGTTGTCTTTAAATACGAAAGGTATAGAACAGAAGGTTACTCTTCCATCAGGTCACGTTGTAATAGCATCTTTAGAAAATAATGCCGCGGTAGATAAAAGATTTATTAAAGACATTGGTATTGGATACAAATTATCACTAGATGGGCAAGTAGCTCGACTACAGCCAATTTGGTATGTAAAGTTTGTTGAAGATGAAGCTGGTAAACAAAAAATATATGAGTGGAGTGAGGGAGGACTAAATGGATTGGGATCGGATTAAAACCATATTTATTGTGACCTTTTTTGTTTTGGACCTCTTTCTCATTTTTCAATTCATTCAAAAGCAAGATAGTAATCAATTGGAGCTTATTGCAGAAACAAAGATAGATCAAGAATTAAAAGCAAACAAAATTACTATGGGTAATTTCCCTAAAGAACCGAAAAAAGAGGCATTTATTAGGGCGGAAAATAAGGCATTTAAAGAAGAAGATGTACAGTCTTTAAAGAGTCAAACGGCGCATATACAAAATATGTACAAGATAGAAAGTAAGCTAAAAGAGCCCTTTTTAAATACAAAATCATTATCCAAAGATAAGTATAGTGATTTTTTAAAGAACTATGTATTGGATGGACAAAAGTATGAGTTTGGAGCGATGAAAGACTCTAAAATTTACTTCTTCCAAAAATATAAAGATAAGCCTATTTTCTATAACGATCAGGCAATGATTGTTGTGGAATTAAATGAAAAAAATGAACTGGTGTCGTACTCGCAGACGATGCTAACTGATTTAAAAGAAATGGGCGAAAGTGAAAAAACGAAACAGCAAGAAATTATTACTGCCCAAACGGCTTTAGAAAATCTGTATTTAAAAAATAAAGTTCATGGGAATACACATGTAAAAGAAGCACAAATTGGTTATGCCAACCTTACCGCATCTACTTCTAATAACCAAGTACTTGCTCCAACATGGAACTTAAAAACGGAGCAGAAGCAGGACTTCTTTGTAAATGCAATTGAAGGACAAGTTATGGAATTAGGGGAAAGGGAAAATCAAGTGGTTGATGAACATACTGGAGTGAGAAAGAATGGGGTTGCATTTTAGCGTACTTGCAAGTGGAAGTACAGGGAATATGCTATATGTAGGAACAGATGAGAAGAAATTACTCGTCGATGCAGGTTTAAGTGGTAAAGCAACAGAGGCTTTATTTAAACAGGCAGAACTAAATATAAATGATGTATCGGGTATTCTTGTAACACATGAACATAGTGATCATATTAAAGGATTAGGTGTATTGGCACGTAAATATGATTTGCCTGTTTATGCAAATGAGAAAACATGGAATGCAATGGAACACTTAATAGGAAATATCCCAACTGAGCAAAAGTTCATTTTCTCAGTTGGGGATGTGAAAACATTCGGTGATATTGAGGTCGAGTCATTTGGGGTTTCTCATGATGCGGCAGAGCCGATGTTCTATGCTTTTCACAACAATAATAGAAAGTTAGCCCTTATTACAGATACGGGATACGTGAGTGACCGTATGAAAGGTGTTATTAAGGGGGCTAATGCTTTCGTGTTTGAAAGTAATCATGACGTGGAAATGCTTCGTATGGGACGTTATCCATGGAGTATTAAGCGACGTATTTTAAGTGATGTAGGGCACGTTTGTAATGAGGACGCTGCATTAGCAATGGCGGATGTAATTACAGATGAGACAAAACATATTTATTTAGCCCATTTAAGTTTAGATAATAACATGAAAGAACTAGCACGTATGTCAGTATCACAAGTACTAGAGGAAAAAGGATTTGGAGTGGGAGAAGCTTTTGAAATTCACGACACAGATCCGAAAATGCCTACAAAAATTCAATACGTATAATTCTTCATTTTAGTAAACAATAAAGGTGAATATAGTTGTTTTCAGGAAGATAGGTGAACAAATATGTCCTTTATTGATGAAGAAAATTACCGTATGAAACGTGCAAGAAAAAAGAAGCATAAAGGTATTGTTATTTCTAGTATAGCAGGAACAATTGTAGGAGCTTCGTTATTTGCATTTGGAGCTCCTTTATTTGCGAATGATGCGGGCGCGCTTCCACAAGCTGAAGCAAGTGGAAGTAATATGGCCGAAGCTCAAGGAATTAAACAGATTAGCTTCGTTGATGCTGTTGATCGTGCGTCTGAAGCTGTTGTTGGTGTTATTAATATTCAACGAGATAATTTTTCAGAGGCAGATTCAGAAGCTGGTACAGGATCGGGTGTAATTTATAAAAAGACAGATGGCCAAGCTTATATCGTAACGAATAATCATGTTGTTGCTGGAGCAAATCGTATTGAAGTAAGTTTAAGTGACGGTAAGAAGGTTCCTGGGAAAGTATTAGGAACCGATGTAGTCACAGATTTAGCTGTACTAGAAATAGATGCAAAGCATGTGAAAAAAATAATTGAGATTGGCGACTCTAATACTGTTCGTAGAGGAGAACCGGTCATTGCGATTGGAAACCCACTCGGGCTGCAATTTTCTGGAACTGTCACACAAGGCATTATTTCGGCTAAGGAACGTATTGTTCCTGTAGATTTGGATCAAGATGGACATTACGATTGGCAAGTAGAAGTATTGCAAACAGACGCAGCAATTAATCCAGGTAATAGTGGTGGTGCGCTTGTAAATGCCGCAGGCCAATTAATTGGCATTAACTCAATGAAAATTGCAGCAAAAGAAGTAGAAGGAATTGGACTAGCTATTCCAGTTACTAGAGCTGTTCCAATTATGAATGAATTAGAGAAGTATGGAAAAGTAAGGAGACCGTATGTTGGAATTGAACTTAGATCGTTAAATGAGATTCCAAACTATCATTGGTCAAAAACATTGCATTTACCAGGTAATGTAACAGAGGGAGTTTGCATTTTAGATGTGAAAAGTCCTTCGCCAGGTATAGATGCTGGTTTACGAGAACACGATGTGATTGTAGCAGTAGATGGAAAACCGGTTCGCGATATTATCGGATTCCGTACGGCCTTATATGATAAAAAAATTAATGATAAAATGACTCTTACGTTTTATCGTGGTACAAAACGAGCAACAACAACGGTTAAACTAGGCATTCAAAAGTATTAAAAACAGGAGGGCCTACCTCCTGTTTTCTATTGTAGAAAAGTGAGGTGAAGAATATGAATTTACCTTGTTGTTTAGAACATGTTGAATTGGCTTTAGATATTATTGTGGATGAGTGTGAAGTTGCACCAGTTATCAACAATGTGGATAACTCGGAAAAAGAGAAAAAAACATGTGAATTTTGTCAAAACGAGGCGACATATGTTGTATCGAACACAGATTCTCACACAATATGTGGGTAACAATTGTGGATATGTGGATAAGTTATGTGGATAACATGTTTGTAAGGTGGGGAATGAGTGTGAATATCTCGATTATTTCAATTGGGAAATTAAAAGAAAAATATTTAAAACAAGGTATAGCAGAATACTTAAAACGATTATCTGCATACGCAAAAGTAGAAGTAATTGAATTGCCAGATGAAAAGGCGCCAGAAAATTTAAGTGAAGCAGAAATGTTAATTGTAAAAGAAAAAGAAGGTATACGTATACTGGATAAAATTTCTGACGATACGCATGTCATTGCGTTAGCAATAGAAGGAAAACAAAAATCATCAGAAGAATTTGCAGTAAGCTTAGATCGTCTTGCTACATATGGAAAGAGTAAAGTTGCTTTTGTAATTGGAGGATCACTTGGACTAAGTTCAGAAGTAATGAAGCGTTCAAATGAATCTCTTTCTTTTTCAAAGATGACATTACCACACCAATTAATGCGATTAGTATTGCTTGAGCAAGTGTATAGAGCATTTCGTATTAATCGTGGGGAACCGTATCATAAATAAAATTACTTTTTGTATTTAAAAAGAGTAAAAAAGACCATTGGACAAAAACCACCGATGGTCTTTTAAACATTAATAGGTAGTACGAAGGTTTCCTAAAATAAGTATGTTTCTATTTCTAAAAAAGTGTGATGTAATATGAAGAGGAAAAAAGTATAAGTAGTCATAGAAGTGAGGAATTAAAGGTGAAGAAGTTTAAAAAGTTTTACTTGGAGATTACGAGTGTATGTAATCTTGCGTGCAGCTTTTGTCCGCCGACGGAAAGGCAGAAGCAGTTCATTTCTGTGGAGGATTTTGCGAAAAGATTAGACCAAATTAAACCTCACACAGACTACATTTATTTGCACGTGAAGGGTGAGCCATTGCTCCATCCAAAAATAGATCAATTGTTAGATTTAAGCCATGAAAAAGGGTTTAAAGTTAATATTACAACGAACGGAACGTTAATTAATAAGAGAAGGCATAGACTGTTAAATAAACCTGCGTTAAGACAAATGAATTTTTCATTGCACAGTTTTGATGGACATCCAGGTTCGCAAGATAAAGAAGGTTATGTAAGAAGTATACTTTCCTTTATTAGAGAGGCGACAAGTCAATCGGATTTAATTGTTTCACTTAGATTATGGAATTTAACTCAGGATAATAAAACGAATGCTGAAATCCAGAAAAATAGAGATTTATTATCTATCATTGAAAATGAGTTTGGTCTATCTTATCAAATCGAAGAGAAGCTTACACCAGGAAAAGGTATAAAAATTGCGGAACGTGTCTTTATTAATCAAGACTATGAATTCCAGTGGCCGGCATTACATGAAGAAGAGGATGACGGAAAAGGATTCTGTCATGGTCTTCGAAATCAAGCAGGTATTTTAGCGAACGGAACGGTTATTCCTTGTTGTTTAGATGGTGAAGGGATTATTAACCTTGGGAATATTAATAATGACTCATTTTCTAACATTATAGAAGGTGAAAGAGCAACAAACATTGTCGATGGATTTTCTAAAAGAGTTGCAGTCGAAGAGCTATGTAGGAAATGTGGATACCGTAAAAGATTTGGAAAATAAATATGAAACAAGCCCTCATAAAGCGAGGGCTTATTTTTTATTCTTGATAAGAACGTTCCAATTCATCAATTAAGGAACCGACGTAAGAAACAGCTTTACGTATTGCATCTGGTTTTGACATATCGACTCCGGCATGTTTCATTAATTTAAGTGGTTTCATCGTACCACCAGCGCGAAGTACATCTAACCAGCGATCAACGGCAGGTTGTCCTTCCTCTTTAATCATTTGAGCTACTGCAGTAGATGCAGTGAGGCCTGCGGAATAGGTGTAAGAATATAAGCCCATATAGTAATGAGGTTGACGCATCCAAGTTAAGCCAGCATCTTCGTCAATTTCTACCGAATTTCCCCAGAATGTCGAAAGTACATCTGTTTTTATTTCAGTTAAAGTTGTAGCTGTAAGTGCTTCTCCTTCTTCTGCTAGCGTATATACTCTTCTTTGATATTCTCCCTCAAGTAAGTGAGTAACAAAGTTATGATAATATGTGCCAAGTAGTTGCAGAATCACCCATCTGCGCATTCTCTTATCGTCAGTAGTCGCTAATAAATGCTGGGCTAATAGTAATTCATTCATGGTAGATGGCGCTTCAACAAAGTACATAGATGGACGTACATTCATAATACGCTGGTTTTTATTTGCTAAATAAAAATGACCAGCATGCCCAAATTCATGGGCTAATGTGAAGCATCCACGCATCGTATTTTGCCATGTAATTAAAATGTATGGATGAGAACCATATGGGCTTGAACAAAATGCTCCGGTTGATTTTCCTACGTTATCTGCAAGATCAACCCATCTTTCTTGGAATCCTTTTTGGATAATGGAACTATATTCATCGCCTAATACCTTTAAAGAATATTGGATTAATTTACCAGCCTCCTTGTATGTGATGGTTGGATTAAATTCGGGATCTAAAGGTGCATGTAAGTCGCAGAACAGCATTTGATCGAGTCCTAATACTTTCTTTTTTAAACCTGCAAAACGGCGCATATGAGGCGCTAATTCTTTATAAATAATATCAAGTTGATTGTTATACATTTCAAGTGGAACTTGTTGAGGTTCTAAAAGCATATGAGTAACAGATTCAAATTTGCGTAAACGAGAGAGTGTTACTTGTTTTTTTACTTCAGTAGCATATGTTGTTGCCACTGTATTTTTATATCGCTTTAAGGTGGAAACAAATGATGAGTATGCTTTTCTGCGTATGTCTACGCTTGGAGAGAACTCATATTTGCTTTCAAATAATGAAAATGATACAGGGAGTTCGTTTCCTTTTTCGTCTTGTATGGAGGTAAAATCCATATCGGCTAATTTAGTCATACCGTAAATTTTGTATGGGGAACTATGTACTTCGCCAAGTGCAGCAAGAGCTTCTTCTGTTTCAGGAGAGAGCGTGTGCGGCCTTTTTTGTAGTATGTCTAGTAATGATTTACGGAAAGGTTCGAGTTTTGTTTCTTCAGCTAAATATTTTTCAATTGTTCCTTCGTCGAATGAGAGGATTTCATTATGGATAAAGGACAGTGCGGTATGTACTTTCGTCCATAAAGCAGCAATTTTGGAAGAGTTCGCTTGAATAATTGGATTTGTACGATCAGTGGATTCTTTTAAATTTGCATAGGAGTATAGTTTTGTTAACTCCATTAAAAGCTCTTCTTCTAAAAGTAGGCAATGTAAGAAGGTAGTGGCGCTAGTATGTAATTGTCCTTTAAACGCATCCAGTTTTTTTATATCGTTTGTTAATACACGTGATGCAGTTTCCCAATCTTTATCAGATTCGAATAAATCAGAGAGGTCCCATGTTAGTTCAGTAGGGACTTCTGCGCGAATATGGCGTTTCTCAATTACGTGTTTCATTTGTTATATCCCCCTTATTATAAGTATCTAAAAACATGATACTAGAAAATTCAGTAAAATGAAAATATTTTACATTTTTATACATGAAAAAGAAGGACAAGCATAAAAATGCTTGTCCTTCGAGTTAAATTTAAAAATTAATATACTTTATCACCGTTGAAAATAGAGTTTTTCACGACTACATAATCTACAGTACGAATTGAGTCTAATTTTGTTCCACCAGCGTAAGAGATAGAAGATTGAAGATCTTGTTCCATTTCGATTAAAGTGTCTTCTAAAGAACCTTTATGCTCAACGAACATTTTCTTACCTTCAACGTTTTTCTTCTCGCCTTTTTGGAATTCAGAAGCTGAACCGAAGTACTCTTTATAAAGTTTGCCGTCTTTTTCGATTGTTTCCCCTGGAGACTCTTCATGACCAGCAAATAGAGAACCGATCATAACCAGAGTCGCTCCAAATCGAATAGATTTAGCTACGTCGCCGTGTGTACGAATACCACCGTCAGCGATAATTGGCTTACTTGCAGCTTTTGCACACCAGCGAAGTGCAGCTAGTTGCCAACCGCCAGTTCCAAAGCCTGTTTTAATTTTAGTAATACAAACTTTACCAGGTCCAATACCGACTTTTGTTGCGTCAGCACCAGCGTTTTCTAATTCTCTTACCGCTTCTGGAGTTCCAACGTTTCCAGCGATAACGAAGCTTTCTGGTAAATGCTTTTTAATATGTTGAATCATGTTGATTACAGCATTAGAATGTCCGTGTGCAATATCAATCGTGATGTATTCAGGTGTAAGTTGCTCAGCAGCTAATTGTTGTACGAATTCATACTCGTCCTCTTTTACACCAACGCTAATAGAAGCGATTAATCCACGTGATTGCATATCTCTAATGAATGAGATACGTTTCTCTGGTTGGAAACGATGCATGATATAGAAGTAATTGTTTTCAGCTAAATAAGTTGCAATTCTTTCATCAATAATCGTTTGCATATTCGCAGGTACGACAGGTAATTTAAATTTATGTTTACCTAAAGTGACAGTTGTATCACATTCAGAGCGGCTGTTTACAATACATTTTGCAGGAATTAATTGAATATCTTCATAGTCGAATACGTTTTCCATCATTTACACCCCTAAAATACGAATATTTTATTCATTTCGTTCAAAAATGTTCGTCCAAAAGATAATTTACATTATTTTCACTCATAAGTCAAAGGTTTTCATGTTTATATTTAAAAATTAAGGTTTAACTACGTATGTTGTAAGTTCATGTAATTAAAATGTGTTTAAACATAGTATTATTTGATGTAAAATTATGTTTGGGAAATAAAAGTTAAAGAGGTAAATTTAGGAGGGGTGCTAATGAAGCGCTTAGTATATATGGATTGGTTGCGTGTATTAGCAACAATCGCAGTGGTTACAATTCACGTTTCTGCTGGTTATGTTTCTATGTTAGATGCAAATAACGTATCACGCTGGATGGCTGGTAACTTGTTTGAATCGATTTCACGTGCGAGTGTTCCGATTTTTGTAATGATTAGTGGAGCGTTATTGTTAAAGGGGACAAAAGATATTTCAGTCGGGGAATTTTTACAGAAGCGTGCAAGTAAAGTAATTATACCTTTTGTAGCTTGGAGCGCTATATTTTATGCATATGGAGCATATGCAGGATATTTCCCGGCATCTTTAAAGCAAGGAATAAAGCACTTTTTAACGGATACTATTGGGGGACATTTATGGTTCTTATACATGATTGTAGGGATATATTTAATTACCCCGCTACTGAAAATCTTTGTGAAGAATGCTAAAAAAAGAGAGATAGAATACTTTTTAATTTTATGGATATATGCATCTGTAGTAGTCAATTTAGCGAAATATTATTATCCTATCAACTTTAATATTGAATTATTTTACGTTACAAACTATGTAGGGTATTTCTTACTTGGTTATTATTTATCCAATTACGATATTTCGAAAAAATGGAGAAATATCTCTTATATTGGAGGACTTGTAGGATTTATTAGCACATTCTTTATTACATATTACTATACAGTAAAAGCAAATGGACAGTTAGACCAGTTTTGGTACGGATATTTTGCGCCAGGTGTTGTATTGATGGCGATTGGATTATTTATATTTTTCAAATATGCTTTCCAAAAATCAGAACGAGAATTACCATTGTTATTCCGTTTTATAAATCAAGCAAGCCTTGGAATCTATATTCTTCACTTCTTCTTATTAAATAACTTGTTGTACATGGTTTTCCCTAAAGTAAATGAACGTGTACATGCAATATTGGCAATACCTATTAATGTAACGATTGCAATTGTTCTTAGTCTGGTAATTACGTTAGTATTACAAAGAATACCAGTCGTGAAAAAATTGGTTCCGTAAAAATGAATATAGTATAGATAGGGCAGACTTATTATTAAGGCTGCCCTTTCCTATTTTAAAATTATACTTAGATAAATTTAGGTTGAAACGAATTGAAAACAGTGGATTAATATAGTATCTTACTATAGTCTAAAGTGAGGTATGAAGAACATAATAGTTTAAATATAAAATCAAATGAGGTTAATATATGAGTGAAAAAAGCTTTAGTAATTATGCATTAAGTAAAGAAGTAAGACGAGCACTTACTGGTTTAGGATATGAGCATCCGACAGAAGTGCAAGGAGAGGTTATTCCAGTTGCATTGCAAAAGAAGGATCTTGTTGTAAAGTCGCAAACGGGAAGTGGAAAAACGGCTTCGTTCGGAATACCACTTTGTGAAATGGTAGAGTGGGAAGAGAATAAACCACAAGCATTAGTTTTAACACCAACGAGGGAACTTGCTGTTCAAGTGAAAGAAGATATTACGAATATAGGGCGATTCAAAAGAATTAAAGCTGCTGCAATTTATGGTAAATCTCCATTTGCACGTCAAAAATTAGAGTTAAAGCAAAAGACGCATATTGTAGTGGGGACCCCAGGACGTGTGTTGGATCATATTGAAAAAGGGACCCTTTCCTTAGATCGATTGAAATATTTAGTGATTGATGAAGCAGATGAAATGCTAAATATGGGCTTTATCGATCAAGTAGAGGCCATTATTGATGAATTACCTACAAAAAGAATGACAATGCTATTTTCAGCAACCCTACCGGAAGATGTTGAAAAGTTATCCCGTACATATATGAATGCACCAACTCATATTGAAATTAAAGCAGCTGGGATTACAACAGATAAAATTGAACATACCCTTTTTGAAGTAAGGGAAGAAGAGAAGCTTTCACTTCTTAAGGATGTAACTATGATTGAAAATCCAGACAGTTGCATTATTTTTTGTCGTACACAAGAAAACGTAGACCATGTATATAGACAGCTAAAACGAGTTAATTATCCTTGTGACAAAATACACGGTGGTATGGTGCAGGAAGATCGTTTTGAAGTTATGGATGATTTTAGAAAAGGAAAGTTCCGTTATTTAGTAGCAACTGATGTAGCTGCGAGAGGAATTGATATTGATAATATTACACATGTTATTAATTACGATATTCCATTAGAAAAAGAAAGCTATGTACACCGTACTGGAAGGACGGGACGAGCTGGTAATAATGGAAAAGCTATTACATTTATAACGCCTTATGAAAATAGATTTTTAGAAGAGATTGAGGAATATATCGGATTTGAAATCCCAAAGGAACTGGCACCTTCAAAAGAAGAAGTTATAAAAGTGAAAGCAGTATTTGAAGAAAAAATATATGCTAAACCAATTATAAAGAAAGATAAAAATGCAGACCTAAACAAAGGAATTATGAAATTGTACTTTAATGGCGGAAAGAAAAAGAAAATTAGGGCGGTAGATTTCGTTGGTACAATTGCTAAAATTCAAGGTGTTTCTGCTGATGATATAGGTATTATTACAATACAAGATAATGTTTCGTATGTTGAAATATTAAACGGAAAAGGACCACTTGTTTTAAAGGTTATGAGAAATACAACGATAAAAGGTAAACAATTAAAAGTTCATGAGGCAATTAAGTAAACAAAAAAACTATCCACTTTAACAGGTGGATAGTTTTTTTATTTAAGATTCTTTTAAATCATCAATCAACTTCTCAGCTAAGCGTCTATACATATTACTCATTGACACAAATGATGTTAGTAATAAAAATTTCTCTAGATTCGGATCTTCTAAGGAAGAAATTTCACTTACTTCTGAAACACGGTTATTTACGTCTTGTGTAAAGCTTTCGACGTTGTTTTCGGTAAGAGAAAGATAATCTTTATATAGTATATTTAATTCGAATGAATCATCGTTTAATAAGGATTCATTTATATTTTCTAAGGAGCTTTTTATGTCATTAATGGAAAGGGCTCCTTTTAATTGATAAATTAAGCTGATTAAAATCATATGTTCTTTTGAGTATTTTTTATTTTTGATTGGAATAAACAGTTTTCCTTTTGCGTAATTGTTAATCATTGTTTTTGTTAATACTTTTTCATCATCGGTTCTTGTTGTATCCGCATAAGTATTTTCAAATAATTGGACAACCTGGTCTACATACAAATCGACATTTGGAATATCCTCAAGCGTAATGTTTTTTTCTAAATGTAATGTTTCAAGCAATTTATTTATATTTTCCACGTAGAACCCCTCACTTTTATAACTTAGTGGAGCATAATGTTTAGTTTATCTCTAAATATGGTATTACGAAACAAATGAATTGTAAATGTTGACCTCTAATAATAATGCGTATATAATTACATGTAGTTATAAAAACTACATGTAATTATATGAGGGGTGTATATATGAATGCTTATGTAAGAGAACCGGTTAATGCTTTTACCCACTTGGGAGGAGCTGTATTATCATTTATTGCATTATTAGCTATGCTTGTAAAAGTTTCTATTAAGATGCCATCTTTTGCGGCAATTACAGCTGTTATTTTGTTTGGCATCGGAATGATGGTTCTGTATACAGCATCAGCTGTATATCATAGTGTTGTAGCCAGTGAACGTGTTATTTATTTCTTTCGGAAGCTTGATCACTCTATGATTTTTATATTGATTGCAGGTACATATGCACCATTTTGTTTAATTACATTACATTCCGCAAACGGTTTATTATTATTTTGTTTAGTTTATGCAACTGCCATTTGTGGTATTGTTTTTAAAATGTTTTGGTTTAGTTGCCCGAGATGGTTATCAACAGCAATTTATATTACAATGGGCTGGTTAATTGTTCTGTTCTTTGCACCGTTAGCTGCTAACTTAAGTGCAGGAGGTATCGTGCTTCTAGTGCTTGGAGGCATTCTTTATACAATCGGTGGATTTATTTATGGAACAAAGCCAAAGTGGTTAGAGTTTAAACATATGGGGCATCATGAAATTTTTCACGTTTTCGTGTTATTGGGAAGCCTTGCCCACTTTTTAAGTGTATATTGCTACGTAATTTAACAATATGAAATTTTCGAGTGATTATTATTTTTCTTGATTAATAAAAAAGATATAAACACATACGTATGTTGAAGAGCTGCATAACTTAAAAGTTATGCAGCTCTTTTTTATATAAATAATAATTTGAAATAAATATTCTAAATTATCAGTCTTTTGTGGTAGGATAGATGTGTATTTAGGTTATAAAATTTTATAATTAATAATAAGTGGGGGACTATATATATGGCGATACTTATAACAGGTGGAGCAGGATATATTGGTAGTCATACGTGTATAGAATTATTAAATAATAATTATAAAATTATAGTCGTAGATAATCTTTCAAATAGTTCAATCGAGTCCTTAAATCGAGTAAAAGAAATAACAGGAAAACAATTTGAATTTTATAAAGAAAGTGTTTTAAATCGTGAAAAAATGAATGAGATTTTTTTGGAAAATAACATTGAAGCGGTTATACATTTTGCTGGATTTAAAGCAGTGGGGGAATCTACTACAATTCCACTTACGTATTATTATAATAATATAATAAGTACAATCATACTATGTGATGTGATGCAGAAACATAATGTTAAAAAATTTATTTTTAGTTCATCTGCAACTGTATATGGAATTCCAAAAACATCACCGATTACAGAAGAATTTCCGCTGAGTGTGACAAACCCGTATGGGCAAACAAAACTAATGATTGAGCAGATTATGCGTGATGTAGCAAAAGCTGATGATGAATGGAGTATTGCGTTACTCCGTTATTTCAATCCCTTCGGAGCACATAAAAGTGGTCGTATTGGAGAAGATCCAAATGGGATTCCGAATAATTTAATGCCATATGTAACGCAGGTGGCGGTAGGTAAGTTAAAGGAACTAAATATATTCGGAAACGATTATCCAACAAAAGACGGGACAGGTGTCCGTGATTATATTCACGTTGTTGACCTTGCAAAAGGACATGTAAAGGCACTTGAGAAAGTACTTGAGACGAAAGGAATAGAGGCATATAATCTTGGCACAGGTAAAGGGTATAGTGTGTTGGAGATGATAAAGGCTTTTGAGGAGGTTTCAGGTAAAAAAATACCTTATAAAGTGATAGGGCGTCGTCCTGGTGATGTAGCAGTATGTTTTGCTGATGTATCTAAAGCGAAACGAGAATTAGGATGGGAAGCGGAATATGGGTTAGAAGAGATGTGTGTAGATTCTTGGAGATGGCAGGTAAATAATAAAAATGGCTATCAAATGATTTAAGGTAGTTAGTAAAGCATTCTCTTATTATTTTGTAGGATATGTTATGTATATAATAAATTGTATTCTTTATTATGTTGCTTGAGGTCAGTAATATGTTCAATTTAGGAAAGCGAATGTAATAAAATATTACTGACCATAGCATTTGAATAGCAACTGGTTCTATAGAGGAAAGAACTCTTAATGAATGCGAACAAGTTGTTTATGATATACAGTATTACCTTCTTGGCTTGTATAAGGCGGCAAGCTTCTTCCGAAACAATTTGCAATAATATTGGAGTGAGGGGGGTAAGAAATACGAATTTCATACAAATTAATAGCTTCATCTAAATTAGCATAAAATACTGCTAGGTTGTTACCTTGTAAAAGGTATGGGAATTCTACCACTGTATCTTCACCAATGAGCACAGGTAATTTTACAGGATTAGAATAGTTAGACCAATCCCACACTTCTATATTTACATAGTGTGCGTAATATGCATCTAAATTTACAATATTTATTACTGCTGAAACTGTTGCAGGCTCTCTTGTTAATACACCTGTTGAATGAATAACAGATTGGTTTGGATAATGAAGAGGCATAAATATCAGACCTTTCTAATTTAATATGATTGTACAACATTCTATGCAGATCATTGATAGAAGGAGATAGGGAAAATGCATTATTATATCAACTTTTCATAGAAATAAAAAATGTAATATGGAAGAGTATTCTAATACTTGTATCATTGTTAAAGTGCGTTTATAATCAAATAATCCTATTAGCTTTTAATTAAGTTGTGTATTATTGAAAGCGTTTTTATTATATGATACATTTCGATTGACATCATTACTGTATGACATGTATGAAAAGGTTTTTTTTATTGTTTTTTAAGGTAGGAAGTCTGACTTGTTTTCAAAAAAACTTTGTATGTAGTTGTAAGTAAGAAGGAGAATAAGGAATAATATAATTTTTACAAGACGGGGAGGGTACAGTGTGAAAATGTAAGGTTTTCACATGAGGATATATGGGGTACGTAGGATTATTACTTTCGGGTGCAGCTTTATTTTTAAATAGTCTTGTTATATTAGGGAAAGCAGAGATGAAAAGTGCGGGTGTTTTTAATTTATTTGTGGGTGCACTACAAATTATTATTCCGTTCTATTTGATCATGATTTCTGACCAAAGCAATTGGACAGTGTATTCATATGCAGCTACTTTCTTATTTGGATTAACCTATTTATATGTAGGTGTTACCTTTATAAAAGGAATGGATAGTAGCGGTTTAGGTTGGTTTTGTATTTGGGTAGCAATTATAGCTTTATTCTATATGGTTGTTTCATTTGTTCAATTTCACGATGTTGTTAATGCATTAACGTGGTTTATGTGGGCATTACTTTGGTATTTATTCTTTGTATTAAATACACAAAAGAAGAATATCAATCAATATCTTGGAAGAATTGCCTTCGTACAATCATGGGTAACATTGACGCTGCCTTCACTCTTTTACTTTATGGGAGTATGGGGAGAGGGATTCGTATATGAACTATGGGTTTATGTATCCGTAATTTCTATTTTATACTTCTGTTATTGTATTTATAAATATCGAGTACGTTAATATATTTTCTGTAGAAAGGCATGGAATCGTTAAACGAATTCCATGCTTTTTCTATATTAGCATTTATAATAGAGAGGTAGTATTTTACAATTTATCAAAGTGGGGATGATGAAGTTGAAAAAAGTATTGGTGCTAGGGGGAACAAGATTTTTTGGTAAACATTTAGTAGAAGCACTTTTGCAAGATGGACACGATGTAACAATTGCGACGAGAGGGGTTACCGAAGATCCTTTCGGTAGTGCAGTGAAAAGGCTGATTGTAGATAGAGAAGATGAAAAACAATTAGCAGAGCGTCTAGAAGATAAAAGTTATGATATCGTATACGATAATTTATGCTATAGCTCGAATGCAGCGAAGATAATATGTGAAGTGTTACAAGGAAAAACGAAGAAATACGTTATGACATCTTCAATGGCTGTTTACGAACCAGCAATAGGCTTGTTAGAAGAGAACTTTAATCCGTACGAGTATGCCATTACATATGGTAGTAGGAAGGACTTTACTTATAGTGAAGGCAAGCGATTAGCCGAAGCTGTTTTACTTCAACAAGCAATATTCCCAGTTGTTGCAGTACGTTTTCCAGTTGTTATTGGAGAAAACGATTATACGAAAAGGTTACAATTTTACGTTGAACATATTGTGAGGCAAGAACCTGTCGCCGTGAATGATCTAGATGGTGAGTTGTCATTTATACATGAAAAAGAAGCAGGAGAATTTTTAGCTTGGTGCGGGATGACGGATATAGAAGGGCCAATTAATGCTTGTAGCAATGGGGTAGTTTCTACTCGAGAAGTTATTCATTTCATAGAAGAAAATATAGGAATAAAAGCACTCGTTCAAGAAGTAGGAGATAATGTAGCGCCTTATAATGGAGTGATTAATTGTACATTACATAATGGAAAAGCTAGTGAATTAGGATTCCGGTTCCGGGAGTTGAAAATAGAAATAGAAAAAGTATTACGGTATTACATACATGCAATGAAATAATCATAAATCCCCCGGTGGCAATCCGGGGGATTCTGGAGGATTTCGACAATACTAATTTTACATTACCAAATTTACCTTATGCGCACGACTAATGTGTTTGTGATTGAATTGCTTGTAAATACTTTTCATTTACCCGGTCCCAGTTCACCGTATGCCACCAGTTGGTAACAAATTCTGGACGCCGATTTTGATACTTTAAATAATAGGCGTGTTCCCATACATCGATGACGAGTAATGGAATTTTACCTTCTTGCAAAGGTGTATCTTGATTGGGTGTACTCATAACGGAAAGTTCCTCACCGTCCAGAACAAGCCATCCATAGCCACTTCCAAAACGACTAATAGCTGCTTTGGAAAGTTGATCTTTTAAGTTGTCAAAGGTATTGAAATAATAATCAATTACTTTTGCAACGTCTCCATTAGGCTCACCGCCACCTCGCGGGCTCATTAATTCCCAAAAAAGACTATGACAATAATGTCCACCACCGTTATTTCTGACAGCTGTAACAATTTCTTTTGGTAAAGTTTCTAAATTACATAGTAACTCTTCTAAAGATTTATTATGTAATTCCGTATAGTTTTCTAAAGTGGCATTCAAGTTATTTACGTATGTTGCATGGTGCTTTCCATGATGAATAGAAAGCGTGTTGCTATCGATATATGGCTCTAGTTCATCATAGTCATATGAAAGCTTTGGCAATTGAAATGAAGACATAACATTCCCTCCTTTCTTATTAAAAAGTTGGTCTAGGTAAAAACAATTTACCTGAGTCAAAAATACACCTATTTTTTATACAAGTCAATAGTAATCTCTTTAATTTTCTGAAAAATATTACAATAAAAGTAACACTTCGACTTTCATTTGTGACTCTTATTCTTTTTGCTTATACTGTAAAGTAGTAACGTTTTGTTGAAATAGAAGGAGATCGTTTATGAGTAAAACGAAACAATTAATAGAGGAAGCGAGTCATTTTATTACGGTTTGCTATAAAGAGCTTAATAAAGAACAATTCATAGAAGAGAGAATAAAAGAAATTCAAGTTGAGATAGAGAAGACGGGGACGTATGAGCATACATTTGAAGAACTTGTTCATGGATCACGAATGGCATGGCGCAATAGTAATCGATGTATCGGAAGACTATTTTGGAGTAAGATGCACATATTAGATGCACGTGAAGTAAATGATGAGGAAGGTGTATACAATGCATTAATTCATCATATTAAATATGCAACGAACGATGGGAAAGTTAAACCGACAATTACAATTTTTAAGCAATATCAAGGTGAAGAAAATAATATACGAATTTATAATCACCAATTGATTCGGTATGCAGGATATAAAACAGAAATGGGAGTGATTGGTGACTCTCATTCCACTGCGTTTACGGATTTTTGCCAGGAACTTGGATGGCAGGGAGAAGGTACGAATTTCGATGTATTGCCACTTGTTTTTTCTATAAACGGGAAGGCACCTATATATAAAGAAATTCCGAGAGAAGAAGTAAAAGAAGTGCCAATTGAACATCCAGAATACCCGATTTCGTCACTTGGAGCAAAATGGTATGGGGTTCCAATGATTTCAGATATGCGCTTAGAAATTGGCGGTATTTCTTATAAGGCAGCTCCGTTCAATGGATGGTATATGGGAACGGAGATTGGGGCTCGTAACTTAGCGGATCATGATCGCTATAATTTACTTCCGGCTGTTGCGGAGATGATGAAGCTCGATACATCGAGAAACGGTACGTTATGGAAAGACAAGGCACTAATTGAGTTGAATATTGCTGTATTACATTCCTTCAAAAAACAAGGAGTTAGTATTGTGGATCACCATACTGCTGCACAACAATTTCAACAATTTGAGAAGCAAGAAGCAGCATGTGGACGGGTTGTAACAGGCAATTGGGTGTGGCTCATTCCACCGTTATCTCCAGCTACTACTCATATTTATCATAAACCGTATCCGAATGAAATTTTGAAGCCGAATTTCTTTCATAAATAAAATTTAGTATAGTTTTTTTATGCAAATTATAATTTTTTTTAATTACTGTTACGTAGCAAATGGAAGCCTTTACTCTCGGTTATTTTTGGAAGGAGCTTTTTGAACCAAGGAGTTCCTTATGTTATAATCAAATTTCTGTTTCGAAGACCTTATAGAAATATAAGGTCTTTTGTTTTGCTTTTTTATGTAATAGGAATAGAAATTTTCTTTTAAATAAGGGATTTAGCATATTTTTAGGGACAACATAAGTGTGTAGAAAATTGATGAATTATTATGCTTATATAATCATTGTGTTTTGGGTGTAAACAATAAAACATAATAAAGTTGTTTTTTTAGATTGCTGAGGAAGGAGGAAGTGTAAATGAGGATGAAGAGTCGAAAAACGGATTGGCCTGTATTTCTTATTAGTGGTGGCTCACTTTTATTATTTGTAATTGCAGTTATTTTAAATAAAAGTTACGTAGAGGGAGCCATTAATAGAAGTTTTGCAGCTTCAATTAAATATTTTGGTGCCTTTTGGCAGGTTTTATTAATTGGTACATTTGTTGTTGCAATGTGTATGGCGTTTTCAAAATATGGGAGAGTTAAACTTGGGGGGCTAGAAAAACCTGAGATTAGTACGACAAAATGGCTCGCTATTATTATGTCTACATTACTTGCTGGAGGTGGCGTTTTTTGGGCAGCCGCAGAGCCGATGTACCATTTGATGACGGTGCCACCAATACATGAAGGTATAACTGCTGGAACGAAAGAAGCGGTAATGCCTGCTTTAGCACAAAGTTATATGCACTGGGGTTTCCTGGCTTGGACGATTTTAGGTACAATTAGTGCGGTAGTTATGATGTACGGACATTATCATAAAGGTATGCCGTTAAAACCTCGAACGCTTTTATATCCTATTTTTGGAGAGAAATTGCGAAAGAGTTGGCTTGGAACAATGATTGATGTGTTTGCCATTATTGCGGTAGCTGCAGGGACAATTGGTCCAATTGGATTTTTAGGACTACAAGCAAGTTATGGGTTACAAGCATTGTTTGACATTCCTGATGTGTTTACTACTCAATTAGCCATTATTGTTTGTGTAGTAGCTGTTTCTACTATATCTGCGGTAACAGGAATTGATAAAGGGATTCAAATTATAAGTAATTTAAATGTTAGATTAGCAGTTCTATTAATGGTATTTGTATTACTATTTGGACCAGGTGGATTTATTATCGATTCATTTGTTTCTTCGTTTGGATTTTATATAAATGAATTTATTCCAATGAGCACATATCGTGGTGATACAGCTTGGTTAGGATCGTGGACAATCTTTTTCTGGGGATGGTTTATTGGATATGGACCGATGATGGCAATTTTAGTGAGCCGAATTTCAAGAGGAAGAACAATCCGAGAAATCATCGTTGCAATTGGAGTTATTGCACCTATTATTACAACGTTTTGGTTTACTATACTAGGGGGATCAGGTGTGTTTTATGAGTTAATGAATCCTGGTTCTATCTCGACCGCATTAAGTGAATCTGGTATGCCAGCGGCTATGATTGCAATTACAAAGCAACTGCCACTATCTAATATTATTGGACCTGCATTTCTTTTATTAACAATTTTATTTGTAGTGACAACAGGAGATTCAATGGCTTATTCGATTTCAATGGCAGTGACTGGAGATGGAGATCCTAGAATTAGCTTACGAGTTTTTTGGTCGCTTATTATGGGTGCAGTTGCAGCGATTCTTTTATACATGGGTGAGGGAAGTATTAACGCCTTACAATCCTTCATTGTAGTGACGGCTGTTCCGGTATCTATTCTGTTATTCCCAATGCTATGGTTAGCGCCTAAAGTTGCAGGGGAATTAGCCTTAAAACAAGGTATTGTAAAAGAAGAAGAGAAAACTTCCTTCTTGTTCCAAAAAGCTAGTAAATCAAAATAAATAATTGTATTTATATAAGAAGAGGAAGCATTTCATTTGAGATGCTTCCTCTTTACTATTTATTTAACTACTTTTCTCGAAGGGGATAGTACCCTGTACAGTTTCAATCTATTCTAATACTTTATCTTTCGTCTCTGGGACACATAATAGCATTGTAACTAAACCGATTGGATAGATAATGAAGATGAGAGATAATGCTCCCATTAAATTACCACCTACAGCAAGTAAGCCGATAATAACAGGTCCAAATCCAGCTAACCCACGTCCTGTACCGAAAATAAAGTTCTCTGCTGTCGAGCGAGCTTCAGCAGGATAGTTTTCAGCTAAAACTGCTCCGAATCCCCCCATCATGCCATTGGCAAAGAATCCAAGTAGTGCACTTCCCCATAACAATGATGTTGAGTTTGTGAATAAGAAGAAGTAAATGAGACAGTATATAGTACCACCGACATAATAGATTGTAAAAGTTTTACGGCGGCCAATTTTATCGGCTAGAATACCAAAAGTTGCAATTCCAATTAACATGCCGATTGTAGAGATGAACATCCAACCGCTCGCTTTTGCTAGCGTGTAATTATATTTATTTGCTAAAATAGTTGGCATCCAAGTAAAAATCCCATAATATCCGAAGTTCTGGATGAATGACATAATAATAAGACCAATGGTTGTTATCGTTACTTTTTTATTGGCAAATAACTTTCGAAGTGGGAACTTTTTTATTTGCTTTAGCTGTTCTGCCTCAGCGGTTGTTAAATGACCTTCAGCTTCTTTTTGTAACAATTCTTTTTTGTATCGTTGTTTTTGTTCCCATATTTTCGGTTCACTTAAACTTTTGCGAACATAGACAGCTAGTAGAGCGGGAATGAGTCCAAATAAGAAAACCGCTCTCCATCCGAAATGTGGGACGATAAATGCTGGAAGGAGTGAAGCGACTAGTACGCCAAATTGCCATCCAAGTGCAACTACGGATGTCGCCTTAGCGCGCATTTCTTTAGACCATGTTTCAGTTACGATGGCCATTCCAATCCCAAATTCACCACCAACTCCCATTCCAACTAAAAAGCGAAGAATTAATAATTGCCAATAATCTGTTGCGAAATAAATAAGTGCTGTTGCTAGTGAGAATAGTAAGATTGTAAAAGCCATCGTACGGATACGCCCAAATAAATCAGCAATAAATCCAAATAAATAAGACCCGATTAACATTCCTATTGTGGTAGCTAATGTTAAGTTTCCACCTTCCACAGGGCTTAAATGAAATTCTTTTAAAATGTAGACGAGTACGAAAGATAAGAGCAACATATCTAAACCTTCTGCTGCATATCCTAGCGCAGAACCAAACAATGTTTTATATCTTTTTTCCTTCGTTTCCTCTGTTGTTGATTGTACATCAGTAGTGACGTTCATCATTACTCCTCCTTATTTTCTTCTACAGTCGCTATGGAAGAATAACAAAAGGCCTTCTCACCTGATATGATGAGAAGGCCAAAAAAGCATACGTATCCCTAAAAAAGACCATACGTATAGTATATTCCGACTTCCTTCTCAACCTCACGGGGTTGGGTTAAAGGACTGTATTATATTACTTTATTTTTAGCACTCTTCTATTAGATTGTCAAATAAAGAGTGAATTGTTATGTGTAAAATATTTCAAAAGATACTTCATTCTCCTTGACGCCCACTTCATTATTTTCCCATAATAAAACTAACTCATATAAAAAGGAATGAATTACAGATGCTAAATTTAGTACTTATGATGATTGAACGTGTCGGACTTATTGTTATTTTAGGATTTTTACTTTCTCATATTAAAACGTTCAGGCGCCTTCTTCATAGACAAGATGGGTATGCAGATAAGCTTAAGCTTATTTGTATTTTTTCAGTGTTTACAATTGTCAGCAATTACACGGGAATTGAAATTGCAGGGAATACAATTATGAATGAAAATTGGCTACAAGGTGTTTCTTCATCGAGTACAATCGCGAATACACGTATTATGGGTGTTGGAATTAGTGGGTTACTTGGTGGGCCTATCGTTGGAATTGGAGTAGGATCGATTGCGGGTATTCATCGTTATATGCTTGGCGGGACGACAGCGCTAAGTTGTGCAATTTCATCAATTTTAGCAGGTGTTATAACGGGGTATATTGGATACATTTTCAAAAAATATAATCGTGCAACTACGCCTAAATTTTCAGCAGTTTTAAGTGTGTTTATCGTTTCTTTAGAGATGATTATGATTTTATTAATTGTAGAGGATGGGATTAGTATCGTGAAAACAATTGCGATACCAATGATTCTTGTGAATAGTTTCGGGAGTTTTATTTTACTTTCTATGATACAAGCTATTTTGCGCCAGGAAGAAAATGCGAAAGCTTTGCAAACACATAAGGTATTACGAATTGCTGATAAGACATTACCATATTTTCGCCAAGGATTAACAGAAGAGTCTTGTAAACATGTGGCACAAATTATTCACCGTTTTACGGGAACGGATGCGGTATCCTTAACAGATACAGAGAAAATATTAGCTCACGTTGGATTAGCATCAGATCATCATATTCCTTCACACAGTTTAATAACAGGTTTATCGAAAGAGGTTTTACATACAGGGAAAATAATGAAAGCGAAATCACGTGAGGTTATTAATTGCCAACATGAAGGCTGTCCTCTGCAAGCAGCTATTGTTATTCCATTAACTTCACATGAAAATACGATAGGGACATTAAAACTGTATTTCAAGAACCCTAACCAGTTAAGTCGTGTTGAAGAGGAACTAGCAGAAGGGTTAGCAAAAATATTTTCCACGCAGCTTGAATTAGGTGAAGCTGAGTTGCAAAGCAAATTATTACAAGATGCAGAGATAAAGGCATTACAAGCACAAATTAACCCGCACTTTTTATTTAATGCGATTAATACAGTATCAGCTTTATGCCGAACAGATGTAGAAAAAGCAAGGAAGTTATTATTACAGCTTAGCGTGTATTTTCGTTGTAATTTGCAAGGGGCACGTCAGTTATTGATTCCGCTAGAACAAGAATTAAACCATGTACATGCATATTTATCATTAGAACAAGCACGGTTCCCAAATAAGTATGAAGTGAAGATGTACATGGAGGAAGGGTTAAAGACGACTTTAGTTCCACCATTTGTACTTCAGCTATTAGTTGAAAATGCATTGCGCCATGCTTTTCCGAAGAAACAGCCAGTATGCGAAGTGGAAGTGCATGTTTTTGAAAAAGAGGGCATGGTTCACTTTGAAGTAAAAGACAATGGACAAGGAATTGAGGAAAAACGTTTAGAACAATTAGGAAAGATGGTAGTTTCGTCAAAGAAAGGGACTGGAACGGCTTTATATAATATTAATGAACGTCTAATTGGGTTATTTGGGAAAGAAACGATGCTTCATATTGAAAGTGAATTAAATGAGGGGACAGAGATTACTTTTGTTATTCCCAAAAAAGCAGGGGAGGAAGAGCGGATTGTTAAAGGTATTAGTAGTTGACGACGAAATGTTAGCACGTGACGAACTAAAGTATTTATTAGAGAGAACGAAAGAAGTTGAGATAATTGGTGAGGCGGATTGTGTAGAGGAGGCATTAGAAGAGCTAATGAAAAACAAACCAGATATTGTTTTTCTAGACATTCAATTATCTGATGATAACGGATTTGAAATCGCAAATATATTAAAGAAGATGAAAAATCCCCCTGCAATTGTTTTTGCTACTGCCTATGATCAATATGCATTGCAAGCATTTGAAGTAGATGCGTTAGACTATATTTTAAAGCCATTTGATGAAGAACGTATCGTACAGACATTAAAGAAATATAAAAAGCAAAAACAAATAAAATTAGAAACGAAACAAGAAGTAAAGAGTGTAGACGTAACGACCGAGATGCATAAATTAGCATTACCAATTGAAGAATCGATTGTACTCGTGAATATTGAAGATATTATATATGTAGGACTTGTGGACGGAAAGGTGACAGTAAAAACGACGAGAGAAACATATGTAACACACGATACACTTGTAATTTTGGAAAAGAAGTTGCCGCAAGCAAGTTTTATGCGTGTCCATCGCAGTTTTATTGCAAATATTAATCATATTACAGAAATACAACCATGGTTCAATTCTACATATAATTTAATTATGAAAGAAGGATCGAAAGTACCTGTTAGCCGTACATATGCAAAAGAACTCAAAAAGCTGCTTCGTATTTAAGAAGTAGCTTTTTGTATTTCATCTGCCTATTTTTGTAACTAATTTTGTATATTTGACGTTCTGTTGTGTAAACGCTTACAAATTTGTTTGTATCTTATACAATTAAGGTACCAAATCGAAAGAGGTGGCCAAAATGAGTACGAAAAAAGTATATAGTTTCTTATCACAAGCATTCATATTTTCAGCTATTATGTTAGTTTCTAATATTATTGCAACGCATTTACCAATTCCGATGCCTTCATCGGTGATCGGATTAGTTATTTTATTTAGCCTATTATGTTTAAAAGTTATTAAATTGGAACAAGTTGAATCACTCGGAACGGCTTTAACAGGTATTATCGGATTCCTTTTCGTTCCATCAGGTATTTCAGTTATTAATTCTCTCGGTGTAATGGGACAATATTTTGTACAAATTCTAACTGTAATCGTTGTAGCAACAATTATTTTACTCGCTGTAACAGGGTTATTTGCACAATTCATTTTAGGAAAAGATGACAAAGAAACAAAAGATACAAAAGAATTGAAAGTAGTAAATAAAGGACGCAAGCACGGAAAAGTTGCGTAACTAATTTAGTATATATTGTTAGGAGGGAATGAACATGGCAAGTACAATGACTCCATATTTCGGAATCGTCGTTTCATTAGTCGCATACGGAATCGGAACATTATTATTTAAGCATTCAAAAGGATTCTTCTTATTCACACCATTATTCGTAGCGATGGTATTAGGGATTGTCTTTCTAAAAGTAGGTAAATTTACTTTTGAAGAATATAATACTGGCGGAAAAATGATTAGCTTCTTCTTAGAACCAGCAACAATCGCCTTTGCTATTCCATTATATAAACAAGTGGATAAGTTGAAAAAATATTGGTGGCAAATTTTATCGGCTATCGTGGTTGGATCTATTTGCTCAGTAATTGTCGTGTTCATTGTTGCAAAAGCAATTGGTCTAGATACAGCGGTAATGAATTCAATGTTACCACAAGCAGCAACAACAGCAATCGCGTTACCGATCTCTGAAAGTATTGGTGGTATACCAGCAATTACATCGTTTGCAGTTATTTTTAACGCGGTTATTGTATACGCATTAGGAGCATTATTCTTAAAAACATTTAGAGTAAAACATCCAATTGCAAAAGGTTTAGCACTTGGAACAGCAGGTCACGCATTAGGAGTGGCAGTAGGAATTGAAATGGGTGAAGTAGAGGCAGCTATGGCAAGTATTGCTGTAACAGTAGTGGGAGTTGTAACTGTAGTTGTCATACCGATGTTTATGCCATTCATTGGCTAGTAAAACTTACTTAAAAAATGAGAAAAGCAAGCTATTTGTAGGACAGATTTCTACTGATAGCTTGCTTTTTATGTTACAGTAGTGGTAAGACCTATCTTAACAAAATGTAAGTTTCCTTAAATCTTCATTAATACTGTGTAGAATACGTTTTGAATTAGGTCATTGTATTGTAAAATAAGAAGTAAGCTACTATAGGATCTGCTAAGGGAGACATATAATAAGCTTATAAAAATCTTCATATGAATGAATAATTAAAAGTAGAAAAGAGAGAAAAATCTACTTATTAACGTTTTACTTTATAGGACAGGAGAGAGTACTCGTCGATTATGCAAATAAAAAACCTGTTTCAAAGCAAAGGATTTCAGAGGTTTCTCGTATTAGTAATACTTGCTCTCGTGTTATACGGGCTGCAAAGTATGTTGAATTTAATTTTAATTACGTTTATTCTCACATATTTAATGGATCGATTCCAAAAGTTTATTTCTCGCAAATTAGATCATTTCATGCCCATTAACCGAAAAATTATTATAGCGTTTCTATATGTAATGTTAATTGGTGGAATTGCCATTACGCTATTTAAATATTTACCAGTATTAACGATACAAATTTCACAATTGATTTATCAATTTAACGTATTTTTAAGAAACCCACCAGATAGTGAATTAATTAAATATGCAGTTAATGCTGTCAATCATATGGAACTTTCGAAATATGTAGGACAAGGCGTTGACATTTTGTATAAATCGATTACGAATGTTGGGAAATTTGGCCTTCAAGTGTTACTTTCTTTAATTTTGAGTTTATTTTTCTTATTGGAGAAAGCTCGGATCGTTGCTTTTACTGCAAAATTTAAAGAAAGCCGACTTGCAATTTTCTATACTGAAATTGAGTACTTCGGTAAGAAATTTGCACGTTCATTTGGAAAAGTAATCGAAGCACAATTTTTAATTGCAGTTGTTAACTGTGTTTTATCCGTTATTGCACTATGGATATTAGGATTCCCGCAATTATTAGGTTTAGCGTTAATGATCTTCTTACTCGGTTTAATTCCAGTAGCTGGGGTTATCATTTCGTTATTCCCGCTTTGTATGATTGCTTACAATATTGGCGGTATTATGTACGTTGTTTATATTTTAATTATCGTAACAGTAATTCATGCGCTTGAAAGTTACGTGTTAAATCCGAAGTTCATGTCGCAAAAAACAAACTTACCGATTTTCTATACATTTATGGTATTAATCTTCTCAGAACACTTCTTAGGTGTATGGGGATTAATTATCGGTATTCCAATCTTCATTTTCTTATTAGATGTCTTAGATGTGACAAGTGATGAAATGGAGCATGAAGCCAGAAAAAATAAGGTGAAGTAAAGAAAAAGCATCGATGTTCGATGCTTTTTCTTTTATAACATGATGTTTTTTATGCCATACTGTAAGCAGAAGATAAAATAGGGGTGAAATAATGGCTGTAAATGAAAAGGTAGAGTTAGCTACATTTGCTGGAGGGTGCTTCTGGTGTATGGTTTCGCCATTTGAAGAGATGGAAGGAATTATAAAGGTTGTTTCTGGCTATACAGGTGGTCATAAAGAGAGTCCAACATATAAAGAAGTATGTTCAGAAACGACGGGACATTATGAAGCAGTACAAATTACATTTGATGCAAATAAAATGCCGTATGAAGAGTTATTAAATATATATTGGAGACAAATTGATCCGACTGATATAGGAGGACAATTTCACGATCGTGGACAGTCTTACGAAACAGTAATTTTTTATCACAATGAAGAACAACATAAAAAAGCAGAGGCTTCAAAAGAAGAGCTTGCAAAGAGTGGACGCTTTTCAAAACCAATTGCGACAAAAATATTACCAGCAGCTACGTTTTATCCAGCTGAAGACTATCACCAAGGATATCATAAGAAAAATACATTCCGCTATGAGTTATACCGTAAAGGGTCAGGGCGAGATGCGTTTATTAAACAACATTGGCAAAAAGATAATGCTCATTTAAAAGAAAAACTAAATGAGATGCAATTTTATGTAACACAGGAAAATGGAACTGAGCCACCCTTTAAAAATGAATATTGGAATCATAAAGAAGAAGGACTTTATGTAGATATCGTCTCAGGTGAACCATTATTTACTTCTTTAGATAAATTTGATAGCGGGTGTGGATGGCCTAGCTTTACGAAGCCAGTTATGTCAGCAAGTGTGAAAGAAAAAATGGATGTCAGTCATAATATGACGCGTACGGAAGTGAGAAGTAAAGAGGGAGATTCACATCTAGGCCATGTATTCCCGGATGGCCCAGGACCAAATGGTCTTCGTTACTGTATTAATTCCGCAGCCCTTCGATTTATCCGAAAAGAGGAATTAGAGAAAGAAGGATATGGTGATTTTTTAGTCGTATTTGGGAATAAAAAATAACCTCGCAATTAGCGAGGTTATTTTTTATTTTACTTTTTTCTTTTTGAACTTGCTTAATACTTCATAAACGATTGGAACAATAAGAAGTGTTAATAGCGTTGAACTTGTTAATCCACCAATTACTGTTACACCAAGTCCTTTAGAAATTAAGCCGCTACCTTCAAATCCTAATGCAAGCGGGATAAGAGCCCCAATTGTTGCAATTGCAGTCATTAAAATAGGACGAAGGCGTGTTGCACCGGCTTCCAATAAGGCTTCACGTGTTGATAGCCCTTCATTTTCCTTATGAATAACGCGGTCGATAAGTACGATAGCGTTTGTTACAACGATACCGATTAACATAAGTGCACCAATCATTGCAGAGACACTTAACGTTTCACCAGAGATTAATAAGGCAACAAGAGCTCCGATAATTGTGAATGGTAGCGAGAATAAAATTGCGAATGGTGCAAGGGCACCGCCAAATGTAACGACAAGAACGAAGTATACAATGGCAATTGCAGCTAACATCGCTAAGCCAAGTTGCTTGAATGATTCTTCAATATCTTTTGTCACGCCGCCCATAGAAACATCTACGCCAGAAGGAAGATCCATTTTATCTACTTCTTTTTGAACCGCGGCAGATGCTTTTGAAACGTCATCAGATGTTAGTTTTGCACTTACTTCCGCATAAACACGGCCATCGCGGTGTTTCACTGTATTCGAAGTTTCCCCTTCTTTTACAGTCATAACATCTTTCACAGCCACTTCAGTACCAAGTGGCGTTGTAATTTTACGATTTGTTAAGTCATCGATTGTTTCATAATTTTGTTTTTCAGCTTCGACATATACATTGATATCTTTACCGTCTTTTTTAATTGTTGTCAGAACAGATCGATCATGTTGATTAGAAAGTCCCATTCCGATTTGTGCAGCCGTTAGACCCATTTTACTTAGTTTTTCCTGATCTGCGACTAAAGTATACTCTGCATACGTTTTTGCAATACTAGAGTCTATATCCTTTAAGTCTTTATTTTTCTTCATGATATTTTGAATATCTTTTACAATAGGTTTAATGTCTTCCGAGCTATCTCCGTAAACGTATAGTTTAATTTCATTACTACCGCCACTCGCTCCGAAGTCTTGGTTTTTCCATTCGCCTTTTCCAGACATCTTCTGTAAATCTTTAACGACTTGCTCTTTTTCTTTTTCGAAGTTTTTCGTGTCGTTATCATATTGCACGAAGAACATTGCTTGATTTGATTGACCAGGACTCATTGGGTTTTCGCCACCTAATGAGAATTGAATTGTTTTGACGTCTTTATTATCTTGGAAGTGCTTCTCAGCTTTCGTTGCAATTTTTTCAACGTCTTCTAACGTTTGACCTGGTTCAGGGTTGTACGTTGTAATGATCATTTTTTCTTCTTCAGATGGTAAGAAACTTACGCCGATAATTGGAACAAGTGCAAGACTACCAACTAATAGAAGGACAGCGATACTTGATGTAATGATTTTATGATTTAAAGCCCATGCAAGTATGCGTTTATACCAGTTTGCTAATTTACTTGGTTTTTCTTCATGATGTACTTCTTTTTCCCTCATGCTCTCTTTTTTAAATAAAGAGTGAGCTAACATCGGCACGATTGTAACAGCTACTAGTAACGATGCTAATAAAGCGAAGACGATAGTTAAGGCAAATGGTAAGAACATTTCACCAATCATACCTTTTACTAGTCCAAGCGGTAAGAATACAGCAATTGTTACAATGGTAGAAGACATAATTGGGATAAACATTTCCTTCGTAGCTTCACGAATTAAATCTTTTCCGCGCAGTTTCTCTTCTGATAACGACATTCGTCGGTAAATATTTTCAATAACAACAATGGAGTCATCAACAACGCGTCCAATAGCGACTGTCATTGCTCCAAGTGTCATAATGTTAAGCGTAATATCCATTTGCTTTATGACTAATACAGCAATTAATAAAGAAAGTGGTATGGAAACGACAGAGATTAATGTTGTTCGGATATTTCGTAGGAACAGCATAATAATAACAATCGCAAAGATAGCGCCAAAAATGGCTTTGCTCAGCATTGTTTCTACTGATTTCTCAATTGGTGCACCTTGGTCGAATGTTGAAATAATCTCTAAGTCTTTATATTTTTTCTCAAGGTCTTTTACTTTATCTTTCACTGCATTTACAACATCAACAGTATTCGCGTCAGCAGCTTTTACAATTTGAATTCCAATTGCTTCTTTTCCATTTGTTCGAGAAATAGATTCTGCTTTTCCGACTTCTTTAATGTCAGCAATTTCGTCTAATGTAACTGTTGGAATCCCGTTCATAGCCGCTGGATTCATTTGCGGTGTTTGTGTACCGGATCCAGCATTTTGACTACCTTGACCGCTCGGTGATGAAGGTATAGCCGGGATTTTTAACTCTTTTAATGCTTTAATTGTTGTAATATTTCCATCTACAACAACTGATTTTTCTGTGTCTTTAAATGTATATAAGCCAAGTGGTAAAGATACGTCCGATCCTTTAATTACATTTTTTACAGTATCTTCACTTAAACCTAATTCTTTCATCTTATCTTTCTTGAAGACAAGTTGTACTTCATCTACTTGTTGACCTGAAATTTGAACAGATGCAACACCATCAAGTCCTTTTAATCCTGGAACAACATTTTTTTCTACATTTTCAGTTAAGGTAGCTAAAGATTCATTTTTACTTGCTACGCTTAATGAAATAACAGGAAAGGCATTGAAGTTTACACGTGAAACTTTCGGGTCTTTTACACCTTCTGGAAATTTCACATTTGCGAGAGCTTCTTTAATTTCTGTTTCAGCCTTTTCCATATTTTTATCAAAATCATATTCTACCTGAATAGAAGATGCGTTTTGAAAAGATGATGAACTAACAACGTTTACACCACTTAAATTTTGCAGTTGCTCTTCCATCGGTTTTGAAACTTTGTCAGCTACTTCTTCTGGTGTAGCACCAGGATAAACCGTGGTTACCGTTACAATCGGTGTTGTAATATCAGGAATTGTTTCCAGCTTCATGTTCAGCCCAGAATAAATACCTGCAATGGTAACAATAATGGTTAGTAGCCAAACTGCGAACTTATTTTTTAACGAGAAATTAATGAATTTGTTCATGTTTGCGCTCCCTTTTGTATTGTATTGACCAACTGGTCAGTCTAATACATAATATAACTGACTGATTGGTCAGTCGTCAATGAAAAGGGATGGTATAATAAATTCATAATAAGATGCGAGATTAAATTTAGGAGAGACATGATATGAAAGAAAAAGAGCGTTTAATTATAGAGATGGCTATGAAGTTATTTGCGACTAAGGGTGTAAATGCGACATCAGTACAGGAAATTGTTACAGCTTGTGGCATATCTAAGGGAGCTTTCTATTTATACTTTAAATCGAAAGAGGAGCTTTTATTAGCAACACTTCGATATTACTATGACAAGATTCAAAATAAAATGATGGATATTGAAAAAGAATCATTATTACCGCGTGAAAAATTTGCAAAACAATTGCATTGCCAGTTTAACGATATAAAAAAGCATAAAGAATTTATTATTATGCATGCGAGGGAAAATGCTATACCTTTTAATAAAGAAGTAGAAGAGTTTATGATGCGGATGAAGTTAGAGTCTCACGCATTTTATCGGAATAGTTTACTGTCTATTTATGGTGAGAAGGTTATGCCTTATTTATTAGATTTAGTCATTATGGTAGAAGGCATATGCCGTGGATATTTAGAGTTAATTATTTTACAAGCGTCAGAAATTGAATTATCTTATGTTTCTGCTTTTATTTTGAAAAGAGTAGATGATTTAGTAGATGGATTGGTAGGATCTTCGGAAGAACCTGTGTTACATGAAGAAAAGCTTGGAGAATTTCTTTGCAAATCAGAGCTTATTAAGGAGCAGGTTAAGGAACACTTTTTAAAAGAAATTATCATTTTTAAACGTACATTAGCTGATCAATTAGAAGATGAGGAATTGCTTGTGACATTAGATGTTTTGGAGGCAGAAATGAGGTTGCAAAATCCAAGAATCCCGGTCATTCAAGGGATGTTATCTAATTTAGAGATATATCCAAATTTAAAAGAATTTCGTTTGAGGCTTATGGGGTATTACAATATAAAAAGGTAACAATGAGAGTTTTCATTGTTACCTTTTTATTATGCATTCACTTTTTCTTTTGTTTGTGTAGTCTCTTCTTGCTCAATATTGATTGTTTCTTTTACGATATAAATCGGACGGTTTTTACTCTCGTCATAAATACGAGCAATATATTGGCCAACGATTCCAAGACCAAGTAACTGAATACCGCTAAAGAATGTAATAGCAACCATAATAGATGCCCAACCTGTTTGCGTACCAGTACCAATAATTTTTACAGTAATTGTATATAGTAAGACGATTATTGAAATAAGAACTGATAATAAACCTAAAGTCATAACGATACGTAATGGTTTTGTTGAAAATGCAATAATGCCATCTGATGCAAATTTAATCATTTTCTTTAATGGATATTTTGTTTCACCAGCAAAGCGCTCATCGCGTTCATATTCAACATACGTTTGACGGAAGCCAACCCAAGACATCATACCGCGGATGAAGCGATTTCGTTCAGTCATTTGATTGAAAACATCAGCTACTTTGCGATCGATGATTCGGAAATCACCAGTATCTTTTGGGATATCGATATCAGACATGTAGTTTAAGAATTTATAGAAATATTTAGCTGTTAAAAGTTTAAACCAAGTCTCACCTTTACGTTGTTTACGTTTCGCATAAACAACTTCATATCCTTCTTCCCATTTTGCAATAAGTTCAGGAATAACTTCAGGTGGATCTTGTAAGTCTGCATCGATAATTACAATAGCGTCACCTTTTGCAGCAGCAATACCAGCTGTAACAGCTATTTGGTGTCCAAAGTTACGTGCGAAATTAACGATTTTTGTACGGTAATCATTTGCTGCAATCTCAGATAAGATTTCCATTGTACGGTCTGTGCTACCGTCGTTTACAAAGACAAACTCGTAATTAATATCATTTTGAAGCATAACGGACTTTAAACGGTTATAACATTCCTGTGCTACTTCTTCCTCGAAGTACATAGGAACTACAACCGAAATTAATTTTTGCATGTTGTATCCTCCGTATTTTTAATAAGTTGTTCAAGTTTAATTAGTAGCCTTTTCAGTTTGGTTGAATGTCCAAATTTTATTAAGGACAAAGTTTATAACCATTCCGACACCAATTGCGAAGATCTGTGCAATTAATGCATTAAAAGTAAGTTTATCTACCAATATAAATAAACATAATGTATTAAAAGCCAATACAATTAAATTTACAGTTAGAAATTTAAAGAACATTGACGTGCTTTTATTATTAGGTTTAAACACCCAATTTTTATTCCAATAATAGCTATTGGCAACACCAATTAAATAGGCAATGGTATTCGCAATCAGGTAGTTCATCCCGAATTTTAATAATATCCAAAAGCTAATAATTGTAATGAGTGTATTAAAGATCCCTACTAAACCAAACTTTAAGAGTTTCTCCATAATAGTATCCTCAACTTTATAAAATGTATAAATAAAACAGGAATGTAAAAAGGTTATTCGTACATAACAACTATCAATTATATCATAGTTTATGCTAAGATGTTATATGTTTTGGGTAGATATCATTTTAGGATATAAAATAAATCTGTTCATAATAAAATGATTATTTTAAATTGGTATACTAGGAAATATAAAAGCAAACATAGAAATCATGATAATATTAATGTATAGTAGCTGGTAGTGTGATTTTTTTAGGAAATATAATGTTTTCCCATATAAATATGTTAAGGAGTGAGTTTTTTTGGAACGTTTTTCTGGATTGTTTTCAACCTTTTCTACACGTGCCATATACGGCATTTATAGCTTTTTCGTTGCAATATTAATTTTTGATTATTTTTCAGATACTCAAAAATATAATTATGTAATGATATTAGTTGGAGTTTTATTATTATGTACAATTGGAAACTTTATACTTAGCAGTGGATCGCTATACCTTGAAAGAGTAAATGAAAAAATATGTTTTTTTGTACTGCTAATTATTTGTGTAGCAGTGAAAACAGCGTGGATTCTTACATACAAGATTGATCCGATTGGTGATTATGAAGCGTTTTTTAATACGGCAAAAGCATTAGGTGACAACTTTGTTATTCATGATAGATATGTTGCATTATTTCCACATATTTTTGGGTATGCTTCATTCTTAAGTATCTTCCTAAAAATATTTGGGGCAAACTTTATGATTCCACCAATTATTAATGTTGTTTTAACTACAATATCGATGGGATTAATATATTTTATAGCTAGAAGAATTGGTGGAGTGAGAACAGCGATAACAGCAAGTGTTTTATGGATTCTCTTGCCATCACAAACGATGTATAACATGTTTGCACTTTCAGAACCGTTGTATTGTACAATACTGTTATTAGCCTGGGCAATTATGATAATTGTTTATGATAAAATTGCAAATATAACGATTGCAAAGGTTCTTATGTATTCAATTCTAGTAGCTGCATTACTTGTATTAATAAATATGGCAAGGCCAATTGCAGCAGTGCCAATTATAGCCCTAGCAATATGGATGTTTATTATAGATACAAAGCATATTGGGAATAAAAAGCTACTTATTAACAAGGTGGCATATGTAGGGGTTATCATTATTGGATACTTAATGATGTCTTCGGCGGTAAATCATTATGTAACATTACGTTTAGGTGAAGAGATAGCAACAGTGCCGGGATACAATATTCATGTAGGATTTAATAAGGGAGCTTCAGGAACATGGAATCCAGGGGATTCAGCATTACTATATCATTATAGTGGTCAACCAGGATGGAGTGCTCAGGACGTTCAAAAGCAAATGCTTGAAGAAGCGAAAAAGAGAATAAAAAACGATGATATAGATTTCGGGAAACTAATGTATGATAAATTTATTATCTTTTTAGGGAACGATGATCAAGCTGTTAAATATGCAGATCCAATTATGGATCATAAAGTACGATATACTATAATTTCTAATGTTTTCTATTACTTTTTACTAGCTACTTCACTGTTCGGGGCGTTAGTAGCTATAAAAAATAAAAATAAATCTTCACTTCTCATTATTTGTTTATACACGATTGGGCTAACAATGGCACAAATGATAGTAGAAGTAGCACCGAGATATCATTATTCGGCTACAATACCTATGATCTTTTTAGCTGCTTTTGGCATTAATCATATTTACAATAAAAAAGAATATAAATAAAAAGGCATGAGCTCGGTATTGCATCGAGCTCATGCCTTTTTTATTTGGCCTTATCTTATATTTTTGTAGTCTTTCTTTTAGACATGAGACGATAAACTACATATAGTCCAGAACTTTGAATGATTGTAAAGCTAGGGATGATAAAGTATCGGTATCTTGTTTGATATTCGATTAAGAAGTGAATCGTTATATATCCAATTATTAATAATAAAAATAGTGTGTAATGTGTGTTGTTTTGCTTGGTTAGTATGAGATAAAAAGTTGCTAACGTACCAAATAACATAGTTGTAATATATATATATTTATCGTATGTCTTAAGGTCGTCTTGTAAGGTAACCATATCATTCTCTGTGTTACTTAGTGTTGCCAGACTCCATACTGGGGCGGAATCATAATCTGCCCACATAATCGTGAATTTATCACTAAATAAAGATAAAACCTTTTGTGGATCAGCTAGTCGCTCTTGAATCAATTTCTTCTCAACGGCTTCTCGTTCTTTTCCAAGCTTAAAGGACATAACATATTCTACATCTGCTGAAGAATATCCACCTCTTGTTTCGTGATTAAGTCCTACGGTGAATTTCCAGAGAGGATCCCTGTTAGATAGCGGATATTGGGTAATTCCGGCAGATATAAATGAAGAACTTATAATGTAATGAACAAGGTAAAAAATGATGAAAATCCCAGATAATTTTTTTATAGAAGTTAAAATATCCTGTTTTGATTTTCCTAATATACCTTGTAAAAAGACATAAAGAGCTACTGCAATCAAAACTAAAGCGCCAAGTGGACGCATAATATCTCCTAAAGCTAGGGAGATCCCTATAAAAATCCACATATATTTATGGGTTAGGCCTTTTGTAATTAATAAATAAAACCCAAGATAAAATAGGAATGTGGCAATATGTTGATTCGTTAGTAATGAGCTCATTACAATGCTTGGAATATATAATGCATATAGTAATCCAGCCATTCTTCCAGACCATTCATTAAAAACATATGAAGTTATTTTGTAAATTAGCAAGGTTGTTCCTGTGCAATACATTATATTTAAAAGTTTTAGAAGGAAAGGCCCTTCACCGAATAAATTAATAATGAGGGCTTGGTACATTGTAAATCCAAGTTGATAAACCCATGAAGTATAATAGTCATCTTGTGCAAAACTAAAATCGCCTTTAGTAGCTTGAATAGCACTATTGTACATCACTGAAAAATCTGATTCGATAGGAGTTGGAACGTAGAGAACCCAAATTAATCGAACAGAAAAAGCTAAAACAATAAGTGAAACGGTAAATGTAAATGTAGACATATACTTATTAGAAATATAGCCAATAAGCAAAAATAGAAGGCCTATTAGAATAATAATCGGGATGATAATAAAGGAATGTGTGTCAGTTTTTTCTTGAATTACGACTATTGATTGCCACGTTATAGCAGCAGAAATAATTAGACATAGTACTAATAAGCACTTTACAAAAAATATATTAAGCTTTAGGGGGAATGTACGTTGCATTACTAAAAACTCCTTATCAAACTGTATGGTTATTTTAAATCGAAATCCCTTTACACGCTAAATAGTAGTGTAAAGGGATTTTTTTTAGGGGATTAAGAATTTTCTTGGGCCCATTTCTCTACATCCCAAGTTTTTGTTATCCACTCTTCATAAAAGTCTGGTTCGTGGCATACAAGAAGAATTGTTCCTTTGTATGCTTTCATCGCTTTTTTCAACTCTTCTTTTGCTGTAACATCAAGGTGGTTTGTTGGCTCATCAAAGAGTAGCCAGTTACTTTCTTCACCCATTAGTTTACATAAACGAACTTTTGCTTGTTCGCCACCGCTTAATTGATTCAGTGGACGAGAGATGTGTTCGTTTTTTAAACCGCATTTCGCTAACATTGCACGTACTTGATGCTGGTCTAAGCTAGGGAATGTATTCCAAACATCATCAATCGGTGTTATATTATCAGCTTTTACTTCTTGCTCGAAGTATGATGGGTTTAAGAAGTCACCAAGACTTGTTTTTCCGCTTAATGGTTTAATCTTACCTAAAATCGTTTTTAACAGTGTTGACTTACCGACACCATTACATCCAACAATTGCAATTTTTTCACCACGTTCAATTGTCATCGTTAATTTTGGTAATAACGGATGTGTATATCCAATCTCTACATTTTCTCCTTCGAAGACGAATCGACTACTCGCACGACTTTCTTTAAACGAGAATTCAGGTTTAATAGCTGTTTCAGGACGATCGATACGTTCCATACGATCAAGTTGTTTTTGACGACTCTTTGCACGGCCAGTCGTTGAGTAACGAGCTTTATTTTTCGCAATAAAATCTTCCTGCTTTTTAATAAACTCTCGTTGCTTTTCATAAGCGTTTATATGTTGGTTCTTATTCATCTCCGCTAGTTCTAAGAATTTTTCATATGTCGCTGTATAACGCGTCATTTTTGTAAATTCGAGATGGAAAATAATATCAACACATTTATTCATAAACTCCGTATCATGGGAAATTAATAGGAATGCGTGTGGATATTCTTTTAAATAAGTTGTTAACCAATGAATATGTTCAACGTCTAAATAGTTGGTCGGCTCATCTAATAGTAATACTTCTGGTTGCTCAAGTAGTAACTTTGCAAGTAATACTTTTGTACGTTGTCCACCACTTAATGCAGCAACATCACGATCTAGACCGATTGCGTCAATTCCAAGTCCACGTGCTGCTTCTTCAATTTTAATATCTAATAAATAGAAACCGCCGGCTTCAAGAGCATCTTGAATTTCTGCCATTTGTTCAAGAAGTTCTTCTAATTCTTCTGGTGTAGCAGTTCCCATTTTTTCTGCAACTTCATTTAATGCTTTTTCTTTTTCAAATAAAGGTAAAAATGCATCTGCTAATACATCACGAATTGTGCGACCGGGTGTTAAAATTGTATGTTGGTCTAAGTAACCGTAATTTGTGCCAGGTGTCCATTCAACACGACCTTCATCATGGATAAGCTGACCAGTAATTATATTCATAAATGTTGATTTCCCAACACCGTTTGCTCCAACTAATCCAACGTGCTCTCCTGCGAGTAAGCGCATGGATACATCTTTAAATAATGTGCGATCACCAAATGTATGACCTAATTTTTCAACAGTTAATAAGCTCATAATGTCCTCCGTTCATTTCTAAATAGTGTCTTGAATCATGATACTAAATTCTTGGATATAATGCTATCATTTCAAAAATATATAATATAATTGACCAGTGAGGGATGCGATTATAAAAGAATGATGGGTTACTTTGCAAGAAATAAGAGATGCAAGAGAAATAAAAAAACAAGGTGTAACCATTTAATAAAAGTGGTTACACCTTGTTTTTTATTTTAAATATCCACGAACAATTCCGCGTAAGCGATTTGCGTGGAATTTGCGCTTATCATTAGAAATATTTTGTGTCATACGGAATGTTGCCGCAGCGACAGCACGTAAGAAATAAGGGAATCCATAGTGTAGGCGAATAACCCTACCAAAACCACCAGCATAAGAAATGGCACGTTTTAATGATTGTTCATTAATAATTTCCTCTTTTACAGGATGGTATACGAACAGATCTTTTCTAAATAAACCAGTATAATTTTGTTTCATACCACGTAGTACAAAGTCAGTTTCTTCACCAGCTCCATAAATCGTGCCAGAACCAACACCTAAATCTTCATCAAATGTACCTACATCTTGTACAAATTGCTTTGTGAAGAATAGTGTGAAAGAAGGTCCCATGAATCCATACTTATTATTTAAAATAATGTCTGTATTCGGTGCGTGTATTAAAGAACCTGTTCCTTCAACATTTGTAGTGTTTGTTGAGATGAAATGAACATCTTTATTAGAGTTGAAAGTTTCTAATATACTCTCTAAAACATTTGTTTCATAAATACAATCATCATCTGGAAAAGCGATGACATCGCCATCCGCTACTTTTAATCCTGCATTTCGCGCTCTCGATAGTCCTTTAATAGGTGTATAAATGTAATGAATAGAAAATTTTTCTTTATATTCATCAAATAAATCAGAGATTGGTGTATCATTTTGATCTACTACGATAAGTTCGAAGTTTTTGTAAGTTTGTTGTTCAAGTGATTTTAGTAAGTCAAGAATATCATCACGTCTGCCACAAGTAGCCATGATTAAAGAAAATTTCAAGTTTAACAGCTCCTTTTAGAGATTGCGTTTAAGCTTTTTTGAATCGTGCCAGTATCTTTTCAAGTAGTGAAAATAGAATTTCATCCTTTGTTATAAAGAGGATAAGGGCATATGTTAATCCACATGTCATTATTACTAGGATAACTTGTAGTATTTGCCCAGATACGAGCATATCAATAACGAATGCTATTGGTACAAATGTTAGTGAATAAAATAGATATTTAAGTTTGTGTATATCGAATAACGTATAATTCACTTTTAGTTTCTTTTTCACATAAATATATTCAAATGTGATTAAGAAACAATTCGCAATTGTTGTTGTGAAAATTGCGGTTGTTGGTGTAAGCACATGTAAGTATATTAGTGCAATATTGGATGTTAAGTTGATAAATCCGCAAATAAATAAAAATCGCACTAAAATGCTTTCTTTCTTTTTCACATAGATAATTTGATTCGATAAAATGGACTCAATACCGACTGTAATCATATAAAAAGCAAAAACAATTAGTGTATTACCAGCCCCAGCGAATTCTTGTCCACCGTAAATAACAACAGCTCCATGAGCAATGAGCATTAAACCAATTGCAGCAGGGAATAGGGTAATGAAATATACTTTTGAAATTTTGTTTAATAATGATTCGTATTCCATTTCAGATGCGTTCCCTGATAAATAAGACAGTCTTGGAACGGTTACTTGTACAACACTTAACATAAGTGTATTAATAATCATCATAATTTGAAAAGCCATTACGTAATATGCAACTTCTATCTTTCCAACATATACCCCTAAAACAAGACGATCTAATTGAGTATATAAAATATTAGCATTTGAAAAAATCAAGACTAATAGTAACGGTTTTAAATGAGGAATAATAGTTAAGTCCGAAAAATCAAATTTAACTTGGCGTTTCACATATACAAAGCTAATAGAGTGGTTTAAAAATGTTGATAATACTAATAAACCAGCAAATGTTTTGTAATCGTCGGCCCCATGAATGAAAGAGAAAAGAAGCACAACATAGATTAATCGAACGATAACTGTTTTTTTAGTGATGAAGTCATAATTTTCATATGCTTCATTGAACCATTCCACATAAAACATGTTAGAAATAAAATTGAAACCGAAAATAAGAAGAACAGGAAATAGACTTTCATGTCCATACCCAATATAACTAAAGAGCACAAAGGCTGATAAAGCCAAAATACTAGTTGTGAAATTAATTACATAGAGACTTGTAAATAACTTAGAAACTTTCTTTTTATCATTTTTAATTAAGCTAATTTCACGTAAACCATATTGATATACACCAAATACGGCGAACACGAAGAAGTAATTGAAAAAAGTTTCAGCAACGTTAACGGTTCCAATTGAATTTGCTCCTAATGTTCGATATGCGTAAGGACCAACTAAAATTGGCAGTATAATATTAAACGTGTTGAGTAGTATTTTATAAAAAATATTTGAAGCAATTGATTTCTGCATAATTTCACCTTTCCATTAAAATAATCCAGTTTCATTAAAACACTTGCTATGTCATAGTAAGTGTTTTTACTAGAGTTAATTCTCTCAATATAATGGAAGTGTAAGGTGTTTTCTACACTGTTTACAAATCCTTAAATTGTTTTGTTAACCACCCGTATAAGTGTACCCTACATAAACTTTGTAAAGCAACTGTTGATGGGATCGAACCGTATTATAAAGTGAAACTTTTATCAGTGGGGGATGTACATTCCCGATTGATTATCAGTCCTCATCAATCGGGCGTTTACGGGAAACAAGGCTCCCGCCTAACGTCTTTGCTCCAGACGAATTTTGACGCGGGAGTTTTACAGCCCGTAAATAGCAGGATAAATGAGATTTTATTAATTAGAAGAAGTTAATAGTGAACGGATATGTATAAAAATATTACATAATATGTATGAAAAGGGGTAATGGTTGTATGAAGGTGTGAAATTGTTTATAAAAAATGAGCGAATATGTGATAGCTATTCGCTCAAAAGATGTTTTAATGGTGAAGGTCTATATACTCCAAGGTTTACTTAAAGTTAGAACTTCAGCCATTTCCTTGCTTTTTATACGCCCCTTTTTTCTACTTTCTGCACGCTCAGAACCAGTTGTGTGTAGCCAATGTTCTTCTTCCGTTTCAGGTAGTACTTGTGGAACAGATGAAGGTTTTCCATCTTTTAATGCAACGAATGTAATGAAACATGTTGCAGCTATTCTACGTTCGCCTGCTAATAAATTCTCTGCAATTACTTTTACGAACACTTCCATTGAAGATTTTCCTGTATAACATACGAATGCTTCGTAACAAACGGAATCTGCTTGGTGAATTGGAGTTAAAAAATCAACAGAATCGATAGATGCCGTTACGCAATGTTTACGGCTATGTCTTGCAGCTGCAATTGAAGCGATACTATCAATTTCCGCTAATAATTTTCCTCCGAAAAGTGTTTGATGATTATTTAAATCATTCGGAAAAACACGTGTTGTTTTAATTGCTTTGGATTCTCGCATGAATTTCTTTTCCATATGGTCAGCCCCTATTTTCTGTTTTCAATCAGAATGACATGTATTGTAAGTGGAGTACAAAAAATTAAAAATCGATAGATATTTAATGAAGTAAAGAATTCCAGAAGAGGGTTAGTAAAACTTCTGTATTTGTATTCATGTAACTGAAAGAAAATTTATTACTATATAAAGTGTAGTGTAAAAGAGGATTCGCTTACATTGCAAGTGAAAAAATTAGGACCCTGTATTTGTCATAGAAATTCCCTATCAGCTGTGTACCTATTCATGATAGAATCGTTTTGTTATGAATGGAAATAGAGGTGCAATGGACATATGAATCATATACAAACAAATTTTTCGTCTTTTTTTAGTAAAATAATGATTGGTGCGATGCTCGCATTTTTTGTTTATAGTTGTTGGTCAGCGTTTGAAACCAGTAAACAATTTTTTGGCGACAGTACGACAAGTGTATCAATCGTATTAGTTATTTTTGTTATTCTTATGCTGTTAGTGGCATCGATTTTACAGTATCGTTTTACAGAAAAACAATTTCTTGTTTTTCTTATGAGTACATCTATAATTGTGAGACTTAGTATGGTTCTATTTGTAGACGTTCCGATAATTGGTGATATGAAAGCTATGTTTGAGTCTGCAAAGCAGATTGCAATTGGTAATAACGTAGAGAGCATAGCGCAGTTACCTTTTATTATTTATGAATCAATAATTATTCGTGTATTTGGCGATACAGTATTCGCATTGCAGTTATTTAATATTTTATTTTGTACAGGGACTGCATTTTTCATTTATCGTATTGCAGCAATGGTTTTCGGAGAAGAATGCGGCCGTATTGCGTCTGTATTTTACGCTTTATATATTCCGAATATATTTATGAGTTCCTTATTAACATCAGAATCGCTCGCAATATTTTTATTTTATTTGGCTTGCTACATACTTTTATATAAAGGTTTAGATCATCCTTATATGTGGGTACTTTCAGCAATTTTATTTGCATGCAGTAATATGATTTTCCCAATGGGATTATTTCTTCCTATTTTTATTGCTGTATATGTGTTGTTAATTGAACTCTTTCAATCAGCAATGAAGCAAAAAGTATTATTAAAGATGATAGGGATACTTATTCTATTTTATAGTGCTCATTTTGGTGTGAGTTATGGAATTCAGACAATGGGAATGTCACAATATACAATTTCAAATGAGACGTATGTTCAATCTGTTTTAATTGGAAAAGGTAAAAATGAGGAAAAAGTAACAAAGAATCAAAACGTAACAGAGCATATTGATCAAAAGCTAAAAGAGATTGAAGAAGAAAGATTTAAACTTTTAAAGCCAGTAATTAATCAATTCTCAGGTGAGGGAATACATTCTATTCTATTTAAATGTGAAAAACTTATATACATAGCGGTAACATTATTTATGTCGATAGCTTTATTACACTTTCTTATTAAGAAACAACAAAACGAAGGATATATGTTGTTCGTTTTGTTAATTGGCGGATACGTATTGTTAAGGCTCTTCCAAGTAGATATGGCATATTACAATCTTATAGTGCCAGCTTTGTTTATTTTGCAAAGCTTTGGTGTTTATATGAGTTATGTGTATTGTCAAAAAATATTCTTCAGAAAATAAAAAGAATCCAGTTTGGATTCTTTTTTTATGGGTGGAAGATGAGGACTATGAGTCAGCGGAGATGAAGAACCTCTACTGACATAAGCTTCACCTTAGCGGTTCAGTTCTAGTTGTAAACTATCAGCTGTTAGAGCCATTTTTGAGGAATCGTCTTGAATTCCTTTCACTACTTGTGAAATGGTTTCTAACTCATTTTCAATTTTTTTATTCTGTTCTTTCGAGTTAGACATGTCTTTTACAATTTCTTGGAAGTATTGATCTGTCTCAGACATACCATCCGTTCCTTCAGATACGAGGGAGCTAATTTGTTTCACGGAAGAAGAGACACGAATAATTTGTTCATTTGTTTTTTCAACGAGCTTTGTAACGTTAAATATAGATTCTTTCGTTTGCTCTGATAACTTGCGAATTTCTCCAGCTACAACAGAAAAGCCTTTGCCAAATTCCCCAGCACGTGCAGATTCAATAGCCGCATTTAGTGCGAGCAAATTTGTTTGCTCTGCAATTGATTTTACAATATCTATAATCTCGTTAATTTTGTTAGAAATATCGAGAAGTTCATGAGTATCTGTAATAATCGTTTCCATGTTTGTTTGAATATATTCCATTCGTTTATTTTGCTGATTTAATTGTTCTTTCCCTTTATTCGCTTTTTCTTCTGATGTTGTAGCTAATGATGTACCTGTTTTGGCAATTTCTACAATCGTTTCAGATTTAGCGGTTAACTGTTGAATAGAAGCGCTCGTTTTTTCAGATACAGATGCTAGTTCTGTTGCAATATGCGTAATGGTCATAGCTGTTATTTCTTTTTCTTTTTCATGTTCTTTTTGTATTCTTTCATATTCAGATTCATAAGCCGCAATAACGAGTTCTTGTTCAAGAGTAAATAATTTGTTTATTACGTTTATAGAATAAGAAAAATCGTCAATTGTTGTAATTTTTGTTTGCAAAATCTTCATGATAGAGCGGAATAATTCTTGATAAGCGGCAGTATACCATTTTCTATGTAAACCAATTTGTACATGTCTTTTGGCAATTCTAACACGTTGTTCAATAAAATCTTCATGCATATCGCCGCTGAATAATTCTTTTATATGTGTTTTTAAAGTTTGCTTTAGTTTTGGAATAGAGCTATAACGTTCAATAATAGTAGTTAAATTAGGCTGCTTTGTAATATTGGCATAGAATTTTTCCGTAATCCAATCAATTTCTTCATAAATAAAGGGCTGTAGTACCTTTACGATTTGTAAATCTTCTTTTGAAATATGTAGCATATCCATTTGAATTTTCAGTTCAGAATTAGTAGGCACGTTAAAAGTGATTTTTTGATCCTTACTTAATTCAAGTATACTGGCGTTTGTTTTATTTGTATGTTTTTTAAAAACCCCAAGCATCGTTCTTCCCCCCTGTGTATAAAGCGTTTTCATTTTTAGTCCTAATATAATTATATATTTTTATATACAATTACTCTATATTAGTGTGTAGAATAGTATATAAATTAAGAGAATTCTATGTAGAATTCTCTTAATGGCCTTTATTAATTTTAGCATGTGTTTTAAAGAAAACTGGGAAATGTACATTATATATTACAGTGACAACACGAATAATGAATGTTACTAATAAACAAACATAGAAAGCTAATACGTGTGCCCCCATTGCATATGTGATTAGGAAACTAATTGCTCCTAAGATAGAAGCGATTGCGTAAATCTCTTTTCGGAATACATAAGGGATATCTTGAGCGCAAATGTCACGCAAAATACCGCCTCCAATACCTGTAATGACTCCCATTGAAACAACTAAAAATGAGGCGTCAACATGATGTGACATTGCCGCATTTGCACCAATAGCTGTAAAAACACCTAAGCCAACAGCATCAGAAAGCATGATAACGACCTGCAGTTTATTGATACGCTCAAAAAACATACAAGTAAATAATGCTGATAATACACTTACGAAAAAGTAAATGGGTTTAACAAATGCGACAGGAGGCAGGTTACCGATCATAATATCACGAATAATACCGCCGCCGAGCGCAGTGGCTACAGCTAAACAAAGGACACCAAATAAATCTAAATCTTTTTTTAAACCAACTAATGTACCAGAAATAGCAGCGGCGATAATGCCAAGAAACGTAAATATGTCGATTAATAACATTGCTGTAATCCCTTCCTCCTAAAGATGTTCCAGAGAAAAAATATACACTAAAGTTATGTAAATAACAATGCATTTTCTTTACATGTAGAAAAAAAGAAAAAATGAGGAAAGAAAGCGCTTGAAAATGCAAATATGCTTTTTTCTATAAGGTAAGGTTGGGGAGAAATGTGAGGCGTTTAATTAAAAAATATATGTTATAATAAATATTTGAGATAAGAAAAAAATATTAACAGTATAGATTGAAATTAGGTAATAGTTATGGAGGTTCTAGATGTTAAGCGAAAATAGTAAAAGTAATAAATTTGAAAATTTTCTATTAATCTTTATTTTGTTGCAACCAATTTTAGATTTGCTCACGGCATTCTGTATAATGGTTTTAAAAATTGATACGACCATTGGAGTTATTACACGCTTATTCGTTATGTTCCTAAGCGGGATATATATTTTAATTCAAACGAAGAAACAAGGAAATATAAAATATATATTGTATATAATCTTAGTAGGAATAGTCTTCACCATCGGATTGGTAAATAACAAGCTTACAAAAGATCCTATGGTACTTTCAGAGGAAATTAAGTTTATAGCAAAAGCATTATATCCGTTTGTTATGCTTACTTGTTATGTGTTTGTATTTAAGTCTTTAAAAGAGAAAAGCCATTCAAATTCAAAAATGCGTGACTATATTACGTATGCATCGCTAATTATAGGAGTAGTCATGGTAGCTTCGATTACTACTGGAACAGATTATAATAGTTATGAATGGGTAAAGTTAGGATCACGCGGTTGGTTTTATGCAGGTAACGAGCTAGGATCTATTTTAGCCATCATGTGTCCAATTGTTATTTTGTATTCAATTGAAAGAACAAAAAGTATAGGTAAAGCGTACTATTGGATTCCTTCAATTTTAGTTGTTTATTCACTATTTGCAATTGGGACAAAGGTTGGCGTAGGAGCAATCTTTGGATCAATGGCTATCGCAGTTGTTATGTGCTTTATTCAGGCATTTACACAGCGTAAAGATAAAAAGAAACATGCCTATTTATTAAATGGTTTTCTTGCAATAACTGTATTTGTAGGCATATTGGCATATACACCTTTTTCACCGTTTATGAAAAATATGGGATTTCATTTCCAATTAATTGAACAAGAGCAGAGTGCGAAAAAGGAAGAGAAAAAGAAGGAGGAAGCTAAAGAGCACAAACCTCCTGTGACAGAGCAAGAAAAAGAGAAAGAAAAAGCAAAAGAAAAAGTAGCGGAGAAAAAAGAAGAAACGCAAGCTCTTATTTTTAGTGGGCGTCAATTATTTGAACAGATGTATAAAGATTTCTATAATGAAGCCCCAATGTCTCAAAAATTATTAGGAATGGGTTATGCTGGTAACTATAAAGAACAGCCGAAATTAATTGAACGTGACTTCCACGATTGGTTCTATTCTTTCGGAATCATAGGGTTCATTTTACTTGTAATTCCATTCTTATACTTTGGTATTAAATTTATTGCATGTATATTTACTAAATTTAAACAAATATTCACAGTGAAATATGCAATGATGATTGCAGCAATATTTCTCGGATTAGGTATCTCATTCATGGCTGGTCATATTTTAATTGCACCTGGAGTGAGTTTCTACTTAGTATTAATCATGGCATATTTAATAGTTGACTTGGAAATTGAATGATAGAAAAATAAAAGCTAGCATATGTTAGCTTTTATTTTGTTATAGTAAATAAAAAGAAAAAAAATGGGGGATGTAAGAAATGAAAGTGTTGCATATGAATGCTGGTGCAGAAGAAGGTGGGGGGAAAACGCATATTATTTCACTTTTATCTCAATTTTCAAAGGAAGAAGTGGAATTAATGGTATTTGAAGAAGGTGCGATTGCTAGAGAGGCGAGAAACCTTGGTATTCAAGTGCATGTTTTTACCCAATCATCTCGGTACGACCTATCAATTCTTTCAAAAATAAAAGCATTTATTAATGAAAATCAATTTGACATTGTGCATACACATGGCGCACGAGCAAATTTCTATCTCTCCCTCTTGAAAAAAGGTATAAAAGCGAAATGGATAATGACTGTCCACAGTGATCCAACTTTGGATTTTATGAAGAGGGGATTAAAAGGATGGGTATTTACAAAGTTAAATTTACGTTCTTTCAGGAAGGTAGATTTATTCTTTGCAATTACAGAGAATTTTAAGAGAAACATAATAAAACTAGGTGTACCAGAAGAGAAAATTTGTACGGTTTATAATGGAATTGAGTATGATAGTACTCCAGTAAAACCTTATGATAAGAGTGAATTTGGCATCGATGAAGGAGTATTTACAGCCATTCAAGTAGCACGTCTTCATCCTGTTAAAGGTCATGATATTTTATTTGAAGCGTTACAAAAAATTAAAATTCAAAATATAAAGGTGCTCTTGCTTGGTGATGGACCTATAGAAGCAGAATTAAAAGAGATGGTGAAACAAAAGGGCTTAGAGGATAAGGTGATGTTTCTAGGTTTTCGTACAGATTCCAAAGAATTATATGCATCTGCAAACATTAATTTGTTAACCTCTTATAGCGAAAGCTTTCCTCTTGTTTTATTAGAAGCGGCTAATCAGCGCTTAACATCTATTGCAACAAATGTAGGTGATATGAGAAAGTTAATAGTTGATGATACGTATGGATGGGTTGTACCAATTGGTGATGCAGACTCGTTAGCAAACGCGTTAGAAAATGCTTATGAAAAATGGTTGAATGGTGAATTAGAAGCGATGGGAAATCGTTTATATAATCATGCATCTACTCATTTCTCGCTAAAAAATTTGTATGAAGATACTTATAATGCATATAAAAAACTTTTACTGAAATAGAGAGGATAGTTAATCATGGAAGTAAAAACGGTTGATATTCTAGGTGTTCCTTTTTCTACAATGACAATGGATGAAACAATCCAATATTTGAAGGGACAACTAGAATTGGAGCGAACTCATACTTTTCAGGTAGTAACAGCAAATCCTGAAATTGTTATGTGTGCAAAAAAGGATGAAGCATTCCATAAAACATTATTAAATACAGATTTAATTACACCTGATGGTATTGGAGTTGTAAAAGCAAGCGGTATACTTGGTACACCTGTAAAGGAACGTGTAGCAGGTTTTGATTTAATGTGTAATCTACTTGCAAAGTTATCAGAGGAGAATAAACCGGTATCTGTTTTCTTACTTGGTGCAAAACCGCATGTTGTACAAGCTGCAGCAGAGCATTTAACGAAGACATATTCAGCTGTATCTATTGTAGGTACACAAGATGGGTACTTTAAACAAGAAGAAGAAGAGAGTATCGTTTCTCGTATTCAAGAAGCAAAACCAGATTTATTACTTGTCGCGCTTGGTTTCCCAAGACAAGAGAACTTTATCCAAACTAATAAGCATCGTTTAGAAACGAAGATGGCTGTTGGAGTGGGCGGAAGTTTAGATGTATGGGCTGGAGAGGTAAAACGTGCACCAAAATGGATTCAAGCGATTAACTTAGAGTGGTTTTATAGATTGTGTAGTAATCCAACGCGCTGGCGTCGTCAGTTAGTATTAGCGGAATTTTTAAAAGAAGTCATGCGTTCGAAAAAGTAGCGGAATATCGCTACTTTTTTATTTGGTCATTTTTAATAAAGTGAGGTTTTACTCATCCACCACTGATGGTTAATCCTCACCAATCGGACGTTTAACGGCAGTTGATTTTCCATCTAACCTCTTTGCTTCAGCTGAATTTTGAGGTGAGAGTCTTACTGCCCTCAAATAGTGGGATGAGTATTTTACTTTTTGGGCATGATGAAGGAGAATTTTTTGTACGAAAGTATTTTACTTATACAATTCACACATGTAAAATGATGTGTAAAGACAGCTGTGTAAGGAGGACTTCTTATGGGCAAGGGGAAAGAAATTTCGAAGCGAAAGCTACTTGGTATAGCAGGGCTTGGATGGTTATTTGATGCAATGGATGTTGGAATGCTTTCATTCGTAATGGTAGCATTGCAAAAAGATTGGGGATTAAGTACGCAAGAAATGGGCTGGATAGGCAGCATTAATTCAATTGGTATGGCAGTCGGAGCACTTGTTTTTGGAATACTATCAGATAAAATAGGACGTAAATCAGTCTTTATTATTACATTATTACTATTTTCTATCGGTAGTGGTTTAACTGCTTTAACGACAACACTTGCGATGTTCCTTGTTTTACGATTTTTAATTGGTATGGGGCTTGGCGGAGAACTTCCAGTTGCTTCTACATTAGTATCAGAGAGCGTTGAAGCGCATGAACGTGGCAAAATAGTTGTGCTATTAGAAAGCTTTTGGGCAGGTGGATGGTTAATTGCAGCTCTTATCTCGTATTTTGTTATTCCGAAATATGGTTGGGAAGTTGCAATGGTATTGAGCGCGGTTCCGGCACTATATGCTTTATATTTAAGATGGAATTTACCGGATTCTCCGAGATTTCAAAAGGCTGAAAAAAGACCATCTGTTATCGAAAATGTAAAGTTGGTTTGGTCTGGTGAATATCGTAAGGCAACAATTATGTTATGGATTCTATGGTTTTCTGTTGTCTTTTCTTACTATGGGATGTTCCTTTGGTTACCTAGTGTAATGGTATTAAAAGGATTTAGTTTAATAAAAAGTTTCCAGTACGTACTTATTATGACGTTAGCTCAATTGCCAGGATATTTCACGGCTGCTTGGTTTATTGAACGACTTGGTCGTAAGTTCGTTTTAGTTACGTATTTGATCGGTACAGCATGTAGTGCTTACTTGTTTGGAGTGGCGGAGTCATTAACCGTATTAATCGTAGCAGGCATGTTACTATCCTTCTTTAATTTAGGTGCTTGGGGTGCATTATACGCTTATACACCGGAACAGTATCCAACGGTTATTCGTGGTACAGGTGCAGGGATGGCAGCAGCATTCGGCCGTATTGGTGGTATTCTTGGTCCGCTATTAGTAGGATATTTAGTTACTTCACAGGTTTCACTATCACTAATATTTACGATTTTCTGTGGATCAATTTTGATTGGCGTAGTTGCTGTAATTGTACTTGGGCAAGAAACGAAGCAACGAGAATTAGTATAAGGTGAAACTTTAATCGGTGAGGGATTTATCCCCCACTGATTATTAGCCAGCACCAATTGCGTTTTCGGGGAAGTAACAATTCAGTGAGTGTTACTTCCTACAAATAATGGAATAAAAGGGCAGGGGAACCGTCGTGGTTTCCTTTTTTCTGTTTTTTTAGATAAATAATGGTATAGTAAGAAAAAGGGAATGTTTCTTATAAAAGCGAATGTATACAACAAGACATATGGACAAAAGAATTAGGTGGTTGAAGAAATGAAAATTTTACTGATCATGGAAGAAGCAGAAGAGCGAAGAAGTTTAGCGGACAAATTTACTGAAAATATAAGGAATGTAGAATGTTTTGAAGCGAATACGGGAACAGAATCATTATTTATTATGAAAAAGCATACACCAGATTTTGTTTTCTTGAATTCAAAATTACTAGATGGAACTGGTTTTGAATATGCGAGTTTATTACGGGAAGTAAATTGTTATACGAAATTGATTTTTATGGGTGAAGATATAGAAGAGTCGATTACGGCATTTCGTTTTCAAGCATTCTATTATTTACTACGCCCATTTCGTGAAGAAGATTTGCAATTCCTTTTATATAGAATGTGTAAAGAGCAAGGCGAGAAAGCAAAGAGTTATTTGCGAAAGCTACCAATAGAAGGTCAAGAGGGAATTCGGTATATTTTCCCTGAAGATATTGTATATGTAAGCAAAAATAAGGAAAACAAAACGGTTTCAATTTATACAACAAATAATCAGTATATTTCAACATATACACTTCAGGAGCTGGAAAATAAGCTAAATGCATATGATTTTTTACGTGTGCATAAAAGTTATTTAATTAATATGTCATATGTACAAGAACTAAAACCCTATTATAATGGCACATATAATCTGTATTTAGATAAATATGATGAGCAACCGATTCCAGTTAGTCGTAATTATGTGAAACGACTTCGAAATAAGATTGAATTATAGTAGGTAATGCGAGTTTTTTAACATGATAAACTAAAAATCCTTCATGATAAGGAGGATTCAAATTAAATATTCAGAAAATTTAGTACAATCCCACTAAGCAATAGTATTGGGGGGATTGTATGTGAAAACATTGAAGTCGATTTTACTATGGGGGGTTATTGCAGCAGTAGGCGCAGGTGCATTTGGTGTAATAGCTTTATCACAAGGTGAAACTATTAATGCCGTGTGGCTCTTAGTAGCTGCGGTATGTGTGTATGCAGTTGCTTACCGCTTTTATAGTAAATTTATAGCGAGAAAGGTATTTGGTTTAGATAATAATCGGCAAACGCCAGCCCATACATTAAACGATGGAAAAGATTATGTTCCGACAAATAAGTGGGTATTATTTGGGCACCATTTTGCAGCAATTGCTGGGGCAGGCCCTTTAGTAGGACCGATTTTGGCAGCGCAAATGGGATATTTACCAGGGACAATATGGATTATTGTTGGGGTAGTTGTCGCTGGAGCTGTACAAGATTTTGTAATTTTATTTGCTTCGATGAGACGGAATGGTAAATCTTTAGGAGAAATGATTAAAGATGAGATCGGTCCTGTTACAGGGCTTATTGCAATGATAGGCATTTTAGGTATTATGATTATTTTATTAGCAGTATTAGCATTAGTAGTAGTAAAGGCGCTTGTCGGAAGTCCTTGGGGAATGTTTACAATAGCAGCAACGATTCCTATCGCTATTTTAATGGGAGTGTACATGCGCTACATTAGACCTGGCCGGGTTGGTGAAGGGTCAGTGATCGGAATTATTCTACTTATACTGTCTCTTATTGGAGGACAGTATGTAGCAGAACATCCAACGCTTGCAAGCATGTTCACGTTTAGCGGTGAAACGATTGCTATTATGCTTATTGTATATGGATTTATCGCATCGGCCTTACCAGTTTGGATGCTTTTAGCACCACGTGATTATTTAAGCACATTTTTAAAAGTCGGAACAATTGTTGGATTAGCAATTGGTATTTTAATTGTAGCACCAGATTTACAAATGCCAGCAGTTTCGAAATTTATCGATGGAACAGGTCCTGTTTTCTCTGGAAACCTATTCCCATTCTTATTTATTACAATTGCTTGTGGTGCGGTGTCAGGATTCCATGCTCTCGTTTCATCAGGTACGACGCCAAAAATGATTGAACAAGAGGGACACGCACAGCCAATCGGTTATGGGGCAATGTTAATGGAATCATTTGTAGCGGCGATGGCGATGATTGCAGCTTGTGTATTAACACCAGGAACGTATTTTGCGATTAATAGTCCCGCAGCACTTATCGGTACGGATGTCTCGCAGGCAGCTCAAGTTATTTCTTCATGGGGATTTGCTATTACACCAAATGAACTAAAAGATCTTGCTGTAAACGTTGGAGAGCAAACGATTTTATCACGTACAGGTGGTGCACCAACGTTAGCGATAGGTATGGCATATATTTTCTCACAAGTAATAGGTGGAACGGCCATGATGGCCTTTTGGTATCATTTTGCGATTCTCTTTGAAGCGCTATTTATTTTAACAACGATTGATGCTGGAACACGTGTAGGCCGATTTATGATTCAAGATATTTTAGGACATGTATATAAGCCATTTGGGAAAACGGATTCTACATTAGCGAATGTGATAGCTACAACGTTATGCGTATTAGGATGGGGTTATTTCTTATACCAAGGGGTAGTAGATCCGCTTGGTGGAATTAATACGTTATGGCCACTTTTCGGTATTGCAAATCAAATGTTAGCAGGTATTGCATTATTACTTGGAACGACAATTTTGTTCAAAATGGGGAAAAAGGCATATGTTTGGGTCACACTTATTCCAACTGTTGGATTGCTTATTGTAACGATGACGGCGGGTTATCAAAAGTTATTTCATGAAAACCCTAAAATAGGATTTCTATCTCACGCAAAGGTGTTCCAAGGAGCATTAGATGAGGGGAAAGTGTTAGCACCAGCTAAAAATGTTGCTCAAATGAAGCAAATTATTTTCAATGATTATATTGATGCAGCGCTTTGCGGGATTTTTATGATAGTTGTAATCGCTGTATTAATTTCTGCAATTCGAATTTGGATTCAAGTATTAAGAAATAAGCCGATGCCGCTAAAAGAGGCGCCATATATTTCTAGAGATGAAAGTGAGTCGAGGAACTATTATGCTTAAACGACTAAGGAAAGTATGGGGACAAAGAAAACACTTTATTAGTTTACTGGTTGGGGTACCAAGTTATGAAACATATGTAGAGCATATGAAAAAGCATCATCCAGAAGAAGAGGTTGTATGTCAAAAACAATTTTTTGCAGAAGCGCAAGAGGCTAGATTTAATGCAAAGGGCGGAAAGATATCACGCTGTTGTTAATGAAAAGGGCGAATTTTCGTCCTTTTTTATTTTTGCTGTTTCACGTGGAACAGCAAAAATAAATAAAAAACTTTGGGAATTATAGGTATCTCGTATACAATAAAATAAGGAAAGGGATAGATAGACAAGTTGGGAGATTATTTTATGTTAAGGGACTTATTTGTAAACACAACCATTATTCTTTCCTTTATTTTTGTTGGAGGTCAGCTTTTAAGAGATAGGCCGTTAAAAGAAGAGTTTTCTCTTTGGCAGAAATGTGTAGTAGGTATTCTTACTGGAATATTAAGTGTACTGTTGATGCATTTTGGTGTACATATTGAAGATATTATGTTGGATCTACGTTATTTAGCTGTTATTTTGGCAATTATAATTGGAGGTCCGATAGCTAGTAGCATAACAGTTACTATTATATTAATTACCCGATTATTTCTTACTGAGTACTCTTTAGCCTCTGAATTGGCTTGTTATACAATTGTATTGATAGGTTTTGGAATTATTTTCATTTGGCGGATGAAAGCTTCTATATTTAAAAGGTGGATCTGGTTTAATGTATATAGTTTATCTATTTTAACGGTGCCACTTTCTATTTTATTTAAGGATATTTCTATAGTAGCATTATATTTAGTTTGTAGTGGTGTTGCAGCATATATCACATTTATAAGCGCAAATTATGTATTACAATCCAATGAGTTATTTCAAACGATGAAGCAATACGCAACGATAGATGCACTGACAGGTTTAGGGAACGTAAGACAGTTTGATTTAGAGATGAATCGTCATATTGGTAATAAGCGCATGAAAAATGATTCACTTTGTTTACTACTTATAGATATTGATCATTTTAAGTGTGTAAATGATACGTATGGGCATCCTGCGGGAGATGAAGTATTAAAACAAATGGGGCATATTTTACGAGAAGTTTCAACGTTTCCAGATTTGGCTTTTCGAAAGGGTGGGGAAGAGTTCGCGCTTTTGATACCGCAGAAAGAATTAGCTTGTGGAATGCGTATGGGGGAACAAGTTCGCACGGCTGTTGAAAACCATCCATTTCAATTGCTAAATGGAACAAAAATAAAAATTACAGTTTCAGTAGGAATTTCAGTGTATGAAGAATCACCAGAGCGATTTATTCAAGCTGCTGATGATGCATTATATTACTCCAAAAGAAATGGTAGAAATCAGGTTAGTTCTGCATCTTAAAGATAAGATGACCAGAAGAGCTTATAAAAAACACCCACAGAGAGGTAATATATATACTCTGTGGGTGTTTTCATTTATATGTTAGACAAGTTCTTTTGATGCAACGAATTTACGATATGCACCGTGATGTGTTGGGCCTACGTATTCGTTGATCTTGAATGAATAACGGATAGCAGCTGTGATAAATTCTTTAGCAGTTTTTACTGCTTCTTTCACAGTTTTTCCTTTTGCAAGTTCTGCTGTAATTGCAGCAGAATATGTGCAACCTGCGCCGTGTGTATTTGTCGTATCAATTTTTTCTGACTCTAGAAGATCGAATGTTTTTCCATCATATAGGACGTCGATTGCAGTTTCCGTACCAAGCTTGCTACCGCCTTTAATTAGGACGTATTTCGCACCTAAAGCGTGGATTTTTTTTGCTGCTTCTTTCATGTCTTCAAGAGAATTAATCTTTACGCCACTTAATTGGTAAGCTTCAAATAAGTTGGGTGTTACAACTAATGCCTTTGGAACAAGAACGTCACGTAAGCAATCGTTCGTTTCAGGATGTAATGCTTCATCAGCACCTTTACATACCATAACAGGGTCAACTACTACATTTTTGAAATTATGTTTTTCGATTGTTTCAGCAACCATTTCAATAATTTCTACTGATCCAAGCATACCTGTTTTTAAAGCATCTACTCCAACACCTTCAATTGTCGTTTCTAATTGTGGTTTTAATGTAGAAGCTGGGATTGGGAATACGTTATGTGCCCAACCGTTATGTGGATCCATCGTTACGATTGTCGTAAGAGATGTCATTCCGTATACACCAAGTTCTTGGAATGTTTTTAAATCTGCTTGTATACCAGCACCGCCACTTGTGTCAGAACCAGCGATAGTAAGTGCTTTATTTAATGTCATTATGAAGTCCCCCTCAAGTGATATAATGAAAACTATGTTTTCACCATTATATCAATGTTACGAATAAGTACAAAGTGAAAAGTAGATGATTTACTTTAGGGGCGATTTAAAATCTTGTATGTAGGAGACGAATTATGTTTCAAGAGAATCGTACAAATGAATTAGTTATATTAAAAGAGATTGCAGAGACGTTGAACACCTCAAATGATACTTATCATGTGCTGCAAGCTGTGTTGGAAAAACTGTTGAATGTAACAGGTTTAACGACAGGATGGATATTTCTTGCGGATGAAAATGGTAGATATACAAAATTAATTGATTATCAATTACCAGAGGGATTAAGATTTGAAAATAAACGACCGATGTGTGAGGGGAATTGTTGGTGTTTACACCGATTTGTGGAAGGGAAACTAGAGAAAGCCGTTAATATTATTGAATGTAAGAGAATTAATAATGCGATTGAATATAACTGGGGAGATACAGAAGGGATTGTGCATCATGCGACAGTGCCATTAAAAGCGGGTGGAGATGAATTTGGCGTATTAAATGTGGCTAGTCCAGGTAAAACGCATTTTTCTGAAGAAGAGTTAGTGCTATTACAATCAGTTGCTTTCCAAATTGGAACAGCATTAAAACGTACAAAATTGTATGAAAATGAAAAGAGAAGGGCTCATTATTATGTAAAGTTAGACCGCTTTATTCAAGCTTTAAGGACGATTCATAAATTTAATGAATTGCCTGGGGAGATTGTAAAGCAAATTGGGAAGTTATTTCTATGGGAGCAAGTTGTATTCTTTATTAGAGAAGAAAATGAACTTGCTGTAAGGGCCTCATATAAGATAGATGAGCTACAAGAGGATTTGAAGTCAGCGGCACAGGAAGCTCTGAAAAAAGAAGAGTCTGTTTTGTTAAAGAGTCAGGTTGGGAATATCGTACATCCTAATCGTGCAGTTATTGCCATTCCCATACATATTCAAGATCATATATTTGGCGTACTAAGTGTAAGTTCGAATAATGGAGAATTTGATATAAATACAATAGATGTAGTACAGGCGTTAGCCAATCATATATCGTTAATGATAGAGAACTTAAGGTTAAATGAAAAGCGCCGAGAACTTGTACGAATGGAAGAACGTAATCGTTTAGCTAGAGATTTGCATGATTCTGTTTCACAAAAGTTGTTTTCATTAACTTTCATGACGAAAGGTACCGAAGCCGTCTTAAAGGGGAAAAACGAAAAGGTAGATCAGTCTTTGCATGAGATACGTGAGTTATCGCAAGGTGCTTTAAAAGAAATGAGGACGTTAATTTGGCAACTACGTCCAGCAGGATTAGAGAAAGGACTATTACCAGCTTTAAAACAATATGGTGAAAGTTTGGGATTGAAAATTCGGGAACAAGTTACAGGTGTGCGTGATTTACCGCGCGTAGTAGAGGAAGCACTATGGCGAATTGGACAAGAAGCTTTAAATAACGTAAGTAAACATGCGAATGTCAGAGAAGCGGCGATTTATTTCAAAGTGACGGAGAAGAATGTATCATTAGAAATAGTCGATCAAGGAAACGGCTTTGTAGAAAAGGATATAAAAGAGAAGAAATCACTCGGTATGACTACGATGCGAGAAAGAGTAGAATTAGTCAGTGGAACAATTAAAATTGTAAGTGATAAGAAAAGAACAAGTGTAAAAGTAAAAGTACCATTATGATGTGAAAATGAGGGAAGTTTGTGAAAATAAAAGTATTGTTAGTTGATGACCATACAGTCGTTTTAAAAGGATTAGCATTTTTCTTAAGTACACAGGAAGATTTAGCGTTAGTTGGAGAAGCAAATAATGGGAAAGAAGCGTTAGTGAAAGTAGGGGAAACGAATCCTGATGTTGTATTAATGGATTTATATATGCCCGAAATGGATGGTGTCGAGGCGACGGCGTGCATCAAAAAAGAATATCCGAATGTGAAAGTAATTGTATTAACTAGCTTTTCTGATCAGGCGCATGTTTTACCAGCGTTAAGGGCGGGGGCAAGTGGGTATATTTTAAAAGATGTAGAACCGGATCAGCTTGTTGAAGCTATTCGAAGCGCATATAAAGGTAATATTCAATTACATCCGGATATAGCAAATACTCTTCTCTCTCAAACATTACCTGTGGAAGAAAAGGAAGAAGAACCTTCTATTCAAGTGGATGTGCTAACGGCGAGAGAAAATGAAGTGTTGCAGCTATTAGCGAAAGGGATGAGTAATAAAGAGATCGCTTCTGTTTTAGTTATTACAGAAAAAACGGTAAAAGCGCATGTAAGTAGTATTTTGAGTAAGTTGAATTTATCTGATCGCACGCAAGCAGCATTATATGCAGTGAAAAATGGAATTGTATAAGACAAAAGTCGTAAGACTAGTTCGCCTTTAGAAGGTGGACTTTTTTTATAGAAAAATACGTCTATGTGAGGACGAAATTGTCTTGATATAAAGATAAAATATGTTTGTAAGCAACAAAACAACAATTACAAGGGATACCTTTTTTGAAAGCATATAACAACAGAAGAGTGAGTACTAGGAGGAAAAACAATGGCAACAGTTTTATTTGTAAAAGCAAACAACCGCCCAGCGGAACAAGCAGTTAGTGTGAAATTATACGAGGCATTTTTAGCAAACTATAAAGAAGCACATCCAAATGATACAGTAGTAGAACTTGATTTATATAAAGAAGAATTACCATATGTAGGCGTAGATATGATTAATGGTACATTCAAAGCAGGTAAAGGGTTTGATTTAACGGAAGAGGAAGCAAAAGCAGTAGCAGTTGCTGATAAGTATTTAAATCAATTTTTAGAAGCTGATAAAGTCGTTTTCGGTTTCCCATTATGGAACTTAACGATTCCAGCAGTGCTACACACATATATTGATTATTTAAACCGAGCTGGCAAAACGTTTAAATATACGCCAGAAGGTCCAGTTGGTCTAATTGGAGATAAGAAGATTGCATTATTAAACGCGCGCGGCGGCGTATATTCTGAAGGTCCAGCAGCTGAAGTAGAAATGGCTGTTAAATATGTAGCAAGCATGATGGGCTTCTTCGGTGCAACAAATATGGAAACAGTAGTTATTGAAGGACATAACCAATTCCCAGATAAAGCAGAAGAGATCATTACAGCTGGTCTTGAAGAAGCAGCTAAAGTAGCAAGCAAATTTTAATTGAAAATAGAATCGTCACTCGAAAAAAAGTAGCATTAACAGGTAAACGTTAATGCTACTTTTTTTATATTTTAAGTTCGTCAGCCAGTTTTTCTAATTGAATTCGATCTAGTATGTAATAGGTTCTTCCGTCTTTTTTTAAGTAATTTTGCTGGCAAAACTGGTTTAATACATATAAAAGATGGCGGTAGCTGACATTTAGGTATTCCGAAGCTTCGGTATGTTTTTCTGTATAACTGTTATTTTGTCCTGTTAATAGAATAAACGCCGCTAATCGATTTTCGAACGGATAACTATTGTTTTTGGCGTAACTTTCTGTTCGGGTAATTGTTTTTTCACCGATAAATTTGCATAGTTTCTGTAGAAAGGTAGCATCTTGCAATAAAAGATGCTGACAATTTTTAAGGGGGAGCGCCAAGCACATACAATCTTCAAGTACTTCCACCGTTTTCGTAACGGATTCAACGCCGATTAAGCCTAATTCCCCAATGAACGAAGGGGCTTGAATAAAGTTAATTAAGGAGACCCTCCCATTTTTGTGGCTCATATATATTTTTGCTTTTCCGGAAATTAAGTAATAAAGATAAGGAACATCAACGCCTTCATTACATATCCTTTCTTTCTTTTGAAAAGAATGTAGTTCAGCATATGATAAGACATCAAAAGAAAAAAGAGTATGGAAGTTGGAAGTTTGCACGTAATGAGAGATTTCCTTGCTATTTTTGCTAACTTTCATGTTTTCACCTCATGTTTAGTATGAGATATCTCCTATTATGTTTACAAGAAGGAATGATACGATTTACGTAAATTTATTTTGTAGAAAAGAGAGTGTGAAGGGATTATGAAAAAATATAAAACATTGTTATTTGATGTAGATGATACATTGTTAGATTTTCAAAAAGCGGAGAAAATGGCGTTACGTATGCTGTTCGAAGAGAACGAGATCCCTCTAACTAGAGAGGTTGAAGCGCAGTATAAAAAAATTAATAAACACCTTTGGGAGGCTTTTGAAGAAGGGGAAATAAATCGTGATGAAGTCTTAAATACACGATTTTCGATTTTGTTTAAAGAATACGGGGAAGAGGTAGATGGGATATTATTCGAAAATAATTATCGTAGTTACTTAGAAGAAGGAAATCAGCTCATGCAAGGTGCATTTGAATTCATAAGTCAAATTCAAAGTGAGTACGATTTATATATAGTGACAAACGGTATTTCTCAGACGCAAGATAAACGTTTACGTAATGCAGGATTACATGCCTTGTTTCAAGATATTTTCGTTTCTGAAGATACAGGATTCCAAAAGCCGATGAAAGAGTACTTTGATTATGTTTTTGAACGAATTCCTAATTTTGCTCCTGAAGAAGGGCTTATTATTGGAGATTCGTTAAGTGCTGATATGAAAGGCGGATATGTAGCAGGAATTGATACTTGTTGGTTTAATCCAGAAATGAAATCAAATCATAGCGAGATTGTGCCAACATATGAAGTGCAAAATTTTGAAGAGTTATATGCATTATTGAAGCAACGTGTGTAATAAAAATAGGCAGTGGAACTTTTGTCCCTACTGCCTATTTTTATTCGTTTGTAGCTTCGTTGTTTTTAGGAAGTGGAAATGCATTACCAATCGCTGCCGCTCCAAGCATCGGTAATAGTAAATTGAGCGGGAAAAACATGAGTAATAGTAATGTGATAGCAATTGGTTTTCTTAATGCATAGCTTGAAATTGCTGTCGTGACGATGGCTACCGAAGCGATTGGATCTATCGGGATAATGGAAGCTATAGCATATCCGATACTAGATCCAGCAAATATAATTGGGAAAATATGTCCACCGCGCCAACCTGTATTTAAACAAACGGCAGTAATACATAATTTTAAAACACCTGAAAGAAGTAGTACCCAGAAGGATAAATGACTCCATTCAACGACTAAATCTTTTAATTGGTGTTCTCCTGAGAATAACGTGTACGGGAGAACAGTTCCTGTAATTCCTAATAAAATACCACCGATAATTCCAAGTGATAGTTTGTATTCCCTGAAGGGATGGATTAATTTCTCTAATGTGAATTCAAATTTGAAATAAAAGAAACCAACTATAGCACCAATACTAGCAAGTGGTAGAAAGGCAATCCATTCATTAAGAGAAAGGGAACCTTCCCCAAAATCAACGATAAAGGATCCGCGATTATCGAATTTACTAAGTAATAAATAAATGGAAAAGCCAGCGAAAGTAGTAGCTAAATATACAATTGCTTTTTTTCCTTTAGAAAATTCGTTAATTTGCTCACCCTCATTTTCATTTGGAGCTAAATAACCGAATAATGGCGCGTTAAAAATTACACTTAAAGTAGCACCAATTCCAACCTCTGTTAGTTCATTCATTCCTTTTAATGCGAATGTAAAGCGATCCCCTACCCATGTACAAAGTCCACCGATAATTCCAACAAGTGCTGCTTCGGGACCTAAGCTAGCTCCAAATATTAAAACGATAATTGCAGTTAAAGTAGCTTTATGTACAAAACGGTATTCAATTCTACCTGTTTTTTTATATTCACTCATCACTTCCGGCATAAGACGTGGATATGTGCCGAAGTATTTTTGGGTTAAACCAACGAGAATACCACCGATAGTTGTTACACAAATAGTGTAATACGGGGGAGAAGAGAAAATAGTAGGTAAGTATCCCCAAATAAAGTGAATTCCGATATTTATTGTAACTAAAAATAGCCAGACTGTAGCTCCCACTATAGAGCCTAAAAGAATGCCGTATAGGACGAGTATATAGTGCATGTCCTTTGTGTTTGTCATGTTATACCTCCGTTATGTAAGTTTCAATGTCGAAAGGATTAAATATGCTACTGTGAAAGGAATATGTATAGTATCTTTTTGAGAGGTGGGCTTATTCAATATATTGAGGTCTCGTGAGAATTTGAAATGTATACAGTTAAACTACGTACTTAATTTTATATAGTAATCGTGGGTTTTAAAAGGTCTTTTTCAAATGAATATGGAATATATTTCTTTTGTTATGCATGTTGAATTTTTTTGTATTTAATTTAGAACATTCAGAAAAACTGATTGACATTAGGAAATTATTGCTATAAAATCAACGGTAATTGCATAGTCTTATCAAGAAAAGGTGGAGGGACAGGCCCGATGAAACCTTGGCAACAGCCGTATAACGGAATTGTGCCAAATCCTGCAGGTAATAATCCTGAAAGATAAGAAAGAGCCTTTAGAGCGTGTTTTCAAACTGCTCCTTTCTTGTTTTCAGGAAAGGAGCAGTTTTTTTATTTTGTATAAAAGAAAGGAGAATGAGAGATGGGAGAATCATGGGGAAAAGGAACAATTTGTGTGCAAGGTGGCTATACACCAAAGAATGGTGAACCGCGTGTTTTGCCACTTTATCAAAGTACAACGTATAAATACGATACTTCAGATGATTTAGCAGCGCTATTTAATTTAGAGGCAGAAGGATATATATATACGCGTATTGGAAATCCTACTTTAGCTGCATTTGAGCAAAAGTTAGCGGATTTAGAGGGTGGTGTAGGAGCTGTTGCAACGGCTTCTGGGCAGGCTGCTATTATGCTTGCTGTTTTAAATATTTGTAGTAGCGGAGACCACTTGCTTTGTTCTTCCACAGTTTATGGCGGAACGTTTAATTTATTTGGAGTGAGTTTGCGTAAGCTTGGTATTGACGTTACGTTCTTTAATCCGAATTTAAGTGCTGATGAAATTGTGGCCCTTGCTAATGATAAGACGAAACTTGTTTATGCAGAGTCGTTAGGAAATCCAGCGATGAACGTTTTAAATTTCAAAGAATTTTCAGATGCAGCGAAAGAGTTAGAAGTACCTTTTATCGTGGATAATACATTAGCAACTCCTTATTTATGCCAAGCATTTGAGCACGGAGCAAATATTATCGTTCATTCTACGACGAAATATATTGATGGTCATGCAAGCTCTTTAGGCGGCATTGTCATTGACGGAGGGAACTTCGATTGGACAAATGGGAAATATCCTGAACTTGTTGAACCGGATCCAAGTTATCACGGCGTAAGTTACGTTCAAAATTTTGGTGCAGCAGCTTATATTGTGAAGGCGCGTGTTCAATTATTAAGAGACTACGGAAACTGTATGAGCCCATTCAATGCGTATATTAGCAATATCGGCTTAGAAACGCTGCATTTAAGAATGGAGCGTCATAGTGAAAATGCTCTCGCAGTTGCTAAGTGGCTCGCTAACCATGAACGTATTGAATGGGTGAATTATCCTGGATTAGATAGCAATGAAAATTACTCGTTAGCACAAACGTATTTGAAAAAAGGTGCTAGTGGTGTTTTAACATTCGGCATTAAGGGCGGATTAGAAGCAGCGAAAGAATTTATCGCAAATGTAAAACTAGCAACTCTCGTAACGCATGTAGCGGATGCACGAACTTGCGTTATACATCCTGCTAGCACAACGCATAGACAATTAAGTGCTGAAGATCAGCGTCTAGCTGGCGTTACATCAGATTTAATTCGTTTATCGGTTGGTATAGAAGATGTTTCTGATATTATTGCAGATTTAGAAGCAGCGCTAGTCGGAGGCAAAGAACATGCCGATCATAATTGATAAAGATTTACCAGCTCGCAAAGTGTTGCAGAAGGAAAATATTTTTGTAATGACGAAGGAGCGAGCAGAAACACAAGATATCCGGGCATTGAAAATTGCTATCTTAAATTTAATGCCTACAAAGCAAGAAACAGAAGCGCAATTACTTCGTTTAATTGGCAACACACCGTTGCAATTAGATGTTCACTTACTTCATATGGAATCACATTTGTCTCGCAATGTAGCGCAGGACCATTTAACGAGTTTCTATAAAACATTTCGTGATATTGAGAATGAGAAATTTGATGGACTTATTATTACAGGAGCACCAGTTGAAACTCTTTCTTTTGAAGAGGTAGATTATTGGGAAGAGCTTAAACGTATTATGGAGTATTCAAAAAAGAATGTAACATCTACGCTTCATATTTGCTGGGGGGCACAGGCTGGCTTGTATCATCATTATGGTGTTCCAAAGCATCCTCTTAAGGAAAAAATGTTCGGTGTATTTGAACATGAAGTCTGTGAGCAACATGTGAAATTGTTACAAGGGTTTGATGAATTGTTTTTTGCCCCGCATTCTCGTCATACAGAAGTACGAGAGAGTGATATTAGAGAGGTGACAGACTTAACATTATTAGCAAATTCTGAGGAAGCGGGTGTTCACCTTGTCATTGGGCAAGAAGGAAGGCAAGTGTTTGCGCTCGGGCATAGTGAATATAGTTGTGATACGTTAAAGCAAGAATACGAACGGGACCGCCAAAAAGGGTTAAATATTGATGTGCCGAAAAATTATTTTAAGCATAATAATCCAAATGAGAAACCACTTGTAAGGTGGAGAAGCCATGGGAATCTATTATTCTCTAATTGGCTGAATTATTACGTGTATCAAGAAACCCCTTATGTATTATAAAAAAAGATTGTGTAACACGTGGCAACGTTTTCTTTGTAAAGATTAACTTATATTTTTCCGAATGTTCAAAAAACATTGTTTTTCAGATTTTTTACTCATATAATTTCATCTAAACACAATTTTTGAGGGGTGGACAGGATTATGAAAGAAATTCAAATTGGTTTATTAGGTCTTGGGACAGTTGGTAGCGGTGTAGTTCGTATCATTACAGATCATCAAGAGCGACTTATCCACCAAGTAGGTTGTCCTGTAAAAGTAACGAAAGTACTAGTACAAAATATTGAAAAAGAGAGAGAAGTAGAGGTACCTTCTACTCTATTAACACAAGATGCAAATGAAATTTTAGATAATCCAAATATTGACGTTGTCATCGAAGTGATGGGTGGCATTGATGATGCAAAAGCATATATTTTGCAAGCCTTACAAAGTGGGAAGCATGTTGTGACTGCCAATAAAGATTTAATGGCGTTACATGGGGCGGAACTGTTAGCGGTAGCAAAAGATAATAAAGCAGATTTGTTTTATGAAGCGAGTGTAGCCGGAGGGATTCCGATTTTACGAAGTATCGTAGAAGGACTTTCTTCAGATCTTATTACGAAAGTAATGGGAATTGTAAATGGAACGACAAATTTTATTTTGACGAAAATGTCAGATGAAGGGAGAGCATATAACGAAGTGTTAAAAGAAGCCCAACAACTTGGATTTGCAGAAGCAGATCCAACATCAGATGTGGAAGGTTTAGATGCAGCGAGAAAAATGACGATTTTGGCTACCCTTGGTTTTTCTACAAATGTAGAGCTTGGAGATGTAAAGGTAAAAGGGATTACTTCTATTACAGAAGAAGATATTGAATACAGTAAGAGTTTAGGATACACGATTAAATTAATCGGTCTTGCGAAGCGAGATGGTGAAAAATTAGAGGTGACAGTTGAACCGACACTACTTCCAAATACACATCCTCTTGCGGCTGTGCAAAACGAATATAACGCTGTATATGTGTATGGTGAAGCGGTCGGAGAAACGATGTTTTATGGGCCAGGTGCAGGAAGTTTACCGACAGCAACAGCTGTTGTTTCAGATTTAGTAGCTGTAATGCAAAATATTCGATTAGGTGTAAACGGAAATAGTGCGGTATCCCCGCAGTATAAAAAAGTATTAAAAGAGCCAGACGAAATTGTTGTGAAGAAATTTTTAAGACTTCATGTAAAAGATGAAATTGGTGTATTTGCAAAAATTACTTCATTATTCTCTGAGCGTGGCGTTAGCTTTGAAAAGATTATTCAAATGCCGCTTGAAGAGAAAGGGAAGGCTGAAATTGTAATCGTGACGCATCGTGCGTCTCTTGCTGATTATGATTATATTCTACATACGTTGCAAGGGTATGAAGAAATAGATTGTTTGAAAGCAAACTATCGAATTGAAGGGGATGCTAAGTAGTATCCCTTATCATAAAACAGAAAGAGCCTGTTAAGCAGCTTGCTTAACAGGCTCTTTTCTATTTAAAATCTGCGTACCAATTTGAATAAATGCTTGGATAATCCAGCCTGTTGTAAAGGATAAGATGATTGTTCCAAAATAGATAGGTCCATCTAATAAAAAACTTAATGTTAAAAATAAAAACGCTAATGAAATTTCTGTTCTTCTAAATGTCCATTTCTTTTTCTCAGCAACGGTTAAAACGAAAGCTTCTTGAGGTGCTGCGCAAAGGTTTGTAGAGACGTAAAGACCAATCCCAGCTCCAACGAATAGATTTCCGCAAATAAGTGTTATATATTTTGGAAGAGAACGGATAGTGTCCATAATAGTTGTAATGGAACCAATCCAATCAACAAAAAGAGAAATAAGAACCATCGTTACGATTGTACCAATTGTTATTTGTTTTTTATTCCAAAAGAGAACGATAAGGGTAAAAGCAAAATTAATCATGAAAATCCAAAAACCGATACTTACCCCGAAATTTTGATATAGTGCAATAAAGAAGGAATCATAAGGGCTAAGTCCAAAAGAAGTAATTGTCGTCATCATATTAATACCGATGGCGAGAATGAGTAGACCGCCAATGAAAAATATATATTCTAATTTGAATCGAAGCATAGTTGTATATCCTTTCAAAATGTATTTGCTAGGAAAGGATATATTGTGGAAAGCTTACCAGGTCAAGGGAGAATTTTTTCGAGAAGGGGAAAATGAGATGACGAATATAAGGAAGATTGCTGAACTTGCTGGAGTATCTGTTTCAACTGTTTCACGTGTATTGAATAATCATCCATATGTGAATGAACAGAAACGAAAAGAAATTTTAACAATTATAGAAGAATTAAATTATACGCAAAATGTGAATGCAATTCATTTAGTGAAAGGAAAAACGAATGTCATTGGTGTTTTATTACCGCACGTAAATGATCAATATTATAGCGCTATTATCGAGGGAATATCAAAGGAAACAGCAAAGAATAACTATAATATGATGCTTTGTCAGACGAATTATAGTGAGGAAAGAGAATTAGAAATTTTGAATATGTTAAAAATGAAAAAGCTTGATGGGGTTATTATATGTTCCCGAGCAAATAGTAAGGAAAAGCTTGAAGAATATACGAAATTTGGTCCAATTGTTATGTGTGAAGAAATAGACTCGAATTTCATTTCGAGTGTGCATATTGATTACTATAAAGTCTTTTCGCGCGGCATGAAGAGCTTAATAGATGCCGGCCATACAAGTATTGGGTATTGCATTGGAAGAAGTAATAGCATTAATAGTCAGAGAAGAAAACAAGCGTATGAGGATTCGCTTCAACAGATTGCTGTAACACCGATAGAGGCCTGGAAGTTTAAGGGCTGTTTTACAGTGGAAGATGGACGTAATGTAATCAGGGAATGGGTCTGTATGTCAGTGAAACCAACTGCGTTTCTTGTATCTTGCAACCATATTGCAGCGGGAATGGTAACGGAAGCAAAAAAACAAGGAATTCGTATTCCAGAAGATATTACGATTATCGGTTGTGATGATCAAGATGTCGCAGATATTTTAGGCATTACGACGATTTCGTATTCTAGTAAAAATGTTGGCGTGAAGGCATTTGAATTATTATATGAAAAGATTAATGATGAGAAAATAGATGTAAAGCACGTAGAGTTATTGCCAGAACTAGTACATAGGGAAACAACATAATAGATAAGGTGTGAAAATCGCTTTTCAAAATTGCGTTTGGTATAATTATGGACAATCTATGAGGGCTAAAAGGGGTTTTGATATGAGATCAAAAGTAGTAAAAGTAATTCTACTCATTACAATTGCATCTTTCTGTTTATTTGCATATGGCTTTGTTTCAGGTGTAAATGATGTGTTAAATCCGAAAGCTTCAAATTTAATTAAAAAGACCGATGTAGTGGCAAAAGAGAAAAAGAAAACGGGAACGTTACAAATCGTTAGTTTAGGTGATTCATTAACACGTGGTGTTGGTGATAAAGAAGGAATTGGCTATATTGGGCGTATGAAAGAGGATTTACAAAAAGATTATAAGCAAAAGGTTGCATTAACAAACTTAGCTGTTAGTGGTGCAAAAATGCCCGATCTATTAAAACAAATTGAGAGTAGTGGCGCTCAATATTCAATTAAGCAAGCAGATGTAATCGTTTTAACAATTGGAGGAAATGATTTATTTCCAGGTTGGGAATCGCTTGGAAAGATAGATTTAGAAACATACCGTCCTGATACGGCGACGTTCCAAAATGAAGCGAAGAAAATAATAGAAGAAATTCGTAAGTTAAATACAGGTAGCCCTATTTTTTGGCTTGGTTTATACAATCCTTTTGAAGATGTAGAAGATTTAAAAGGTTCTTCAAACATCGTTGTAGACTGGAATGCATCTTTAGAAAAATTAGCGCTAAATGATAAAAATGTGTATATTACACCGACATTTGATTTATTCCAAAATCGTGGGAAAGAATTATTATACTCCGATCATTTTCATCCGAATGAAGTAGGGTATACATATATGGCAGACCGATTAGTTCAAAATGTTGTGAGTAAATTAAAACTAGAACAAGGAGGGGTAAAATGACGACGATACTTTCCGTACGAGACGTGAAGAAGGTAATTGGAAAGAAGACAATTGTAGAGAATATTTCCTTCGATGTAAAACAAGGGGAAGTGTTTGGCTTCCTAGGGCCGAATGGTGCCGGAAAAACAACTACAATTCGAATGTTAGTTGGATTGATTAAAGAAACAGAAGGTACGATTTCTATCGGTGGTTATTCAATTAAGGAAAATTTCAGAGAAGCGATGCGTCAAATAGGGAGTATCGTTGAAAACCCAGAACTGTATACATATTTAACTGGATGGGAAAATTTAAAGCAATTTGCCCGTATGCTAGGTGATATATCAGATGAACGTATTATTGAAATTGCTCAAATGGTTCATTTAGATGAAAGAATTCACGATAAGGTAAAAACGTACTCACTTGGTATGAAACAGCGCCTCGGCATTGCGCAAGCGCTTCTTGGAAATCCAAAATTGCTCATATTAGATGAGCCGACAAATGGTTTAGACCCAGCTGGAATTAGAGAACTTAGGGAATTTATACATAAGCTTGTGAAAGAAGAAAATATGAGTGTGTTTATTTCAAGTCACTTGCTAAGTGAAGTACAAATGATATGCGATCGGGTTGCGATTATTCATAAAGGAAAAATGATAACAGTTGCCAAGATTGAGGATTTAATTAAAACAGCAAGTGATCGTGTAGAATGGATTGTTACACCGATTTCTAAAGCGAAAGATATGCTAGAAGATGCTAAGGAAGTAAGAGAAGTGAGTATAGAAGATAATCGATTACTATGCCGCATGGATATTGCATCTATAAGTAGTTGGAATAAAAACTTTGTAGAAAATGGGATAGATGTGCATAGCGTTAAGGAGCTTGTATTTACGCTAGAAGATTTATTTATTGAACTCACAAGGGGTGAGCAGCATGCGTGAATTTGCGAATCTAGTTTTAAATGAATCGGAGAAAATTTATCGTAAGAAACGTATTTTTGTTGTCATGCTTATTTTAGCAATCTTGATCCCACTTTTTGTGTATGCGCAGTATCGTGAAGTAGAAACGACACAAAAAAGGCTAGGTACAACGGATTGGAAAGTTTCGCTGCAACAACAAATTGTTGATTCTCAAAACCGCTTGAACAATTCTAGACTACCAGAAGAATGGCGTGATTGGCTAAAGGTAAGAGTGGAGCAGCAACAATATTATTTAGATCATGATATTAACCCGATGGCACCGGGCGCACCCACTTTTGTAAGGGCGTTTATTGAGCAAGGAATTACATTGTTTATTCCGCTTCTTGTAATGATTGTAGCTATTGATATTGTTTCAGGAGAACGAAGTGATGGAACGATGAAGATGTTACTTACGCGGCCGATTCGGCGCTGGAAAATACTCCTTAGTAAGTACTTGACGATGTTATTTTTCATTTCACTCATACTGCTCCTTGTCGGTTTGTTTGCTTACGTATTATCAGGGCTTGTATTTGGATACTCAGGATGGAATTTACCCGTTTTAACTGGGTTTGTTATTGATAAGGAAACGTTAAATACGAATTTTGTACATCTTATTCCGCAGTGGCAATATATTTTGATGGCGTATGGATTAGCTTGGTTTGTTGCTATCGTTGTCGGAACTATATCATTTATGGTTTCCGTTTTAATTCGAAATACACCAGCTGGTATGGGCGTTATGTTAGCCGCACTAATTGCAGGTGGTATTTTAAGCTCATTCGCAACATCTTGGGAAGGTGCGAAATATATTTTTAGTGTGAATTTATCATTAACAGATTATCTATCAGGAAAATTACCTGCATTACAAGGGTTATCGATGGGGTTTTCTTTAATGAATTTAACTGTATGGGCCGTTGTGTCCCTTATTATTTCGTTTGTAGTATTTACAAAGCAGGATATGGTGAATTAATTGGACGGGAAGTGAAAGCATGAAAAATGTTTTAAAAAATGATTGGGGGCCATTATTGGCACTGGAATTTGAGAAAGAATACTATCGCAAACTAGCTGATTTTTTGAAAGAAGAGTACAGCACACATGTTGTTTATCCGAAAGTAGAAGATATTTTTAATGCTCTAGAATATACAAGTTATGAAAATGCAAAGGTCGTTATTTTAGGACAAGACCCATATCACGGACCGGATCAAGCGCATGGTTTAAGCTTTTCAGTACAACCTGGTATTAAAACGCCGCCGTCATTGCTAAATATGTATAAAGAACTTCGGGATGAATATGGTTATGAAATCCCGAATAACGGTTATTTAGTAAAGTGGGCAGAGCAAGGAGTTTTATTATTAAATACTGTACTAACAGTTCGACAAGGTGAAGCAAATTCTCATAAAGGGAAAGGATGGGAGCATTTCACAGATCGCGTAATTGAGCTATTAAATGAACGTGAAAAGCCGGTTATTTTCATATTGTGGGGACGCCATGCACAGGCGAAGAAAAAGTTAATTACGAATAAGAAGCACCATATTATCGAATCTGTACATCCAAGTCCACTATCAGCAAGACGTGGTTTCTTTGGTAGTAAACCATATTCTAAAGTAAATACGATTTTAGCTAATATGGGCGAGAGAGAAATTGATTGGGAAATTCCAAATCTATAAATAGAAAAGGTAGTTAACAGTCGTTAACTACCTTTTTGTTATTATTGTTGTTCGTTCTTTAATTTTGCATCTAGTACAAACGTACCGAATGGGATAATTGATGAAACGAATGCTCCAAGTGCCCATAAAATTGATTTACGGTGTACGATTGTTACTTGAATTACCGCAAAGATGAATAGAATAAATAAAACACCATGAGCCATGCCTGTAATTTTAACGGCTGTAGCAAATCCTGCAAAATATTTTAATGGCATTGCTACAAATAATAGTAGTAGGAAAGAAATCCCCTCAACAAGTCCAATTGCTCTTAATCGTCCGATTGGTGTAGATAACATGAAGTAGCCTCCTTTAATGTATGCTTGTATATAGTAAATTTGTATTCTTTTTCAAAATAAAATAGTCTATTTTGTTTCATTATATACAAAAAGAAAGTTTACACTACGAGAATAGTGCAAAGTTCAAAATATAGTCACAAAAGCGTGGTAATTTAAATAAAAACCTATTTGAAGTGTTTGACTTCAAATAGGTTTTGTGAATGAAAATATTAAACAAGTACTTCGTTTTTTAGTACAAATTTCTCTACGACTTTTGCAACGCCATCGTTCATATTTGTATCTGTTACGTAGTTGGCAATTTCCTTAATATCATCTGGTGCATTGCCCATTGCAACGCCAAGACCAGCAAATTCAATCATTGCTTGGTCGTTATAGCTATCGCCCATTGCGATAACTTCTTCACGCTTAATGCCAAGATTTTGGATCAGTTTGTTTAAGCTCGTTCCTTTTGTAACACCGGCTTCAGTAAATTCTAAGAAGAATGGTTTCGAACGCATCACGCTTAATTGACCTTCTAGTTGTTGTTGTAGTTTCTTTTCTACTACAACAAGGCGTTCAGCTTCTTTATTCATTAATACTTTTACTACAGGCTCTTTAACAGCAGCTTTAAAGTCATCTACTACAACAATTGGCATACCAGTAATATCGCCCTCAATTTCAGTATAAGGATTATTTTCTTCCGTTACGATATCATCGCCCATATAAGTATGAATCCATACATCTTCAGTTTTACTAATTTCAAATAGGTTGTGAACGATTTCAGGAGATAGCGTACTACTAAAGATTTCTTCGTTTGTTTTACAGTTAATAATTTTTGCGCCATTAAAAGATAGAATGAAACTGCCGTATTCTTCTAAACGAAGTTCTTTCGCAACATTGCGCATACCAAACGTTGGACGCCCAGAAGCAAGTACAACTTTTACACCTTGCTCTTGTGCAGTCATTAGAGCCTCTTTCGTACGGGGTGAAATAGTATGGTCGTCACGTAATAAAGTATCATCTAAATCTAAAACAATCATTTTATAAGTCATATTGAAAATTCCTCTCTTTGTTGAAATAGAAATAAAGTTTTATGAAGATATTGGGGAATATATAGTAAGACATCGAACTTCTTTATGTGAAGTTAGGAAAAGTCCTATATTGTTAGTATAAATTACCATGAGCGTGTTGCCCACGATAATTTATACCGCTAACGCCTGATTAGCTTGCACTTTATCATTATCGTAACAACTCTAAAGGTAGAGTGCAATAATGGAAGTTTTCCAATTTACGATGGTTGTTTTTCTGTTGAACGAGAAAATAGTATTTCGAGCAAAATTGCCATTACAGATCCAAGAACGAGACCGTTACTTAAAAACGATGCTAAAAATGGTGGGAGCGTAGAAAATGCTTCTGCTGGAACAAACATAACCCCGACTCCTGTAAAGATCGAAAGACCCGCCACTTTAAATAATCGTTCTTTATCTTGTACTGTTTCGTATTCGCGAAAGGCAAGACCAATCATGCTTGCAAATACAGGATAAATGGCAGCATATCCGACTGCGACAGGTATCGCCGCAAAGAATGAAGTAATCTTTGGGAATATACTAACGAAAATAATAAAGCTTGAACCTAAAATAAATGGGAGTCGTTTATAAATATTAGTCGTTGCAATAAATCCTGCTGATCCAGAAATCGCGACAGGTCCAATAGCTGAAAAAAGGCCTCCTAGCAATTGATTGATTCCTGTTATAATGCCGGCTTGTTTAAAACGATCTGGTGCTGCATTCTTTTCATACTTAGAGACAATCCTTTGCACAACGCGAATACTTGCTAACATATTTGTTAGAAGTAATAGTGTAACGAAAACGACTGTAATTGCCATGTTCCATTCAATACGAGGCATTCCGAAAACAAATAGAGACGGAAAACGGATTATATCTGTCACAGGCGTTACTGGATTTGATAATCCGAAGCATGCGAATAATATCCAGCCGCAGACGATACTGAAAAGAACGGAATATTGTCCAATAATAGGTAGCTTCATGATGAAAAAGGATAGTAAAATAACAATGAGTGAAAGAATAAATACGTCAGCTTGTACTTCTGTATGTTGTCCGTCAAGGCCGAACATTCCCTTTAAGAAGGACCCGCTAAGTTGCGCGACAAGAAGAAATAAATATGTTCCAATGACTGTCGGTGTAAAATAGCGAACTAGTTTATCGATGATTCCAAAAATGCTAAGAATAATACAAATGATACCACTTAATAGGAAAGCATACTGAAGGACTTTAAGCGTTTCATTGCTGGATCCAAATAATACGACACCTAAACTTGCATAAAGGGAGAAAATCCCCCACCAAAGTCCAGCAGGACCTTCTTGAATAGGAAGTTTATGCCCAAATATAGCTTGCAGTAGGCCAGCAAAGCCAAGAACAAATAATGTTCTTTGTACAAATGCAATAGCTTCAGCGCCATCGAGACCATAACTAGTTGCGACGCTAATTGGTACGATAAGGCTTCCAGCTAAAATAAATAGCGCCCATTGTAAGGCGGAAAGAAATGTTTTCATTATATCAACCTCTTTCATAGATTCCGTATCTAGTATATATGTATTTCATTTCCGCTGGCAAAGATTGTAGATAGAGAAAAGAGTTGAAACACGATATGAATGCACGTAAGCAATTATGGATAGCAGTTATATGTATGACCTTTGTTGTAATTCTAGGAACGGTAGGATTTATGACGATTGAAGAGATTAGTTTGTTTCAAGCATTTTGGATGACGATGATTACTGTATTAACTGTTGGATACGGAGATGCCGTTCCTGTAACACAGGCAGGAAAAGTTTTTGCGCTTCTTATCATACCGGTCGGGGTCGGTATCGTTACGTATGCAATTGGTGTAGTGGCAGCTATGATTATTGAAGGGAATTTATTTCATGCAGTGCGGAGGAAGAAGATGGATAAACAAATAGCGCAGTTACAAAATCATATTATCGTATGTGGTTGTGGTAGAGTAGGGCTTCAAGTTGTACATGAATTGCAAGAAAAGAAAATTCCATTTGTCGTTGTGGATAAAGATGAAAGCATATTAGAGAAGGAAAAACTTTTGTATATACACGGAGATGCAACGGAAGACCAAGTGTTACATCATGCTGGAATTTCAAAGGCAGCTGGTTTAGTTGCCATCGTAGCAAATGATGCTGAAAATGTATTTATTACATTAACGGCTAGAGGATTAAACGATGCAATTAAAATTGTGGCAAGAGCAGAAAAACCAGAAACTGAAGACAAATTAAAGCGGGCTGGGGCGAATAAGGTGATTAATCCATCTAGCATGGCAGGAATTCATATTGCAAAAGGTATTGCGAATCCGCTAACAGTTCATTATATTGATACAGTACTGTATGGCGTGGAGCAGTCATTTGTAATTGAAGAGATTGCAGTAGGAAAGGGCTCTATTTTAGCTAGTAAATCATTACTCGAGAGTGATGTGAGAAATCAATTTGATGTAACAATTTTAGCGATTTTGAGAAATGGGAATGTTATACATAATCCAACGGGGCAGGAAAAACTACAAGAACATGATATGATAATAGTGTTTGGTTCAGTAGAGAAGCTAGGACAATTTGAGAAAGAACTACAAAGTAAGAGGTGACAAGGAATGCAAATATCGAGCGATAAGATTTTAAATAAAATGGCGAATGAAATTGCAAAGGCAAAAAGCAGTGAAGGGCAACAATCAAAAGCGCATTTATTAGTTGTGCGAGCGTTATGTGATTTATTATTAGATGAACAAGCTGAGCCTTCTATGTATAGAGAACCTGAGATTCCATCACAAGTAATTGGATCTCAGCCTATGACGACAGTTCAACCAGTTATGCCGGTTTCTGGAGAACCTGTTTATATAAAAGAAGAAGGCGCAAACGGTAATTCTTTATTTGATTTTTAGAAGATAAATCGTTTGGCTTATATGAAAAAATTGCTTATGATAAAGGTAAAAAAAGGGGAATTAAGATGAAAATTTTCTTTTTACTAGGTTGTATTGCGGCAGGGCTATCTGTTGCGCTAGGGGCTTTTGGAGCACACGGTTTAGAAAATAAAGTTTCTGCAAAAATGTTAGAAGTTTGGAAAACAGGCGTTACATATCAAATGTTTCATGCAGGTGGACTATTCGTAGTTGCTTTATTAATGGATAAAATTCAATCATCACTTTTAACTACTGCTGGCTGGCTTATGGTAGCTGGGATTATTATGTTTTCAGGTAGTTTGTATGCATTAAGTACGACAGGTATTAAGTTCTTTGGCCCAATTACACCTCTTGGTGGTGTAGCGTTTATCGTGGCATGGATCTTAGTCGGAACTGCAGTTGTAAAAGGGTTATAAAAAACAAAAGCTGGCATATGCCAGCTTTTTTTTATGGTCTTGGAGCATAAGTTGCTTGTTGACTAGGTAAATACGTAATTTCTTCTGGGAATTCTACATAATCTAAGTAAATCATTAATAGTAAATAGCGTTTCCCAGATTGGGGCTCACTAATTACGATATGGTCACGGCCAGCTGCCTCAATAATACCTGTATAAGATTGTGTACCGAGTGAACTACCACGCTCATAAGTCATTACAACGGTGGCTTGCTTGCCTTTGTTCAAGCGAAGAATATTTTCAATATACGACTGTTCTAATGGTAACATGCCTTGAGAAACGGCATATTGAGCTTGCGCAGCTTGTTGTTGCATCGCTTGCTGTTGTTGCTGTTGTTGTTGGGTCATTTGTTGCGGTTGTACATAAGTTCCAGATGGTTGATAGAAACCTGTTCCGTAATACGGGTTTTGTTGCTGTGCCATCCAAAAATCCCTCCTCATTATCAATCCTTAATATACGCCAGGACAATCCTCGCCAGATGGCTGGAAGAAGCAGTGCTTTTTGAAGCGACCAGAGTTTTGTTGATTATACCAAGTTGGTGGACAAGGGCCTTCCGGTCTAAAAAACCATAAGGAAAAGTTGGCGGGCCAAAAACGTTGTCCTTGAATCGTTCGCCTTGCTAATGCGATATCTTGTTCTCTTGCACGCTGATAAAAATACCCTTTTTGCGTTGCTTCAAAACCGCCAGGATTTTGATAAACCATTTGACGTAAATTACGTATTTTTTTAAAATCTAAACAATTTCCGCGGACACGATTTACTCCTACGTTTCCGACCATTAACATTCCTTGTTGTCCTTCTCCTTCGGCTTCAGCACGCATCAGTCTAGCTAATAACTTTACATCTTCTTCGTTATAAGCAATAACACCCATTATGTGTCACCTCTCTTTTTGGAATACCTTGTGGAAAGAGGTTTATTTCTAGATGAAGTGTGTAACGATTACTAGTTCATACGTATGAGAAAAAGGACTCAGATATGACAACCAAACGAAGTTTTACATGGAGAGAGGAAAATAAAAAAAGCTAGCGTGAGCTAGCTTTCCATCATTAAAATACTTTAGACCATAAGTTTGAGAAGAAATCTCCGATAGAGCGCATTGTTAATACGAACCAATTTGCCTTTTCAACTTCTTCTGTCGTTTTTGCAGTAACTTTCATGTTTTTATTTCCATCTAAAAATCCATATTTATCAGTTGGTTCTAGAACGATGGAACCTACCTTTGCATCCTTTTTAACAGGAGCGACTAAATGTCCATCTTCAGCAAGGGATTTATCTACTTCAGTCCCAATTTTATAAGGATCTTTGCTACCTTTTTTCGCAATTACTGTTATTTCTTTTTCAGGTGCAATAGTTACTTGATCTTCTTTACCTTTTACTACAGAGATTGTGTTGTTTTTATCTACTTTTAATTTTTGTTTTTCAAAGTTATTAAATCCATATTCAATTAATGCACGAGATTCAGTGAAACGCTCGTCCATTGATTTTGTTTTAATAATTACTGAAATAAGGCGTAAGTCACCACGTTTTGCTGTAATGGTGAATCCGTATCCAGCCGTATCAGAACTACCAGTTTTTAAACCATCTGTTCCTTCATAAGAAAAAGCAGCACCTGGTAACATCCAGTTCCAGTTTTCCATACGAATTGGTTTCGGATGATTATCTGGGAAGTTTCTAAATCTTTGTTTTGTATCCTCTAGCATTTCTGGATACTTTGTAATCATTGCTTTTGAAAGCATACCCATATCGCGAGCTGACATGGAATTTTCTCCATTCGGATCCGTTCCCTCAGGGTGTTTTCCCTTTAAGTCAGCGTTATTTAACCCAGTAGCGTTTACAAATTTATATTTCTTTAACCCTAGTTTTTTTGCATGTTCATTTGCAAGATTTAAGAAGTTTTTCTCACTTCCTGCAAGAAGTTCTGCTAAGGCAATACTAGATCCGTTTGCAGAGAAGATAACGATAGAATGATATAACTCTCTTACAGTATATTGACGTCCCTTTTCAAACGGAACGTTAGAGAATTCATTATTACGTGAAACTTCATAAGCGTAATCAGAAATGTTTACCTTTGTATCCCAAGTGATTTTTCCTTCTTTAATTGCTTCTAATACAGCATAAACAACAATTAGTTTTGACATACTAGCGATAGCTAGTAATTCATCTGGATTTTGTTCATGCAGTATTTTTCCTGTATCTGCATCAAATAGAAGTGCAGCAGCTGCCTCAATGTGTATTTTTTCTTCCGCATGGGATGTTGTTACTCCTAAGGAATAAATTGACAATAAAAGCACTAGTAAAATAGACAAGATTTTCTTCATATAGATTATCACCTTCGCATCGTTATTAGCATGTAGCTCGTACCATTTTAGCATAAATTTGGATATAGAAAGGTTACAATTTTGTAAGGAATTTGAAAGGAATTTGTCGATTTTTGTTCAAATTTGCGGAGAAAAGAAGTTTTTTGAAGAGAAATATAGAGGGTAATAAAAAAAGGAACGAATTTCGTTCCTTTTTCACGATTTGCCCCGTTATTTGCCGGGCAGTAAGATCCCCACCTCAAAATTAAGCGAAAGCAAAGAAGTTAGGTGGGCGATCAACTGCTCGTAAAAGCCCGATTGGTGAGGGATGATAATGAGTGGGGATGAACAAAACCCCCCACTCATTAAAGTTTCACTTTATATGTGTAAAAATTTCTCTACCTTTTCGTCTGGTAAAATGTTTCCAACGAAAAATGTTCCGAATTCACCATAACGAGCACTTACTTCATCGAAGCGCATTTCATATATAAGTTTTTTAAATTGAAGAACATCGTCAGCGAATAATGTTACGCCCCACTCAAAATCGTCGAATCCAACTGATCCTGAAATAACTTGGCGTACTTTACCTGCGTACTGGCGACCGATTTTACTATGACTGTACATCATTTTTTTGCGTTCTTCCATAGGAAGCATGTACCAGTTGTCATCACCTTGGCGACGCTTGTCCATTGGGTAGAAGCAAATGTGATTTGCTTTTGGTAGTTCTGGATATAAGCGAGCTAAGATTTGTGGGTTTTGATATGGATCTTCATCAGCTGGAAGGTAGTTGCTTAGTTCAACAACAGATACGTAAGAGTATGCAGGAACCATATATTCAGCTAATGTTGTTTTATTCAATTCTGTCTCAATTTCATTCAACTCTTCCATTGTTGGACGTAAAATCATAAGCATAATATCAGCTTTTTGGCCAACAACTGTATACATTGCATGACTACCTTTTTTCCCGGTAGCTACTTCATTCCATTTTTCAACGACATTTAAAAATTCAGACACAGCTTGTCCGCGTTCGTCGCTAGATAATGTTTTCCATGCAGCCCAATCAATAGAACGTAAATCATGTAAACAATACCAGCCATCTAACGTTGTTGTTGCTTCACTCATTCTATTCACCTCAGTTAATGATAGTTTTACACGTTAACTATAGCATATATAGTTTTAAAATCATCTATATAAAGCCTTAGCGCATAAAATTGTCACATTTAAATTTACTTGAAAATAGGAGAAGATAAGGCTTAAAGGGGATTTATTTCTAGGCTGAATTTTATGAAAATATAATCATTTTCATTTTATCTATTTTTTGGGAGCTATAAGTTTAAAATATAGAGGAAAAGCAGTATTCTTAAAGATAGAGTTTTTTAACATATATAGGAGGGTTTATTCGTGAGCAACTTATTTACAACAGTAAAAGAAAAAGTTCAAGGAAAAGGCATTTCTATCGTACTTCCTGAAGGAACTGATGAAAGAATTTTAGGCGCTGCAGAGCGTTTAGCAAAAGAAGAGTTAGTACAACCAATTTTAGTTGGTAATAAAGAAGAAATTAGCGCAAAAGCTGCTAGCATGAATTTAACATTAGCAGGCGTTGATATTTATGACCCAGCTACATACGAAGAAATGGATGCAATGGTAGCATCTTTCGTTGAACGCCGTAAAGGTAAAGCAACTGAAGAAGACGCTCGTAAAATCCTTAAAGACGAAAACTACTTCGGTACAATGCTTGTATACATGGGTAAAGCACACGGCTTAGTAAGTGGTGCAGCTCACTCTACAGCTGATACAGTTCGTCCAGCACTTCAAATTATCAAAACAAAACCAGGCGTTACAAAAACTTCTGGCGTATTCATCATGGTACGTGAAGAAGAGAAATATGTATTCGCTGATTGCGCAATTAACATTGCACCAAACAGCCAAGATTTAGCTGAAATTGGTATCGAGAGTGCGAAAACTGCTGAACTATTCGGTATTGATCCACGCGTTGCTATGTTAAGCTTCTCTACAAAAGGTTCTGCGAAATCTCCAGAAACAGAAAAAGTTGTAGAAGCAACTCGCATTGCGAAAGAAATGGCTCCTGAATTAACTTTAGATGGAGAATTCCAATTCGATGCTGCATTCGTACCGTCTGTAGCTGAGAAAAAAGCTCCAGGTTCTACAATTAAAGGTGATGCTAACGTATTCGTATTCCCAAGCTTAGAAGCTGGTAATATTGGCTACAAAATCGCTCAACGTTTAGGTAACTTCGAAGCAGTAGGACCAATCTTACAAGGTTTAAATATGCCTGTAAATGATCTATCTCGCGGATGTAACGAAGAAGAAGTGTACAAGTTAGCTTTAATTACAGCAGCTCAAGCACTTTAATTCTATAATGAATTGAAATAAAGACCGTCGCTATTATAGCGACGGTCTTTATTTTTCTAAGCCAAGTGCTTTATTGTTACGATCAATAATACGTTGTAAATTCGTCTCATATAAAGGTATTTCATCTATTGTTAATTGAGATGGTGTTAACTTTGGAGCGAATTGCTGCAATGTTTTTAAAAGGCGCATCATTAAATCTTGTACTGTAATGGTTTCGCCAAGTAATTCTGAAAGTGAAGCCATCGTACTCGGTACAATTTCAGGATACGTAAAGCGTGTTTCTTCTCCTTGAATGGCTAGGTTGTAGAAATCACGAACGAGTGCGGCACGCTCAGAGCCACTTCCTGTAGCGCAGAGATAAATTTGGACAGCGACACCACCGCGAATACGTCGCTGTGAAATGCCAGCAAATTTTTGATTGCGAATACTTAAGTCATAGCTACCAGGACAGTAAGAACCAACAATTTCTTTTGCCTCGATTGTAACATCGTAATCGTTTAACATTTCCTTAATTAAATGCCACATTGTATCGTATCCAAGATCAATATCGATACCTTTTTCGGTCTCTTGGAATAAAAGTGATACGTTTAAAACACCTTCATCAAGTACGACTGCAAGTCCACCGGAATTACGAACGATAACATTGAAGTTGTTTTCTTGTAAAAAGGAAATACCTTCTTCCAAGTGTGGTAGGCGTGAATCTTGAATGCCAAGAACAATTGTATTGTGATGAACCCAAGAACGCATTGTTGCAGCTGATTGACCATTTCCAATGCTTATGCACAGTGTGTCATCCATTGCGAATGACTGCAATGCATGGAATGTTGGTCCCAAACTAGACTGATCTACAATACGCCACTCTGGCTGAGATAAAATGGAACGGGAATTGCTCATATAACTAACCCCTTATCTTTAAAATGACAATCTCTATTATAGCAAAAAATGTAGAAAGTAGTTTTAGGAAGAAATCTTACTAAATTGTAATATTGTTGTAAGGAAAGTGAATTGGTTAAACGAGCTGCAATAGTTAAACTAAGAGATGCAATTATGCTTTTAGGAGGAATACAAATGAAAAAAGTTAAATTAGGAATCGTAGCAATTATGTCCGCTGCTGTATTTAGCGGTTGTTCTATTATGGATATAATCGCACCACAAGCAACAGGAGTTGTTATGTACGGAGATGAAGCAGGCGTTCAAAAAACAATGGATCAATATAAAGATAAAATTGAATCCCAAAATACATTTGAAGCAAAATTAGGAACTGTTAATGAGAAAAAGGTTTTAATTATGAATAAAACAACAGCTGAAAAGATGGTAAAAGAAAACATGCTGAAAAAAGTAGTGAAAGAAGATGTAGAACCTATTAAAGTATTGCCGTCTGTTTCAGGTGAAGTGGGAATAGTGTTTGCTAAAGATACACAAAATGATGTAGTAATTGATGGAAAGAAAATGAAGTATGAGGGTAATATAGTAATCGGTGATGCTCGTAAATATGCGGATATGTATGCAGTTGTTAGTGATGCCGAATATACAAAGATAAATGAACCGGTAAAAACGATTGGATTAGCAGCTTTTAAAGAGAATCCAAAGGAAAAGATTTTCCCAGATATAAAGAAAGGTTCTAACGTAGAAGAAGTGCATATGGTGGAAGTGAAATAATAAAAAAGGATGCATTGCATGCATCCTTTTTATTCTGCAATCTTTTCTAAATTACCATTTCGATCCATTCGGAAAGATGTTTGTGAGCGTTCCTCATCATCCATTACTGCTAATTTACGAGCACGGTTCATAATATTCATAAGTGTTTCGTAATCCTCTTGTACAGTATGAGATTGTTGTTCTAATTTTTCTAGTTTCTTTTCTAGTTCTTCATTTCGCAAGATTTGCGCTTTAATTTCTTGCTTCAATCTCGTATTCTCGTTTTCAAGAGCTGTTATTTTTATATTTGAAGATCCGACTGTTTGTAAAAAATAAATAACATCTTGCATGGTCATAGAGCTTTTTGCAGCAGGAACAGTAGATTCTTGATATGGAATAACTTCTTTATATTGTACAATTGATTCTTCTTGTACGAATTCTTCGTAATCAGTTATCGAATCTGAAGCTGGTGGTGTATAAAGTAAACGTTTTTTCGCTTGTTCACCGCTTGCAGCGCGCATTTTATCTTTACGATGTTTTTTTGCTAGTTGAAGAGCTTGTTCATAACTATAGCGAACAACAGCATTCCAACGGAAACCACAGGCAGCCGATGTACGATTTAATTGATCACCCACTTCTTCAAATGCATTTAATTGAGTACTTCCTTCTCGAACGTGACGAAGTACAGTTTCAGCAAGTAATAAATCATCCTCATCCGTCCAAGCATCTTGTCTTACTTTCATAGATTCAACTCCCTTTCTTTTTATGAACTTCCTATTTTTATAATGGGCAAAAAAATGAGCTTTTATACAAAGCTTTTAAAAATATGGTAGATTTCGATGAAAGGTATAAATTTTGCCAAGAATGACGTAAGCTTCTGTAGGAGAACATATAAATATGTAGCATTAATATGAAGAAAGAGCTTTATAGGGAAACTTGCAACGAGCTTCAAAGAGCGGTAAAATACCATTTAGTGTTTATTTTTAAATGTACTTGAGAAAAGTTTAAAATAGAGGAAGTGTTATATAATGGGGAACGAATTTCGTGTGTGTGATGATTGTCAGGCAACGAACGTTAAAACGTTGATTCCAAAGTTAAAAAAAGTAGATTCATGTGCAACGATTGAAGTTGCGTGTCAGTCTTACTGTGGCCCTGGCCGTAAAAAATCATTCGCATTTGTAAATAATCGTCCAGTCGCGGCTCCAACAGAAGATGAATTAATTATAAAAATTGAAGCAAAGTTAAATAAGTAAGAAAAAGAAGAGTGAATAGATTACTCTTCTTTTTTATGCCCATAAGAGGAATGAGTTATTCTACGAAAATACAATTGAGTAGATTAACATTCAATGAAGGAGGGGCATCATCTGTTCATTCAAATTTCAATTTATATAAATTTGTATTTCAAAATAATGGTTGACAGTCTTTTGAAGCGATAGGTAGAATAGAAAGTGTCTGATTCTGAGAATCATTATCAGGAAAAGATCAATTAACCTAATTTTTTTATTACTATTTGAGAATAAATTTCATTTTATTAAATATATGTTGTTGGTTAGGATGGTTGAGGTATGGAAGCGAGCGCAAGGAGTATAGAACATCAAGATGTGAATGTTAAAGAGATTAAGAGCAGACCGCTCGTTGCTTCTATTATTTTAGTAGCAGGTACAGTTTTGTTAGCTTTAAGCATGGCAGTTTCTATTTCGTTTGGTGCTGCAGATATTAGTTTAAAGACTGTATGGCAAGCTGTGTTTCAGTTTGACGGTTCTATTACGCATCATAACGTAATTCAAGAACTTCGCATGCCTAGAGCAATAGGGGGCGTAGTTGCAGGTGCCTTTTTAGCGGTATCAGGGGCAATTATGCAAGGTATGACGCGAAATCCACTTGCTTCACCATCGTTAATGGGAATTACAGATGGAGCTGTATTTGGAATTGCAATTATGTATGCATTCTTCCCTAATTCACCTTATTTAATGTTCGTTATCGCATCTTTTATTGGAGCTGCGTTTGGAGCGAGCATTGTATATGGAATTGGGTCTTCTTCACCAGGTGGATTAACACCTGTGAAGTTAGCTTTAGCCGGTGCAGCAATTAGTGCTTTATTAGGGGCCATTTCATCTGGAATTGCGCTATATTTCAACCTTGCCCAAGAGGTGAGTATGTGGAATGCAGGCGGAGTTGCGGGAGTGAAATGGGAAAGTATTAATATGTTAGTACCAATTGGCCTTGTTTGTCTCTTTATTGCAATTATGATGTCGAGGTATATTACAATTTTAAGCTTCGGTGAAGAAATTGCAATTGGACTTGGTCAAAATACGACATTAATTAAATTTATCGGAACAGTACTTGTTCTTGTGTTAACAGGTTCTGCAGTTTCTATGGCAGGATCGGTTGGATTTGTTGGTCTTGTAATCCCACATATGACTCGTTTCCTTGTAGGCTCAGACTATAGATGGGTTATTCCATGTTCTGCGGTCTTAGGTGGGCTGTTAATTGAAAGTGCAGATATGTTATCTCGCGTTATTAATCCGCCGTTTGAAACGCCAATTGGAGCAATTACAGCGCTAATTGGGGTTCCATTCTTCCTCTACTTAGCACGTAACGAAGGGAGAGGGAAAATGTGAGGACAAGTGTCTTAACAAAAAAGAACGTTTCTGTTTTAACAATCTTATTAGGATTAATCGTTACTGTATTTTTAGTAAGTTTAAATACAGGGACATTTAAAATACCGCCAATGGACGTATTAAAGTCATTGGTTGGACTTGGGGCTGAAGATCAGTCTGTTATTTTATTTGAATTCCGTATGCCGCGTATGGTTATTGCTATATTAGTCGGATCCGCTTTAGCGATGTCAGGTGCGATTTTGCAAGGGTTATCACGAAATCCACTTGCTGATCCAGGTATTATCGGTATTAACGCTGGAGCGGGATTAACAGTTGTTATATTCGTCTACTTTTTCTTCGGGAAAGTTGGGACTGGTACATTTTTATCTGTATTTATCCTTCCATTCTTTGCGTTGGTTGGTGCGATATTAGCAGCAATTATTATTTATTTACTAGCGTGGAAAGACGGCGTTTCATCAACGAGATTAATACTAGTTGGTATCGCTGTTGCAGCTGGGTTTGGTGCTGTTAGTTTAATTTTTTCTATGAAGATGACATCTAACGATTTCCGCTTTGCTACGATTTGGTTAGCAGGAAGTCTATGGGGCACAGATTGGAAGTTCGTGCTAAGTGTACTTCCATGGATGGTTATTTTCTTGCCACTTGCTATTAGTAAGGCGCACATATTAAATGTAATGAACCTAGGCGACTCTACAGCTGTTGGTCTTGGTTTAAATGTAGAAAAGGAAAGACGTAAATTATTATTTATTGCAGTTTGCTTAGCTGGTGCATCTGTCGCTGTTGCCGGAGGAATTGGTTTTATCGGTTTAATGGCTCCGCATTTAGCGAGGCGCCTTGTTGGTGGTAAACATCAAATTATGCTGCCTACTGCTGCACTAATAGGGACGTTTTTACTCTTATTCGCAGACGTAATTTCAAGAAGCGTGTTAACAACTTCAGAAATACCGGTCGGTCTTGTTATTTCTGTAATTGGTGCACCATATTTCATATACTTACTTATGAGGACAAAATAAAGGGAGGCTTTTTGTATGGTAACTTTAGCAGTTGATGCGGTATCTGTTGGCTATAATGAAGGGTTAATTATTGATGGATTAACAGTTGAAATTCCGGAAGGGAAAATTACAACAATTATTGGACCAAATGGTTGTGGGAAGTCCACATTATTAAAAACGGCTTCTCGTATTTTGAAGGCGAAAAAAGGTACTGTTTATCTTGACGGAAAAGCAATCGAGAAACAACCAACAAAAGAAATCGCAAAGAAAATGGCGATTTTACCACAGACTGCAGAAGTGCCAACTGGCCTTACTGTGTTTGAACTTGTTTCATATGGACGTTTTCCTCATCAAAAAGGATTTGGAACGTTGAAAGAAGAGGATTATCGTTACATTCATTGGGCACTTGAAGTGACGGGAATGACAGAATTCGCAAATCGTTCAGCAGAGGCGTTATCAGGCGGGCAACGTCAACGTGTATGGATTGCGATGGCCCTTGCACAAGGAACAGAATTACTCGTATTAGATGAACCGACAACGTACTTAGATATGGCCCATCAATTAGAAATATTAAATTTATTGAAAAAGTTAAATGAAGAAGAAGGTAGAACGATTGTTATGGTTATCCATGACTTAAACCATGCTTCTCGTTTCTCAGATCATATGATTGCATTAAAAGCAGGTAAGTTAATGAAACAAGGAACGCCAGATGAAGTGATGACAAGTGAAACGCTTCGCAGTGTATTTGAGATTGAAGCTCAAATCGTTCCATGTCCAGTAAACTGTAAACCGATTTGTTTAACATACGATTTAATGATGATTAATAATCAATTACGTAAAAAAGCATAAGTAGAACCCCCTCTTTAGGAGGGGGACTTCTAATGGACGTTGAGCTTCTTATATACGAATGGGAGGTTGAACGCCCGTTAGAATGGGTTATTAGCAACAATTAATAAATATATATTGATTGATTGTTATCCTCGTTTCTTAGAGTTCATTGTAACTTATAAGATAAATACAGCTAGAAGGAGTGGGAACATGAAGAATTTTAAAATGGCACTATTAGCAATGGTACTAGTCGTTACTTCTGTACTATTTGCAGCTTGTTCTAACAAAGAAGAAGAGAAGAAAGCAGATGCGAAGGATGCGAAGACTGAAGAGCGCACTGTACAACACGCAAAAGGGGAAATTAAAATCCCTGCAAATCCAAAGAAAATTGCTGACCTTAGTGGTTCAACAGAAGAATTATTAATTTTTGGTATGAAACCAATTATTACTGCTAATACATCTCAAGAAAAAATTGATACACATATTGAAAAGAAATTAAAAGACGTAAAACCAGTTGGTTCTGCTTGGGGCGATAAAATTAACATCGAAGCAGTAGCTGCTGCAAAACCAGACTTAATTCTTGTAAACAATCGTCAAGAAAAGATTTATGATCAATTATCTAAAATTGCACCAACAGTTATGTTAAAAACTCCATTAGATCAATGGCGTCCAAAATTCGAAGAAGTAGGTCAAATCTTCGGTAAAGAGAAAGAAACAAAAGAATGGTTCAAACAGTATGATGAAAAAGCAAGCAAATTACATGATAAAATCGTTGCGAAAACTGGCGATGCTAAATTTATGAAAATGGCTGCATATCCAAATGCTTTCCGCGTATACGGTGACTACGGTTACGGTAGCGTAATCTTTAACGATTTAAAATTACCAGCAGTTAAAGGTACACCAACGGATAAACCACTAGTACAAGTACAAAAAGAAGCTTTAATCGATTACAACCCAGATTACTTATTCGTATTTACAACTGGTGACGGTTCTCAGCGTCTAAAAGAATTCCAAGAAGAATCAATTTGGAAAAATATGAACGCTGTTAAAAACAACCACGTATTTACAATTAAAAACGAAGACGTAAACAAAGGTTACTTCCCTCTAGGTAAAGAAATGATCTTAGATGAAGTTGCTGAATTCGTTTTAGGGAAATAATGTATAAACAGAAATCACTTTTACTTCGGTAAAAGTGATTTTTTCTTTATATAAGGGCAATTAATATAGTCTTTCATTTCTTTCTGTTTCCTATTTCGTTTATAATATATAGTAAGAATGCAGTAAAGAAAGGGGGATGTCGGAAGGTGGTATATTTAAACGACAAACTCAGCGAAACAAAAGTGTTTAAAGACCCGGTACATAAATATGTGCACGTACGCGATCGTGTTATTTGGGATTTAATCGGAACGAAAGAATTTCAACGCTTGCGCCGTATTAAGCAGCTTGGAACGACATTTTTTACATTTCACGGTGCAGAGCATAGTCGCTTTACTCATTCGTTAGGTGTATATGAAATTATTCGTCGTATGATTGATGATGTGTTTGATGGCAGACCGAACTGGAATGCTGAAGATAGATTGTTATGTTTATGTGCGTCATTACTTCATGATGTCGGTCACGGCCCATTTTCTCACTCGTTTGAAAAAGTATTTTCATTAGATCATGAGAAATTTACGCAAAAGATTATCGTTGGAGATACGGAAATTAATCGCATATTAAGTCGTGTGGATAAAGACTTTCCGCAAAAGGTAGCCGATGTAATCGCGAAAACATCTACTAATAAATTAGCGATTAGCATGATTTCCAGTCAAATTGATGCAGATCGTATGGACTATTTATTAAGAGATGCGTATTTCACTGGCGTAAAGTATGGAAACTTTGATATGGAACGTATACTACGTGTCATGCGTCCATATGGAAATCAAGTAGTCATTAAAAATAGTGGTATGCATGCTGTTGAGCATTATATTATGAGTCGTTATCAAATGTATTGGCAAGTATATTTCCATCCGGTAACGCGCAGTGCCGAAGTTATTTTAACGAAGATTTTACACCGTGCAAAATCATTGCATGAGAAGTATTATACATTTAAAAATCATCCGGTTCATTTCTATTCTTTATTTGAAGAAGAAGTAACAGTAGAGGATTATTTAAAGTTAGACGAGAACGTTATGTATTATTACTTCCAAGTATGGCAAGACGAAGAAGATCCAATTTTAAGTGATTTATGCCGTCGTTTTATGAATCGAAACCTATTTAAATATGTAGAGTTTACAGATAAGCACGGTTTAGATAATTGGATGGAATTAAGTAGCTTATTTAAAAAGATTGGACTTGATCCAGAATACTATTTAGTAGTTGATTCAACATCAGACTTGCCGTACGACTTTTACCGTGCTGGTGAAGAAGAAGAGCGTCTGCCAATCTTACTCCTTATGCCAAATGGAGAGCTTAGAGAGCTTTCGCGTGAATCGGATATTGTTGAGGCAATTACTGGTAAGAAGAGAAGGGATCAAAAACTATTCTATCCGCATGATTTAATCTATGAAGATGGAAGAAAAGGAAAATATAAAGAGAGAATCATCGAGTTACTAGAAGGAAAAAAATAAGAAGCAGCTAAGAGCTGCTTCTTATGAAAGAACTTGAAATTATTTGTCGCTTAAGCGTTTTCCGCCAACTGCATAATGGTTTTTAGACATTTCTTCGATGAAAACAACGATGTTTTCTTCAGGAGCACCAGTTGTTTCGCTTACTGCTGCTGTTACTTTCTCAGCAAGAGCTTTCTTTTGTTCCTCTGTGCGTCCTTCTAGCATTTTCACTGTTACGTATGGCATATATAATCGCTCCTTTTATGTAAGTTACACTCTTATTATAGCGGATTATGGGGAAGAACAATCGAAAAAACAAATATTTTCTTTTTTGACAGATTGAAGAGGAGATGAATCATGGATCAGTTATTTAGATACCCATTGCAACAAATTCCGTTGGTAGCAATGGCCATTATTATTGCGTTATCAGTGCATGAATTTGCGCATGCATATGTTGCATATAAATTTGGAGACGATACAGCAAAGAAGCAAGGCCGTTTAACATTATCACCGATGGCGCACTTAGACCCTATTGGGATGATCGCTGTATTAATTCTTGGTTTTGGTTGGGCAAGACCTGTTCCTGTTAACCCATATAACTTTAAAAGGCCGCGTCTTGCAGGTATATTAGTTTCAATTGCAGGCCCAATTAGTAACTTAATTTTAAGTGCAATTGGTTTAATTATTTGGTATAGCCTATTAACATTTGGTGTATTAGACTCAATTCCATTTGCAGTAGCAGATACATTGGCTCAATTCTTCCGGATTTTTATTATGCTTAATATCGTATTACTTGTATTTAACTTATTGCCAATTCCGCCACTTGATGGGTATCGAGTTGTGGAAGATCTAGCACCAACAAATATTCGTGCGAAAATGACACAGTATGAAAAGTATGGAGCAATAGCGTTATTAATTCTTGTTATTACACCGCTTAGCAATTATACAATTCAACCTATTTTTAATGTTGTCATTCCATATGTATTTGTATTTTTAGACAGTATCATTGCGCCTATTTTTGGCCTTTTATAATCATTAAGTGAGGAGGAATTTTCATATGACAGAGAAAAAGAAAAAAATCGGTTTTAATATCGTGAAAAATGATTCAACAGATGGACATGGTGGTTTTGGTGTTGGAGCATTAAGTCTAGAAAACATTTCACCTGTATTTGTCGATGTACTAGAGAAAACAGCATTTGTCGATATCGGTGCAATGCATGCACGTAGTACAGTCGAAAAAGGTATTAAGTTTTTAACAAATAAAGATGAAGTTCCAAACGGAAAACCATTTTGGCTTGTGTGGGTAACGATTGAAAGAACGGCGACAGGTGCTTATTATGCAGGTGTAACAGCTTGTGAAATGACAGTTGACCGTGAAATTCGCCGCGGATATAAATCACTTCCAGAGCACGTAAACAAAATGGATAAATCAATGAAGCGTTACATTATGGTTGACCATATGGATGAAGTATCTAAAAAAGTACTTGGTACGTTCTTGAAAGAACATAATGAAGCGATTTGGAACGAATCTAGTGAAGAATTGCGCCGTGCATTATTAAGTGAATAAAAAATAGCTGACGGATGCCCGTCAGCTATTTTTTTTACCAAGGAAGATATTTTTTCCACCAACTTGTTTTTTTCTTTTCTTCAGTTGTCTTTTCAAATTCTTCTTTATCATCAACATGATCCATACAATATTCAGTCGGTTCTGTACCTTTTGCGAAATACATTTTCACTGAAATTGGACAATTTTTTGTAGCGATTTTTCCGTTTTCAGGGTTAATATCGACTGCAACGACGTCACTTGGTTGTTTAAACTCTTTTTTAGGCTGTCCATCTAATCCTTTTTCCATCGTATCGGTCCATATTCTTTTTGCATATCCTTGTTCTGCTACGTTTGAAATCGATTTAGGTTGATCGTATCCAACCCATACACCCGTTACGATTTGCGGGGTAAATCCAATCATCCAACTATCTGTTTCAGTAGAACCGGATTTTCCGGCATATGTTCTTGATAGTTTAGATAACATCGATTGACCAGTTACAGCAGCATAGCTGCTCAGTTTTTTATTAAACATGCCCGTCATCATTTCTTCCATCACAAACGCTTTGCTTTTATCGAGAACTTGTTTACTCTCCAGATGAGCATCGTATAACATGTTTCCTTCCTGGTCCATAATGCGGCGAATAAACATCGGTTTTACTTCTTTTCCACCGTTTGCGAACATGCTATAAGCATTCGCCATTTCAATTGGTTTTACAGGAGATGTGCCAAGAGCAAGAGATGGAACATCTTTTAATGCGCTCGTAATTCCGAATTGTTTCGCTGTTTTTGTAAGGATATCTTCACCTAAAAACAAATTCGTTTTCACAGCATATATGTTATCAGAAACTGCGAGAGCTTGTGCCATCGTTACGAAATCATCTGCATAATAATCTTTATAGTTTTTTGGTTTATACTTTGAAACACCGTCGCCTAAAGTAAATACCGTATATTCGCTTTTTAAGCGCGTAGCAGGGGTGAATCCTCGTTCTAGTGCCGCATAGTATAGAAATGGCTTAAATGTAGAACCAGGCTGACGAACGGCTTGTGTAGCCCTGTTAAATTGACTCTTATTATAATCGGTTCCTCCCACAAGGGCAGCCACTTCACCTGTTTTTGGATTCATAGAGACGAGTGCGGTTTGTATGTTTGTTGTGTCAGGTATGTGATCTTTTACAGCTTGCTCTGCAACAGATTGTAATTTAGGGTCTAGTGTTGTATAAATACGCAGGCCACCCTTTTGTAAGGCTTGTTCATCTAATCCGATATCACGAAGAAGAGAAGCTTGTACAGCATCTTGAAAATAAGGTGCAATCTCTGCCACTTTTTTTGTATCTAATGAGGCAAAAGTTAGTGGCTCTTTTTTTGCTGATATTGCTTGTTGCTTCGTAATATAACCTTGTTCTACCATTTCGTCTAATATGAGAGATTGTCGTCCTTTCGCACGATCCTCTTTTAAAAAGGGAGAGTAGACACTAGGTCCTTTCGGAATGCCTGCGAGCATACTAGCTTCCGCTAATGTTAATTCTTTTGCTGTTTTATCGAAATATAGACGGGACGCAGCTTCGATACCATAAGCACCATGTCCGTAATAAATTGTATTTAAATATCCTTCTAAAATATGATTTTTATTATAGTTCACTTCAAGGCGGATTGTGTACATCGCTTCTAATAGTTTACGTTTCCACGTTTTATCATGATCTAAGTATAGGTTACGAGCATACTGTTGTGTAATCGTACTAGCACCTTGGACTTTTGCCATCGCTTTTAAATCGGCAACAATAGCACCAGCAATACGTTTCATATCAAAGCCATGATGTTTGTAGAATCGTTGATCTTCTATAGATAGTGTCGCCTCTTTTACATAAGGAGAGATTTCATTGAGAGATACATTGTAACGTTTTTGCATTTCATTATTTTGTCCGATAACAGTGTCATCATTAGCGTAAAAGACACTCGTTTGCGGGACAGCAACAGGAGGAGGTCCCATAATTTTTGCAACTATAATAATAACAAAAAAGGAAAAAACGAAAAAAAGAACAGAAGAAAACATTACGGTGAAGAAAAGACGTTTATATTTTTTAAGTTTCGGATTCATAGTTTGATCCATCTTTTTCAGCCCCTCAATACTAATACAAACATTATTGTATTAGTATTGAGGGTTTTCGGTTATTTTAAACAATGAAATTTCGAAAACAAAAAGCTCCTTCAATTAAGAAAGGAGCTCAAAGGCACGTGCTGGCCAATCGGTAATAATAACATCTACGCCATAGTCAATCATAATTTGTAAATCTTTGTATTCGTTAATTGTATAAGGGCGGAAAGCGTACCCTTGATTTTGTGCAAATTGGACAAATTCTTTTGTTAATAATTGAAAGTTTGGGTGTAAACCAGTTGCGTTTCTATTTTTTGCTTCAGCAATCGGATCAGCAAGTGGTGTGTCATATAAAATTGCTCTTGGGATTTCAGGAGCTATTTCTGCTAATAATGAAATAGAGTCGTGGTTAAATGATGAGAATACAATTTGATTAGATAGATGATATTCACGAACGAGAGCGATAGCTTTTTCTTCAATAGTTGGATAGTGAATGACATCTGTTTTTAACTCAATGTTGAGCTGTAACTTTGTTGTAGATAGCCAAATGAATACTTCGCGTAACGTTGGGATTTTTGCTTCATGGAAAGAAGGGTCTTTATGGCTGCCAGCATCTAAAGCTTGTAATTCCGCTACCGTTTTTTCAGAAACAAGACCGATACTATTTGTTGTGCGATCTACTGTTTCATCGTGAATCACGACAAGCTCACCATCTTTTGATAGGTGGACATCAAGCTCGATGCCATGGGCTCCAATGCGTTCGGCTTCTTGGAAAGCAATCATCGTATTTTCAGGATGTGTTCCTTTTACCCCGCGGTGGGCGAAAATAAGTGGTTTATTCATAGGGAAATCTCCTTATCGTTTCTTTTCTTTCATTATGAAACTGCTTTTGGAAAAATACAATTGAATGGGAAAAACATTTACAAAAGTCTAACAGTTGCACAAAAGTTAACGTTAACGTAAAATGTAATAATTGAGTGAAGGGAGGAATAGACATGTATAAAATTGATGAAGTCACAAAGCAAGTTGGTTTAACAAAACGTACACTTCGTTATTATGAGGAAATTGGTTTAATTCATCCCCCTGAACGTAGTGAGGGGAACATTCGCCTGTATACAGACGAGGATATCGCCAGAATTAAAAGAATTGTGGAAGCGAAAGAAGTGTTAGGAATTACGCTTCAAGAAATGCAACATTTCTTATCGTTAAAAGAACGAATGGAGCAAAGAAGAAATAGTGAGAACCCTCGTGACCGCGAAGTGATTCAAGAAATTAAAGAGATGCTTGAAAAACAAGTGCAAACGCTAGACGAGAAAATGGAGCAAATGCAGCGCGTAAAGGCGGAACTCGAGGATAGTTTACATCGCGCAGCGACATTTTTAGAGAATACAAAAGGAGAGTAATCAAAATGGAGAGCAAACAAAAACTAGGGAGATTGATTACAGTGGTGGCTACCTTTCTTGCCTTTTCGGGTATAGGGGTAGTCGATCCAATCTTGCCAAGCATCGCTGAGCAAATTGGTGCATCGCATTGGCAAGTAGAGATGTTATTTACAGCATATATTTTCACGATGGCAATTATGATGTTACCAGCTGGAATATTCGCATCGAGATTTGGTGATAAACGAATGATGACGATCGGTCTTGCGATCGTGACTGTATTTGCGTTTATATGCGGTATATCGCAAACGATTGCTCAATTATCTCTTTTCCGCGCTGGATGGGGATTAGGAAATGCGATGTTCTTTGCAACGGCGATGACATTATTGATTGCATTAAGTAAAGAAGTTCATGAAGCGGTAGGGTTATATGAAGCAGCTATCGGTTTAGGGATGGCAGGCGGACCGTTATTAGGCGGTATATTAGGTGGACATTCTTGGCGTTACCCATTTTTTGCGACGAGTATTTTAATTTTCTTAGCATTTATTTTAGTTTTCTTTTTTGTAAAAGAACCGGAGCAAAAAGTGAAGCGTAAAGCGGCAGGCGTAGGAGAATTACTTAACCTAGTGAAATATAAACCGTTTATGCAAGGTGCGATTTCAGGAATGTTATACTACTACGGATTTTTCGTTGTATTGGCATATTCACCACTTATTATGCATTTATCTGCTATTCAATTAGGGTTTGTATTTTGCGGATGGGGATTAGCGTTAGCTTACGGTTCAGCAATTTTAGCTCATAAGCTGGAAGGTAAATATGAGCCGAAAGCATTGTTGAAAGGCAGTTTACTCGTATTTGCGCTTTTCTTAATCGCACTATTCTTCGTGAAAGTTATGTGGTTACAAATTGTATTAATTGTTCTATCAGGATTAGCATCTGGATTAAATAATGCATTATTTACAAGTTATGTAATGGATATTTCACCTTATGAAAGATCTGTTACATCAGGTGTTTATAACTTCGTTCGTTGGTTGGGTGGCGCAATTGCTCCAATCTTATCAGGAATCATCGGCCACACTGTTTCACCACAAAGTCCGTTTTTAGTCGGTGGAATTGTTGTGTTAGTCGGTTGTGTAATGATTTTAATTCCGGTTCGAAAACCGGTAGAAGTAGAGAGAAAAGCCCTTTCTTAAGAAAGGGTTTTCTTTCCTATTACAGGGCAATCCCTTTTCGCATATATGTTAGAACCCTCTGACTAAAATATATTTTCGGTATTTTTGTACTTTTAACTATACTTTTTGGATGTTTTGTTTTATTTTTGTTAGGGGACATTAATGATGTCCCTATTATAAATTTGCATTGAAAGGCGTGATTGTACGATGGAACTATGGTTCACTGAAAAACAAACAAAACATTTTGGGATTACGGCGCGTATTAACCGCACATTACATACGGAGCAAACAGAATTCCAAAAACTTGATATGGTTGAAACGGAAGAGTTCGGAAACATGCTTATTTTAGACGGCATGGTTATGACAACAGAAAAAGATGAGTTCGTTTATCATGAAATGGTAGCGCACGTACCTTTATTTACACATCCAAACCCTGAAAACGTATTAGTTGTAGGTGGTGGCGATGGTGGTGTTATTCGTGAAGTGTTAAAACACCCAAGCGTAAAGAAAGCAACTCTTGTTGAAATCGATGGAAAAGTAATTGAGTACTCTAAACAATACTTACCATCAATTGCAGGTGCATTAGATAATGAGCGTGTAGAAGTAAAAGTAGGAGACGGTTTCCTACACATCGCAGAAAGCGAAAATGAATATGACGTAATTATGGTAGATTCTACTGAGCCAGTAGGACCAGCAGTAAACCTATTTACAAAAGGCTTCTACGCTGGAATTTCAAAAGCGTTAAAAGAAGATGGTATTTTCGTTGCACAAACGGACAACCCTTGGTTCACACCAGAACTAATTACAACTGTGTTTAAAGACGTAAAAGAAATCTTCCCAATTACTCGTTTATACACAGCGAACATTCCAACTTACCCAAGTGGACTTTGGACATTCACAATCGGATCTAAACAACATGATCCACTAGAAGTAAGTGAAGAGCGTTTCCACGAAATCGAAACGAAATACTACACAAAAGAATTACACAATGCAGCATTCGCATTACCGAAATTTGTTGGCGATTTAATTAAGTAAGAAATCGAGTTTGAACAAATAAAGTGTAGGTAGCTCATTTAAGGTGTTTGTCCAGAAGACTTGAACATGCTAGCTACTTACACTCCTGTAAAGAAAATCGTCTTCTTATTGTTAAAAAAGAAGACACCGGTAAATCGAGAAAGAGGAGCAGCTCGCTCCAAATTTGAGAAATAATGAAAGGTTGGGATACCTTAAGTTCCACATAAGGAGGAAAAGAGTATGCGTTTTGATGAAGCTTATTCAGGTAAAGTATTTATTAAAAGTCATCCAAGTTTTGAAGAGTCAGAGGCAGTTATTTACGGGATGCCAATGGATTGGACAGTAAGCTACCGTCCAGGTTCTCGTTTTGGCCCTGCACGTATTCGTGAAGTATCAATTGGTCTTGAAGAATATAGCCCATATTTAGATCGTGAACTAGAAGAGGTAAAATATTTTGATGCGGGTGATATTCCATTACCATTTGGAAATCCACAGCGTAGCATAGACATGATTGAAGAGTATGTATCAAAACTTTTAGATGCCGATAAGTTTCCACTAGGTCTCGGCGGTGAGCACTTAGTGTCTTGGCCAATTTTTAAGGCAATGGCAAAAAAATATCCGGATTTAGCAATCATCCATATGGATGCTCATACTGATTTACGTGAATCGTATGAAGGGGAGCCTTTATCGCACTCTACACCTATTCGTAAAGTGTGCGATTTAATTGGTCCGGAAAACGTATATTCTTTCGGTATTCGTTCTGGAATGAAGGAAGAATTCGAATGGGCAAAAGAAGTAGGTATGAACTTATATAAATTTGACGTATTAGAACCGTTAAAAGAAGTATTACCGAAACTTGCAGGACGCCCAGTTTATGTCACAATCGACATTGACGTATTAGACCCAGCTCACGCTCCAGGAACAGGAACGTTAGAAGCTGGAGGTATCACATCTAAAGAATTATTAGATTCCATCGTGGCAATTGCAAATTCAAATATAAATGTAGTTGGAGCAGACTTAGTAGAAGTAGCTCCTGTCTACGACCATAGTGATCAAACACCAGTCGCAGCAAGCAAATTCGTGCGGGAAATGCTGCTCGGTTGGGTGAAGTAAAAGTGAAGCCGACTGTTTAGATCCGGTGAATAAGGTTCTTAGACGCAAGGGTCTAGGAGGCGTAACTGGATAAAAAAAGAGCTATTCTCAAACGATGAGAATAGCTCTTTTTCTTATGCAACCTTCTCTTCCGAAGTAATGCCGCGAATTTCATCAGCAGAACGAATTGGATATTTGCGGAATACGATTGATCCGATGTATCCAACAATAGTGGTAACGATTCCACATAATACAGCAGCAATTGTTACTTTTACAACGTCATTAAATCCGAATAAGACAAGAAGTCCTGGGATTGGTGATGCTGTTCCTGGCGCATTATTAACGAGCTGGAACAGAGATGTAATAATACCAGCAAGCGCACCGCCAACGAAGTTTGTCGCATAAATTGGAATTGGATTTGCTGAAACAACATCGGCTTGTGTTAAAGGCTCGATTGCTACAGCAATTGTATCTTTCTTTGAACAAATCTTTAGTCGTTTAAAGAAAATAAAGTTCATTGGGGCTGAGGCTGCTACGGCAAGACTACCAATTGCCATTGGTAAACCTGTTAATCCAAGCATTGCAGTTAGTGCCATAGAACTTAATGGAGAGGTAGAAATAACTGTTATTAATCCACCAAGCATAATACCCATAATGATAGGACTTTCTGTAGTTGCAACTGAAATCATAGAACCGATTTTACCGAGTGTTGCGTTCACGAGCGGATCCATAAGCATGGCCATGCCGCGCGAGATTGGTGCAGCAATAAATAAAATTGCTAAGAATTCTACACCAGCCGGTAATTTCTTTTCGAGAAATTTCACGACGAAAGCGCAAATGTATCCAGCGAAAAATCCTGGTAAAATACCGAATCCACTAGTAGCGATACCGATTAAAACAGCATATACGGGTGAAACACCGATTGCTAATGCGACTAAAATTGCCGCTGCGACACCGCTCATACTACCAGAAGCTTCTCCTACTGATTGTAAAAAGTCATTATGAAACATTTCTCCACCGATATAACGGTGAAATGCTTCAATAAGAAAACTTGCGATTGCTGCATTAGCTAAAGCACCCATTGCTTTCATGCCGTAAGGAGCACGGTAACTAAAAAGTGTAAATAGACAAAGTACAACAAGTAATAGTGCTAAACCTTGCAAGATAGCCATTTGAAAACTGTCTCCTTTGATTTTTGTAATAAAAATTCGTATCATTCAATAATAATATAAAAGTTTGGTAAACGGAAAATTTTTTTGATGGGAATTTGCTATAAAGGGAAAAACTCTTACAATAATGTAAGGAAAGTGTAAGGCGTTTCGATAGAGTATAGTATGTTGTTTTTCGTATAATACATGTATAGACATAAGGTTAGTGAGAAAGAAGTGCAAACAGGAGGCGCATTTATGAAATTGGTAATTAAAGTTTTAGCTGTGTTCGCCATTATTTTAGGGGGAACAGCATATTATTTAAACACAAAAACAGAAGGTGTACATGCTTTTGTAGACAACTTCTTTTCAAATAAAGAAATACAAGATTATTATGCGGTTATAGATAAAGGTGAGAAAAAAGCCGGTGAATACTTGTATACATTTAAAGGGTATACAGAAGACGGAAAGTTACAAGTTGTGAAAAGAATGATGAACCGTGAATTGCATACGGGGGAATTTATAAAAATTTATGCAAAAGGTACGCAAGGAAAAGGATGGGCTGAAATCTCAAAAGAATCAATTCCGCAAAAAGCATTGGAGAAAATAGAAAAACCATAAAAGGAGCGACTCATTCGCTCCTTTTATGGTGCGTTAAAATGGTGATCGATGTCTTTTCTTTGTTAGAAATGATTTTTGCACGTCCACCAATTGGGAAAGTGAAAATCGGGGTTGTATGCCCGAAACTTGCGTTTGCAATGATAGGGGTATGTGCAAGTTCAGGTTTTGAAGCGATCATTTCTTGAATGTCTTCTATCGTACATTGTGCACCTTTTTGCATCTTTCCTATGACGATGCCTTTTATATGTTCAAAGTTAGGTTGCTGCATAAGAGAATGTAAATAACGATCAAAAGTGTTAAGGGTAGCTTTTCCAGTTAAACTATCCTCCTCAAGAAATAATATTTTATCCTGTAAGTTTGGCATATATGGTGTACCTTGTAGTAAATTCAATGTGCTCATATTACCACCGATAATCTCTCCAGTTGCTTCGCCTTCATGAATCGAAACATAACCTTCATTTTTAATAAATTCTCGATTTTCTTGATCGATGTACCAAGAATCATCGCTCCATGTTTCAGATGGCAGGACTTCAATAGGTTCATTAGAAGTTAAGCATTTTAAAAAATAATCAGTCGTATATTCGAGACCTTTCTCCATTCCAAATGAAGAGAAATGGGGGCCTGAATATGTAACAAGTCCTGTTTTTGTGTAAATTGCATTATTTAAAGCGGTAATATCAGAATAGCCACAGAAAAACTTCGGGTTTTCTCGAATTAAGTCATAATCGAGATGTTTCAATAAACCATTAGAGTTATATCCGCCAAGTGTCGTCAAAACGGCTTTTACATTAGGGTCTCTAAATGCATCATGAAGATCTTGAACACGTGAAGAAATAGAAGAGGAAGCAAATCGATCGATCTCATCAGCATATGTTGAGAATGTAACTTGAAAGCCCATGTCGGTTAATCTTTTTATTGCAAGCTCTTGGTTCGTATTTGAGACAATACTTAAACTACAAGAGGGTGAAATAACTCTAATTTCATCACCTTTTTTCAATTTTGTCGGTAGCACATAACTCACCTCTTTAAATGAAAGAATATTTAGATTTAAAAAACATTTTATCATATGAAATAAAGTGGAAGTGAATTATTTTTTGAAATAGAGTTTTCCTGATTTTTCAGCAGACAGACAGAGGTTTTTTTTGATATGATAGGAAAAGTGATTTATTATAAGTAGTATTTAATATCTATAACATTTGAAAGGTGTGCAAGACGTGGAGAAACAACTTGCAGGCTTGCCGGTACACGTTCATTTCGTAACAGAAATCCGTGAAGGGGCGAGGAAGGAAACCGTTGCTTTTGAAGCAAATGGTCAATACTATGTAAAAGGTCAAGGTACATATGTAACATTCCAAGAGCCGAACGAACAGGGCGAAGTGAAAACAATTATTAAAATTCAAGGTGAACAAGTTCTCATTATGCGTTCAGGTGCTGTTTCAATGCGTCAAACGCATGTGAAAGGTGAATGGACAACTGGTACGTATACGAGTGAACTTGGTACGTTTGCATTGCAAACGAAAACTGATAACGTTCTTTTTAAATGGTCGGATGAAAAGAAAAAAGGACAACTCTTCTTAACGTACGCATTGCTTCTAAGTGAACAAGAAGCTGGCAGATATACAATTACACTTAATTTGAAGGAGGCAAAATAATGAATTCTTTAGAACAAGTAAAAGGATTAATTAAAGAAGAAATTCAAGCTGCTGTATTAAAGGCAGAATTAGCGACAGAAGAACAGATTCCAAACGTTGTATTAGAATCTCCAAAAGATAAAACAAATGGTGACTTCTCTACAAATATGGCAATGCAACTTGCACGTGTTGCGAAAAAAGCACCTCGTATGATTGCAGAAGAATTAGTTGCAAACTTCGATAAAGCAAAAGCTTCTATTGAAAAAATTGAAATCGCAGGACCTGGTTTCATTAACTTCTACATGGATAATAGCTATTTAACAGACTTAATCCCAACAATCGTTAACGCTGGCGAAGCTTACGGTGAAACGAATACTGGTAAAGGTGAAAAAGTACAAATTGAGTTCGTATCTGCGAATCCAACAGGTGACCTTCACTTAGGACATGCACGTGGTGCGGCAGTAGGTGACACTTTATGTAACGTATTAGCAAAAGCAGGATACGATGTATCTCGTGAATACTACATTAATGACGCTGGTAACCAAATTCATAACTTAGCTCTTTCTGTTGAAGCTCGTTACATGCAAGCTTTAGGCCTAGAGAAAGAAATGCCAGAAGACGGATACCATGGTGCGGACATCATTGGAATCGGTAAGCGTTTAGCTGAAGAGTTTGGCGATCGTTATGCAAAAGCTGATGCTGAAGAAAGCTATGAGTTCTATCGTTCATACGGTTTAAAATATGAGTTAGCAAAACTTCAAAAAGACTTAGAAAGCTTCCGTGTTAAATTCGATGTATGGTTCTCAGAAACATCATTATATAAAAACGGAAAAATCGATGCTGCACTTGCAGTATTAAAAGAGCGTGACGAGATCTTTGAAGAAGGCGGTGCAACTTGGTTCCGTTCTATGACTTACGGTGACGACAAAAACCGTGTATTAATTAAAAACGACGGTTCTTACACATACTTAACGCCAGATATCGCTTACCACCGTGATAAATTAGAGCGTGGTTTCGATAAGTTAATCAACATTTGGGGTGCTGATCACCACGGTTACATTCCTCGTATGAAAGCTGCTATTCAAGCACTTGGTTACGATAAAGAAACACTTGAAGTAGAAATCATCCAAATGGTACAACTGTACCAAAATGGTGAAAAAATGAAGATGAGTAAGCGTACAGGTAAAGCAGTTACACTTCGTGAGCTTATGGAAGAAGTAGGCGTGGACGCAATGCGTTACTTCTTCGCAATGCGTAGCGGTGATTCTCATTTAGACTTTGATATGGACTTAGCCGTATCAAAATCTAATGAAAATCCAGTATACTATGCACAGTATGCTCATGCTCGCGTATGCAGTATCCTTCGTCAAGGTGAAGAGTTAGGATTAGCTGCAGGCGGAGACGTGAATTACAAGCTTGTTACTTCGGAGAAAGAAGTAGAGTTACTGAAAAAACTTGGTGAATTCCCAGCTGTAGTTGCGGATGCAGCACAAAAACGTCTGCCACACCGCATTACAAGCTATGCATTTGAATTAGCAGCAGCATTACACAGCTTCTACAATGCAGAAAAAGTATTAAACCAAGATAACTTAGAATTAAGTAAAGCTCGCTATGAGTTAATGAAAGCAGTACGCACTACACTTCAAAATGCATTAGCAATCGTAGGAGTATCTGCACCAGAAAAAATGTAATAAAGAAAAGCGGAAGCGACTCGTTCAGAATAGGAGGGGGATGGAGCTCCTGACAGAGAGGCGTACTTTACCTCGGAGGAAGGCGCGAAGCCACCGAGTATTCTAGCCGATTTTTCGTTTTCAGTAAAAGGCAATCACACGATGTTGTGATTGCCTTTTTGTATGGAGATAATAAAAAAATAAAATTTTATCAAACAAAGGGAGAAATTGCGTCGTCTTATATAAATGACAGGAGGTTTAAGATGGAAGAAAAGGTAGAAGAATTAATTGATATATATAAGCAGCAAATATATTCCTTATGCTATAAATTAGCGAAAACGAAAGAAGATGCAGAAGATATTTTTCAAGAGACTTGGATAAAAGTTTTTTCCTCTAGGCACCAACTTTCTTGTGTGGAAAATTATAAAAAATGGATTACTACAATTTGTGTTCGTACATTTTATGACTTTTATCGTAAGAAGAAAAGGTGGAAAGATCGCGTATTGGATTTATTTCATAAAGAGGATGGGAGAGAAATAGATTTCGCAGATGAAGTGAATATATCAGAAGAATTTATTCAAAAAGTGGAAGTGGAAATGATACGGGAAGTTATACAGCTATTGAATGAAAAATATAAAACCGTGCTCGTACTCTACTATTATGAACAATACTCTTATAAAGAAATGAGCGAAATATTAAATATACCGATTGGTACGGTGAAATACCGCCTTAATTATGCGAAGAAGCAAATGCGGGAACATTTGGAGGGGTTCGTTTATGACAGAAGATAAGTTTGATCAGAAGATAAGGAGCAGCTTAGCTGAAGACACGATTCCAAGCGAAGAGCTGATAAATAATACGAAACAGAGCGTACGAAATGCTCGAAAATTAGAGAAGAGATGGGTTATTTGTATTCATGCTATTTGGATTATTTTATTAACAGTTGTTATGGAGCAGTTTGTCACTCATTTGAATCATAAAGTCCCTATGTTGATAGCAAGTGTGATTATGATGCATCTATACGTTCCTATATATGTTGTCATACAGTCATTTTTAAAGAAGGAGTATAAATTACATGATAGAGTTCGCTAATCCATTTGTAGTATTTGAGATAGCTGGGATTACAATGCTTTTGACTTTTATAGCACTTTTAGTATGTGTAGCATCATGGGTGTATACAGATGCGAAAACGCGTGGAATAAGTAAGTGGTGGAGTGTTATAGCGATTGTATTGCCATTTTTTATTGGAGTTTTGTTATATATGATAAGAAGAAGTACCAAGAAAATAGAAGGACAACATACGATGAAGGCTATGAAAAAACAAAAGATAACATTAGTTGTCATATTTGCAAGTGCGATGTTTGTATTACTGAGCGGCTTTGCTTTCGTTCAAACGTTAGATGATATGTGGAGAGCTGGTGATATATATTTAGAAAATGAGAAGAAAGGGGAGACCAGTTACGAGGCAAAATTTTCATCATGGGATATCGCTGGGAAAGATATTGAACTTGAGTATGCAAAAGATACAGAAGTAACATTTTCTTATGAGACAGATGCAAAACGTGGGAGTTTATGTTTTAGCTTGTATGAAAGGCAAGGAGAAGGTATAAGAGAATTAAAAGAGATCTGTGAATCGAAAAAAGGTACTTTCAAAGCTACATTAAAAGCAAATGAAAAGTATGTATTTAATATAAGTGGTTTAATGGTGAAAGATGGTTTTGTAAAAGTGAATTGGGAAATAAAATAAAGGGCCTTGAGAAAGGCCCTTTATTTTATCCCGCTTTAATGGGCAGTAAGACCCCCACCTCAAAATTCAGCGAAAGCAAAGAATTTAGGTGGGGGATCAACTGCCCATAAAAGTTCGATTGGTTCAACTAATAATCAGTGGTGGATGAAGAAAACCCCCACTGATTAAAGTTTCACTTTATTGGATTGTATACGTAACGGAAAAGCTAACAGGACTATAGTAAACGAAAGGTGCATGAAATTGAACATACATATTTCCATCTGTTTTTGCAGTGAAAATTCGGCCGTAACCATCAGAATAGCGTCCAATAAGGTTATGATTTGAGTCATAAACACTGTAACTAGGAGTTTTACTGTTAGGTTGAATTGTTAGTTCCTGTCCTTTTTGAAGGAAAATAGGTTCTTGTTCAGAACTACTTCCAGTTTGCAAAGAATAAAATTTTGTAAAGCTTTGTTCTTGAGTGGCAGCAGCGACTTTTGTTTCAGGAATAAAAGCGGTAGCGCCAGTAATTCCTGCTAAAGTTAAAGCACTGGCTAAAATCATTTTTTTCATAGTAGAAAAGGCCTCCTTATTAGTTGTAATCATTTTTGTTACACTTAATATTGTATAGGATAATGAGCAGGAGGGAATATGCTTTTATGCATATATATATTTTCTCAATAAAAGACCACTGATAAAAATCAGTGGTCTTTTAAATGATTAAGCAGCTTTCTGTTCAGTTTGAGCAACAGATTTTTGAAGTGTATTATAAACTCCTGTCCCGATAACTTCTAATACCATTTTCATACGTTCAGGCGAAATGTTTTCTAACACATTATCTTGAGGCGTATGGTATACCTTCTCAATATGATAGATTAATGGATTCCAACTATCGACACCCATCCAAATAAATAGGGCGGCAGGAATACCAACTTCAGCAAATGGTACGTGATCACTAGAGCCGAATTTACCTTGTAGTATGAGGTCATTATTTAATTGTTTACCTGCTTGTAAGGCTGCGTCTGTTACAAGGTTTGGAGAACCGTTAGGCGTCATAGCATATAAATTCTTTGCTTTATCGTAATTTGTTGCAACCATGTCTGCGTTAAAGACACCTAAAATTCGATCGCGTTCTTTTTGGGATAGACTATTAACGTAATAATCGGAGCCAAGTAAGCCAGTCTCTTCAGAACCGAAAGCAATAAAACGAATTTCTTTATCAGTTTCTACATTTTGAAAAGCACGAGCCAGTTCTAATACTAATCCTGTACCAGAAGCATTATCGTTTGCTCCAGGTGCTCCAACGACACTATCATAGTGCGAACTTACAACGACAGCTTTTTCATTACCTTTGCTGTTTTTTGGTTTCTTTTTAGCGATGACATTAAGTGATGTTAAGCTAGATTCATGTCTCGCTTTTAGAGAAAGAAGAGTGGTCCCTTTTTTAGTGATTTCCTCTTTAAATGCATTTCCTTGCGCATAAGCAAGACCAAAGACAGGGATAGACTGCTTTTTCGTTAGGCGGGGATTGAAGGTTTGTCCATAATTTCCACGTCCGCCAATTAAACTGTATAAAAGGACACCTTTTGCTCCTTTGCTAACAGCATTTTCAACTTGTTTATTATAGTCTGCGACTGTTATTCCTCTTTCAAACAGAACAATTTTTCCGTTTACTTCATTTGGGATATCCTCTAATTTTGTTCCACCTTGAACAAAGATAAGAGGAGCTGTAACAGCTTCTGTAGAAATTAGTGCGTTAGGGGCAGCGCCGACTTGCCAATTACGTTTTGTGGATAATGGTGATTCAATAAATCCAACGTATTGATCCGGCACTTGAAATGGTTGATATTCTACTTCATAGCCCATTGATTTAAGCTGCATACCAACGTAGCGAGAAGCCCATTCTTCTGATTTCGTCCCACCAGGGCGAGGACCAATTGTTTCGGATAAGAAACGGATGTGTTCGATGGCGCGGCTTGCATCAACTTGTTTTGTGATAGGTGAAGTCTGTGTGATTTCTGACGTGGAATCAGCTTTGGCTTGTCCAATTGGAGCTAAGCTAACAGCGAGTGATACAGCAAGCAAAGAGCTTACTATTTTTTGTTTCAAAGATTTTTTCATTTTTCCTCTCCTATTCTTCTATTCTCTCTGACTGACAAAAGAAGACGGATAATGACTTTATTTTATCTTTATCTTCTTTGTTTTTCAATATTCTGACATTGATAAATAAAAAACTCTATATGCATATTTGCATATTTTTGACGGAGATATGTATGCTATCATTTTAAATGAAGGTTCGCTTTCTGATTGGAAAGCTCCTACATTGCATGAATCTAGTGTACCCAAACTTTAGATTATGTAGAGAAAAGAATCCTATAGGGTTTCTTTTCTCATGTTTGAATCATGTGATGATAAATATGTTTCCGCATTTCATACTTATTATCAGTGATATATGTAAGGCATCCATATGAAAATACGAGGCTGTTCAAAGGTTTTCCGTACTTTTGGGCAGCCTCACCCCGTTAAAAGGACGATACTCTATGTATCGTCCTTTTTTGCATAAAAAAACACCTAATCAAATGTTCATTTGATTAGGTGTGAAAAACTATTAATAATATTTTTTTCGTTTTGTAGCTAAAATACTTAACAAACCAGCTAGTAGAAGTAAGATGCCTACTGTTTGAGTAGGATCATTTTTGTGACCTGTATTTGGAAGTTCTTTACCCTTATTTCGGTCATCTTGCTGTTTGTTTATTTGTGTTTCAGGGTTTTCTTTTTCTAGTTCTTCAGAAGTTCCTTTACCATGTGTGTCAGGATTTCCTTTTTCTAGTTCTTCGGAAGTTTCTTTACCATGTGTGTCAGGATTTCCTTTTTCTAGTTCTTCAGAAGTTTCTTTACCTGTTTCCTCTTCTTTATTAGGAGGAGTAATCGGTTTATCATCTCCACCTGATGAAGAATCGATTTTTTTATTTGAAACTGTAATTTGTAGTGGTGTAGCTTGAGCTTTTTCAATTGTAAAGTTTATTGGTGATGCATTTAATTGATAGCCTGTAGGAGCCTTTGTTTCCACTAATTGATAATTACCAGGTTTCAAATCATTTACGATTAATTTACCATGCCCGTCTGTTTGTAGACCTTCTCGTACTACTTTTCCGTCGTGATCTAAAATATTGAAAATGGCACCTTCAAGTGTTCCATGGTGATCAATATCAATTTTAGTTAACTCCATTGAACCTGTTGTTAAACTATTTAAAGCTGTAACAGAAGTAACTTGAGATTGTCCTTTCGTAATTGTGAAAGGAATTGGCTTAGCACTTAAATCGTATCCAGTAGGGGCTTTCGTTTCAATAAACTGATAGTCCCCAGGACGTAAATCAGAAACAGAAATTTTTCCATCTTTATCAGTAGTTAAATTAGAACGAACGTCGTGCCCGTTCATATCGACGATTTTAAATACTGCATCTTTAAGGACCGAACCGTCAACGTCATCCACTTTAGAAAGTTCAACCGCGCCTTTCGTTAAGCTATTCGTAGCAGTAACGGAAGCGATTTTTTCTTGTCCTTTTTTAACTGTGAACTTAATAGGTGTTTCGTTTAAGTCATAGTGATTAGGAGCCTTTGTTTCGATAAACTCATAGTCTCCTGGTGGTAATTCATCCACAACTAAACGGCCGTTTTTATCAGTAGTTAAATCAGTACGGACGTCGTGTCCATCCTTATTAACAATTTTAAATACTGCACCTTCAAGTGTTGTGTTTTCTTCAATATCGTCAACTTTAATTAACTCCACACTACCTTTCGTTAAGCTGTTAGTAGCTGTAACGAAGACATGTTTTGTTTGACTTCTTTCAATTGTGAACTTAATTGGATCTTCATTTAATTCATAATGTTTCGGAGCTTTCGTTTCAATAAATTGATAGTCTCCAGGTTGTAAGTCTTTAGCGATGATTTTTCCGTCTTTATTGGTAACTAAATTCGTACGAATGTCGTTACCGTTCATATCAGTAATTTTAAATACCGCACCTTCCAGCGTTTCTTTCGCATCTAAAGAGTCAACTTTCGTTAATTCCACGCCACCCTTAGTTAAGCCATTTTTAGCAGTAACAGAAATATGAGTTGGCTGGCTTTTCTCGATAGTGAAAGGAATCGGCTTTTTATTTAAATCATAATCTTTTGGAGCTTTCGTTTCAACGAATTGATAATCTCCTGGACGTAAATTAAAAGCAGAAACTGTCCCGTCTTTATCAGTAGTTAAATCCGTGCGAACAACTTTACCTTTCGCATCAATGATGTTAAATACCGCATCAGAAAGTTTTGTGTCTGGATTTATATCATCAACTTTAATTAACTCTACCGCACCTTCAATTAAGCTGTTAGTGGCAGTGACTTGTAGCTTCTCTGCTTGGCTTTTCTTAATTGTAAATTTAAGCGGTGTACTGTCTAATTTATAATGTTCAGGAGCTTTCGTTTCAATAAACTGATAGTCCCCTGGACGTAAATCAGGAACAGAGATTTTTCCATGTACATCTGTTGTAAGCTCAGTGCGAATGTCATTACCATTCATATCAGTAATTTTAAATATCGCATCTTTAAGAGCGGTACCATCAACATCATCCACTTTAGAAAGCTCCACAGTGCCTTTCGTTAAGCTATTTGTAGCTGTAACAGAGATAGGCTCAGCTTGGCTCTTTGTGATTGTGAATGGAATTGGCTCTTTGTTTAAATCGTAGTGTTTCGGAGCCGTTGTCTCGATGAATTGATAATCACCCGGACGTAAGTCAGAAACGCTAATTTTACCTCTTGAATTTGTAGTAAGCTTCTCGCGAATTACAGTACCCTTCATATCAACAATGTTAAATACTGCGCCTTCAAGAGTAGTACCATCGACGTCGTCCACTTTAGTAAGGTCCACGCCGCCTTTTGTTAAACTATTTTTCATAGTAATAGTAGCAATATCTTTCTGGCTTTTTTCAACTGTAACTACAATTGGCTTTTTGTCTAAATCATAATGTTTAGGAGCCGTTGTTTCGACAAATTGATACGTACCAGGACGTAAGTTTTCAACAATGATTTTTCCTTCACTGTTCGTTTTTAAATCCGTTTTAAGTACTTTCCCGTTTTGATCTAGTAAATTAAACACAGCATCGGCAAGTTTTGTTTGATTGTTTAAATCATCAACTTTAATTAATTCGATACTACCTTGTTTTAAACTATTTTTAGCAGTTAAAGAAATAGTTTTTTTCTGTCCTTTTTCAATAGTGAAATTGATTGGTGTTTCATCTAAAACGTAATGCTTAGGAGCTTTCGTTTCGATGAATTGGTAATCACCAGGACGTAGGCCGTTAATTTCGATCTTCCCTTTACCATTTGTAACAAGGCCTTTATGAATTACAGTACCCTTCATATCAACAATGTTAAATACTGCGCCTTCAAGTTTAGTGTCATCGATGTCATCTACTTTAGAAAGTTCCACTGCACCTTTTGTTAGAGCGTTTTTAGCCGTAACGTGAAGAGTTTCAGTTTGGCTTTTCTTAATTGTAAATTCAATCGGTGTTTTATCTAAATCGTAATGTTCAGGAGCAATTGTTTCAACGAATTGATACGTACCAGGACGTAGATTTTCAACAACAATTTTACCTTCATCATTTGTTTTTAAGCCTTCTTCAACTAGCTCTCCGTCTGCATCTAATAAATTAAATACGGCGTTAGCAAGTTTTGTATTTATATCAATATCGTCAATCTTTGTTAGTTCAACGCTACCTTTTTTCAAAGCATTTTTACCTGTAACATTGATCTCTTTCGTTTGACTTCTTTCAATTGTAAATGGAATTTGTGTTTCTTCTAATACATAGTGCTCAGGAGCTTTTGTTTCAATGAACTGATAGTCTCCAGGGCGTAAATCAGAAACAGAAATTTTTCCATTTTTATCTGTAACAAGATTCGTATGAACTTCCTTACCGTCCATATCAACAATCTTAAAGATTGCACCTTCGAGCATCGTACGATCGATGTCATCGATTTTTGTTAATGTTACTGCACCTTTCTTTAAACTGTTAGTAGCAGTAACAGTAATATTCTCTTTTTGACTTTTTTCGATAGTGAACGGAATAGGCTCTTTGCTTAAGGTATAGTCTTTGGGAGCTTTTACTTCAACAAATTGATAGTCTCCAGGACGTAAATCAGAAGCAGTAATTTTACCGTTTTTATCAGTCGTTAAACCTTTGCGAATTACCTTTTTAGTATCATGAGCGTCAACGATTATAAATTCTGCACCTTCAAGAGTAGTGCCATCAACATCATCAACTTTTGTTAAAGTGACGCCACCTGTAAGTAAACTGTTTTTTACAGTAACAGGGATAGGAAGATCTTCCTTACTACCTTTTTTAATTGTGAACTTAATAGGTGTTTGATCTAATTTATAATGTTCAGGAGCTTTCACTTCAATAAATTGATAATCACCTGGTGCTAAATCAGGGATGACTAATACTCCGTGTGCATCTGTTGTTAAATCTTTCATAATTTCTTTGCCAGTTGCGTCTTGTAATGTGAATACAGCGCCAGCAAGAGCTTTCGCGCTCTCCACGTCATCTTCTTTAATTAATTTGACCTTTCCTTTCGTCAAACTATTTTTGAAAGTAATAGGGATGAGTTTTTGTTGACTCTTTTCAATCGTAAATTCGATTGGCTCTTCATTTACATCGTAATAAGTAGGAGCCTTCGTCTCGATTAGCTTATAATTACCCGGACGTAAGTCTTGTACTACTAATTTACCGTCTTTATTAGTAGTAAGTTCCGTACGAACATCCTCACCTTTGTCATTAACAATTTTAAATACTGCACCTTCAATGGTTTCCTTAGCATTTACAGAATCAACTTTTGTTAATTCAATACCGCCTTTTATTAAGCTATTAGTAGCTGTAACGTTAATAGCAGTCGATTGGCTCTCCTTAATTGTAAATTCAATCGGTGTTTTATTTAAGGTATAATGCTCAGGAGCTTTCATTTCGATAAATTTATAGTTACCTGGGCGTAAACCAGTAGCAATAATTTTACCTTCCTGATTCGTAACTAATTCTGTACGGACATCTTCATTTTTGTTATTAACAATTTTGAATACGGCACCTATAAGTGCAGTGCCATCAGTATCATCGAGTTTTGTTAGTTCAACATCGCCTGGTAATAGACCATTTTCAGCTGTAATAACAATCGGTGTTTTTTGACCTTTCTCAATTGTAAATTCAATTGGTGTTGATCGCAGTTCATAATGTTCAGGAGCTTTCGTTTCAATAAATTTGTATTTGCCTGGACGTAAGTCAGAAGCTTTAACAGTTCCGTTTGTATCGGTAGTTAATTCTGTACGAACGTCTTCGTTCTTATCATTCACGATTTTGAACATAGCTCCAGCAAGAAGAGTCTTTTTATCAAATTCGTCGACTTTTAATAGCTCAACAGCACCTGTTGTTAAACTGTTTTTTGCAGTAATTGAGATAATGCTTGTTTGACTTTTCTCAATTGTAAACGGAATTGGTTCTTTATTTAAGTCATAGTATTTAGGTGGTGTTGTTTCAATAAATTGATAATCACCAGGATCTAAATCTTTAACGGTCAAAGTTCCATCTTTTTCTGTTTTTAAGTTTGTACGGACATCTTCATTTTTGTCGTTAACAATTTTGAATACCGCACCTTCAAGGGAAGTGCCATCAATATCATCCACTTTTGTTAACGTAACGCCACCTTTAATTAAAGCGTTTTTTGCTGTAATAGAAGCGGCTGTAGTTTGGCTTTTTTCTATTTCAAATAGAATAGGCGTTTTGTCTAATTCATAATGCTCAGGAGCTTTTGTTTCGACAAACTGGTATTTACCCGGACGTAAATCTTTTGCTTCTATTTGCCCATGTTCATTTGTTGTTAATTTCTCATATCCAGGAATATTTTTTCCGTTGCGATCCTGAACAGTAAACTCTGCCCCTGCTAAAGTTTTATTATAATTATCCACTTTTGTTAAAAGAGCAGATCCTTTAGTTAAAGTATTTGTCGCAGTTCGGTTTACTACTGTTGTTTGATCTTCAGAGATAGTAAACGGAATAAGTTTACTATCTAATTGATAATGCTCAGGAGCCTTCGTTTCTTGTAAGTAGTAAGTTCCTGGTTTTAGTTTATCTATAATAATTTGTCCGTTATTATTTGTTGTTAATTCTTCATGTTCTGGAATTACTTTTTTGTCTTTATCTAGTAGTGTGAAAACGGCGCCTTGTAGTGTTGCGTTTTTGTTCAGGTCATCAGATTTTGTTAAAACTACTTTCCCGACAAACTTCTTATTTGCAAGTTTATATGTTGTAGTCTCTTGTGTACCAAGTTCAACAATTTTCCCTTGTTTTAAATCCCAGCTAATTACATAGCCTTCAGGAGCCTTTGTTTCTTTTAATAAATATTTATCGCGTTTTAAATTATTAAATTTAGCGATACCGTCTTTGTCTGTTGTAATTTTACGGATAACAGTTTTACCTGTACGATCGTATAAAGTAAATTCTGTCCCAGCTAATAGTACGTTCTTATTGTCGTTATCTACCTTTATAATTTCAAGGTTTCCACGACCTTTGGTAGCAGATCCTCCGCCTGAACCAGAAGACATTCTCACTTCAATCGTTTCAGTAGTTTCTGTGTTTTTAACTGTCAACTTATTGCCTGTGATTTTCGCTTTATTACTTACTTTCTCTTTATCGTCTGCATTAATAAGTGAGCGATATTCTAAAATATAAGCTCGATCAATTTTTTTCAAGAAGGCAATTTCGAAATGTTGCTTTCCAGTATTATTGTCTGTTGTTATTTTGAGTTTATAGTCTGTTCCTTCTTTTAATTCGTTTACTGTATCTTTTGTTAAATTTCCATATGGATCAACAGTTGTAGGATATAAGTGGAATGAATCTTCTACAATTACCTGATTTTCGGTTGGGTCATCTGTTACAACCGCATCTGCAATGGTTGATTGGCTTTCGTTAATTGCGATACTCCAATTAATATAGTTGTCGTCTTGCACAGCTTTTTTAGTAACGAAGCTGCCACCTTTATTTACTTGAGTGTCACCTGTAAGGGTGTTAACAATTTTAGAGCCATCTTTTAAATCTGCCTCGTTTTTGTAGGTGCCTTGGATAAGTTCACCATCAAGGCTTGTTTTAAAGATAATATAGTAAGGTGAATTAATTGATTGTTTGAAATGAACCTTTAGGGTGTTTTTATTTTTCTCTGTAGGTTCTTCAAGTTCATATTTCTCAGTTGGTACAGCATTACCAGGTTGTGCATTATCAGGATTTCCATTTAAAATCATATCGCGCACTTCAATGGATCCAGGAACTAACTTTTGTTTATCTTGTATTACGTCTATAACATAAGGATCTTTAATCTCAACATTATTATAGTTAAAGCCTATTATCCAAGTAATTTCCTTCGTTTGGGCGTTATAAGAACCGTATTTATAACCATTTGCCTTTGTGAAAGTATCAGGATCGAAATTAGCTTCAACTTTATTTGATTGTGGCTTAGAATCCATATCTATCCAAGATAGGTTACCTGTATTTTTAAATGAAGTTTTACCACTTTCTAGCTTTGTATAATCAAAGTCTGTCGTATATTTTACGACTAGTGTCTTTGTCATATTAGACTGATATGTACCTATAAGAGTAATTTTGAAGCCTTTATCTGTTGCATCTAAAACATAGTCAGTCCCAGCTTGAAGGGTATAATTTCCGTCTTTAATTTCTAGTTTTTTATCTTTTAATTGTAATCCACCATGATCAAAGGTGTCCGTAATGATCGCGTTGTTTAATGGATAGTTGTTATTATTTACTATAATTGTCCAAGTTGTTGTTTTGTCTTTATAATTTGTTTCAGCTTTATTATTAGATTTAATAATATTTTGCTGCTTGAAGCTAGCTTCATTTTCTTTACTTGAATCATTATCAGCTGTAACTTTATTTTTTACTTTTCCATCTTCTATAACTTTATTAGTTGGCTTGGTTTTATAGGTAATAACATAAGCACTATTAATATCATCATTAAACTGTAAATCGAATCCATTCTTCTTGTTACTTACAGTGTAATTATTAACAGCGTCTCCTGTTACAAGCGTTCCCTTTTCATTATATGAAGCGTTTTTCACAACAATAGAATTTGCATCTAGTTCGTGTGTATCGTCAAAAATATCTTTTAAAATCGCATCTGCTTTTTTGATTTCTCTTTGATCACCATTGTAAGTAATTGTCCACTCAATTGTTTGCGTTTTTGGATCATATTTACTTGTTTTATTTAAGTGTGTACCACGAGAAACCGTTACAGTAGAGCTTGCGTTTTGTTGCTTTTGATTATCACTCGTTATCGTAACGTTATTTCGGAAACTTTTAATATTTTCATCAGTAATTTTTGTGGCATATTCGATTTGATATGCTCTATTGATAGAATCTTTAAAAGCAATCTCCAATTTTGATCCATCTGATGAAATAATATTGTAATCTGTTGGCTCAGCTTCTGTACCACGCGTTACATTCCCATTAACATCAACTTCTAAATAATAAACTTTAATAGAATCTTTATTTAAGCTTGTACCTTGTGGGATGTTATCTTTAAAAACAGCATTTTTAAGGGTGTCTTTCGTTTTGTTCATCTCTACTTTCCAATTAATTTCATTTGTATTAATTGGTCTATCAGGTAACCCTTTTTTATTCGTAGCTGTTTGTACATTAGGCTTAAAGTCAACTGTAATAGAAACATCCTTATCTTTAATTGGGAAAGGAATTTCTTGTGTTGTTGTACCTTTAATTTCAGCTTTATTAAATTCTGTCTTTAATTGTAGGTTACCAGCAACATCTGGATGCTCTTCAACATAATCGTTGAATGTCATCGTGACTTTTCCGTCTTTTGTAACAGTAAAATTACCAATTTGATTGTTTTCACTATCATATAAAGGACTGTTAATTGTATTGTAAATCTTAAAATGTTTAGGAAGATCAAAGATATAGTAATCTCCGCTTTTCACATTCATTGATTTTAAAAGCTCCCATGTAAATTCAATATTGGCAGGGGAATCTGTACTTGGACGGTTATCCTCTGTAAATGGTTTTCCGTCTTTATCCGTCAACTTTACACCGGTTAAAATGTTTGTTGTTATTTGCTTTGGACCTGAATTTGTATTTTCAGCAGGGTCGCTTGCTAGCTTTCGTTCTGGATTGTCAGTAGCAATTTTAGCTGCTGTGTTTTGTTCTGGATTATCAGTAACAGGTTTAGTTGCTGTGTTTTGTTCCGGATTATCAGTAACAGGTTTAGTTGCTGTGTTTTGTTCCGGATTGTCAGTAACAGGTTTAGTTGCTGTGTTTTGTTCCGGATTATCAGTAACAGGCTTAGTTGCTGGATCCTGCTCCGGATTGTCAGTAACAGGTTTAGCTACTGGATCTTGCGTTTGTTTATTAGTATCCTGTTTGGTGCCATCTTCTTTAGAGTCTTCTACCTGAACAGGAACTGATATAGGCTGAACCATTGTTCCTAAAGGAAAAGCGATTTGAACTGATTTTTCTCCAGTTTTTAAAGTTGAGTTAAACACGGTATCAACTTTAATTTTTCCTTTAGCGTCTTTCAAATTTTCTACTTGATCATTAAATATTAATTTTAATTTATTATCTTTAGCTGTTATAAAATATTGACCAATATTTTTTTGATCTGTTACTAAATCCCCTTGCAAATCTTTAGATACTTTTAATGCAAGTGGTATTTGAACTACTGCTGTATCATTTGCATGTGCAACTTGTTGATCCTTTATTGACCAAGCGTATTCTAATTGAATGGTTGATCCTATCTTTATTAAGTTGGTAGGATTTTTTGCTTCGTCAATAATATGATTCGTTGCATCTTTCATTTCAACAGTGTCAAATAAGGAATCTCCTGTTAAGGTTTCCGCTTTTACTTGATTGTATGGAAAACTAGCAAGTTGCGAAAATAGTACGAATACAATTAAACATACATTGAAAAGTTTTTTCATTTTTCCTCCTCTGAACATTCATTTGTCCATTGGGGACTTATTCCACACGAACAAATGGAATATTAAAAGTATTTGTTATAAGCTATTTGTTTTTGCTATCCCTCCGTTTCTATACGCGTTCTCAGACAAACTGGATTATGTTCAAAGTAATATTATTTAACGTAAAACAAAATGTATATTTACACAGTTATTTGGAAATATACACAATTCGACAAAAAATGTCGAAAAAAATACTGATATAAAGAATGATATCAGACCTTTATATGTGAGATAGTTTTCATGTATATCTAGTAAAAAAGAATGGTTATAAAGGTAAGTTTTACGATACATACTAACCAAGGTAGTGTATCCCCTTGTGAAGGCTTATTTTTGCCTTAAAGTTATGTGGAAATAAAAATCTAGATAGGGTTGTTTTTGGTCAGAATGAAGACAATATGTACTTTGAAAATAGTCATCTATTTTGTCTAAAGAGAGTTGTACGATTAGTGGACCGAAGTTGAAAGACGATAGTTTCTTACATTGTTAGAGGAATATAAGAATTACAGAATATTCGACTAATCCGTTACTACGGTCATTTTTGATACTGTTTAAACAATAAAAAAGAAGGTGTTTTCCTCCTTAGCTACAATATCTTTTTAGTAAAGATAAGCTGAAGTAACCTTCGCTAAAGATTATATACTTAAATGTTAAAGAGTTCAACAGCAGTTTAACAAATATTTTCCAAAAATTAAAAATGACCGTTTTAGTAGAAAAATTCTAAAAAACGGTCATTTTTAATTTTATATTTCTGTTAAGATTATCGGCTCGCCGCGCGTTACGACAACTGTATGTTCACATTGTGCAACAAGGCTTTTATCAGGTGTAACGAATGTCCAACCATCATCGCCACGTTCGATAATGTGATCAGCTTTCATAGAAATGAATGGTTCTACAGCGATAACAAGACCGTCTTTTAGAAGCGCATTATCCATTGGGTCAAAGTAGCTTAAAATGTGGTTTGGTGCTTCGTGTAAGCTAAGACCAATACCGTGACCAGTTAAGTTTTGAATCACATTATATCCATTTTTATGTGCAAAGTTTGAAACAGCACGACCAATTTGGTTTTGTTTGGAACCAGCTTTCACCTTTTTCATTGCTGCCCAAAATGCATCAACCGCTGCTTGGCAAAGCTTTTCTTTTGCTTCATCTTCTCCAAGTACAAATGAAATACCTGTATCTGCATAATAGCCATCAAGTGCAGCAGATACGTCGACATTTACTAAATCGCCTTCTTTTAATACGCGATCTCCTGGAATACCGTGAGCAACTTCTTCGTTTACACTAATACAAGTTACACCTGGGAAATCATATTCTTTTTCAGGTGCAGAAATAGCACCATGCTCATCTAATACTTTTTTACCGATCAAATCAAGCTCTTTCGTTGTCATACCTGGCTTCGCTTCTTTTTTCATTTCTTCACGTGCAAGTGCAACGATGCGGCCGATTTTTCGTAAGCCTTCTAAATCTTGTTCATTACGAATAATCATGAAAACCACTGTCCTTCCTCGAATATATATCTTACCCGATTGTATCATGTTTATTTTCGTCCTGCTACTCGCTTGCGGTATGTAGGTTGATTCCTCTCATAAGGAATACATGACAATTGTCATATCGATGTCATGACGCATCATACTGTTTCCTAAGTTTTCCAAAACATACAATGTAAATATAAGAAACAGCGGGGGTGGAGAGATGGAAAAGATTATAGAAGTAAATGGTGTTTCTAAAACATTTAAATATAAAAAGGCAGTAAATAACGTCTCATTTTATGTGAATAAAGGAGAAATTGTAGCACTACTTGGACCGAATGGTGCAGGGAAAACGACGACGATGTCGATGATGCTTGGATTAAAGGATCCGACGGAAGGAACTGTTTCTATATTTGGAAAGAGTCCCAAGCATAGAGATGTTCGTAATAGCCTCGGTGCGATGCTACAAGAAGTAAGTGTGATTGATAGTATTACAGTAGAAGAGGCAATTGAGTTATTCCGTAGTTATTATACGAATCCGGTAGCGAAAGAAACGTTGCTACAGTTATCAAATTTAAAATCGGAGCGAAAGCAAAGATGTGAGAAATTATCAGGTGGGCAAAAAAGAAGGTTAAACTTTGCACTTGCACTTGCAGGAAATCCTGATTTGTTATTTTTAGATGAGCCGACAGTTGGAATGGATATTACGTCTCGAAGAACGTTTTGGGAAACAATTCGAAAGTTAGCAAGTGAAGGAAAAACAATTATCTTAACAACGCACTATTTAGAAGAAGCGGATGCATTGGCGAATCGCATTTTATTATTTGCGAATGGAAAGATTATCGCAGATGGTACACCAGATGAGATGAAGGCGACGATTTCGCGAAAAACAATCAAGTTTTATTCCAAGGAAAGTATTCCTGCAAAATTACTAAAAGAATTACCAAACGTAACAGAAGTACAGTCAAACGCAGGGCACTTCACTTTAACAACTGAAGATACAGATGCAACTTTAAAAGCGATTTATCAAAAGAACTTACCTGTAACAGATGTTTCAGTTGAACGTGGAAGTCTTGATGAAGCATTTGAACAGTTTGTCGCAAATCAGGAGGAGGGAATCGCATGAGAGCTTTATGGATGCAATGCAAAATAGAAATTTTACGTACGTTTCGTAATAAATTGTTTATCTTTTTCTCATTACTAATGCCAGTTATGTTTTACTACATTTTCACAAATGTTATCCAAGTGCCACAAAACGGAGATGCTTGGAAAGCGCATTATTTAATCTCAATGGCGACATTTAGTATTGTAGGGACGGCACTTTTTAGTTTCGGTGTAAGGATTTCTCAGGAAAAGGGGCAAGGGTGGACACATTTGTTAAAAATTACACCACTTCCAGAGGGGGCATATATAACAGCCAAAATCATCGCTCAAACTGTAGTGAATGCTTTTTCAATCTTAGTTATCTTTATCGCAGGAATATTAATTAATCATGTCGAGTTAACAGTAGGGCAATGGGTTGGCGCTGGATTATGGTTGTTGTTAGGTGTAACACCATTTTTAGCGTTAGGAACAGTAATAGGTTCTATTAAAAAGGCAGATGCAGCAGCGGGTTTAGCGAATATTTTAAATATGAGTCTAGCTGTGATTGGCGGGCTATGGATGCCAATTGAAGTATTCCCAAAAATATTAAGAACGATTGGTGAATGGACACCAACATATCACTTCGGGAGCGGTGCATGGGATATTGTAGCTGGGAAATCAGTTGGTTGGGAAAATATCGCGGTATTAGGAGGTTATTTCCTTATATTTGTTGTAGTATCAATATATATAAGAAAAAGACAGGAAGCGGTATAAATGATAGAGAAGAAGAGGATTGAGATTTTTCCGAAACATATGGGTTTCTTCCCGTATATGTGGCTTGTGTATCTAGCATTCCCAATTTATGCACTTGTACAAGAGGAAGGTTCGAGGTTAATGTTTGGGGCTGGTATGCTAATACTGTTTATACTAGCATATCGGCAGTTGTATTTTGTTACAAAAATGTTTGCAATGTGGGCTTGTATGCAAATGATTATTGCTTTAGTATTTAGTTTTTTCTATAGCCCGTATCTTATTTTTTTATGCTTCTTTACATCAAACGCCATAGCGTTCGCACCGACGAAAAAAATATTTCGTATATTATTGGGCCTATTAGTTGTAACGCTTATAACATTTGTATATGGTGCGGGTTTTTCATTTACAAGCTTTATAAATACTGTCCCGATGCTTATTTTGATGCTTGTTGCGCCTTTTGGTATGCGTAATTTTAATCAAAAAAAGATATTAAGAAATCAATTAAACGAAGCAAACGAGCAAATTAAAGACTTAGTAAAACGTGAAGAACGGCAGCGGATTGCAAGAGATCTTCATGATACGTTAGGGCATACGTTATCACTCATTACTTTAAAAAGTCAGCTCGTGGAAAAGTTAATTGTAAAAAATCCGGAGCGTGCAAGTGTGGAAGCAAAGGAAATTACACAAACATCTCGTACCGCTTTAAAGCAGTTAAGGGAATTAATTTCTGATATGCGTATGATTACAGTGGAAGAAGAGCTTGAGCAAATAAAAGCGATCTTACAAGCTGCTACTATTGAATTAGCAATAAAACAAGAAACGAATGCAAGTTCGTTATCACCCATTGAACAAAATATTTTAGGAATGTGTTTACGTGAGGCGGTGACAAATGTTGTAAAGCATAGTCAGGCGACGCGTTGTACAGTTTCTGTACTAGAATCACAAGGTGAATTAATTTTGACAGTAGAAGATAATGGAATTGGTTTAGCGGATCAAAACCATGATGGAAATGGCATTCGTGGTATGAAAGAGCGCATCGCTCTTATTGATGGGTTTGTTGAACTGGGCACAATCAATCCAGGGACACTATTAATAGTAAAAGTACCAGTTGTCATTAGAACAGGAAAAGATGAGGTGAGGGCATGATTCGAATTATTATTGCAGAAGATCAGCGGATGCTTCGTGGTGCATTAGGGGCCCTACTTGATCTAGAAGATGATATTGAAGTAATTGGGCAAGCTGCCAATGGGGAAGAAGCGTTAAAACTAATTGAATCGCTACAACCTGATGTAAGCATTATGGATATTGAAATGCCAATTCAAACCGGATTAGATGTTGCGGAAACGTTACAGAAAGAAAAATCAGCATGCAAAGTAATGATTTTAACAACATTTGCACGCCCTGGATATTTTGAACGAGCAATGAAAGCTGGCGTGCACGGATATTTATTAAAAGATAGCCCAAGTGAAGATTTAGCTGCATCGATTCGTAATGTAATGAAAGGAAAGCGAGAGATCTCTCAAGATTTAATGTTCGGCTTATGGCAGGAGCAAAATCCGTTATCAGATCGTGAAAAAGAAGTATTGCTACTTGCGAAAGAAGGAAAGACGGCAAATGAAATTGCGAAGGCACTTTATCTTTCGCCTGGTACAGTACGTAATTATATTTCTGAAGTATTAACGAAGCTAGATGCGAAAAATAGAATTGAGGCAATTACAATTGCGGAAGAAAAGGGATGGATATGAAAAGAAGTTTACCTATGAGTGGTAAACTTCTTTTTTCTTATAAACAACGGTTTCGTTAGAGAATTCTGTCTCAGTCGCATCGCTCGGAATTTAAAGTATATCGCGTAATTTAGATTTTACTTCATTTTTCGACAAAAAATTTGTTATAGTAAGATTAGGTTGTTGGTCTAAACTTTGGACAACTTTACCACTAACAGTTGTAATTACTCCATTTTTATCTACTTTTACAATAAGATCTTGGCCATATACTTTATAATTTTTGTAAGTTTGTGCAAGGCGAACTTCGGTTTGATTTTCTTTTGTTTTTTTATTTGTAGGTTGAAAATCAATATTTTTTTCAGTTGTAACTTGCTCTTGTTGAGCTTTAGCCCCGTTTACCTCACCTTTTAAATATTTTTAGCAATATTCTCTTTCGAATCACTTTGAGGTTCTGTTAATTTTCCAATTGTTAAACCAGGCTGAGCAATTTCAACTTTTACTTCATTTCTGTCTAATTCTTGGGTGTGAATAGCTTCTGCAGATAAAGGATAAAGAAGACCGAATGTAAAGAAAAGCACGGGCAAGTTTTCTATAATTTATCTATAAAACTTTTAATCTATTATTGTATGTGAGATGAATTTTATGAAAAATTTGCCGAATTTTATATATATTATGCATTATTTCATATCAAAAATTGTCGAATTCACATTATTGTAGTGGTATGACAACTCAAAAAATTAGATTGTTATAATGGGATGGTGAGTAAGTATGCACGCAGAAAAACTAGGAAGTGAAATTAAAAAAATTAGGGTAATGAGGGGATTAACACAAAAACAGTTATCCGAGAACATATGTCATCAATCGGAAGTGAGCCGAATTGAATCGGGCGCAGTATACCCAAGTATGGATATATTGCAAGGTATTGCAGCAAAGTTACAAGTTCCCATTATTCATTTTTATGAGGTACTCATTTATTCTGATATTGAGAGGAATAAGCAGTTAAAAGATCGAATTATTATGCTTTGTAAGCAAAAGAAATATAAAGAAATTTATAATAAAGTATGGAATGAGTTGAAAAAGGAAGAATATCATCCCGAGCTTCAGCAATTTCTTCAATGGCAATATTATGTAGCTGCCTACATATTGAAAAAAATCGATTACGAATATTGTATTTTAGAATTAAAGAAATTGCTTAATCAACAATTGGCAGGGATAGATGTATATCAGAACCTTTATATTGAAAACGCAATTGCAAATATTTACGCTGAAAATGGCTATTTTAAGAAGAGTATTGAGTTATTTGAAAATATATTAAAACAATTAGAGGCATTACATGATAATAAAGAGTTTGATGTGAAGGTGAGACATAATCATGCAAAAGCATTATACTTAGACAATCAATACGAAGAAGCGCTTTGTCACGCAAATAAAGCCATTGAACTATCGTGCCAAATTAATAGTATGACATTGATTGGACAGTTATACTATCGAAAAGGTGAATGCCTAGAAAAGCTAGAGTGTGATAGAGCAGAAATTGAAGATGCTTACGAAAAAGCGTGCTTCTTTTTCGATATATTAGGAAACCATGCGTTAAAAGAATCAATTATAAAAAAAATGAAGAAATAAAAAATCCAAAAAATAAATATGCATAATTGCATAAAATGTGGATAAATTTTCATGATATATTTAAAGAAAAAATGTGGGTGATGGAATATGAAGAAACTACTTATTGGTAGTCTATTAACGTTAGCGATGGCATGGGGTATTTCATTAGGAGATACAGTTTTAGAGAAAAATCAAGTAATTTCTCATAATGATCAAGAGATACAATTAGCTTCAGATGTACCTTTTGAGTACTAAAAAACAACCGTCTTACTTAGACGGTTGTTTTTTTGTGGAGTAACATCCAAACGTCTTTACTAGAAACAGGCTTGCTAATAAGGAATCCTTGAATGTGGTCACAGTTTTGTTCATATAAAAACTTCCATTGTTCTTCCGTCTCTACACCTTCTGCAATAACTTCTAAATTTAGTTCTTTAGATAGTGTAATGATGGAGGAGATAATCGCTTCCTCTAAAGGACTATTTGTAATTCCACAAATAAACTCTCGAGCAATTTTTAATGTGTTGATTGGATATTTTGTTAAATAAGCTAAAGAACTATAACCAGTTCCAAAGTCATCGATTGAAATTTGAATACCGAGATTTTGAAGCTGTTCTAGTTTGGAAATGACAGACTGATTTTGATTAATTGCGATACTTTCTGTGATTTCGATATCTAGTGCTTCTGATTTTAGTTCGGTTTCTTCTAACACTTTTGAAATAGTAGGGATTAAATCTGCATGGTTAAATTGAACAACAGATAAATTTACACCAACTTTTAAGTGAGAAAACCCTTGATTATGCCATCTTTTTGCCTCTAAGCAAGCGGTACGTAAAATCCAATTTCCAAGTTCAATAATAAATCCGGTTTCCTCCGCTAGCGGAATGAATTGGGCAGGAGACACAATGCCGAGTTTTGGGTGCTTCCAACGAATTAATGCTTCAAAACCGATAATTTGTTTTGTTTTTGTGCTTACTTGTGGCTGATATTCAAGGAAAAATTCATTTTGTTGTAATGCTTTTGTAAGTTCGCCTTCTAAGAATTGAATTTCATTTTGGGCGATACTCATTTCTTTTGAGAAGAAAACAAATCTGTTTTTTCCATTTGCTTTCGCGCGATACATAGCCATATCAGCATTTTTCATTAATTCTGTTACATCTGTTCCGTAATCAGGGTACATTGCAATTCCGATACTCGGTGTAATAGACAGTTCTTCATCTTTAATGAAGAATGGTTTGTTTAAAATGGTTAAAATTTGTTCAGCTATAAAAGCAGCACTTTTTTCTGAGTACATATCTGGTAATAGAATTGTAAACTCATCTCCGCCTTGGCGAGCAACGACATCCTTCGAACGCAAGCAACTGCGTAACCTTTTTGCTACTTCAATTAATAATAGATCTCCGACGTCGTGCCCAAGTCTATCGTTAATTTTTTTGAATCGATCTAAATCAAGGAACATGACGGCAACATCATTTGCGCTAGTTTGAGCTGTATTTAAAATGTTCTTTAAATCTTTTTCAAACTTTCGGCGATTTGGTAACCCAGTAAGTGCATCATGAAAGGCTAAATGTTCTACTTGTTTTTGTTTTTCATATAAAGTTGTAATATCACGTGCTATGCCGAACATCCCAACAACTTCTTTGTTTATGAAAGTAGGGATGAGTGTAATGTGAAGGTAATAGTAGTAGCTTTCTTTTTCTTTTGTACGAACTTCTAAAGTTTGTGGTCTACCTTCTTTTGTTATTTGTAAAGCTTTCTTTAGTAGATCATGGTCTTTTGAATCAATGAAGTGTAGAAGAGAATAGCTTTCTACTTCACAATAGTAGGCGGTAAACAAGCTTTCACATGCCTTATTAGAATGTTGGAAAATACCATTCATATTTAAAGAGAAAACAGCATCGGGATGATCTTCAAATAACGATTTATAGCGTTGTTCACTCTTTGATAACGCAGATGCACCCTCTTCTACTTTGCCTTCTAGTTGTGTAGTCAACTGTTCATATGTATCGATTAGTGCTTGGTTATCTTTCCACATGTAAAGTTGTCGTAGGAATAATAAGATGAGTGATAATACTAGACCGATTAGCATGAACTTATCATCCCAAGGTTGAATAAGAATAAAGGAAAAGGTAATGATTATACTAAAATAGGGTAATATAAAGCGCACATAATCAAATCGATAATACTTTGTTTTCGTTTCATGCTGCATTGGTTTGTCCAAAATGTATAGTATGGAAGATAAACCGATTAATAAAATTGAAGCAGTATGTACTAAATAAGAGACTTCAGAAGAAGTTTTCATCCCCATGTTTAGTTGGAACAGATGTATATATCCGTAAACGAGTATAATAGTAAAGCCGATAATTAATGAAATTCTGCTTGAAGAATATTGTTCTCTTCTATATAGGCTAATAACGGCGTAAATTACTAATGATTGTGCAATAAAGTATCCAATTAAAATCCAAGTAGCTGTTGTTAACATACGAAAGCTTGAAAGATCCAAAATAAAAGTTAGAGTAAAATAAATATTCATAATAACAATAAAGATGCTATCGAATGAAAATTGAGCAAGGCCTCTAATAGAGTAATGTTTTATGAATTTAATAGCAAAGCCAGAGAAGAGCAAAATATATTGTACGATGAAAAAGGGCAATGCCTTATATGAGAATATGACTTGTTCATATATAGAAAGTGAATGAAGGAATAAAGTTATCTCCATTGTCAATCCACATAGGCAAGTGCATAGTACTAAAACCCAAAATAGTTTGTCACCGCGCTTCATTTTTTTTATTGCTTTATATAGGCAGTAGCAAGAAAAGAGTGTAGCAAAGCAAAATAAGAAGAGAATTCCAATTTCTTTTATATTCAAGTCCTTAGGGATAAGAAATATCCAAAGGGAAAATATAATTATATACATCATGACAAAGTGTACATATTTTTTTTGATTAATCATATTATGGCTCCGTTTCAATAAAGTTGAATCGCAGGTGGAAAATGCTAATTCCAATCATAGCATATACAATAGGTTGTTTTTTACTATAAAAATTACTTTTTTTGAAAAAAATAGCTCAACATTACAATTTACAATTGTAATGTTGAGCCATTTATTCTTTTTATCCCTCTTATAGAGGATAATTCATGTATGAATTGCAGCATTGCTAAATCTTTTTGTTTACTTTCAATCATAATATCGAAATTATGGTTGGTTTTTTTTGCAATGTGTAAGAAAGGCTTAATAAACTCTAAATCAATATATTCAGAGTGAGCCCTAAATTCTTTTTTTGATTTAGGGGAGGAAATGTGAACTTTAGGAGGGACATTTGTATGTGACCAAGTTTCAAAAATTGCAGGGAGTAATACTTCTAGCGGTTCTTCGCAAAGGTTTGCCATGTGATGATGATAATCAAATACGAATGGAATCTTTTCTTTTTGGCAAATCGATAAAGTTTCAGCAGTTGTATATGTTTTATCATCATTTTCAAGCGTCATTTGCTCTTTTATATGTGCAGGAAGTTTTTTTATGTTTTCATGGAAACGTCCAACCGCTTGTTCTTTATTTCCATAGGCACCACCTACATGGATGTTAATATAAGAAGAATCTGCAATTCCTATTGCATCTAATACTTTATAATGATAGGCCATATCTGTAATAGCGTTAGTTGTAATATGTGGCTTGTCGCTTGTAAATAGCGTAAATTGATTTGGATGAAAGCTTACTCGTAAATTGTGTTCTTTAATTAATGCCCCGATTTTATGCCAAAGCGGTGTAAATGCCCCGATATAATCAAACTCGACTTCGGGATGTGTTGCAAGTGGGACGATGGAAGAGGATAAACGATATAACGGAATTTCATGCGCTATATTGTAATGAAGAATACGTATTGTATGCTCAAGGTTTTGCCTCGTAACATCGTACAATTTATCTTCTCGTTCTTGTTTACTGAGCTTTTGAAAGCTTGTAAATGTCATCGTTTTGGCAGGAGAGCAGTCCCAGAGTGCCATTGCATGTGAAACATATCCGAATCGCATAATCATATGTGATACACCTCTTTTTACTCATTATCTTTCCTATAAGAAGAAAGAAAGTATCGTTCCTAGCCATTCTTTCCCTCTATCAATAAGAGAAAGGGGGCTAACATCTTTAAAGGAAAGTAAGGACGCGTTTTCTAAATCTTTATGGAATCTGTTTTTTACTGTTTGTATAAAATGTTTATCATATAAAAGGCAGTTGATTTCATGATTAATATATAAACTTCTCATATCAAAGTTTGCAGTTCCGATATCACAAATATAATCGTCCGCTATAATAACTTTAGCGTGAAAAAACCCTCGTTGAAATGCGTAAATATTACATCCGGCTTGTATTAACTTTCGGCAATATGGAAATTTTGCTTCTCGAACAAGGGAGTGATCAGCTTTTTCTGGAACGAGAATCGTTATTTGAACCCCACGTTTTCGTGCTTTTAATAATGCGTGCATAATTTTTTTCCCAGGAATGAAATATGGTGTACCGATAAAGAGTTCTTGTTTCGCGCTTTCGATTAAATATAAAAAAGTATGTTGCAAATAGGCACCATCAGTAGGGATAAATTGATGTAGAATGGTTCCTGGTTGTTGCTTAGGAAAATAAAGAGATGAATCTAATAAATTTTGATCCGTATCGTCGAGCCAATCATGTAAAAATTGCTTTTGTAAATCCTGTATTCCTTCCCCAGTAAGACGCAAATGATAGTCGCGCCATAATCCTAATTTTTGATTATGTCCTAAATATTCTTCTCCAATATTAAATCCACCAATATAACCAATTTCCCCATCAATAACTGTAATTTTCCTATGGTTTCTTTGATTTGCAGAAAAGAACGGAAAAGGAAATTTCACTTTATGACAAAATGAAAAAGAGACACCGTGTTTTTGTAGGGAACGAATTGCCTCGTTTGATAAATAATGGCTTCCCAATCGATCGAGTAAAAGTCTTACTTCAATTCCTTCCTGTGCCTTATCGATAAGTAACTTTAAAAATTCACGACTGATTTTATCGTTTTTTACAATGAAGAACAAAACGTGTACATGGTGCCTTGCTTGTTGTATATCAGTAAATAAAGCATCATATAAATCTTGCCCGTATGTATAAAGGTGAAAATTACTTTGACGTAAAGGGAAAGTACGAGAGCACACACGCTTTAAGTGAAGAATCCTCCCATATAAAAGGTCAATTGTGATCCAAAGAGTAACGCATATTAACAAGAGAGATAAGAAGAACATAAGTGGATACCCTCCTTTGCATTCTTTTCACCTTCATTTTGCTGGTTGCCTGGAAAAGCCCGATTGGTGAAGCTAATAATCAGTAGGGAATAAACAGCTCTCCACTGATTAAAATTTCACTTTATCCGATATTAATGGGAGGTAAGCCACCTACTTAAAAATTAGGCTTACTTAAAGGAATCAGGCGGGAGGAAACAATCCCCTACTGATTAAAGTTTCACTTTATAGTTTCACCGAAATAAACAGCTTTATTAAAAAATATGTTGTTGTATAACAAAAAACTGTTGACTGAATGCTCACTCATTATATAATGAAGATAGGGGAAAAAATTCAGAAAATTATATGTTTTTGAAGATTCTAAAAAAGAAAGAGGGCTTACAAAGAGAGGGGTAGCATAAAAATGAATAGCTTACTGATCATTAATTGGCTGGCTGCCATTGCTGTTATTGCTTATGCGGGATATTTGTTTGTGTATCTTATACGGACGAGGATGGCCTACATACAGTTAGGAAAAAAGATTGAATTTGACCGTCGTTTTAAAGAGCGTTGGGATCTCCTTAAGGTCAATGTTTTCGGTCAGAAAAAGCTGCTGAAAGATAAGAAGAGCGGCATTATTCACGTTATGTTCTTTTACGGATTTATTCTTGTCCAATTTGGAGCAATTGACTTCGTTTGGAAAGGACTCGCACCAGGATCACATCTTCCACTTGGACCACTATACCCTGCATTTACATTCTTCCAGGAAATTGTCACACTTGTTATTTTAATTGCAGTCTTTTGGGCTTTTCATAGACGTTATGTTGAGAAGCTAGTTCGTTTAAAACGTAATTTCAAATCAGGCCTTGTTCTTATCTTTATTGGTGGCTTAATGATTTCTGTGCTACTCGGTAATGGGATGGGAATTATATGGCACGGCGAGGAGCTTTCATGGAGTGAACCAATTGCTTCTGCAATCGCTTACGTTTTCTCGGGAATAAATGAAACCGCAGCCATTTCTGTGTTCTATTTCTCTTGGTGGGTGCATCTACTAATTTTGTTAACGTTTTTAGTGTATGTTCCACAATCAAAACACGCGCATTTAATTGCGGGACCAGTTAACGTTTTCTTCGGTCGTCTTTCAAATCCAGGGAAACTTGAAAAGATTGACTTTGAAGATGAAACGCAAGAAACATTTGGTGTTGGTAAAATCGAAGACTTTAGACAAAATCAGCTTATTGATTTATACGCTTGCGTAGAGTGTGGTCGCTGTACAAATATGTGCCCGGCAACAGGGACAGGGAAAATGTTATCGCCGATGGATTTAATTTTAAAACTTCGTGATCATTTAACTGATAAAGGAGCAGCAGTGACATCAAAAGCACCGTGGGTTCCAGTAGTTGCCTTTAATAATACACAAGGAAATCAGTTAGCGATGATGGCAGCTGGGAAAGGGCAACAAGAATCAGCAGCTACAACGCTTGCTTACGATCCGAGTTTAATCGGAGATGTTATTACAGAGGAAGAGATTTGGGCTTGTACAACGTGCCGTAACTGTGAAGATCAGTGTCCGGTTATGAATGAGCATGTTGACAAAATTATTGATTTACGCCGCTATCTCGTTTTAACAGAAGGAAAGATGGACGCGGAAGCGCAGCGTGCGATGACAAACATCGAGCGTCAAGGGAATCCGTGGGGACTGAACCGTAAAGAGCGTGAAACTTGGCGCCAAGGTGATGATGAAGTAACAGTTCCAACTGTAAAAGAAAAATCGAAAGCTGGCGAGGAGTTCGAATATTTATTCTGGGTTGGTTCAATGGGATCATATGATAATCGTAGTCAGAAGATTGCGATATCGTTTGCGAAGTTAATGAACGAAGCAGGCATTTCATTCGCGATACTTGGTAATAAAGAAAAGAATTCTGGAGATACACCGCGACGTCTTGGAAATGAATTTGTCTTCCAAGAGATGGCAACAAAGAATATCGAGGAATTTGAAAAAGCAGGAGTGAAGAAAATCGTTACGATTGATCCTCACGCTTATAACACATTTAAAAATGAGTATCCAGACTTTGGTTTGCAAGCAGAAGTCTATCATCATACAGAATTGTTAGCTCAGTGGGTGAAAGAAGGACGCTTAAAACCCGTTCACGCTATTGAGGAAACAGTTACGTACCATGATTCCTGTTACTTAGGAAGATACAACGAAGTATACGAAGCGCCACGCGATATTTTGAAAGCAATTCCTGGTGTGAATCTTGTAGAAATGGCACGTAACCGTGAAACCGGAATGTGCTGTGGCGCAGGTGGTGGCTTAATGTGGATGGAAGAGACAGCAGGTTCACGTATTAACGTTGCTCGTACAGAACAAGCACTAGCTGTAGAGCCATCTATTATCGGTACAGGTTGTCCATATTGCTTAACGATGATTAGCGATGGGACGAAAGCGAAAGAAGTAGAAGAGAAGGTTCAAACTCTTGATGTAACAGAGATTTTAGAACGCTCTGTTATCGGACAGAAGAAAGAAGCGATGTAATCTGCAAGCATGAATACAACTTTAGAGAGAGGTGCAATCATTGCACCTCTTCTCAACGTAAGAACACCGAGCGAGCGCTCGGTCCTAAAAAAAGAGATGGGGGAAATAAATATGAGTAAAACAGTTATTTTAAGTGCTGCAAGAACACCGGTTGGGAAATTTGGAGGATCTTTAAAAGACGTGAAGGCAACAGAACTTGGGGGAATTGCAATTAAAGCAGCGCTTGAGAGAGCAAATGTTTCTGCTAGTGATGTTGAGGAAGTTATATTTGGAACAGTTATTCAAGGGGGACAGGGACAAATTCCATCGCGCCAAGCTGCGAGGGCTGCTGGAATCCCTTGGGAAGTACAGACGGAAACAGTGAATAAAGTTTGTGCATCAGGGCTTCGTGCGGTTACGTTAGCGGATCAGATTATTCGTACTGGCGATCAATCACTAATTGTAGCTGGCGGTATGGAGTCGATGAGTAACAGCCCTTACATTTTACGAGGTGCAAGATGGGGATACAGAATGGGTAACAACGAAATCATCGATTTAAACGTTGCTGACGGTTTAACATGCGCATTTTCAGGTATACACATGGGTGTTTATGGCGGAGAGGTTGCGAAGGAAGATGGAATCTCTCGTGAAGCGCAAGATGAATGGGCATATCGTAGCCATCAGCGTGCGGTTTCAGCGCATAAAGAAGGGCGTTTTGAAGAGGAAATCGTGCCAGTAACGATTCCGCAAAGAAAAGGCGATCCTATCGTCGTTGCAAAAGATGAGGCGCCACGCGCGGATACAACGATTGAAAAATTAGCGAAATTAAAACCTGTATTTGATAAGACGTCGGCAGTGACAGCGGGTAATGCTCCTGGACTAAATGATGGCGGTGCAGCGCTCGTATTAATGAGCGAAGACAGAGCGAAGCAAGAAGGAAGAAAGCCATTAGCGACAATTTTGGCACATACAGCAATTGCAGTGGAGTCTAAAGATTTCCCAAGAACGCCAGGTTATGCAATTAACGAATTGTTGAAAAAAACAGGAAAGACAATTGAAGATATCGATTTATTCGAGATTAATGAAGCGTTTGCAGCGGTAGCAATTGCAAGTACAGAGATTGCAGGAATTGACCCAGACAAATTGAATGTAAATGGCGGCGCTGTAGCGATGGGACATCCAATTGGAGCAAGTGGAGCGCGTATTATCGTTACACTTATCCACGCACTGAAGCAGCGCGGCGGCGGAATTGGAATTGCTTCTATTTGTAGCGGTGGCGGTCAAGGTGACGCAATTATGATTGAAGTTCGTTAATTTACGTGTAGGTGATTTTTGATTTATTAACAATTTATATTAAGGGGGAAGAAAGAATGGGTGTACAAAAAATAGTTGTAATTGGTGCAGGACAAATGGGTTCGGGAATCGCACAAGTATGTGCAATGGCAGGATATGATGTGAAGGTACAAGATTTAAAACAAGAGCAATTAGACAGAGGATTGGCTATTATTACGAAAAACTTAGCGCGCCAAGTAGAAAAAGGACGCATGAAGGAAGAAGAGAAGGAAGCGACGTTAAATCGCCTTACAGTAACGCTTGATTTAGATTGTGTGAAGGAAGCGGATCTTGTTATTGAAGCGGCTGTTGAGAAAATGGACATTAAAAAGAAAATTTTCGCGAATCTAGATGAAATCGCTCCAGAACACGCAATTTTAGCGACGAACACGTCCTCTCTACCAATTACTGAAATTGCAGCAGTAACGAAACGTCCAGAGAAAGTAATTGGTATGCACTTTATGAATCCCGTTCCGGTTATGAAGCTTGTTGAGATTATTCGTGGTTTGGCTACAGATGATGAGGTGTACGAAACAATTGAAGATATTACGAAAAAAATCGGGAAAGTGCCAGTTGAAGTAAATGATTTCCCAGGATTTGTATCGAACCGTATTTTATTACCGATGATTAACGAAGCGATCTATACGTTATATGAAGGTGTAGCGACGAAAGAAGCGATTGATGAAGTAATGAAACTAGGTATGAATCATCCGATGGGACCACTTACATTAGCTGATTTTATCGGTTTAGATACATGTTTATACATTATGGAAGTGTTGCATGAAGGATTAGGAGATAGTAAATATCGCCCATGTCCATTATTACGCAAGTATGTGAACGCAGGATGGTTAGGACGTAAAACAGGCCGTGGTTTCTACGTTTACGAATAAAGTCCTCCTTTTATTAAAATAGTGGTCTTACCAAATTATTAAAAAGATATATAGCAAACGGAGGCGGAGTACATGAATTTTCATTTTACCGAAGAGCAACAAATGATGAGGAAAATGGTTCGAGATTTTGCGCAGAAGGAAATAGCTCCCTTTGTTCCTAGTATGGAACAAGGGGTGTTCCCTAAAGAGATTTTGCAGAAGATGGGTGAGCTTGGACTAATGGGTATTCCAGCGCCTGCAAAATATGGCGGGGCAGAAATGGATTTTATTTCTTACATTTTAGCAATTGAGGAAATTTCAAAGGTAAGTGCAACGGTTGGTGTAATTTTGGCTGTACATACGTCAGTTGGAATGAACCCGATTTTATATTTTGGAACAGAAGAACAGAAGCAGAAATATGTTTCTAAACTTGCGACTGGTGAATATTTAGGTGCATTTGCATTAACAGAACCAAATGCAGGATCAGATGCAGGGAGTTTGAAATCAAGAGCTGTAAAGAAAGGCGATCACTACATTATTAATGGATCGAAAGTATTTATTACAAATGGCGGTGAAGCAAGTACATACATTGTATTCGCTTCTACAAATCCAGAGGCAGGAAAAAGTGGGATTTCTGCATTTATAGTGGAGAAAGATACACCGGGCTTAATTATCGGCAAAGATGAGCATAAAATGGGACTTCTTGGTTCTCGCACGGTACAACTTACGTTTGAAGATATGAAAGTGCCAGCCGAGAATTTACTTGGTGAAGAAGGACAAGGATTTAAGGTGGCAATGGCGAATTTAGATGTTGGACGAATTGGAATCGGAGCGCAGGCATTAGGAATCGCGGAAGCGGCGCTTGCATGTGCGATTGATTATGCGAAAGAGCGTGAGCAATTCGGCAAGCCAATTGCGGCGCAGCAAGGAATCGGATTCAAACTTGCAGATATGGCGACTAGCGTAGAAGCAGCACGACTACTTGTATACAGAGCAGCATCGCTAAGGGCGCAAGGATTACCATGCGGTAAAGAAGCTTCTATTGCGAAATTATTCGCTTCTAAGACGGCTGTTGAAGTTGCGATTGAAGCGGTGCAAGTATTTGGCGGTTACGGTTATACGAAAGACTATCCGGTAGAACGATTTTTCCGTGATGCGAAAATCACGCAAATATATGAAGGAACGAGTGAGATACAGAAACTTGTTATTAGTCGAGCTTTATAAAAGGATAAGGGGGAGACGGGAATGCATTTTAAACTATCAGAAGAACATGAAATGATAAGAAAAATGGTTCGGGATTTTGCTAAGAACGAAGTAGCACCGACGGCAGCTGAGCGTGATGAAGAAGAGAGATTTGATCGTGCACTATTTGATCAAATGGCAGAGCTTGGTTTAACCGGCATTCCGTGGCCTGAAGAATACGGCGGAATTGGAAGCGATTACTTAGCGTATGTAATTGCTATTGAAGAATTATCTCGTGTTTGTGCTTCAACAGGTGTAACGCTGTCTGCACACACTTCACTTGCTGGTTGGCCAATTTTTAAATTTGGAACGGAAGAACAAAAGCAAAAGTTTTTACGACCGATGGCAGAAGGAACGAAAATTGGCGCATACGGTTTAACGGAACCAAGTTCTGGTTCAGATGCGGGCGGAATGAGGACAACTGCGAAACGAGATGGAGACCATTACATTTTAAATGGATCGAAAATCTTTATTACAAATGGCGGTATTGCTGATATTTATGTTGTTTTTGCGTTAACTGATCCCGAATCGAAGCAGCGTGGTACGAGCGCGTTTATTGTGGAAAGTGATACACCAGGATTTTCAGTTGGGAAGAAGGAAAGCAAGTTAGGGATTCGCTCTTCACCAACAACTGAAATTATGTTCGAAGATTGCCGTATTCCTGTAGAGAACCTACTCGGGGAAGGGGGCCAAGGATTTAAAGTTGCGATGCAAACATTAGATGGCGGCCGTAATGGTATTGCCGCGCAAGCAGTCGGTATTGCGCAAGGGGCTTTAGATGCTTCTGTAGAATATGCAAGAGAGCGTCATCAGTTTGGGAAACCTATTGCGGCGCAGCAAGGAATTGGCTTTAAACTTGCAGATATGGCAACGGATGTGGAGGCGGCGCGTCTTCTAACATACCAAGCGGCTTGGCTTGAATCGGAAGGGCTTCCGTATGGGAAAGAGTCAGCGATGTCAAAGGTATTTGCAGGCGATACAGCGATGAAGGTGACGACTGAAGCGGTACAAGTATTTGGTGGTTACGGTTATACGAAAGATTATCCCGTAGAGCGTTATATGCGCGATGCAAAGATTACACAAATATATGAGGGAACACAAGAGATTCAAAGGCTTGTAATTTCTCGTATGTTAACGAAGTAGGATCAAAGGCGTAGGTATTTTCCTACGCTTTTTCCTTCCAAAAAATAATAGGGAGAGGTGAAGGGGATGGTTAAACATAATGTACATGCGTCTGTGAAAGATGAAAAATTAGTTGCGTTAAGACGTGAACAAATGATTAAAGGTGCGGTGCAATTGTTTAAGCAAAAAGGGTTCCCGCGTACAACAACGAGAGAGATTGCGAAGGCGGCTGGGTTTAGTATTGGAACACTTTATGAGTACATTCGTACAAAAGATGATGTTTTATATTTAGTTTGTGATAGTATTTATGAACATGTAAAAGAAAGATTAGAGGAAGTAGTGTGTACAGAGAAGGGAAGTATAGAAAGCTTAAAGATAGCGATAACGAATTATTTTAAAGTGATGGATGAATTGCAAGAAGAAGTATTAATTATGTATCAAGAGGTACGTTTTTTACCGAAAGAATCACTCCCATATGTATTAGAAAAAGAGTTTCAAATGGTCGGGATGTTTGAGAATATTTTAGAGCAGTGTACAGAAAATGGGACATTTACATTAAATAAAAAAGAGATACAGCTTCTTGCACATAACATTTTCATACAAGGACAAATGTGGGGATTTAGACGTTGGGCCCTGCAAAAAATGTATACGCTTGAAGAATATACAGAAATGCAAATTAGGTATGTACTGCAAGGAGCGCATATGTTTCCGAAATAAGGAATAGACAAATTATAATTTTATTACCATATTAAAGTTTCCCGTTTTTTTTGTAGCATATTTGTGCGACTTTTGTTTATAATGAATAGTATGGATTTTTTTAAGCAGACCGTTATATATAAGGTTATATTTGAAGAAAGGAAGTGCCGCATAAGTGAATTTTAAGCAATATTCACCAGAAGAGCTAAAAGAATGTTCAATGATTGAAGTTGTACATAGCGTTTTAGGGGATAAAAGACAAGCAACGACATTCAACGAGTTGGTTCGAGAAATCGCTCAAGTGCTGGGACTATCTCAAGAGCAAGTTAATGCGAAACTCGCACAATTTTATACAGATTTAAACATCGATGGACGTTTCATTAATTTAGGAGAAAATCGTTGGGGGCTACGTAGCTGGTACCCATATGAGCAAATTGATGAAGAAATCTTACCTCAGCCAAAACCGAAGAAGAAACGTAAAGTTGAAGAGGACGGTTTTGACGACTACATCGAAGAAGATGAAGACTTCGAAGATGCAGACGCAAATGAAGAAGAGGTAGAAGATTTGGACAAGGTTCTTGAAGAAGAAGACGGAGATGACGATGATCTTGATGATTTAGATGAAGATGATGACGATGACTTCGCCGAAGAAGAACTTGAGTACGATGAAGCTGAAGCTGAAGAAGAAGAAGAGGAAGAACTGTAGTTCTTGACTTTTCATTATCGTCCATGTAGAATCATTTTTGGGCTCTTTAAAAAAGGACGATAATACTTTTAAAGTGTAAATATAAAAGAAAATTGCTCCCTACTTATTACTTTATGTGATGAGGGGAGCAATTTTCTTTTTTGTTTTTTGTTTAGAAAATAAAAAGAGTCTAACAATAAGATGGATACAGTGTTATCTACATACGTTGCGCTTTGCAACGGTGATTATATAACAGCAAAATAGGAGGGAGCTTTTTCATGACTAAGTATATTTTTGTAACAGGCGGTGTAGTATCGTCTTTAGGAAAAGGTATTACAGCAGCATCTCTTGGAAGACTTTTAAAAAATCGTGGTTTAAACGTAACGATTCAAAAGTTTGATCCATACATTAACGTAGACCCAGGGACTATGAGCCCATACCAACACGGTGAGGTATTCGTAACAGATGATGGTGCAGAAACTGATTTAGACCTTGGTCACTATGAGCGTTTCATCGACATCAACTTAAACAAATACAGCAACGTAACAACAGGTAAAATTTACTCTTCAGTTCTTCAAAAAGAGCGTCGTGGTGAATACCTAGGAGGAACAGTTCAAGTTATTCCTCACATTACTAACGAAATTAAAGAGCGTGTATATCGTTCTGGTCGCGAAACAAACGCGGACGTTGTTATTACAGAAATTGGTGGAACTGTTGGTGACATCGAGTCTCTACCATTCTTAGAAGCAATCCGTCAAATTAAGAGCGACATCGGTCGTGACAATGTAATGTACATTCACTGTACGTTAATCCCGTATTTAAAAGCAGCGGGTGAAATGAAAACAAAACCAACGCAACATAGCGTTAAAGAGCTTCGCAGCTTAGGTATTCAACCAAATATTATCGTTGTTCGTACAGAATTGCCTGTTTCTCAAGATATGAAAGACAAGCTTGCATTATTCTGTGACATTGATACAAAAGCAGTTATCGAAGCACGTGATGCAGATACTTTATATGCGGTTCCATTATCTCTTCAAGAGCAAAATATGGACCAAATCGTTTGCGATCACTTGAAATTAGACAATCCAGCTGCAGATATGACAGAGTGGACTGCGCTAGTTAATAAAGTACGTAACCTTTCTAAGAAAACAAAAATCGCTCTTGTTGGTAAATACGTAGAGCTTCAAGATGCATACATTTCTGTTGTAGAAGCACTTCGTCATGCGGGTTATTCATTCGACACAGATGTAGAAGTGAAATGGGTAAACGCTGAGCACGTAACACCAGAGAACGTACAAGAATTAGTTGGTGACACAGATGGTATCCTTGTACCTGGTGGATTCGGCGATCGTGGTGTAGAAGGTAAAATCGTTGCAATTCAATATGCTCGTGAAAACAAAGTTCCATTCTTAGGAATTTGCCTAGGTATGCAACTTGCATCAATCGAATTCGCACGTAACGTATTAGGATTAGAAGGAGCTAACTCTTCTGAAATTAATCCTGACACACCTTATGCAATCATTGACTTATTACCAGAACAAAAAGATGTAGAAGACTTAGGTGGCACACTTCGTCTTGGTCTATACCCATGTAAGCTTGCTGAAGAAACAAATGCTTACAATGCTTACAACGAGCCGGTTGTATATGAGCGTCATCGTCATCGTTATGAGTTCAACAATCAATTCCGTCCGGATATGGAAAAAGCAGGATTTGTATTCTCTGGTACAAGCCCAGACGGTCGTCTAGTTGAAATCATTGAATTAAAAGACCACCCTTGGTTCGTGGCAGCACAGTTCCATCCAGAACTTGTATCTCGTCCAAACCGTCCACAACCATTGTTCCATGACTTCGTAAGTGCTTCTATTACGAATAAAGAGAGCAAGTAATAAAAAAAGCGCCTGAAATAGGGCGCTTTTTTTAATATTCATTTAACATTTCATCGATTGTAAATTTGATCCCGTGATATGCAAATAAAGCTACCATTAAACTTGGGAATCCGTAGCGATTGCCTTCATCGTCTGGAATAAGACCTTTTAACAGCTTTGTATCAATATGTACATCTGTATATTGTTCTAGTGATTCAGTACCTTCTTGAATAGCAGAGATGCCGACAATAGAGTGTCCATCAGCTTGAAGTTTTTTTGCCATTGCTACAACTTCTTCATCTGTTGAAAAACGGCTAATAAGAAGTACACGATCTGCAGAAGTTACTTCTACTTCTTTACCATTTTCAAATAATCGTTTTGCTTGCTTCATTGGTTCAGCACCGAATAATGCTTCAGCGACAACGCCCTCCATTTCATTTGTACCATGTAAATAAATGAAACCGTCGCCAACTAATGCTTGAGCAAGTAGACGGGCACTATCTTCTATATTCATTTCTTCTTTTTGAGAAACCCTGGAGAAATAACCACTTAATTGAGTTGAAAAAATTTTTAACATAATGTTACTCCCTTTCGTACGTGTTTATCGGCTTTCATTATAGTTTATTTTTTTAGAAAGGTGAAATCGAAGGGTAGCATAACAAAATAGGAAACGGTAAAATAAGAAAGAATAGGAAGGGATTTGCCAAAGAATAGCGAAAATTAATCGTTAAGATATAAGAAGCTTTAAATCTTGTATTTACACAGAAAGGTTGGGAGTTATGGAAGGTAAAATTTTAATTGTTGATGATCAATATGGCATTCGTGTGTTATTACATGAAGTGTTCCAAAAAGAAGGTTATCAGACATTCCAAGCAGCGAATGGATTTCAAGCTTTAGATATCGTGAAAAAAGATAATCCAGATTTAGTAGTGTTAGATATGAAAATTCCAGGTATGGATGGTATAGAGATTTTAAAACATGTAAAGGAAATTGATGAGAGTATTAAAGTAATTTTAATGACTGCTTATGGAGAGCTTGATATGATCCAAGAAGCGAAAGATTTAGGAGCTTTAATGCACTTTGCTAAACCGTTTGATATTGATGAGATTCGTCAAGCGGTGAGAGAACAGCTTGCTGTAGAGGCGTAAAAAATGAATTTTTTATAAAAAATATGGAAAAAAGCGTTTACATGGACTATTGAGCAGGTGAATACGGTTGAGTTTTTGAGTACAAGTTGTTATCCTATTGAGTGTAGAAAAAAGTCCGGTATGTAAATATACATATTTTACCTTATTCTGGTCATACTACCAGCGATAAGAACTTATCGGATACAAAAAACGTTTTTTAGGAGGATTCACCATGCCTTTAGTTTCTATGAAAGAAATGCTAAACACAGCACTAGAAGGAAAATACGCAGTTGGTCAATTCAACATGAACAACTTAGAGTGGACTCAAGCTATCTTAGCTGCTGCGGAAGAAGAAAAATCTCCTGTAATCCTAGGTGTATCTGAGGGTGCAGCTCGTCATATGACTGGTTTCAAAACAGTTGTAGCTATGGTTAAAGCTTTAATCGAAGAAATGAACATCACTGTTCCTGTAGCGATTCACCTTGACCATGGTTCAAGCTTCGAAAAATGTAAAGAAGCAATCGATGCAGGTTTCACATCTGTAATGATCGACGCTTCTCACCACCCATTCGAAGAAAACGTTGAAACTACTAAAAAAGTAGTAGAATACGCACACGCTCGTAACGTATCTGTTGAAGCTGAGCTTGGAACAGTTGGCGGACAAGAAGACGACATCATCGCTGAAGGCGTAATTTACGCTGATCCAGCAGAGTGTAAGCACCTTGTTGAAGCAACAGGTATCGATTGCCTAGCTCCAGCTTTAGGTTCTGTACACGGTCCTTACAAAGGTGAGCCTAACTTAGGATTCGCTGAAATGGAACAAGTTCGTGACTTCACTGGTGTACCTTTAGTATTACACGGTGGTACTGGTATCCCAACTGCTGATATCGTAAAAGCTATTTCTTTAGGTACTTCAAAAATTAACGTAAACACTGAGAACCAAATTGAGTTTACAAAAGCTGTTCGTGAAGCATTAAGCAAAGACCAAGAAGTTTACGATCCTCGTAAATATATTGGACCTGGCCGCGAAGCTATTAAAGCAACTGTTGCTGGTAAAATGCGTGAATTCGGTTCTAACGGTAAAGCGTAAGAATAAAATTCCGTTTTGGAAACCGTCTAGTCTTTTAGACGGTTTCCTTTCGTTGTATAATGAAAGCGTGAACAAGTCTAAAGATTTTTATCATTTTGCTTTTGAAATAGAAAATAATGTGCATAGTCCTATTAATAAATGTGATAATGTATCTAAATTGATAAAGTAAATTCGATAAATAGTTAATCTTTATCTATTCGTACTACTGGAGAAATGAGGATAATGGTTTCCTATTTATTGAGTTTTAGGGTGGAAAGAGTGATTGAGATTCTTAAGGGGAGCTTTCTATAAAGATATAGAAAGTAAATACATTCACAAGAAGGGAGCTCAATATGGAAAAATTGCTAATTGAAGGCGGAAGAGCTTTAAATGGAACAATTCGAGTGAGTGGTGCAAAGAACAGCGCCGTTGCACTAATTCCAGCGACAATTTTAGCAGATACTCCAGTAACTATTGGTGGTGTCCCTAATATTTCGGACGTGAAAATGTTAGGAGACTTGCTAGAGGAAATTGGAGGAAGAGTAACTTATGGACAGGAGGAAGAGATGGTAGTCGATCCTTCTAACATGGTTGCAATGCCTTTACCGAATGGAAAAGTGAAAAAATTGCGTGCTTCTTATTATTTAATGGGTGCGATGCTTGGCCGTTTTAAAAAAGCTGTTATTGGGCTTCCGGGTGGATGTCATTTAGGACCGAGGCCGATTGATCAGCATATTAAAGGGTTTGAAGCGTTAGGTGCACATGTTACGAATGAACAGGGTGCGATTTATTTAAGAGCAGATGAGCTACGCGGGGCACGTATTTATTTAGACGTTGTTAGTGTAGGAGCTACAATTAATATTATGCTAGCAGCTGTGCGAGCGAAAGGTAGAACTGTTATTGAAAACGCAGCGAAAGAACCAGAGATTATTGATGTAGCTACATTGTTAACGAGCATGGGTGCACGCATTAAAGGTGCTGGAACAGATGTAATCCGAATTGATGGTGTGGATTCACTGCACGGTTGTCACCATACGATCATTCCGGATCGTATTGAAGCGGGTACGTATATGATTTTAGGAGCTGCATCAGGAGGAGAAGTAACGGTTGATAATGTGATTCCTCAGCATTTAGAGTCAGTTACAGCGAAGTTAAGAGAAGCTGGTGTCCAAATTGAAACGAACGATGACCAAATTACAGTGAACGGTAATAGAAGGTTAAAAGTAGTTGATATAAAAACGCTTGTATATCCAGGATTCCCAACAGATTTACAACAACCATTTACGACGCTTTTAACAAAGGCACACGGAACGGGTGTTGTAACGGATACGATTTACGGCGCACGCTTTAAACACATTGATGAATTACGTCGTATGAATGCACAAATTAAAGTGGAAGGTCGTTCGGCAATTGTAACTGGTCCAGTTTTATTGCAAGGTGCAAAAGTGAAAGCGAGTGATTTACGAGCTGGAGCGGCTCTTGTTATTGCAGGGTTAATGGCGGATGGAATTACAGAAGTAACTGGACTTGAGCATATTGATCGAGGTTATGAAAATATAGTAGACAAGCTTAAAGGGCTTGGCGCAAACATTTGGCGAGAACAAATGACAAGTCAAGAAATTGAAGAGATGAAGAACGCATAAGTGATACTTCCGCAAGGGGGAAGCGAAGCATCACTACTTGCGGAAGTATACTTTGTAGAGAAACACGGTTCACAAAATAAGGCAGAAATATAAAGACTTAAAGGAGAGGGATTATCGTGGAAAGAAGTTTATCTATGGAGTTAGTACGTGTAACAGAGGCTGCAGCATTATCATCAGCGCGTTGGATGGGGCGTGGGAAAAAGGATGAGGCAGATGGTGCAGCAACATCAGCTATGCGTGATGTATTTGATACAATCCCGATGAAAGGTACAGTTGTAATTGGTGAAGGTGAGATGGACGAAGCGCCAATGCTGTATATCGGAGAGAAATTAGGTACAGGATATGGACCACGTGTAGACGTTGCGGTTGATCCTTTAGAAGGGACAAACATCGTAGCAGCTGGTGGATGGAATGCTCTTGCTGTTATTGCAATTGCAGATCATGGTAATTTGTTACATGCTCCTGACATGTACATGGATAAAATCGCGGTTGGCCCAGAAGCGGTTGGGGCGGTCGATATTGATGCACCTATTATCGATAACTTACGTGCGGTTGCGAAAGCGAAAAATAAAGATATTGAAGATGTTGTAGCGACAGTTTTAAACCGTCCACGTCATCAAGCGATTATCGAAGAAATTCGTAAAGCTGGTGCTCGTATTAAATTAATTAACGATGGAGATGTGGCTGGAGCAATTAACACTGCATTTGATCGCACAGGTGTAGATATTTTATTCGGCTCTGGTGGAGCACCTGAGGGTGTATTAGCAGCAGTTGCATTAAAATGTTTAGGTGGAGAAATCCACGGAAAGCTTCTGCCTCAAAATGAAGCTGAATTAGCTCGTTGTAAAAAAATGGGTATTGAAGATATAAATCGTATTCTTCGCATGGAAGACTTAGTAAAAGGTGACGATGCAATCTTTGCGGCAACAGGCGTAACAGACGGAGAACTATTACGCGGCGTTCAATTTAAAGGTAGCGTAGGAACAACACAATCCCTTGTTATGCGTGCAAAATCAGGCACAGTACGCTTCGTAGACGGACGTCATAGCTTGAATAAAAAACCAAACTTGGTTATTAAATAAAAAGCGTAAGCAGCTCGTTCAGAATGGGAGGGGGATGGAGCTTCTGACGTAGAGGCGCTTTTTGCCTCGTAGGAAGAAGTGAAGCCACCGACCATTCTAGCTGCTGAAGCTGGATTGAATAAAAAGTGGAAGCAGCTCGTTCAGAATCGCAGGGCATTGGAGCTCCTGACCATTCTAGCTACTGGAACTAGGTTAAATAAAAGCGAAGACAAATTTTCTTGTCTTCGCTTCTTGTATTTGTGTTTCAACGTATTGATTAAAACTAGATAAAAGGGTTACAATAGTGAATATTACCCTACTTGAACTTATTGCCTTTCATTATTAATTATTTGCCTTCCGTATTTTTTCCCTTTACCCATGTGAAAAGAGAATAATGTTAAAGTGTGGTGTCTGAATGAATTTGTCAATTGCAGCATTAGAAAACATGAAATTAAAAGAGTTATACGAGCTTGCGAAAGAATTTAAGATTTCGTATTATAGCAAATTAACGAAAAAAGAGTTAATCTTCGCTATCCTAAAAGCTCGAGCAGAAAAAGAAGGTTTCTTCTTCATGGAAGGCGTATTAGAAATTATTCAATCAGAAGGATTTGGATTCCTACGTCCTATCAACTATTCTCCAAGCTCAGAAGATATTTATATCTCAGCTTCGCAAATTCGTCGTTTCGATTTACGTAATGGAGACAAGGTTTCTGGTAAAGTACGACCTCCGAAAGAAAATGAACGCTATTTTGGATTATTACAAGTTGAAGCTGTAAACGGAGATGATCCAGAGTCAGCAAAAGAGCGTGTGCATTTCCCTGCATTAACACCATTATACCCAGATCGCCAAATGAAATTGGAAACGGAACCGAAAAAGTTACCGACACGCATCATGGATTTAATCGCACCAGTTGGATTTGGACAACGTGGTTTAATTGTCGCGCCTCCAAAGGCTGGTAAAACAAGTCTATTAAAAGAAATCGCACACAGTGTTACAACAAATCACCCGGAAGCTGAATTAATTGTACTTTTAATTGATGAGCGTCCAGAGGAAGTAACAGACATTGAACGTTCTGTTAAAGGAGATGTTGTAAGCTCTACTTTTGATGAAGTGCCAGAAAATCATATTAAAGTAGCGGAACTTGTGTTAGAACGTGCAATGCGTCTTGTAGAGCACAAAAAAGATGTTATCATTTTAATGGATAGTATTACCCGTTTAGCGCGAGCTTACAACCTTGTTATTCCGCCAAGTGGTAGAACATTATCGGGTGGTATCGACCCAGCTGCCTTCCATAGACCGAAGCGTTTCTTTGGAGCTGCACGTAATATTGAAGAAGGCGGTAGCTTAACGATTTTAGCAACAGCGCTTGTTGATACAGGATCTCGTATGGACGATGTAATTTACGAAGAATTTAAAGGAACTGGAAATATGGAACTTCACTTAGATCGTTCATTAGCTGAGCGCCGTATCTTCCCGGCAATTGATATTCGCCGTTCTGGTACACGTAAAGAAGATCTATTAATTCCGAAAGAACATTTAGACAAGCTATGGGGTATTCGTAAAACAATGCGTGATACACCAGACTTTGTCGAAGGTTTCTTACGTAAACTTCGTCAAACAAAGACAAATGAAGAATTTTTACAAAACATTGTTGCAGACTCAAAAAGATATGTAACAACTAAGTAAAGGGAAAAGATTGGGACTCGCTTATTTTGTGGTAAGCGAGTTTTTTATGTTTTTTTAAGGGAATATTAGGGAGAGTAATTTATGGGAAAAATTTTGTTTTTTGAGATGAAAATCATATTTGGGTCGAGAGTTTGAAGTGTCCCGGATTCTGAACGAGCCGCTTGCGCTTTTAATTATATCCAGCTCCAGCGGCTAGAATCTCCGGCCATTTCGCTCTCTCGGTCGAAGCAAAAAGCGCTTCTTGGTCGAGAGCTCCAATGTCCTGCGATTCTGAATGAGCCGCTTGCGCTTTTAAATTTTAAAAAGACAAAAACAGGTAGTTGCAAAATGGAGTTAGCCTTGTTATAATTTCATCATATGTGTTTCATCAATATAGTTGTGTAAGCAGCTGAAGATGAAAAACTCTGTTTCGAAAATGATTCAGGGCGGAAGGAGATGAAAAGAATGAAAGCAGGAATCCATCCAAATTACAATAAAGTTGTATTTATGGACACGAACACAGGCTTCAAATTCTTAAGCGGGTCTACTAAAGGCTCTAGCGAAACTGTTGAGTGGGAAGATGGTAACACTTATCCATTACTAAAAATTGAGATCAGTTCTGATTCTCACCCATTCTACACTGGACGTCAGAAGTTTGCTACTGCAGACGGACGTGTTGACCGCTTCAATAAGAAATACGGTATCAAGTAATAAAGAACATAAAACAGGCAAGTGTATGTATTCGCTTGTCTGTTTTTTTTGCAAAAATATTAAACCTTTACCCTACTTTGGATTAGGAAAGTAGATGAAAGGAGAGCTCAATGTACTTAATGAATCAAAATGGTTGGATTGAAGTGATTTGCGGGAGTATGTTTTCTGGAAAATCAGAAGAGCTCATCCGCCGTATACGCCGTACGCAATTTGCGAAACAACATGCGATTGTATTTAAACCATGTATTGATAATCGTTATAGTGAAGAAGATGTTGTATCACATAATGGATTAAAGGTTAAAGCAGTTCCTGTTTCAGCTTCAAAAGATATATTTAACCATGTAACAGAAGAAATGGATGTTATTGCAATCGATGAGGTACAATTTTTTGATGGGGACATTGTGGAAGTGGTGCAAGTATTGGCAAATCGTGGCTATCGTGTCATTGTAGCTGGATTAGACCAAGATTTCCGTGGTCTACCATTTGGACAAGTTCCTCAGCTGATGGCGATTGCTGAACATGTAACTAAGTTGCAGGCAGTTTGTTCTGCATGCGGATCTCCTGCAAGTCGTACGCAACGTTTAATCGATGGAGAACCAGCGGCATTTGATGATCCAATTATTTTAGTTGGGGCTTCGGAATCGTATGAACCACGTTGTCGTCATTGTCATGCAGTACCTACAAAACAAAGATAAATGAAACTCGCTATGTAGAGCGGGTTTTTTTCGAAAATAAATGAAGATTGGTGACCGGCTCTTCAAACAGCTAAGAACTTTAGCAGTCAGAGCTGAGCAAGCCGCTTACGTTTTTAAATATTATCTAGCTCCAGCGGCTAGAATGGTCGGTGGTTTCGCTTCTTCCTGCGAGGCAAAGAGCACCTCTCTGTCAGAAGCTCCAACCTTCTCCCATTCTGAGCAAGCCGCTTGCGCTTTTAAATATTATCTAGCTTCAGCGGCTAGAATCTCCGGCCATTTCACTCTCTCGCTCGAAGCAAAGAGCGCTTCAAGGTCGAGAGTTCCAATGTCCTGCGATTCTGAGCGAGCCGCTTACGCTTTTAAATATAATTTGCGTTTTTTTGATTAAGTACCATATACTATTTGTATTAGATACTAGGATGTAGAGGTGAATGGTGTGTTAGATCGTTTGCAAGCTGTAGAAGATCGTTATGAGAAGTTAAATGAATTGTTAAGTGACCCAGAGGTTATTAGCGATACGAATAAGCTTCGTGAGTATTCAAAGGAACAATCTGATATGCAGGAAACGGTAGAGGTGTACCGTGAGTATAAAGATGTTCGTGAGCAATTAAGAGATGCAAAAGCAATGTTAGAAGATAAGTTAGACGCTGATATGCGTGACATGGTAAAAGAAGAGGTTTCTGAATTAGAAGGACAAGATAAAGAATTGTCAGAGCGTCTGAAAATTTTACTTGTTCCAAAAGACCCTAATGATGATAAAAACGTTATCGTTGAGGTTCGTGGTGCTGCTGGTGGTGACGAGGCGGCTTTATTTGCTGGTGATTTATATCGTATGTATAGCCGTTATGCTGAGGTACAAGGTTGGAAAACTGAAATTATCGAAGCGAGCTATACAGAGTTAGGTGGATATAAAGAGATTATCTTTATGATTAACGGTAAAGGTGCTTTCGCGAAGCTAAAATTCGAGAATGGTGCTCACCGTGTACAACGTGTTCCTGAAACGGAATCTGGTGGACGTATTCATACATCTACAGCAACTGTAGCTGTATTACCAGAGGCAGAAGAAGTAGAAATTAGTATTCATGAAAAAGATGTTCGTGTTGATACGTTTGCTTCTAGTGGTCCTGGTGGACAAAGTGTTAATACAACGATGTCAGCGGTACGTTTAACGCATTTACCGACTGGTGTAGTTGTATCGTGTCAGGATGAGAAATCACAAATCAAGAATAAAGAAAAAGCGATGAAAGTATTACGCGCACGTGTTTATGATAAGTTTAGACAAGAAGCGCAAGCTGAGTATGATCAAAACCGTAAACAAGCTGTTGGTACGGGTGATCGTTCAGAGCGTATTCGTACGTATAATTTCCCGCAAAACCGTGTTACAGACCATCGAATCGGTTTAACGATTCAAAAGCTAGATCAAATCTTACAAGGTAAGTTAGATGATTTCATCAATGCCTTAGTGATGGAAGATCAGGCTCAAAAGATGGAGGCAGCTGAGTAATGCGTGTCTATGAAGCCCTGAAATGGGCTTCTTCTTTTTTACAGGAAAATGGACGAGATGAAAATGCGGGAGAAATTGTCCTTTGTCATGTATTAAAGACGAACAGAACCGGAATGCTCATGAATATGCGTGAAGAAATAACTGTGGAACAAGAAACAAGTTTTACGGAGTTTATTCACAAGCATGTAGAAGGTATTCCTATTCAATATATGATTGGTTATGAAATGTTTTATGGACGGTCGTTCTTTGTGAATGAAGAAGTATTAATACCAAGACCGGAAACAGAAGAGCTTATAGTAGGAGTGTTAGAAAGAATCGAGCGTCATTTCGGTGATGAGAAACTGCATGTGGCGGATATCGGTACAGGTAGTGGAGCGATTTCTATTACGCTTGCTTTAGAAAATAAAAATCTTCATGTGTATACGGTAGATATTGCACAAGAGTCGATTGAAGTTGCAAAAGAAAATGCAAAAACTTTGGGCGCAGAAGTAACGTTCTATCATGGTGATTTATTGTCACCATTTTATAAAACAAGTCAAAAGTTAGATGTTGTTGTTTCAAACCCTCCATATATACCGGAAGAGGATTGGCGTGGCCTTTCTCCTGTGGTGAAAGAGCATGAGCCAAAGAGAGCACTTGTTGGTGGTGAAGACGGATTAGATTTCTATCGCCGTTTTATGGAAGAGTTGCCGAATGTGTTGCAGAAGAAAGCAATTGTGGCATTTGAAATTGGAGTAGGGCAAGGTGAGGATGTAAAAGGGTTGTTACAACAAGCTTTTCCACATGCTCATGTTGAGGTTGTTTTTGATATTAATGGAAAAGATCGTATGGTATTTGCAGAGATGGAGTAAGGTTCACACCTTACTCTATTTTTTTTGTGGAAAAATTCATATAGATTTTGAATTTAATAGTTTAGAAAGATGAAAGTCTGTCCACACTGTTTGTAGAAGGGACGGTGGAGGAAATGAAAAAACAAGTTATTGCTTATCTTCTTCTATTATTAATTGGTGCACAGTTACTTGTGCAGTTTGGATATATGAAAGCTGATGCAAAAGGGCCTTCAGTTATTCCGAAAGAGGCCGTTCGATTACGAATTTTAGCAAATAGTGATTCAGATAAAGATCAGGTGTTAAAGCGCAAAGTGCGTGATGAAGTAAAAGCACAAATTGATGGATGGGTAGCGGATTTAACTTCATTTGAAGAGGCGCGTAAAGTCATTCAAAGTCATATTCCAGAAATCGAAAAAACAGTGGCAAATACGTTGAAAAAAGAAGGAAGTAAAGATTCATTTCAAGTGAAATTTAGTAAGAATGTAAAGTTTCCTACAAAGGTATATGGGAATTTTATTTATCCAGCAGGGGAATATGAGGCGGTATTGATTACAATTGGGGAAGGGGAAGGGGCAAACTGGTGGTGTGTATTATTTCCACCGATGTGTTTCTTAGATTTTTCAAGTGGTACAGCTGTAAGGAAGGAAGAACATGTTGTGAAGGCTGAATCTCCTGAAGAGGGGGAAGTTAAGGAGCAAGATGAGGAAGTGGTGGATGTACCAGAGAAGAAAGAGGGTAAAGTGAAAGAAACGAAAGTTGTAAAGCAGGAAGCTGTAAAAAAAGTAACAGCTTCTGAAAAGAAAGTAGTAAAAAATGAAACAAAAGTAGAAGAACAACCTGTAAGTAAAGAGGAAACAAAAACTGTGGACAAAGTGGAGAAACCTGTGGAACAAAAGCAAGAAAAACAAAATGAGTATGTAAAAGTAGAGGAGGAAGAAGAAAAGCCAGAAGTTAAGTTATTTATTGTAGAGGCTTTTACATCTTTATTCTCTAAATAGTACTATTAGTAAATCCCTTCTCATATATATAAAAGAGGAGGGATTTACTATGAAGAAAGTATATTTTGCGACGAAAGCAGATGTGGAAAGATTGCATTCTTTTTTCGGACAAGCTAATAAAAAAGATGATAAAATAAATGAGTTGTACGCGCAATTTATGATTTTGGAAGAGGCGGAAGAGATACGGGCTGTTATCGGATATGAACAAAGTGAAGAACATGCACTGATTCGTTCTTGTTTATTCACACCTAATGTGGATAAACAGACTTTCTTATATTTTTTTGAAATGTTTTTGCAGTATATGAAAGAAAAAAATATTCGACAATTGTACTTACTAACAAATCATCCACAATCTATAACAATCTTTCAGTTTTTTGACTTTGTTACTATAGAGAAAGAAAACGTACCAGAGGGAATTCGACAGTTAGAACACTTTTGTAAAAATATAAAAGAGCCAAATGCAATAATACTAAATTGTCAGCTATTCACAAAGTTATCCACGGATTAATTAGGTTTATCCACATTTTGTGGATAAACCTTGTTTGTCTTTTGGATAAATCTCATAGTAAACTAAAAATAGACAAGTATTTCAGGGTAGAAAAGGACGTGGGAAAAAATGCATACAAATATGTGGGTTGTGGATAATGTTGTGGAAAGAAAAAAATATTATCCACAGTTAGAAGAAGCAGCAAAATTATTAAGGGAAAACGAGGCGATTGCCTTCCCTACAGAAACGGTATATGGACTAGGCGCCAACGCGATGAATGATGAAGCAATCGCGAAAATTTTTGAAGCGAAAGGAAGACCGAGTGATAATCCACTGATTGTCCACATCGGTACAAAATCACAGTTGGACGGGATTGTGAAAGAAATCCCGCCAGTTGCAGAGAAGTTAATGGAGCACTTTTGGCCAGGTCCGTTAACAATTATTTTACCTAGAAAAGAAGGAATTTCAGAGAAGGTGACGGCAGGACTTAATACGGTTGGAGTAAGAATGCCTGATCATCCAGTAGCGCTTGCTCTTATTGAAGAGGCGAATGTACCTGTTGCAGCACCGAGTGCGAATCGTTCTGGTCGTCCAAGTCCGACGTTAGCGTCTCACGTATATGAAGATTTAAATGAGAAAATCGCAGGTATTGTAGATGGTGGTGCGACGGGAGTAGGTGTTGAATCGACTGTAATTGATTGTACGAGCGCTGTTCCAACGATATTACGCCCAGGTGGGATTACGAAAGAACAATTAGAAGAGGTGATTGGTACTGTTTCTTTAGATCCGGCTTTAAAGGACGAGAAAGAAAAACCGAAATCACCTGGAATGAAATATACACATTATGCACCGAAAGCGCCACTGAGTATTGTAGAAGGTTCACGTGAATTTATTCAACGCCTTGTGGATGAGAAGAAAGAAGAAGGGTTCAAAGTAGGTGTATTAACGACAGAAGAGTATCAGCATGTATATAGCGCGGATGTTGTATTGTCTTGTGGTGTTCGAAGTGATTTAGCTAGCGTTGCGACTAAATTATATGATGTACTTAGAACGTTTGATGCAAGTGAAGTGGATGTTATTTTTAGTGAATCATTCCCGAATGAAGGAATAGGGAATGCCATTATGAATCGCTTAACGAAAGCGGCAGGACATCAGGTTATTACGGAATCATAAGGTACGATTAGCAAACCGAATATTTCTCCTCGGATAAGCATATTTTGAAGTAGCACGTCCGAGGAGGGACATGAATGACGTTTGAACAGCTAATACCTTTAATAATTATGGCATTCGCCCTAGGGATGGATGCGTTCTCGGTGAGCCTTGGTATGGGAATGATGACCTTAAAGGGAAGACAGATCCTGTATATCGGTATGACGATAGGGATATTTCATATTATCATGCCATTTATAGGGATGGTATTAGGTCGCTTTTTATCAGAGCAGTATGGAGACATTGCACATTTTGCAGGTGCTATTTTATTAATTGGACTAGGATTCTATATTGTATATTCATCTGTTTTGGAGAATGAAGAGACTAGAACGGCCCCTATCGGAATTAGTTTATTCGTATTTGCATTTGGCGTTAGTATAGATAGTTTTTCAGTAGGTCTTAGTCTTGGAATTTACGGAGCAGAGACAATTATTACGATATTATTGTTCGGACTAATAAGTATGTTACTGGCTTGGATGGGTTTATTGCTTGGTAGCCATGCCAAAAATATACTTGGCACATACGGTGAAATAGTAGGTGGTATTATTCTTGTTGGGTTTGGATTGTATCTCCTTTTTCCTATATAATTTTATGTAGGAGGGAATTATGAACAAGCTATTGGAATGGTATGTTAAGCTTTTAACCTTCTTTCCTCGATGGCTAAGAAGACTTATAATATTGGGTGTTATTTTGCAAATTTCGATGTTAGGTTGGATTAAGTTAATTCGTGAATGGTGAGATAGTTCCTTTCTGTGCATAGTTTCGTTTGTACTATATTGATCACACTAAAAAATTACAAATATAGAAAGGATGAGATGAATGACGAGATTAAAGCAAGTTTTTGGTATTATTATTAGTTTTTTTGTTTTTTGGTTCAGTATGCTCGGTGTACAAATGTTTGCTGAGTTTTTAGATATTGAGTCATTGAAGTTTGTTGCAGGAAAATCAGAGGCGGCGCGTACTTTTTATTCTCCGTATCCGTTTTTAATTGTTTTCCTTATTACGTTACTTTCCTTATATTTCTTTGTAATAAAGCTTGGTAGATCTAAAAAAGAGAAATTCCCGGCATTAGAGGAGAAGAACGAAGAATTACGATAAAAAATCCCCCGCTTTCAGCGGGGGGTTATGTTTAGGTGATGGAAGTGAACGGGCCTCTTGCGCTTTTAGGGGATATATCCAGTTCCAGCGGTTAGAATGGTCGGTGGCTTCGCGCCTTCCTGCGAGGCAAAAAGCGCCTCTACGTCAGGAGCTCCATCCCCTTCTCATTCTGAACGAGCCGCCTCTGCCTTTAGGGTGTGATATCCAGTTCCGGCGACTAGCTCTTCGCATCTAAGAACCTTCCGCCCGAAAGGCAAAAAGCGCCTTTAGGGCGAAAGAACCTTAGCCGGTCAGAGCTGAACGAGTCGCCTCCACTTTTAGATATATCCAGCTCCAGCGGCTAGAATCTCCGGTCATTTCGCTCTCTCGTTCGAAGCAAAAAGCGCTTCAAGGTCGAGAGCTCCAATGCCCTGCGATTCTGAACGAGCCGCCTCTGCCTTTAAATTGGCCTCACCAATTCAAATTGTTCTCCTAGTTTTGCGTAGTTGTGTCCTGCTAGGCGGCTTACTGGTTTTAGTCCTTCTGCATGAATGCGTCCGTTTTCGTATAGGTGTTCTGCGACGTGGAAACGAACGACGCGTCCGATTAGTAGATCGCAAGCTGGTGATTCTTCTGTTCCGCCAAGAGGGATTGCGCGTTCTAGTATGCACTCCATTCGAATATTGGCTTCTTTTACACCTGGAACGGAGATAACATCACTTTCAATTGGTGTTAGTTTTGCTAGTTCAATTTCGCTCTCATTTGGCGGGAGGTTAGCCGCTGTTTCGTTAATTGCTTCTACGTAAGATTCATCAGAAATATGTACGACAAACTCACCCTTTTCGATTGCGTTTCGAGAAGTATCTTTCGGTGTTCCTGCTTTTCGTTGTACAGAAACTGAGATAAGTGGTGGATTAGCAGCGACAATATTGAAATAGCTATACGGTGCTCCGTTTAATACGCCATCTTTTGTTACAGAAGTAACGAATGCGACAGGGCGTGGAATGATACTTCCCGTTAATAATTTGTAATTCTCTTTTTCCGTTTGTTCATTTGGATTAATGGATAACATGCGTAAAATCCCCTTTCTAAATATGACGACTTATTGTTTGTTTACAAGATGTTAGTGGAAAACTCCTGCTGAAAATAATATTTTTATTACATAAAAAGAACTTACTTCATTGTGATTGAAGTAAGTTCCGTCTAAATAATCTCGAATTCAAGGTAAAAATTATAATAAAACGTATGCCCCAGGTCCGATTAAAGCTACTCCGACAGCGACAGCGATTAACATTAAATTATACTCAAATCCGTTTTGTGTGATCCAGTAACCATTTTTTCCGTGAACAGTGAAGATTGCCATTAACATTGTTCCAACGATAAATAATGAACCGATTGCAGTGAATATACCTGATGCGAATAAGAAACCACCTAATAATTCAGTTGCGCCAGCCATAAATGCCATGAATACACCAGGGCGTAAGCCAATTGACTCCATCCAGCCGCCAGTTCCCTTTAAACCGTAGCCGCCGAACCAACCAAATAGTTTTTGAGCACCATGACCCATGAATGTAATACCTATAATAAGACGAATAATAAGAAGACCGATATCCATCATTTTAAAAACCTCCTAAAAGTTATTAACTTACCTTATGTAAGTAATAATAAAATAGTTACTTACTTTAGTCAAGTGGATTTCGAAAAAAGTTTGAAAATAATTTTACAAATTAGCGACAAAAAGAAAAATGTAGTAAAGACCTCTAGACAAGTTGGGTAAAAAAAGAGAAAATAATAAGTAGAAGTTAACTTCTTATTGTTATTCAGACAATCAGAATTGACTGGAATTTTGCAAAGAGCTACAATAAGAGTCTATTAGTAATGACGTAATTTATTTCGAAAGCGTTTTTACAGTATAATATTCGAAGTATGAAGTCTTACATGTATCCCGGGTTTTACTAGGGATTGCCCTATAAACTTTTAGGTAAATTATGAGGAGGACTATCCTATGTTTAAAAAATTATTCGGTTTTGGTTCAAAAACAAATGAAGAAACAATCGTAGCTCCATTAACTGGAGCAGTGAAAAATATTGAAGAAGTACCAGATCCAGTATTCGCTGGTCGTATGATGGGTGAAGGTGTTGCAATCGATCCTACTGAAGGTGTAGTTGTATCTCCAGTTGATGGTGAAATCGTACAGTTATTCCACACAAAACATGCTGTAGGAATTAAAGCGAAAAACGGTACAGAAATTTTAATCCACGTTGGATTAGAAACTGTAAAAATGGAAGGCGAAGGTTTCGAAGCTCACGTTTCTGAAGGCCAAGCTGTAAAAGCTGGAGATAAATTAATCTCATTCGACTTAGAATTAATCCGTGAAAAAGCGAAAAGTACAATTACTCCAATCGTTATTACAAACACAGATGCAGCTGAGTCTATTAAAACAACTGTAGGCGTAACAGCTACAAAAGGTTCAACAGAAGTAATGAAAGTTACAATGAAATAATTATTGTATAAGAGGAGTCCGTTTCATATGAAATGGATTCCTTATTTTGTTTTGTAGTACGCTTGCTATGTATGTTAAAATACTCTAGGCACTTGGAAATAGGGTTTCACATATATGTGGATAAGGCGCATTTTTCTTAGAAAAAATATAAGAGAAATGCGCCTTTCGTATATTCACATTTCTTTTGTTCTATTCTTATGTACGTTATGATGAAAGATAGGAAAAAGAAGAAAAGGGGTGGGTTTGGATGAAACGAGTGTTATTTATTTGCACTGGAAATACATGCCGTAGCCCGATGGCTGAGGCGTTACTTCGTCATCATGGAGAAGGTAATTTTGAAGTGCAATCTGCTGGTGTTTTCGCCTATCCTGGAAGTGATGCGTCGATATATGCAAAGGAAGCTTTAGCTGAAAAGGGAATTACAATCGATCATGCTTCGCAGCAGATAAATGAAGCTTTGATTGATTGGGCAGATATTGTAGTAACAATGACGGAAAACCATAAGCAAATTGTACTTGGGCATTATCCGAGTGTTGAAAAGAAAGTGGATACATTATATGGAGTAACTGAGGGGATAAGTAAGGATATTTCAGACCCATTTGGCGGGTCACTTTCTATTTATAAAGAAACGTTAGAAGAGATGGAAAAACTTGTACAAACTTTACTGAAAAAACATTCAGAAGGTTGATGTTTCGTGTATAATACGATATTGGAGATCACTTCGTTCCGTTAAGGTAACGAGTGAGAAATGAAGATAATTGATTGAAACTTTGGAGGGGTAAAAATGAAAGTAGTAGTAGCATCTGATCACGGCGGTATGAATATCCGTAAAGAACTTGTAAGTTTATTAGAAGAGTTAAATATTGAATATATTGATTTAGGTTGTGAATGTGAAGCTGGTTCTGTTGATTACCCTGATTTTGCGTTTCCAGCAGCGGAAATGGTAGCGAATGGCGAAGTAGATCGTGGTATTTTAGTTTGTGGGACAGGCATCGGTATGTCAATTGCAGCAAACAAAGTAAATGGTATTCGTTGTGCATTAGTTCATGATACTTTCAGTGCGAAAGCAACGAGAGAGCATAATGATACGAACATGTTAGCAATGGGCGAGCGTGTAATTGGTGCAGGTCTAGCACGTGACATCGCAAAAATTTGGTTAACAACTGACTATGAAGGTGGTCGTCATGAAAACCGCGTAGGAAAAATTAAAACATACGAAACAAAGTAATAGATTCTAACTAGAAGTAGTATGAAATATAATTTGGTGAACCAACCTGTGAAAGGAAGAGGCGTAATGACAGAAATCGTAAAGGTAAGAGAACAGTTACAAATTTCGCTTTCTGATTTCCAAGAACAAGCTTCATTACAAAGTGGTCAAATTTTTGTAGTGGGATGTAGCACGAGCGAAGTGCTAGGAGAAAGAATTGGGACATCAGGAACGATGGAAGTAGCAGAGGCGATTTTTTCTGAGTTAAAACAATTTCAAGAGCAAACAGGTATTGAGTTGGCGTTTCAATGTTGTGAGCATTTAAACCGTGCTTTAGTAGTTGAGAGAGAGTTAGCGATGAAATATCAATTTGAAATTGTAACAGTTACGCCTGTTAGATCAGCAGGTGGTGCATTAGCAACATATGCGTATCACAATTTGAAAGATCCGGTAGTAATTGAGTTTATTAAAGCAGATGCAGGAATGGATATTGGTGATACATTTATCGGTATGCATTTAAAGCATGTAGCTGTTCCGGTTCGTACAGGTGTGAAGGAAATTGGAAGTGCGCATGTAACGATGGCAACAACACGTGGAAAACTAATTGGTGGAGCACGTGCTGTTTATGCGGCGAAGGAAGAGACTATCACTTGCCGTTAGACATAAAAAATTATAAAGTCGCATAATGGCTTTATATCGAAAGATAAAAGGTATGTAGTCTGACTTTATAATAGAAGAAAGAAAAGACCGATTTTCGGTCTTTTTTTTCTTTTATGATATAGAAAGTCATGTTAGAATGTAGTTGAAAACATGAAGGTTCGAAAGAATTACAACCTGAATTTTCGTTTTTTCTGAATAAATGAGAAAAAACTATTGGGAATCGATGTAATTCGTTCAGAAAAGGGGGATTTTGGTGAATCATTTAAAACGTCAAGATGAAAAGGTATTTGCTGCAATTGAGGCAGAACTAGGAAGACAGCGTTCAAAGATTGAGTTAATTGCTTCGGAAAACTTCGTAAGTGAAGCAGTAATGGAGGCGCAAGGTTCTGTTTTAACGAATAAGTATGCTGAGGGATATCCTGGAAAACGTTACTATGGTGGCTGTGAGCACGTAGACGTAGTGGAAGATATCGCACGTGATCGCGCGAAAGAAATCTTTGGTGCAGAGCATGTAAATGTTCAACCACATTCTGGTGCACAAGCGAACATGGCAGTATACTTTACGATTTTAGAGCAAGGCGATACAGTACTTGGTATGAATTTATCTCATGGTGGTCACTTAACACACGGAAGCCCTGTTAACTTCAGTGGAGTACAATATAATTTCGTAGAATATGGCGTGGATGCTGAATCTCACCGTATTAATTACGATGATGTATTAGCAAAAGCGAAAGAACATAAACCAAAATTAATCGTTGCAGGTGCAAGTGCATATCCTCGTGTTATCGATTTCAAACGATTCCGTGAGATTGCAGATGAAGTGGGTGCATACTTTATGGTTGATATGGCACATATCGCTGGTTTAGTAGCTGCTGGTTTACATCCAAACCCAGTACCACACGCACATTTCGTTACAACGACAACACATAAAACATTACGTGGTCCACGTGGTGGTATGATTTTATGTGAAGAGCAATTTGCAAAACAAATTGATAAATCAATCTTCCCTGGTATTCAAGGTGGTCCACTTATGCACGTAATCGCTGCAAAAGCTGTTGCATTTGGTGAGACACTACAAGATGAGTTTAAAACATATGCACAAAATATCATTAATAATGCGAACCGCTTAGCTGAAGGTCTTCAAAAAGAAGGACTTACACTTGTTTCTGGTGGAACAGACAATCATTTAATCCTGATCGATGTTCGTAACTTAGAAATCACAGGTAAAGTAGCAGAGCACGTATTAGATGAAGTTGGTATTACAGTGAACAAAAATACAATTCCATTTGAAACAGCAAGCCCATTTGTAACAAGCGGTGTACGTATCGGTACGGCAGCTGTAACATCTCGTGGTTTCGGTTTAGAAGACATGGATGAAATTGCGTCACTTATTGCTTATACATTAAAAAATCATGAAAATGAAGCTGCATTAGAAGAAGCAAGTAAGCGTGTAGAAGCGTTAACGAGCAAATTCCCAATGTACACAGACCTATAATAGATGAAAGAAGGCTGCTGAGACGTAATTGTTTTGGCAGTTTTTTTTTGGACATATATTGTTCTTTAAGTATGTATACAAATGATGAATAAATTTTGGCGATATAATGAAGGATACAGCTCCCATAATTGGTAAAGATACTAGATAGATTCATCGTAAAATCATGATTTTGCCAAATTTGCCCTTGAATATTAGTAGCGTTTTCTTTACAATCGTAAATAGTGTAAAAAAGCGTGCAAACGCATGAATATCATCTAAAGGAGAGATTCACATGGGAAAACTGTATGTATTTGATCACCCGTTAATTCAACATAAGATTACATATATTCGCGATAAGAATACAGGCACGAAAGATTTTCGTGAATTAGTGGACGAAGTAGCAAGTTTAATGGCTTTCGAAATTACTCGCGATCTTCCACTTAAAGACATTGAGATTGAAACACCTGTAAGCAAAGCGACAACAAAAGTGATCGCTGGTAAAAAGCTTGGTTTAATTCCGATTTTACGTGCAGGTTTAGGAATGGTTGATGGAATTCTGAAATTAATTCCAGCAGCAAAAGTAGGGCACGTTGGTTTATACCGCGACCCTAAAACATTGCAACCGGTAGAATACTATGTGAAACTTCCAACGGATGTAGAAGAGCGTGACTTCATCGTACTAGATCCGATGCTAGCAACAGGTGGTTCTGCAGCTGAAGCAATTAACTCTCTGAAAAAGCGCGGTGCAAAACAAATTAAATTAATGTGTATCGTTGCAGCTCCAGAAGGAGTAAAAGTAGTACAAGAAGAACATCCTGATGTTGATATTTATGTAGCAGCATTAGATGAGAAATTAAATGACCACGGATATGTAGTACCAGGTCTTGGTGATGCTGGTGACCGTTTATTCGGAACGAAGTAAGAAAACTGACGAGAGGGGGTTCCCTCTCGTTTTTTTGTACCTTGATGAGGTAGGGGAGGGGGGATAAATATACATAGTATATACAACATAAGTTGCATACACATCACATATAATATAGAAGTCTTACGTCTAAAGAGCACTATATTATGGAAGGAAAGCGTTATATCTTAAAAATATAATAGTGACAAACTTGTGAACATTTCCTTCTATTATAAAGAGAAAACTGTTAGAAATTGCATATCTCTAACCAGTATTTAGAAGGGGAACGTTTTCATTTTTGGGAGGAAATGACTAATACTCAAATTTTTTGATTTTTTACGATTTCTCGTTGACACTGTTAATACCCTATTGTATGCTAACAACGGGGATAGATGGTAGGGCTTTCAGTGACAAAAATACATCTATTCCGTGACGAAAATGTAAACTTTTTATTTTGTATAGGATTTATGCAAAAAAATGAGTTATTATTAATACATCGTGAATGAGGGTTACATATTGGAGGGATGAATCCTTGCAAAAAAACGATCGCAGCCATATAAAAGCTTATGCTTTAATGTCAGGTATTCTTGCTCAGTTAGTCGGTTCTATTCTTATTGGAATCTTTGGTGGGCAGTGGATTGATAGTAAGGTTGGAACGTTTCCATTGTTTCTTATTATAGGGTTATTACTCGGATTAGGAACAGGGATATACGCAATGATTCGACTCATTCGACATTACTATTCGGGAGAGCAATGATGATAGACGTACATGGACTTGTCCAAAGACAAAAGAAATATATGTACTACTTGCTTGCGCTTCTAGTGCTAGGATGGGGATTCACCTCTTACAAGGATGTATTTCTTGGGCTGATTATCGGAACGATTTTCAGTTTTCTTAGTTTGCGCATCATTGCACGTAGAACAGACAAGCTGTTGGATCGCGTAACAAATGGAGAAAACGTAAAATTTAAGGCGACAGCAGTAAGTACATATTCGAGATTCGCCACGATTGGATTATTAATTTTATTTGCAGCCAAATATCAAGAGTTAATTGCGATGTGGGGCCTAGGTGTAGGATTGCTGACAGGATACCTTGTCATGATCATAGATTTTCTTTATTTAGAGTATAAGAGCAGGGAAGAGAGGTGAATTACTAGTGGAACACGGTAAATTAGTTGAATTTCTAGGTTTAACGTTCGATTTGTCATCAGTTATGATGGTTACTGTAGCAGCAGTTATTGTTTTCTTAATCGCTGTTATTGGAACTCGCAGTTTAGCCCTTCGCCCAACCGGGATGCAAAACTTCATGGAATGGGTGTTTGACTTCGTGAAAGGGATTATCAATAGTACGATGGACTGGAAAACAGGTGGACGTTTCTTAACGCTTGGCGTTACGCTTATCATGTTTATCATCGTATCGAACTTCCTTGGTTTACCATTCATGTATTCAACAGTTGAGGCTGGCGAACATATTGCATGGTGGAGATCACCAACGTCTGATCCAGCAGTTGCATTAACATTAGCCGTGATGGTAGTTACCCTCACCCATTATTATGGAATTAAGATGAAGGGTACGAAAGAATACGTAAAAGGTTATTTCCAACCTATGAAATTCTTATTCCCATTAAAGGTTATTGAGGAGTTTGCTAACACATTAACGTTAGGTCTTCGTTTATTCGGTAACATTTATGCAGGTGAGATCTTATTAGGATTACTTGCTAAGTTAGGCGGGGCATCGTTCCTCGGAGCATTAGGTGCGCTTGTACCAATGTTAGCATGGATGGGATTCAGTGTATTCGTTGGATCAATCCAGTCATTTATTTTCGTTATGTTAACGATGGTTTATATGGCTCATAAAGTAAGCCATGACCATTAATATAATTTAAGTAAGAAAAAAATTATTTTTTTATAATACAAAGGAGGACAAATTAAATGAGTTTAGGTGTAATCGCAGCTGCAATTGCAATTGGTTTATCAGCATTAGGTGCAGGTATTGGTAACGGTCTTATCGTATCACGTACAATCGAAGGTGTTGCTCGTCAACCAGAATTAAAAGGCGCGCTTCAAACAATTATGTTCATCGGGGTTGCTTTAGTTGAGGCACTTCCAATCATCGGTGTAGTTATTGCATTCATCGTAATGAACAAATAAGGGAGACTCCCCTTACATAGATGGCGAAGAGTGTTTTTCCGAACTTTCTTCGCCATTGCTTTATGAACGAAACGTATGTCTTTTTTTTTCATATGATCAATTTAGATATTTTGAAGGGAGTGAATCCTTGTGCCAACTTTATTATTAGGGGCTTCCATTCCATTTGGAACGATTGCTTATACATTGTTCATTTTCTTACTTCTATTAGTAATGCTACGCAAATTTGCGTGGGGTCCTTTAATGGGAATTATGAAAGAACGTGAAGAGCATGTTACTAATGAAATCGACGCTGCAGAAAGAAGTAACGCTGAAGCGAAGAAATTAGTAGAAGAACAACGTGAAATGTTAAAACAATCGCGTGTTGAAGCACAAGAGTTAATCGAAAGAGCGAAAAAACAAGCTGTAGATCAAAAAGATGTTATTGTTGCTGCTGCGAAAGAAGAAGCAGAATCAATTAAAGCATCTGCTGTACAAGAAATTCAACGCGAAAAAGAGCAAGCGATTGCTGCTTTACAAGAACAAGTCGCTTCTTTATCTGTTCAAATTGCTTCTAAAGTAATTGAAAAAGAATTAAAAGAAGAAGATCAAGTTAAGTTAATTCGCGATTATATTAAAGAAGTAGGAGAAGCGCGATGAGCAATGGGATTGTAGCAAAACGTTATGCTGTCGCTCTTTTTAAAATTGCAAAAGAAAAACACGTATTAGAAATGTTTGAAGAGGAATTACGCCTTGTACAAAACGTTTATGTAAAGAACGAAGAACTACATAGCTTTTTAACGCAACCGAACATTTCAAAGGAACAAAAGAAAACGTTTCTTGCAAACGTATTCGGATCTGTTTCTGAATCTATTTTAAATACGTTATATATTTTAATTGATAACAAACGCATTGATATCTTACCTGAAATTGCAGATGAATATGTTGTTCTTGCTAATGAAGAACGTAACGTAGCCGACGCAACTGTATATTCTACTCGTCTTCTATCAGAAGAAGAGAAGCTTAACATTGCAGAAGCATTTGCAAAGAGAACGGGAAAAGATGCAATTCGCGTAAAAAATGTTGTAGATGAAGATTTACTAGGCGGCATTAAAGTACGTATTGGAAATCGCATTTACGACGGAAGCTTACAAGGAAAATTAGCACGTATTCAGCGTGAATTAATGAAGAATAGATAGGGGTGAAGCACATGAGCATCAGAGCTGAAGAAATTAGCGCACTGATAAAGCAACAAATCGAGAACTATCAGTCTGAAATCGAAGTTAGTGATGTTGGTACAGTTATCCAAGTTGGTGACGGTATTGCGCGTGCTCATGGTCTTGATAACGTTATGGCTGGTGAACTTGTAGAGTTCTCTAACGGCGTTATGGGACTAGCACAAAACTTAGAGGAAAACAACGTAGGTATCATTATTTTAGGACCTTACACAGAAATTCGTGAAGGTGACGAAGTTCGTCGTACTGGTCGCATCATGCAAGTACCAGTAGGAAAAGAACTAATCGGTCGTGTTGTAAACCCATTAGGTCAACCAGTTGATGGTTTAGGCCCAATCAATACAACAAACACTCGTCCAATTGAAAGTCCAGCACCAGGTGTAATGGATCGTAAATCTGTTCATGAGCCACTTCAAACAGGTATTAAAGCGATCGATGCTCTTGTACCAATTGGCCGTGGTCAACGTGAGTTAATCATTGGTGACCGTCAAACAGGTAAAACAGCAGTTGCGCTTGATACAATCATTAACCAAAAAGATGAAGATATGATTTGTATCTATGTAGCTATCGGACAAAAAGAATCAACTGTACGTAACGTAGTAGAAACACTACGTAAGCACGGTGCATTAGATTACACAATCGTTGTAACTGCATCAGCTTCTCAACCAGCTCCATTATTATACTTAGCTGCTTATGCTGGTGTAACAATGGGTGAAGAGTTCATGTACAATGGTAAACACGTATTAGTAGTATATGATGACTTATCAAAACAAGCAGCGGCTTACCGCGAGCTTTCATTACTATTACGTCGTCCTCCAGGTCGTGAAGCATATCCAGGGGATGTGTTCTACTTACATTCTCGCTTATTAGAGCGTGCAGCAAAATTAAGTGATGCAAGAGGCGGCGGTTCTTTAACTGCACTACCTTTCATCGAAACACAAGCAGGGGACGTATCAGCTTACATCCCAACAAACGTAATTTCTATTACGGATGGACAAATCTTCTTACAATCTGACCTATTCTTCTCTGGCGTACGTCCAGCGATCGATGCGGGTACTTCTGTATCTCGTGTAGGTGGATCTGCTCAGATTAAAGCAATGAGTAAAGTATCAGGTACACTTCGTCTTGACCTTGCATCTTACCGTGAGTTAGAAGCGTTCGCTCAGTTCGGTTCTGACCTTGATAAAGCAACTCAAGCGAAACTAAACCGTGGTGCTCGTACTGTTGAGGTATTAAAACAAGGATTACACAAACCATTACGTGTAGAGAAACAAGTTATCATTCTTTACGCTTTAACACGTGGATTCCTAGATGATATCCCAGTAGTAGATATCACTCGTTTCGAAGAAGAATTCCATGCTTGGTTAGATTCTAATGCGACTGACTTATTAGAAGAAATCCGCACAACTAAGAAACTTGCGGATGACGACAAATTTGCAGCAGCTATTAATGGATTTAAAAAAGTATTCGTAGCTTCTGAATAATAAAAGCGGAAGCGGCTCGTCCTGAATGTGAGGGGGATGGAGCTTCTGACGAAGAGGCGGTCTTTGCCTCGTAGGAAGAAGTGAAGCCACCGAACATTCAAGCCGCTGGAGCTAGATAATAATATATAAAAGGCATCTCAAGTTTTGAGATTGCTGACGGTTATGTAAAGGAAAAGAGTAGGTGCACCTATTCTTTTCCTTCAATCATGAGCAAGAATATCTTGCAACGTAGATTAGGAAGAGAATTCTTACTAATCGTGCCAACTTCCGGAAAAAAGGTGGTGAAAACCTGTGGCATCTTTACGCGATATAAAAGCGAAGATTAACTCGACAAAGAAAACGAGTCAAATTACGAAAGCGATGGAGATGGTATCTGCATCTAAGTTAAACCGTGCAGAGCAAAATGCTAAATCTTTCGTTCCGTATATGGAAAAGATTCAAGAAGTAGTAGCGAGCATTGCGCAAGGAAGTAAAGGAATTAATCATCCGATGCTAAATGCGCGTCCTGTAAAGCGTACAGGGTACATCGTTATTACATCTGATCGCGGACTAGCAGGTGGTTATAACAGTAACGTATTACGTACAGTAAGTAACGTAATTCGTGAACGTCATAATATGGATTCAAACCAATATTCAATTATTGTGCTTGGCCGACTAGGACGTGATTATTTAAAACGTCGCGGCTTTAACATCATTGATGAAGTAGTTGGACTATCTGACCACCCATCATTTACTGATATTAAAGATCTTGCTTCTCGAGCAATTGCGATGTTTGCAGATGGTGCTTATGATGAGCTGTATATTTACTACAACCATTACGTAAGTAAAATTTCACAAGAAGTAACGGAAAATAAAATTTTACCGCTTACTGATGTGGCGTCTGACAAACCGACGACAGCTTATGAATTCGAACCTTCTGAAGAAGAAATTTTAAAAGTACTATTGCCACAATACGCAGAAAGCTTAGTGTACGGTGCATTACTAGACGGTAAAGCAAGTGAACACGCAGCGCGTATGACAGCAATGAAGAGTGCTACAGACAACGCAATGGAAGTTATCGATTCACTTACACTTTCATTCAACCGTGCGCGTCAGGCAGCGATTACGCAAGAAATTACGGAAATCGTTGGTGGAGCAGCAGCGTTAGAGTAGTATTAAAAAGTGGAAGCGGCTCGTCCAGAACAAGAGGGCATTGGAGCTCCTGACGAAGAGGCGTAGTTTGCCTCGCAGGAAGGCACGAAATGACCGAATGTTCTAGTCGCTGGAACTAGATTCTATAAAAGCGTAGGCGGCTCTTTCAAAAGAGTCGCGTAAGCTATAAACCAATAAAAAATGAAAAGCTAACTGCTCGTAGCAAGTTGGCTAATTAAAAGAAAGCTAGGAGGGAACCCGATGAATAAAGGGCGCGTTACGCAAATCATGGGTCCGGTTGTAGACGTTAAGTTTGATGGCGGAAAGCTACCAGAAATCTACAACGCCCTTACGGTAAAACAAAGCAACGAAAACGGAGCAAGCATTAACTTAACATTTGAAGTTGCACTTCATTTAGGTGATGATACAGTTCGTACAGTTGCAATGTCTTCCACAGACGGACTTGTTCGTGGTACAGAAGTAGAAGATACTGGTAAAGCAATCTCTGTACCAGTTGGAGATGCAACACTTGGTCGCGTATTTAACGTATTAGGTGATACAATTGACTTAGATGGTGAGGTTCCTGCCGATGTACGTCGTGATCCAATTCACCGTCAAGCACCTGCATTCGAAGAATTATCTACTAAAGTAGAAATTCTTGAAACTGGTATTAAAGTAGTAGACTTACTTGCTCCTTACATTAAGGGTGGTAAAATCGGTCTATTCGGTGGTGCCGGTGTAGGTAAAACGGTATTAATTCAGGAATTAATTAACAACATCGCACAAGAACACGGTGGTATCTCTGTATTCGCTGGTGTAGGTGAGCGTACTCGTGAGGGTAATGACTTATACCACGAAATGAGCGATTCTGGCGTAATTAAGAAAACTGCGATGGTATTCGGACAAATGAATGAGCCACCTGGAGCACGTCAACGTGTTGCATTAACAGGTTTAACAATGGCTGAGCATTTCCGTGATGAGCAAGGACAAGACGTACTTCTGTTCATCGATAACATCTTCCGTTTCACGCAAGCAGGTTCTGAAGTATCTGCCCTTCTTGGTCGTATGCCATCTGCGGTAGGTTACCAACCAACACTTGCAACAGAAATGGGTCAATTACAAGAGCGTATTACATCTACAAATAAAGGATCTATCACGTCTATCCAAGCGGTATATGTACCAGCCGATGACTATACGGATCCAGCACCAGCTACAACGTTCGCTCACTTAGATGCAACAACAAACTTAGAGCGTCGTTTAACACAAATGGGTATTTACCCAGCCGTAGATCCATTAGCATCTACATCTCGTGCACTTTCTCCAGAAATCGTAGGAGAAGAGCATTATGAAGTAGCTCGTCAAGTACAGCAAACTTTACAGCGTTATAAAGAGCTTCAAGATATCATCGCTATCTTAGGTATGGATGAGTTATCTGAAGAAGATAAGTTAGTTGTACATCGTGCTCGTCGTATTCAATTCTTCTTATCTCAAAACTTCCACGTAGCTGAGCAGTTTACAGGTCAAAAAGGTTCTTACGTACCTGTAAAAAATACAGTTAGCGGATTTAAAGAAATTCTAGAAGGAAAATATGATGACCTTCCAGAAGATGCATTCCGTCTTGTAGGTAGTATTGAAGAAGTTATTGAAAACGCGAAGAAAATGATGGCGTAAGGCCTTAGGAGGGACGAATTATGAAGACATTTCCAGTCAGTATTGTAACTCCTGATGGACCGGTTTACGAAAAAGAAGTAGAAATGGTAAGCGTAAAAGCAGAGAGTGGGGAAATGGGGATCTTACCAGGTCACATTCCAACTGTTGCACCATTAAAAATTAGTGCAGTTCGTCTGAAAAATGGTGGACACACTGATTATGTAGCAGTAAGCGGTGGCTTTATCGAAGTTCGTCCGGATAAAGTAACTGTATTATCATCATCTGCTGAAGAAGCAAACCATATCGATATCCATCGTGCAAATGAAGCGAAGCGTCGCGCTGAACAACGTATGCAAGATAAACAAGCACATGTTGACTTTAAACGTGCAGAAATGGCATTACAACGTGCCGTGAACCGTTTAAACGTTTCTGATATGAAATAAAAAATCCGTAAAGGCTTTGCCTTTACGGATTTTTTTATCGAGTTTATGGATAATTTTACAAAAATGGTATAATTATATTGATGCTTGTATAAGTAGAGAATGTACAACAATTTATAAAGGGGATGAATAAATGATCGGTGAAATGAAACGAGAAGCGTTGCACTCTTTAAAGGGAAAATGGGGACTAGGTGTTGGATCAACGATTTTATATTTTATTTTAAGTTATGTTGTTTCAATGGCTGCAATGCTTATACTTTTAATTCCAGGAGTTATTATATTTTTACTATTTGCTGGTTTCACAGGTTCACTTGAAGAGGAAACAATATCAATTGGAGCAGGTATTACATTTGGTATTTTTTATTGCATCATAATAATTTTGAGTAACGCATCGTATGGGATTACATCATACGGTTATACAAATGTGTTTTTACAGATTAGTAAACGAGAAAGTGCTAAAGTAGATCACTTATTCGAAGGATTTCGGGGCTTTAAAAGAATGATGAAAACAATGTGGGCAATGCTTGCGATTTTGTTATATACAGGTACATGGATCCCGATGTTGCTAGTAGCCTTATTTGTATTTTTGGGTGAAGAAGGAAATACGTCGTTTGCTATTGCTTTCTTTGTACTATTAGCTATTTCAATTGTTGGTATGATTGTGATGTACTTTTCTTATGCGATGACGTACTATGTTATGGTTGAAAATCCAGATTATAGTGTGTCACAGGCAATGAAAGAAAGTAAGCGTCTTATGAAGGGTCACAAATTAGATTTATTTTTGTTGTGGCTGAGTTTTATAGGTTGGGCAATTTTAGCGATTCTTACACTCGGAATAGGATTTCTTTGGCTTAGCCCGTATATGAGTACAACGACAGCACATTTTTATCGCTATCTTTCAAAAGATGAATTGTAGTAGGAACATGCTATACTAATAGAGTTATTACGTATAGGAGGAAGAATATGATTAGTGATTTAAAAGGAGAAGCGTTAGATTCATTAGAAGGGAAATGGGGATTAGCTGTCGGGGCAACATTACTGATTTCGATTCTTATTTCAGCTTTTAGTTTTAGTATTGATTTCATTTTCTCTCAATTTTGGGATTGGAAAGAAGTAAATAACTCACTTTCAATAGACGTTATTACAATGTTGATGGTAGGTCCATTAACGCTAGGTGGTTATTATTTAGCTCTGCATATCATTCGTGAAAAAGAAGCGCGTATTGGGCATATATTCAGATGGTTTACAGAAGGAAGTAAGTTTATAAAGTCATTTTTATTATATATAGTAGTGAACATTTATATCTTCTTATGGTTTTTATTATTTATTATTCCAGGCATTATTAAATCATTTTCTTATGCGATGACGTACTTTATAATAAATGATCATCCTGAGTATTCCATAAATCAAGCTATTACAGAAAGCCGTCGTATGATGGATGGGCATAAGATGGAGTATTTCATCTTATGTTTAAGTTTTATTGGTTGGTTTATATTAAGTTGTATTACACTCGGGATTGGATTCTTATGGCTAATTCCATATTTTTATACGACGTCAGCAGCCTTTTATGAAGAAATTGCAGAGGAGTATTACGAGAAAATAATTCCCACACTATAAAAACACCCAGTATGAGCTATTGGTTCATACTGGGTGTTTTTGTAGAAATTTTATAAATTGATGACTCGTAAGTGGTTTACTGAAATAGTAGCCTTGCATATATTTACAGTTGTTCTTTTGTAGAAACTTAAGTTGTTTTTCTGTTTCAATTCCTTCAGCAACGACAGAAAGGTTTAAAGTATTTGCAAGGGAAAGGATAGTGGAAACGATAGCTCTTTCCTCAGGTCGATGATCGGCTAGTTGTGTAAATTCTCTCGGTACTTTTAATGTATCGATAGGGAAAATTGATAAGTAAGCGAGAGAAGAATAGCCGGTACCGAAGTCATCAATGGACGTTTGAATACCATATTCCTTTAATTGTTTTAGTCTTGATAATGTTTCTTTTTCATCAATCATTGCAATGCGTTCTGTTAACTCAAGTATTACATGCTTTGGATCGACTTTAATGTCTGTTAGTATTTGTGAAATGTTCTTGATTAAATTCTCTTGCTGGAACTCTTTTGCGGATAAGTTCACACTTATTTTTAAATCTGTGTAGCCGAAAGTATGCCATATTTTTAACTGGCGACAGGATTCTTTTAATACCCAATGACCGAGTGGAACGACTTGTGGCGTCTCTTCTACAATTGGAATGAACTCACATGGCGGAATGTCACCTAGGAGTGGGTGTTTCCAACGTATTAATGCTTCAGCACCAATAATCTTTTTCGTCGTAATATCAACTTGTGGTTGATAGACGAGATAAAACTCTTCGTTTACTAAAGCGAGTGGTAAATCTTTTTCAATTCGAGCTTTTCGTTCCATTTTTTTATACAATTCTTTCGTGTACAGAGAGCTACCGTTTTTTCCTTTGTTCTTTGCTTCGTACATGGCCATATCAGCATGCTGTAAAATAGACAATGGATCTTCACCTGCTTCAGGATATATTGCAATCCCGATGCTCGGTGAGATTTGTAAATGTTGATTTTCGATTTCGAATGGTTCGTTCATGGCTGCTACAATCGTATCAGCCATTTTTTTTACATCGGGTCTTTTTTTATAATTTTCGATAAGGATTGTGAACTCATCTCCAGCTAGCCGGGCAAGCTTCATACTTGGTGTCGATAGTCTTTCGAGTCTTTTTGCTACTGCAATTAATAGAAGGTCTCCTACCCTATGACCGAGGGTATCATTAATAACCTTAAAGCGGTCTAGGTCGAGAAACATAACAGCAAAAGGCCTTTTTGATATTTCGGATCGAGCAATTGCTTGTTCTACATATTGATGAAATGAACGGCGATTTGCAAGCTCTGTTAAAGTATCATGGTATGCCAGAAAATTAATTTGTTCTTGTTGTTGTTTGCTTTCCGTAATATCTTTAATCATTAAATAAACCCCAGAAATATGATTCTTTAAAAAGATAGGAACAGCTGTAACATGCAAGTAGTAAATATCTCTATTTTTATGATATGCCCGTATTTCTAAAGAAATAGATTTCCCCTTTTTTACGCGATGAAAGGCATTAATGATTTCTTCCAAATCTTCTTCATACGTAAGTGAATAGTAAGGTTGATTTAATAATTCATTCGTTTGATAACCGAGCAAAGTAGTACCAGCGTTATTCACTTTGAGAAAATTACCGTACAAATCTAAGGTGAAGATTGGATCTGGATGATGCTCATATAAAGATTTAAACATCTGTTGGTTATGATATAGTTCATTTTTTTGTTCTACTAAATCTTCTGTACGTAGTTCAATTTGTTTTTCGAGTTCCGAGTTGAATTGCATTTGGGCTAGTAATAATATTTTATTTTGTCTTCGAACTAAACTATGGCGTATGAGAACGAAGGAGAAAGTTATTATAAGCCCGATTACTACAATCGGTGCAAAAACATATTCAACTAATATAAAAACAATAAGCATTACTACAGAAATATAAGGTAATGATAATCTGATCGATTCCCCAAGTTTAGGGGTTAATAGTACTTGCTCTTGTTTTTCAGGTTCTTTTGTATGCAGAATACAGGCGATTGCTACTAGTACTAAAGTTACTTGATAGAGAGGAGTAACTGTAAACATAGAATACTCTGGTGTGAAGTATTTGATATAAGCATAAATCGCATCTGTAGTAGCATACAAAATTAAAGCAATGCCAAGAAGCGCACCAACTTTTTTTGATAATAAGGATAATGGCTTGAATAACAGATTGATTCCTATGAGAAGAAAGAGCAAATCGGCCATTGGATAGGTAAGTTGAACAAATATGTCGATATAGGATGTTGAAGAAATGTGAATGGTTCGTTCAATAAGTAAGTAATAACTTAAAGTAAATTGGGCTGTAACAATAATACAAATATCACATATCATAAAAAGCTTTTCTAATAAATCGCGATTATAGATGATTTCATATAGAAAGGCAAATGCAAAGCTAATTAAAAAAAGTAGGTAAAAAAAGTCAGACGGATCAACGAATGTATAGTAATCCTTTAAAATTAAACGTTGATAGGCAACGACTAAATCACCAATGAAATAAGAGAGGGTTCCAACACATAATATGGTCCAAAATAAACGAGGTAACCCTTCTTTCCTATTTGAAAAATAAAGTATATAACTACAAGCGATAATATCAATGAATAAGGTACTCATTCCAATTAATATTTGAAAAGGAAATGAGTATTCATATAGAAAAGGCATTGCCACGTAATGAATCGCTATAGACAACAATATAATGCTTATAAGAATACTTACATGTGTTTGTTTTTTCATTTATCTCACCCACGGTATATACATATAAATTCCTCTTTTTATTTTTTATTGTTTCTTGAAAAACATATATAATTTCTATACTTATTTTGCACAGGTATAGCGAGTTATAAAAATAGATTTTAATAATTCTCGTTTCTGTCCCCAACATATCGACATAGGAATTTGAAGTTTGCTATAATGATTAAAATAGTTGTATTATTTAGAAGAATTTAAAAATAATAATTACTGCAACTAGGACATATTGTTTACTAAGTGAACTTGTTCTTAATTCAGGGGGGAGGGTTTCACAATGGCAAGTGTATATGAAAATAGTTATATGATCGTTTTGATTTTCTTGCTATTAGGTATATTGCTGCCGGTAGTGGCTCTTACATTAGGAAGGATGCTGCGTCCAAACAAACCAAGTGCAGCGAAAGCGACGACGTATGAGAGTGGGATTGAGCCTTTTCATGATGCAAATATTCGGTTTCATGCTCGTTATTATATTTTTGCTTTATTGTTTGTCATCTTTGATGTAGAAACTTTATTTTTATATCCATGGGCTGTTGCATATGACAAGCTCGGTTTATTTGCACTGATTGAAATGCTCATCTTTGTTGTAATGTTGCTAGTTGGATTAGCGTATGCTTGGAAAAAGAAGGTGTTACAATGGTTATAAATTTTGAGGAATTACATCCAAATGAACGAGCGGAATTAGAACGAAATATCTTTTTTTCTACATTGGAGCAGTTGAAAGGATGGGCACGGAGCAATTCTTTATGGCCGATGACATTCGGACTAGCATGCTGTGCAATTGAAATGATGGGAGTAGGTTCATCACATTACGATTTAGATCGATTTGGGTCATTTTTTCGGACTTCACCAAGGCAATCGGACGTTATGATTGTGTCGGGAACGGTAACGAAGAAGATGGCTCCTATTGTTCGGCGCTTATACGATCAAATGCCTGAACCAAAGTGGGTGATTGCAATGGGATCTTGTGCGACAGCAGGTGGCCCATATGTAAATTCATATGCTGTTGTGAAAGGTGTGGATCAAATTGTACCAGTTGACGTGTATATTCCTGGCTGCCCACCAAATCCCGCCGCTTTAATTTATGGAATTAATAAATTGAAAGAAAAAATTCGTTACGAGGCAAAGACAGGAAAGCAGGTGACGAATAAATGAGTGATCCAAATAAAGACCTAGAGGATTTGAAAAGAGAAGCGGCTAGGCGTGCGAAAGAAGAGGCGAGAAAGCGTCTCGTTGTGAAACATGATGCGGAAATAAGGAAACTTGAGGAAGAAGATCAAGAAAAAGAGAAAGCGCTACCAAAAAATGATGGTATGACTGTGGAAGAAGCAAAACGACGTGCAGCAGCCGCGGCAAAAGCAAAAGCGGCAGCGTTAGCGAAGCAAAAAAGAGAAGGAATAGAAGAAATACCGGAAGAAGAAAAGGCGAAAGCGAAAGCGAAAGTGAAAGCGAAAGCGAAGGCAGCAGCCGCGGCAAAAGCAAAAGCAGCGGCATTAGCGAAGCAGAAAAGAGAAGGAACCGAAGAAGTAACGGAAGAGGACAAGGCTAAGGCGAAAGCAAAGGCCGTGGCAGCAGCAAAGGCAAAGGCAGCGGCTCTAGCGAAGCAGAAGGCCTCGCAAGGTGATGGGGAATCGGGAGATGAAAAGGCGAAGGCAATTGCAGCAGCGAAGGCGAAAGCGGCTGCGGCAGCAAGGGCGAAGACAAAGGGCGCTGAAGGTAAAGCGGAAGAGGAGCCGAAGCAGGAAGAGTCATCCGTGAATCAGCCGTATTTAAATCAGTATGTTGAAGTTATTAAGGGGAGAATAGGAGAGGATACATTAGTAGATTCCTATATTAATAAACTTTCAAAAGATGTACCAACTCTTGTGGCGGAGCCCTCAAAATATTATGAAGTAATGGAGTTACTGCGATTCCATGAGGGACTTGCTTTTGATTATATGTCAGAGCTACATGCGACGGATTTTGTGACACATATGGAAGTATATGTTCATTTATTTTCATATGGAAAGAAACAGTCAGTAGCGGTGAAGGTAAAGCTGGATAGGGAAGAGCCGCAAGTAGAATCGGTGACAGCGCTTTGGAAAGGAGCGGACTGGCCAGAGCGAGAAGCATATGATTTGCTCGGCATTGTATTTAAGGGACATCCGAATTTATCACGTATTTTAATGCCGGATGATTGGATAGGGTATCCGCTTAGGAAAGATTATGAACCGTATGATGTGGAGGTGTAGCTTATGATCCGTACGGAAGAAATGCTTTTGAATGTAGGGCCTCAGCATCCGAGTACGCATGGTGTATTCAGGCTTGTTATTAAGATTGACGGGGAAATTATTAAAGAAGCTACACCAGTTATTGGATATTTGCATCGCGGGACCGAAAAGATTGCCGAGAGCTTACAGTATACACAAATTATCCCTTATACAGATCGAATGGACTATTTATCGGCCATGACGAATAATTACGTCATTTGCCATGCTGTAGAGACGATGATGGGGCTTGAAATCCCGGAGCGGGCCGAATACTTACGAGTGCTTGCAATGGAGCTTGGAAGGATTGCAAGCCACCTCGTTTGGTGGGGGACAAATCTTCTTGATATAGGAGCGGTCAGCCCGTTTTTGTACGCGTTTCGTGAACGAGAGATGATTATAAATTTATTAAACGAATTATGCGGTGCCCGGCTTACTTTTAACTATATGAGAGTCGGGGGTGTAAAGTGGGATGCGCCGGACGGTTGGATTGAAAAAGTGGAAGAGTTTGTTCCGTATATGAGAGAGCAATTAGCAGGTTATCATGATCTCGTTAGCGGTAATGAGATTTTCTTAAATCGTGTAAAAGGCGTTGGTATATATAACGCGGAAGAAGCGATTTCGTATTCTTTAAGCGGAGCGAATTTGCGGTGTACCGGAGTAAACTGGGATCTTCGCAAGGATGAACCGTACTCCATTTATGATCGTTTTGATTTCGATATTCCTGTTGGGAGTGTGGGAGATGCTTGGGATCGTTACGTTTGCCGCATGCAAGAGATTGAGGAGTCATTAAAAATTGTTGAGCAAGCTGTCCAGCAGTTTCCAAAAGACGGAGCTGTGCTAGCAAAAGTACCGAAAATCATTAAGGCGCCTAAAGGGGAAGCGTTCGTCCGTATAGAATCGCCGCGAGGAGAGATTGGTTGCTATATTGCTAGTGATGGAAAGAAAGAGCCGTACCGCTTGAAGTTTCGCAGGCCGTCTTTTTACAATTTGCAAATTTTACCGAAGTTATTGAAAGGTGAAAACATCGCCAATTTAATTACGATTTTAGGTGGAGTTGATATTGTACTTGGGGAGGTTGATGGCTAATGATTGAAACGCTCTTACAATCACCTTCAAGCTGGACGAATTTCTTCATTTTTTTCGGATTAGCGGTGCTTCTATTATTTGCAGTCCTTGGCTTCGTTACATATGGTATTTTGGCAGAACGGAAAGTGATGGGTTTTATGCAAGGGCGGATTGGCCCAAACCAAGTTGGGGGCCGGTTCGGCTTACTACAAACGGTAGCTGATGTTTTAAAACTATTACTGAAAGAAGATAGTATTCCGAAAGCGGCAGATAAACCGTTGTTTATATTAGCACCTGTTATTGCATTCGCACCGGCATTTATGGTGCTTGCAGTCATCCCGTTTACTGATAAATTTCAGTTCGCGGATATTGGCGTAGGCTTACTGTATTACATTGCTGTTTCTGGCATTACGACGATTGGTGTCGTAACTGGAGGATGGGCATCAAATAATAAATATTCCCTTTTAGGAGGGATGCGTGCGGCGGCGCAAATGATTTCTTATGAAATTCCGCTCGTAATGAGTGTAATTGGCGTCGTTTTGTTAGCTGGTAGCCTGAATTTAAATGAAATTGTAGCGGCGCAGGAGAATGTTTGGTACATTTTCGTGCAGCCAATCGGTTTCGTCGTTTTCTTAATCGCGGCGGTAGCAGAGTTAAATAGGACGCCGTTTGATTTACCAGAAGCAGAATCGGAACTTGTTTCTGGATATCATACGGAATACTCAGGGTTTCGATGGGCGTTTTTCATGCTTTCAGAGTACGTATATTTCTTCGGAATGGCATCTTTAATTACAGTGCTCTTTTTAGGCGGATGGAATCCAGTTATGTTCCTTGGATTTATCCCAGGAGCTGTATGGTTTGCTTTGAAATTTAGCAGTGTAGTCTTTCTATTAATTTGGTTCCGCGTTACGTTCCCGCGTATAAGAGGTGACCAGTTAATGGAGTTTGGCTGGAAAGTATTATTGCCAATTGCACTTGCAAATATTTTCTTAACGGCATTGATTAAGGAGTTGTTCTTCTAATCTATGAGGGGGGTGCCAGTAAGAGATGAAAGGACTATTTAAAGGATTAAAATATACATTAAGCAATTTGAGTAAGAAGAAGGTGACTTATGATTATCCGAATCAACCGTTGCCGCTGCCGGACCGCTTTCGAGGTATTCAAAAGTTTTATCCGGAAAAGTGTATTGTTTGTAATCAGTGCTCCAACATTTGTCCGACAGACTGTATTCAGTTAACGGGAAAAAAACATCCGGATCCTACGAAAAAAGGAAAAATTATCGACACGTACGACATTAATTTTGAAATTTGTATTCTGTGTGATTTATGTACAGAAGTTTGTCCGACAGAGGCGATTGTTATGACAAATAACTTTGAACTCGCGGAATATTCACGTGATGATTTATTTAAAAATTTGCAGTGGCTTGACGAAAACGACGAAAACGTCAGGAAGGAGAATAAAGCATGAATGGCGAGTTTGTAGCATTCTTCATACTATCCTTGTCTGCAATTATCGGCGGTATTCTTATGTTGAACTTAGCGAAAGTCATGCATATGATGCTAGCTCTCGTTCTGACATTTCTTAGTATCGCAGGTTTGTACTTTCTTTTATCGGCCGAATTTATCGGAGTTGCACAAATTTTACTTTACTCCGGTGCGATCACAATTATTATGATTTTTGGCATTATGTTAACACAACATAACGCAGAAAATGAATCGCGTCTTACTCTTCGAAAATGGATTATCTTCTTTGCGGTTGTAGCATTTGGGGCAGTTATGTATTTCGCTGTTAACAATATTGATTTTGCAAATGAAAGCACACAAGGAAGTTTACCTCTCCATGAAAAAAACACACTTCAAATCGGTACACTTCTCTATTCGAAATATATTATTCCATTTGAGTTAACCTCAGTTATTTTACTTGTAGCACTTGTTGGCGCGATTATACTTGCGAAGAAGGATGAGAAAGAGGAGGATTCCAATGAGTAGTGTTCCAGCTTCTGCATATTTAACGCTTGCGATTATTTTGTTTTGCATCGGTTTGTTTGGAGCTTTAACGAAGCGAAATACAGTGATTGTATTAGTTTGTATTGAATTAATGCTTAACGCGGCCAATTTGAATTTAGTAGCGTTTAGTAAATTAGGTTTGTTCCCAAATTTAACAGGGCAAATTTTCTCTCTATTTACGATGGCTGTAGCAGCAGCGGAGGCGGCGGTAGGACTCGCCATTTTAATTGCTTTGTATCGTAATCGTACGACGGTTCATGTAGATGAAATGGATACGCTCAAAGGATAACATTGTGACCGAAAAGGGGGAAGGAAACAATGATCGATTATGCATGGCTCATACCGCTTTTCCCGCTTGTTTCGTTTTTTTTATTACTTATATTCGGGAAGAAAATTAGAGAAGGAAGCAGTGTACTTAGTATTTTCCTCGTCTTTCTCTCCTTTATATTTGCGGTACTTGTATTAATAGAAAGATTTTCAGAAGCAAGCGTGAAGCATAAGTGGGTATGGCTTAGAACGGGAGATATTGATATATCATTTGGCTTTGAAGTGACTGCATTAGGGGCTTTAATGCTGTTTATCGTTACACTTGTGAGTTTACTTGTACATGTGTATTCGAAAGGTTATATGAAAGGTGAGGAAAGATTACCAACCTTTTATGCCTATTTAGGGCTCTTTACATTTGCGATGCTCGGGCTCGTTATATCCCCGAATTTATTACAGCTTTATATATTTTGGGAGTTAGTCGGCCTTGGTTCATTTTTACTCATCGGTTTTTATTTCTTTAAAGAAGAAGCGAAGGCTGCTGCGAAAAAGGCTTTTATTATGACTCGTATTGGAGATGTCGGTTTATTTATTGGGATGATCTTAATTTTCTGGCATGCAGGTAGTTTTGAATATGACGCAATATTTAGGGCGATTCATACGGGGGATCTTACCCCTACGATGATTACAATAACAGCGATATTAATTTTTATCGGTGCGATGGGGAAGTCAGGTCAGTTCCCACTTCATACGTGGTTACCAGATGCGATGGAAGGGCCGACGCCTGTTTCGGCACTTATTCATGCGGCGACGATGGTCGCAGCTGGCGTATATTTAGTGGCGACGATGTTTCCGCTATTTTCAGCAAGTGCGGTGGCGATGCAGACGGTGGCAATTGTTGGAGCCTTCACTGCAATCTTTGCGGCTTCCATAGGTCTTGTACAAACGGATATAAAGAGAGTGCTTGCTTATTCTACAGTGAGCCAGCTTGGGTATATGATGCTTGCGTTAGGATCTGCCGGTTATGTAGCTGGTGTTTTCCATTTAACGACACACGCCTTTTTTAAAGCGCTACTATTTTTGGCGGCAGGAAGTGTCATTCATGCAGTGCATACGCAAGACATTAATAAAATGGGTGGTTTACAGAAGAAGATGAAAGTAACGGGCGCACTATTTTTAATCGGTACACTTGCAATTAGTGGGGTTCCGCTCCTTTCAGGTTTCTTTAGTAAAGATGAAATTTTAGCGGTGACTTGGATGAATGGCAATTACGTTTTATTCATATTAGCAGTAATTGCAACGTTCTTAACAGCATTCTACATGTTCCGGCTATACTTCCTTGTCTTTACTGGGGAAGCCAAGACGAAGGGAGATGTGCAGGAATCGCCCCGCATTATGACGTATCCGATGATCGTCCTTGGCGTTCTCGCGGTAGTGGCGGGTTATATGAATACACCATGGTTTGGGACATTCCTCGGGGATTGGCTTACGAAAGATGTAGCATTTAAAGCGCGAGAGGCACACGGACCAGTTTGGATTATGATCGTAGCGACTATCGTTTCATTTGCTGGGATTGCTCTTGCATATTTCATATATGGCAAGAAATCTATTTCTAGAGATTGGGCTGGTGGTGATGGAACACCTCTTTATAACCTTTTGAAAGAAAAATATTATGTGGATGAACTATACAATATGACGGTGCTCCCTATTACGAAGGGAGTCGCCCATGTGCTTCGCTTATTTGAGGTGTATGTAGTCGAAGGAATTGCCATTTTAATAGGGAGTCTAATTAAAGGGATAAGCGGACTCGGTTCTAGACTCCAAAACGGAAATGTACAAGTGTACGGCACTGTAACAGCTGTTTCGCTTGCAGTACTCGTCATTATTTTGCTCTATACGGGAGGGGATTTACGATGAATGATTTGTTATTAACGTTCTTCATTTTTTCCCCGCTTTTAGGAATTCTCTTACTTGTATTAACACCGAAAAAAGAATCGCGTACAGTGCGAGCGCTTGGTTTATTTGGAACGGCGCTTCCATTTGGAATCGCTATCGTTCTCGCTTGTACATACGCTTCTGGAAAGAGTTTATCGCTATTTGATGAAAAAGTGAAATGGATTAAATTTGGGGATCTTGCAGCGGTTGATAAAAGATGGTTTTCCATTTATTACGAGCTCGGCATTGATGGTTTATCGCTCGTTATGATGGTGCTGACAGCCCTTCTAGCGATGCTTGCAGCAATTGCGGCATTTACTATTAAAAGAAACTTGAAAGCCTTTTATATGCTGCTACTCATGTTAGAAATAGGGATGCTCGGCGTCTTCGCTGCTCAAAATTTAATGTTGTTCTTTATCTTCTTTGAAATTACGTTGCCACCAATGTTTTTATTAATTGGGAAGTGGGGGAAATTGTCGAGTGAAAAAGCTGCTTATAGTTATTTAATATATAACGGTATTGGCTCCGCCATTTTGCTCATCGTTTTCTCGGTTTTATTTGCGAAAACAGGTACAACAAATATTACAGAGCTTAAAGAAATATTAACGAGTGTAGGTGCTGGGGGAGGAATGGCTGTCTCAAGTAGTTTACAGTTCGGCTTGTTTCTTGCCATAATGATTGCTTTTGCGATTAAACTACCCGTTTTCCCGTTACATCGCTGGATGGTCAATGTGCATATTGAAGCGCATCCGGCTGTAGTTATGCTTCATGCGGGCGTTTTACTGAAGATTGGGGCATACGGTATGATTCGTTTCGGAAAGGGGCTATTCCCGGAATACTTTCGCGAGTTTGCAACGCTCATTGCGATTTTAGGAGTCATTAATTTATTGTACGGAGCCTTCTTAGCGCTCATCCAAACGGACTTCCGGAAGGTACTTGCTTACTCTAGTATTTCGCATATGGGCATTGTATTAATGGGCCTTGCGGCGTTAAATGCACCAGGTACACAAGGGGCACTATTCCAAGTTGTCTCTCACGGTTTAATTGCAGCCTTACTCTTCTTTTTACTGGGCGTTATAGAACAGCGCTTTGGAACGTCGGATATTACAGCGCTTGGCGGACTCGCAAAAAGTGTCCCGGTACTTAGCGGATTCTTCTTAGCAGGAGGAATGGCATCGCTTGGATTACCAGGAATGTCTGGATTTGTTAGCGAGTTTCTTGCCTTTCTCGGTTTATTCCAAGGGGAGCCAATCATTGCTACAGTCGGTGTACTTGGCATCATTTTAACCGCTGTATACGTATTGAGAGCGACACTTCAAGTAACATTTGGTAAGAAAGAGTGGGAGGCGAAAGCTGATATACACGGATGGGAGTATGTCCCTATATTGCTACTTATCTTCTGCATTATTGCAATTGGAGTAATGCCAGAAATACTAGGGGATCCGCTTCAAAATACATTGAAAACATTGGGGGTGAAGTAGGATGGATATGAATACGTTACTTAGCTTATCATGGCATCTCATGGTGCCAGAATTCATTATTCTCGGAGCTGCCATCCTTCTTTCCATATGTGATTTGTTTTTTAAGTTGAACCATAGATATGTAGCGCTTAGTGCAATCGCAGCCGTCATATTAGCAATTGTCTCATTAATTACGCTATATGGTGAACCGACAGGAGATATTTTAAACGGATCGTTTGTGTTAGATGGGTTTTCAAAAGGGTTCAAAACGTTGTTGTTAGGCGGAGCGGCCCTCATCTTATGCACCGCAATGAGCGATGATAGGAAGAATCCAATTGAAGATAAGGGAGAATATTATTACTTATTTTTAATGGCACTTCTTGGGGCTATGTTTATGGCTTCTAGTGTCGACTTCATTACACTTTTCATCGGTTTAGAATTGCTTTCACTTTCTTCATATATTTTAGTAGGAATACGAAAAAAGAACCGTGCATCAAACGAGGCGGCCATGAAATATGTCATTAATGGAGGAATTGGAACGGCAATTACGCTCTTTGGAATGAGTTATTTATACGGTATTACAGGATCAACTAATATCGTGGAGATGCAAAAAGTATTCACAGGGGAGCTTGCTGGTGGTATTCAGTTATTGTTAGCTCTCGCATTTCTACTCCTGCTCGTTGGACTCTCATTTAAAATTGCGACAGTACCGTTTCATATGTGGGCACCAGATGTGTATGAGGGAGCGGCTACGCCTGTTACTGCTTTTCTCGGGACGATTTCTAAAATTGCTGGGTTCTTACTCATTATTCGTCTGTTTCTCATGGTTTTTGCAAGTGTATCGGTGCAAGGAGACATGCAATCTTTATACGGACGTATGAGCATATACATTGCAGTACTAGCGAGTATTACGATGATTATTGGAAATGTAGTAGCGTTAAAGCAATATAACGTAAAACGCCTATTTGCCTATTCGGGAATCGCACATGCGGGGTATTTACTCGTTCCGCTTGTAGCATTATCACCATTTACGATGGATAGCATGTGGTTTTACATGCTTGCGTATATGCTTATGAATATAGGCGCGTTTGCAATTATCCACGGCTTAATCTTACAAAGCGACAAAGAAAACATTACCATTTTCACCGGATTATATAAGCGGTCGCCATTTACAGCGATAGTGATGACGATTTTTATATTATCGTTGGCCGGGATACCAGGAACAGCTGGTTTCATCGGGAAAATTAACATCTTTTTAGGTGCACTGCATGTAGAGCCAGCTCATTACGTACTAGCTTCTATTATGATGGGGACGACAGTCATCTCATTCGTATATTATTTCCGTATTTTACAGCAAATGTTTTTCCGGACGGGAGAAGTGGAAGAGAAAATTCCTTTGCCATTGAATATAAAGGTTGTTATGAGCCTTTGTGCAATTGCGATTGTAATACTAGGGATTATGCCGATGATTGGATACAATTTCTTTTATGAATATTTTCCATTAATGAAGGATTTCTTCTTCTTAGGGAACGTGGTACAATAGTGAAAATAAAAGGTGTGGAGTTGTTACTCTGCGCTTTTTATTTTGTGTGAATTACAATTGAAAATGCATGTAGGTATATGTTTTTTGAGAGCAAATTATGATGTGAAATGTAAGATGCTTATTTGTATTTGAAAAAGTGTGGCTTCTACTTATTATGGTATCGTTTTTATAGTATTTCGTAAGTAGTAGCTGGGTAAAAAGGGGTCGATTTTTTGGCACATCTTTTAGGGCAACAAGCACTGATTGCCATTGTTTCACATTTATTGTTTATTACCATTACATGGTGGGCCTTACAAGGTGTTCACATTGAGCGTTTAATGAAGTCTGGAAAGGTGATGCAGACGCGAGTGTTACTCATCCTAATTACAATTGCAATTGGGACATCTGTAAGTAACTTTTTCCTTGATTATTTAGGCTATTCAAAGAGTTTAACGTATTTAGTAAAGTAAGTGTATAGAACCTCATATCTCCGTTAACAATGGGGATAGGAGGGGATGAAATTGAAGCTTAAAGCCATTCTTATTGTTGTAATAAGTGTTGTTTTATTTTTGGTTGGATATAGAGAGATGAAACCGATCAGCGATGAACAGAAAATGGAGAGCATGATTGCAACTTTAGAGAAAAATGATGCTAAAGTAGAGAAGTGGTCATGGTTAGCGCGAGAAACAAAAACAATTTCTAATATACATACGTTTCAAAAGTTGTTAAACGATGTGAAGGACAAGGCGAATATTCAAAAGTGGGAATTAGAGCAATCTCCAGATGGATATAAAGCTACATCCTATAAAAAATTTTCTTCTTATGAAGAACGAGTAGTAGTAACATGGAGTAAGGAAAATACTAAAGAAAACACTTTCATTATTTTTGAAGTAAGCGGGGCGAAATGGGACCCGAAGTACATTCAGAAAACAAATAAAATTTTTAGTGAAAAACCTATAATTTACACTTGTGTTCAAGGTGTACTGAATGATAAGATTGAAGGTGTTTTGCAAAATAAAACCAATCAGGTTTTGAAAGATCTTTCAGCAAGAGCGATCGAACAGATAGAAGAAAGAGCATTTGTGTCAGTCTCCGCATACAATAAAAAGTGGGATGACGCTCTTTCAACAAATAGAGAGAAAATAAATGTGCAAATAGCAATACGTTCTACAGACAACAAAGATACAATTGTGGTTGGCACACCGATCATAACTTCTGAGTATTGAGTGAATAGATACTGAAAAAAGGACACGGAGGGGAATAATTTGGAAAAGATCATCGTCCGTGGCGGAAAGCGGTTAAACGGCACAGTGCGTGTTGAGGGCGCAAAAAATGCTGTATTACCTATAATCGCTGCAGCCCTATTAGCGAGTGATGGAAAGAATGTACTATCTGAAGTACCAGTTTTGTCTGATGTATACACAATTAATGAGGTATTACGTCATTTAAATGCTGAAGTCGTATTTGAAAATAACCAAGTAACAATCGATGCTTCTAAAGAACTAAACATTGAAGCACCATTTGAATATGTACGTAAAATGCGTGCATCTGTTCAAGTAATGGGACCATTACTTGCACGTAACGGTCGTGCTCGTATTGCACTTCCTGGTGGATGTGCAATTGGTTCACGTCCAATTGACCAACATTTAAAAGGCTTCGAAGCAATGGGAGCAAAAGTACAGGTTGGTAATGGTTTTGTTGAGGCATACGTTGAGGGAGAACTAAAAGGAGCTAAAATTTATTTAGACTTCCCAAGCGTGGGCGCGACAGAAAACATTATGTCTGCAGCTACATTAGCAAAAGGGACAACAATCCTTGAAAACGCAGCGAAAGAACCAGAAATCGTTGACTTAGCTAACTTCTTAAATGCAATGGGAGCGAAAGTACGCGGAGCTGGAACTGGAACGATTCGTATCGAAGGCGTTGATAAATTATATGGTGGAAACCACTCTATTATTCCTGACCGTATTGAAGCGGGAACATTCATGGTTGCAGCGGCAATTACTGGTGGAGACATCTTAATTGAAAATGCTGTACCTGAACATTTACGCTCAATTACAGCGAAAATGGAAGAAATGGGTGTTAAAGTTATTGAGGAAAATGAAGGTGTACGTGTTATCGGCCCAGATAAGTTAAAAGCGGTTGATATTAAAACTATGCCTCACCCAGGTTTCCCAACAGACATGCAATCACAAATGATGGCATTATTACTACAAGCTGATGGAACAAGTATGATTACAGAAACGGTATTCGAAAACCGCTTTATGCACGTTGAAGAATTCCGTCGTATGAATGCTGATATTAAAATTGAAGGTCGTTCTGTTATTATGAACGGTCCAAACAGCTTACAAGGTGCTGAAGTAGGCGCAACTGACTTACGTGCTGCTGCTGCATTAATCTTAGCTGGTTTAGTATCTGAAGGTTACACTCGTGTAACTGAGTTAAAGCATCTTGACCGTGGTTATGTAGATTTCCATAAGAAATTAGCTGCATTAGGTGCAACTATTGAACGTGTAAACGAAAAAGTAGAAGAAGTGAAAGAACAAGAAGTTTCTGATCTTCACGCTTAATTGAAATAGTCTCTACGTCTTTTGACGTAGGGGCTATTTTTTTGGGTTATTACTGTTATAGTCAATAAATTCTATACTTATGCACGTACCAGTAAAAATATTTAGAAAATTTTTGTTTTATCCTGCGTTAACTGCCCGTAAACATTCGATTGGTGCGGCTAATTAAAGTTCCACTTTATATGGTTCCCCTTCAGTATGTTCTAAAAGAAAGAGTTGTTCCATAAGAATGAATGGAGTACAGCTTTTGGATATTGGGGGAAATAAGATGAAATTTTCAAAGCCACTTTTTATCACAGTAGCGCTTCTAATAGCGCTCGTTATCATTGTACCTGCTGCTCTTGTTATTCCGTTTGCGAAAGCAAAAGTAGGGGAAGAAGCAGCTTCTAAAACTCCTCCAGCGATAGATAGTATACCAGCTCCAGGGAAAGTGGATACAGCGATTCAAGTTGCTGTATATCGTGATCGGCAAAAGAAGGTAGAAACATTACCTATGGAGGAGTATGTGACCGGTGTAGTAGCTTCTGAGATGAATGCCAGTTTTGAAATAGAGGCGCTAAAGGCGCAGGCATTAGCAGCGAGAACATTTGTGGTGCAGCGTATGCTAAGCGGAGGAAAGAAAAACAATGCGGACGTGACCGATACGGTGAAAGATCAAGTGTACAAAAGCAAAGAAGAATTGAAGAAACAATGGGGTAATAACTATGAAAATAATTTGAAGAAAATCGAAGAAGCCGTTTCGAAAACCGCAGGACAAGTTTTAGCGTATGATGGAAAACCAATCTCAGCATCCTTCTTCTCAACGAGTAATGGCCGGACAGAAAATGCGGCTGATTATTGGGGAAATGATTATCCGTACTTAAAGAGCGTAGATAGTCCGTGGGATCAAGCCTCTCCAAAATTTACGAGCGAGCAAACTTTTACAGTAGCTGACTTTCAAAAACGTCTTGGTGTGAAGGTGTTGGCAGACGGGAAGGTTGGAAATATTAAAGATCTTACGGAAGGAAAGCGAGTAAAAGATGTAGCATTTCAAGGGAAAACATTAACAGGAAAGCAAGTTCGTGAAAAGCTAGATTTACGCTCTTCTGACTTCACGTGGAAACAAGAGGGGGATAAAATCGTCGTTACAACGAAGGGATTCGGTCACGGCGTTGGCATGAGCCAATACGGAGCAAATGGCATGGCAGCGGAAGGTAAGAAATATACAGATATCGTTGCTCATTATTATAAGGGTGTCGAAATAAAGTCGATGAATGATTATGAAGGAAAGTTAATGGTGAAGAAGTAGGGGGAAAAGAGACCGTTCCAAGAGATATATTGGGACGGTTTTCTTTTGTTAGTGGATAGGTTCCTTGTCGAATCGTTGATATATTAAAAAAATCATCAATGTTCAGCGATGACAGAACTCTGTTTAAGGGGCCCATGGATCGCTGGAAGCTATTATAAGGATGAACGTACAGAAGAATCAATGAAAGACGGTTGGCTCTATACAGGAGACATTGTCACGGTTGATTCGGAAGGATGTATTAAGATTGCTGATCGTACGAAAGACTGAATTAAAAGTGGAGGCGAATAGATTTCTTCCGTAGATTTGGAAAATGCCTTAATGTCGCACGATAAAGTGTTAAAAGCACCTGTTGTGGCGGTGCCGCATGAAAAATGGCAAGAACGTCCCGTTGCTTGCGTCGTATTAAAAGAGGGACAAGCAGTCGAAAGAGAAGAACTGTACGCTTTACTAGAAGTAGAATTTCCGAAATGGTGGATGCCAGATGATATTTTATTTGTAAATCAAATTCCGAAAACATCTGTAGGGAAGTTTTTAAAGAGAGCACTACGTGATCAGCTCGAGACTTATATGGTAGAACAAAACTAGAGAAGAAGGCTATCCTTTCATTTGGATAGTCTTCTTTTTATGGTGCTTCATAAAATATCAAAAATTTCCATTAATTGTTTGGTATAATGTGATAAAAAGCATTTGGGGGAGACAAAATGGCGTTATTGGAGTTGAAACAATTAGGGAAGACGAACCAGTTACCAGCAGTTGAACTGAAGGTTCAGCAAGGACAATGTGTTGTTTTGCAATGTAATAACCATACAGCTAAAGTGTTGCACCGCATTATTATTGGTGAGGAAGAAGCTTCAACTGGCAACGTGCTATTTGAGGGAGAAGCGATTGGAAAGAAAAATTATTCACGCATCGGTTTTTGTTTTTTGAAAGATGAAGCATACGACCGTTTGAAGGTAAAGGAATACTTCAAGTTTTTAATAGGACTTTATGAATCAAATATGAGCACGGAAGAAGTAGTACAATATGTCGGGCTCTTAGATAAATTAAACGTTAAAATAGAAAAACTATCATTTTCAGAGAAACGTCGCCTTCATATTGGGCGAGTTATGATTCATAATCCAGATTTAGTTATTTTGGAAGAGCCAGAACAAAATGTAGATACAGAGAGTACGATTATTATTCGAAAATCAATTATGAAAATGAAAGAGCAAGGAAAAGCGATTTTTATTACGTCATCCTTTCTATCGGACGCCCTTTCATTAACAGAAGATGTATACATATTAAACAATGATGGTGTAAAAAAAATAGAAATCGAACAAGAAGAAGTTGAAGAGGTGGATGAAGAGAAGGTCGTTCAAATGATTCCACAAATGAAACTTGAAAGAATTCCAGCGAAAGTGAACGATAAAATCATTTTACTTGATCCGATGGAAATTCATTTCATTGAAACACAAAACGGAGTGACACATATTCATGTGCGCGAAGGTGATTTCGTATGTGCATTAACATTAAGTGAACTAGAAGCGAGATTAACAGGATTCGGGTTCTTTAGATGTCATCGCTCGTACCTTGTGAATTTACAAAGAGTGCGAGAAGTGATTACGTGGACTCGTAATAGTTTTAGTTTAATTTTGGATGACGAAAGAAAAAGTTCAATTCCGCTTTCAAAAGGACGAATGGATGAATTAAAAGGTGTGATTGGGCTATAAAAATTGCTCCAATAAGCTCAAAATACGATTCATTCACCGGTAAAAATACCCCTTTTACCGGTATTTTACTGCGCCTACTCTTTGTTTTTCATATGATTGAGTCAAGAAAAGCGAAACAAACAAACGAAAAGCGCTAAAGCGACTTTCATTTATAAAAGAAAAAACAAAGGGGATGACGAGATGACATTGGCAATTGAAATGAAAGATGTAATGAAAAGTTTCAACGAAAAAACGGCACTTCGAAATGTAAATATTGAGGTGAAGCAAGGAGAAATTTTCGGATTCCTCGGACCGAGTGGATCTGGAAAAACGACAACAGTAAAGATTTTAACTTCTCAATTGCTGCATAGCGTTGGAACAGTGAGGATACTAGGTAAAGATATTACAGGACCAAGCAGCATCGATTATAAACGAATTGGTATTTTAACAGACAACAGCGGTTTATATGAAAGACTTAGCATTTATGATAACTTACTATTATTTTGTGACTTATACGATTGCAAAAAAGAAAGAATCGATGAAGTACTAGCGCAAGTGAATCTATTAGATGATAAAAAAACACCAGTAAAGAAACTATCAAAAGGAATGAAACAGCGCGTTACATTAGCTAGAGCAATCCTTCATAAACCAGATATCCTCTTCTTAGATGAACCAACATCTGCACTTGATCCAGTAAACGTACAAAACATTCATAAAATCTTAAAAGAATTAAATAAAGAAGGAACGACGATTTTCTTAACGACTCACAATATGAACGAAGCAGAGACGCTTTGTAACCGCATCGCCTTTCTATGCGGCGGAGAAATTGTAGCGCTTGATACACCAGAAAACCTTCGCCTACAATACGCGAAAGATCAAATACAAGTCGTATTAAAAGATAAGCAAAAAGAAGTCGTGCAAAAAGACGAATTAGGTGCAAAACGTATTTCAGAATGGATGAAAAAAGGTGAATTACTATCCATTCATTCACACGAACCAACGCTAGGAGATATCTTTATTGAAGTTACTGGGAGGGGACTATAATGACATTTTCAATGAGACGATTTTCAGCTATTTTTCGGAAAGAGGTACAGGATATTAAAACAAATGCATCGGTACTTGTAATGGCGGCGATGCCAATTATGTTCGCTTTTGTTTATCAACAGATGGATGGGCCAAAAGAACAAATAGCTAATATGGTAACTTTAATGACTTTAATAATGGTAGGGAGCTTTGTTCAAGCGGCTTTAATTGCAGAAGAAAAAGAAAAGCATACTTTACGTGTGATGATGTTATCACCAACATCATCGTTAGAAGTATTACTAGGAAAAAGCGCATTAACAGCTCTTATTACCTTTGTAATTTGTATTAGTAACTTCGCCATTTTAGGTGTGATAAAGGGGAATATGGTTTTAATCGTTCTATTTTTACTTGCTAGTATATTTTTCTTCCTTATGTTAGGTACGGCAATTGGATTAATAGCTAAAACAATGGCATCGACATCAGTAGTAGGTATGCCGATCTTGTTTGTTTTTTTCCTGGCTCCAATGTTGGGCGAATTTATTAAAAATAAGTTTGTAACAAAGGCAATTGAGTTTCTTCCAACGAAACATCTTGTAGATGCAATGCCAAAGATGCTGGCTGGAAAAGGTTTTTCAACTGTTAGTGGTGATTTAATCAATATTATAATTTGGTGTGTGCTTTCAATTGTTCTTTGTATGGTAGTTTACAAAAAGAAACAAATGGACTAAAAACTGAGCTGAAATGCTCAGTTTTTTCTTTTTTCTATCATTTCCTCGGAAATTTTACAATTCCTATACATATTTTTACATATTTTGTCGAAAAGTAATTAGTTATGCGTTGTATAGGATACGTGAATATTGTTCAAAATGATTGCTGAGGTGATGATGGAATGCGAGGAAGAAATAATAAAAAGTCGCAAAAGGTAGTACATTTATTTCAAAAAAGATGGGTGTTTCCGGCACTATACATTGCATGTGCAGCGGTAATTTTAATGGTTGCGCTATGGTTCCAAGGAGCTAATCCGAAGAAGACTCCGAACCAAGATCAAGCAACACCGTATACACAATCGGAAGATCCAGCAGTACCAGTAACGAAATCTTCAGAAGTAGTGAAAATGCCAGCTGCCGCTAATGCGGAAGTAGTCGTACAGAAGAAATTCTATGAAGATGCAGCAACTGAGGCGGAACAAGAAAAAGCACTTGTCTTTTATAACAACACATATTCCCCAAATAAAGGAATCGACATTGCTGCGAAGAATGGAAAAGAATTCAATGTAGCTGCTGCTTTAAGCGGTACAGTAACGAAAGCTGAAAAAGATTCACTTCTTGGTTATGTTGTAACAGTTGATAGTGGAAATGGTGTAGCAGCTTCTTATCAAAGCTTAGGTAGTGTGAAAGTAGAAAAAGGTGCACGAGTTGTACAAGGTGAAGTATTAGGAACATCCGGTCTAAGTGCAATGAATAAAGAAGCAGGTTCTCACGTTCACTTTGAAGTACGTAAAGACAATGTGGCTGTGAACCCTGAGCGCTACTTAAATAAGTCAGTAGCAGAAATTAAAGCTGATGCAGGTGCTGCAAAAGCAACGAATGCTTCTGGTAAAAAGGCTGATGACAAATCTCAAAAAGAAGAGAAGTCAACGAGCACGAAACCAGAAAGTAAAACAGAAGATAAGTCTCAAAAAGAAGAAAAATCAACAAGCGGTTCGACTAGTGACAAAAAAGAAGAGCCGAAGAAAGAAGAAAAATCAACAAATGGTTCTACAGAATCATCTAACAGTTCTTCTTCACAAGAATAAGAAAGTGAAAAAATCAGTTCTCACTAGGAGAGCTGATTTTTTTACTTTTACCCCGCATTAACGGGCAGTAAGACCCCTACTTCAAAATTCAGTGAAAGCTAAGAAGTTAGGCCTGGGGTCAACTGCCCGTAAAAGCCCGATTGGTGAAGGCTAATAATCATTGGGAAATGGCGCCCACTGATTAAAGTTTCACTTTATATAAAAATACTCAATTTCGAGAAAAAAGTTGCAATAACAAGGAAAAATGACGAGATTCTCGAATATATATTAAAAAAAGGAGGGGATACTGTGTCATTTTTATTTGTTCTGTCGACTGCTATTATTTTATTGTTTGTTTTATTCACTTTATATTATTATATTGCCGGTAAGAAAGAGGTTCCCCACCATCAATTGTTAGAAGAAGAGTTGGAACGAGAAGAATGACACCTTATATACAAGGTGTCATTTTTTTCGCCAAAATAGTCACTGTTAACGTATTTCTCACAAAAAAACGTAATTTTTCTTAACTTAGTCCGCAAAAATAGTGAACATGTAGCATATATCAGTAGTGCGGGCAATACAATGGTATAAACCAAAGCAAAGAGAGTGTTTGAGGTGAGAAATCGTGAATCATTTCATTATAAATCCAAGAATGTTTAACGCTTACAAACAGCACTCACACTTACTTCTTAGTCGTATGCAGCGAGGCTCATTTCACACTTCTCACATCCAATTTAGGGAGGCGAGTGGTGTGCACGATTACATCAAAGAGAGAACTATCAAGATTGGTAAGTATATCGTGGAGACAAGAAAGACAGTGCGTGTCATTGCAAAGGAATTTGGGGTATCAAAGAGTACAGTCCATAAAGATTTAACGGAACGTCTACCAGAAATTAATCCAGAGCTCGCAAATGAAGTGAAAGAAATTCTTGATTATCATAAGTCTATTCGTCATTTAAGAGGCGGAGAAGCAACAAAGCAAAAGTATAGAAAAGAAGATGTAGAAAAGCCGGTCCGTCAATAAATATGCGATCGCAAACATTCCGTTTCAATTCGGTAATATTTTTCAGAAGAATTCTTTTTGCGAATATTACGTTTCTGTTAAATTTATGATAAAATCAGAAATTAGGTGTAAAAGAATTCGGGTGTAACCTGATTTTGAATATCGAGGAGGAAATGACGGGAATGTTTGCGCGAGATATCGGAATTGACCTAGGTACGGCTAATGTATTAATTCATGTTAAAGGCAAAGGTATTGTATTAAATGAGCCATCTGTTGTGGCAATTGATCGTAACACAGGTAAAGTATTAGCAGTAGGTGAAGAAGCAAGAAGTATGGTGGGACGTACACCTGGTAATATTGTAGCAATTCGTCCGCTTAAAGATGGTGTAATCGCAGATTTCGAAATTACAGAAGCAATGTTAAAGTATTTCATTAACAAATTGGACGTAAAGAGCTTCTTTTCAAAACCTCGCATTTTAATTTGCTGTCCAACAAATATCACATCTGTAGAACAAAAAGCAATTCGTGAGGCTGCTGAACGTTCAGGTGGTAAAACAGTATTTTTAGAAGAAGAACCAAAAGTAGCCGCAGTTGGTGCTGGTATGGAAATCTTCCAACCAAGCGGTAACATGGTTGTTGATATTGGTGGAGGTACAACAGATATCGCTGTACTATCTATGGGTGATATTGTTACCTCTTCCTCTATCAAAATGGCTGGCGATAAGTTTGACATGGAGATCTTAAACTACGTTAAACGTAAGTATAAGCTATTAATTGGAGAACGTACTTCAGAAAATATTAAAATTAAAGTTGGTACAGTATTCCCAGGTGCACGTAGCGAAGAGCTTGAAATTCGCGGACGTGACATGGTAACGGGCTTACCACGTACAATTACAGTATGTTCTGAAGAAATTACAGAAGCACTAAAAGAAGACGCGGCTATCATTGTACAAGCTGCAAAAGGCGTACTAGAGCGCACGCCACCAGAACTATCTGCGGACATTATCGACCGCGGTGTTATTCTAACAGGTGGTGGAGCTTTACTACACGGTATCGACATGCTTCTAGCAGAAGAACTAAAAGTACCAGTATTAATTGCTGAAAACCCAATGCAATGTGTTGCGGTTGGTACAGGTATTATGTTAGAGAATATCGATAAATTACCAAAGCGTGCTTTACGATAAAGTGAAACTTTAATAAGTGGGGGCATCCCCCACTTATTATTAGCTCGCAAAAGGCGGGGAAGATGAGAAGAACTACGGTGTTAACCGTAGTTCTTTTTTGTTTTTTTATTCTTTCATTTTTTTATTTTATTTTGATTTATTGAGAAAATAGAAGAAAAATAAAGAAAAATGAAGAAAACAGATGGAATATTCATATATATGGTTAAATTTAATATTTCCTTATTTGAAAACGTTTATAATATAATGAGTCGAATACGACATTAAGGCAAATCATGTTTCAGTACATATTGCCTTTCCCTAATTTGGGCATACACTCTTTTCTACCTCCGTGTCAGTTGCTGGAATATGCAGCTATTTTAAGAGAATAGAGTGTGTGCATTTTTTTATATATAAAGCGGAAAAGATAGTAAAGTTATACTTTATAATGACAAACAATAAACAAAATGGGATAATAAACAATATGTCCAAGTGGTAAGACCAATATTACAAAAGGGGCGATTGTTACATGCTAAATATAGAACAAATTAAAGAAATCATTCCTCACCGTTATCCATTTTTACTTGTTGATAAAATATTAGAAGTAGATGAAGGAAAAAGAGCGGTTGGAATTAAAAATGTATCCGCAAACGAAGAGTTCTTTAACGGGCACTTTCCTGACTATGCAGTTATGCCCGGTGTACTTATTGTAGAAGCATTAGCACAAGTCGGCGCAGTTGCGGTATTAAAGAAAGAAGAAAACCGCGGAAGACTTGCTTTCTTCGCAGGTATCGACAATTGTCGTTTCAAAAAACAAGTACGTCCAGGTGATCAACTTCGTTTAGAAGTAGAAATGACACGTGTACGTGGTCCAATCGGAAAAGGAAAAGCAATCGCAACAGTAGATGGTGAAGTTGCATGTGAAGCTGAAATTACATTTGCGATTGGTGATAAAAAGGAATAACAGAAATAAAAAATCTCCTTGTGAAAATGCAAGGAGATTTTTTATTTCCACTATATATCGGTGTAATCATTAAAATGCAAACTAGTCAGAAAATTACTTGTGTATGGAAGGGGATTACCATATAATTACTTTATTATTTATTCAAAAATTAGGATAAATGATAAGGGCAGAAAAGAAGTAAAGTCATTGTCATATTGTAAAGGTGTTCATATAAGACAAAGTAGAATGATATTGATTAAGATGAGATGTAGGGAAATCAGTGATACAAAATATTAATTAGACGTATGAAATCGAGCATAGAGAGAAAAAGGAGAAATGTCGCATTTCACAAAAGGAGACTATTAATATGTTCGGAAGAAAGAAAAGAAAACCATTACGACAATTAATTACGCATAAAGAGCCTAAATCACGTGTTGCAGAACAATATCGTAACATTCGTACAAACATTGAATTTACATCTGTAGATAGTCATGTTCGTTCTATTATTGTTACCTCGGCAGATCCAGGTGATGGAAAAACAACGACAATCGCAAACTTAGCAGTTGTTTTCGGACAACAAAGAAAGAAAGTCTTATTAATCGGAGCTGACTTGCGTAAGCCAACGATTCAAAACTTATTTGCCATTCACAATTCAAATGGATTAACGAACCTATTATCAGGACAAGCGAAACTGATGCAATGTATTCAAAAAACAGATATAGAGAATGTATACTTAATGGCGGCAGGTCCAATCCCGCCCAACCCAGCTGAACTATTAGGTAGCCGGATAATGGACGAGACATTACTAGAAGCATATAACATGTTTGATATTATTCTAATCGACACACCACCGGTTCTTGCGGTTACCGATGCACAAATACTAGCGAACAAATGCGATGGAATCGTACTTGTCGTACGCAGTGAAAAAACAGAAAAAGATAAAATTGTAAAAGCGAAGCAAATATTAGACAAAGCGTCCGGTAAATTACTTGGTGTCGTCTTAAACGATAAAAGAGAAGAAAAAGAACAATATGGATATTATTAGAAAATAATGTATAGAATAGTAAATGAGAAAGCTGATAAATATTTTTATCAGCTTTTTTTGAATTTTTATAAAATTTTTTATTGCATTATACGAAAAAAATGATACAATAGAAATTTTGGAAATTCGTTGGAATGTGTTGTCATATTTAAGATTATTTTGTAAGATTATATGTGCTTGATGTCAATAAATGTAGAACTAAAATATTCAAAATAAAAAATGTAAGATTTATATGTTATAATTTTTCTTATGTGCAAATTTTAGAAAGTTGGAGGAACTTATGGAAGAAACAATTAGTTTGAAAGAGTTATTTCATATTTTAAAAAAACGTTTAGCAATGATCCTCGTAATCGCCTTTGGTGCCGCTATAGTAAGTGCTATCATTAGCTTCTTCTTCATGACACCAATCTATCAGTCTTCTACGCAAATTCTTGTTAATCAGAAGAAGCAAGAAGGGGCAGCAATTCAATACAATGAGGTACAAACAAATATTCAGTTAACAAATACATACAAAGTTATAATTAAAAGTCCTGTTATTTTGGATCAAGTGAAAGAAAAATTAGGTTTGAACATAACAACACAAGAATTAAACAAAAAAATCGAAGTGGCTAATGAAAAAGATTCACAAGTTGTAGCGGTAACTGCGCAAGATAAAGATCCAAAGTTAGCTCGTGATATTGCTAACACAACTGCAGAAGTATTTAAAGGTGAAGTTGCAAAAATTATGAGTGTGGATAACGTGACGGTACTTTCTAAGGCAGAGCTATCAGAAGAATTATCACCAATTAAACCACGTCCAATGTTAAATGTAGCAATTGCTTTCGTTGTGGGCTTAATGGCTGCAGTTGGTCTTGCATTCTTACTAGAATACTTAGATAACACAGTAAAAAAAGAAGAAGATGTAGAAAACTTACTTGGTTTACCGGTGTTAGGTATTGTAGCTCGTATGGATGAAGAAACAATGAATATGACATCACACGCTCCATCATCAAGAAAAGTGAGGGGACAAACAATTGGTTCTTAATTTATTTAAAAAGAAAAAAAATCATCGTCAACGTCGTCAATTAATTGCTCATCAACAACCGAAATCACCAATTTCAGAGCAATATCGTAATATTCGAACGAATATCGAATTTGCAGCCATTGATACGAATTTACATTCATTAATGGTAACATCTGCAAACCCAAGTGAAGGGAAAACAACGACAACAGCGAATATGGCAGTCGTGTTTGCCCAGCAAGGAAAGAAAGTATTATTAATTGATGCAGATATGCGTAAACCGGCAATGCATCAAATGTTCCAAGTGGATAATATTTTCGGGTTAACGAACGTATTAACACATAGTGAACGTTTAGAAAAATGTGTACAAACGACAGCTGTAGATAATCTGCACTTTTTGGCTTGTGGTCCAATCCCGCCAAATCCAGCGGAACTGTTAGGATCAAAATCGATGCAAGAGCTCCTTGCGCAAGCATATAGCCTGTATGATTTAGTTATTTTTGATTTGCCGCCAATTTTAGCTGTAACTGATGCACAAATTATGGCGAATGTATGTGATGCTTCTATTCTTGTCGTTCGTAGTGAATCGACAGAAAAAGAAACGGCAGTAAAAGCAAAAGGTTTATTAGAATCAGCAAAAGGTAAATTGTTAGGCGTTGTCCTGAATGATCGCGAACGTGAGCAGGGCTTATATTATTACTACGGTGCAAATTAATTAAAAGAGTGAGATATGGGAAACATATCTCCTTTTTTCCCTTGAATATGAGACATCTCATATTCAAGGGAAAAAAGATTACTATAAGAGAGGGAGGATGAAATAAATGATAGATTTACATTGTCACATTTTACCTGGTATCGATGACGGTGCACAGACAGTAACAGATAGTTTAGTGATGGCACAAAAGGCAATAGAGGAAGGTATTCATACAATTGTCGCAACACCACACCATCAAAATGGAAAATATATAAATGAACGTACCTCAATTCTTCATCAAGTAAAACAACTAAATGATGAACTGCAACAACATAATATTCCACTTACCATTTTACCAGGGCAAGAGGTCAGGTTATATGGTGACATATTAGAAGACTATGAAGCTGGTAAAATCGTTACTTTAAATGAAACAAACAAATACATATTCATTGAATTTCCATCTAATCATGTACCTCGTTATGCAGAACAAATATTTTATGAACTACGTGTAAAAGGAATAATCCCAATTATCGTTCATCCCGAACGTAATGCCGAGTTAATCGAGAGGCCAGATAAGTTATATAACCTTGTCAATAAAGGTGCATTAACACAAGTAACGGCAGGTAGTTTACTAGGTAAGTTTGGTAAAAAAATTAAAAAGTTTTCATTACAGCTTGTGGAACATAATTTAACCCATATGATCGCATCAGATGCTCATAACACAACATCAAGAGGATTTCATCTAGCAGAAAGCTATGAATTAATTGAGAAAGAATTCGGCGCAAGTGTTATGAATGATTTAAGAGAGAATCCGTATTTAATAATTAGTGGGAAAGCAATTTATAAAGAAGATCCAGAACAAATTCGTCGTAAAAAGTTGTTTGGCATCTTTTAAATAAAGAACTGGTGATGTCTCCTAACCGTTATCAACGGAGGCACTCGGTCGTGCTGTGGGTAGAAATTTTTTTATTTCGAACCTACCTTAGACGCTTGTCGTCGGGAGTATGACGTGAGGTTGGGTTAGATGCCCATCATTTATTTGTAATAGAAACTCTACCTATGGAGTTATAGAACTGACTCTATAGGTAGGGTTTTTATTATTGTTACATATAAATAAAAGGATGTAGGGGGAGTATAATTGAAAAAAGTAAGAAAAGCAATTATTCCAGCAGCTGGTCTGGGAACAAGATTTTTACCAGCAACGAAAGCGATGCCGAAAGAAATGTTACCAATCGTCGATAAACCGACAATTCAATACATAGTAGAAGAAGCGATAGAATCAGGAATTGAAGATATTATTATTGTTACTGGAAAAGGAAAACGTGCGATTGAAGATCATTTTGATCATTCCTTTGAATTAGAACAAAACCTTTTAGAAAAAGGAAAGCATGAAATACTTGAAAAAGTACAAGCTTCTTCAAAGATTAATATTCATTACATAAGACAAAAAGAGCCAAAAGGACTTGGACACGCAGTATGGTGTGCGCGTAAGTTTATTGGAAATGAACCATTTGCGGTATTACTTGGTGATGATATTGTACAAGCAGAAACACCATGTTTACGTCAATTAATGGATCAATACGAAGAAACACAATCTTCAGTTATCGGTGTACAAACAGTGCCAGAAAACGAAACACATCGTTACGGTATTATCGATCCAATTGAACAAAATGACCGTCGTTATCAAGTGCGCCAGTTTGTTGAAAAGCCAGCAGAAGGTACAGCACCATCAAATTTAGCGATTATGGGTCGTTACATATTAACACCTGAAATTTTTGCGTTCCTCGAAAATCAAGAAACAGGAGCAGGTGGAGAAATTCAATTAACAGATGCAATTCAACACTTAAACGAAATTCAACGAGTATTTGCGTATGACTTTGAAGGAACACGTTATGATGTTGGGGAGAAGTTTGGCTTTATTAAGACGACAATAGAATTTGCCTTGCAAGATATAAATTTAAAAAAAGATATGATTACTTACATGAATGAAGTATTAAAAAATAGTAATTTAAAATAATTTAATTGGGGGAGTGTCAATTGAGTAAAACTTCATTGGCTAAAATTGAAATTTTAGAGAATGAGGAAGTACATATAAAAAAGAAAAGTACATCCTATGTTTTTATTAAGAGAGCTTTAGATATTATAGGGGCTATTATTGGTTTAGTTATCTTTTCTCCATTTTTTATAGTAATCCCACTTTTGTTTTTGATTGGAGAAAATAAGGGGCCTGTTTTCTTTAAGCAGGTAAGGATAGGTGAAAAAGGTAAAGAGTTCCGAATATATAAGTTTCGTACTATGATTGTAAACGCAGAAGAAAAATTAAAAAGAAATAAGGAATTATATAGAAAATATTTAGAGAATAATTACAAATTAGAGCCACATGAAGACCCGAGAATTACTAAGTTAGGCCAATTTTTAAGAAAAACTAGCTTAGATGAAATCCCACAGTTTCTTAATGTATTAAAAGGGGAAATGAGTCTAGTTGGCCCACGACCGGTAGTTGTAGAGGAGTTAGAGGAGTACCAGGAGAAAGTACATGAATTTTTATCTGTAAAACCAGGTGTAACGGGTTATTGGCAGGTAAGTGGTAGAAGTGATGTAGGTTACCCTGAGCGTGTAGATTTAGAATTATACTATGTTTATAATGCATCTGTTTGGTTTGATATTAAAATTTTATTATTAACAGTAAAAAATGTTTTATTAAGTAAGGGTGCATACTAATTATTTAGTGTAAGGAGACTGGAAAATGAAAATATTAGTAGTTGGTACAGGATATGTTGGTTTAGTTTCAGGAGTTTCTTTGGCTGAAATTGGTCATAATGTTATATGTTTAGATATTGATGAAATGAAAGTTCATAAATTGCGAGAGGGTATTTCACCAATTTATGAACCAGGGATTGAAGAGTTAATTAAAGATAATCTAGATAAAGGCACACTGTCTTTTGAAGTAGCGCATAATGATAGCTATAAGGATGCCGATGTGATTTATATTGCGGTTGGTACGCCTGAGAAAGAAGATGGTTCAGCAAATTTATCCTATATTTATAAAGTTTGTGAGGATATCGCGAATTCAATTACAAAAAATGTAGTTATAGTAGTGAAAAGTACGGTACCAGTCGGTACAAACCACAAAATTAAAGCGTATGTTGAGGAGAATTTAAGCGATAAGGAACTAGTTGTTCAGATTGTTTCAAACCCAGAGTTTTTGCGAGAAGGTTCTGCGATTGAGGATGTATTTAATGGGGATCGTATCGTAATTGGAGCAGATAATGAAGATGCTGGAAAGATAATCGAGGAAATTAATAAACCTTTTAATACACCTATCTATATGACAAATATAAATAGTGCAGAAATGATAAAATACGCATCAAATGCATTTTTAGCTACAAAGATTAGCTTTATTAATGAGATTGCTAATGTTTGTGAAAAAGTAGGGGCAGATGTAGAGAGCGTAGCATATGGAATGGGATTGGATAGTCGAGTTGGGAATCAGTTTTTAAAGGCAGGACTTGGATATGGAGGGTCTTGTTTTCCAAAAGATACAAAGGCCTTAAGAAAAATTGCGGAAAATGTGGATTATGATTTTTCTTTATTAAGTGCTGTAATTGAGTTTAATAATAAACAGCAAAGAAGGCTTTTAGATCAGGCTATAGAAGATTTCGGAACTTTAAAAGGGAAGTCTATAGGAATATTAGGTCTTGCATTTAAACCAAATACGGATGATATTCGTGAGGCTGCTTCATTGGCAATTATACCAGAACTTATAGAAATGGGAGCAGAAGTAAAAGCGTATGACCCTGTTGCTATTGAGAATGCAAAAAAAGTACTATCACCAAAAGTAAGGTATTATGAGGACCTAATTGAAACAATAAAAGATACTGAGGCAGTATTTATTTTAACTGAGTGGGACGAGATTAAATCTTTAAGTATAGAAAGCTTCGTAGAAGAAATGAAAATACCAAATATATATGATGGTAGAAATTGTTTTGATTTAGAAAACATAGAAGAATATAAAGTGAACTACTATTCAATAGGTAGGAAAAGCGTTAGCAGAATAAACAGAGATATTTTGGTGTGAATATAAAATAAATAGATAAATTCCAATGATTTTTTGTTAAGTAATTATTGGATATATAAGGAAGGTTTTAATGAATTATAAAGGGTTAGTAAAATATATAGATTATCTATTATTCATGATGCTTTTCTACTTGACATCAATAGGGATTATTAGGACGGTTTTTCCAAAAGATAGTATGATTTTACTAATCTATGGATACTATAGTGTTCGAATTATTTTATATATCTTTTTAGAAAAAGGAAAGATTTACTTTTCTAAAAGTATAGTGTGTATTTTAATATACGCATTTATATCTTTTATGTGGTCAAACTATCCAATTGAAAGCTTTAAATCTTCGGTTCTTTATTTGATCATGCCTACGTTAATAATGTTTTTTTTAATTAGCGTATATAAGTTTAAAGAGATATTGCGCCTTATTTTTGTAGTAGGCTTATTTATTACTGTTGTTTCACTATTTACTATTCAAATAGAGCCAGATAAAGGTATTGCATCCAACGGTGAATGGATTGGTGTGTTTGTACATAAAAATCCATTAGGTTTTTCAATGTTTTTATATGCTGTTCTCACATTTTTCTATTTGCTTGATTCTAAAAAGATGTATAAAAAAGGAATTTATTTATTGGTAATGCTTATCCAGGGAATAATTCTTTTTTACAGTGGATCTGTAACTAGCTTAGTAATATTATTACTAGGTATTTGCTTAACTATAGTTTTAGCCTTATACCGAAAGGTGAAAAATAATTATTTGAGAATGATGTTTACCTCGCTTACTTTAGGAGCATTTTTCACCGTTGGGATTTATTTAGCTATGAATATCAATAATATATTTGCTCTATTAGGGAGAGACCTTACTTTTACTGGTAGAACAAGTATATGGAATGCTATTTTTACAATGATGAATAATCATTGGGTATTAGGATATGGATTTGATAGTTTTTGGGTTAAAGATAGTGCAACAAAAAATTATGTTGATTTTTATATGTATACAGATGTTCCACATGCACATAATAATTATATTGATATCATTGCTAATATGGGTATTATTGGATTATTAGTAGTTGTACTAAGTTTTATTTGTTATGTAATAAATAATATGAGAATACATGCAAATAAAAAGGAACTAATGGATTACTTTTCAATAGTATTTTTGATTTTATTATTTATTCATGAGTTTAATGAAAGTTATTTTATTAGGCCTATGACCGTAAGTAACGTTTGGTGTCTGTATGTTCTTATGTATATGGGGATCAAATTGAAATTGAAAAATATTAAGGTTTATAAGGAGAAAAAATAGTAAACCTAATAGAGATATTTAGTGCTAAGGAAGCTTAGAGTGCAGGGGTTTTAAATATGAGAACAAAAAAATCTTTTATAAACATAATTTATAATTTATCGTTTAATTTTATTAATTTATTTTTGGGCTTTTTTTCTAGAGCTATATTCTTACAGGTTTTTAATACAGATTATTTAGGCTTAATTACCATCGTAACTAATATCATTGGTGTAGTAAGCTTAATGGAATTAGGTGTTTCTGCTGCTATTGCATATACACTGTATTCTCACCTTCAAGATAAGAATTTTAAGAAGATAAATGAGTTAATGAAATTTATAAAAATTACTTATAGTATCATAGGTTTTTTAATATTAGGAGTTGGAATTTTAGTAATTCCTTTTTTTGATATTATTTTCAAATCCAATCTTAGTAGCATAGAGGTTTATGTAACATATTTATTATTTTTAATAACTACAGCTTTTTCGTATTTCATGACATATAAGCAGGTATTAGCTATTTCAGATCAGAATGCCTATGTTATTACAAGAGCAACGGGGATAATAAGAGTAGTAAAAACAATAATCCAAATTGCAGTAATACTATATACCAAGAACTTTTTTGTATGGGTTATTTTAGAATGTTTAGGAAATATGGTTACTTATATTTTAATTAATAGAGAGATTGATAGAAAATATTCTTGGTTAAATCTTAAATCAGTAAAAAAATATAAGGAATTAGCGAAAGAAAATAAAAATGTTTTAACTAATATAAAAAATATTATGTTGCACAAAATCTCAGGAACAGTGACTACACAAACTGATAGTATAATAATTTCAATTGTTTCAACTACAAGAGATATTGCATTGTATTCTAATTATTTACTAATAGTAAATGGGCTAACAACTATTATTTCGCAAATATTTAATGGGTTTACTGCTAGCATAGGTAACTTAATATCTGAAGGGAACAATAAAAAATCCTATAAAGTATTTTTACAGTTATATTATTTAGAATTTTTTATTGGTATAAGTGCTTCATATACGTTTTATAAGCTAGCAAATGAGTTTATTGGGGTATGGATTGGAAAAGAGTATGTTTTTACTCAAGCATTAGTTTTTGTTATTACGTGTAATTTCTTTATCCAAGTTACTAGAAGAACGGTTGATTTTTTTAAAGATGGTTATGGGATCTTTTGGGATGTATATGCACCTTTACTCCAAGTTATTATAAATTTATTTATTTCAATTTATCTTGGTGAAATATATGGTGTTATAGGAGTGTACTTGGGGACCTTAGCAAGTAGTTTACCTATAATTGTATTTTGGAGGCCATATATACTATTTAAGGCAGGATTTAAATGCAGTGTTAAGTCTTATTTTATGCACTTTACGTTATTAACAAGTATTTCTCTTGGAACTATAATCGTCGTGGAAAATATAATGAGTTGGTTCACCATTAAAGTGAATGGCATAGGTACTTTATTGATAAATGGATTCATGACTTTTTCTTCTATAACGATTATATTATTTATTTGTCTGTTCCCAATTTCATATTTTAGAACAGTGATATTTAAAATTTTTAGCTTTTTAGTTAAGCGTTAAGTTATGTATAACTTTTAGTAAGAAAAGATGGTGGTTGATATGGAAAGAACCTTAATAAGTGTGGTTGTACCTACTTATAATAGAGGGGACTTGATAAGAAGGACAATTGATAGTGTATTAGCTCAAACGTATTCTAATTTTGAGCTAATAATTGTGGATGATGCTTCAACTGATAATACTGAAGAAATTATTAGTAGCTATAAAGATAGCAGAATCAAATATATAAAATTAGAAGAAAACACTCATGGGACTAGACCAAGAAATACTGGAATCTTGCAAAGTCAAGGAGAATATATTGCATTATTAGATTCAGATGACGAATGGTTACCAAATAAGTTAGAAAAACAAATAGATTTTATCAAGCGTAGTGGACAAACAGAGAATATAGTTTGCTTTACTGGCTTAATAGTAAAAGATGATGAAAAAGAAACACTTTCTACTAATAGAGATTTAGAAGAGCATGAGGATATTATGGACTATATGTTCATTAATAATAATGGTATTTGGGTCCAAGCGAGTACTTATATGTTTTCTAGTAAATTGGGAAAGGAAACATTATTTAACCCAGAATTAAGAAAGCATCAAGATATAGATTTTTGTTTACGATTAAGAAATAATGGAGCGAAATTTATAAATTTCCAGGAGCACCTGACAATTTATCATCATGAGAAAAGGGAAGGAAGAGTAGGAAATAATAATAAGTTCTACTTATCTATTGAGTGGGGAGAAAATGTAGAAAAAGATTTATCTATAAGGGCATATCACTCATTTTTATTGATGTTTGTAGTATATCATTTAATAGCTAATGGAAGAAAGAAAGCAGCGTGTAAGATTTATTGTAAAGCATATAAAAGTAAAACAATCGATATCAGTACCTTTATTAAAGGGGTAATTAAATGTAGTATTCCTACAAAGTTTTTAATGTATATATGGAATAAAAAAGGAACGGAATTTATCTAAAGACTTGAGAGAAATCATATAGCTAACTAATTAAAAAGAGGTAAAAATAATGAAAAAAGAAGTGTGTGCTGTTATTGTTTCTTATAATCCTGAAGAAAATATATATCAAAATGTAAAAAAAATAAAAAGTTTAATCGATTTTGTTGTAATTGTAGATAATGGAAGCTCTTCGGATGAGAGTAAACGTCTATTAGAAAAAATTGAGAGAGATATAGAGAACTGTACTATTATTTATAATGAAAAGAATTTAGGTATAGCTACAGCTTTAAACCAAGGGTGTGAATACGCTGAAAGAAATGGTTTTAATTGGGCCTTAACGTTAGATGATGATAGTTCAGTACCTGAAAATATGATAGAGAATCTCTTAAAGGCATATAATGATAAAAAAGATGAAAAAATTATGATTTTAGCACCAGTTATCACTGACTATAATGGAAAAGGTAAAAAACGTAGTAGTGGATATATAGATGCGGCTATAACATCTGGTAGTCTTATTAATACAAAATCATTTTCTCTTGTCGGATGGTTTAAGGACGAATATTTTATTGATATGGTTGACATTGAATACTGTTTTAGATTGAAAAAAAATGGATATAAAGTTTACCAAGTTGAGGATGCTATTTTACGCCATAGGTTGGGAAGAGAGAAGCATATACTAAAAATTGGAAAAAAAGAATGGAAAGCCCTTAATCATAATGAAATAAGAAAGTATTATATTTATCGTAATACGGTTCAGCTATATAAAGAATATCTTTTTAGATACCCAATTAGAGTATTTTTGTCTACTAAAGGTGTTTTTAAAATTATGATTGATACTATTGTCATTGAAGAAAACAAATTTAAAAAAATAAAAATGATGGGTAAAGGCTTTATTGATGGACTACGTAATAATATGGGAAGTTTAAATAATAAGGAAATATCCAGATAGGGAGAATTGAAAGTGAAAATCTATTTTTGTACACCGACTGGTAGAAGAGGTGCAAGTTCTAGATATAGAGTGTTTCAATTTCTACCATATCTAAACATTCAATTAGAAAAAGAGACCTTTCAATTTTTAGATGATACTACATATAGTTTATTTAAGAGTAATAACTTATTTAGTGTCTTTTATCGCTTAATATTTTTATTGTTTAAGCCATTATCTTTAATTTTTAAGGTGAAAAAAGGAGATATTCTTTTTGTTCACAGAGATATATATCCCTTCGGATTATTTTGGTTAGAACGATTATTAAAGCTAAAGGGAGCTAAAATTATCTTTGATTTAGATGATGCAATCTTCTTAGATGATACCTCAGAGATAAGTAATAAAAAAAATAAGTTACTTTATAATCTGAAATATGGAAAGCGTTATGATAGGATAATTAAAATTTCAGACATGGTTATTTGTGGAAATGAATTTTTGGAATCTTATTGTAAACAAATAAACTCTAATACAATTATCATACCGACTGTCATTGATTTGAACAGTGTGAAAAATATAGGTAGAGAGTCTGGCTTAAACGATAAGATTGTTTTTGGATGGATAGGAAATCCAGGGAACTCATCGTACTTCAAAAAGATATTACCTATTTTTGATAAGGTAGCTGAAAAGTATAAGAAGCAGATTGTATTTAGATGTATTGGCGGAAATTTGAATTATATACCTCACTCATCATATTTTGTTGTAGAAGAGTTAGTATGGTCTGAAGAAACCGAATATGAGAACTTGAGTCAAATTGATATTGGAATTATGCCATTGGAGGATTCGGATTGGTCTAAAGGAAAGTGTGGCTTGAAAATATTACAGTATATGAGTGTTGGAAAACCAACTATCGCTGATGCGGTGGGTGTCAACACAAGTATAATTGATCATGGGAATAACGGTTTTTTAACTCATAGTTTAGACGACTGGGAAAAATATATTGAGTTAGTAGTTAAGGAATATGAGACTAATATGTTAGCAGAAATGGGGATGCTAGCTGAACAAAAACTTCAGAATGAATATTCGTTACAAGTACATGTCTCTCGTCTTAAAGAAGTAATTGATAAGGTTGCATTAAGTTAACTTTAAAATATAGTATTTTAAGAGAATAAATATTAAGTTAAAGGCAGAGGAGCGTAATTATGAAAGGTATTATTTTAGCAGGTGGAAGTGGAACGAGATTATATCCATTAACAATGGTAACAAGTAAACAATTGTTACCTATATACGATAAACCAATGATTTATTACCCACTATCTACACTGATGTTAGCGGGAATTCGTGAAATTTTAATTATTTCAACACCAGAGGATACACCACGTTTTGAATCTTTGTTAGGAGATGGATCTCAATTTGGTATTTCTCTTCAATATAAAGTACAACCAAGTCCAGATGGATTAGCACAAGCATTTATTATTGGTGAAGAATTTATTGGTGATGATTCTGTAGCGATGGTGCTAGGGGACAACATTTATTATGGTAGCGGAATGCGCAAAATGTTACAGCGTGCAGCTCAGAAAGAAAGTGGAGCTACAGTGTTTGGTTATCATGTACATGATCCAGAGCGTTTTGGTGTAGTTGAATTCGATGAGAATGGGAAAGTATTGAGTGTAGAAGAAAAACCGAAAGAGCCAAAATCAAATTACGCAATTACTGGTTTATATTTCTATGATAATCGCGTAGTTGAAATTGCGAAAAATGTTAAACCATCGGCACGTGGAGAATTAGAAATTACATCTATAAATGAAGCATATTTAAATAATGGTGAGTTAGAAGTTGAATTATTAGGCCGTGGTTACACATGGTTAGATACAGGTACACATCAAAGTCTTGTGGATGCAACAAACTTTGTAAAAACAGTTGAAGACCATCAAGGAATTAAAATTGCAGCACTTGAAGAGATTGGGTTTATTAATGGGTGGATTAATAAAGAAACTTTAACTGAATCAGGTGATCAGTGCTCTAAAAATGGCTATGGTCAATATTTATTAAAAGTAGCAAACGGTAGTATTAAATACTAATTTGGAGTGAATGTAATGAAAGTTTTAGATACAAACTTATTAGGTGTTAAAGTAATTGAGCCAAAAGTGTTTGGAGATCATCGTGGTTGGTTTATGGAAACGTATAGCGATAAGGCAATGAAAGAAGCAGGAATTGATCTACAATTTGTACAAGACAATCAATCATTTTCTGCAACAAAGGGAACACTTCGTGGCTTACACTATCAGTTAAATCCTAAAGCACAAACTAAGCTTGTACGTTGTACACGTGGATCAATCTTTGATGTAGCGGTCGACATTCGTAAGGGAAGTCCTACATACGGTCAATGGTTCGGTATTGAGCTAAGTGCAGAAAATAAAAAACAGTTATTAGTTCCAAAAGGATTTGCACATGGATTTATGACATTAACAGATGATGTTGAGGTTCAGTATAAAGTTGATGAATTATATGCTCCGGAATGCGATCGAGGCATTGTTTGGAACGACGCTGAAATTGGTGTTGAGTGGCCAATGGAAATTCAACCAGTGCTATCTGAAAAAGACGAAAAAGCACCTTCATTAAAAGAAGCAGAAACTAACTTTGTATACGGGGAGTAAAAAAATGAAAATTTTAGTAACCGGTTATAATGGTCAGCTTGGATATGACGTAGTAAAACGTGGAGAGAAGCAAGGACTAGAAATGCAAGGTATTGGAATAGAAGATTTAGATATTACAAACGAAGCTGCGGTTTATGAATTTGTAGATAAAGTAAAACCAGATGCAATTATTCATTGTGCAGCATATACGGCTGTTGATAAATCTGAAGATGATAAAGAACTTTGTTGGAATGTGAATGTAGAAGGTACAAAATACCTTGCTACAGCAGCAAAAAAATTAAATGCTAAATTTATTTATATTAGTACGGATTATGTATTTGATGGAGAAGGAACGCATGCATTTGTAGAAACTGACGCACCTAATCCGGTTGGATACTATGGTTTAACAAAGTATGAGGGAGAAAAAGTAGTTAGAAGCCTAATAGATAACAACTTTATTGTACGTATTTCATGGGTATTTGGTATTAATGGAAATAATTTCATTAAAACAATGCTTCGTTTAGGCGAAACACGTAATGAACTGAACGTTGTGGGAGATCAAATAGGATCACCGACTTACACATATGACTTAGCTCGTTTATTAGTTGATATGGTCGTAACAGAGAAATATGGTACATATCATGCTACAAATGAAGGTTTCTGCAGTTGGGCTGAATTTGCACAAGAAATTTTTGAGATTGCAGGACAAGATGTAAAAGTAAATAGTATTACAACAGAAGAGTATCCTACTCGCGCAGTACGTCCTAAAAATTCACGTATGTCGAAGCAGAAATTAATTGATAATGGATTTGAGCCATTACAAGATTGGAAGAAAGCAACAAAACATTATATTACACAATTACAACAAGAGGTGAAATAAGATGGAAAAAAAGAAAGTATTAGTAACAGGTGGCGCGGGCTTTATCGGAGGAAACTTTGTACAGTATATGGTAAATAAGTATCCAAATTATCATATTGTAAATTTAGATGCATTGACATATGCAGGAGATTTAACAAAGCATAAAGATATTGAGGATAAAGATAACTATTCATTTGCTAAGGTAGATATTGTAGACCGTCAAGCGGTAAACCAACTATTTGAACAAGAAAAATTCGATTATGTTGTTCATTTTGCTGCAGAAAGTCATGTGGATCGTTCTATTGCTGAACCTGAAGTGTTTATTAGTACAAATGTATTAGGGACACAAGTGTTATTAGATGCAGCAAAGGCGTATGGTATTACTAAATTTGTTCACGTATCAACAGACGAAGTATACGGCGAATTAGATTTTGATCCAACTACATTCTTCACAGAAGATACACCTTTACAACCAAATAGCCCATATAGTGCAAGTAAGGCGTCTTCTGACTTATTAGTTCGAGCATATCATGAGACATTCGGCTTACCAATTAACATTACACGTTGCTCAAACAATTATGGACCATTCCATTTCCCAGAAAAATTAATTCCATTAACAATTTCACGTGTATTAAATGATGAAAATGTTCCTGTATATGGGGACGGTAAAAATATTCGCGACTGGTTACACGTTATTGATCATTGTGCTGCAATTGATTTAGTTATGCATGAGGGTGCAAATGGAGAGGTTTATAATGTTGGTGGACATAATGAGCGTACAAATTTAGAAGTAGTAAAAACGATCATTAGTACACTTGGCAAATCGGAAGAACTAATCGAGTTTGTTCAAGATCGACTAGGTCACGATAAGCGCTATGCAATTGACCCAACAAAACTAGAGAAATTAGGTTGGAAACCAACTTACACATTTGAAACGGGAATTGCTCAAACAATCCAGTGGTATTTAGATAATGAAGAATGGTGGAAGGCAATTGTAACTGGTGAGTATCAAAACTATTTTACAAAACAATATTCATCATTAAAAAAGTAGTCTATTAATTAATCCTTGGAGGTAATACTTTATAAGTGTTACCTCCATATTTTTATGTGAATTATGAATTGACTAGAAATTAACTTTGCATTTTTTTATATAAGGCAAGTGGGTTAGAGAAAATGTATGTATTTGGTTATAAAATAACTCATTGTGTTTTTGTGGTACATATTAAGTGGTTTACAAGTTGTACATATGGAAGTATAGTATTAGAAGTTCGTATGTAGAGTATTAAAATTGTTACCCGAAAGAAGGAAAAACGATGAAGAAAAAGATTCTATTCTGGATTCTAGGTATCATTGGCGTTCTTGTTATTGCTGGTGGTGTATATGCATATACTGTATATTCTAATGTGTCTAATGCGTTAAATGCAGTGCATAAGCCTTTGGATCGTGATAAGTCCGATAAGCGAGATAAGAAAGTAGAGATTGCAGATAATAAACCTATATCTATTTTATTAATGGGTGTAGACCAAGAAGATAATGGAACAGGTAGATCAGATTCACTTATGTTATTTACTTTAAATCCAAAAACAAAATCTATGAAAATTACAAGTATTCCACGTGATTCTTATACAGAAATTGTTGGTAAAGGTAAAAAAGATAAAATTAACCACGCTTATGCTTTCGGTGGCATTGATATGTCTGTAAAAACAGTAGAGAATTTTCTTAATGTACCAGTTGATCATTACATCGAAGTAAACATGGCTGGGTTCAAAGATATTGTAGATGCTGTTGGCGGTGTTGATGTTAATAACGATTTGGAGTTTACATCGAGAAATCAGCATTTTGCTAAAGGTAATATCCATTTAAATGGTGAAACAGCATTAAAGTATACTCGCATGCGTTATGAAGATCCACGCGGTGACTTCGGTCGTCAAATGCGCCAACGCCAAGTCATTCAAGCTGTAATTAAAAAAGGTGCAAGTGTATCTTCTTTAGCAAGTTATGGTGATGTATTAAAAGCAATTGAGAAAAATGTTAAAACAAGTTTAACGCAAGATCAAATGTTTGATATTCAAAAGAACTATAAAGATTGCATGGAGAATAGTGAAGAAATCCAAATTCCAGGTGACGGCCACAAAGCTGCTGATGGTATTTGGTACTACTACGTTCCAGATGCAGCGAAACAAGATATTACGAATAAGCTAAGAGCGCATCTTGAAGTGACTAAGTAATATGTAATAACCCAACTCCTTTGGTAGGAGTTGGGTTTATTTTTGCATAGATTTATATTAATATTATATATTGTGAGATTAATAGATGAGGTGAATCGATGAATAAGAAAGCAGTACTTGTCCTAGTTATTTTTGTATTGTTTGTCGCTTCGGTTGTGAGCGGTAAATTGTACTGGAATAAGAAGATTGCGCATGCGACGGGACAGACGAGTGAAGTAACGAAAACGAAATCTGAAGTGAAAGATAGCGGAGCGAAGAAAGCAGAGAAAAACCAAGATGCGAAGTCATCTTTTAATGAAGCATATGCGAAGAATTTACCAGATGAAGTGAAAGAGAAGTTAAAGAAAGCTGCTGAGGATAAAAAGGCAGTAAACCTTGTAATTGTTGGTGATGAAGCTTCTTCATCTGAAAAAGATGCTTGGGCAGCTAAGTTAACGGCTAATTTAGAAACTGCTTACGGTAAAGGGTTATGGAATGTGACAGTAAAGGAATATAAGGGTGAAAGTACAGACGAGTTAATCACAAATAAACGTGATAAAGAGATTGCGAAAGAAAATCCAGATGTGATTTTATTCGAGCCACCGTTTATTACTGACAATGGTAAAACTGGTAATGGAAACTCTGTTGCGAGTACACAGAAGTTTGTGCAAGCACTTTCTACTAGTGCAAAGGGTGCTACGATTATGATTCAACCACCAAACCCAGTGTATGGTGCGAAGAATTATCCGAAGGCAATTGAAGCGTTAAAGCAATTTGCGACGCAAAATGGTTATACATATGTGGATCATTGGGGAGTATGGCCTGATGCATCAACAAAGGCTATTCTACCATACTTAACAGAAGAATTCGGTTTCCCAAGTGCTAAAGGGCATGAAGTTTGGGCACAATATGTAACGGATTATTTCGTTGCTAAGTAATAAAGGTACACAAAAGGTATACGAGCAATCGTATACCTTTTATAATAAGAGAGTGAATAAGAAATCCTAATATATGTAGGAGGAAGACAATGAATTCAATTCTAATCTGCGGCGGAGCTGGTTATATCGGTTCTCACGCTGTGAAAAAATTAGTAGACGAAGGTTTATCTGTAGTAGTAGTAGATAACTTACAAACGGGTCATGAAGATGCAATTACGGAAGGTGCGAAGTTTTATAATGGCGACCTTCGTGATAAAGCATTTTTAAGAGATGTTTTTACACAAGAAAATATTGAGGCAGTTATGCATTTCGCAGCTGATTCTTTAGTTGGAGTTAGTATGGAGAAGCCTCTGCAATATTATAATAACAATGTGTATGGTGCACTTTGCTTATTAGAGGTAATGGATGAGTTTAAGGTAGATAAGTTTATTTTCTCTTCTACTGCGGCGACGTATGGTGAGGTAGATGTAGACCTTATTACTGAGGAAACGATGACAAATCCAACGAATACGTATGGAGAAACGAAGTTAGCAATCGAGAAGATGCTCCATTGGTATAGCCAAGCTTCTAATTTACGTTATAAGATTTTCAGATACTTTAACGTGGCTGGTGCAACTCCAAATGGTATTATTGGGGAAGATCACCGTCCAGAGACACATTTAATTCCTCTTGTGCTGCAAGTGGCGTTAGGTCAACGTGAGAAGATTATGATGTTTGGTGAGGACTATAATACACCAGATGGTACTTGTATCCGTGATTATATTCATGTTGAAGATTTAGTAGCAGCTCACTTCTTAGGGCTTAAAGACCTACAGAACGGCGGAGAAAGTGATTTCTATAACTTAGGAAATGGTAATGGTTTCAGTGTAAAAGAAATCGTTGATGCAGTTCGTGAAGTTACAAATCATGAAATTCCAGCTGAGGTGGCACCGCGCCGTGCGGGAGATCCAGCACGTTTAGTTGCTTCTTCTCAGAAAGCGAAAGAGAAGTTAGGATGGGATCCTCAGTATGTAAATGTGAAGACAATCATTGAGCATGCTTGGAATTGGCATCAGAAGCAACCTAATGGGTATGCTAAATAAATATAATAAGTGAAAGAGAGGGTATTGTCGTTCAACATATGTTCGACAATACTCTCTCTTTTTTTGTATGATTTTTGCTATACTAAACTGTACTATAATACGGGATGAAAGGAGGAGAATAATGAAAATACTTGTAGTTGATGATGAATCGAGTATTCGTAATTTGATTCGGATGCAGTTGGAGATGGAAGGGTATGAAGTGCTCACGGCGGCTGATGGAAGAGAAGCTTTAGAGAAATGGAATGAAGGGCCGGATGTATTGATTTTGGATGTTATGCTACCAGATACAGATGGGTATGAGTTGCTTCGCTTGTTCCGTGAGAAGAATAGGGATATTCCAGTGCTCATGTTAACTGCAAAGAGTCAGATGAATGATAAATTGCTTGGTCTGCAGCTTGGTGCGGATGATTATGTGACGAAGCCATTTAATTATGCTGAGCTTATTCTTCGGGTCAAGAATATGACGCGGCGTGTGAAGAAGGCAGAGGTAACGGTAAGTCATGAAGTAATTGGGGCAGGAGAGATAACGATTTGTCCTAAGGAAAGAAAAGTGCATGTTAGTGGACAAGAAATTCAGTTAACGTACCGAGAGTTTAATTTATGTCAGTTGTTTGCTTCAAATCCGCAGCGTGTATTTATGAGAGATGAGTTACTTGAGAAAGTATGGGGGTTTGAGTATATCGGAAATACGAGAGCGGTTGATATTATGGTGCAAAGACTGCGGAAGAAGCTAGGGAATAGCGGGGAATATATTAAGACAATTTATGGCGTTGGCTATAAACTGGATTGTTAAGTGGTGATGGTATGTCTTTAAAAAGAAATATGGTGTTTGGAATAGTGGGACTGTTAATCCCGATTTTTGTTCTTTTGTACGCAGTTGTTTATATTACGTTAGAAAAGAATATGTATCATAACGCGGCAAATTCTTTAGAGAAATTAAGTGTAGAAGCACAAATTTATACGATGAATTATTTAGAGAAGGAAGCAGAGGTAGAGACGCTCGGTCCGAATTCACTTTTAATTGCTTCGTATTTAGCGAAGCGTATGGATGTCCGTGTACAGATGATTGGAAAGAATGGAGATGTTGTTGCGGATACGCAAAAAGGAGCACTTCTTCATCGGAACATTGATATTGAGAGCTCTTTGAAGGGGAAGAAGTCTTATGTTTTTGAAGAAGGAGACCCAGCTCCAATTCTTTTGTTTTCAAGCCCAGTTTATTATGGAAACGATGTCATCGGAAGTGTTCGTTTTATAAATGAGTTAACGGGTGAGAAGGAAGTTTTAACAAATGTTGGCTGGACGTTTTTAATGACGTCTCTTTGTCTAGTAGCTGCGGGTATTTTCTTTGCAATTCGTTTGGCAAAGTCTCTTCATAAGCCAATCGATCAGTTAAGACAAATGGCAAAGCGGCTTGCGAATGGGGATTATAAAAGCAAGATTGAGCTAAATGAATATGTGGAAATTGCTCAGCTGTCAGCGTCTTTTAATGCGATGGCGGATGGAATTGAACTACATATTAAGCAATTGAAAGAGGAGAAAGAGAAGCAGAAAGATTTCTTAGACCGTATTACACATGAGTTGAAAACACCGCTAACGGCGATTATTGGCTATGTGGATTTAATTCCAAAGTTGAAGGTAAAGGAAGATGTACAGGAGAGCCTGCGTTATGTGGCTGTAGAAAGTGAGCGTCTATTATCACTTGTAGAGGAATTACTTAAGTCTTCAAAGTACGGGACGAGTACGTTTGAAGTGTCACCTACAGTTGTGAATATAAAGGAATTAGCAGAAGAAGCAGTTTCAATTGTGAAACCTCGCCTGCAGAAATTTGAGATTGAAGTGATAAATGAGTTAACAGATGTACATGTTGTTGCGGATTTCGATAAGACGAAACAGATTTTCTTAAACGTGCTTGATAATGCGATAAAATATAGCGATGCTACGCAAATTCGTATGAATGTAATTGTAAATGAACGTGAGGCAAAGGTTTTTGTTCATGATGATGGCATTGGTATAGATGAAGGTGTGCTTGCAGAGTGGAATGAATCGCCAGAAGGGAAGGTACTGCCTTCTAGTTACGGGAATGGTTACGGTTTGTATATTTGTCAGGAGATTATGAATAAGCAGGGCGGAAGTATGCGAATTGAGAGTAGTGAAGAAATAGGCACTACAATATTTATTACATTCTTGCTTCCGAGACGAATGGAAGACATAAAAAACCTGAAAGCGGTTAAATGATACATTTATGAAACAATTATGCGGTATTTTCGAAACAACGTTTTTTTATCTTGGAGGTAGGCAGAAATGAAAAGGCTATCATTTCAAATTCTTATGTTTGTCCTTTGTATAATTGTTTCTCTTATTTTGTTTTATGTGATGGAGAAGCAAATATACAATCGAATCACAATAGTGAATGACAAACAAACTGTTTTACAAAGGGTGAATGAATCCCTGCCTACTGAAATGAAGGTTAGGCATGAAAAGTGGGGAGAAATTGTTATAACGGATGAAGTTCGTTTGCATACGATTGTTTCATTCTTTGACCGAATTCAAATAGAACCGAGAGAAGCTAAGAATCAAGAACAAGTATTTACTGGAGAAGTAACGTACTTGAATGGACATAAACGTACTTTTGCAGTAGGTGACTTGTTCCAGTACGGGGCTGATATGTACGGAAAGAATGGTACGGATCCAATGATTTCAGCATTTCAAACGTATTTGTTAAGCCTGTATTACACACCAGAACGTATTAGTGATTTTTTTGCGTCAGCGCAGGATGTCATAGTACGTCAAGGTGATGTAGAACGTGCGATGAATCTTACGCACATACTTGATTCGATTCGGTACGCAAAGCAAATTACAGATTACGGAGAAATACAGAAATTATTACAATCACAGAATGAACCGATTGCTTATATTACCGCTTATAAAACAGGGAAGCTTATAAAGAATGAGCGAGAAGATATTCTTACTATTTCTGTATATCCATCGTACTTTGTTGTGCAATATCTCGGTGATAATAACGGGAATGTTATGTATATGAAAAGCTCCCTCGCAAATTTATTTGTAAAGGAGAATGTGTCATGAGAAAGATAGCCTTTTTCTTCTTTTTGCTAGTAATTGGAGGAGCGATGTCTAGTTGCTCTCGAGATACAACCTCTATTAAATATAATAAAAGTGGTCTCCCTATTTTGGATGATCGTCATCTTGTTGCGTATGTAGCAGCTCGTGAGGAAGTTGGTGAAGCTTTGCTGTCATCATTTTGTAAACCACGCGGCTGTACGTATGAATTTATTCGTCTTTCGACAGAAGAGCTTCTTCGGAGGGTAGAAGAGGAAGCGGGAAATCCGAAAGCGGATATTATTATTGGCGGTACGGTAGACGCGCATCAAATGATGAAGCAAAAAAATCTATCTATTCCTGTTACGAGTCAGCATGCGAACCGTATTTCAAAAACTGTTAAAGATAAAGACGGTTATTGGTACGGTTATGAAGTGGAGAAGCTGGCAATTGCGATCAATAAAGAGCGGTGGAATGAAGAAATAGCACCGCTCGGACTTCCTTATCCATCAAGGTGGCAAGATTTATTAAATCCAGTATATAAGGGGAAAATTGTTATGCCAGATCCAAATGTCTCAGGAACAGCATATACGTTTTTTCAATCACTTATTGATACTTTAGGTGAAGGGAAAGCGAAGGAATATGTTAAGAACTTGGCAGGACAAGTTGGAGAAGTAACAGTGAATGGTTACATACCAGTGGAACTTGTTGCAAGCGGTGAATATATGATAGGCATCAATTTCATGGGAGATCAGAGAATGCTTCAAAAACGAGGCTTTCCTATTTTAAGTAACGAACCTGAGCAAACAGGATTATCTGTTAATGCGATTTCGAAACTAAAACGTGCACCGAATGGTATTATTTCGGATTTATTTATTGATTATTGTTTATCAGAAGAAGCGGGTCATATTTTAGAAAAGGTTTCGTTTGGCGTACCAACGATGTTTGCGAAGAATGAGAAAGAAATAGAAGGACAGCCGGTTAGAAGAACAAACAAAAATATATCAAATAGCGGAATAATCGAGATATGGAATAGACAGCGTCTCTCTCAGAAGTGAGAAAAGGAGACGAAAGAATATGTTTAAATGGCTTAAGCCAGCACCTGCAATTGAACGTTTGCCAGCAGATATGATTGATCGAGTATACAAATTACTACGTATTCGTGTATTAATGGGAATTTCAGTTGGGTATGCTGCTTATTATTTAGTTCGTAGTAACTTTACGTTATCAAGTACGTATTTAGTACAAGAATATGGATTTAGTACAGCTGAAATTGGACTACTAGGTTCAATCATGGCAATTGTTTATGGATTTAGTAAGTTCTTTATGGGGAATTTGTCAGATAAAGCTTTCGCCCAGCGCTTTATCGCAGTCGGTTTATTCTTATCAGGGCTTGTAAATATTTGTTTCGGTTTTGCATCGTCATTTGGAATGATTGTTACACTGCTTGTTCTAAACGGTATTGTACAAGGTATGGGAGCACCCCCTTGTAGTATCGTTATGACGAAATGGTTCTCGAAGAAAGAACGCGGTACGAAAACGGGTATTTGGAATATTTCACATAACGTTGGCGGAATGCTCGTACCACCACTTGTCGGAATTGGTGTAGCTATTTTTGGTGAAAATCATTGGCAAGGCGGCGTGTTTATTTTCCCTGCGATTATCGCAATGGTAATTTCAGTTCTTGTTTGGATTAATGCGAAGGATACACCAGAATCAGAAGGTCTTCCTCCAATTGATGAGTATCGTAATGACTATGAAAATCTTGAAAAAGCAGATAATGCTAACAAGATGTCACCAAAAGAAATTTTAATGAAGTATGTAGTGAAAAATAAATTTGTATGGTTCTTATGTATTGCAAATGCATTTGTGTATTTAATTCGTTTCGGCGTTATTAACTGGGTTCCACTTTATTTAACGACAGTTAAAGGCTTCTCAAAAAATGAAGCACACGCGGCGTACGCAATCTTTGAAGGTATGGCAATTCCAAGTTCATTAATCGTTGGTCTTTTAAGTGATAAATTATTTAAAGGAAAACGTATGCCATTATGTATCATTAGTATGGTCGGAGTTGTTATTGGTACGTTTGTATATTGGCAAGCAACTAGCATACTTGTTGTAAGTATTGCAGTTTCTATCATCGGTTGTTTAATTTATGTACCACAGTTCTTAATCGGTTTAAGTGCGATGGAATTAGTACCGAAATTTGCAGTAGGTACGACAGTTGGTATGTGTGGTCTGTTCGGTTATGTGGGCGGAAGTCTTGTAGCTAATGCAGCGATTGGTATTATTGTTGATCGTTCTGGCTGGGACGGTTGCTTCATCTTACTATTAACAGGTGCAATTTTATCAACAATCTTCTTGTTCATCGTTCAACGTGGACATGAGGGGAAAAAAACTAAAGTAGCATAATATTTTGTTTGAAAAGCTATCCAATTATCATTTTGGATAGCTTTTCTTATATTAATATAACCTTTCCTTAAATCTATCTTAAAAGACAATATGTCATATTTCTAATCATTGGAATTTTTGTTACAATATAAATGGATGTGTAAAACTTTGTAAAAAGAATGTAATAATATGTAATTTGTTTTCAGAAAGTTTTATACAATTTTTATATTAAACTATTAAGTTATAAAGGGAGAGAGAATATGGTACCAAATACGGTTCGTACTCCAAGCAAGAAGAAGAAATGGATTATTATCGGGGTTATTGCACTAATTGTTATTGTAGCGGCGGTTAATATTTTTATTATGCAAGGCAAGAAGAAGGGGGCATCAACATCTGCTGATGCTGTGAGCTTTGAGAAGGTAACGGAGCGAAAGCTTAATAATACGAAATTAATTTCTGGCCAGGTGAAACCAGGGAATATTGAAAGTTTCTATGCGGATCCGACTAAAGGGAAAGTGAAAGATATTGCAGTGAAAGAAGGACAAGAGGTAGAGAAAGGTACGAAGTTATTCTCTTATGATAATGAAGAGATTAACTTGCAAATGAAGCAAGCTGAGCTTGATCAGAAGATGGCGGATATGCGTTATGATCAAGGGAAGAAGAAGATTGATTCGTTGAAGAAAGAAATTAAGAAGGCAAAGGATAGCGGAGCTGGGAAAGAAGTAACGGATCCGATGGACGAGCAAGTAAGTGAGTTAGAGATGGCACAAAAGACAACTGATCTTGAGAAAGAAAAAGGGAAGTTGCAGAAAGAAGAGTTAAGTAAAAAGCAGAAAGAGCTTACGATTTATAGTAATTTTACTGGTGTCGTTCAAAAGTTAGATAAAGATGCGGCGCAAAGTTCATCTCAAGCGTTAGGTGGTCAAGGGAAAGCATTTTTACAAGTGGCGTCTAAAGATCCGTTCCAAGTGCAAGGGACGTTAACTGAGCTTCAGAAGTCACAAATTCAACCAGATCAAACATTTACTGTAACTGCTAAAGCAAATAATAAGAAGAAGTGGACAGGTAAAATTACAGAGGTAAGTGAATTCCCAACGAGTGCAGAGATGGCTCAAGCTGGTGGTATGGGTGAAGCGACTCAAAATATGTCTCAATATACATATAAAGCAAGTCTTGATAGTCAAGATGGTTTATCTCCAGGTTATCATGTTTCATTGCAAGTAAATTTAGAGAATAAGACGATGATTGCTGTTCCAACTAAGAGCATTGTAGAAAAAGATGGTGATGCATTTGTTTATGTTGAGGATAAAGGAAAGCTTCGTAAACAAAATGTGAAAAAAGGTTCTACTGATGGAGACTGGACAGAGATTGTTGAAGGCGCAAAAGTGGGGCAAAAGGTGGTTAAAAATCCTTCCGACGACGTGTATGACGGAATGGAAGTGAAAGAGAAATGATTACGTTAAATAATATTGCTAAAACGTATTATCAAGGAAAATTGGCAGTGCCAATCTTACATGATATTAGTGTAACAATTCAAAGCGGTGAGTTCGTTTCGATTATGGGACCGTCTGGTTCTGGTAAATCAACGCTTATGAATATTATCGGTTGTTTAGATCGTCCGACAGAAGGCGAATATATGCTGAATGATGTGAATATCTTAACAGCAGACGAGTCAAAGCTTGCTTTAATTCGTAATGAATATATTGGCTTTGTGTTTCAGCACTTTAATTTGCTTCCACGTCTTTCGGCAGTAGAAAATGTTGAACTTCCGCTCGTATACGGTGGTGTGAAGAAAGCAGAGCGTCGTCAAAGGGCTCTGGACGCGCTTGGTAAAGTCGGTTTGTCAGATAGGGTTCACCATTTGCCGAATGAATTATCAGGTGGACAGAAGCAGCGTGTAGCGATTGCAAGGTCGATTGCGAATAATCCAACGTTCATTATGGCTGATGAGCCTACTGGCGCGCTTGATACGAAGTCTGGTGAGCAAGTGATGAATATTTTCACGAAGCTTAATGCAGAAGGTACAACGATTGTTATGGTCACGCATGAAGAGGAAGTAGCAGCGTATTCTTCCCGCCGTATTGTACTGCGAGATGGGAAAATTACAGAAGATAGAAGGTGTGCGGTATGAGTTTACTAGATAGTATAAAAATTGCCCTATCTTCTATTTTAGCTCATAAACTGCGTTCGGCATTAACGATGCTCGGTATTATTATCGGCGTTGGTTCTATTATTACTGTCGTTGCGATTGGGCAAGGCGGGGAAGCAATGCTGAAGTCGAAATTCGCAGGTTCTGGTGGTAATAACCTTATGCCAATTCAATTTAAACCAGATATGAATGATGAGTTTGCTATAGGCGGATTTGAAATACCGAAGTTAACGGAAGAGGATATTTTAGAAGTAAAACAAGTGAAAGATGTTTCACATGTTATTACGACAAATTCGACGACAGAGATACTAGATGTAAATGATAAAAAAGCAAATCTGAATGTTATTGGTCTTGATAATGAATATTTTGCGGTTAATAAAGTAAAGGTCGTAACGGGACGTACTTTAAATGAATCAGATATTTCTCATGCAAATAACGTTGTGATGATTAGTACAAAAACAGAAAAGACGTTATTTAAGGACGTAAACCCAGTTGGGCAAATTATTGAGATGAAAGGACAACCGATGCAGATTGTCGGTGTGTATACATCTGATAATGAGTTTATGGGATTTGAAATGGAAGAAGCGTTAATCCCTCTTACATTATGGCCTGTTTTATTCGGAACAGATGATATTCAAAATATCGCAATTCAAGCTAAAAATGTAGACGATTTAGAAGCAGCTGGTAAACAAGCTGTTGATGTATTAAATAGTCGTAAGCCAAGTGAAATTCCAGGTAAATATGAACTAGTGAATTTAAAAGAATTCCAAGAAAATGTTTCTAAAGTAACTGGTATTATGACGATGATTATCGGTGGTATTGCGGGTATTTCATTAGTCGTTGGTGGTATTGGTGTTATGAACATTATGCTCGTATCTGTAACGGAGCGTACGCGCGAAATCGGGATACGTAAAGCACTTGGGGCAACACGTAGTAAAATTTTATTACAGTTTTTAATTGAAGCAGTTATGTTAACACTTCTAGGTGGTTTAATCGGAATTGGTCTTGGATATGGCGGGGCCTATATCGTTTCCACATTTGCGAAATGGCCACCACTCGTTTCATGGGAAGTTGTCGTTGGAGGCGTACTATTCTCTATGACACTTGGTATTATTTTCGGATTAATTCCAGCGAACAAAGCTGCGAAATTAGATCCAATTGAAGCATTACGTTATGAATAAGTTAGTAGTGTAATAGAGAGGGAGCTCTCTACTACACATTACCGTTCTAGTGGGCGGTTCGTAGCCTCTATGTTGAGGAAGTGAACCGCCCGTTAGAACGGGTTATATAAATAGAAGGAGGCGTTATAATGGAAGCGAATTTGAATACGCAAAAAGCTGGTGGAGAGAAGCCATCATTGTTCGGAATGATTACTTCTCCTGGTTTACAGTTTGAGAGAATGAAGACGACTGAGAAAGTTTGGGGTATGTTCTTCATAGTGGCGCTATTACAAGGACTTGTAGGTGGTTTAAATTCGTATATTACGTATACATCACCTGAGATGATTGAAATGCAAAAGAAATTAGGTGGTGCACTTGCAGAGCAGGGCTCGCTTGTATCAAATTTAATTTCTAGTACGATATGGGGAATAGTAGGTGTTATGATTGCAACATTCGTTGTTGCAGCTATTTATAAAGTGTTTATGATGTTTTACGGGAATGATACTTCTTATAAAAAAATAGTAATGATTATTGTATACACGGATATTATTGTTATTATTGGTGGACTCATTAATGGTATTATAGCTTTAATTTTAGGTGCTGCACCAACTGCGTATACAAGTTTAGGTCCGTTATTTGAGAAAGGCTCACTTGCATATGGAATCGCTAATTCAATTGAAGTGTTCTATTTATGGAATTTAGTTTTAATTTGGTTAGGATTACAAGTTACAGCAGGATTAAGTAAAGTGAAAGCAGCTATTCCAATTATCGTTTTATTCATTATTAAGGCGGTATTCTTAGCTGCGATTGTTGTATTGATGGCAAAGTTTTTACCTGGTTTGCCGGTATAATATGATTGGACTAAAAGGTGACTCTCCCAAGAGTCACCTTTTTTATTTTTACCCTTATTTCAAATAAGACAAGCAGAATTTCAAATTCTACTTCATGTAATTTCAAATTTCGGCGGTAGTATTTAAAATTACTCACAGTGAAATCGCTTCTTTATTTTTATATTGTGGAGGTACCGGCGGAATAACAAAGAGGTATACCTTTTAGAAACAGGTACTGTGTGAAGCCAGCGACTTTTACAGAGACAGTTGTTTTATATGAAGGAATGATCGTAAATCAAATAAAGAAGCTAGGTATTTATCAAGATCATGAAGAGTATTATCAATGTGGTTTAATTGGTCTTTGGCATGCGTATGAAAGATTTGATGCGGAGAAAGGAAGTTTTCCTGCATATGCAGTTGTAACGGTGCGTGGTTATATATTGGAAAGATTGAAGAAAGAGTCTGCCTTGCAAGAAAGGAATGTTTATGTAGGTGAATATGAGGAGATTTTTTCATTTGAAGATGTTGGATTGAGAGTACAGGATTTTATGAGTGTATTAGATGAGAAGGAGAAGTATATTATTTTCGAACGTTTTTTTGTAGGGAAGACGATGGGGGAAATCGCTAGCGAGATGGAAATGACCTATTATCAAGTGAGGTGGGTGTATCGGCAAGCACTTGAGAAAATGCGAAATAGCTTAAGAGGATAAATAGGATTATAAGAATGGAAGGCAAAGGATATTGCTTTCCATTCTACTTATTCTGTTAAGGTAGTAAATGTAATAAGAGGTTTTTAAATTGTAGTGAATCTTGCATGTTCATACGTGATAATACGTATCCAGCTTTTAATAATTGCTGTTTTAACTTATGGGGACTGATATGTATTGTTGTAGTAGTGCTATTTGAAAAATGAATGTTAGATTTTTTACTCTTTTTGAAAAATTCTATGTCATCTATATGGTTATAAAATAGCCATATACAGTTTGGAGAAGAAGGAGATTCTGTTGGAAAAGCACAAATATATTCTCGATGATTAATCGGAATTGGGACATTTTGTTTAAATTTAAAATTTGTTTGGACTGCATTACGTCTGCCTTGATAAGTAGAATGAACATTGGTTAGACAAGATTGCTTGATGAGTTGGAGAGCGGTTTGACAGGAGTAAAGATGGTTCCCGCTACTGTCGATAATTTTGGTGCGATAATAAGGGTGCTTGTAAGGTTCCAGCATCATTGTAGAATTAGAAATAATAATATCATTTTCGTCATTCATAATTTTGATTCCTCCCTTATAAATGATTTTAATTCCAAATATAATTATATACGAATTAAGTAAAGTGATTGTTAATATTCCGTTTCATATTGTAAATTTTGGCTATTCGTTTACAATCAATAGATGTTAGTCTTTCTAATTTGCATCGCTTGTACATATATATGAAAATAGAAAAGAGTAGGCGGTGAGATAGTATGAAGAAAAGGTATATTATTATGGCTCTAGTTGTTGTTCTTCTAGTATATTTAGCAAATAGTAATCCGAGTAAAGGAGAATATACGGACTGGGCAGCAAAGCAGTTTATGAAACGTAATGATGTAAGTAAGAAGCTAGACGAAGTTCAAAAAGAAAATGAAGAGGGCCTCCTTGGCGATTTAGCATCGGCTGGTAAGAAGTTGGCGAAAAAATATGTTGAGCCACAAGTTGGATTATTAATCGAGAATTATACAAAGCGAAATGATTATATTTTCTTCTCAACATATACGACCGAGTTTGATATAGGCGGAGAGCACTATAAATATGTATGCGTCGGTTTTTCAAAAATCTTTATTCCGATTGAAATGCCGAAGAAAAAAGACGAATCTGCAAAATGACGCAGATTCGTCTTTTTGTTTATAAGGTAATAGGAACTTCAGATACATTCTTTTCTACGAGACGGGCTCCTTTTTTTCGGGTATTATCATTAATTGTTGAAAATACAGATGAGGCAAGGATGGTATCCATTACTTGATTTACGACTTGTGCATCGACAGGTGTAATAGGTTTCTCGATAGAAAAAACAACTGTTTTTCCATCTTCTTTCGCGAAAATTAATTCTAGTACTTGCATACGTTATTTCCTCCTTTTTATTTATCCCGCTATATTGCGAGTAGGGTGTTGGTTCATACTTAGGGGGGATGAACACCCCCACTGAGTACAGTTTAACCTTATAGGGTAGAAAGATCTGATGTGCTAACAAGCTGTATAGCGTGAAGCGGTGATGCTTGTAAAGAAGCAAGAGCACGTGCTACGTTGTGTACTTGCTCTAAGTTTGAGTTTGTTTTAACACGCTTAAATTGTTTTTGCTTAAAAGCTGTTTTTCCGTTCTTATCTAATCCATTGTTTAAGACAAGACGTAAAGTTAAGTCCGTTACGATTGTTTCGACTGCCATGTTTATCACCCCCTTTCACTTTATAAATAGGTTGCAAATGTCATGTTTTGGCGTGAAATTTATTCTTTTTTTTGGTACTCTTAAAAGATTAAGAGAGGGGCTTCGGAAGAATGAAACGTAAATGGTTATTTTGGATTCCTGTTTTACTATGGATGGGGTTGATTTTCTATTCCTCGGCACAACCATATAAAAAGCAGGATATGCGCTCGGATATTGAACAATATGTAAATGTGGAGTTTGTGAAAGATCATTTTTCATGGGTATCTATTGATTATGGCGGTGGTACACCTGTTAGCATTGCAAATAAAGGTGTAGGCGGATTTATTGAGTTTTTCCTTCGTAAAGGTGCTCATTTTATGGTGTTCTTTATGCTAGGTTCATTGACGTATTATGCTTTTCATCGATCGGGTCATTCGAGAAAACGGTGCTTTATATACGCTCTTCTTTTCGTTGCGGGATATGCAACATTTGATGAAATTCATCAATGGACTACGGGAGATCGTACACCGATGTGGCAAGATTCATTACTGGATACGTGCGGCGGATTAACAGGGATTATAATAAGTAATTGGTTTTGGAATAGAAAAAGAAGCTAATCTTTTGAGATTAGCTTCTTTTGTTTATACACCAAGTAATTCTTTTAGTTCATCTGTAGATAGTTCGGTCATCCAACTATCGGTTGTAATGACAGCGTTGTTTAATGATTGTTTTCTTTCTAACATTTCATCAATTTTCTCTTCGAGTGTCCCCGTTGTAATCAGTTTATGAACGTGAACGAAGCGTTTTTGACCAATACGATATGCGCGGTCTGTTGCTTGGTTTTCTACAGCTGGATTCCACCAACGGTCGTAGTGAATGACATGGTTGGCAGCGGTTAAGTTTAAGCCAGTTCCACCTGCTTTTAACGATAAGATGAAAATGTCATACGTTCCGTTTTGGAATTGCTCGATCATTTTGTCACGTTCTTTCTTCGGTACACTACCGTTTAAGAAGAGGACGCGCTGACCGAAATGTTCTTCTAACACATTTTTTAGCATGTTCCCCATACCGATGTATTGTGTGAAGATTAAACAACTTTCATTTTGATCTTTTATATTTTCAATTAGTTCCATTAGGGTGCTTGTTTTCATGGAACGTTCGATTATGTCTTTTGGTTCTGTTTCTTTTAAATAAAGAGCGGGGTGATTACAAATTTGTTTAAGTTTGTTCAGCATGAGTAATATAAATCCGCGTCTTTCAATCCCGCTTAATCCTTCTACATTTTGCAATGTATCTTGAACAAGTTGTTCATATAAGGAAGCTTGTTCACCAGTAAGTGGACAGTAAGCTTTCTGTTCTTGTTTATCTGGTAAGTTTAATGCGACGGTTTGATCTTTTTTCGTACGACGCAGTAAAAACGGCGAGATAAAACGTTGAACTTGTTGGATTTTTCCTTCGTCACGGTCCTTTTCAATCGGTGAGACGAAGCGGCGCTGGAATTGTCCTAAGCTGCCGAGATATCCATGATTAATGAAGTCGAAAATAGACCAAAGCTCGGCAAGTCGGTTTTCCATCGGTGTACCGGTTAAAGCGATTTTGTGATTTGCTGGCAAGTTTCGTACTGCTTTCGATTGTTTCGTATGTGGGTTTTTAATATTTTGTGCTTCATCCAAAATAACAGCATCCCAGCATAACGTACTAAGTTCCTCTTCATCAAGCTGAGCTAATGCATAAGATGTTAATACAACATCTGCTGATTGAAGGAAGTCTTTAAATAATTCGCCTTTCGCTCGGTTACTTCCATAATGTAACTGAACGCGTAAATTTGGTGCGAAACGCTCAAATTCTTTTTGCCAATTTCCAAGAACAGATGTCGGTGCCACGATTAAAGCAGGGCCTGTTTGGAGATTGTTCTCTTTTATATATAGTAAGTAAGTGATCGTTTGAATGCTTTTTCCAAGTCCCATGTCGTCAGCTAATAATGCTCCGAATCCAAGCGTTCTTAAATATAATAACCACTCAATGCCATGTTGTTGATACGGACGGAGTGTTGCGTTTAGTGCAGAAGGAACATCTACTTTTGGAATATCTCCAATGTGCAATAGTTTTTGGAATAGCTCTTCATAATATCCATCTAGCTCGATTTCAATATCGGTAAATGGACTATCTTCTTCTACAATTTCTGTTTCAGCAGTGTTTGATAAATGTTGCTGAAGGACATCTTTCATTTCTAGTCCATATTTATCGGCACGGTTCATAAGCTTTCGTACTTCTTCAATAAAGGCTGGATCCAGTCTCATCCATTGACCATTTATATTGAATAACCGTTTGTTTTGTTCAACGAGTTCGAAAAATTCGCTTTCGGATAAATCAATGCCGTTCGTTGAAATGCGCCAGTCAAAGTTAACGAGTGTATTCATGCCGAAGAAAGATTGCGTTTGCGTGGCATTTTGCTTCAACTGCACACGTAATTTTGGTTTTGTCGCTTTTAAATTTTGCCACCAGGATGGCAGTAAAATCGTAATACCTGCAGCGAGTAATTCGTTACTTGCTTCTGTTAAGAAGTTCCACGCTTCTGTTTCAAAGAGCTCACTTCGGAATGTATCGCCTTCTTTTAACCACGGTACGAGCTTACTGAATCCTTCTTGTGTTTCAAGAATACGTTCTTCATAATCGTGCCATCGTTTTGGCAAAGAATCGATACTTTCATATACATATATGCGATGTGCCCCGCGCTTTGGTGTAACAATTGTCTCAAGCTTCCACATTTCAAATTCTTCTTGCGGCTCTTGTAGCCGTAGTCCGATTGTAAAGGGAAGGTCATCTTCAATGTAACCAATTTTTCGAAGCCAATCTTCTTCATGTAGTGCTGCATCCAATTGTCTTTTCGTAAAGTCGTAATGTTCATAAAGTCTCTTGGCATCTTCCCATCCATCGTTTGAACGGTTATCTTGTAATATGCTTTCATTTACCGCGGCGGAGAAAAGAGATGCCAATGTGTCATCTTCAATTGGGCTATTTTGCACTTTCCAAGATGGTTGCTGAGACCAACGCTCCATATCAGGTACGAAGCTACCGCTTGTGAAGGCATCCCATAATTCATTCGCATCTTTCGTAAGTGCTGTAATAGGGCCATTCATTTGAATATGGGCAAAGGAGTTCATCGGTTTATTAGCGATGTATTCAAATGCTTGTGCGTTTGTTAGCATAACACCTTGTTTTCCTTCAAAGGTCGCTTCTTTTAGAAACGTGCCGTAGAAGGAGGTAGAGTGCCATGTAAATGCATTTCGTTTCCAACTTGTTACGGATAATGGAGTACCGCTGTCATCTTCTCCCCAAAGGAACCAACCTTGACTAACGTGCTGGAGCCTAATTGTTACTTCAGTTTGATTGATCATCAATTAATTTTCCTTTCCGTAATTCCTCTTGTAGTGCACGCAGACGTGAATGTAAGTTTGCGATGTGAATAATGAAAGCATCCCATTCATCAGTACGCTTTAATCGTTTATATAATGTACGTAATTTCTTTAAGTAACGAACTGCACGTCTATATGATTTGCGGTTTCGCTCTTCAATGGCCTCGGTAGCAGCAAGGTGATAAAGAGGAAGGGCTGCTTCTGGTGCTTCCTTTTCAATATCTTTCAGTGGCTCTTTCAAAAGTTCAATTGCTTCAAACCCATGTAAGAGCTGAAGTTCTGCCCATGTACGATATTGCTTTTTCGCGAGTACGTATTGCTCATAGTTTGCGAAACTATATGGTAATAGTTCTTGCAAAATCATTTCGAGTCCGGCTTGTTCATTTGTATGGTTTGCATACGTTTCATACATGATGACAAATAAGCGAACGATATCTTTTATGAAAATCGTATTTTCGTGCTCATGTATCGTTTTCTTCACTTGTTTATACGTAAAGGAAAGCCAGTTTTTCGCACGATCCCACTGCATTGTATTTAATAGCTCTTCTAACCAATAGAAGTACAGACTTACAACAGAAGCAGGCTGTTTCTTTAGTAAGTCCATAGCTATTAGGTCTTCGTCATTTAAAAAGAGTAGATGAGAAGATGCTAATGCTTTGGAAAGTGGATTGATTTTCGTATCGATTCGCTTTTCTTCTTCTTGCAGTTTCTCTTTATTGTGTAAGAGTTCACTCCATATGTGACGATAAATAAAAAATCTTTCTTGCGTATAGGCGTCGGTGGAGAAGAATACTTCGTGAACGAGACGAGCTGTTTCTTGCAAAATTGCTTCAGACTCTGAAGGAATCGCTTCTGATTGTAAGTCCCGAACGATGGATTCCACTTTATCTACAAATAAGCGAACGACGTTAACAGGCTGGTGATAAGAATACGTTTTATTTGCTTCGAAGTCCTGAATTTCTTCTAATAATTTTTGAAAGCAATAAAGCGCTGCATGTAGCCTGAACAACTCATGTATCACAACGATACGCGGAGCTTTCCGCTCCAGTTTCGTATAGAAGTCTGTAAAAATACTCATAAGAAAATACATTTGTTTATAAGTAAGCCGAGCTTGTTCTTTTTTAAATGATTCATATTCGTTGTCAAAATACGATTGCCAACTTTTATAATCCGTTTCTTCAAACGCTGATGATTGCAATACTTGTCTTGCAGTTCGAATAGGAGGAAGGGAAGGTTTCGTATTATTTTTAAATAAAGTTAATACATCTCCTACTTGCCCGAAACTAGATGCTGCAGATAGTAAAACAGCGAGCATATGCTCACATTGCGTTGGTGCAAAGCAATCGCAATAGCTTTCAGCGACGTTACGAATCGGGATATGGACGCTATATACGCTGCCTCCAGCATCTACAGTTCCTGATAGCGTATAACCATCAAAGTCAACGTTGTAGACAACACCACTACGATATAGGTGCCGAGCTGTAGCGACATGTTCCTGATCAGCTGTTTGCTGTGGATCTAGTCCTTGAACGAACTCATTCGCAATCATCATAATTTCATCTTTCGTAATTGAGTGTTGCAGCATAATATTCCTCCGTACACATATTTCTTTCCTTTACCATTATAAACAAAAAATGCTCAAAACAGAAAAAATGAAATTTGGATTACATAAATTGAAAATCATGGTAATATATATAATGTTAATTTCGCATATTACTATATATGTATAGGGGGAGAAATGATTTGTCAGATTTACAGACGAAGTTAGGCAGTGGAATGAATAAGTTACAAGAAGGAATTGAGCAAGGGAAGATGAAGTTACAAGTTGCGCAAGAAATCGCTCAACTGAAAAAAGAAATGCAAGTGCAAATGCAGAAAAAGGCAGAGGTTCTATTAGAGATTGGACAACGAGTCTATGTTCAATTAAGAGGAAATGGAGTAGATGAAGCGAGCTTAAAAGAAATGATTGCTCCAGTTCAAGAATTTGATGTAGCTATTTATCAAGCAAGAAAACGCATTGTTGAACTGCAAAAGCAACAAGGCGAGAAAGCTACATGTGAATGTGGTGGACCTTTATCAATAAATGATAAGTTTTGTGGTTCGTGTGGAAAGCCTAATCCAATGTTAGCGATAGAAAATGAAGGTGAAACGACAAATTGTATTTCATGTAATGAACATATCGATCAAAACTCTACTTACTGTCCGGTTTGTGGAATTAAGCAAAGTGGGGAGTGAATTAGATGTATTGTCGCACATGTGGAAATCAACATGGTGAAGAGGTAAACTATTGCCCTAATGAAGGAAGTATGGAGATTGCAGGAGCTATAGATGCAGTAACGTTAGAACAAGATACTGCAAAATACTGCAAAGGTTGTGGCGGTGAAAATGCTCCGCAAAATTTATATTGCCAAAAGTGTGGGCATTCCTTATTTATTGTGAAGAAAAAAGAACAATCTATTAAATTGCCTACAATGGACGGTACTCCTGAAGTTAAATTTACAGCAGATAAAGCCGTTTTAAAAACAGGTTTTATTGGTGGGATTGTTGCAAGTATTCTCATGTTAATTGCTGGTTGGATTGGTAGTGTATTATTTGCTTCTATATTAAGTGAGATGTTTAGTAAATTTGCGAAAGAATTAGAAATGTTGCCAAGCTTTTATTCAAGTGCAACTTCTACGATGTTAAGTTATCATTTACTTGGTTTTACAGCTAGCGACGAGAGTGGATTGATATTTTCTTTATCTTGGCATACTCCATTTACATTACTATTAATCATTCCATTTATGATTTTCGCTGGTACAGGAATTTGGTTAGGAAAGCAGCGTGTTGCAAAAACGATTAAGGATCAAATCTTTATAGCAGCAACAGTTGGTATTATTTATGGTGTCTTTTTATTCATTATAAGTTTTATAGCATCACAATCTTTCGCAATTCCATTCTCAGAAGCAGGTAAGATTACGGTTGGCTATTCAGCGATTAAGAGTTTATTGAGTGGTTTTGCATGTGGGACATTATTTACCTTAATAGGATTTATTGCTCATACAAGCAAAAATAATATGGCAGCAGCATTTCAAGAGTTAATGCCATATGGAGCGTCTGTTTATTACGGTATTTCAGCCATGATAAAAGGACTTTTAATAACAGCAGTAGTGGTTTGTATTATGGCGTTAGTAAATAAGGAAGACAGTATTGAACCGTTAAAAGAAATAACAACTTTAAAATCTGAAAGTACATTATTAGCATTAGAGTTAACACCTCAATTATGGAGTATGGCTCATTTTGCTCCGTTAGAAGTATCAAGTCCAGCACTTAGTAAGGAGTTTACTGGAATTGGTAAGAAATCAAAATCATCTGAGAGCACATTATCATTTTCATTTATATCAGGTATCTCTGTAAATGGCGTAGTGGTTAGAGATATAATGATTTCAAAAGGAGCAAGTCAGGAAAGCCTTGCTGAATTTGATGAAGTGAATAACGTATTCCATTACGGTTTATTACTGCTTATTATTCCATTGTTCCTTATGTTTAGAGCGGGAAGAAAGTTAGCTGAATTATCGACTGCCAATATATATATTACATTAGTAGTATGCAGTGGTTCTTACACGATTATGATGATTGTAATGAATATGATTTCTAAGTCCCAAATTGATGTTTCAGGGACTGTAACAAGTTTGTTTGGAACAAGTGGAACGGTATTATCTATGCAAAATTCATTTGTATATTTAACTATATGTAGTTTTATTGTGACATATGTAGCAGCATTTGTTGGAATGAAGTTAGCTAAAAAGTAGGAGGAGAGCACGTTGAAGTTTTGTGGAACATGTAAAAAGAACGTTGCAGACCATTTGAACTTTTGTCCCGAGTGTGGGAGTAAAGTAGAAGTAATCGTCGATAACACCGCCGCTTCATATACAGAAGTGCAAAGCGAGACAAAACCAGCCAAAAGTAAGAAAAATTTATTTTTAATCATTGGTTTCGCCATCATTGCCATTTTATTATTTGGGGCATATAAATTTGGAGCATACAAGTTTTCAAAAGAAAAGCAAATAAATGTAATGATTGAAGCATTCCAAAAGAAAGATATTACTGCAATTGATGAGTTTGTGAAAGCGAATGATTCAAGCTTAAAGATTAAGACAGAGGATATTAAAGCGTACATGCGTTACTTAAAAGAGAACCCTTCTTACAATAAACAATTATTGTCTTATTTACAGAAAGAGACAGTAGATCAAAAGTTAACAAAGGATAAAAATTCGTTTAAAGATGGGGAAATTGTAGAAGAGGGAAAAGAGTGGTTCTTATATCCAAAGTATAAGTTTAGCATGAAATCTTATTATATGAGTGTTAGTACAACTGCAAAGAATGCGGAAATATATGTGAATGATAAAAAAGAAACAGAACTTTCTAGTGATAAAACTTCGAAAGAGTTGGGACCATACTTCCCAGGTACGTATGTTGTCAAGGCAACAGCGAAGACAGAACTTACTGAATTAGAAACAGAGAAAGAAGTAGATTTAGCAGATGAACAGGGCGAGAAAGTGAATGTAGATTTATCACTTGAAGGAAAGTATGTAAGCATTTCTTCTGATGAAAATGATGCAACCGTATTTGTAAATGGTAAAAAACGTGGGAAATTAAGTTATGGTAATTATAAACTGGGTCCTGTATCCACAGATGAAACAGTAGAAGTACATTTAGAGAAAACTACTGATTTTGGTGTAATAAAATCTGAAAGTATTAAAATTGGAGACCAAAGCACGTATTACTTAAAATTCCCGAAAGAAACATCAAGCTCAGCAGTGGGTGATTTTGTACGAAATCACATTTATAATAACGTACGTGCGATTTCGTTAAATGATTTTAGTTTAATTGAAAATGATTATGATAAGAGCGGGAAATCGTACAAGGAAGACCGTGATTACATACAGTATCTACACAAAAAAGGAATTACAGAAGACTTATTAACGATGGATGTTCGTAATGTAGAACGTCAAAGTGCTACGAAATATAAAGTAACGACATATGAAGAGTACCATATTCGTTACGGTGATGGGTCTGTAAAGTTCAAAAGCTTTAATAATGACCATATCGTTACTGTTAATGGAAATGGAAAGGTGCTATATCATTCTCTGGGTGCCAATAATACGTTGAAATCAGAGGAAGTATCTGGTCCGACTCGTTAATAAAAGAGAGAGGTTTTTCAATATTGTTGAACAACCTCTTTTTTATAGTTTACTTCTTTTGTGAATTTTTGCCGGTAAAATGATATCCCTTTTTTACAATTATGAGCGCGTTTCCTTTAATATCGCTTGCACATATGGATCATGTAATATTTGTTCTATAATTGGTAACATGTTTTGTTTGAATGGAATATCAATAGGGAATGGCTTTTGAGAGCCTGGTTTTATTCCGTATTGTACGAGTTTGTAATGTGTATTTTCTTCAGACTTGAGCACAATTAATTTATAGCGATTGTCATCGTTTGTTAGTGAGAAGTCAATCGCGATTGCATCATATGTTACATCATCTTTATATATGTACGGCTTTGGTGTACCGACCCAGTCTACCTTAGCTTGTAAATTCATGGACGTCACCTCCTTATATGTATTATATAAAAAATAAAAGCCAGCTCTCAATAAAGAGAACCGGCTGTAATTTAGCAGTCATTGGTTATTTTAAAATTTTCACTTTAACAGTTTTGCGTCCCCATTTTTGAGCAGCGCTATCTGATCCAAGTAGGATGTCGATACGGTTACCTTTAATTGCACCGCCAGTATCTCCAGCGATAGCTTCTCCGTAACCTTCTACCCATACTTTAGATCCTAATGGGATTACTTTCGGGTCAACAGCGATCATTTTCATGTTTGGGTTCGCTGTTAAGTCATGACCCATTGCAGTTAATACACGGCCGCCGTATGTGCCACCGTTTTCACTTGGGTGAGCTGTATATGCCGTAGCTACAACTGTTAACTCACGACCACCAGAAGGTGTGCTAGTCTCAGCAGCTTTCACAGCAGGCTTAGCAGCTGGTTTTGCTTGTGCTGCAGGTGCTTGTGCTTTAGCTGGTGCTACAGTTTTAGCAGGAGCAGGTTGTTCTTGTTTCTCAATAACAGGCGCTGTGCCTGTTAAGAAAGGAACGTGAACATAAGCTGTTTTCCCGTTATATTCAAATTGTAACCACTCATTTTGTACTTGGTTCGTTGTTTCGATCATATCGTCTTTCTTCAACGTTCCAAGAATTTCTGAGTTTGTGTTCGCTTCAGCACGTACATTTAATACGTTAGCTGTTACATAGTAAGAGTTCTTTGTAAACTCTGCACTTACGAATGCGTCTTTACCATCTAATTTGATTTGTGACCATCCGTTTTCTGTATTTAGAACATCTAATTTATGACCATTCTGTAATTTACCGACAACTTTTGATTCAGTAGTAGGGTTTTCTCGTACGTTTAGTACGTCTGTTGTTACAACAGTTTCTGCATTAGCAGATGCGGTGAAAATCCCAAGACCAAAAACTGCTGCTGTTGCTATTCCAATTAATTTTTTCATGATAGCCTCCATTGCGTTTGTTTTCGTGTCCTCATTATAGCAACAGATTTTTTCGGATTTCGGGAAAACACACAATTACAAACCATTCGTAATCAGTCGTTAACATCCTGTAATATAACAAAAGATATAGGAAAGCGTTTTTCATTCTATGTGATTAGTAGGTTTCTACTTATATTCAAAATATTTAATACAACATATATTTTTCGGCGTAAATAAAAATGTTACAGGAGTGTTACATAATATTTACTAAACGATTACATTCCTTGAGTATTTTGCCGTTTTATGGGTAATATAGTTATATAAACATAAACATTTCGTTTGTGAAACTATAAACACGTGCTATATACTAGCAAAAAAACCGCATAATTGTTACAAAAAGAAAGGGTTGCAAGGAAGAAAAATGCCCTTTTTTACATCTGTAACACATCCTTTTTTGGGAAAATACATTCCCATCCGCATTTTTCTCACACAATTTGACAGCAGTATTTCGATCTTGTAGCTCTTGCAGAGTGAAAAGGTTATACGGAAGGTAAGGCTGTCCATAAGAATTCGAATTGGTGAAGGTGAAAGTAAGAAAATCACCGTAAAATTATAGTTTTCTATCCGATTTTACATATCGGAATTTATGTTATTTACAAAAGTGAAACCTACGAAGGGGGATTTGATGAGGAAACTGACAAAAACATTCATCGTATCATTAACATTATGTATTGCATTTACACTTTGGGGGATTATTCCCGAATCTATTATTGGAAAAGGTAGCTTAGGAAATGTAACAACCGCAATTCAAACTGCATTAGTTAGTAAGTTTGGATGGTTCTATATTATTTCTGTTTCTATTATATTAGGTGTGTCTATCTTTTTAATTGTTTCGAAATACGGTTCTATTCGTTTAGGTAAAGATGATGATGAACCTGATTATAGTTATATGACATGGTTTGCTATGCTATTTAGCGCTGGTATGGGTATTGGTTTAGTTTTCTGGGGCGTTGCCGAACCATTAAACCATTTGTACGCACCTCCGTTTGGAGAAGGTGCAACTGAGGAAAGTGCGCGTCTTGCACTACGTTTTTCATTTTTCCATTGGGGATTACATCCGTGGGGACTATATGCATTTGTAGCGCTGTGTATTGCTTACTTTACTTTTAGAAAAGGAAAAGCAAGTACGATTAGTGCGACAGTAGGTCCGTTATTTAAAGGCGGGGAGCATGGACGTATTGCTCATTCATTTGATGTGTTAGCTGTTTTCGCAACTGTGTTTGGTGTTGCAACATCATTAGGTCTTGGTGCGAAGCAAATTGCAGGTGGTGTTAGTTATTTAACATCTATCCCGAATTCATTGCCGACACAGTTAGTTATTATTGCAATCGTAACCGTTCTTTTCATGTTATCTGCGCAAACAGGTCTTGATAAAGGAATTAAATATTTAAGTAATGCGAATATTATTTTGGCGTTTGCACTTATGATTATTGTATTATTTGCAGGTCCAACAAACTTTATTATGAATTACTTCACTTCAACAATCGGTTCTTATATTCAGGAATTGCCAAGCATGAGCTTCCGTTTAAGTCCATTAGATGAAGGCGGAAATCAATGGATTCAGTCATGGACAATTTTCTATTGGGCATGGTGGATTGCATGGTCACCATTCGTAGGTACGTTTATTGCCCGTGTTTCACGAGGACGTACGATTCGTGAGTTTGTTATCGGTGTGTTACTCGTACCGACTGTAATCGGTGCGCTTTGGTTCTCTGTTTTCGGCGGGACTGGTATTCATATGGAGCTGTTTGGTGATGCTCATATCTTCGACAAAGTGAAAGAGATGGGAACAGAAGTAGGGTTATTCGCTATGTTTGATCAGATGGGAAGCTTTGGATCAGCTTTATCGGTATTAGGTATTCTGCTTATTGCAACATTCTTTATTACATCTGCAGACTCTGCGACATTCGTTTTAGGGATGTTAACGACACATGGTAGTTTAAATCCACCAAACCGCATTAAAATGGTTTGGGGTATCGTTTTAGCATCGATAGCTTCTACCTTATTATATGTTGGTGGATTAGAAGCACTGCAAACAGCAGCTATTATTGCGGCATTCCCATTCGTCTTCGTTATTTTCTTTATGATGGCAGCATTATTTAAAGAGTTACAAAAAGAGGGGCGTATGAAGCGTCATTAATAATAGAAGGAAAAAGGGCTGATTATGTATCAGCTCTTTTTTATATAGAAGGAATTTTAAACACAAGTAAGGGAAATAAAATACTTTACTATATAAGTAGTATGCCTTTTATATAAAGAAAAATCGATACGTTTCGACAAAATACGATAATTTGTAAATTCTATTCATATTTTTGACAAAAAATTGTCGGAAATGTGTTGTCACGTTTATGTATATGTGCTATATTATTTCCTGTAAGCGATTTCAAATAGTTTTAAAGCGCATTCAAGGGGGACATCTAGAATAATGAAACGTTACGAAAGAAAGTGGAAGCATATTTGTTTGAAACGTGTGGCACATCGTAGTGTCCAAGAAAGCACGGAACCTAAGACTGAAACGCGCAAAGAACAGCAAGAGAAGCAATTGGTTCTACAAAAATAGCAATCACTTTTTCGTATATAAATGAAGGTCAATCGTTCGTTGGGGGATGGACGTGAAATTACTTTCAGCTAAGGGGTATTGTCTGATATATAATTTATACGGCAATAAATCAGCACAGAGCATACGGCGCTCTGTGCTGATTTTTATTTTGTAAATAAAAATCAGTGGGAGAACCCCACTGATTAAAGTTTTACTTTTCTTTTTTGAATCGAACTGTTTTATCCCAGCCAATGACTTGTTTCTTGCTCTTTGCACGTAAGTATAAAATTAAGCTGCGAATGAATAAGTACGTAAAGAGCTGTGCGTACGTAAAGTACATGATAACACTAATAAAAATATTAGTTGGTGTAAAGGTTCGTTCCACACTCTGGGCACTAAATAATTGAGAAACATATGTAATATATGCGACATACCACATAAATAGTAGCGGAATGCTATATTGAATTTGGAATATCCCGAGTAACCCAATTACAAACCAAACGTTCGAAATGATTAAGAATAGCCAAAATACAACATACACTAAAACTTGTTGTAAGGAATGGACGAGAAGTTTTCCTTTAAAGAAACTTAAGGAAGAAAACATTTTTTCTAAAATGTACAAGTTTCCTTGGAGCCAACGTGTACGCTGCTTAATAAGGATTTTTAAATGCTCAGGTTCTTGTTCCCATGTAATCGATTCTGGAACGATTGGTAAGAGATAGCCTTTTTGTGTAATTCGTAATGTTAATTCAGCGTCTTCTGCAATTGCATACGGGTCATAGCCGCCAAGTTCTTCTAATGCAGAGCGACGAAGAAGCATATTTGTTCCTGTTAGTGAACCTGTTTGGAATAGTAACCAGCGTCCGGATTGCATAAGGAGCTGGAAGATTTGAAATTCTAATGAAATCATTCGTGTTAGCCAGTTTCTATTTTCATTTACAGTACGAACGTGACCAACAGCTCCAACGGCATCCTCGGTTGTTTCAGCGTGTTCTACAAGCATTCGCAGAGCATGTGGTTCAGGCTGGTTATCTGCATCATACACACAGAAGTATTCACCATCTGAAATACTAAGACCATAGTTTAATACACGTGATTTCCCTTTTGGCTCACCTGCCGGAACACGAATGTGACGAATATGAGCATAAGCTTTGTCAAAATCGTCACCAATTTCAGGTGTCTCATCTTGCGAATTATCGTTTAATAAATAAACAGTTAGTTTACCTGGATATTCAATCTTCGCCATCGCCTCTAAAGTATCTTTAATAACGACACCTTCATTGTGGGCAGGTATTAAAATGTCGACGCTTGGATAATGTTCTAGCGTACGATCTTTTCGTTTACTATTTCGGTGAACTAAACCTGCGAGTGTTAAGAAAGAATAGTAAACAAGTAAGGCAGAGAATAGAAAGGCTGTAAAAATAAGTATATACTTAATCGAAAATGTGATGCTAATCCAAAACACGAGTACGCAAAATAGAAGGAATAAAAGAAGTATAACGAGTGTCATCATAATAACGTCTGTCCTTTGTTCCCAATTTGCTCGCGTGAAATTTTTATATCTTGGATCGCTTCAGCAGCAAGCCATTTCTCCATTTTTGGCTTTAGGCGATTCATTACAATGTCAGCACCGGCTTCATTTGTGTTTTGTAATAAAATAACGAGCTTATTATTATCATATTCAGCAGCAAGGTCAAAGTCAGCTCTTATCGTTTCAACTAATAATGAAGCTACACGGTCCATAACACTTTCCTTCGTATATTTACTAAAGGAAGTGAAGTCAAAATAAATAATAACGCCTGTTTCATTACGGCGATTCATTGCATTTATTAATAATGCTTGTCGTCTTTCGAATTCTTTTCTTGTTAATAATTTTGATTCTCCAATGTATTGTTCTAACGTTCTCACACGTTCGGTTAATTCTTTATTTTCATGAATAACCTTCTTTAATAAATGAGTTGAGATATATACGATGAAGAAGTTTGCTGCCATTAGGAAGTGAGTAATAATGTATTCCCATTGTTCTGATGTACTCCATAAGTAAAGCCATGCTTGGTAGAACAGGTAGAATACCGAAATAATGGTTCCTAATATAAAGAGAACAAATGCGGTTTTATCAGTCAATAATAGAAATAGTACATTAACAATTACATATATAATTGTAAAAATGAGAGCATGCTCATATTGCGTTACATGTACAGTTGTAAAATAAAATAAAATTTGTAAAATCCACATAGAGAGGACTTTATAGAAGTTATCTTTCACAAAATTTTCCTCCTTAAAGGTAATTCATGCAAGGATACTTGTAGTATGCGCAATTATTAAGAAATAGACCGGATGACTAGGTTATTTTGGAGAGCAACCACAAGTAGTATCTCTCTTTTGTAAGAAAAAATAAACAGACTTACTAATTATTGTATCATAATGTTCTTATATTTAAGCATAAAGTATTTAATATATACCGAAAAAATATACAACATATAATAAAAAGCCCCCTCTTTAGAAAGAGGAGACTTTGCATCATTTTATAGGAACATCATACCTGCAACTGCTGCATTTAAGAAGTTTGCTAATGTACCAGCGATAACTGCTTTAATCCCTAACTGTGCAATTTGTTTACGGCGAGTAGGAGCTAACGTTCCTGTTACACCTAATTGAATTGCGATAGAAGAGAAGTTTGCGAATCCACAGATTGCAAATGTTAAAATTAAGTTTGTTTTTGCAGAGAACTCTGCCATGTGTGGTCCTAAGTTTGCGTATGCAACGAATTCGTTGATTGCAAGTTTTTGACCGATAAAGCTTGCTGCTTGTACAGCTTCACCAGGAGAAACCCCGATTAAGATTGCAAATGGTGATAGTAAGTAACCGAAGATTAAATCAAGGCTAAGTTTAATATGGAACAGAGAGCCAATTAATCCTAATAGACCATTTAATAAAGCGATTAATGCGATGAAAGCCATTAACATTGCTGCTACGTTAATAACAAGTTGCATACCTTCAGATGCACCACGTGCAGCTGCATCAATAACGTTTGCATCTTCACGTTCTGTAGAAAGTTCAACGTTATTATCTACTTTTTCTGTTTCTGGCATAATTAATTTCGCAATTAATAAACTTGATGGAGCTGCCATAATTGCTGCTGCTAATAAGTGTTCTAACGGAATACCCATTGCTGCATAGCCGACAAGAACCGATCCGGCAACAGCTGTCATACCGCTTACCATAATAGTGAAGAATTCACTATTTGTTAAACGTGCTAAGTAAGGTTTGATTAAGATTGGAGCTTCAGTTTGTCCTAAAAATACAGTTGTTACTGAGTTTAAACTTTCTGCTTTAGAAGTTCCAAGAAGTTTACTTAATGCGCCACCAACAACACTAACAAATTTCTGCATAATACCGAAATGATATAAGATTGCTACTAATGAACTAATAAATACGATTGGAAGTAGTGCTTGAATAAAGAAGACAAATCCCCAAGGGCCTTTTGCGTTGACTAAATCCCCAGCAACGAACTTAATTCCCTCGTAAGAAAAATTAATTAATCCTTGAACACCATCAGCAGCGTATTTTAAACCTGCTTTTCCGGCATCCCATCGTAATACGATAAATGAAAATGACATTTGTAATGCTAGCGCGATTAAAATTGTGCGCCAATTAATAGCTTTGCGGTTGGAAGATAGTAAAAAAGCAATTGCTAATACTCCAATCACGCCGCCAATTCCCCATAAAAGATTCATGCAGTGTATGCTCCTTCCTCATAGTAAAAAAGTGTATAAACCAGTTGTCTATACTTTTGCGAATATAACATCTTAAGTAACTTATCATAATGGACATCGGAGGTCAAACGTCTAACAAAAAGTTTAAATAAAAAGAAAATTCTTCAAAAAAACACATATAAAATGATTAGACATGAAATAGGTTATGTTTTTTATGTGAAAATATACATTATGATAACGTTATGGAGTGTTTTTGTAGAATATAGTGTATGAAATAGGGAAATAGATACACTATTTTTTCGGGGATATAGGTGACATATACTAAAAAGAGCCTTCTAGTAATCTAGAAGGCTCTAAAATATAACTTAAGGTGCTTTCGTATAACCTAAGAAGTGCTTACTCCAATAAGAATTGCTTAATGAAGCGATTGCGACACCTTTATCTCCAGATTGGATAAATGATCCGCCGCCAAGGTAAATACCCATATGAGAAGGACCTGCTTTATAAGTGTCTTTGAAATAAATTAAGTCACCTGGTTGTGGACTTGAAGTTTGTGGTAAGCTGCTCCAATATCCTGCAACACTTTGACGACTAATGTTATGACCAAATTTCTTAAATACGTGGTAGATGTAACCACTGCAGTCAACACCAGTAGCAGAAGTACCACCCCAAACGTATGGTACACCTTGCATTGATTTTGCATATGCAAGTATGGAAGAACTATCACCACTATTATTGCCTGTATTATTGTTGTTATTGTTGTTATTGTTTTGATTGTTATTTTGGTTGTTGTTAGGCTTATTATCTACTGCGCCCCCAACCGGTGTTTTAGAAAGGTAACGTGTTCCGATGTAACCATTTTGACCGTTGTAGTTAATTTTGCTCCATCCAGAGTTTTCAGAGATTACTTGAACCTTCTGTCCTTGTGGAAGTGCCCCTATGATTCTATAATTTGTACCTTCGCCGCTACGTACGTTTAGTGCAGAAGCATTAATGTAGTAGTCACCAATTGCACCATGATTCGGTTGTTCAGGCTGTTTCGGTTGTTCAGGAGTAGCAGTGCCACCTTTAACGAATTTTACAAATTCGCTACTAACGAAGCCTGTTTTCCCTTGATAGTTTACTTTAAACCAACCGTTTTCAGATCCAACTACGTTTAATGTAGTACCATTTAACACGCCACCAATTACACTATGGTAAGCAGCAGGGCCTGTACGAACGCGTAGAGATGTTGCGTTAACAACGTAAGTACCACCAGTTTGAACAGTTACATTATTGTTTTGTTCTTGTTTGTTATCTTGGTTGTTACCTTGTGTAACGTTGTCGCTAGAACCGCCTTTTGTTACGTAGTCTTTGCTTACGTATGCAGTTTGTCCAGCGTAATTGATTTTGAACCAATCTTGAACTTCGCCAACTACTTGTACAACTTGTCCTTTTGTAACAGAAGCTACAGTTGTGTGAGAAGTGCTAGGACCTGTACGAACACGAAGGGAAGATACATTTACTGTATAGTTTCCGCTTGCTGGTTTTACAGATTCTTGGTTGTTATTATTCGTATTGTTGTTTGAAGAACCTGCATTAGAAGAAACACCAGATACGAATTCGCCACTTACATAGCCAACCTGTCCATTATGGTTGATTTTCACCCAACCATTTTCTTGACCAATTACGTTTAATGTTTGTCCTGCATATACACGTCCTGAAACAGAACTAGAAGTGTTCGGAGCAGTACGTACACGTAATACATCAGCAGTAACTTTATTGTTTCCACCTGTTGTACTTACATTGGAATTGCTTGCTCCATTTTTTGATACAAATTCGCCACTAACAAATCCTGTTTTCCCATTAATGTTAATTTTGAACCAACCATTTTCTTCGCCAATCACATTTAATGATTGACCGTTATAAACACGCGAGATGATATCGTGAGAAGTACTTGATCCTGCACGAACATGTAATACGCTAGTGTTTACCGTATAAGATGAGCTGTTTGATGCAGAAGCTTGGACAGTTGTAGCAGCTTTTTGTGTATTTTGTTCAGGGGCAGCTTGAACACTATCAAGTGTAGGTGCTGCTCCTCCTGCTACAGACACTGCCGCAAGACCGGCAAGGTATTTTTTCATAATTTGTCGATTCCTTTCTGTCTGTAATGTAGTGAAGAAATATTTACCAACTGTTAAAAATTCTAAAGAGCATGTCGATTACTGTCAAGACTTATGCGGTAATCTGAATATGACAAAAAGATTACAAAAAAAAATCAAGGCATAAATCTATACCTTGATTTCCATTTAAATACATATATTGAATGTAGAAAGGTTAGAAATTATACGTGTTTAAGAAGATGACATATTGGATTGTAACAAGCTTTGAGAAAATGATCTTTGCAGAATTTTTGTGATAGGGCCAACTTGACCATCTTGAATTGCAGTTCCATCAAGGTGAGTCATCGGCAAAATTTCAATCGTCGTTCCTGTAAAGAAGCATTCATCTGCTTGATAAACATCACGAATGCTGAAAAGTTCTTCTTGTACCGGAATGCGAAGGGTTTTCGCTAAAGAAAGGACATATTGACGAATGATTCCATTTAAAATAAGGTGATTGGCTGGATGTGTATAGAGAGTTCCGTTTTTTATGAGAAAGAAATTAGAACAGCTGCCCTCAGTTACGGTACCATTTCGTACGAAAAGGGCCTCTTTACAACCTTTGCGTTCAGCTTTCGTAGCAGCTAATACATTTGGTAATAAATTTAATGATTTGATATCACAGCGTAGCCAGCGTGTATCTGGTTCTGATATAGCACGTACACCATATTCAATCCATAACGCTGGTCTTTCTTTCTTTGTAATATAGGCATAGATTGTCGGAGGGACGTCATATGAGAATGTATGGGTACGAGCTTGTACACCACGAGATACTTGTAAATAAATCGTTCCATCCTCGTGGAAATTATTATTTTCGATTAGTTTATAGAGTAGGATAATCAGTTCTGCTTTTGAGAAAGGGAGTGTTAATTCTATTTCTTCCATGGAGCGATATAATCTTGTGATATGCGGATCTAATAAGTGAAAGTTCCCTTTATATAAGCGAATAACTTCGTAGACACCATCTCCAAACTGCAAGCCTCTTTCTTCAAAATCTATGTACGCGTGATGTTTTGTTGTATCAATAACTGCATCATTCCATAGTACAAATTTTTCGTATGCCAATTTTCGTCCCATCCTTTCGTAAGTGCATAAGTAAAATGAAGCTTTAATTCGTTTGGTCTGTGTACAAATAGCGGAATAAAGTCCTTATAGTAATTTTTATGTGAGTAATTCTTTACATATGACGTATATGTATTTGTAAATGGTAGAGAAGTAGTAATGATTTACCCCGCTATTTGTGGGCAGTAAAACTCCTGTTAAAAATTCGGCTGGAGTAAAGAAGTGAAGTGGGCGAATAACGGCCCGTAAATGCCCGATTGGTGAGGGCTGATTAAAGTTTCACTTTTACAGCATTTTGTATATACAAATTCGAAAATGAGAAATAAGAATCCTGCTTTTGAATAAAAAAAAGCAACATTCTTATGGAATGCTGCACAAGGAGGGTAGCTATCTTTCATAGGGACATCGTCTTATTGAATGTTTTGTGTATGGAAACAAAACACATTGAAAGACAATTATAAGAAAGTAGAAATAAACGATTCAAATATTTCTTTAAGGGATCTTATTACAGATGAGAGATAAGAAATATAGAGAACCTCGTTTACATATTTTATTATAGAGATGTTTCATTAATTCTATGTGAATATTTGGTAAAGGTTATGTAATGTTAAAGTTAATGAATATAAGTGATTGTATGGAGAAATATAAAAAAAAGAGGCTGAGATTACTCAGCGCTCTTCTTTTCTTCTTTAATAGCCGTCTTTACTTCACCAGTTTTGGTCTTGTTACTTTCAGAGAAGCGAAGTAAGTCACCTTCAATGATTTTGTCAGACATGTTCAATTCATTTTGGGCACGATCAATGAGTGGTTGAGATTCTTCTTTTGGTAATTGTACAACTTCGCCAGTATTACGGTCGTAGAATGTACTGTTCGTGTACATGTACTTATCTGTAACGAAGCTACCGTCACGAAGAACAACGAATCCTTTATTGTCTGGTGAGAATACATCATGACCGAATTGAACTTGATTCGTAGAATCTACACCAAGTAAGTTTAGAATTGTTGGTTTAATGTCAATTTCACCAGTTGGTTTTGAAATTGTTTTACCTTCTTTTTGACCTGGAACGTGAATAAACATCGGTGTTTTTTGTAAGTTCATATGGTCAAATGTAGTGATTTCTTCTTTTCCTAAGAACTGTGCCATTGCACGGTTATGGTTTTCAGAAATACCGTAGTGATCACCGTAGAATACGATAACTGAGTTGTCGTAAATACCTTCTGCTTTTAGACGCTCAATAAAGTGTTTCATTGCTTCGTCTAAATAGCGAGCAGTTACCATGTAACGGTCAAATACGCCATCACCAGAATTGTATTCATCGATTAATTTCGTACTGTCATCATAAGTGAATGGGTAATGGTTTGTTAAAGTAAGGAAGCGAGTATAGAACGGTTGCTTCACTTCTTTTAACATATCGATAGATTGATCGAAGTATTCGATATCTTTTAATCCCCAATTTAATTTCGTTTCTGGCGTAATCTTGTAGTCAAGCTCGTTGTAATAACGATCATAACCAAGTGCCGGATACATAATGTTACGGTTCCAGAATGTTGCGTTGTTCGCGTGGAATACTGATGTGTGGTATCCTTGCTCACGTAAAATTTCTGGAGTTGCTGTATATTCGTTATTACCGTGTGTGAAGAATACAGCACCACGGTCTAGTGGATACATTGAAGTATCTACTAAGAATTCAGCATCAGATGTTTTTCCTTGCCCAGTTTGATGGAAGAAGTTATCAAAGTAATAACTTTCTTTCGTAAATTGGTTTAAGAATGGTGTAACTTCTTGTCCGTTAACTGTTGCACCAATTAAGAATGTTTGTAATGACTCAAGAGAGACAACAATTACGTTTTTCCCTTTTGCAGTACCAAACATATTTGGATCTGGTTTGCTTTGCGTTGTTTTTACGTAGTTTTCTGTTTCCTGTAATTTACTACCGTCAGCAAAAGCTTTTTGTGAACTTGATTTTGCTTGTAAGCCAAGATCATATACTTGGTGTACATATAAACCTAAGTTTTTAACAAGCATAACGCGGTCGAATGAGCGTGTTAATAGTTCAGGACGCTCAGCTTCTGCAAGTCCTAAGTTTGCGAAGAAAATAGCAACTGTTGACACGAAGTATAGGGAACGCATTGGGCGTGCTACACGCTCTGTCGGTGCAAAATTCTTCATCTTCTTCAATAAAATGAAGAATACAATAATATCAGCAAATGCAAGGATAATTTTGTAGTTAAACAATTCTTTCACACTAGAACCTAAACTTCCAAAGTTAGATGTTTGTCCTAGTACTGGTAAAGTAACGAAGTCATTGTAGAATCCGTAGAACATTACGTTACCAACAAGAACGATTGTTAAAACAAAATTAATTCCAAGTGCTATATAGTTACGTTTTTTCCCTTTTGCAAATAATGCAAGACCAACAAGCAGTAATGATGCTGCTAATGGACTAAGGAATAAAATGAATTCTTGCATGAAAGATTCAAGTTTTAAATCAAAGCTTGTGCGTGTAATAAGGTACGTCTTTAGCCATAAAGCTAAAGCTACGAATACAGTGAAACGCACATTTTGAAATTGTGATTTCAAGGTTTCTTTCATTCATTTCCACCCTTTCTCTATCAGGCTTGGTCGATTTTGGAGCGAAAAATGCTAAAATAAAAAATACATAGTTTTCTTGGCCATAATTAGAGGTTCTATATTCACCCATATACGACTATAACTATGCATACCCTTTTGGTTTCTTGTGTTGCTCATAAGCATAACGTCATTTCTGTATTATACAACAAAATTCATTTCTGAGAAACACTATAACATTTTACATTTTTTGTATAAGATTTGTCACTACCAGAGAAAACTTTAACATTCGTTTTTATGTCCGTCAACTAGAAAATATAACAAAGGTAGAGCAGAATGTTAAGTGAAAGTGAAAATTTTCTTTGTTGAGAAATAAGAAATGACAATGGGTAAGCGGCTATCTAGAAACCTATTATATGATGAGAAATATGTAAAAATTAACGAACACTTGTTCTTTTTTCGTTTGTTTGTTACAATGAAAGTTCATTGATAGATTATGTGTAATTTTGATGAACTTTTACTGATAACATATTGTAGCTTATTTCTTTTAAAAAATAGGGAGGCTTTTACATGGAACAAAAATTTTCAGTTGAAGCGTTTTGGAAGAAAGCAAAACATGTTGCAAAGCAAGCAGGACAGTCGGTTATTTATGCAAGTTTATTATTGTTTTACGTTTTGCAAAGACCTGATGTTCCAAAGCGAGTGAAAATTATTGTGATTGGAGCACTTGCTTATTTTATTGCACCAATTGATGCCATCCCAGATTTTATTGCTGGAGTTGGTTATACAGATGATTTAGGGGCGTTAATGGCTGCTCTATTACAAACGTCGTTATACGTCAATGAAGAGGTGAAAGATAAGGCACGAGTGAAGTTGGCAGAATGGTTTGGTTCGGATATAGACACATCCTTTATCGATCAGAAATTAGATCAATAGGTGAGAACTGTCATATGGTGACAGGGCGAACGTAAGCGAGGAAGTGCATTATGCCATCAGGAAGAACGCATACGAAAATAAACTTAATATCCCTTCCGGTTGTTTTGTTTATGCTCTTTTCGTATGGATTAACAAACTTGGATTTTTTATTAACTTTTGCAATTGGCTTTTTAGTAGGTACTTCATTTTTAACGCCGGATTTAGATACATATAGTAATGCGTATAATAAATGGGGATTCCTACGTATATTTTGGTATCCGTATAAGAAGGTCATGCCGCATCGCTCCTTCTTTACACATACAATTATACTTGGTGATGTGATTCGTATTGCATACATGTTAATTGTGTTTTCTCCGTTTTTATTCCTATTAAATGTAATCGCGCTTGATGGGAATTTAATAGAAATTGCGAAGGAACATGAGGTTGAAATTGTAACGTTCTTAATGGGAATTGTTGTGGCAAGCACGCTTCACATTATAGCGGATAAAGTGAATACGCGCCGCAAAAAAATGATGAGAAAAAAGAAGAAACGCAGAAGATAAAAAAACCGTCCCAAAAGGTATTTTGGGACGGTTTTTTTCTTATTAAAAGATTGTCGTATCGCCGATAAAATTTCATTTATTATGATGCGTGCTGTTTTAATCAAACGTTTGTTTAAACTTAAGCTTTCAGCACTTTAATACCTTTTACGATGTTCCAAATGAAGTAGTATAAGCTAATAATGCCGCAAATACATAAGACAATTATTGCTCCAATTCCAAGTGTTACGTCTGGTTGATCCGATCCGATACCCATAATTCCTAAAATAGTTACGCCAATGAATGTAGCGATACTTGGAATAATGTGTGTCCATAGAGCACGTTTTGCATGTGGTTTTGTTTCAGCATCGCCTACAATCCACACAATAATAGGGAATAAGATAGGGGCAAATAATACACTAAAGTAAGATAAAGCTGCTAATATTTTGTTTCCGTTCATATATATCACCTCATATATATCACCTCATAAATAATGTCCGTTGCTATACTATTATTATGCAATAGTTTTGGCAAGCTTACTATCGATGAACATTACAAGAACGTGACGATTTTGTAAGATTTTCTAGTGAAATAATAAAATTTTCAAAAAAATCTTTTTAAATGAAAATTGTTGTGATAGAATTAATGAAAACGTTTTCTTGGACGTTTTTTTATTTTAGGTTTAAAGGTATGATGACCTGATAGTCTATTGATGAGGTTATTCTATTTAAAAGGGGATTCTTTAGGGGGAGAGAACAATGAACACATGGACACAAGTTTATGATCCGTTCGGAAACATTTGGATTTCGGCAGCGGTCGCACTTATTCCGATTATCTTTTTTTTCTTAGCTTTAGCAGTTTTCCGCATGAAGGGGTATGTGGCAGGATTTATTACAGTTGTACTTACAATTTTAGTGGCGTTATTCGCTTATAAGATGCCGTTCACGATGGCGATGGCAGCGACGGGATATGGTTTCTTATACGGACTATGGCCAATTGCTTGGATTATCATTATGTCGGTATTTTTATATAAAATATCTGTGAAAACAGGTCAATTCGATGTGATTCGTGCATCTGTATTATCAATTACAAATGACCATCGTTTACTCGTTATTTTAATCGGTTTTTCATTTGGAGCATTTTTGGAAGGGGCAGCAGGATTTGGTGCACCAGTAGCGATTACCGCAGCGCTTCTTGCAGGTCTTGGGTTAAATCCTTTATATGCAGCGGGTCTTTGTTTAATCGCAAATACGGCACCAGTAGCGTTCGGAGCGATGGGAATTCCGATTACAGTTGCTGGACAAGTAACAGGTATTGATCCACATAAAATTGGACAAATGGCTGGACATCAATTACCGTTTCTATCATTATTTGTTCCGTTCTTTATCGTATTTTTAATGGATGGATTTAAAGGAGTAAGACAAACATGGCCAGCTCTATTTGTAGCCGGTAGCTCATTTGCAATTACGCAATTCATTACAGCGACGTTCTTAGGGCCAGAACTTCCGGATATTACGTCAGCACTTGTAAGTTTAGTGAGTTTATCGCTATTCTTAAAAGTTTGGCAGCCGAAAGAAATCTATCAGTCTAAAGAAGCAAATAGTGAAGTAGCAGCAACGGCGATATCTATGCCGAAACTAACGGTAGGAAAAGTAGTAAAAGCATGGTCTCCATTCATTATTTTAACTGTGATGGTAGTCATTTGGAGCCAAAGTTTCTTTAAAGCGTTATTTGCTTCAGGTGGTGCTTTGGAAAGCCTTGTGTTTAAGTTTGAAGTTCCAGGCTTACACAATTTAGTAATGAAAGCAGAGCCAATTGTAAATAAACCGACGCCTTATGAAGCAATCTTGAAATTAGATATTTTATCAGCGACGGGAACAGCCATTTTAATTGCTTGTATCATTTCTATCTTTATTTTGAAAATGAGTGCAAAAGATGCAGTAGTAACATTTAAAGAAACGTTACATGAGCTTAAGATGCCAATTCTGTCTATCGGATTCGTATTAGGATTCGCGTTTATCGCAAACTATTCTGGTCTATCTTCTACATTAGCATTAGCACTTGCAGGCACTGGAGGACTATTCCCGTTCTTCTCACCATTCCTAGGCTGGATCGGTGTATTTTTAACAGGATCCGATACGTCAGCAAATGCACTGTTCTCGAATTTACAAGCGATTACAGCGCAGCAAGTCGGTGTATCTGAAGTACTTCTCGTTGCAGCAAATACAACGGGCGGTGTAACAGGAAAAATGATTTCTCCGCAATCAATTGCGATTGCTTGTGCGGCAGTTGGACTTGCTGGAAAAGAATCAGATTTATTCCGCTTTACAGTGAAGCATAGTTTATTCTTCGTAATTATTGTTGGTATTATGACGTATGTACAGGCATATTATTTAACGTGGATGATTCCATAAACAACAAAAGAAATAAACTTTGCATTTTTCAGATTATCGTGTATGATGGGAAAGTATTGAAAATTAAATCAGTGATAAACTAGGGGTGCCTAACGTATGCGTAGGCTGAGAGAGAAGCGTGTGAACTTCTTAACCCTTTGGACCTGATCTGGCTCGTACCAGCGTAGGGAAGTTAACGGCTTTACATAATGATGTCTTTATGAGCCAGGTCCTTATTTTTTTATGGACCTGGCTCTTTTTATTTTGGCATACGCTGGCCATATCTCGTCCTTGTCACGTACAGGGGGGCAACAAAGGTTATGAAACAGTCTGTTTCAGCTGAGCAAATTGAATTGAAATCGAGTTTACCAGGAAGTAAGAAAGTGTATGTGGATGGACCACGCGCGGGTATGAAAGTGCCGATGCGCGAGATTGAACAAAGCGAAACGAACGGTATTCCGAATTCGCCAATTCGTGTATATGATACGAGCGGTCCTTATACAGATCCTGCTTATAAAGTGGAACTGGAAAAGGGGCTGCAGGCGCCGCGCCACTCTTGGATCCTGGAGCGCGGAGATGTAGAAGCATACGAAGGGCGCGAAGTAAAACCAGAGGATGACGGTGTGAAAGTGGCTTTGAAACATACGCCTGTTTTCCCGCAAATGGATCGTCAGCCGCTTAGAGCAAAGCATGGTGCAAATGTTACGCAAATGCATTATGCACGTAATGGTATCATTACGTCTGAGATGGAATATGTTGCGATTCGTGAAGGAGTAGAGCCTGAGTTTGTTCGTAAGGAAATCGCGGAAGGTCGTGCCATTTTACCAGCGAATATTAACCATCCGGAAGCAGAACCGATGATTATCGGCCGTAACTTTCACGTGAAGGTCAATGCAAATATCGGAAACTCTGCTGTATCTTCTTCAATTGCAGAAGAAGTAGAGAAGATGACGTGGGCAACGCGTTGGGGTGCGGATACGATTATGGATTTATCTACAGGTAAAAATATTCATACGACGCGTGAGTGGATTATTCGTAACGCGCCTGTACCAGTTGGGACTGTACCGATCTATCAAGCGCTTGAAAAGGTAAACGGAATTGCAGAAGATTTAACGTGGGAAGTGTATCGTGATACGTTAATTGAGCAAGCTGAGCAAGGTGTTGATTACTTTACGATTCACGCGGGCGTATTACTTCGTTACATTCCGATTACTGCAAAGCGTACGACAGGTATCGTTTCACGTGGTGGTTCAATTATGGCACAGTGGTGTTTATTCCATCATAAAGAAAACTTCTTATACACTCATTTTGAAGAGATATGTGAAATTATGAAGCAGTACGACGTTTCGTTCTCTCTTGGAGATGGATTACGTCCAGGTTCGATTGCAGATGCAAATGACGAAGCACAGTTTTCTGAGCTTGAAACACTTGGTGAATTAACGAAGATTGCTTGGAAACATGATGTGCAAGTGATGATTGAAGGGCCTGGGCATGTACCGATGCATTTAATTAAAGAGAATATGGAGAAAGAGCTTGATATTTGTCAGGGCGCGCCGTTCTATACACTTGGGCCGTTAACGACAGATATTGCACCAGGTTATGACCATATTACATCGGCAATTGGAGCGGCGATGATTGGCTGGTTTGGAACGGCGATGCTTTGTTATGTAACGCCGAAAGAACATTTAGGTTTACCGAATAAAGATGATGTTCGCACGGGGGTTATTACGTACAAAATCGCTGCACATGCAGCTGATCTTGCGAAAGGGCACAAAACGGCTCATCAGCGTGATGATGCACTTTCAAAAGCTCGCTTTGAATTCCGTTGGCGCGATCAATTTAATTTATCTTTAGACCCTGAACGTGCGATGGAATATCACGATGAAACATTGCCAGCAGAAGGCGCGAAAACGGCTCATTTCTGTTCAATGTGTGGACCGAAGTTTTGTAGTATGAGAATTTCACATGATATTCGTGAATATGCAAAAGACAATGATTTAGAAACGACAGAAGCAATTGAAAAAGGGATGAAAGAGAAAGCGAAAGAATTTAAAGACACTGGTAGTCATTTATACCAATAATACGTTACACCTCTTTACTTGATTGATCACACTGTAGTACCTAACTTAAATATAGAAGAAGCCCCCTTTGCTAAGACGGTAGCAAAGGGGGCTTCTGTTGTTTATCCCGCTTTAATGGGCAGTAAGACCCCCAACTCAAAATTCAGCGAAAGCAAAGAAGTTAGGTGGGGGATCAACTGCCCATAAAAGTCCGATTGGTTCAACTAATAATCAGTGGGGGATGAAGAAAACCCCCACTGATTAAAGTTTCACTTTATAAGGCGAAGAAAAGGTGTACCCAGTAGTATAAGAGGAATAATGTGACGACTGTTGTGAGAGGAATAACGATAAGGGATACACTTAAATAGTCTTTCCATTTTACTTTAATTTTGTTTTGTTTCAGGATATACATCCAAATGAGGGAAGCTAACGTACCGATTGGTAATAATAGTGAACCGATGTCACTACCAATAATGTTTGCCAGGTAGATAGTTTTTAATGTGACTGGGTCTAGTCCCATTTCTGTTAATGTGATTGTACCAATCATAAGTGCAGGATGGTTATTGAAGACGTTAGAGAGGAGAGAAACGAGTCCTCCCATTGCAAAGCTAGCATAGAGTAGATGTTGACTTACAACTGGTTCAAGCCAATTTACAAGCACCGTTGTTAACCCTGCGTTGTGAAGCCCGTAAATAATTACATACATAGAGAATGCGAAAATTAAAATGTGCCACGGTGTCTTTTTTAAAATGTCGACAGGGTTTGTTCGTAAGTAGTACCATCTCCAGATGAGAAGAACGAGTGAACCGAGTACGGCAACAATTTCGATTGGGATGGATAAGAAGGATGCAACGAAAAGTAGACAGCGCATAAGGAAGACGAAACCTAATACTTTTAGCATGAATTTTGTCCGTTTTTGTTTCGTATCAACAGAATTTTTTCCTTTTAACGGATGGAAGTTTTTCGTGAAGAACATTTCTTCGATATCATATGAAGAAACAGGTAATTTCTCTGGTAGTTTTTTCTTTAAAACTGTGTACATAAGCCATGACATAAATAATAATCCTAATGTTGCAGGTACAAACATCATAGCAGTATGCATATAAAGAGTCATATTCACAATATTTAATGCGATTAAGTTTACGATATTACTTACACCAATGGGGGCACTAGAGGCAGTGGCGATTAAAGCACCACTTAATAAATAAGGGATTTGTTGATGAGGTTTTAATTTAAGGTTTCTCAGTAGTAAAATTAGGATTGGAGTTGTAATTAAAATACTACCGTCGTTATTAAATAAAAGAGTCATAAGAAAACATAATAATTGAATATACCAGTATAAACGGCGACCGGAGCCTTTTGCTAAGTTTGCAAGTTTTGCTGCGGACCAGTGGAAGAAGCCGAAGCTTTCTAATATAACCGCCATAACGATGGTCGCTAATATTGTTATGGAGGCACCGCCAATTTTACTGATAATGTCCATGACGTCTGGCTTTGATACAAGTCCAGTAATCAGGATAATGCCAGCACCAATTGCTGCTGGCCACGCCTCATTTAAGCCACGAGGCCGCCAAAAGACAACAATCATTGTTAAGAAGAATACAATAATAGTAATCCATATTTCAATGCTCATATTTTGCCTACCTTTCTATTTTCCCTTGAACAAATGTAGCTTGTCTCAAGTTTGTATTGATAGTATATTCAGCAAAAAATAAGAAGAACTAGACATATAATGGAATAAAGCCAATATGTGTTTTTCAAGCTAAAGGACAAGTGTCACGAATAGTGAAATAACTATTGTGAGAGGAGTCTATAAATTGTTGGGGGCAGTAAGATAGTAAATGAAATTTTCATCAGTGATTTTTGAAATATATCAACTTATCGACAAAACATGAAAAAAGGAGTCCATCCCAAAATGCCTTTTGGAACAGACTCCCCCGAATATATTATTTTTCCTTCAAAAAAGTTCGATCCTTCAAGAATAAATTCCAGAAGAAAATAAATCCTGGTAGTAAAATTGCGATTCCAATTGCGTATAGGATAAGCAATGCATAGAATGTTTCTGGCGTTGTAAAACTTGTAAATACAGTTACATCAGGATAAATAATATAAGGTAAATGCGCGACACCGTAAGCGTAACTTGCAAATGCATATTGAGCGACGACTGCTAAAACGGCAATGCGAGGGTATCCTAGTGTGCCATACTTCTTGTTTGTCCACCAAAGAGAAGAGTATCCGATAACGAATAAAACGATAGAAACTGTAAACCATGGGAATTGCTTTATGAGTCCTTGCATAAGCCAGTGTGTTTCCGGATCCATTACAACGAGGGCGATAATTGCCGTAACGAGTGTTGCAGGACCGAGGATGATGGCGTTTCTTCTATAAACTCTATACGAATCTTCTGAACCTTGCTCTCTCGCAAAATCTGCGAGAAAGAGAGAGGAGAGAAATAGTTCCGAAGTTAGCCCAAAGAGCATATAGCAGTAGATAACTGGGCTAGAAAGAAGTTTTCCATACAGGAGTACTTCTTTTCCTTCAGTCATTGTAATATAAGCCCCCTCTGTAACGGGTAACACGGTAATTAATAAGGCTGGAATTAAGAGCCCAGTAATACCTGAAATAACCCGAAGGAGGAATTGATACTTTGGCAGAGAGTAAGCAAATACCATGAATGTACTGCGAATTGCAATGAGTATTAAAATTAACATAACTGGCACGAACATCACTGTCGCAAGGGTGAAAGCAGCTTTCGGAAAGAAACCGAGAAAAGCGACAACGACAAAGACGAGAAATGTATTTGTTACTTCCCAAGTGGGTGATAAGTATCGATTGGCAAGCTTGGCAGCAAGCGTTGGATGTTTTGCGTATACCATGCCCCAAAAACCTGCTCCAAAATCAATGGACCCTAATATACTATATACGAAAATAAGAGCCCATAAGATGATGATTGCAATACTTTCCTCATGCACGAGAATCGCCTCCTTCGTGATGTAAATCATTTGTAAGCGGATGTTTCTTAAAGAATGTCCGTAGTACAAAAACTGTTAAAATGCCGAGTCCAATATATAAAATGATGAATAGAATAAATAAAGGACCGACAAAATCAGCGCGTGTAGAAGCGTCGACTGTCCGTTGCATACCATAAATTGTCCACGGTTGACGACCACTACAGCTGAAAATCCATCCGAATTCAATACCGAGCATCATAATTGGTCCACATGCGGCAGCTCCCCAAAGAAGCCACTTCGGTAATTCTGCACCTTTTTTTCGGTAAACAAAGTACCAATATAAGAGGGCGATTGCTGCAACTGCAAAAGTAAAGGCAGCAGTGCCGACCATTAAGTTGAATAGTGTATGTGTGTAAAATGGTGGCCATGTTTCTTGTGGGAATTCCTTTAGTCCTTTTACGACGGTGCTAGGGTCGAGTCCCACTAATAGGCTAAGCATGTTCGGAATTTCTAGTGCATAGTTTAGTTCAAGTGTGTTAGGATCTACAACTCCGCCAATTGATAACGGTGCATGTGATGTCGTTTCAAATAAAGCTTCAGCAGATGCAAGTTTTTCAGGGGAATGCTTATGTAAGGCAATCGCCGATTCGTGTCCCGAAAGCCACATCGTAGCACCTGTAATAAATGTCACGACGAGTCCTAACAGTAGTCCTTTTTTATGATACGCTACTTCACGTTCACTTAAATTCTTCTTTAATAATTTAAATCCAGCGATAGAGGCAATGACGGCAGCTCCAGTTGCGTAGGCTGTAATCACAACATGGAATGCGCTTGTGCCAAAACTCGGATTAAAGAAAGCTTTCCATGGATCAACGTTAAAAACTGATCCATCTGGTCCCATTGAAAAGCCTGCGGGTGTATTCATCCATGTATTTGCTGATGTAATAAGCACGGCAGATGCCGTGGCACCAATCATGACGAAGAATAGCGAGATTAATCTCATGAATGGAGGTAGTTTGTCAGCTGCATATACATAAATAGACATGAACAAAGCCTCTAAAAAGAAGGCGAAAATCTCAATTTGAAAGGGAACAGAAATAACCTGTCCAACAATTTTGGCAAAACCAGGCCAAAGAAGTGAGATTTGCACACCAACAATTGTTCCAGTTGGAATTGCTACACCGAGAAGGATGGCAAAAGCCTTCGTCCATCTTTTCGCCATAATGGCGTAATCGGAATCTTTCTTCCAGTGATAGAGTATTTCACTTATAAAAATCATTAATGAAAGTCCGACACCAAGTGTTGCAAAGATAATGTGGAATGCTAATGAAGAACCAAAAAATGCTCTTGCTAATGTTACCGTATCCATATGTAAACTCCTCTTCTTTTTGCCGTTATTTTCTGATTGAATTGGAAGATTTATTCAAAAAAACTACCAAAAATATATATGTATTTAAAAAGTGGATATGGTAATATAATGTTTGAATATTCTAAATAGAAAGAAGTTAATTTTTAATAATATTTTGTTTGTTTTTTAGTAAGGAATATTTTATAATCTTTTATGCGAACATAAGTTCTGTTTTTCAAGGTGAAGAAGTTTATGTGAAATGGAGAGGATGTTTTATGTATCCTGAAGTCATTAAAAAGATGGCATTTTCAAAAGAGCATAGAGATTTATTATTGAAGCTGTATAATAAAGAGATTACGCGTCGTGAATATGATCGACTTGTGGCATCGCTATATAGACCTTCTAAAGAGGCTTGTGAGGGATAGAGGCACGGGAGACAATCTAATAGATTGTCTTTTTTAATTTTACGTATGTTCTGGTAAAATTAAGGCTAGCCTTATTAGGGAGGTGAAAAGATTGCGGAAACGTTTATATATAGGGATTGGAGTTATTCTCTTAATCGCTTTAGGTGGCATTGTATTTTGGTCAGCTATACAAGGAAACCGTACAGAACATTTTATTTTAAGACATATGGTGAATGAAAATGGGACGCTTGCCACATATCGTTTAGCGGATACAAAGGCAGGTACGGGTGAAGCGAAAGGCCGTGAAGCTTTATCGGAATCAGCAGGACTATGGCTACAATATACATTGGATAAAGACGATCAAGCGTTATTCGATGAACAAGTTAAGGTTATTCAAAATAGCTTTGTACATAAGGATCATATTGTTATATGGAAAATCTCTGAAAAGGGAGAAATGCAGTCAGCTACAAATGCACTTATAGATGATCTTCGTATTATAGAACAATTATATCGTGCTTATGATATGTACAAGGAAGAGCGTTATAAAAATTTGGCAGATCAATTGAGTGACGCTGTAATTCGTTATAATAGGAAAGATAATTATTACGTTGATTATTATGATGCAGATGCAGGTAAACAAAATAATTTTGCAACTACATCATACATAAATCCACACGCATTCTCGTATATGAAAAAGTACGGCAAAGTTTCTGCTCAGCAATATCAGGAAGTCGTTCAATTTTTAGCGGATTATCCAAGGCATGGCTGGGCATTCCCAAAAGAGTATAAAGAAGATGGTACATTTACGTACGATAAAGAAGTAAATCTTATTGACCAATCATACGTTGCATATCATCGAAGTTTAGGTGGCCTTTCATCAGATGCTTATTTGGAATTTATCAAGAAGAAGTTCCAGAAGGATGGAAAGCTATACGGTCGTTACAATTTAGAAACGGGAAAACAAACTGTGAATTATGAATCGCCAGCCGCATACGGACTAACGATCTTGTACGTACTACAAACAGGTGATACAAAGTTTGCAAAGGAATTATATGATCATATGGCCACATTCCGAAATGACAATATATTTAGTAGATATTACGGTGGATATGTAACAGGTGAAAATAATAATACGCATATTTTCGATAACGTATTGCCGCTTTTAGCGGAAATGGAATTGGAGAAGAGTAAGAAATAAAAGGTGTCACCCTTTGGGGGTGGCACCTTTTATTTTTTACTAAGTCAATATAATTTTACGTTCTAATATTGGAGAAGTAGTCAATTACGAATTTACGGAATTGTTGAGCGGTTTTTGATAAGTAGCGTTTCTTCGACCAACTTAATCCGATAGTTCTCTCGCAATGCGGTTCAATAATACGTAACTTATTTAATGCTAAAGTAGAGTTTTTTAATAAAGTTAAACTTGGGACAAAGGCGATGCCGAGACCTTGCTTAATAAGGTCGCTAATCACGGTCGGTTCATCTACTTCAAAAGCAATATGTGGAGTGAAGCCAGCTTCTTTACAAAATTCATCCGTTAAGTGCCGAAATCCGTAACCAGTGTTCATACTAATAAATGGTTCGTCTTTTACTTCATGCAGATGGATACTTTCGCGTCCTGATAAACGATGACCTGAAGGGACAACTAAGAAAATTTCTTCTGTAATAAGTGGTTCCCACATAATTTCCTCGGCTTCAATTGGCACAGAAGAAATGCAAAAGTCAATTTCTATATTATCTAGTTGTCGCTTCATAGAAGGAGTAGATGCGAGAAATTGTTGGAATCGAACGTTAGGATGTTCTAGTAAAAAAGAACCGAGTAGTTCTGGTAATATTCTCGGAATAGAAACGGCCAGTGTAATAGAGCATTGTTGTAATTCAGCTAAATCTTTAATTTCTCGTTCGCCTTCACTTAATTCATGAAAAATGCGCTCTACTCGTTTTAAAAATACTTTCCCAAAAGAGTTTAATGTAATCTGTCGGCCTTGGCGATCAAATAGCGGGACGCCTAAGTCCTTTTCTAATCTAGCGATTGTTTTGCTAAGTGAAGGTTGTGCGATATGCAGTTCTTCAGCGGCTTTTGTCATATGTTCTAATCGTGCGACTGTCTGAAAGTATTTTAATTGAAGAAGTTCCATTTTGACTCTCCTTTCTATAGACCAAAAGGAATGAATTGATAATTAAAGATGTATTATACAGTATGAAAATGGGCGTGTATAGTAAATCTGTTAAACCATTCTAATGGTGTTAAATTAGGAGAAGGAGTATGTTTCATGAAGGGAATTCAACTTATATTTAAAGATTGGAAAGCGATGTGGCATCATAAACATGGACGTATCGCTTTAATTTTTTTATTAATCGTTCCTTTAATTTATTCAGGATTCTTTTTAGCTGGATATTGGGATCCATACGGACGATTAGATAAATTACCTGTTGCAATTGTAAATTTAGATAAAGGTGCTGCGATGGATGAAAAAACAATTCATGCAGGAGACGATTTTGTCAAAAATTTAAAAGAGAATAAGGAACTAGCTTTTCATTTCGTGTCAGAAAAAAATGCTGATGAAGGGTTAAAAGAAGATAAGTATTATATGGTCGTTACGATTCCAGAGGATTTCTCTAAGAAGGTAAGTACACTTATGGATGAGAAACCAGAGCCAGCGCAGCTTCAGTACAAAGTAAATCCGGGTAAAAACTTTGTAGCAGCTCAAATTGGAACGACAGCTGTTGAAAATATGAAAACAAAAATTTCAAATAGTATTACGAAATCTTATACAGAAGGTGTCTTTTCAAAGTTTCAAGATTTGGCACAAGGATTGAGTGATGCAAGTAATGGTGCTGAGAAGCTGCATGAAGGAACGACAGATGCAAAAAATGGGGCGAATCAGCTTGCAGATGGTATTCATCGTTTAAGTGACGGGGCATCAAAAGTGAAAGAGGGAAGTGAAAAACTTGCTTCTAGCCAATCTGCCTTAAGTGGCGGCGCAAATGAGCTGAGTGAAGGGGCAACCTCACTTCATAGTGGTATGGCGTTATTAGCTCAAGGTGAAAAAACTTTACAATCAGGGGTTAGTGAATTAAGTGCTGGTACAAATGAATGGGTGAACGGAAGTGAGAAACTTGCTGAAGGGCAAGTGAAAGCGGACAATGCAGCAAATAGTGTAAAACAACAATTAGAAGAGTACGTGAAAAGTCATCCGGAAGTGCAGCAAGATCCTGCTTTTCAAAAGATGATTGCTACTTCTAACGGATTAGCTAAAGCAGTAAACACTTTAAATAATAGCCAACAACAATTGACACAAGGAGCGAAGAAGCTCGCTGAAGGTCAGAATAAGATTGAAGAAGGTATGAATACATTCGGAGTTAAGTTAAGCGAAGCTACTGCTGGAACGAAAAAGATAGCAGATGGTGCAGCAAATGTAGCAGATGGATTTACGAAGTGGGGAAATGGATTTACATCCCTGCAAGAAGGTGTAAATCATCTTGCAAGTGGCGGAACAGAGCTGAATCACGGGGCTGATCAGTTAACGAACGGACTTGTTAAACTTGACGATGGTGCGAAAGAACTTTCTACAAAATTAGGAGAGGGCGCAGAGAAGATAGCGGATGTTCGCAATGATGATGCCCGTAATACGATGTTCTCAGAGCCGGTTCAGTTAGTGAAGTCGACAGTTTCTGATGTGCCTAACTACGGTTCAGGCATTGCACCATACTTTTTATCACTGGCATTTTATGTTGGTGGAATTATGGCATCGAATATTTTACCTCTTGGCCGTAGACAAAATATGAAGGTAAGCGGAACAGTACATTTTATTAATAAACTAGGATTGGTATATTTAATTGGACTTATTCAAGCATTACTTGTGGATGTGGCTGTGCTAGGAGTTATGAAATTAGAAGTTGCAAGTGTGCCACTCTTTGTTTTATCAAGTATCGTTATTTCCTTTACGTTCATGACATTTATTCTTATGTTAGTAACGGTATTTGGTCTCGTTGGAAAGTTCTTAGCAGTAACACTTCTCGTCCTGCAATTAGCGACGAGCGGAGGGACTTTCCCAGGAGAATTAAATATAGCTGTTCTTAGCAAAATTGGACAGTTTCTCCCAATGTCCCATTCTCTTAGAGGATTACAAGATGTTATCTCTTTAGGAGATTGGTCACAATTACAAATGCAAATTTTAATATTGTTATGCTATCTCGTTGTTGCTGGCGGAATTGCTTGGATCACGAGTCATATACAACATAGGGAAACGAATGCAGAACAAGTTTCTTAAAATGAAAGAAGCTATCCGTTTTTTTAGGATAGCTCCTTTTTTATTTACGTTCCATTACCGCAAAGTAATTATTTTCATTATCAGCAAAGTTGAATGCTCTACCTGTAGGTAAATCTACAACTTGTCCAACTATAACGTTTTTCTCAGAAAGATCTTTATACAGTTGATCTAAGTTATTAGAGAAGAACATAAGTGAAGGCGTATGTAAGTTTAATTCAGGTTGCATCTTCGCAATTAACGCTTTATCGTGAAGGACGATGCTTGTGCCTGCTTCCTTCGTTGGTGCAATTTCAATCCAGCGAAACCCTTGTCCGTTATTTTCTTCTGCAATCATTTGGAATCCTACTGTCTCAGTCCAAAATTGTACTGCTTCATCTTGATTATTTACATATAACATAATTTGTCCAATTTGATTAATCATAGGTGTGTGTCCTACTTTCTTTTCTTGTATGGAATTCTATTATATCAAAGATATGGTTTGAATACTTTTTCTTGATTTTTCCGAAGTACAATCTTAGCCCATTTCATATTTGTCGTAGGGGAAGGCCCTGTAATCCATGTGTGAAATGGTAGTGTACTGCAAATGACCATTGCTGAAATCGAGATTGTGGCCGTTATTGTAAATAATAATAGGCTATATAATATTGTGTTTTCTTGCAGTGTAAATAAAGAAAGAAATTTTGTACATAGTTGTAAGAAGAAAAAGTGAGCTAAATAAGCACCATATGTGTAATTCCCGATAAATCGTAAAGCTTTATACAAGAAACCGCGTCGCTGTACGATTGTAATAGACAGAACGTAAAGTATGATAATTTCGCATACAATATATAAAAACATAGACGGTTTTAAATAAGTCGAAACGGTTAAATGAATAGAGTTTGCTCCGTAAAAACTAAATAACTCATAATTGATGAATAGAAATAAGACGAAAAATAACATTGTTATAAGCGGGATATGTTTCATGACAAATAAACGCCAAGTTTTTAGTGCGACAGCAGCGATTCCTCCCATGACGAAATAGAATGAGTAGAAGAAGAAGGAACGATCTGTATAATGTAAAATGGTTGAGCTAGTCAATTTCTCTCCATTAAAAATGTAGTGAGAAGAATACCACATTAAGAGGAAATATAGAGAAGCAAAGATGGTCATATATTTATATATGTCTTTTTTATTTTCTGTTCGTTTTTGAAACCAATAAAATAGTGTGCACAGCAAAGGGAACAATAAATGAATTTGGAACATCATAATCACGTACCAAAGATGGGGCGCGGCTGTTCCGAGTAATAAACTTTTTATTCCGCTTTGTAGTGTAATCATATCGTTTGTTGTTAATAAGTAAAGAATAGACCAGAAGAAATAAGGAATGAGTAAATGTGCGGCTTTTTCATAAATATATTCTGTATAGGCTAGTTGCTTTGTATATTGCCGAATTAAGTGAAAGCCAACGATAAATATGAATGCAGGTGCTGAAAATTTTGCAAGGTTGAATAGCATGCCCATAATGAGGGATTGCTCAAGTAAGACATTTCCTTGATGCATTGTGTATAATAAGGAACTTTGCAAAACGACAGCAAGGAATGCAATGCTTTGCAAAATTTTAAATTCTGGTGCGCTTTGAGTCATTATGTCCATCTCCTTTTCCATACATGATTATAGTACGGAGAATGGATAATAGGTGTGGAATATTTGTGAAGATTATAACAAATTTGTGGCGGAATGGATTATTTCGATATATTTATCACAACAAAAAAGAGGATGCTCGTTTGGAGCATCCTCTTTCCATTTTATTAAGCAAATTTATTTTTGATCCAGTTTTTACCTTCTACAAGGCGAGCTGTCATTACGGCACAAGCGTTATCTGCTGTTACGTTTAACATCGTTGCAGGAGGATCAATGATTGTACTAATTGCTGCGATAATTGGCAATGCTTCTGGCGGGAAGCCGTATAGAGAAACGATTAACATTTCACCAATCATACCACCACCTGGAATGGCGCCCATTACTGTTCCTACTAATAGAGAAACAACAAGTGCAATTGCTAATGTTTTCGGTCCTTCGAATTCCATGTTGAAAATACCGAATAAGAAAGCAATTTTTAATACGCCACCTAAAACAGATCCGTCTTTATGAAGTGTAGATCCAAGAAGGACAACTGTTTCACGAACGTCAGAAGAGATACCCATTTTCTTCGTTGCTTCTAAGTTCGCTGGAATACTTGCGGCACTACTACAAGTTGCAAGAGATGTAACTGTAGGAGAGACCATGTTCTTCCAAAATAATTGTACACCTTGTTTGCGACCCGCAAGGTATGCATAGAACGTGAAGAATACAAAGAAGTAAATGAGAGACGCTGGATAGTATACCATTGCTGCTCGGAAATAAGTTCCAAGAAGTTGTGGTCCGAATTCACCAACTAATGCCGCGAAGTAAGCAGCAAGTCCGATTGGAGCGTAGTACATAATGAAAGATACAACTTTCATTGAAATTTCTGCACCAGCTTGTAAGAATGTAGCGAATGGTTTTCCTTTTTCACCAACTGCTGAAGTTGCAACCCCCATTAAAATAGAGAAGAAAATAAGAGCTAACATATTTTCACGAGATAGTAACTTCGAGAAATCAGATACTGTTATAATACCAACAATTTGATCCGCAACACTAACAGCTTTTTCAGCTTTATCGGGCTGCGTTAGTTCTAATACAACACCTTGTGCTGGCGGAAATACTTTCACGACAATAATCATAAAAATAGCAGCTAAAATACTTGTAAATAAGAAAGTTCCAGCCATACTAGACATAATTTTACCGAAACGTTTTAATCCATCCATATTAGCAATAGATGACGCGATGCTAAAGAACACTAAAGGTACAACAATCGTAAACATTAAGTTTAAGAAAATGTCACCAAGCGGCTTTAAAGCAACGGCATCGGCACCCATGAAATAACCAATGAAACCACCAATTAGGATAGAAGATAATAAAATAAGCGGAAAGCGATATGCCTTCATAAATATATCCTCCTATCAATTAAAAAAATCATACTGAATTATTATAGCGAGTTAGAGCCCTCTTTACTAGGAAAATACCGATAGATGGAATAGCGTGAAAAACGAGAAATTTTTGTTTTTGAGCTCGGCATACAGCAGGAAATCTAGACATATATATTTGTAACCTAGTGGTGGCAAAGGATGCACCGTAACTTAGGTTTGGAAAAAGGGGGGAGGGAAAAGGGATGAATATTTTACTTTGCTGTGCAGCGGGAATGTCTTCCAGTTTGATTGTTACTAAAATGGAGAAAGCAGCAGAGGCAAAAGGGATAGAGGTAAAGATTTGGGCAGTATCAGGTTCTGAAGTAAATAGTCACATAGATGAAGCTGACGTACTTTTACTTGGACCACAAGTACGTTATTTATTACCGAAAATGAAAGAGTTATGTAAGGAGAAGGGAGTACCTGTTGATGTCATTCAATCTGTCCATTACGGGCTTTGTAATGGAGAAGCTATCTTACAAGCAGCTTTGTCAATGAAACCATGAGGAGAGTGGGATAGATGATACGGTTTTTAGAGAAATATGTAATGCCAGTAGCGGGAAAGGTTGCAGAACAGAGGCATTTGCTAGCAATTCGTGATGGACTTGTATTGACGATGCCTTTCTTAATTATAGGATCATTTTTCCTCATCATTAGTGCTTTACCAATACCAGGTTATAATGATTTTATGGCAGGTTTGTTTGGGGAGAATTGGCAGAGGGCTTTGGGGTATCCAGTTAGTGCAACTTTTAATATAATGGCTTTAATAGCTGTTTTTGGAATCGCTTACAGACTTGGAGAATATTATAAAGTGGACGCTTTAGCATCCGGGGCATTGTCGCTTGTGACGTTTTTACTTGCGACGCCATTTCAAGTTGCATATATTATACCAAGTACAAAAGAGAGTGTACTTGTAGAAGGTGCTATCCCAGCTGCGTTAATGGGAAGCCAAGGGTTATTTGTAGCAATGATTATTGCACTTATATCTACTGAACTTTATCGGTTTATTGTACAAAAAAAGATAATTATAAAGATGCCAGAGACAGTTCCGCCAGCTGTGACACGTTCATTTGCCGCGCTTGTTCCAGGATTTATTGTTGTAACGGTTATTTGGATTTTACGCTTAATTATAGAAAATACTTCTTTTGGCAGTATCCATAATATTGTGGGGCAAATTTTACAGGAACCACTTAGTGTACTTGGTGCTAGTCTTTGGGGCGCAATAATAGCTGTTATTCTCGTTCATGTTCTTTGGTCATGTGGAATTCATGGAGCTACTATTGTTGGTGGTGTAATGAGTCCGGTTTGGTTGTCGTTAATGGATCAAAACCGAGTTGCTTACCAAGCAGGGCAAGATATACCAAATACGATTACTGCACAGTTTTTTGATTTATGGATTTATATGGGCGGATCTGGTGCGACACTTGCTTTAGTTATTGGAATGTTATTGTTTGCACGAAGTCAGCAATTAAAAAGTTTAGGTAGATTGTCAATTGCACCTGGTATATTTAACATTAATGAGATGGTAACTTTTGGTATGCCGATTGTCATGAACCCAATTTTACTAATTCCATTTATATTGGTTCCAGTTGTGTTAACAATTGTTTCTTACTTTGCAATGGAATGGGGATTAGTTGCTCGTCCGAGCGGGGCTGCTGTTCCTTGGACGACACCGATTCTGTTTAGCGGATATTTAGGATCGGGTGGGAAAATTTCAGGTGTTGTGTTACAACTTGTTAATTTTGCGCTTGCATTCTTCATTTATTTACCGTTCTTAAAAATATGGGATAAACAAAAAGTAGCGGAAGAAAAGGGGGAGTAAAGAAGTAAAATGGATACGATAGAGACGAAAGCTTTTCATTTAATTTTGCATGGGGGAAATGCGAGAAGTTGTTCAATGGAAGCAATTGATTGCGCAAAGCGTGGGGAATTTACAGAAGCAGAAGCTAAATTACAAGAAGCGTTAGATGAATTAAAAGAGGCACACCGTGTACAAACGGATCTCATACAGAAAGAAGCTGGTGGTGAAAAGACCGAAGTTACCCTTCTGATGGTGCACGCGCAAGATCATTTAATGAATGCAATTACGGTGAAGGAATTAGCGAGTGAATTTGTAGAATTATATAGGAAGATGTCGATGTCTGAATGAACCTTGCGTATGCAAGGTTTTTTTATGTTGTATTAAGAGACAGTTATGACGAAACAAAAACCACTTACGCAGGATTATATTTATTATTTCCAGGTTTATGTAAAAATGAATAGGAACATTTTTGCCTACAGCCATTTGGATTGGATGGGTTTCAAATCGTTTCGGTCCGATTCTTGTTTGTATAGGAAGTTTTATTGTTATTTACTTCATTATATGGTTTATGATGATGTTATACTGGAAGCGAAAAATCGAGAGATTAAACCATCAATTAAGGTGAAAAAATATGTATGTTTCTGTACCATCAGTGGAATGGTCGTTCCACTGATGGTATTTACAATCCTCCTTTTTCACAAATGAGTAAGAGTGATAATTAATCGGTTGTAACAATCTCTCCTATACCACGAATTAGTTTTTTTATATTCATCTCATTTGGTTTTAATATACTTACGATATAATCAATCGCTATTTGCGGTTCAACGGTCGTACCACACGTATAACAGTCAACGGCTGCAAAGTTTTTTTCTGGATAAGTGTGAATAGAAAGGTGGCTTTCTGATAGTAAAACTAAGACAGTAACACCGTACGGTTCGAATTCTTTTGCACTTACGTTTAAAACATGGGCACCTGAGTGATCAGCAGCGGTAACTAAATGATATTCTAAAAAGTGAACATCATCTAATAGGGAAAAGTCCACTCCCCATAAATCTACTATTATATGCTTACCGAAAGTAGAGTATTCCATAAGATAGCACTCCTCACTATAATATCGTTAAAACTCCATTTCTTTTTTATAACACTGATGTAGGATAAGGTTTGATTCTGAATTTAAAAGGGCAAGGTTACGCTGTTCGAGATGTTCTTCTTTAAATTGAAATAAGGGAGAAAGAAGAGAAGGTAATGTTTGAGGAGTTGGTACAACATATAATTGCTCAATTTGATCAAGTACATATTCAGAATTAGCCGCAATATGAAATCCCCAGTCAGTTCCAAAAGAAGGAACGATTGTATGATAACTTTTCACAGTTAATCCAGCATGTTCAATTGTGTTACCGATACTCCAATATACAAGGGGTGCATCAGCAGGTGAATTAGATTGACAGACGAACGCGCCATCTTCTGTTAAAAACGTAGCGATACGAGCAAAAAGTTCACTTGTATATAAAGTACTTAACAACTCTGTCGCTGGGTCTGGAAAATCAATAATGATTACATCGTATAAAGAGGAAGGAGAATTCAGAAATTTCTTTGCATCGCATACGTGTGCATTCACACGATTATCAAAAAATGCGCTTTTGTTCAAAGAAACTAATTCAGGAACATTACGAGCCATATCAATCATCGATCCATCTAAGTCAACAAGGTCTACATGTAGCACAGTTTCATACTTCAAAACTTCTCGTAAGGCAAGGCCATCGCCACCACCTAATATGAGAACACGTTTTGGATCAATTACTTTTGACATAATCGGATGCACAAGGGCTTCATGATAAATTTGTTCGTCAACGGAACTGAATTGTAGTTGTTTGTCTAAATATAAACGGACATCGCTTACTTGTAACAAAGTAATATTTTGATAATTACTTTGTTCTGCAAATAAACTCGTATGCTCGCCATTTTGTATCTGTTGTAGAGAAATTGCATCCCATACATCTAAGTTGTGTGAACTTGTTTCTATTATAGGTTCCAATTGTTCTTGTTTGTCCTGTTTATCTTGTTTATTTTGCTTGTCCTGCTTGTCTTGTTTATTTTGCTTGTCCTGTTTGTCCTGTTTATTTTGCTTGTCCTGTTTGTCCTGCTTGTCTTGTTTATTTTGCTTGTCCTGCTTGTCCTGTTTGTTTTGCTTATCCTGCTTATTTTCTATTTCCTGTTGTTCTAGTTCAAATTTGTCAGAGTCTAATTCAGAACGCTTGTCTTTTTTATAGCTTGTTATTCTATAAATCTTTATTTTGTTCTGTTTTCTATGTTTTGGCATAGGAATCCCCTTTCGAATTTTGTTATTTTATTCTATTCTATGTAATTTAGTAGAGGTGGCTTGGACAATAGATAGAAGAATGTGTTTAAGAGAGGTTTATTTTTTCACTAGATTTTCACGCTAAAAAAATTTTAGTGTTTTTTTGTTTTGAATACAACTAGACAACTAAACACTAATCTATTTTCATACAGTTATGTGTTAAAAGCGTGTTGTTTTATAACACACTGTGTGTTTTTTTGGTGACACACTAATTGAAAGCGTTAACACACAAAGAAAACAGTCGGAAAAGTGCTGATTTTAGTGGTTTTAAAAAGTTGGCACGCTAATTGCATTAATAAATAGCGTAAAGAAAAATAAATAAACATAAATTTTTTATACTACACAAGGGGGATTTTCAAATGAATATTTTATTATGTTGCTCAGCAGGGATGTCTACAAGTTTACTAGTTACAAAAATGGAAGCGGCTGCAAAAGCTCGCGGTCTAGAAGGAAAGATTTGGGCTGTATCTGGGGATGCAGTAAAAACAAATATCGATCAAGCAGATGTATTATTACTAGGACCACAAGTTCGTTACATGCTTTCTTCAATGAAAACGCTTGCTGATGAGAGAAACGTTGGAATCGACGTTATTAATCCAATGCACTACGGCATGATGAATGGAGAAGCAGTTTTAGATCACGCATTAACACTTAAAAAATAATTAGGGGGGAAGCGAAATGCAAAAGTTTATTGCATTCATGGAGAAATATATTGTTCCTGTAGCTGGTAAAATCGGATCGCAACGTCACTTAGCTGCGATCCGTGATGGATTTATTGCAGTTATGCCACTTATTTTAGTTGGTGCACTGGCATCACTAATTAATGGTTTTCCGTCTGAAGCTTTCCAAGAGTTCATGAAAGGTTTGTTTGGTGAAACGTGGAAACAAGTTGGCGGTGGAATGTGGACTGGTTCTTTCGCAATTTTAGCACTAATCATAGCATTTACAACAAGTTATAACTTAGCAAAATCTTACGGCGTTGATGGTTTGTCAGCAGGTATTATTTCATTTGGTGCGTTAATTATTCTTACGCCAACAACACCGAAAGAAGGCGGATTGAACTTAGCTTGGACAGGGGCACAAGGGCTATTCGTAGCAATTATCGTGGCACTCCTTGTTACTGAAGTATTCCGTTTCTTTGTACAAAGAAACATTACTTTTAAAATGCCTGATGGAGTACCGCCAGCAGTTTTAAGATCTTTCGCAGCTATAGTTCCAGCATTTGTTATCTTAACAGTAGTTGCAGGTATTCAATTAGCAGTGAAATTAGCTGGTACAAGTGTTCATGAATTTATCTTTAATACGATTCAATCACCACTGCAAAGTTTAGCAGGGACATTACCAAGTGCAATTATCATTGTACTCCTTGTTCATCTTCTTTGGTTCTTCGGTTTACATGGGCCAAATATCGTTGGTGGTATTATTGAGCCATTATACTTACCAGCATTAGAGAAAAATATGAAGTTATTCCAAGGTGGTACATCTGCATTTGATGTTCCAAACATTATTACAAAACCATTCTTTGATACTTTCGTATATCTTGGTGGTTCTGGTGCAACATTAGCGTTCTTAGTGGTCGTATTAATTGTAGCAAAAAGTGCACAATTACGCGGTGTATCTCGCTTATCAATTGGACCAGGTGCATTCAATATTAACGAACCAGTAATCTTTGGTACACCAATTATTTTAAATCCAATTTTATTCTTACCGTTTATCCTAACACCAATTGTATTAGTAATTACTTCTTATACAGCAATATCTATTGGTTGGGTACCAAAAACAGTTGTGATGATTCCATGGGCAACACCACCAATTATTAGTGGTTATCTTGTAACAGGTGGACATCTTTCAGGTGCAATTCTACAGTTATTCAACTTTGTAATTGCGATGGTAATCTACTATCCATTCGTTGTATTATCTGACCGTTCTGTTGTTCGTACTGAAAAAGCAGCAGCACAAGGAAATAACAACTCTGTACCTATGTAACATAGTAATTGTTCTCACGGGTAACATTATCTGTGAGAACAATCACCTTTATATCATGTTCAGAAAGATGAGACCCATCTACAAGAACACCAAACTATCATTCATAAAATAATAATTTAATAGAAATGTTCAAACTGAAGGGGTATTTCAATCGGTTGAACCATAATAGAGAGGGCGGTAATTATGATGACTACAGCAGAACAAATTCCATTCCAATTAATTTTAAATAGTGGTAATGCACGAAGCTTTGCGATGGAGGCACTTCAATTTGCCAAACAGGGGAAAATGGCAGAGGCTGATGAAGCGATGGTAAAGGCGAAAGAAGCGATTAATGAAGCGCATCATTTCCAAACAGAGCTCATACAATCAGAAGCAAGAGGAGAAAAAACAGAGATTAGTGTTCTTTTAATTCATGCACAGGATCATTTAATGAATGCGATTACAGTAAAAGAATTAGCAGCTGAATTTATTGACCTTTATAAAAAGTTAGAAGCGAAAGGGGAATAAAGCATGACTGGAATTAAAATTGCTACAATCGGCGGTGGATCTAGTTATACACCAGAGTTAATTGAAGGATTTATTAAGCGTTATGATGAGCTTCCTGTTCGTGAAATTTGGTTAGTAGATATTGAGGCAGGAAAAGAAAAGTTAGAAATCGTTGGTAACTTAGCGAAACGTATGGTGAAAAAATCTGGTTTACCAATCGAGGTACATTTAACACTTGATCGCCGTGAAGCATTAAAAGATGCTGACTTCGTAACAACGCAGCTTCGCGTAGGTTTATTAGAAGCTCGTGCAAAAGATGAAGCAATCCCATTAAAATATGATGTAATCGGTCAGGAAACGAATGGTCCTGGTGGTTTATTCAAAGCACTGAGAACGATTCCTGTTATTTTAGATATTTGTAAGGATATGGAGGAGCTTTGTCCGAATGCATGGTTAATTAACTTCGCGAACCCAGCTGGTATGGTAACGGAAGCTGTGCTTCGTTATACAAATATTCAAAGAGTAGTTGGTCTATGTAACGTTCCAATCGGAATCCGTATGGGTCTTGCAAGATTACTTGAAGTAGATGCAAGTCGTGTCCACGTTGATTTCGCAGGTTTAAATCATATGGTATACGGACTAGATGTATATTTAGATGGCGTAAGTGTAATGGATCGTGTGTTAGAGCTTGTAACAGATCCAGAAAAGCAAATTACGATGGAAAATATTGCAGCGCTTAACTGGGAGCCAGACTTTATTCGCGGCCTTCGTGCAATTCCATGCCCATACCACCGTTATTACTACAAAACACGTGAAATGTTAGAAGAAGAGAAAGAAGCTTCTGTTGAAAAAGGTACACGTGCAGAAGTAGTAAAACAATTAGAAGATGATTTATTCGAGTTATATAAAGACCCGAACTTAGATATTAAACCACCACAATTAGAAAAACGTGGCGGCGCTTATTATAGTGACGCAGCATGTAGCTTAATTACGTCAATTTACAATAATAAAGGTGATATTCAGCCTGTTAATACACGAAACAACGGAACAATTGCAAGCTTACCACATGATTCGGCTGTTGAAGTGAACTGTATTATTACGAAAGAAGGTCCAAAACCAATTGCAGTTGGAGATCTTCCCGTACCAGTTCGCGGTTTAGTACAACAAATTAAATCATTTGAGCGCACAACAATTGAAGCTGCTGTTACAGGGGATTATCATAAAGCGCTGCTTGCTATGACAATTAATCCACTTGTACCATCAGATAAAGTTGCAAAACAAATTTTAGATGAAATGTTGGAAGCACATAAAGAATATCTTCCACAGTTCTTCAAAAAGGTAGAGAAATAAAGCGGCGCTATTTAGCCCGCTTTTTTTATTCTATTAGGAGGTATTATGATGATTAAGTTAATTGTAAATGCAGATGATTTCGGTCTTACAGAAGGTACAAATTACGGCATTATTGATGGACATATAAATGGACTTGTAAATTCAACGACAATGATGATGAATATGCCAGGAACAGAGCATGCGGTACGCTTAGCAAAAGAGTATAACCTACTCGGAGTAGGCGTACATCTCGTATTAACAGCAGGGAAACCACTTCTTAGAGACGTACCATCACTTGTAAGTAGTGATGGATTGTTTCATAAACAAAGCGTCGTATGGAAAGGGAATGTAAATCCAGAAGAAGTAGAGAGAGAGTGGACTGCTCAAATTGAGAAATTCCTATCTTACGGATTATCGCCAACTCATTTAGATAGTCATCATCATGTGCATGGATTACCAATCTTGCACGATGTTCTTGAGAGGTTAGCGGCTACATATAATGTTCCAATTCGTCGTTGTGAGGAAGAGCGAGCAGTACGCCCGTTTTCTGACGTGTTTTACAGTGATTTTTACGCGGATGGTGTGACGGAAGATTACTTTGTGAAGTTAAAAGAAAGAGTACAAGGTGAACAAACGGTAGAAATTATGGTTCATCCAGCTTATATTGATCCAGAGCTTGTGAAGCGTTCTTCTTACGTAATGGATCGTGTGAAAGAATTGCGTATTTTAACAGAGAGCGAGTTGCCTGAAGGAATAGAACTTGTGAAGTTTTAATAGAAAAACGACGGCTATATAATGCCGTCGTTTTTTGCTTACAAGATGGATAGAACATACCCGCCAAAGGCTCCGAGTATAACGATAACCCAAGGTGGTGTTTTCCAAAAAGCGAGCAGGCAAAATAGAAGAGACGCAAAAACAAAATCTACAGCGTTTATAATTGTGCTTGTCCAAATAGGATCATAAAAAGCTGCTAATAAAATACCGACAACGGCTGCATTGACTCCAAGTAGTGCACCTTGTATGTAAGAGATTTTTCTCACACTGTCCCAAAATGGTAAAACACCAATAACGAGCAAGAAAGCAGGAAGAAAGATCGCAATTGTTGCGAGTATGGCTCCAAGCGTCCCGTTTAAAACTGCTCCTATATAAGAGGCGAATGTAAATAGTGGACCTGGTACCGCTTGTGTTAATCCGTATCCAGCTAGGAACTGTTCTTTCGTCATCATTCCGTTTTGTACGAACTCACCTTCAAGAAGGGGTAGCACGACGTGTCCGCCTCCAAATACAAGTGCACCAGAGCGATAGAAACTATCAAATAAAGCGATGTAATAAGAGAACGGTCTTACTATTGGTAGCAGTATTAATAGTCCGAAGAATAAGATGAGACAAGAAACTGCTATCTTTTTTGAAATAGGTACTTTTATATTTTGAGATTGGCTAATTGGTTGGTTGCGATATAAAAACCAGCCTATAAAGCCCGATATTATAATAAGGGTGACTTGTGTCCAGCTGCTTGGCCATAATAAGGCGATTGCGGCAGTTACAATCGCAATCGTCGCACGATTTCGGTCTGGCGTTAATTTTTGTGCCATTCCCCATATGGCATGAGCAACAATGGCGACTGCTACAAGTTTTAGTCCGTGAATCCAGCCAGCACTTCCAAGATCGAACTGATTAAGGAATGAGGCGAAGAAAACTAAAACAAGCACAGACGGTAAAGTGAATCCAATCCATGAAATAATAGCTCCTAATACCCCGCCTCTTAATAATCCAACCCCCATACCGACTTGGCTGCTAGCAGGACCAGGGAGGAATTGGCATAGTGCTACTAAATCACCATAGCTTCGTTCATCCATCCATTTTCTTTTTTGTACATATTCGTGGTGGAAATAGCCGAGATGGGCGACGGGGCCACCAAATGAAGTAATTCCTAATTTAAATGAAACGAGAAAAATCTCTAATAATGTGTGAAAAGTGTATTTGTTATTTTTCAAAACGACCTCCGAGAATGTTTTTCTATGTGCATTATACAAAAGATAGTGAAGCAAAAGGAACGATTCTAATGTAAAGATTGTGTGAATCTTTTCTTCGTAATTAAAATTTGAAAAAGTCATAAATGATTATGTATAAACCATAAAGTAGTAGAAGTAGTGCTGGGAAATTTATATGAGGAGAATGCCCGTATGACAACACATTTCTTTGCGAGGTTAACAGGAAAGAGGGAAATACCTCCTGTAAATACAGAAGCTTATGGTGTAACAGAGTTTATATTTAGTGATGATTTAAAGAAATTACAATATCGGATCATATTGAAAAACATCGAAAAAGTTACATCATGCCAAATTCATTTAGGAAAAGCGGATCAAATAGGTCCAGTGATTTTAAATTTGTTTGGTCCAATAAAGCAAGGTATTAGTGTAAATGAAGGAGTCGTGACCGGTGTAGTCAATGTGGAAGATTTTGAAGGCCCTTTACAGGGAAGAGCGTTTGATAGCCTACTTCAAGAAATCATTCAGACAAATGTATATGTAAATGTTTATACAAAGTCCAATAAGAAGGGCGAAATCAGGGGGAGAATCAGAAAAGTAAAGAAGTAGAAAAAAGGCTGTCCATATTTTGGAACAGCCTTTTTTTCTATAAGGTGCAAATTTTAGCGTTTATTATCGTTAAATCGATATATTTAAAAAACTGCTTAGATTAATTTTTTACAGGCTGATTTTTAATGAAGAAGTCCATGATATAAAACACTTCATCATCAGGTATTTGTATTTCAAATGTATTTTCAATTGGTTGTAATGCTTTTTTCACTTTCATATACATCCAGTACTCATCTTGTCTTCGTTTCTCTTTATCTGGATGAGGGAGGAGGCTTTCTCCTTTTTGAAGACGGTCAACCATACAGCTCATATGCAGAATCACACCCATTAAGCTGTCAGGAGTTAGCTGTAAGGAAATTAATTCTTGAATTGTATTTAATGCGTAACGAATTGTTTTAATAAGTAATGCTCCGTCGTTCCGCTGCATTTGTTGTTCCAGAATATCAGCCATTTTTGCATATGTTTCTTCATACGTAATTAATTCTTGAATTGGCTGAATCGCTGTGTAGTTTACAATGTCTTGGAAATGGTATGTTAAGCATGGCACCTGCACATCGAAATTTGTGACGATACAAATGATATTCCGTTCTTTTTTTATATTCTCAATCATTTTCGTTAAATCTTTTTCATGGACGATACTAATCGGAATAATTTCAATTAAGTCTTTGTCAAATCGCAAATAGTTCTCTAACATTTTTTGAATAGCTAAAGCACTGCCTTCCCCAGTTAAACAAGCTGTTAAAATAACAGACTTCATTGGTGATAGTGGCTTTTTCTTTTCTTCTTGTACGTTTAAGTAAAACGGTGTTAAGTTCTTCACTGTTTCATATAATGCATCTAACGAGTAGCCAAGTTGAGCTTTTCGAGCTGCTTCTAGTGCATGTGGAGTGCTTGTCATGGAAAGAACACGTACCGGAATTTTGAACTCAGTTTCTAATATATCACCAATATAAGCGAGCGAGCCCATATCGACGAGTAAGAGAAGTCCATTTACATTTTGGAGTGTTTTCATATACACTTTCACACGCTCTAAGAAATCTTTCGGCGATTCATGTAACGGCATATCGATACCGGTTACTTCCTCAATGCCGAGCAGTTCGTTTGCGACGTTTGCCATTTCTGTTGCGATGCCGTTGCCGTGCGCTAATATTAATACCTTTACTTCTGTTTGTGAGGCAGGAATTGGATCAACAACGAAGAACATTGTTAAAAAGCCTGCTTCATCAATAGGCATTGTTATGTGTAATTCGTCCTCCAGTAGTTGAATGCATTGCATGGCTACGGAAAAAGCGTCTTTATATTTCGTACGAATTTGATTTAATTGTGGGTGATGAATTTGTTTCCCAGCTTGTAAACGTTGTAGAGTTGTCTGTACATGTAAGCTTAAAGCGAGAAATACTTTTTCATCAAACGTCTTAGATAAATGCTTTTCAGCAAGTTCCGCAATTCTTTCACATACGGAAACGATATTACGATCCACAATTTTAAAAACATTTTCATGACTTGTTTTTTTGGAAATTTGGTTAAAATATTGTACGAAAAAGCTTTGAATATCATTTTCTATTAGTAATTCTAATTCGTCTTCTTCAATACCGCGAGCTTGAAGTTCTTCGTATTTATAATCAATATAATCGTAAATAGAAGACCGTTTTTCATTCTCTATTTTATGATTACTCCAACCTTCATCACTTGTAAATATAAATGTTTCATTTGGTATTTGGTATAGATGACGGCTCTTTCTTTCAATGAATAGTCCTTCTTTCATATACCAAGGTAAATCTGTACTTGAAACATAGACAGAATCACGTTTCTTTGTCACAAATTCAGAGTAGGCTTTCGCACAGGCAATTTGTACATCCGTTTTTAATTGCCCGATGTTATTGGGGCAATTGTAAAAGACGAAAGCGCGCATTGCATTCGGACTAACGTGAATTTCTTTTCGCAGACGGATTGCTTCATTTGTGAAAAATAGTTGCAGTAAAGCAAATCGTTCTTTATGTGTACGCTCACGAAGTGGTGGTAGCGTAACAGTCATTGGTATACGTCTTGTAAATGTTTTTAATAAAAATGAATTTGGTTCTTCTGTTGTTGCAGTAATGATTAATACTTGTGCTGTACGCTCGTTTTCTGTTTCTCCAAGGCGGCGGTATACCCCGCGGTCAATAAAGGTGAAAAGCATTTCTTGTCCCTCGGGAGGAAGGCGATGTACTTCATCTAAGAAAAGGATCCCTTCATGTGCTTTTTCAATTAACCCTTTTTGATCACTTGCCCCTGTATAAGCTCCTTTTTTAATCCCAAATAATTGCCCCAGTAGTAGCTGTGGATTATTTGCGTAATCGGCACAGTTAAAGACGATAAATGGTGCATTTTTAGGAAGCTGTTCAACTTCAATTGCATATTCGTGCATTAAAGAAGCGAACATAGATTTTCCGACCCCTGTTTCTCCTAGCAGTAAAGTATGCATACCGTTTGGAGGATAGAGAATAGAAGCTTTCGCTTTTTCGATTGCGATTTTAAGGCTTGTATTTTCAATTGCAAATGTATCTAATGAAGTCATTTCCTTTGAATGCGTTTCCAACGAAGCGTTCGTTTCTATATAAAAACGAACAGGACGCGTATTTGTTTTTAATAAACGTTTATCTTTTACAAGTTTGTTTAAGTCGCTACTTACATTGGCGCGATCTAGTTGTAGAAGGCTAGCGAGTTCTGATGCGGTTACACCTTCTATATAATTACCTTCTTGTATTGCGTTAAAAATGAGATCTATTCGTTTCATTTCTATTCACCTCGAAAATTCATCGCTATTTAAAATTTTACACAAAAATGGGAAGGGTGGGAAGAGAAAAATAAAACAGCTTTAGCACATAGGCACTAAAGCTGTTACAATCTTGTGTCTTTCCAAAAGTTCACTTCGAGGTGAGAAGATGGATTATAGGGAAGAAGTTTGTATCCTTGTGACTGTAAGTAATCAATTACTTTGGGCAGTATTTGTACGGTTACACTCGAGTCATGCATTAAAATCACTTCGACTTGTTCATCGCTCTGATTACGTACTCTTTCTAGTATGGCAGAAGGATTGTCATAGCTTTTCCAGTCATATGTATCGATTGTCCAATCCCACATTTTATACTGGGCGGATACAAGTGCATCACGGTAATTCTTTTTTAAGTAAGGCATACTACCGTACGGGACACGAACGAGATGTGTATTTAATTTTGTAACTTGCTGAACAATATTTTGTGTTTGTTCCATTTCTGTAATTAAAGCGGATGGATCACCAGTGTAAAGGCGTTTTACATCGTGTGACATACTGTGAAGTCCGATATAATGCCCCTCTTTAATTAATCGTTGCATTGTTTTTTTATAATGTGGCACTTTTCCACCAATAACAAAGAAAGTTGCTTTTCCGTTCTTTTCTTTTAAGATGTTTAAAATTTGCGTAGTATATTTGTTTGGTCCGTCATCAAATGTTAAGTACGCGATTTTTTGGATAGGAGAGGTAGTTTCAGTATTTGGATGATGTTCAGCAGGGGGCATTGTAGTTGCTCCTGCATGAGATGACGCGTACATAGTAATCGTTAAAAATAAAATAATGTATTGAGATACTCGCTTGATCATAACATTCACCCTCAGTTTGACAATCAAGATGTAAAAAAGAAAATATAATCCTTTTCTTATTATGTATATCTTTCTCCAATAGTGGGACTCTCAAACAAACTATATTTTGGAAATATGAAATGAGGAGTAAAAAATAAAAAATAGCACCCTCTTATAAGAAAGAGGGTGCTATTTGAATATTTCATAATTGTAAAGGCTATACTACAATTAGTCTTCGCGTTTTTTCACTTTTTTATAGAAGGAAATAAGTGGTTTGTAACGTTCATGTACAAGCCCAATTACTTCAGCAATGATTTCTGTAAAGAAGATTAAAACGAAAAGAAGAATAATGGATAACCATAATGTCGCACTAGAGAAAATGATTGCATTTACACTAAAGAAAATACCGAATGCGTATATAATTAGTACCGTTTTACGATGAGAGAAGCCCATTGCAAGTAAACGGTGATGTAAATGCGATTTATCTGGTGCTGAAATAGGTTTTTTATTTACGATACGGCGGATAATTGCAAATGTCGTATCAAATACAGGTACGCCTAAAATGATAACTGGAACGATAAAGCTGAATAACGTTACACTTTTGTATAATCCAAGTAACGATATAACAGAAATACAGTATCCTAAAAATAGTGCGCCTGTATCTCCCATGAAAATTTTTGCTGGATGGAAGTTGTAGAATAAAAATCCAATTGTACTTGCTAATGTAATTAATGCTAGCGGTAAGATAATAGCGGCTCCAGTGCCCCATGGGCTAGTGAAGGCCATATATGCTAGCGTTGCAAGTACGATAGATGAAATACCAGCAGATAACCCATCTAAGCCATCAATTAAGTTGATTGCATTTGTAATACCTACAATCCAAAATACTGTAATTGGATAAGCAAGCCATCCGAGTTCAGTATCCCCGAGGATTGGAATATATAATACTTGCACTAATAATCCACTTTTTACAATCATTATGGCAACTAATAGTTGTCCACCGAATTTTACCTTCGCAGATAACTCGTACATATCATCTAAAATACCGATGATTACAATGATAATCGCACCTAGCGTTATCGATAACATTCTTTGTTCATATAAGCCGCCGACAACAAATCCTACAGCTACACCAATAAATATCGCTAATCCGCCAAGACGAGGCATAATCTTTTGGTGTACTTTACGAGCGTTTGGCTTATCTGTTGCTCCTATTTTAAAAGCTAACTTAATAACTAAAGGAGTAACGACGAGTACAGTGATGAAAGATGCCAAAATGGCATAAATCACTTGTGAGTCCATTAATACCCCACCCTTTTATAGTCTAACGTAAATTTTTTAATACATTTATCTGAAAATTATGATGTTTATTTACAGGCTCATAACATATGGTATCACAAAAAGATTAGAATTCAATCTTTTTTTCTGTTTACGGTAAATGGAAGCAGATAGAATATATGACAATTGTATACAGAATGTTGAATCATTTGAGAAGGTTAATCGTATTGGGCTTTGGAATATGACATTTTCTCTTTTTCTTCGATAGTGAATACTTTTATTTCAGTATTATAAGTGTTACACGTAGAAATGAGTAAGTTCCGTGTTAAAATGTGGGAATTTATCTGCATGAACGGGCAGTAAGGTTCGCACCTCAAAATTCAGTTGGAGAAAAGAAGTTAGGTGGCGATCTTAATTCCTGTAAAAGGCCGATTGGTTTAACTAATAATTAGTCGATGATGGATGCCCCTCACTGAATAAAGTTTCATTTTATATTCTTACATGTAATTTTACAAAAACTTAAAAAAGAATGGAAAAAGTAATTCATATAATAAAGAAGTAAAAGAGTTTTCTCATTTTTAATGTGAGAGGGGGAAGCACAGGGAGAATTCTATGTATTCGTATATTTTCTATTGTATATTCCTGTGCGAAAAGGAAATGAAAATTACGATAATAGGTACCGGATACGTTGGATTAATTACAGGAGTAGGATTGGCAATGTTAGGCCATTCAGTCACATGTTTTGATATAAATGATGAGAAAATGGAACGGATAAAGCAAGGAGATCTGCCAATTTATGAAGCGGGTTTATATGAATTAATAAATGATGCATGTGAGAATGATTGTTTAACTTTTACAACATGTAGAGTAAAAGCATTTTACGATGCAGAATTTATATTTATTGCAGTTGGAACGCCATCTTTATTAGATGGGACAGCGGATTTAACATATATTCGAAGAGCTTGTGACGATATTGGAACATATGCGACGAACGACATTATTGTCGTTACGAAAAGTACGGTTCCTGTAGGTACAAATGATGTTATGAGGGGATGGATTGAGGAGAAATTACAAAATAGATATGAATTACATATTGTATCGAATCCGGAATTTTTACGGGAAGGTTCAGGGATTTACGATTTTTTTCAGGGAGATCGTATTGTAATTGGAGCAGATAATGAGGAAGCGGCACGAAAAGTGGAGAATTTGTATAGTGAATTACGCTTGAAAACGTATGTTACAGATATAAAAAGTGCAGAGATGATTAAATATGCATCGAATGCTTTTTTAGCGACAAAAATTAGTTTTATCAATGAAATCTCAAATATATGTGAGAAGGTAGGAGCCAATGTATTAGACGTTGCACAAGGGATGGGAATGGATAAGAGAATTGGGGCGTCTTTTTTAAATGCTGGCATTGGTTATGGGGGTTCGTGTTTTCCGAAAGATACGAAAGCCCTTGTGCAAATTGCAGGGAATGTGGCGCATGATTTTCGCTTGTTAAAAGCAGTCATTGAAGTGAATAATAAACAACAGTTGTTATTGATTGAGAAAGCGAAGAAAGTATTAAATATGAACAAGAAGCGGATTGCGGTGCTGGGAGCGGCATTTAAACCGAATACTGATGATATAAGAGACGCACCGTCCCTTATTATGATACAAGAATTAATTCATATAGGTGCGGATGTAGTTCTATATGACCCAAAAGCGATTCCAAATATGAAAAATATCTTTGGAGAGACTATACAATATAGCGAATGTATAGATGAATCGATTAGAGGAGCGAGTGCGGCTTTTATCATGACAGAATGGGAGGCTATCCGAGCTTATCCGTTAGAAAAGTACGCACAACTTATGAGAGAGCCTATTTTATTAGATGGAAGAAATTGTTATACTATTGAGGATGTCAAGAAGCAAGAAATAGATTATTATTCGGTTGGAAGAGAAAGTATTTGTAAAAGGGACTTTTCCGTTATTCGTTAAAAAGGCATGTATTCATGTATATTCTTATATGTCATAATAGAATTTGTAACTAGTGAAAGAAAAGAGGCAATGAAATGACTGAACGTTTAAAAGTAATGACAATTTTCGGGACACGTCCAGAAGCAATTAAAATGGCACCTCTTGTGTTAGAGTTGCAAAAGCATCCAGACAAAATTGAATCGATTGTGACTGTAACAGCACAACATCGTCAAATGTTAGACCAAGTATTAAGTATCTTTGGAATTACGCCAGATTTCGATTTGAATATTATGAAAGACCGCCAAACTTTAATTGATATTACAACGCGTGGTTTAGAAGGTTTGGATAAAGTAATGAAAGAAGCAAAGCCGGATATTGTACTTGTACATGGTGATACAACGACAACATTTATTGCAAGTTTAGCTGCTTTCTACAATCAAATTCCAGTAGGGCATGTTGAAGCAGGACTTCGTACATGGGATAAATATTCTCCATACCCAGAAGAGATGAATCGCCAATTAACAGGCGTCATGGCAGATCTTCATTTCTCACCTACAACAAAATCAGCAACGAACTTACAGAAAGAAAATAAAGATGAGTCACGCATTTTCATAACAGGAAATACAGCGATTGACGCACTAAAAACGACTGTAAAAGAAACATATAGTCATCCTGTACTAGAGAAACTTGGAAACGATCGTCTTGTACTTATGACAGCTCATCGTCGTGAAAACTTAGGAGAGCCAATGCGTAACATGTTCCGTGCAATTAAACGTCTTGTTGATAAGCATGAAGACGTACAAGTTGTGTATCCTGTTCATATGAACCCTGTTGTTCGTGAAACAGCGAATGATATTTTAGGCGATCATAGCCGCATTCATTTAATTGAGCCGCTAGATGTAATTGATTTCCACAATGTTGCAGCTCGTTCATACTTAATGTTAACTGATTCTGGTGGTGTACAAGAAGAAGCGCCGTCATTAGGTGTACCGGTTCTTGTTCTTCGTGATACAACAGAACGCCCAGAAGGTATTGACGCAGGTACATTGAAATTAGCAGGAACAGACGAAGAGACAATCTTTGGTCTTGCTGATGAGTTGTTATCAGATAAAGCAGCTCATGATAAGATGTCAAAAGCATCTAATCCTTACGGTGATGGCCGTGCATCAGAGCGTATTGTAGAAGCAATTTTGCAACACTTTAATAAGTAAATAAAAAAGAGCCAAATCATATGCGATTTGGCTCTTTTTGTTATTGCTGATTTCTCATAATCCACTCTGCATGAGCATTTGTGGATGGAGGAGGTTCAGTTGGTGTTTGGTTCTGATTCTGATTCGTTTCTTTCTTCGCTTTTTCGTTAGAGTTAGCATTTGAAGAAGGATTTGATTGGGTTTTTGTAGTTGGATTTTCTTGAGTGTTTGCTGTTTCTCCTAATTCTTTTTTAATTTCGTTACGTACTGTCTCTACACCGATTGGGTCTGGAAGGAAGTAATAAATCCCACCTATTTTTTTGTCTTCTCCTTCAAGTTTGAACGTTTGTATTGTAGAAGGATCAAACCCAGATAGTTTATTGTAAAGTGCAAGTCCGTCAGAAATAGGAATGTCAGTTTTTATATATTTTCCAACGACGGCCGTTAAATCTTTAATTTTAAATACGGTAGAGGCTGAATTTAGTTTTTGAGCAACAGCGGCTAGTAATTGTCTTTGTCTAGCGGCCCGACCATAATCGCCGTTTGGATCCTGCTTTCGCATACGTACATATGCGAGTGCTTCTTCCCCATTTAAGTCTTGTTGTCCTTGCTTAAATTCGATTTTTTTGTAGTAATCCACGTCCGAACGCTCCCAAAAATCGAATGGGACATCAACAGTAACACCGCCAACAGCATCAACAATACCTTTAAAGCCTTGGAAATCAATTTTAAGATAATGGTCTACAGGCACTTTTAGAAAACCTTCGACAGTTTTGATTGCCATTTCTTCTCCACCGTAAGCGTGCGCAGCGTTAATTTTGTCCTCTTTGTTCTTACCAACAATTGGAACGCGACTATCACGAGGGATACTCATAAGCGAAATCTTTTTAGTTTTAGGGTTGACGGTCGCAAACATTAATGAATCTGTACGACCGTTTTGACCGTCCGTTGCGTAATCTTCTATACCCATAATGAGGAGTGTAAAAGGCTCCTTTGTAATTTCTACATCTTCGGTTCTCAAGTCCGATTTTTCACGAGTAAAACCACTATACATCCCCATGAGAGAAGAGTAGGAATTTAATATATAAAGTCCTACACCACCAAATAAAAATACGAAAATAAGGAAGTAGAAAAACTTTCTTCTTCGTTTCTTTTTTATTCTGCTATTTTGGAGATGATAATAACGTTCTTCCATATATAATCTCCTTAGTTCATTTGTAGGAAAGTAATTCACTACATTAATCTTTAAAGGTGAGGATGTAGTTATTCTTAGATAACATCTTGTTCTAAGTACAACATATCTCCTTCTGTAATTGTACATTTCCCATTTGTTAACTCAATCATCCAATCTGTGAATGCTTGTTTTCCGTCTTCTTCTACATACGTATCAAATGTGACATTTTCGAGATAATGTATATCTTTAATGGCATATTTCGAATTACGTAATTCATTTTCAATTTTGCCAAGTAATGTGTAATCAATTTCGGTCTGCATAACACGCATTAGTTTTCGCTGAACAACACCGACATGATTAATGCCTTCGCTTGTACATTTTCCATATGCGCGAATTAATCCACCTGCGCCAAGTTTGATGCCACCAAAATAGCGTGTAACGACAACGACGGTATCTTTTAAACCGCGTTTTTTTAGTACCTCTAACATAGGTACGCCAGCTGTGCCGCTAGGTTCTCCATCATCATTTGCTTTTTGGATTTGATCTTGTTCGCCAATCAAATACGCAGAACAATTATGTGTGGCATTCCAATTTTGTTTTTTTATTTTTTGTATAAATTCTTGAGCTTCTGCTTCGGTTGTAGCTCTGCTAACGTAACAAATAAATCTTGATTTTTGAATGACAATTTCGTGCTCACCGTAGTCTTTGATTGTTAAATATTGTAATAACACTCGTATACGCCCCTATCTACCAAAATGACTAGTACTTTACATTTTAAAAGCGAGCGTTTTTATATTCAAACATTTTTTATAAATAAGTTGAAATTTTTGGTGAGTATTTCACCTTCTTGTTGTAATTTGTCGAGATGGTAAGTATGATTTCAAATCGGCATTTTCATGTATGGATGCACCATTTTTAGTTTTCGTGTAAACTTAGGGAATAAAAACTTTTTTATAAGGCAGGTACGCAAATGAAAACAGCTATTGTTACTGATAGTACAGCATATATACCGAAGCATATTCGTGATGAACTCAATATATATATGATTCCATTAAACGTTGTGTTTGGAACGGAATCTTATCAAGAAGAAGCTGAAATTTCAGTAGATGATTTCTATGTAAAAGTACGTGAGCAAGAAGAACTTCCGAAAACTTCTCAGCCAGCAATCGGAAAGTTTGTTGAGTTATTTGAAGAACTATCTAAGGATTATGATGCGGTTATTAGCATTCATCTTTCAAGTGGGATTAGTGGTACATATCAAACAGCAACGACAGCCGGGCAAATGGTAGAGGGTATTGATGTATATACGTACGACTCTGAAATTAGTTGTGAAGTACAAGGATTCTATGTACGTGAAGGTGCAAAGCTAGCAAGCGAAGGAAAGGATCCGAAAGAGATCGTTGCCCGTTTTGATGAAATGAAGAAAACGATGGACGCTTATTTTGTAGTGGATGATTTACATCATTTACAACGTGGAGGACGATTAAATAGTGCACAAGCTTTCATTGGTAGTTTGTTACAAGTGAAGCCTGTTTTATATTTTAGAGATAAAATCATTATTCCATTTGAAAAGATTCGTACACGTAAAAAAGCGTTAAAACGAATTGTTGAAATTTTTGATGAGCAAGCAAGTCAAGGTGTACCTATGGAAGCAGTTATCATTCATGCACAACGTGAAGAGGAAGCGAATGAATGGAAGGCAGAATTAGAAGCAAAATATCCTCATGTTACAATCCGCACAGGCTATTTCGGTGCTGTAATTGGTACGCATTTAGGTGAAGGTGCACTAGGTCTTGGATGGTATACGAAGTAATAAGATATAAAAAGCTCTCTTTTTGAAGAGGGTTTTTTTACGGATATTTTACGTGTAGTTGACAAGTTAATATTTGGAAATGGTAAAATGTACGTAAAATAAAATAATGAGGAAAGTTTTATAACTTACTTTTTACAAGAAACTATATTATAATGGAAGAGAGGTGAAACATATGGAGCATAATTCTTGTTTATGTCCAAAGTTTGAGTCAGCTTTTACTTTGCTTAGTAAAAAATGGACTGGCTTAATTATTAAATCTTTGCTTGAAGAGTCAAAACGTTTTAGAGAAATCGCAGATATTATACCGAATATGAGCGATCGTATGTTATCAGAGCGTTTAAAGGAATTGGAAAGCGAAGGCATTGTAGTGCGTAATGTTTATCCAGAAGTACCAGTTCGAATCGAGTACGGCTTAACTGAAAAAGGGAAAGCATTAGAAAGTGTTATGGATGAAGTCCAAAATTGGGCTGAGAAATGGATGAAATAACGTTTTGATTTCATTCGTATTAGTGTATGTAACAAAACGTAAGGGAAACCTTGCGTTTTTTCTTTGCTTATAAAAAGCTTTTAGAATTCTACACATATATACAAAAATATGCATATTTTGCGATAGAGTTACATATAATATTACATTTGTTTTACAATAGCGTAACATTAGCAAAAAAAATCCCGAATTATGGTATAAATTTTATAGGTTATATACGGAAAAAGACAAAAGAAAGCGGTGTAAAAAATAAAATGAAAAAGCTAAAAATGGCATCTTGCGCATTAGTTGCAGGGTTAATGTTTTCAGGACTAACACCAAATGTATTTGCAGAAGATAAAATTTCTGACGTGAAATCACAAATTAATACACAAAATGACACTTTACATAAACAACAACAAGAACGTGATGAATTACAAAAACAAATGAATGACTTAAACAAAACAATTCAAGGTTTGGATAAATCTGTTCAAGCGAATGCTTCTAAACTTGATGAAACAACGAAAAAAGTTGCGGATACTGAGCAATTAATCGAAAATAAAAATAAAGATATTGCAGAACTACAAACGAAAATTGCAAAACGTGAAGAGTTATTAAGAAAACGTTTAGTTGCACTTCAAGAACAACCAAATACGAACGTTGTAACAGAAGTTCTTGTAAACTCTAAAAACGTTGCAGATTTAGTTGATCGTTTAACTTCTGTTTCTAAAATTCTTGAGTCTGATGAAGATATCATGAAAACACAACAAGAAGATCAAGCGAACGTGAAAAAAGATGTTGAAACGGTAAAAACAAAGCAAAAAGAATTAAAAGAAGCACAAGCTCAAATTGAAACTGCTAAGAAAGAACTTGACGCTGAAAAAGCGAAAAAATCAACAGCAGTAAATGATTTAAGCGGTAAAATGGATACAGTTGTAACTTCAATGACAAGTACGGAAAGTCAATTGAAAGATCTTGAAAAACAAGCACTACAATTACAACGTATTGCTGAACAAGAAGCACAAGAAAAAGCTGCACAAGAAGCTGCTGCTCAAAAACAAGCAGAACAAGCTGCTAAAGCTGCGCAAGCTCAGCCAGCACCTGCAGAGCAAGCTGCACCAGCAAATAATGGTGGACAAGCTCAAAAAGAAGAGCCTAAAAAGGAAGAACCTAAAAAAGAAGAACCTAAAAAAGAAGAGAAAAAACCAGCACCAACACCAGGCCCAGCTCCAGCTCCTGGCGTAATTGGTAAAGCACAACAATATTTAGGTATGCCATATGTTTGGGGAAGTGCATCTCCATCAAACGGTGGTTTTGACTGTAGTGGATTTATTTCTTACATCTATGGTGTAGGACGTCAAGACGTTGCAGGTTACTGGAATTCAGTTTCTAAAGTAAGTAGCCCACAACCTGGAGATTTAGTATTCTTCCAAGGTACTTATAAACCAGGTCCATCTCACATCGGTATTTACGTTGGGAATGGCCAAATGATTCATGCTGGTGATAAAGGGATTGCTTACGCTAGCTTAAGCAGTAGTTATAACCAAAAACACTTCTTAGGTTACGGAAGATTATAGGATTACAATTCAATAAAAAAATGTATATAAAGTCGATAGCTTACTATTTTATAAGTAGGTTATCGGCTTTTTTGAGTTTTTACGAGATTATGAGAAGGGTTTATAGTAGTGCTGGAGGTGCTTGCTGATGTTGGCAGGGAAACAGTTACTATTAGAGGAACTCTCTTCAGATTTACGGGATACATTACATGATTTGAAAAAGAAGGGGGAGGTCGTATGTGTACAAGGTGTAATAAAGAAGGCTTCTAAATATATATGTCAGCGCTGCGGAAATATAGAGCAGCGACTATTTGCATCATTTTTATGTAAAAGGTGCAGTAAAGTATGTACGTATTGCCGGAAGTGTATAACGATGGGGAGGGTAAGTGAATGTGCTGTACTTGTTCGTGGGATTGCTGAAAGAAAAGGAGAAAAAGGTGTAAATTCGTTACAGTGGAACGGGGCCTTGTCTACTGGTCAGGAGTTGGCGGCGCAAGGTGTTATAGAAGCTATTAAGAAGAAAGACTCTTTTTTATTTGGGCTGTGTGCGGGGCTGGAAAGACAGAAATGTTATTTTACGGTATGGAAGAGGCATTGCGAAAAGGAGAAAGGGTTTGTATCGCAACGCCAAGAACAGACGTTGTACTAGAATTAGCGCCGAGATTACAAAAAGTGTTTCCAAATGTAAATGTAGCGTCCTTATACGGAGGAAGTGAAGATAGGGACAAAGATGCAGCTTTAGTCGTTGCAACTACGCATCAACTGTTACGTTACTATAGAACGTTTCATGTCATGATTGTAGATGAGATAGATGCCTTCCCGTATCATGCAGATCAAATGCTACAGTATGCAGTAGAACAAGCGATGAAAGAGAAAGCGGCGCGTATTTATTTAACGGCAACTCCCGATGAAAAGTGGAAGCGCAATTTCAGAAGGGGTAAACAAAAAGGTGTCATTGTCTCTGGGCGATATCACCGGCACCCGTTACCAGTTCCTCTATTTTGCTGGTGCGGAAATTGGAAGAAAAGTCTCCACCATAAAAGAATTCCTCGAGTGTTACTACAATGGTTAAAAATGTACGTAAGCAAAAAGTATCCCATTTTTTTATTTGTTCCCCATGTGCGATATATAGAAGAATTGAGCCTGATATTGAAAACGTTGTATCCTAGAATCGATGGTGTACATGCAGAAGATCCGATGAGAAAAGAAAAAGTAGCAGCTTTCAGAAAGGGAGAAATTCCGTTATTAGTTACAACGACAATTTTAGAGAGAGGAGTAACTGTGAAGAATTTACAAGTTGCGGTGTTAGGGGCAGAAGAAGCAATCTTTTCAGAAAGTGCGCTCGTACAAATTGCAGGCCGAGCAGGTCGTAGTTTTGAAGAACCTTATGGTGAGGTTGTTTATTTTCATTATGGTAAGACAGAGGCGATGGTACGCGCGAAAAGGCATATTCAAAGTATGAACAAAAAGGCGAAAGAACAAGGGTTAATCGATTAATGTATTGTCTACTTTGCGATGAGTATATGTTGGAAACAGTTAGTTGGTACACCTTCTTTGTAAAACCTCTTAAAAAATATATATGTGATAGGTGTGAGCGGAAACTTTCCTATATTATAGGAGAGATTTGCATAGAGTGTGGGCGACCTTTAGAGGACTTGCCTTCCGAATATAAAGAAAATGATATTTGTATGGATTGCGTAAGGTGGATAAATGTGGAGAAGTATCGTCCTTTTAAAAATCGTTCTTTGCACGTGTACGATGATGAGATGAAAGAAATATTAGCACAGTTTAAGTTCCGGGGGGATGCGGAGTTGGTTCGTATTTTTCATCGATCCTTTCGGGAACTATTTCAAAAGTATTTTACGGATGTTTCAAGTGTTATTGCTGTTCCGCTTAGTAGGGAACGGGAATATGAACGTGGTTTTAATCAAGCAGAGTTATTAGCAGCTTGTTTGCCTGTCAAAATTTCTTATCCCTCATTAAGAAGAAGGGAAACAGAAAAGCAAAGTAAGAAGACACGTAAAGAAAGGCTTTCGGGAAGTAATCCTTTTTATTTTCAGGGAGAAGAGATGTTTCAGGGCCAACATATCTTACTCGTTGATGATGTATATACGACAGGAATTACAGTTAGACAAATTGGAAGTCTTTTATACGATAGAGGAGCAAGGGAAGTTTCTAGTTTGACGCTCTGTAGAAGTTGATCTGTAACTGTCGAAAGGGATAATAAAAAGACGATAAGTCTTCTTTGACTTCGTAAGTTGTCATTCGTTATAGTCAAAGTATGGGGCGAATGCCCTGATTTTAAGAGTGAAGGGAATGGAATGAACATGCAAGGAAGAGTGAAATGGTTCAATGCAGAAAAGGGATTTGGGTTTATTGAGCGTGAAGATGGTGATGATGTGTTTGTTCATTTTTCTGCGATTCAACAAGATGGATATAAGTCATTAGAAGAAGGGCAACAAGTTGAGTTTGACATTGTAGATGGAGCACGTGGACCACAAGCAGCTAATGTTGTAAAACTGTAGGAATATTGTTTTTGGGAAGAGAAAGCTGCGTTTGTGGCAACGTTATATATATGGTAGAACCTCTTGTTTTTGCAAGGGGTTTTTGTTACGAATCAAGTTGTCAAAAAGTTGTTTCTTTTCTGTAACGAATTGTCCACAGTTATATTCGTTATTCACGATGTTAATAGGATAAAATAAAGATAGAAACGATGCATCTTTTCATTTCAACAAAAAACGATAAAAAATCGCAATTCCACTAATTTTTTTAAAAAAGTTAGAAGGAGTTTTTAAGCCAATGTCGAAATTATAGTACATAGGCTTGAAAGGAGGAATTCATCTATGAAATTCAACATTCGTGGTGAAAATATTGAAGTAACTCCAGCATTAAAGGAATATGTAGAGAAAAAACTAAGTAAGTTAGAGCGTTATTTTGATACATTCCCAGAGATTAAAGTTAATTTAAAAGTATACTCTGACAAGCAACGTGTCGAGGTAACAATTCCATTTACTGATTTATTACTTCGTGCAGAAGAAACTAATAGCGATATGTACGCTGCTATCGATTTAGTAGTTGATAAACTTGAGCGACAAATTCGTAAACATAAAACAAAGGTAAATCGTAAGTTACGTGAGAAAGGTTCTGTGAAAACGAACTTTATCCTTCCAGAAGCAGTAGCTGTTCTGGATGCGGTAGAAGAGGATGAATTAGAACTTGTACGTACAAAGCGATTTGATTTAAAACCGATGGACGTTGAAGAAGCGATCCTACAAATGGATATGCTAGGACATAATTTCTTCGTCTTCACAAATGCTGATACAAATGAAACTAATGTTGTATATGGCCGTAAAGACGGGAAATATGGTTTAATCGAAACTAAATAATAATTCAAAAGCGCAGCCGAAATGGCTGCGCTTTTTTTGCTGAAAATAGATTTTTTTAAAAAGTTTCCTTAATTTAGAACGAGACATTCGGCCGATTGTTGTCATAGTTATAAGACAAGTGTTACAATTATCATTAGGTATATACATTTTAGTTTTTTTAATTAGGAGAAAAATTGGCATAACATACATTTGATTTTTACAACGACTGATTGTAATAGAGAAAAAGAAAAACAATCGGAAGTTTTATTTTAATAAAAAAGAGGAGCGTATTTCCTATGATCGGTATTTTAAAAAAGGTATTTGATGTAAATCAACGCCAAATTAAACGTATGCAGAAGACAGTTGAGCAAATTGATGCATTAGAATCATCTATTAAGCCATTAACAGATGAGCAATTAAAAGGAAAGACGCTTGAATTTAAAGAACGTTTAACAAAAGGTGAGACAGTAGATGATCTACTTCCTGAAGCTTTTGCAGTTGTTCGCGAAGCTGCGACTCGTGTTCTTGGAATGCGTCCGTATGGTGTGCAGTTAATGGGTGGTATTGCCTTACATGAAGGGAATATCTCTGAGATGAAAACGGGTGAAGGTAAAACGTTAACATCTACATTACCTGTATATTTAAATGCTTTAACAGGAAAAGGTGTTCACGTTGTTACGGTCAATGAATACTTAGCACAACGTGATGCGAGCGAAATGGGACAACTTCATGAGTTCCTTGGCTTAACAGTAGGAATTAACTTAAACAGTATGTCACGCGAAGAGAAACAAGAGGCTTATGCTGCTGATATTACGTATAGCACAAATAATGAGCTTGGATTCGATTACTTACGTGACAACATGGTTTTATATAGAGAACAGTGCGTTCAGCGTCCACTTCATTTTGCTATTATCGATGAAGTCGATTCTATTTTAGTCGATGAAGCACGTACGCCGCTTATTATTTCGGGACAAGCTCAAAAATCAACAGAGCTATACATGTTTGCAAATGCATTCGTTCGTACATTAGAAAATGAAAAAGAGTATTCATTTGATGTGAAAACGAAAAATGTAATGTTAACTGAAGATGGTATTACGAAAGCAGAGAAAGCTTTCCATATTGAAAACTTATTCGATTTAAAACATGTCGCACTTCTTCACCATATTAATCAGGCGCTTCGTGCACACGTTGTCATGCACCTTGATACAGATTATGTTGTACAAGAAGGCGAAATCGTAATTGTAGACCAATTCACTGGTCGTCTTATGAAAGGTCGTCGTTATAGCGAAGGTTTGCACCAAGCTATTGAAGCAAAAGAAGGCGTAGAAATTCAAAATGAAAGTATGACACTCGCAACAATTACGTTCCAGAACTATTTCCGTATGTATGAAAAGTTATCTGGTATGACTGGTACAGCGAAAACGGAAGAAGAAGAATTCCGTAGTATTTACAATATGAATGTTATCGTAATTCCAACGAACAAAGATATTATTCGTGATGACCGTGCTGATTTAATCTTCAAATCAATGGAAGGCAAATTCAATGCAGTTGTTGAGGATATTGTAAATCGTCATAAACAAGGGCAACCTATTCTTGTTGGTACAGTTGCAATTGAAACGTCAGAGCTTATTTCAAAAATGTTAACACGTAAAGGTGTACGCCATAACATTTTAAATGCGAAAAACCATGCGCGAGAAGCAGATATCATTGCAGAAGCTGGTATGAAAGGTGCTGTAACGATTGCGACGAATATGGCTGGTCGTGGTACGGATATTAAGCTTGGAGACGATATTAAAAACGTTGGTCTAGCAGTTATCGGTACAGAGCGTCACGAAAGCCGTCGTATTGATAATCAGTTACGTGGTCGTGCTGGTCGTCAAGGGGACCCTGGTGTAACGCAGTTCTACTTGTCTATGGAAGATGAACTAATGCGCCGCTTCGGTTCTGACAATATGAAAGCGATGATGGATCGTCTTGGTATGGATGATTCACAGCCGATTGAAAGTAAAATGGTTTCTCGTGCGGTAGAATCTGCGCAAAAACGTGTAGAAGGAAATAACTATGATGCACGTAAGCAGTTACTGCAGTACGATGATGTACTTCGTCAGCAACGTGAAGTTATTTACAAACAGCGTCAAGAAGTAATGGATTCTGAGAACTTACGCAGTATTATTGAAGGTATGATGAAATCTACAGTAGAACGTGCTGTTGCGCTTCATACACAAGAGGAAATTGAAGAAGATTGGAACATTAAAGGTCTTGTTGACTACTTAAATACAAACCTTCTGCAAGAAGGCGATATAAAAGAAGAAGAGTTACGTCGTCTTGCTCCAGAGGAAATGAGCGAGCCAATTATCGCGAAATTAATAGAGCGTTACAACGACAAAGAAAAGCTTCTGCCAGAAGAGCAAATGCGTGAGTTTGAAAAAGTTGTTGTATTCCGTGTAGTAGATACGAAATGGACAGAGCATATTGATGCGATGGATCACCTTCGTGAAGGTATTCATTTACGTGCTTACGGTCAAATTGATCCACTTCGTGAGTATCAAATGGAAGGATTCGCAATGTTCGAGTCAATGATTGCTTCTATTGAAGAGGAAATCTCTCGTTACATTATGAAAGCTGAAATTGAACAAAACTTAGAGCGTCAAGAAGTTGTTCAAGGTGAAGCTGTTCATCCATCTAGTGATGGCGAAGAGGCGAAGAAAAAACCAGTTGTAAAAGGTGACCAAGTAGGCCGCAACGATTTATGTAAATGTGGTAGCGGCAAAAAATATAAAAACTGCTGTGGTATCGGGAAGTAATACAGGGCGATAGCCCAGATTGCTTTGCAAAATTTTACATCAAAAATGTATAATTAAGAAAGATTAAACTCTCTCCGTCATAAGTGGAGAGAGTTTCCCTTGTTTTCATAAGAAAGTAACAGCAATTACATAGAGGTGAAGGAAATGGAATTAGTAGAAATTAGACAAGAATTAGAGAAAATGGCTAAGAGATTAGCGGCTTTTAGGGGGTCTCTTTGACCTTCCTACTAAGGAGAAACAAATTGCAGAGTTAGAAGAGACAATGATGGGTGCAGGATTTTGGGATGACCAACAAGGCGCACAAGCTGTAATTAACGAAGCTAATGCACTGAAAGAGATGGTTGGAAAGTTCCGTCAGTTAGATGAGACATTCGAAAATTTAGAAATCACACATGAGCTTTTAAAAGAAGAGTATGATGAAGATTTACATGAGGAACTTGAATCTGAAGTGAAAGGCTTAATTCAAGAAATGAATGAGTATGAGCTTCAGTTACTACTAAGCGATCCTTATGATAAAAATAACGCTATTTTAGAATTACACCCAGGTGCTGGTGGAACAGAGTCACAAGACTGGGGTTCTATGTTATTACGTATGTACACACGTTGGGCTGAAAAACGTGGGTTTAAAGTAGAAACGGTTGACTACTTACCAGGTGATGAAGCTGGTATTAAGAGTGTTACTTTATTAATTAAAGGTCATAACGCTTACGGTTATTTAAAGGCAGAGAAAGGTGTACATCGTCTTGTACGTATTTCGCCATTCGATTCTTCAGGCCGTCGTCATACATCGTTCGTATCTTGTGAAGTTGTACCTGAGTTCAATGATGAAGTTGAAATCGAAATACGTTCAGAAGACTTAAAAGTTGATACGTACCGTGCAAGTGGTGCAGGTGGACAGCATATTAATACGACAGACTCAGCAGTTCGTATTACACATACACCAACAAACACAGTTGTAACATGTCAGTCAGAGCGTTCACAAATTAAAAACCGTGAGCACGCGATGAAAATGTTAAAAGCGAAATTGTATCAAAAGAAACTAGAAGAGCAACAAGCGGAGTTAGATGAAATTCGCGGTGAACAAAAAGAAATCGGATGGGGTAGCCAAATTCGTTCTTACGTATTCCACCCGTATTCTCTTGTGAAAGACCACCGTACAAATACAGAGGTTGGTAACGTACAAGCGGTTATGGATGGAGAAATTGATCCATTTATTGATGCTTACTTACGTTCTCGCATCTAATAAGCGAAAAAAAGCCAACAAAGTTGTTGGCGTATGCTGAGGATAGTCGAGGAGATAAAGAATTTGATTTTATTTCTATAGATGAAGTAAAGAGGAAGAGAAGTTGGAAACGACAACTTCTCTTTTTGATGGGATTATATGTAGCATACAATGTTGTATATTGTATTGTAAAAAGTAGAGAATAGTAAAACAGAGCGGCAATAGAGTAAGACTTTAACAGAACTTTTCTGATTTTCTGTTCAACAAGAATTCTTTATAGAAGTTTTTAAGTTGTTCACAGAATTGAAACAACTTATGAAAGCTTTATATTATCAGGGTTCTTACTGTTTTTTTGAAAAATATGAAATATACCTTAGTTTTTCTATATAAAGATAATGCTTATAATGAAAATGAGTGTGTTAGGAATGAAAAGAATATCAACAATGGGGAGCGATAGAAGTGAAAAAGAAATTGTTGGCTATTGCGTTAGGAACATCAGTCGTTTTTGCTTTAGGAGCATGTGGAAATAAAGAAGAGAGTAAGCCTTCGAAACAATCTGCAAGCACAGATAGCGCAGAGCAAATTTACCAAAAAAGTTGTATAGGCTGTCACGCGAAAGATTTATCGGGAGCAACTGGACCGGATTTACGAAAAGTGGGGCAGAAATATGATGCAGCAGAGATTGAAAAGATTATTGAAAAAGGTCGCGGTTCTATGTCACCAGGAATCATTCAAGGTGAAGATGCGAAAAAAGTAGCTGATTGGTTAGCTGAACATAAATAAAAAAGGATAAAATGGACGAGTTGGTTATATAATCTTATCCCAAAATGATTTTGGGTAAGAACTATGACGACTCGTTTCCTTTTTCTGGAGTGTAACATAACTGTAACAAAAATGTATCCGAACTGGAAACCGTTTGATGTTACAATGGGGTTTGTAGAATTTTGCTGAAATATATTACATAGAGTAGCGCTGCTAATAAAAAGCATGAATGGAAGCTACCTTCAACAAGAGTGGTTAAGTGAGAATAAAGTTTTTATTTTCAGATGTACAGAAAAGTATTTCGAAAAAAATCATTAAGTATTGGGTGATAAATAATGATAAAAATGACGAATGTTTATAAGGAGTACCCGAATGGTATGAAAGCCATTGCTGGTCTCACAGTTAACATTAAACAAGGTGAGTTTGTATACGTAGTTGGACCGAGTGGAGCCGGGAAATCTACATTTATTAAAATGATGTATCGTGAAGAGAAGCCATCTACAGGATCGATTAATGTAAATGGACTTGTTATTGAAACATTAGCAGAAAGAGATGTTCCATATTTCCGTCGTCAATTAGGCGTAATTTTCCAAGATTTTAAATTACTACCTAAGTTAACGGTATATGAGAATGTTGCGTTTGCCTTAGAAGTAATTGAAGAAGAAAAAGAAGCCATTCGTGAGCGTGTAACAGAAGTTTTAGGTCTTGTAGGTCTTGAGGATCGTGCAGACGCACTACCAAGTGAACTTTCGGGCGGAGAGCAGCAACGTGTTGCGATTGCGAGAGCAATTGTTAATAGACCAAAGGTTGTAATTGCCGATGAGCCAACAGGTAACTTAGATATTGAAACAGCTCTTGATATTATGAAGATTTTTACGCGTATTAACGAGCGTGGTACAACGATTGTTATGGCGACACATAACTCAGATATCGTAAATACAATTCGTCATCGTGTAATCGCGATTGAAGGCGGAAAAATTGTTCGAGATGAGATTGAGGGAGGATACGGATATGAAGGCTAAGACCCTTAGTCGACATTTGCGAGAAGGTGTAAAGAATCTATCACGTAACGGATGGATGACATTTGCTTCTGTTAGTGCAGTAACAGTTACATTATTACTTGTAGGTGTCTTTTTAACAGCGATAATGAATATGAACCATTTTGCGACGAAAGTAGAGCAAGATGTAGAAATTCGTGTACACATTGATCCAGCAGCAAAAGAAGCTGATCAAAAGAAATTAGAAGATGATATGAGTAAGATTGCGAAAGTAGAATCTATTAAATATTCTTCTAAAGAAGAAGAGCTAAAACGCTTAATTAAAAGCTTAGGTGATAGCGGAAAAACGTTTGAGTTATTTGAACAAGATAACCCACTTAAAAACGTATTCATTGTAAAAGCAAAAGAACCAACAGATACAGCGACAATCGCGAAAAAGATTGAGAAAATGCAATTTGTAAGTAATGTTCAATACGGTAAAGGCCAAGTTGAAAAATTATTTGATACTGTAAAAACAGGACGTAATATCGGGATTGCGTTAATTGCTGGTCTTTTATTCACAGCAATGTTCTTAATCTCTAATACAATTAAAATTACAATTTATGCTCGTAGTACAGAAATCGAAATTATGAAACTGGTAGGTGCAACAAACTGGTTTATTCGTTGGCCGTTCTTATTAGAGGGATTATTCCTAGGAGTATTAGGATCAATTATTCCAATTGGCTTAATTCTAGTTACGTATAATTCACTACAAAGTGTGTTTAACGAAAAACTTGGCGGAACAATTTTCGAACTTCTACCATACAGTCCTTTCGTATTCCAATTAGCTGGTTTACTAGTGTTAATCGGGGCTTTAATCGGTATGTGGGGAAGTGTAATGTCAATTCGTCGCTTCTTAAAAGTATAAAAAGTTGCAAACATAATTCGTACAAGCTTATCATATAGTAGAAATAGGTAAAGGCATCACACACTGTGTGATGCCTTTTGCTACACCACCTGTGTGTTTTGGAAAGGGGAATTCCGCATTGAAACGTAGAGTTGCAATTATTGGAATGGTTGTTGCATTTTTAATTGGTGCTGGCGGAATGTTTGCAGGTATGTCTTTATTTGGGGTTAACCCAGCAGAAGTAACGCAAACAATTTCGAGTGGAAACGCTAGCACCGCGCAAGGGAATTTGGCAAAAATTAATGAGGCGTATGCACTAATTGATTCACGTTATGTGGAAGACGTGAAGGATGACAAGTTAGTCGAAGGTGCAATACAAGGCATGTTGTCTACGCTGAAGGACCCTTATTCCACGTATATGGATAAAGAAACGGCTAAACAGTTTAGTGAATCACTTGATCCTGAGTTAGAGGGGATCGGGGCTGAGGTGAACAAAACGGACGGTAAGCTTATTATCGTATCTCCAATTAAAGGCTCACCGGCAGAAAAGATTGGAATTAAACCGAATGACCAAATTTTATCTGTAGATGGAAATAGTGTGAAAGATTTATCACGTGAAGAAGCAGTATTAAAGATTCGTGGTAAAAAAGGAACGACTGTCGCGATTGAAATTAAGCGTGCAGGAGTAGCTGATCCGATTGTATTTAAAATTAAGCGTGAAAAAATTCCAATCTTCACAGTGTTTAGTTCTGTGAAACAAGAGAGTGGAAAAGATATCGGTTATATGCAAATTACTTCTTTTGCTGAAAATACGGCGAAAGAATTTAAGGATCAGTTAAAAGAGTTAGAGAAGAAAAATATAAAAGGCTTAGTTATTGATGTGCGTGGTAATCCTGGTGGCTACTTAAATAGTGTAGAAGAGATACTAGGGGAAATTATGACGGATAAAAAGCCGATGCTACAAGTAGAGCAACGAAATGGTGAGAAAAAGAAATTCTCTACGGAACTGAAAGAGAAAAAGCCATATCCAATTTCAGTATTAATTGATAACGGAAGTGCTTCTGCTTCAGAGATTTTAGCGGGTGCGCTAAAAGAGGGAGAAGGATACGATTTAATTGGTGAAAAAACGTTTGGTAAAGGTACTGTTCAGCAAGCCGTTCCATTTAAAGATGGTAGCAATATTAAATTAACGATGTTTAAATGGTTAACACCGGATGGAAACTGGATTCATAAAAAAGGAATCGCGCCAACAGTAGAAGTGAAGCAACCAGATTATTATCATGCGACACCAATTCAAATTGAAAAAACACTTTCATACAATTCAAATGATGTGCAAGTAAAACACGCGCAAGAAATGCTTAAGAGTTTAGGATATGTACCGGGGCGTGAAGATGGATACTTTAGTAAAGAGACAGAATCAGCGCTGAAAGCATTCCAAAATGCGAATGAGATGGAAGCGACGGGACAGCTGGATAAAAAGACAGCTGAGGCGATTCAAACTAAAATTATTGAAAAAATCCGTTCTGGAGAAAATGATTTACAATTACAGTCCGCATTAAAATTAATAGCGAAATAAAGTGAAACTTTAATCAGTGGGGGTTTTCTTCATCCCCCACTGATTATTAGTTGAACCAATCGGACTTTAATGGGCAGTTGATCCCCCACCTAAATTCTTTGCTTTCGCTGAATTTTGAGGTGGGGGTCTTACTGCCCATTAAAGCGGGATAAAAAGAAATACAGGCAGTTTGCTGCCTGTATTTTTTTGTGTTAAACAAACGTTTGTCCAGTTATGATAATATAAAAAGAAAGAATGATATAAATGGTGGTGAATGGGTTCGTGGAGGCATGGATTTTTGAAATAATGCGGGCAGTTGGACGTTTTTTCTTACACCCTGCTGTCTATGTATTTTTAATAAGTAGTATCTTCGTTGGATACTTACGTATGTTACGAGAACGAAAGGATTTTTCCTTTAAAGTTTATGATATTTGGTTTGAACTGCGAACATCTCTATTTGCGGGAGTTGGATACGGATTAATCGTATCTATTATTACAATTGGACTTGGCCTTGTCGTTTCCAAAGCGAGCTTATGGGTCATCTTACTTTGGACGTTATTATTTGGATTAACTGCTATGTATCGATATTTATCAGCAGCTTATACATTTAGTATCGCAATTGTATGCGTTCTATTATCTTCTAAGCTACCAGTTTCCTTCTTACAGCTTGGAGAAGGTGAAGAGAGTACGATTGTATCTCTTGCTATTTTACTAGGCGTCATGCTTATTGTAGAGGGCTTGTTGATTTCTAAAAATGCAGTAGGATATTCTACGCCGAAGATTAAGAAGGGTAAGCGTGGGCTAAAGATTGGTTTACACGAATCAAAGCGTTTATGGATCGTGCCTATTTTTATTCTTGTACCAGGTGATGCAGTAACGCAGTTTATTTCATGGTGGCCTGTCATTTCAATCGGTTCTGATACCTATTCTTTATTCCTCGTTCCATTTTTAATTGGATTTATGAGAAAGATTAGAAGTTATGAGCCAACGGAAGCTTTATTATTTACAGGAAGACGGGTCTACGGATTAGCAGGAATTGTACTTGTTTTAGGAATCGCAAGTTATTGGTGGCACGTACTTGCCATTATCGCAATGGGAGTCGCAATGCTTGGGCGTTTCACAATTTCCATGCAAGAAAAAATTGCGGATGAGACAAGACCGGCTTACTTCGCTGCACGTAATGATGGGCTTGTTGTATTAGATACAATCCCGAATACAATTGGGGCAGAGCTGAATTTACTGCCTGGAGAAGTAATTACGAAAGTAAATGGAGTCATTCCAGGAAGCGCTGAGGAATTTTATGATGCGCTTCAAACGAAGACGACAGGAGCATTTTGTAAGTTAGAAGTATTAGATACAAATGGAGAGCTTCGTCTTGCTCAAACGGCATTATACGCCGGAGGACATCACGAATTAGGAATTGTGTTTGTTCAGCAGGAGCATGAGTGGGATTCGGAAGCGATGTAATAGAAGAAAGGGTATCACCTTGTGGTGATACCTTTTTTTGTTGTGGGGGGCGGAATGGGTAGTAAATAGGATTTGTATCGGCGATTATTCAAATATATCGACTTTCCGGAAAAAAACGACAACTATCGCAAACATTCTTTTTAGTTTCATAGACGGATAACTTGAATAATTATTTGATAATGGTTATCATTTAGAGGGTGTTTTAATTTTGGAAAATGGAGGTAAGATATGCTACGTAAATTTTTTTCTTACTATAAACCGTATAAAGGTTTATTTATACTCGACTTTTCTTGCGCGGTTGTCGCAGGGTTACTAGAACTTGGCTTCCCGCTTATCGTAAATCAATTTATTGATAAGTTATTGCCAGGACAAAACTGGACGCTTATTTTATGGGCTTGTTTCGGTTTACTTGCAGTGTATATATTAAATGCAGGCTTACAATATGTCGTTACATATTGGGGACATATGCTTGGTGTTAACATTGAAACGGATATGAGGCAGAAATTATTTGATCACATTCAAAAGCTATCATTCAGATTTTTTGACAATAATAAAACAGGTCATTTAATTTCACGTCTTACAAACGACTTAATGGAAATTGGGGAAATTGCTCACCATGGACCAGAAGATTTATTTATCGCTGTTATGACTTTAGTTGGGGCATTCTCATTTATGATGATGATCAACTGGAAGTTAGCGCTATTAACGTTCTTCGTTATTCCATTCCTATTATGGTTGGCACTTTACTTCAATAAAAAAATGACAGGTACGTTTAGACGTTTATTCTCAGACGTTGCTGATTTTAATGCATGTATTGAGAATAACGTTGGTGGTATCCGTGTTGTACAAGCATTCGGAAATGAAAGGTTTGAGAAAGATCAATTTGCTGTAAACAATGCTCGTTTCCGTACAACGAAATTAATGGCATATAAAATTATGGCGTTAAATTCATCGATTAGTTATATGCTCATGCGTCTCGTAACGCTCTTCGTCTTAATATGCGGTACATGGTTTGTTCTGCAAGGTGAATTAACGTACGGTGGATTTATCGGATTCGTTCTATTAACGAATATTTTCTTCCGCCCAATTGAAAAAATTAATGCGGTAATCGAAAGCTATCCGAAAGGGATCGCTGGTTTTAAGAGATATGTAGAGCTTCTTGAAACAGAGCCAGATATTGTAGACTCTAAAGATGCAATGGAAGTTAAACATGTACATGGTGATATTCAATATAGCAACATTACATTCGGATATGAAAATAAAGAACCGATTTTAAATGATATTAGTTTGAAAATACATGCAGGTGAAACTGTTGCTTTCGTAGGACCATCAGGAGCTGGAAAAACGACGTTATGTAGTCTATTACCACGTTTTTATGAACAAGCGTCAGGATCGATTCAAATTGATGGTATTGATACGAAAGATATGACGTTATCTTCACTTCGTAAGCAAATTGGAATTGTGCAGCAAGATGTGTTCTTATTCTCAGGAACAATTCGTGAAAATATCGCTTACGGAAACTTAAAGGCGTCAGAAGCTGAAATTTGGCAGGTAGTAAAACGTGCACAGTTAGAAGACTTAATTTACTCACAACCAGACGGTTTAGATACGGTTATTGGTGAGCGTGGTGTGAAACTTTCTGGTGGACAGAAGCAACGTCTAGCGATTGCTCGTATGTTCTTGAAAAACCCGCCAATTTTAATATTAGATGAAGCGACTTCCGCATTAGATACAGAGACGGAACTTGCGATTCAAAAATCACTTGCTGAACTATCTGTCGGCCGTACAACATTAGTTATCGCTCACAGACTTGCAACGATTAAAAATGCAGATCGTATCGTCGTTGTAAATAAAGATGGTATTGCAGAACAAGGTTCACATGAGGAACTAATTGAGCAAGGCGGAGGATATAGCCGTTTATACGAAGCTCAGTTCAGTTCGTAAATATAATTTCTGCTGAATTAGTGCACCATAAGTAAGTGAAAATCTTATATGGGAGGCTATGAAGCATGATTGTAACAACAACGTCTACAATTCAAGGAAAAGAAATTATTGAGTATATCGATATCGTCAATGGAGAAGCGATTATGGGCGCGAATATCGTTCGTGACCTTTTCGCCTCTGTCCGTGATGTTGTCGGCGGTCGTGCGGGCGCTTATGAAAGTAAATTAAAAGAAGCGCGCGACATTGCAATGGAAGAGATGAAAACTTTCGCAAGACAAAAAAATGCAAATGCAATTGTTGGTATCGACGTGGATTACGAAGTAGTTCGCGAAGGAATGCTAATGGTTGCAGTGAGCGGGACTGCCGTCCGTATTTAAAGTGAAAAAGCCGTGCTGATGCACGGCTTTTTCACTTTTATTAATGCTATTCTATGTCGAAGTTTCAATATTTCTTGGGAAATGCGGAAGGCCTTGTCGATATATAGGGAAGACATTAGAGCGCTTCTTTACATTTTCGGATTTGAACTAATAATGTTTCGTATTCTTGTTCGAGAGATGTGATGTCATCGTTTTTGTCAAACTAATTTCTATTTACTATTTTTGAATTTATCATTATACAATTGTGCTTTTGCCAGCGCCTCAGCATCGTTTTTAATTTCATCCAGTCCATTTGCATCCCCAATAACATAACCTTCAAATGAAGAACCAACAAAATCAAAGATATATTGGAATTGAGCAATAAGCGGTAATGCTTTCAGTTTCGGGTTGTCTCCGCCAACGATGACAACATACATTTTTTTGCCTTTCATTTTCTCTTTGAAATGAAGAGATGTATCACGCAAGCTTTGTGACCAGCGATCGACGAAGTTTTTCATATGACCGCTCATTCCGTACCAGTATAGTGGTGTAGAGAAGATAATTGTGTCGTGCTCTAGCATGCGTTCAATTAAATGTTGATAGTCATCGTTTACAGCTTGGAATCCTTCTGCATCATGACGTTGGTCTGTAATAGGATGGACTGTATGGTCTCGTAAGTAAATTTGTTCTGTTTCAATGCCCTCTATCATCATATGTGTTAAAGCCTCTGTATTTCCGTTTTGTCTTGAACTGCCATGTATAACAAACATGTAATCATCCCTTTTCATTTGCTTGTTTTAGGAGTGAAACGTGTTTTTGCAAATTCGTTTGAATGCTAGAAAGTAATGAGATTTGCTTCGTTACTTCATTAAGTTTATCTTCATAAAGCGTAAGGATACTGCTGCAAGGATTTTCGTACAGGTGCGGCTCTATTTCGAGGCAGCGCAGCATCCTTGCCGTCTCTTCTAAATTTAAGCCAATTTGTAAGTACATTTGAATAAGCTCCACTTTTTCGATGGCACCTTCATCAAAATCACGGTAGCCATTTGCGAGGCGCTTAGAAGGGAGTAATCCTTTTTCTTCATAATGTCTTAGTGATCTTTCGCTAACCCCGGTTTCTTTTGATAACTCTCCAATTCGCAATGTGTTTCACTCCTTTTACATGTATTGTAAACCTTCACACTAATGTGAAGGTCAATGCTGTTTTTTCGCAAAAGAGTCTACATGATTTAAAAACACCTGAATGGCTTTAGACAGGATGAAGTATTTGCCGCGCACGATGGAGAATGGACGAATTAGTTGTTCATTTGGAACTTCGACGTGGAATAGCTCTTTTGCCAGTAGCTCTTTTCGTACAGTCCAATCAGAAAGTATAGCGATGCCAAGCCCGGCACTAACTGCTTCCTTTACGCTTTGGATACTACTAAATGTAAAGAATCGTTTCATTTTCAAATGGTGTTGATGAATAAAGCGGTCACTATAAGCGCGTGTACCAGAACCACTTTCTCTTAATACCCATACTTGATCTTGGAGTGTACTTTCATTTATTTCATTTGTGCAGAGCAGTGGATGATTTGGAGGGACGACGAGCTTCATTTCATCTTGCATAAACGTTTCAACGTCAACGTCGGCGTATACCACTTGCCCTTCCACTAAGCCGATATCGATTTGATTAGAGCGAAGGCTTTGTAAAACGTCTTCTGTATTTGAGATAAAGGTATGAACTTCGACGTGTGGATTTTCATTCGCATAGTTAGCCAGTATTTTTGGAAGTAAGTATTCGCCAATTGTGAAACTAGCACCGATGCGAAGAGTTCCTGTTACAACGTTATGTAGTTCGTTAATTTCTTGTTTGGCTTCTTCGTAAAGAGAGAGCATTTGCTTTGCATGTATATATAGTATGTTTCCAGCCTCCGTCACTTGGACGTGCTTTGGGGAGCGCTGAATAAGAGTGGTGCCAAATTCGTTTTCTAAGTTGCGTATATGCATACTTACGCCAGGTTGTGAAAGGTTTAATAATTCTGCTGCACGGGAGAAGTGCTTCTGTTCAACGACAGTAACAAATATTTTTAAAATGTCTACGTTCATGTAATGGGCTCCTTTCTTTTTCTATCATCTTATCATAAGTATTTCTGATGATAGAGATTTAATATTGATATTAAACTTATTATAGAAACTCTCTTATAATGTAAGTAGAAAGAACATGCATGTTCCAATACGATTATTGGAGTGGTTCAAAGTGGAACAAACACTTGTTATACAAAAGAAGAAGGGCTTTGGATTTTCGCAAGGAATTGGGATTACACTATTAATCGCAATTGCTGCGAAATATTTAGCAGAGCTTCCATTTTTAAATATTATGGGACAATTAGTAATTGCTATTCTAATTGGGATGGTTTGGCGTGCAGCAATTGGAGTTCCTCATGATGCGATTGCCGGGACGAACTTTGCGAGTAAGAAGTTGCTGCGCTTTGGGATCATCTTACTTGGAATGCGGTTAAATCTTGTTGATATTGCGAAGGCAGGGCCGAAAGTATTGGTCATCGCTGCGGTTGTTATTGCATTTACGATTTTCGTTGTATATGGACTAACGAAAGTATTTAAAGTAGAAAAGAAACTCGGAATTTTAACAGCGTGCGGAACAGCAATTTGCGGTGCGGCAGCGGTCGTGGCAATTGCACCGCAAGTGAAAGCGAAGGATGAAGAAACGGCAGTTGGGGCAGCGATTATTGCAATTTTAGGTACAATATTTACACTTATTTATACGCTATTATACCCAGTGCTTGGCTTCTCACAGTACGGTTACGGTGTATTCTCAGGTGCCACGCTGCATGAGATCGCCCATGTCATCGCAGCTGCGGCACCAGGAGGAAGTACGGCTGTAGACATCGCAGTTATCGTGAAATTAACGCGCGTTGCAATGCTTGTGCCAGTAGCGATTTTAATTGGATTATGGTTTGGTAAGAGTGAAGGTAGCGAGGAAAAAAAATCGTGGCGCGATCTTCCAATTCCGTGGTTCATCTTCGGATTTTTAGCGATGAGTGCAGTGCATTCGCTCGGGGTTATACCAGAAGTTGTTGCCGGCTATATTGTTGTCATTGCTTACATGCTGATTGCAATGGCGATGGCGGGGCTTGGTTTAAATGTAGAGTTTAAAACGTTCCGTAAGTTAGGAAGTAAGGCATTCGTGGCGGGGCTGATCGGCTCGGTTTGCCTTTCTATTCTTGGATACGTTCTTGTATATGCATTAGGATTTATGTAGTAGGACGAAGAAGCTGTTCCAAAAGATATTTTGGGACAGCTTTTTTCTTATGATTATAGTGCTACGGATGTCGATATATTTAAAAAATCGCTGATATAAATTGAATTACTCTTGTACTTGGTTAGAGAAGGTGTTCAGTGAAATGTTTTACTAAAATTTGTAAAGATATCTTTACTTTCGAAGGTGGAGCCTATGGGTGTGAAAAATAAAATAAAAGAGTTAAGAAAGCAAAATCATATAACGCAAGTTGAAATGGCAAAGGCGATGCAGGTGACACGGCAGACGATTGTGGCGATTGAAAACCATCATTATAACCCGAGTCTAGAGTTATCCCTAAAAATCGCCAAATATTTTGGGGTGAAGGTGGAGGAAATATTTACGCTAGAGTAAGGGGAGAAAAAATGGAAGATACTAAAAAGTTATTGATTGGTGCGACTATTGGGTTGTTTTTGGGAGACATTGTAGTTCATATTATGAATCCGGCTATACCAATTTTACCGCTCGTAGTGAGTAACGTTTTAGCAATTGTATTTTTGATAGTGTATGCGTATTACAAAAAGCGTAAGTATAAAAAAGAAGAACTTCCAGATATAGATGAGCGAGTAAATGAAAATATAAAAAAATATGTAAATGTCTCATTTGTATTCGCGTTTCTATTGCTTATTGTTTATATTGTTGCGAGTAAATCAATAGGCAGAGCTGTTATACCAGTGCAAGAAATATTTATGATATGTAGTTCCTTATTTGCGGGTAGTCTCATCATAGGAGTCATGATAGGGAAACGAGCATAGAGATAGGAGGAATGAAAAATGCAAGATGAGTTTGAGAGATTCCAGTCAGATAAAGCGTTTAAATATGTAGGGTTATTTTTTACGATTAGTTTAGCGATATGGAGTTTATATAATTTAATTGTTGATGGAAATGCTGGTATGCCGTTTGTTTTATTTGTACTAGGGCAGTTTGTTTATTTCTTTGTGAACTATTGGCCGAAGTGGAAATATAGAAATCAAAAAGAGGTTGATCATGTATGAGTAAGCAAGATGTTATACGGTTTATAGGAAGTTTATTTTTAGCGGGTCTTATTTTAAATGCGAGTTTAATGATTTTAAGTATTTCGTGGGGAACGATCTTCATATCGAATGTAGCACTAGTCATTTTATATAGTATTTCGGAATATAGAGAACAGAAGCGTTTGAAAGAAGAGGGAGTTCCGTCGATTGATGAGCGAGTTGTGAATAAGATGAAGTCGTATTTTACGATTTGTATTACAAGCTTCATTTTCCTGTTCATTGTGTATCTTTGTGTAAATAAGCATTTAGATAGGCAAGCAGTACATGTAAATGAGTTATTATATATTGCTATTTTTGGTTTATTAATAAGTATGGCATCGATGAGTGTGTTAGCAACAAGGAATAGATAGAAAAAGGGGAACTGGGATGGGATTACCGGTATTATGTGTCGCTACGGCTATTTTTGCTTTGTTTTGGGGAATGCAGAACTTCTCTCGTAATCCAGTGCCAAGCGTTTGTATTATGATTGGTACTGTCGGTTTATCATATTATTTATTAGTTTCAGCTCATTATCATAAAACAGCAACGAGTGTTGTTGTTGGAGCACTTATTTTATTTTGTGGGCGTGCTGTACAAAAAGGATTATTCCCGTAAAAGCTGTTTATACGAAGAGTATAAACAGCTTTTTGTATTTTTTTTACAAAAGACTTGAAAGTGACGTAACGTCATCTTTTATAATGAAGGGGAAGAGGTGATGGTAGTGATTTCCATACAACAATTGACGAGAGAGACAGGGGTAACAGTACGTACATTACGTTATTATGATCAAATAGATTTATTAAAGCCGAGCGGGAAAACAGAAGGCGGGCATCGTTTATATAGTGAAGCTGACGTAATACGGCTGCAACAAATTTTATTTTTAAAGGAAATGGGATTTTCGTTAAAAGAATCTGCGAATATGTTAGTAAAAGATGAGCTTAATTTAAAGGATTCACTTGAAAAACAACTTCGATTTGTACAGGAAGAAAAAAAGAAATTCAATCGAATGGAGCGTGTTTTACAAGCAGTTGTTTATTCGGTGGATGTGGAGGGAGAGCTCGATTGGAAAGTTATGTTTGAACTTATCCAGCTTTCGAAACAGTCGTCTCGCATACGTGAAATATTTCAAAATGAAGTATTTTCAAAGGAAGAACAAAAATTGCTTCATAACTTGCCAAATATGAGTGAAGAAGATCCGAATGTTTTAGAATGGGTAGATTTATTAAAGCAATTACGTATTTTTATGAAAGACGGCAAAGAAGCCGCGAGTGATGAGGTACAAGAGGCAACGAAGAGATTAATGCAGAAGTGTTTAGAAATGGCTAATGGTGATGAAGCATTTTTAGATAAGTTATGGGAAGTTAGAAAATCGAAGGAAGATTCGCAGAAAATGAGCATGTATCCAATTGAAGAAGAACTTTTATTATATATGGATGAAGCTTTTCGTATATATGATGAAAAGGAGATGGATAAATGAGTATACTTGCAGAATATCGTTGGTATTTTTTAATTGGGGCAGAGATTGTATTTTGGTTATCGGCTATCGGCTTCTTTTTACTCCGTTACGGATTCCGTTTGAAGAAAGCGAGCTTTATTATGGGGATTGTACTCCTCGTAAATGAAGTATTTATTTTAACATTAGGGGTAGTGGACTATTATCAAACAGGGAAGTTCTCTAATTTTCAAATCATTACTGTAATTATTTTATTGTATGCAGTTTTCTACGGGAAAAAGGATTTGAAGAAGCTTGATATATTTGCGCAAAAGCTAGTTGCGAAATGGCGGAATGAACCAGCGCCTATTATTGAAGAACATATAGAATTAACAGGTATGGCCTATGCGAAGCAGGAAATAAAAAATTTGGTATTGCATCTTGTTTTATTCATTGTTGTGCATATTTTCTTTTTCTTTCTGTACGGTTTTGTCCCGTTTGACCAATGGCATAATTGGTTAGAAACTGGGATTGTTTTAAATGAACCAGCTAGTCGCGTTAGTCAAGTTTGGGCGATTATACTTTTAGTGGATACAGTTATTTCATTTTCATATGTGATTTTTCCGAAGAAAGAGAAAGGAAAAGAGAAGCTACTTTCGTAGAGGAAAGTAGCTTTTGCGGTATACAAAGAATTTTTATAGGAGAGGATGACAATAGGAAAAAGAAGTGGTTTTATATGTCTATTTCTCTTTTTCTTTAGCTTAGTAGCATGCTCACAACCTAACATTGAAATTGATAGGAAGAATGATGTCATTGTAAAGAGAGCGGGAATTTCCAATCTAGATAAATTTGAAAAATTCATTTTGAATGTTGACCAAGGGAAGGTTGATAAAATAAGGATTGTACAGTATACCCATGAAGGTGACCCGATCTTTCAAACGCTAGAGCATAGTGAGAACGATATACTTTATGTGTCAGATAATAGAAAAGACCAATTTGCTGGTGAGGATAAAGGGTTACATAAAGATAACTGTAAAAGGATTGTTAAAGAGCAGCGTGAATCACAAACAGCTTATAGGTTAATAGACTGTGTGAATGAAAATGGGCGCAATGGATATGATTTATTATATGTACCTAAAAAATAGAGTTAGTAGAGGAAGGAAGTTTTGACTCCTTCCTTTTTCTATGTATATATTGTCGAAAGTTTTACCGAATATCTGTTCGTTTTTTTAGGTTTTTTATGGGCATTCGTGGTAAAATAATAATACAGATTTTTATGAGGAGGTCGGATTTTACTTGGAACATCAATTTGAAATTATCTCAGCGTATTCCCCGCAAGGTGATCAGCCGGTAGCTATAGAGAAGCTTGTAGAGGGAATTAATAGTGGAAAGAAAAAGCAAGTGTTGCTTGGGGCGACAGGAACGGGTAAGACATTTACGATTTCAAATGTCATTAAAGAAGTGCAGAAGCCAACACTTGTCATGGCTCATAATAAAACGTTAGCAGGACAGTTATATAGTGAGCTGAAAGATTTTTTCCCTAACAATTCAGTGGAGTATTTTGTTAGTTATTACGATTATTATCAGCCAGAAGCGTATGTGCCGCAAACAGATACTTTTATTGAAAAAGATGCGCAGATTAATGATGAAATCGATAAATTGCGTCACTCAGCAACGTCTTCCTTATTTGAAAGAGACGATGTTATTATCGTTGCGAGTGTTTCGTGTATATATGGTTTAGGTTCTCCAGAAGAATACCGCGAGTTAGTTGTTTCGCTTCGAGTTGGTATGGAAAAGGACCGCAATCAATTGCTTCGTGAACTTGTTGATGTGCAGTATGGGCGTAATGACATTGATTTCAAGCGTGGTACATTCCGTGTGCGCGGAGATGTAGTTGAAATCTTCCCGGCATCACTTGATGAGCATTGTATTCGAATTGAATTTTTCGGCGATGAAATAGATCGTATTCGCGAAGTAAATGCGTTAACAGGTGAAGTATTAGCAGAACGTGATCATGTAGCAATCTTCCCAGCATCTCACTTCGTTACACGTGAAGAAAAGATGAAGGTCGCTATTGAAAATATCGAAAAAGAATTAGAAGAGCGTTTAAAGGAATTAAATGATAATGGCAAGTTGTTAGAAGCGCAGCGTATAGAGCAACGTACACGTTATGATTTAGAAATGATGCGTGAGATGGGCTTTTGCTCAGGTATTGAAAATTATTCCCGTCATTTAACACTTCGTCCAGCGGGTGCAACACCGTATACGTTATTAGACTATTTCCCGGAAGATTTCTTAATTGTTATGGATGAGTCACACGTATCAGTACCGCAAGTAAGAGCGATGTATAACGGGGACCAAGCACGTAAGCAAGTACTTGTGGATCATGGGTTCCGTTTGCCATCAGCTTTAGATAATAGACCGCTTACGTTTGATGAGTTTGAAGGGAAAACGAATCAAGTTATTTACGTTTCGGCAACGCCAGGACCGTACGAGTTAGAGCAGGCACCGGAGGTAATAGAACAAATTATTCGTCCAACAGGGCTTTTAGATCCACCAATTGATATACGACCAATTGAAGGGCAAATTGATGATTTATTAGGAGAAATTCAAGATCGTATTGCAAAAAATGAACGTGTATTAATTACGACTTTAACGAAGAAAATGTCAGAGGATTTAACAGACTACTTAAAAGATGTAGGAATTAAAGTAAACTATCTTCACTCTGAAATTAAAACGTTAGAACGTATTGAAATTATCCGTGACCTTCGCCTTGGTAAGTTTGATGTACTGGTCGGTATTAACTTATTACGAGAAGGATTAGATATTCCAGAAGTATCACTTGTAGCTATTTTAGATGCTGATAAGGAAGGATTCTTGCGTTCGGAGCGTTCATTAATTCAAACAATTGGTCGTGCGGCACGTAATGAAAACGGCCGCGTTATTATGTACGCAGATCGTATAACGAGATCGATGGGAATTGCGATTGAAGAAACGCAACGTCGTCGTACTATACAAGAAGCTTACAATAAAGAGCATGGTATTACGCCGAAAACGATTCAAAAAGGCGTGCGTGATGTTATCCGTGCAACGACAGCTGCTGAAGAGCCGGAAACATATGAAGCAGTACCAGCCAAGAAGATGACGAAAAAAGAGCGTGAAAAGACAATTACGAAGATGGAAGCAGAGATGAAAGAAGCAGCAAAAGCGTTAGATTTCGAGCGTGCAGCTGAATTAAGAGATTTACTATTAGAATTAAAAGCGGAAGGGTGAACAGAGTGAGCATAAGCAAGGATTTTATTGTCGTAAAAGGTGCTAGAGCACATAACTTAAAAAATATTGATGTAACCATTCCGAGAAATCAGCTTGTTGTTGTGACGGGATTGTCTGGTTCAGGGAAATCATCATTAGCGTTTGATACGATTTATGCAGAAGGGCAACGCAGATACGTAGAATCGTTATCTGCGTATGCGCGCCAGTTTTTAGGACAAATGGATAAACCTGACGTGGATACAATTGAAGGCTTATCTCCAGCGATTTCAATCGATCAAAAAACAACGAGTCGTAATCCACGTTCAACTGTCGGAACGGTAACGGAGATTTATGATTATTTACGTTTACTATTCGCACGAATTGGTACGCCGATTTGCCCGAATCATGGTATTGAAATTACATCACAAACAGTAGAGCAGATGGTAGACCGTGTACTTGAATATCCTGAACGTACGAAATTACAAGTTTTAGCTCCTATCGTTTCTGGGCGTAAAGGTGCACATGTGAAAGTGCTTGAAGACATTAAGAAGCAAGGATATGTTCGTGTACGTGTTGATGGTGAAATGCTTGATGTATCTGAAGATATTGCGTTAGATAAAAATAAGAAGCATTCCATTGAAGTTGTAATTGACCGTATTGTTGTAAAAGAAGGGATTGCAAGCCGTCTTGCGGATTCACTTGAAAGTGCATTAAAGCTTGGCGGGGGCCGAGTGTTAATTGATGTAATGGGAGAAGAGGAACTTCTATTTAGTGAACATCATGCTTGTCCGCATTGTGGCTTTTCAATCGGAGAATTAGAGCCGCGCATGTTCTCATTCAATAGTCCATTCGGGGCGTGTCCTTCTTGTGATGGACTTGGTTCAAAGTTAGAGGTAGATTTAGAACTTGTCATTCCGAATTGGGATTTATCATTAAATGAACATGCGATTGCGCCTTGGGAACCGACAAGCTCACAATATTACCCACAGCTTTTACAATCTGTATGTAATCATTACGGCGTTGATATGGATGTGCCTGTGAAAGATATACCGAAAGATTTATTTGATAAAGTGTTGTACGGAAGCGGTGAAGAGAAAGTTTATTTCCGCTATGTAAATGAATTTGGTCAAGTAAAGGAAAATGAGATTTTATTTGAAGGTGTTATTCCAAATATCGAACGTCGTTATCGTGAAACGAGTTCTGATTATGTCCGTGAGCAAATGGAAAAGTATATGGCAGAGCAAGCTTGTCCGAAGTGTAAAGGTGGACGCTTAAAGCCTGAGAGTTTAGCTGTTTTCGTTGGTGATAAAACGATTGCTGATGTAACGAAGTATTCTGTTCAAGAAGTACAGGAATTCTTCTCGAATGTAGAGCTAACGGAGAAGCAACAAAAAATTGCTCATTTAATTTTAAGAGAAATCCAGGAGCGCGTTGGATTCTTAGTGAACGTCGGGTTAGATTATTTAACGTTAAGTCGTGCTGCAGGAACTTTATCAGGTGGTGAGGCGCAGCGTATTCGTTTAGCGACGCAAATCGGTTCTCGTCTGACTGGCGTACTTTACATTCTTGATGAGCCTTCTATCGGTTTACATCAGCGCGATAACGATCGTCTTATTCGTACGTTGCAAGAGATGCGTGATTTAGGTAATACGTTAATTGTCGTTGAACATGATGAAGATACGATGATGGCTGCTGATTATTTACTTGATATCGGACCTGGTGCAGGTATTCATGGTGGTCAAGTTGTATCAGCGGGGACGCCAGCTGAAGTGATGCAAGATGATAATTCGCTAACAGGGAAGTATTTAAGCGGTAAAGAGTTTATTCCGGTTCCACTTGAAAGACGTAAAGGTGACGGACGTAAAGTGGAAATTATCGGTGCAAAAGAGAATAACTTAAAGAATGCAAAGATGTCATTCCCGCTTGGTACGTTTGTAGCGATAACGGGTGTATCTGGTTCCGGTAAAAGTACGATGATTAATGAAGTACTATATAAATCATTAGCGCAAAAGTTATATAAAGCGAAAGCGAAGCCAGGTACTCATAAAGAAATTAAAGGTCTTGAGCATTTAGATAAAGTAATCGATATTGATCAATCGCCAATCGGGCGTACACCACGTTCTAATCCAGCGACGTATACAGGTGTATTCGATGATATTCGTGATGTGTTTGCACAAACGAATGAAGCGAAAGTGCGTGGATATCAAAAAGGACGTTTCAGTTTTAATGTAAAAGGTGGACGTTGTGAAGCGTGCCGTGGTGATGGAATTATTAAAATTGAAATGCACTTCCTACCAGACGTATACGTTCCGTGTGAAGTTTGTCACGGTAAACGTTACAACCGTGAAACGTTAGAAGTGAAGTATAAAGATAAGAACATTTCTGAAGTGTTAGGGATGACAATTGAAGATGGAGTAGAGTTCTTCGCTAATATCCCAAAAATTAAGCGTAAACTTCAAACGCTTGTAGATGTAGGGCTTGGTTATATGAAATTAGGACAGCCAGCTACGACGTTATCTGGAGGAGAAGCACAGCGCGTGAAATTAGCTTCTGAATTACACCGTCGTTCTACAGGGCGTACGTTATATATTTTAGATGAGCCAACGACTGGTTTACATGCACATGATATAGCGCGTCTTCTAGAAGTTTTGCAACGCCTTGTTGAAAGTGGCGAGACAGTTCTTGTTATTGAACATAATTTAGATGTAATTAAAACAGCTGATTATATCGTTGACCTTGGACCAGAAGGTGGAGACAAAGGTGGACAAATCGTTGCTTCCGGAACGCCAGAGCAAGTAGTGAAAGAAGAGCGCTCGTATACAGGTAAGTATTTAAAAGATATTTTAGTTCGTGATAAAGCAAGAATGAAAGAGAAAATAAAAGAAGTAGAATTATCGCAATAAGTGTATTACTAAAAAACCGAGTGGGAATGACACTCGGTTTTTCGTTCATAGGGGGAGAAAATGGAGTTTGTAGATATTTTAAGAAAGAAAAATATGAAGGTAAGAGAGTTTCAAAATTGGGGTGTTTATTTTCGCAAACGCTGGGAGGGTCATTTTGCAAACCATTTAAGTGATGAGGAAAAAGAAGACATTTTCCTGTATGGAGATAAGTATGCATGTGGGTATCTTTGGCACATATTTAGTTATGAGAAAAAGAAGTGTTTAGAGGGTGAAGAAGCGGAGAACGCGTTTCATAATGAAGTGAAAAAGAATTGTTACATATTCTATCAACATTGTGATGATGTACTGCTAATAAAAGATACGAGTTTATTACATATGGAGGATATATTGTGTGAGAGGGACGATATGTATAAAGGCGATATTTATATTGTAGATAAAGAGTTCACTTGAACTTTTGTAAAAACTCATGAACATAGATGGTGTGGTCCTTATTTTGCGAGGGAATGTTAGTAGGTATACAAGCATGGAGAATAGAATAAGTTGATATAAGTGTTTGTATGATACTTGCGTTTCTTATCTATTAGCGTATGATGAAATATATATGTCAAAAGGATGTGTAAGAAAATGAGATGGATTGTATCACTTCTTGTAAATAGCGTTGTGTTAATCGCTGTATCGGGACTTTTAAAAGGGATTGCGCCAGACGCGTTTTACGTAGCAAATATACAAACTGCAATTATTGCGAGTATTATCTTGGCTGTTTTAAATGTGTTCGTAAAACCGTTTTTAATTTTAATTACGCTACCAATTACTCTTGTAACTTTCGGGTTCTTCTTAATTGTTATTAATGCGATTACGTTAAAAATAGCAGATTCATTATTAGGAGATGCATTTAATATATCAGGATTCGGTGTAGCGATTGTAGCGGCAATTTGTATTTCAATTTTTAATATGATTATTGAAAAGGCAATTGTGGAGCCACTGTATGAAAAAAAGAGAAAATGACAAAAAGAAAAACATTTCATGATGTATATGAAATGTTTTTTTCTATTTATTAGAAACCGTATTTCTTGTTTCCAGAAAAAAATGGTACAATATCCGGTAGAATGGAATTTTACATCAAATGAGACTGAACCCGCAGCGGAGTGGAGGTTTATACATATGCCGAAAGTAAGGACAAAAGATTTAATTGAACAATTTCAATTGGAGTTAATAAGTGGTGAAGAAGGAATTCATCGTCCGATTGATACAAGTGATTTATCACGACCTGGAATTGAAATGGCAGGATTTTTCACATATTATCCAGCTGATCGTGTGCAGCTTCTTGGAAAGACGGAGCTTACGTTCTTTGACACATTAACGTCAGAGCAAAAGCAAGAGAGAATGAAAGCGCTTTGTACTGAGGAGACGCCATGTATTATTATAACTCGTAATCAAGATGTACCAGATGAGTTACTGCATGCATCGCGTGAATCAGGTATGCCTTTATTACGTTCTTCTCAAACGACAACAAGATTATCAAGTCGTTTAACTAATTATTTAGAAGGTAAGTTAGCACCAACAACAGCTGTACATGGTGTGTTAGTAGATATTTACGGTGTTGGTGTTTTAATTACAGGTCAAAGTGGTGTCGGTAAAAGTGAGACAGCTCTTGAGCTTGTAAAACGTGGTCATCGCCTTGTTGCGGATGATAGTGTAGAAATTCGCCAAGAAGATGAAGACATGTTAGTCGGAAGCTCACCAGATTTAATTGAGCATTTATTAGAAATTCGTGGTCTAGGTATCATTAACGTGATGACGTTATTCGGTGCAGGGGCAGTGCGAAATTATAAGCGTATTACACTTGTTATTAATCTTGAAATTTGGGATCAAAAGAAAAATTACGATCGCTTAGGTCTTGATGAAGAGAAGATGAAGATTATTGATACAGAGCTTACAAAGATTACACTTCCAGTTCGTCCTGGTCGAAACTTGGCTGTTATTATTGAAGTAGCAGCGATGAACTTCCGTTTAAAACGTATGGGAGTCAATGCAGCACAACAGTTCTCTGAACGATTAATGAGTGCGATTGAGTTAGGAAATCAGGAGTAAACTTTGGAGAGGGAGGTCATACATATGCTGTTAGGTTCTGTACCACAGCTTGACCGCGTAGCTGTCCAACTTGGGCCGTTTCCTGTTTATTGGTACGGGATTATTATCGGTACGGGTGTGCTATTAGGTCTTTGGCTAGCAACTCGCGAGGGAGAAAGGCTAGGTATTCCAAAAGATACATTTGTTGACCTTGTATTAATTGCAGTACCGATCGCTATTCTATTTGCGAGAATGTACTATGTTATTTTTGAATGGGAATATTACGCGCAAAACCCGAGTCAAATTATTAATATTCGTCAAGGTGGCTTGGCGATTCATGGTGGTTTAATCGGGGCTGTTATTACAGGAATTCTTTTTGCAAAACGACGCGGGGTTTCATTCTGGAAGTTGGCTGATATTGCTGCGCCAAGTATTTTACTAGGACAAGCAATTGGTCGATGGGGAAACTTTATGAACCAAGAGGCGCATGGTGATGAAGTAACGAGACAGTTTTTAGAAGGACTTCATTTACCGGATTTCATTATTAATCAAATGTATATTGAGGGTGTGTACTATCACCCAACGTTTTTATATGAATCATTATGGAATTTTGCAGGTGTCATTTTATTACTTTCATTACGAAAAGTGAATTTACGACGCGGGGAATTATTCTTCACATATTTAATTTGGTATTCAATAGGGCGCTTCTTCGTAGAAGGCTTACGTACAGATAGTTTAATGTTAGGACCACTTCGTATCGCACAAGTAATGTCAATTGGACTTGTTGTTATTTCTATTATTTTCATTATTGTGAGACGAAAAATGGGGCAAGCTGATAAAAGATATTCGGAAAATTAGAGAAAAGTAGCATCTTATTATAAGGTGCTGCTTCTTTCATATTCAGGAAAGAGAAGGGACTAAGGCAATGAGAATAAATACAGTGTTATTTGATTTAGATGGAACTTTAATTAATACAAACGAACTTATTATTTCTTCTTTTTTACATACGTTACATACATATTATCCAAATCAATATAAGCGTGAAGATGTATTGCCATTTATCGGCCCTTCTTTACATGATACTTTCAGCAAGATTGATGACAACAAGGTTGAAGAGATGATTACATGTTATCGTCAATTTAACCATGATCATCACGATGAATTAGTGGAAGAATATGAAACTGTATATGAAACAGTTCAAGAGTTGAAGAAGCAAGGCTATAAAGTTGGTATTGTTACAACGAAAGCGAGACAAACAGTTGAGATGGGATTAAGGTTATCAAAGCTTGATGAATTTTTTGATGTTGTCGTGACAATTGATGATGTAGAGCATGTGAAACCACATCCAGAACCACTTCAAAAAGCGCTTGAGTTATTAGATGCGAAACCGGAAGAAGCATTGATGGTTGGGGATAACCATCATGATATTGTTGGTGGACAAAATGCGGGTACGAAAACAGCTGCTGTCTCATGGACGTTGAAAGGTAGAGCATATTTAGAGGCTTACAAGCCGGACTTTATGCTAGATAAAATGAGTGATTTGCTACCAATTTTGTCTAATATGAACCGTTTATAAAGGTCCAAGTAAGTTAGTGGGGGTGTATTTCCCTATTAACTTACAGTTTCACTTTTTAGTAGAGGAGCGAGTTAAGTGCGACGGACAACGCGCTATCCTGTTTCGGGAGAAAATTCATTATGGAATGTGTATAAAACAGTGTCTTTTTGGAAGGTAATGAAGAACTTTATTATTATCCAAATTGCGCGTTATACACCATTTTTATCCGTCAAGAATTGGTTGTACCGTACATTTTTACGGATGAAAGTCGGAAAGAAAACATCATTTGCGCTTATGGTAATGCCGGATATTATGTTCCCAGAAAAGATAACTGTGGGAGAGAATTCGATTATCGGCTATAATACAACGCTTTTAGCACATGAATATTTAATTCGCGAATATCGACTTGGAGAGGTCATCATAGGAAATGAAGTGATGATTGGAGCAAATACGACTATATTACCAGGTGTGAAAATTGGGGATGGCGCGATTATTTCAGCTGGCACACTTGTTCATAGAGATGTCCAAAGTGGTGCTTTCGTGGGTGGAAATCCAATGCGTGTTATTTATACGAAAGAAGAAATGGATGCTAGAGAAGGTTGATGCTAAAAATGTAACATTTCTCTTCTTTTTTAATGAATAAAAAGGAAATAATTGAGTATAATATACTGTTTTGTTTTTTACGGAATCGTTTATACTTATAGATAGAAGAATGTGTGAACGAAGAAAACAAAAAACTGGAGGATATATGGGGAAAAATCAAGGAATATATAAGGAGAACGGACAAGTTATCTCTTTTAATCAATTAGCGGAATTCTTTTATAAAAAAGGGATGAGGGCTTACAAAGGGCAGAAATTGCAAGATGCAATTAAATATTTTCGAAGAGCGGCACAAAGTGAGAAGGAGCCGTTTATTTTATGTCAATTAGCAACAGTATTATCTGAGGCTGGTGAATATCAAGAGTCGAATCAAATCTTCTTTAAGCTTGTTAGATCTAATCCAGAACTTGAACAATGCTATTATTTTATTGCAAATAATTATGCATATATGGGGCTATTTCAGCAGGCGAAAAAGTATGCGGATCGCTATTTAGAAGTTGCAGAAGAGAAGGAATTTGTAGAAGATACATTAGAATTACTTGAAATTATGGAAGAAGAAGCGATGGGCGAGGAAGAGATTGAGGATGAAGATGATCTAATTGTTATGCAGGAAGAAGCGAATCGTTATATTCGTAACGGACAATTGGAAGAAGCAATTGCTACATTAGAAATTGTTACAAAAGATTATCCGGAATTTTGGTCGGGTCATAATAATTTAGCCATTGCACATTTTCAATCTGGTAATGTAGATAAAGCTCTGAAGTTAACGGAAATGATTTTAGAGAAAAATCCTGGTAATATACATGCGCTTTGTAATACGCTTATTTTCCTATATTCAATTGGAGAGCATAAACAAGTAGAAGCGTTAGCGGAGCAGTTAGTTTCAGTATATCCGATTTCGTTCGAGCATCGTTTGAAACTAGGAACGACACTTGCAACAATTGGTCATTTTGAGCCTGCATATAAATGGTTCAAAGTATTAAAGCGTCAAGGATACGAGGGAGACGTTAGTTTTTATTATTGGTTTGCATATTCTGCTTATATGGTGAAAGATCAGCAAGTAGCTGAAAAAATGTGGCAGCATGTTGTAGAATTGCACCCTGATAAAAAGGGAAAAGAACCGTGGAATGCGCTGAATTTAGCAGATGAAGGACAAAACGTATTATTTGAAGAATTACGAAAATCATTTCAACAAAGTGCGACGCTAGAGGAACAAATGCTAGCTTTATATTTAATGAATGAATTGTCAACGCCAGAGAAGGTGGGATTCTTCTTTGATGTAACGCAGGCGAAAAACGGTGTTCCAATCGTATCGCAACTTGCAAAGTATTTCTTTTTACTTAATAGCCATAAGAGCATTCCAGCGGATTTACAGCAATTTGAACAGTGCGCGCAAATTGCGGATGCTTTATATAATTATACGAAAAAAGATGATGAATTAATCGAAGAGTGTTTACAATTTTGGTTTTGTACGTTCATACGTTTATATACATCTGGGGCAGTTTTTACAAATGTATACGGCTGGTCAGCTGCGGTTGAATATATTGTGCGCGGCGAACAAGGAAATAAGATGACACAGTCGGAGCTTGGAGATGTATATAATGTATCTGTAGCGACTGTTCGAAAGTATGTGCAGGCTGTTAAGCGTACGCACACATAGGGTAAGCAAATCATTGGGAAAAAAATGATGCTAACAGTATAATGAGGGTAACTTAATTGTGTAGGAATGAATAGGAGTGAATGATGTGTCAGAAGAAAAAATTTATGATGTCATTATTATTGGTGCAGGACCAGCTGGTATGACAGCTGCAGTATATACATCTCGTGCGAATTTAAGCACATTAATGCTTGAGCGTGGTATTCCAGGTGGCCAAATGGCAAACACAGAAGATGTAGAAAACTACCCAGGTTATGAGTCCATTTTAGGACCAGACTTATCAAATAAAATGTTTGAGCATGCGAAGAAATTTGGTGCTGAATATGCATACGGTGATGTGAAAGCAGTCATCGATGGTAAAGAATACAAAACAATTATTGCTGGTAAAAAAGAATATAAAGCACGTGCAATTATCGTTGCAAGCGGTGCAGAATATAAAAAAATTGGTGTGCCAGGCGAAACAGAGCTTGGCGGCCGTGGTGTATCATATTGTGCAGTATGTGATGGGGCTTTCTTTAAAGGAAAAGAACTTGTAGTTATTGGTGGTGGAGATTCTGCTGTTGAAGAGGGTGTGTTCTTAACACGCTTCGCATCAAAGGTAACAATCGTTCACCGTCGTGACACTCTTCGTGCACAGAAAATTTTACAAGATCGTGCTTTCCAAAACGAGAAAGTAGATTTCATTTGGAATCACACTATTAAAGAAATTAACGATGCAAATGGTAAAGTAGGAAGCGTGACACTTGTAGACGTAAACAGTGGAGAAGAGAAAGAAGTCAAAACTGACGGCGTATTCATATACATCGGTATGTTACCACTTTCAAAACCATTTGTTGAACTAGGTATTACAAATGAAAATGGTTACCTTGAAACAAATGAGCGTATGGAAACGAAAGTTCCTGGTATTTTCGCAGCTGGAGATGTTCGTGAAAAAATGCTACGTCAAATTGTAACGGCAACAGGTGATGGTAGTATCGCAGCACAAAGTGCTCAACATTATGTAGAAGAATTATTAGAAGAACTAAAAACTGTATCAGAAAAATAAGGGATAATATGCCTTTTGAGAAGAAAGCTACCAATAGGAGCTTTCTTCTTTTTTTATGAAAATGTCAAAGTTTTGTCAAAAAATATTAAGATTATAAGCTTTCTTATTGATATACTGGACTTTACGGAAAAATCACTATAAGAAATGAGGAATTTATTCAGTATGGAATGGCGTAATATATATCGTGGATTTTGTATGGGCGTTAGTGATTTAATTCCTGGTGTGAGCGGCGGTACAATCGCTGTTGTGTTAGGGATTTATGAACAATTGCTTGCGGCAATTAGTGGATTCTTTAGTCGCGAATGGAAAAAACATTTAGGCTTTTTAATTCCCCTTGCAGCTGGTGTGGCAGCAGCGTTTTTAACGTTAAGCCACGTTATTAAATATTTACTTGCAAATCATTATGAACCGACTCAATTTTTCTTCCTCGGTTTAATTATTAGTATATTACCGATGTTAATGAGAGAAGCTGATGCAAAGTCGTCGTTTAAAGGTAAGCACATTGTTTTATTAATAGTTGCAGCAATTCTTGTTGCGATCACAGCTTTCTTTAAACCAGATAAGGCAGCAGATCCAATTACGACGTTAACAATTTTAAATGCAATTGGTTTATTTTTCGCGGGCTGGATGGCTAGTATGGCTATGTTGCTTCCTGGAATTAGCGGATCATTTATTTTATTAATTATTGGTGTGTATCCGACAGCAATTAATGCTTTAACTACACTGAACTTACCTTTAATCGTAGTTATCGGTGCTGGTGTTATGGCGGGGTTTGTTGTAAGTAGTAAAGGAATTAGTTTCTTGTTAGATCGTTATAAAAGTATGACATTTGCGGCAATTATTGGACTTGTTATCGGCTCGATTGTAATTGTGTTCCCTGGTATTCCAACTGGAGGATTTTCAATTATAAGTTCAATTATTACCTTTATTTTAGGATTTGCGATTGTTACTTATTTCGGTAAGAAATAAGGACTTTAATCCCCTTGGCGATAAAAATCGTTAAGGGGATTTTTTATGCTATTCATTGAAAGTCTAGGCATTTACATTGCTTGTTCTAGAAAGCTTTTTTAAAATTGTTGAGTAGCATGTGCTTAGCGAAAGAGGACTGGCTCCTTCGTTGTAGCAAACTGTTTTTGATAGTATAATGAAATGAGTATGCAGTGAGAAATTTACTGCAAGTAGCTGAGGTGAAGAAACATGCAAAGAGTGACAAACTGTGTGTTAATTAGAGATAATGAAGTACTCTTACTCCAAAAACCTCGCCGAAATTGGTGGGTTGCACCAGGCGGGAAAATGGAGCGTGGTGAGACAGTAAGAGATTCCGTTGTTCGCGAGTATCGTGAAGAAACAGGTATTTATTTAAAGAACCCAGCGTTAAAAGGGGTCTTCACCTTTGTCATCCAAGAAGGTGATAAAGTTGTTTCTGAATGGATGATGTTCTCCTTTTTAGCGACAGATTTTGCAGGAGAAAACAAACTAGAGAGCGAAGAAGGCATCATTGGTTGGCATACATTTGACAAAATTGATGATTTAGCAATGGCACCAGGAGATTATCACATTATTGATTATTTAATTAAAGGAAATGGCATAATCTACGGTACATTTGTATATACCCCAGATTTTGAGTTGCTTTCATATCGATTAGATCCGAGTTAAACCGTCAAGGAGAGGATACGATGACAGAGAATAATGATATAAAAATGGTAATTATTACAGGAATGTCTGGAGCTGGAAAGACAGTAGCTTTACAAAGTTTTGAAGATTTAGGATATTTCTGTGTAGATAATTTACCACCGATGTTATTGCCGAAGTTTATTGAGCTTATGGCGGATTCAAAAGGGAAAATGAATAAAGTGGCACTTGGCGTTGATTTACGTGGCCGAGAGTTTTTCGAACATTTATGGGGAGCACTTGATGATTTATCAGAACGTACATGGATTATTCCTCATATTTTATTCTTAGATGCGAAAGATGGCACGCTTGTAACTCGTTATAAAGAAACGAGACGTTCGCATCCACTTGCACCAACTGGTTTGCCGTTAAAGGGAATCGAGATGGAGCGTGGCTTATTAACTGATATGAAGGCACGAGCGAATATTGTGCTGGATACATCGGATTTAAAACCGAAAGAATTACGTGAAAAAATTGTTCATCTGTTTTCAACTGAAACTGAGCAAGCGTTTCGTGTAAATGTTATGTCATTTGGATTTAAGTACGGTATTCCAATTGATGCCGATTTAGTATTTGATGTTCGTTTTTTACCAAATCCATATTACATTCCACATATGAAGCCATTAACAGGACTAGATGAAGAAGTTTCATCGTATGTACTGAAATTTAATGAGACACATAAGTTTTTAGAAAAATTGATGGATCTTATTACTTTCATGCTGCCTCATTATAAAAGAGAAGGCAAGAGTCAACTTGTAATTGCAATTGGATGTACAGGTGGACAGCATCGTTCTGTTACGCTTACAGAATACCTTGGGAAACATTTGAAACCAGAGTATAGCGTTCATGTATCTCATCGTGATGTGGAGAAGAGAAAGGGCCATTAAGGGATGAAAAAAGAGAGAAAACCTAAAATTGTTATCATGGGAGGCGGTACTGGACTCTCTGTTTTATTACGAGGATTAAAACAATATCCGGTTGATATTACAGCAGTTGTTACAATCGCTGATGATGGTGGCAGTTCAGGTAGATTACGTGATGAGCTCGAAATTCCACCCCCAGGTGACATTCGTAACGTACTTGTTGCGTTATCAGATGTAGAGCCGCTGGTGGAAGCTTTATTTCAGCATCGTTTCACAACGGGAGACGGGCTGAAAGGTCATGCGTTAGGAAATTTATTATTAGCGGGTATGACCTCGATTACAGGAGACTTCTTCCATGCGATTACGGAAACGAGTAAAGTGTTAAATGTCAGAGGACGTGTGTTACCGGCAGCGAACCAAAGTGCGGTACTTCATGCGGAACTAGAAGATGGAGAAATTGTAACAGGTGAATCAAAGATTCCTTATTCCGGGAAGAAGATTAACCGCGTCTTTTTAACTCCAGAAGATGTAGAGCCGTTACATGAAACGTTGGCTGAAATTAAACGAGCTGATTTACTTGTTTTTGGTCCAGGAAGTTTGTATACGAGTATATTACCGAATTTAGTTGTTAACAAAATCGGGGACGCTGTTCTTGCTGCAAAAGCGAAGAAGGTATATGTGTGTAATGTTATGACGCAAGCTGGTGAAACGATGGGATATACTGCGTTTGACCATGTGCAGGCGTTACATGATCATTTAGGTAAACCATTTATCGATACTGCAATTGTAAATAACCGTGATATTCCTTGTGAATTACGTCAGTTATATGAGGAAGAAATGTCGGCACCAGTTGTAGTAGATGAAGAGCGTTTTACAGAGAGCAATATTGATGTCATTCAAGATCAATTAGCGAAGTATGATGATCGTGTTGTAAGGCACGATACATTAAAACTAGCTTCTATTTTATATTCACTCTTGTAGATGTGCGTTGCCTCTTTTGAGGTAACGCTCATCATTTCATATAGGACAAGATTTTTGTTCCAAAGTAATCGTATAAGGAGGTGTTGACTGTGTCATTTGCATCAGAAACAAAGAAAGAGCTAACGAATCTTGAGATGAAGGAATGCTGTGAGAAAGCAGAATTATCAGCGTTACTTCGAATGAACGGATCGCTTTCTTTTTCAAATCGTCGTCTATCTATCGATATTCAAACGGAGAATGCGGCAATTGCAAGAAGGATTTATACGCTTTTGAAAAAAGGATATGACGTGACGGTAGAATTACTTGTTCGTAAAAAAATGCGATTGAAGAAAAATAATGTATATATTGTGCGGCTTGTTGAGAAGTCTCGCGAAATATTAGCTGATCTTCATATTGTTCGAGACGACTTTTCGTTGATTCGAAATATATCACAAGAATTGATTGAGAAGAAATGTTGTAAACGATCGTATTTACGCGGTGCATTTTTAGCAGGTGGTTCAGTAAATAACCCAGAAACATCATCTTATCATTTAGAGGTCTTTTCGTTATATAAGGAACATAATGATGCTATATGTGAATTGATGAACGGATTTGATTTAAATAGTAAGACGTTGGAAAGAAGAAAAGGGTACATTACGTATTTGAAAGAAGCAGAAAAGATTACGGAGTTTTTAAATATTATAGGCGCTCATAATGCACTTTTAAGATTTGAAGACATTCGAATTGTTCGTGATATGCGTAATTCAGTAAATCGTTTAGTGAACTGCGAAACAGCCAATTTAAATAAAACAATTGGTGCAGCGCTAAGGCAGATTGAAAATATCCGTTATATTGATGAGACGGTTGGTCTTGATATATTACCAGATAAACTGCGAGAAATTGCACAATTACGAAGAGATTATCAAGATGTAACATTGAAAGAGTTAGGCGAGATGGTATCCGGGGGGAAAATTAGTAAATCGGGTATTAATCATCGTTTGCGTAAAATCGATGAGATTGCAGAGAAATTACGCGCGGGGGAAACGGTAGCAAAAAAATAAGAGGTTAAAGGGGAAATGGAGCTGTGGTTCAAAAACGAGTTAAGGTTTCATTAAAAAACGGTTTACAAGCACGTCCGGCTGCGTTGTTTGTACAAGAGGCTAATCGCTTTCATGCGGATATCTTCATCGAGAAAGATGGAAAGACAGTGAATGCAAAGAGCATAATGGGGATTATGAGCTTAGCAATTGGAACTGGTAGCATGATAACAATTACAACAGAAGGTTCAGATGCAGAAGAAGCTTTAGAAGCATTAGCTGCATATATACAATAAGAAGCTATCGCGCATGTGCGATAGCTTTTTTGTTTTGTTGTTTGTTGTTGGGGGGCGGGTATGTAGGGCGCACGTGCGGAGGTTTAATTATAAAAAAGCGCCCTGTAAGAGGGCGCTTTCGTTTTAGATCTATCTAGCTCCAGCGGCTAGAATCTCCGGTTGTTTCGCTTTTACATTCGAGGCAAAAAGCGTCTCGGATGTAAAAGCTCCAACACCCTGCGATTCTGAACGAGCCGCTTCCACCTTTAGTTATTAACGATTTGTAAAGATCTTATCGATTAAGCCGTATTCTAGAGCTCTTTCAGCTGTCATGAAGTTGTCGCGGTCTGTGTCGCGTTGTAGTACTTCAAGTGGTTGACCTGTGCGGTCAGCAAGAATTTGGTTTAGTTTTTCACGTAAGAATAGGATACGTTTTGCAGCGATTTCGATTTCAGTCGCTTGACCTTGTGCTCCGCCAAGTGGTTGGTGAATCATTACTTCACTGTTTGGAAGTGCATAACGTTTTCCTTTTTCACCTGCTGCAAGTAAGAATGCACCCATAGATGCAGCCATACCGATACAGATTGTTGATACTTGTGGTTTAATAAATTGCATTGTATCGTAAATTGCCATACCTGCTGTGATAGAACCACCAGGGCTATTGATGTAGATGTGAATATCTTTTTCTGGATCTTGAGATTCCAAGAATAAAAGCTGGGAAACGATTGAGTTAGCTACGTTGTCATCAATTGCACTACCAAGCATAATGATGCGGTCTTTTAATAGTCGAGAGTAAATATCGTAAGCGCGTTCTCCACGATTTGTTTGTTCAATTACTGTAGGAATTAAATTCATCTGTTATTTCCTCCTTCTAAAGCTTTCTTAGTCTTATAATACAATTATGGTCAATAAAGGTCAAACGAAACCACTTTAAATCAAAAAAATATGTAGTTGTACCATGAATTATTCGCTATGTTTTTGAAATTCCCTGCTTATGTATCTTCAACATCATAACCGAATTACATAAATTTAAACGTCATGAAAGTTGTAGAAAAAAGAAAAGAACGCCTTTTTACTGAAGCGTTCTTTCGATATCTATTCTTTTAAAAGATAGGTTACTTTATTTAAAATCTTTTCGATGTGTTTCGCGTTTTTACTATACATTTCGCTTGCTGATTTCGACTTTGTTTCTAGGGAAAATAGTTCAAGATCAGCATGACATTTTTTTAAAGATGCTAATAATAAAGGCTTGTTTTGAGGAGAAGGCATTTGTAGTTTGTCATTATAAATGTCGATAGTAAGTTGTCCGTATGAATCCACTTGACCGAGAAAGACATTTTCAATAACAACACCGAGCTTTTCTAGTTCAGAATGTAACCAAGCACGGTTATGTCCACTAGAGGATAGAGGTTCATCTAAGACATTGCCATCCATAATAACAGTTTGCGGTTCTTTTTCATTAGGTACTTTTAACCCGATGTCTTTTGCTGTAAGTGGCTGAGAATCTTTCTTTAATAATACATTTAATTCTCCGCTCGGTTCTAAGACAGCAAATTCGACTTCAGCTATACTGAATGCACCATTTCCTCTAAGAAGTTCAAGTAATTCATCACTTGTATATTTCTCTTTCTTTAAATTATCCTCAAGTACTTTGCCGTCCTTTATTAAAACGGTAGACTTTCCTTCAAAAAAGTCTCTAGCAGTTTTGTTTTTTAAGGAAAGAATTCCAACGAAAAAAGGTACCGAGGCGAAAATAAGTATGGCAAAGACACCATGGAAAAACTTTTGATCAAGCCCTGTAGATATTTGAGCAGCGATATCACCGATTGTCATTCCCGCTATGTATTCAAAAAAGGAAAGTTGAGAGATTTGTCTTTTTCCTAAGCATTTTGTAATAGTGAATAAAATAATTAATATGAATACAGAGCGAAGGATGACAAGTGTCCATTCAGGCAGGTGAGACATAGTCATTTCCTCCAGTCTACTTAAAACCCTTTATATTGAGGTTCTTCGCGTTCTAATACTGAAACTCTATTCTGTAAATCAGCGATGATGCTGTCCATTTCTAACATACATTCATGAAATAAGCGTTTTGATTCCGCGTCCTGTGAATTTAGTGAAAGGGAGCTTAAACTTGCTTGAGCGCCCCTTACACTAGCAAGGCAGGTTTTAACGCTAGCGATAACTGTCATACAAACACCTCTTATCCTTTCGGTTTGAACAGCAATGCGCCAATAAAGCCGAAAATAATAGCTGCGGATACACCCGCGCTCGTTACTTTAAACATTCCCGTAATGACACCGACGATGCCGTGTTTTGCAGCTTCTTCCATTGCGCCGTGAACGAGGGCATTACCGAAACTTGTAATAGGTACAGTTGCCCCGGCTCCAGCAAAGTCGATTAATGGTTCATACAGGTTGAATCCGTCCAGTATAGCACCGGCAACAACGAGTGTTGCCATTGTATGAGCGGGTGTTAGCTTGCCAACATCAAACATAAGTTGGCCGATTACACATATGAGTCCGCCAATGACGAAAGCCCAGAAAAAAATCATTGCGTTACACCTCCAAATTCAATCGAAACGGCGTGAGCGATACATGGAATCGTTTCTTCTTGTTGGAATGTAAGTGGAGATAGTAAAGCGCCTGTCGCAACGACAAGTATTTTTTTGAACTCTCCTCTTTTCATTCGGTTTAATAAATGACCGTATACAACTGTTGCAGAACATCCTGGTCCGCTAGCACCAGCTATGACAGGTTGTCCTTCTCTATAGATGAGTAGCCCGCAATCTTGAAACTGTTCGCTTGTCACTTTTGTTCCGTGTTTATGTAGTAAGTCATAAGCAATTTCGCGTCCGACATGTCCTAGGTCGCCTGTTACGATTAAATCGTAGTAAGAGGCATCAATTTGGCGTTCGCGCAAGTGGGCTTCAATTGTATCGACGGCAGCTGGAGCCATCGCACCGCCCATATTAAACGGATCCGTTAGTCCCATATCAACCACTCGTCCGATTGTTGCAGATGTTACCCTAGGACCATGTCCAGTGTCACTTAAAATAGCCGCGCCTGCCCCGGTTACTGTCCATTGTGCGGTAGGAGGCTTTTGACCGCCGTATTCAGTTGGATAGCGGAATTGTTTTTCTACCGCGGTGTTATGGCTTGATGCCCCAGTTAATAAATATTTTGCACCTTTTGCATTTACGATACTTGCCCCAAGTGCTAAACCTTCCATAGAAGTAGAACAAGCACCGAATAATCCAAGATAAGGAGTGCCGAGTGTACGACAAGCAAAGCTTGTAGGAGTAATTTGATTAATTAAATCTCCTGCAAGTACGAATTGGATATCATCTTTACGAAGTTCTGCTTTTTCAGTAGCTCGGCTACAAGCTTCTTCGAATAAAATTTTATGTGCTTTTTCATAGGAATCCTGTCCGAGCCATAAATCTTCATGAAGGATATCGAAGTCTTCTGGGATTTTCCCTTTCGCTTCAAATGGTCCGCCAACGACTCCTGTCGAAATAATAACTGGTTTGTTTTCAAATACCCACGTTCGGTGTCCTTGTAACATTTATAGCCCTCCCCATTGAACGAGAATCGTTTTAATAAGTGCGATGACGAAAGCCGAAAATACACCAAACAAAATAACGGATCCAGCTAATTTAAACATGTTACCACCAACACCAAGGACGAACCCTTCCGTTCGGTGTTCGATACATGCGGCAATAACAGAGTTACCAAATCCAGTGACAGGTACAGCTGTGCCTGCTCCGGCAAACTGTCCAAACCGATCGTATATACCGAATCCAGTTAGTAACATGGAAATGAAAATGAGAGTTGCGACTGTCGGATTTCCTGCTGAACGCTCAGTGAAATCAAAATATGTGATATAAAACGTAGAAATGAGTTGTCCGATGAAGCAAATAAAACCACCGACGAAAAAGGCTTTAATACAATTTTTCAAGACAGGGCGCTTCGGTTCGCGTTCTTGCTCGAATTTTTTATACTCTTGTTGCACAGGGGTTAAGTTCTTATCTTTACTAGACATTGCGATCCTTCCTTTTCTATTAAAAAGCGTTAAGTGTTAGACTCCATTTTTTTCCCAATGAGTTTTAATTGCTTATTGATCTCGTCTTTAGATACTTCTTTTTTCTTAATTTTGCTCTCAAGCTTTTCGAGTAACATAAAGATTTTTTTATCAGTACTTACACGAACATCGAAAGTAGGATGCTCATCACTTAGCTGCTTTTGAAGCTTCTTACGCAAAGCTTTTAGCCCAAACCTTTCGTGATGCTCAGGTGTAACTGCTATGTAGAGATCTAAATTTGAATTCACTGCGGTGCTTTTTATAATTTCATCCATAGCGAGAGCACTTTTCTTGGCACCTTGTGATATAGATTGATTAAAGGATTCCGTACTCGTCTTTGTTAGTTTGGGACCTTTTTCTTTCTCCGTTCGTTTTGCTTCTTCTTTCACTTTTTTATCTAAGGGACTATTATCACATCCGGCAAAAGAGCTACATAGAAGGGCAAATAACGCGGTTATGAGGCCGAGTTTTCGCATGATTATCATTCCATTTCTATTGCAATATGTAATGTGATAGAAAAAGGATGACTGCATATCATCCTTTTTCTATTTCACAGCATGACGAATCTGTTATTGCTGTGAGTATTGTGGTTCTTCTTGTTGGACTTCTTCAACGCGTGGGTTTAAAGAATCAATAATCGTTTGCGTTTGCTCTGCAGCTGTTTGGAAAAGTTGCTTTGCTTGTTGGTTATCCGTATCAAGAGCGAATCCCTCTAAGCTAGCTTGTGCACTTTTTAATCCAGAAACAGTTTGCTTTAGTTTTGTAATTACAGTCATTGAATGAAGCCCCCTTTGGAATATCAATTCAAAGATTATAATTTGTGAGTTGGGGTGAATTTATGATTGGAAAATTTAGGAGAGAGTGTTTAGTTAATATACTACTAACTAAGGTGCATAAAGGATTACGGGGATATTTTTATTGATTTAGATGGATTTTATTGCTATTATTATGGAAAGAAAATGAAGTGTCTTTATAATCATGCGCCCATAGCTCAGTCGGATAGAGCGGTGGTTTCCGGTACCACGTCTGCCGGGGGTTCGAATCCCTCTGGGCGCGTTTTTTATTGTTGGTGTTCCGTGTTGAAAATGAATAATAAATTTAAAACAACCTCTTGTATGTGATTAGAAATAATCGTGTATAGGGGGTTTTTGTTATGGGCTTACAAGGTACTTCTGTTAATTCTGCAATGAGTTTATACTAAAATTATTTAAAACTTATAGTATGAGGGGATTGCAGGTGCGTAAAATTAGTGGGAATTTAAGCGTTTTAGGGGATAACGAACGTAGAACCGTTGCTGTATCTGATTCTGGTGAAATTACAGGCGATGAAATGTTGAAATTCATGTTAAATATGGAATTGCACTATAAAGAAATTGATAGGGATTGTTTTGGACCTAGTCACTATTTGCCTAGCGGAGACTACCATAAGGATTTAATAGCGATTGTCTTTACGGCTGAAATGATGTTAGACGACATGGAATTAGAAGGTGAATGGCCTGCTGAAGAAGGGGATGTTATATTTAACGAAGCATAATGAATCTATCTGCATAAAAAGGTCTGCACTTACAAATATAAGTGCAGACCTTTTTATTAATACTTGTTATATCTAGTAATAAGATTTACTATTAGTATGTGGTAATAATTTTTATCACGCTATTATTTTCTTTCAATATTATTCAAATTTCGGTTGTAAGTTGTAAATCTCATTAATACATATAAATTAATAATATTTTGGAATGGGTGTCTGTGATAGCATTCTCCTTTTACCAAACTTATTGTACAATAGAAACAAGGGGGAGATTAGTTTGAAGGCAAGTCTTTTACAAGAACAAAGCTTACGTTTGGCAATGACACAAGAGTTAAGGCAAGCGATTACAATGCTCCAGTATAATGTACAAGAATTATCGGAGTTTTTGTATGAGCAATCGTTAGAGAATCCCCTTATTGAGTTAGGTGGTTTTGAGAGGGAGAAGAAAAAGAGCTCTAACACAAGTAAAAGTACCAGCAAACAAGTCGAGAATCAGATGGAAATCTACAGTGTGGATTCAACAACGATTCAGCAACATTTATTAAATCAAATACAGTATTATAAAATAGAAGAAGAAGAGCGAAAAATAGCTTCTTTCATTATTATGAACATGGATGGAAATGGGTATTTACAAGAAACGAACGAAGAGTTAGCGGATCTCCTTTCCGCACCAATTCATGTAGTCGACCGCTCTGTAGAGCTTGTCCAATCGCTCGAGCCAGCAGGGGTAGGAGCGCGTAATATTCAGGAATGTCTAACTTTGCAATTGAAGCGCTTACAAAGACGGAATGGATTAGCGGAAGAGGTTATAGAGGATCAATTTGCTTATTTCGTGAAGAAAGATTGGCGAAAGCTCGTCCAAGTGTTGAAGTGTAGTAATGAGGAATTGCAATCGGCGGTGAACTGTATTACGTCATTACAGCCGAAACCAGGTCTTGCGTTTTCTTCTGATAAACCACTTTATATTGTGCCTGATATGGCGGTGAAAAAAGATGGTGATCGTCTCGTTTTACAAATGAACGAGAGAAATATGCCGAGAATTGAAATTCATTCTGAGTATAGTGCGCTTCTGAATAATAGTGAAAGTGAAGTAGCATCTTACGTCTCAGAAAAGTATCAGCATGTGCAGTGGATTATGCGCAGTTTAAAACAGAGAAAACAAACGCTTCTGCAAGTGATGACTATTATTATGGAAAAACAACGTGATTTCTTCTGGGAAGGTCCAGAACATTTAAAGCCACTTGCTTTAAAAGAGGTAGCGGAAGAGTTAAGTGTGCATGAATCTACAATTAGTCGTGCAACGCGAAATAAATATGTGCAAACACCACATGGTTTATTTGAGATGAAATCGTTCTTTAGTAATGCTGTTTCGACTACTGAAGATGAAGTAGTTTCTACAAAGCGTGTGAAACGATTTATCCAAACGCTTGTTGAGGCGGAGAATAAGAAAAAGCCACTTTCAGATCAAAAGATTTCAAAATTATTAGAAGAAGAGCATGAAATCGTTATTTCTCGAAGAACAGTGGCGAAGTATAGAGAACAAATGCACATTCCAGCTTCATCATTACGAAAAACGATCGGATAGGTGAAGAATATGAAAGTTGTACTGTATACAAAAAAAGATTGTGGCCTTTGCGTGCAGGCGAAACAAGTTTTACAGGAAGTACAATGTGAATATTCTTTTCAAATCGAGGAAATAGATATATATGAAGATAATGACCTTTTGGAGAAGTATCATTTAATGATTCCGGTTGTAGAAATAGGCGGGAAACAGGTAGAATATGGTAACATTCACAAAGGTGTCATAATAAACTATATAAACAATGCAGTTAAGAGTTGAATAAGTTTCTATCTCCTGTTACAATAATACACGTAGCAGGGATTATTTTTTTAACCTACGTGGGACATAAAATGTCACTACGGGACACAAAGTGACCACTAGGGAAAATGAACCAATGTAGTGAGGAGAAAAGATATGCGCTCATGGATTCAGAACACAAAAAAATTATTACCTGATCTGCTACCTGTTATGCAAACGAGAATGCAAATTCTTCAATACATTAGGCTCATGCAGCCTATTGGAAGAAGAAACTTGTCAGCAAGTCTCGGTATGACAGAACGAGTATTGCGAAGTGAAGTCCAAGTTTTGAAAGAACAAAACTTAGTTCACGTCGCTTCTTCTGGAATGACTTTGACAGAAGAAGGAACAGCTTTAGTTCTTGCTTTGGAAGACTTTATGAAAGAAATTTCCGGGTTAAAGGTTTTAGAAAAGCAACTTAAGGAAACATTAGACTTGGATGAAGTTTTCGTTGTCCCTGGTGATAGTGATGAATCGCCGTGGGTCAAACTGGAGATGGGCCGTGCTTGTGTGACTTGTATAAAAGACCGTCTGACAGCGAATAATATCGTTGCTGTGGCTGGAGGAACTACGCTAGCTGCTGCTGCGGACATGATGCAGCTTGATTGCAAAGATTTACATATGCTATTTGTCCCAGCGCGTGGTGGAATTGGAGAGGGCGTCGAATTAGAAGCCAATACCATTTGTGCCAAGATGGCGCAAAATACGATGAGTAATTATCGCTTATTGTATGTTCCAGACCATGTTAGTAGCGAAGCATATGCGTCTATTGTGACAGAGCCTTCCGTGAAAGAAGTTCTTGAGTTGATTCGATCTTCCAATATCGTCATTCATGGAATAGGTGATGCGTTAACAATGGCACGTCGCAGAAATACTTCAGAAGCAGATTGGTTAAAGATTCAAGCAAGCGAAGCAGTAGGCGAAGCTTTCGGTTACTACTTTAATGAACAAGGAAATGTTGTTCATAAAGTAAGAACAGTTGGTATGCAACTTGAGGATTTACAACATGTATCTCACGTTGTTGCAGTCGCTGGAGGTTCTTCAAAGGCAAAGGCAATACAGGCTGTAATTAAACAAGGGCACACTTCAATTCTAATTACAGATGAAGGTGCAGCAAAACAGTTAACAAAGGGTATTACCCTTTAATATAATCCCCCAAGGAGGAAATTCAAATGACTAAAATTGGTATTAATGGATTTGGACGTATCGGACGTAACGTATTCCGCGCAGCTCTTAACAACTCTGAGGTAGAAGTAGTAGCAATCAACGACTTAACAGATGCTAAAACATTAGCTCACCTTTTAAAATATGACACAGTTCACGGAACTTTAAATGCAGAAGTATCTGCTAACGAAAACAGCATCGTTGTTAACGGTAAAGAAATTAAAGTTATCGCTGAGCGTGACCCAGCTCAATTACCATGGAGCGACTACGGAGTAGAAGTAGTAGTAGAATCTACTGGCCGTTTCACTAAAAAATCAGACGCTGAAAAACACTTAGGTGGATCAGTTAAGAAAGTTATCATCTCAGCTCCAGCTTCTGACGAAGATATCACTGTAGTTATGGGTGTTAACCACGAACAATACGATGCAGCTAACCACAACGTAGTATCTAACGCTTCTTGTACTACAAACTGTCTAGCTCCATTCGCTAAAGTATTAAACGAAAAATTCGGCGTAAAACGCGGAATGATGACAACAATTCACTCTTACACTAACGACCAACAAATCTTAGACTTACCACACAAAGATTTACGTCGTGCTCGTGCAGCAGCTGAAAACATGATCCCAACATCTACTGGTGCAGCTAAAGCTGTAGCATTAGTATTACCAGAACTTAAAGGTAAATTAAACGGTGGCGCTGTACGTGTTCCAACTGCTAACGTTTCTCTTGTTGACTTAGTTGTTGAACTTGACAAAGAAGTAACAGTTGAAGATGTAAACGCAGCATTCAAAGCAGCAGCTGAAGGCGAATTAAAAGGTATCCTTGGATACAGCGAAGAGCCATTAGTATCTATCGACTATAACGGATGTACAGCTTCTTCTACAATCGATGCATTATCTACAATGGTAATGGAAGGTAACATGGTTAAAGTACTTTCTTGGTACGATAACGAAACTGGTTACTCTAACCGTGTAGTAGACCTAGCAGCATACATGACTTCTAAAGGTCTTTAATTCTTAATTATATAAGTAATCAATGACAAAACGAGGGAGAGGGTTTGTTCCCTCTCTCTCTTCTTTCGTTTTAAAAGCAAATGTGTTAAGCTTTTGAGTGGGTTTTGTCAATCCTAACTAGTAGTCGGAGGGAAATCCAATGAACAAAAAATCAATTCGTGACGTAGATTTAAAAGGTAAGCGTGTATTTTGCCGCGTTGATTTCAACGTACCTATGAAAGAAGGCAAAATTACAGATGAAACTCGTATCCGTGCAGCTCTTCCTACAATTCAATATTTAGTAGAGCAAGGTGCGAAAGTTATTTTAGCAAGTCATTTAGGCCGTCCAAAAGGTCAAGCAGTAGAAGAATTACGTCTTACTCCAGTAGCAGCACGTTTAGGCGAGCTTCTTGGTAAAGATGTTAAAAAAGCAGACGAAGCATTCGGACCAGTTGCACAAGAAATGGTTGCAGCAATGAACGAAGGCGACGTATTAGTTCTTGAAAACGTACGTTTCTATGCGGGCGAAGAAAAGAACGATGCAGAACTTGCGAAAGAATTTGCAGCTCTTGCTGATATCTTCGTAAATGATGCATTCGGTGCAGCTCACCGTGCTCACGCTTCTACAGCAGGTATCGCAGACTACCTACCAGCAGTATCTGGTCTATTAATGGAAAAAGAGTTAGATGTACTTGGAAAAGCACTTTCTAACCCAGAACGTCCATTCACAGCTATCATTGGTGGTGCGAAAGTAAAAGATAAAATCGGTGTAATTCGTCATCTATTAGACAAAGTAGATAACTTAATCATCGGTGGCGGACTTGCTTACACATTCGTTAAAGCTTTAGGTCATGAAATTGGTCTATCTCTATGTGAAAACGACAAAATTGAACTAGCTAAAGAATTTATGCAACTTGCAAAAGAAAAAGGCGTAAACTTCTACATGCCAGTTGATGTTGTAATCACAGAGGAATTCTCTGAAACTGCAACAACTCAAATCGTAGGTATCGACTCTATTCCTTCTACATGGGAAGGCGTGGACATCGGTCCTAAAACACGTGAAATTTATGCAGATGTAATTAAAAATTCTAAGCTTGTTGTATGGAATGGACCAATGGGTGTATTCGAAATGACTCCATTCGCAGAAGGTACAAAAGCAGTAGGACAAGCATTAGCAGATGCAGAAGATACATACTCTGTTATCGGCGGTGGTGACTCTGCAGCAGCTGTTGAAAAATTCGGTATGGCTGATAAAATGAGCCACATTTCTACTGGCGGCGGTGCGTCATTAGAATTCATGGAAGGTAAAGAGCTTCCAGGTGTAGTTTGTCTTAACGACAAATAAGTAGCAGCCAAAGAAAAAGGACGGTGCAAAGCATGCGTAAACCAATTATCGCAGGTAACTGGAAAATGAATAAAACTCTATCTGAAGCAGTTAGCTTCGTAGAGGAAGTTAAAGGTCAAATCCCAGCAGCTTCAGCTGTTGATGCAGTAGTTTGCTCTCCAGCTCTATTCTTAGAGCGTTTAGTAGCAGCAACTGAAGGAACTGATTTACAAGTAGGTGCACAAAACATGCACTTCGAAAAAAATGGTGCATTCACTGGCGAAATTAGCCCAGTAGCACTTAGCGACTTAAAAGTAGGCTACGTAGTACTTGGCCACTCTGAGCGTCGTGAAATGTTTGCTGAAACAGACGAGTCAGTAAACAAAAAGACTCTTGCAGCATTTGAACATGGTTTAACACCAATTGTATGTTGTGGTGAGACTTTAGAAGAGCGCGAAAGCGGAAAAACATTTGATCTAGTAGCAGGTCAAGTGACAAAAGCACTTGCAGGTTTAACAGAAGAGCAAGTTAAAGCAACTGTTATCGCTTATGAGCCAATCTGGGCTATCGGTACAGGTAAATCTTCTTCTTCTGCAGATGCAAACGAAGTATGTGCGCACATCCGTAAAGTTGTTGCAGAAGCTGTTTCTCCAGAAGCTGCAGAAGCTGTTCGTATTCAATACGGCGGTAGCGTAAAACCAGAAAACATTAAAGAGTATATGGCACAATCTGACATCGACGGCGCTTTAGTTGGCGGTGCTAGCTTAGAGCCTGCTTCGTTCTTAGGTCTTCTGGGGGCGGTAAAATGAGAAAGCCAACAGCTTTAATCATTCTTGATGGTTTCGGACTACGTGAAGAAACTCACGGGAATGCTGTAGCACAAGCTAAGAAACCTAATTTTGATGGTTACTGGAACAAATTCCCTCACACAACGCTTACAGCTTGTGGTGAGGAAGTAGGTCTTCCAGAAGGTCAAATGGGTAACTCTGAGGTTGGTCACTTAAATATCGGTGCAGGCCGCATCGTATATCAAAGCTTAACACGCGTAAACGTTGCAATTCGTGAAGGTGAGTTCGATCAGAACGAAACTTTCCAAAATGCAATTAAAAGCGTAAAAGAAAAAGGTACTGCTCTTCATTTATTCGGCTTACTTTCTGATGGTGGTGTGCACAGTCACATGAACCATATGTTTGCTCTTCTTCGCTTAGCAGCAAAAGAAGGCGTGGAGAAAGTTTATATCCATGCATTCTTAGACGGCCGCGATGTTGGACCACAAACAGCAAAAGGTTATATCGATGCAACAAATGAAGTAATTAAAGAAACAGGAGTAGGACAATTCGCGACTATCTCTGGTCGTTATTACTCCATGGACCGTGACAAGCGTTGGGATCGCGTAGAAAAATGTTACAGTGCTATGGTGAATGGTGAAGGCCCTACTTATAAATCAGCAGAAGAGTGTGTAGAAGACTCTTATGCAAATGGTATCTACGATGAATTCGTATTGCCGTCTGTAATTGTTAACGAAGATAACACGCCAGTTGCAACAATCAATGATGATGATGCAGTTATCTTCTATAACTTCCGTCCAGACCGTGCAATTCAAATTGCTCGTGTATTTACAAACGAAGACTTCCGTGAGTTCGATCGTGGTGAAAAAGTACCTCACATTCCTGAATTCGTTTGTATGACACATTTCAGTGAAACTGTAGATGGTTACGTGGCATTCAAGCCAATGAACCTTGATAACACATTAGGTGAAGTTGTTGCGCAAGCGGGATTAAAGCAACTTCGCATCGCGGAAACTGAAAAGTATCCGCACGTTACATTCTTCTTTAGCGGTGGTCGTGAGGCTGAATTCCCAGGAGAAGAGCGTATTTTAATTAACTCACCGAAGGTTGCAACGTATGACTTGAAACCTGAAATGAGCATTTACGAAGTAACGGACGCTTTAGTAAATGAAATCGAAAATGATAAACATGATGTTATCATTCTTAACTTTGCAAACTGTGATATGGTTGGCCATTCTGGGATGATGGAACCAACAATTAAAGCAGTAGAAGCAACTGACGAATGTTTAGGAAAAGTTGTAGAAGCGATTCTTGCAAAAGATGGTGTAGCACTTATTACTGCTGACCATGGTAATGCTGATCAGGAGTTAACTGCTGATGGAGGACCAATGACAGCTCATACAACTAACCCGGTTCCTTTCATCGTTACAAAAAATGATGTAGAGCTTCGTGAAGGTGGTATTTTAGGAGATATCGCTCCAACAATGCTTACGCTTTTAAATGTGGAACAACCGAAAGAAATGACAGGTAAAACAATTATTAAATAATTTGCTTATATAAAAAGGAGAGAATTTATTATGTCAACAATTATTGATGTTTATGCTCGCGAAGTCCTTGACTCTCGTGGTAACCCAACTGTAGAAGTAGAAGTTTACACAGAAAGCGGCGCTTTCGGACGCGCTATCGTACCAAGTGGTGCATCTACTGGTGAGCACGAAGCAGTAGAATTACGTGACGGTGACAAATCTCGTTACCTTGGTAAAGGTGTTCTAAATGCAGTAAACAACGTTAACGAAGCAATCGCTCCAGAAATCGTTGGTTTCGACGTAACTGACCAAGCTGGTATCGACCGTGCTATGATCGAATTAGATGGCACTCCAAACAAAGGTAAACTAGGCGCTAACGCTATCCTTGGTGTATCTATGGCAGTAGCTCACGCAGCAGCTGACTTCGTAGGTCTTCCATTATACCGTTACCTTGGTGGATTCAATGCAAAACAATTACCAACTCCAATGATGAACATCATCAACGGTGGTTCTCACGCTGATAACAACGTAGACTTCCAAGAGTTCATGATCTTACCAGTTGGTGCTCCAACATTCAAAGAATCAATCCGTATGGGTGCTGAAGTATTCCATGCACTTAAAGCTGTATTACATGACAAAGGTCTTAACACTGCAGTAGGTGACGAAGGTGGATTCGCTCCAAACCTTGGTTCTAACCGTGAAGCATTAGAAGTAATCATCGAAGCTATCGAAAAAGCTGGTTACAAAGCTGGCGAGAACGTATTCTTAGGAATGGACGTTGCTTCTTCTGAGTTCTACAACAAAGAAACTGGTAAATATGACCTTGCAGGCGAAGGCCGTACTGGCTTAACTTCTGCAGAAATGGTTGATTTCTACGAAGAGCTTTGCAAAGACTTCCCAATCATCTCTATTGAAGATGGTTTAGACGAAAACGACTGGGATGGTCACAAATTATTAACTGAGCGTATCGGTGATAAAGTACAATTAGTTGGTGACGACTTATTCGTAACTAACACTCAAAAACTTGCTGAAGGTATCGAAAAAGGTATCTCTAACTCAATCTTAATTAAAGTTAACCAAATCGGTACTTTAACTGAGACTTTCGAAGCTATCGAAATGGCTAAACGTGCTGGTTACACAGCAGTTGTATCTCACCGTTCTGGTGAAACTGAAGATGCTACAATCGCTGACATCGCAGTTGCAACTAACGCTGGCCAAATCAAAACTGGTTCTATGAGCCGTACTGACCGTATTGCTAAGTACAACCAATTATTACGCATCGAAGACGAACTAGGCGAAATCGCTGTTTACGATGGTATCAAATCTTTCTACAACATTAAACGATAATTGTAGAAAATAACGACAGACCGTGAGAAATCACGGTCTGTTTTTTTATGCTAAAATTGCTCACCCGTCATAAGTGACATGAAATATTTAAAGAAGCGGTTATAATCAAAATCAATTGCGATTTGATGACTCGGCCAATCAATAAATGGCTTAGATTCTCCTAAAGAACGAAATTCTCCTATGCTTGCTCCTTGTGCATAAGATTCTGTCATGACAACGATAGGTGACTTGTGATACGTAAACATAGAGTTATCAAGTAAAGCGAGTATTGGCATTGTGTTATGGAAGGGGCTCCCCTTTAAATGCGGTAAGGCGTCTTTATAATAGCCGTAGTAATAATGATCGAATAACGGTTTGACGAGTGGGGCTTTTCCTTTTGCTTCAATGTATTCAGCCATTTCTGGTGTAATGATGGAATACTGAGTGACGTTTAATGGATAGATGTACATGTTAGGTGAGGATTGAAGGACTATATTAGCGGCAGTAGGATCGCCATAAAAGTTCGCTTCGGAAATAGGGGTCACATTACCAGGATGTAAAAAGGCGCCGCCCATTACGTAGTAAGATGTAATTTGCTTCATGAGCTGTTTACATACAATGAATAAAATTGCTAGGGAGGTAAGTCTTCCTAAACTTACAATGATTAATTCATCTTTATACTGTTCAATAAGAGGAATAACTTCGAAAAAATTCTCCATCTCCCCGTTAGTCACATGTCCCTTTGGAATAATTGGCCCGAGCCCTTGTTTCCCGTGTACTTCCGTAAAGAAAGCTGGAGGGGCACCAGTAAGTGGACGTTCTGAACCACCAAATATCTTGATATTTCTATCCTTTGCTTCGCTCTTAAGAAAATGAGCGTTTTGTACGGCCATTTTTTTTGGGACATTGCCGTAATCAGCAACAATACCGACGATTTCTATTTCATCGATAAAGAATGCTAAGAGGAGAGCCATCGTATCATCAATCCCAGGATCACAAAAAATAAGAACTTTTTTTGGCATATGCTCACCACCTATCTTGTTTATCCCGTAAAAGTCCGATTGTGGGGAGGAAGAAAACCGCCACTAATGAAAGTTTCACTTTATATATATGTAAGCTTAAGGATAAAAAGATTATTTTATTGAAATAACAACGTTACAAATTCAGAAAATAAAAACTTTTTATATTAGGTCAAGGTTTTTGACTTAATTTTTGTTTAGAAATGCAGTCATATCAAGGCTGTAAGCGTATAACATAGGCTGTTTTTGCTGTCAAGTTGATAAATTGCAGCTTTTTACAATTTATACTATGATAAAGATATTAAGAGAAGATCGTATAAACATGAGGGATGATGAACATGAAATTTACAAAGATTCTTGTCCAAATTGCAGCTCTTTACGTTTTTTATATGGTTGGAAATTGGGTACAAGAAGTGTTAAATATTCCGATTCCAGGAAGTTTGATTGGAATGTTCCTCTTACTTGTTTTACTTAGCCTAAAAGTCCTTCCAGTGAAATGGTTCGATTTAGGAGCAGAAACACTCGTTGCTATTATGCCGTTTTTATTAATTCCGCCAACGCTTGGCCTAATGAATTACGGTGCTTTTTTTATGAGTAAAGGAATTTCTCTTTTCATTACAATTGTAACGAGTACATTTTTAATTATTATTGTCGCAGGACATACAGGACAATATCTTGCGAATAGAAAGGAAAGAGAGTCGAGATGAGCCAAATATTAATCGGAATCGGTTGGGTTCTTTTTACGGTGCTATTATACCAATTATCTAAAAAAATCTATAAATTATTTCCAACACCATTCACCATTCCAATGCTTGTAGCAACAGGATTAATGGCTTTCTTATTTATCATGCTTGATATACCATATCAACATTATATGGAAAGCGGTGGTGGCTGGATTGCAAAACTGCTGGGGCCCGGTGTTGTAGCATTTGCAATTCCTCTTTATAAACAACGTCACGTTCTGCAAAAATATGTTGTACCGATTGCCGGCGGGGTATTAGTAGGAACAACAGTTGCAATCGCCAGTGATTTTGCCATTGCATCACTTATGGGAACAGATAAAAGCTTAATTTTATCTTCTTTACCAAAATCGGTGACAATGCCAGTTGCGATGAGTGTTTCAGAGCAAGTTGGTGGTGTACCTTCATTAACAGCAGCTTTCGTTGTTATCGCAGGTATTACTGGAACGATTACTGGCCCACTTTTATTAAAATGGAGCCGTGTTACAAACTCAGTTGGTAAAGGTATCGGATTTGGATGTGCTTCTCATATTATGGGTGTAATGAGAGCGATGAAAAATAATGAACATGAAGGTGTTATTGGATCGGTAACAATGACATTAACAGCAATTTTGACATGTTTGCTCGGGCCGTTATTTGCAATGATGTTTATGTAATAGAAGAAAAGCGAGAGCGACTCTATAGCTCTCGCTTTTCTATAGGATTTATGCTACAGTTAAAATAACTGAATCTTTGTAGGAGGTACGCCAAGTGCATACGTTATTATCCGTTTTACTTATTATTGTATCGATTTTAATGATTGTTATGGTACTTATGCAGTCTAGTAATAGCTCAGGCCTTTCAGGTGCAATTTCAGGCGGTGCAGAGCAATTATTTGGTAAGCAAAAAGCACGTGGAATTGAAGCAGTATTAAACCGTATTACAATTGTTTTAGCTGTTCTATTCTTCGTATTAACAATTGCTGTTACGTACTTAAATTTATAGAATTGAAAGAAGAAGCGTTAGTAAGATGTACTAATGGTTCTTCTTTTTTTATTTTGCTATTTGAAAGATGTTTCTAATTAGATTATAGAAATATAAATATGGTACACTAGATATAGAAAGAATACGACTAGATTACAGAAGAGAAAGAGGAGAAGTACATGATGAAATTAGCATCTCCGAAACCATTTACATTTGAGGGTGGAGACCGCGCTGTTTTATTACTACATGGTTTCACAGGAAACTCAGCTGATGTACGTATGTTAGGGCGTTTCTTAGAGAAGAAAGGCTACACTTGTCATGCGCCAATTTATAAAGGGCACGGTGTACCACCAGAAGAGCTTGTTCATACAGGTCCTGAAGATTGGTGGCAAGACGTAATGGAGGCATATCAGCTTTTAAAAGATAAAGGCTTTGAGAAAATTGCTGTTGTTGGATTATCACTTGGCGGCGTATTTTCTTTAAAATTAGGTTATACAGTACCTGTTTTAGGTGTAGTACCAATGTGTGCACCAATGTATATTAAGAGTGAAGAAACGATGTACCAAGGTATATTGGCATATGCCCGCGAATATAAAAACCGTGAGCAAAAATCACCAGAGCAAATCGAACAAGAAATGTTGGAATTCCAAAAGACACCGATGAATACATTAAAAGCATTACAACAATTAATTGCTGACGTACGTAACAATGTGGATATGATTTATGCACCGACATTTGTTGTACAAGCACGTCATGATGAAATGATTAATACAGATAGTGCTAACATTATTTATAACGGTGTAGAATCTACGTTAAAAGACATTAAATGGTATGAAGACTCTACGCATGTCATTACACTTGATAAGCAACGTGACGAGCTACATGAGGATGTATATAACTTCTTGGAGCAACTAGATTGGTAAGATCTAGTTGCCTCTTTTTTTCATAAGGAATTTTTTGTGAAAACTGTAAAAATCATTAGGGGAGTATTAAAGTTTCGCTTTATACATCCCCAGTCTTTCGGATACACTAAATAATATAAGGGTTTAAAGGAGGTATTTCTGCTTGGAAGAAATCATACAAGAAAATATTGATAAGTTGTTATTATTTATGAGAGAAGAAGCGTATAAACCGTTAACAATACAAGAGTTAGAAGAGGCATTTGGAATTGAAGGGTCTGAGGGCTTTAAAGATTTTGTAAAGGCACTTGTAATGATGGAAGAGAAGGGGCTTGTTATTCGCACACGTAGTAACCGTTACGGTCTTCCTGAAAAGATGAATTTAGTACGCGGTAAATTAATTGGACATGCACGTGGCTTTGCATTCGTTGTACCAGAAGAGAAGAAAACGGGAGATGATGATCTTTTCATCCCGCCTACAGAGTTAAACGGTGCACTTCATGGTGATACAGTATTAGCGCGTGTTAGCGCACAATCAAGTGGATCACGCCAAGAAGGTTCAATTGTACGTATTTTAGAGCGCGGCACAAAAGAACTAGTTGGTACATATACAGAATCGAAAAACTTTGGATTTGTTATACCTGACAATAAGCGCTGGACGAGTGATATCTTTATCTTGAAAAGTGCATCAATGGGTGCTGTAGAAGGCCATAAAGTAGTTGTGAAAATTACGAGTTACCCAGAGAATCGTTTAAGTGCAGAAGGTGAAGTTATTCAAATTCTAGGTCATAAAAATGATCCAGGAGTAGATATTTTATCAGTTATTCATAAACATCATCTACCTTTAGCATTCCCTGAAGAAGTGATGGAGCATGCAAACAGTGTACCAGAAACGATTTCAGAAGAAGATTTAAAAGATCGCCGTGACCTGCGTGACCAAATGATCGTAACGATTGACGGTGCAGATGCGAAAGATTTAGATGACGCTGTTACAGTAACGAAGCTCGAGAACGGTAACTACAAGCTTGGCGTTCATATTGCGGATGTAAGTCATTACGTTCAAGAAGGTTCTCCAATTGATGTAGAAGCAGCGGAAAGAGCAACGAGTGTATATCTTGTTGACCGTGTAATTCCGATGATTCCGCATCGTCTATCTAACGGTATTTGTTCGTTAAACCCGAAAGTAGACCGTCTGACGTTATCTTGTGAAATGGAAATCAACAACTTAGGTGATGTTGTAAAGCATGAGATTTTCCAAAGTGTGATTAAAACGACAGAGCGTATGACGTATGCTGACGTAAGAAGCATTTTAGAAGATGAGGACGAAGAGTTAATCAAACGCTATGAGCCGCTAGTACCGATGTTTAAAGAGATGGGTCAATTGGCACAGATTTTACGTGAAAAACGTATGCGTCGTGGTGCAATTGACTTTGACTTTAAAGAAGCGAAAGTATTAGTAGACGAAGAAGGTAAACCGACAGATGTTGTCATGCGTGATCGTTCTGTATCAGAGAAGTTAATTGAAGAATTTATGCTTGTTGCGAACGAAACAGTAGCAGAGCATTTCCACTGGATGAACGTACCATTCATGTACCGTGTCCATGAAGATCCGAAAGAAGATAAGCTGGAACGTTTCTTCGAGTTTGTAACAAACTTCGGATATGCAGTAAAAGGACGTGCGAATGAAATACATCCTCGTGCGCTGCAACAAATTCTTGAAATGGTTCAAGGACAGCCTGAAGAAGTAGTTATTTCAACAGTAATGCTTCGTTCAATGAAGCAAGCGCGTTACGATGCGGATAGCTTAGGACATTTCGGTTTATCAACTGAGTTCTACACACATTTCACATCACCAATTCGTCGTTACCCAGATACAATCGTTCATAGATTAATTCGTGAATACATTATTAACGGTAAAGTCGACAACGAAACACAAGCAAAATGGCGTGAAAACTTACCTGAAATTGCAGAGCATTCTTCTAATATGGAACGTCGTGCTGTTGAAGCAGAACGTGAAACAGACGAAATGAAAAAAGCAGAGTATATGGTTGATAAGATTGGTGAAGAGTATGACGGTATGATTAGCTCTGTAACAAACTTCGGTTTATTCGTAGAGCTTCCAAATACAATTGAAGGTCTTGTACACGTTAGCTACTTAACGGATGATTACTACCGTTATGACGAGAAACATTTCGCAATGATCGGAGAACGTACAGGTAACGTATTCCGCATCGGAGACGAAATTACAATTCGCGTTATTAACGTAAACAAAGACGAGCGTGCAATCGACTTTGAAATCGTTGGCATGAAAGGGACGCCTCGTCGTAAGTTCAAAGATCGTCCAGTCGTTATCGAACAGCCAAGAACAGGCAGAAAGAAACGCGGTGGACGTAGCGAACGCAGTGATGAGCGCGGCGGAGAACGTGGTACAGGTAGAAAATTCGACCGTGGTGGCAAAGGAAAAGGAAGAGGATCAGCTTCTGCTTCCACTTCCACGTCCGCTAGTCAGCCAGGGAAAAAAGATGGTAACGGTAAGAAGAAAAAAGCATTCTTCGAAAATGTACCAGGGTTCAAGAAGAAAAAGAAAAAGCGTAAGTAAGAAAAGGAGGGCTTCGCTTTGATGAAAAGCGGGGCTTTTTCTTTTTTATTGGTGGCTTGAGAGCGAGCCACTTTCGCTTTTTGTTGGAATCCAGCTACAGTGGCTAGAATGTTCGGCGGCTTCGCTTCTTCCCGAGAGGCAAAGAGCGCCTCAAGGTCAGAAGCTCCATCCACCTTACATTCTGAGCGAGCCACTTTCGCTTTTTATTAACATTTGTTACAATAGTAAAAATAGAGGAGGGACGTTATATGCCAAAGGGTACAGGTAAGGTTATTGCACAAAATAAAAAAGCATTTCATGATTATTTCATCGAAGAAACATACGAGGCAGGGCTTGTCCTTCAAGGAACTGAAATTAAGTCGATTCGCGCTGGACGCGTGAACTTGAAAGATGCGTTTGCACGTGTACATAATGGTGAAGTATGGGTACATAATATGCATATTAGTACATATGAGCAAGGGAATCGTTTCAACCATGATCCGCTTCGCACGAGAAAGTTACTTCTTCATAAAAAAGAAATTGAGAAGTTAACGGGTGCTTCAAAAGAAACAGGCTATGCATTAGTTCCAGTTAGAATTTATTTAAAAAATGGATTCGCGAAAATGGCACTTGGTTTAGCAAAAGGTAAAAAGCAATATGATAAGCGTAACGATTTAAAAGAGAAAGAAGCAAAACGTGAAATTGCACGCGCGTTCCGTGATCGTCAAAAGATGTAATACAGATATTTACATTTGTAAAACGACGCGCGTATGTTATAATAACTTATGTAAGATTGTTGCACATTGAAAAACAGCTCTTAGTAGCTATCACGATATTTCTTCGTATGCTCCATTTTTATCATGGGGACGTTACGGATTCGACAGGGATAGTTCGAGCTTAGGTTGCGAGTCGAGGGGATCGGCCTCGTTAAAACGTCAAAGCCTATAATTGGCAAACAAAACAATCTTTCTTTAGCTGCTTAATTGCACTAAAGGTTCCTCCCTCCATCGTCCATGTGGTAGGGTAAGGGACTCAAACTAAGTGGACTACGCCGGAGTTCGCCGTCTGAGGGCGAAGGAAGAGAACAATCAGACTAGCAACTTGGAAGCCTGTCGATAGGCCGAAGAGTTCGCGAAATGCTAATATATCGACTACACTCGTAGAAGCTTAAGTGCCGATATTTTTGGACGTGGGTTCGACTCCCACCGTCTCCACCAATACATATTTGGTGGTTTTTTTATTTTGTATGATATGAACCATAACTTTGCCAGATTGGCGAGGTTATGGTTCTTTTTGTTTGCGGCAAAGATATGCTTTCTCTATACAAATAGATACATCGACTATTCCTAACAGCAAGAAATATCTATTTTAACAGTAATTATTTGATAGCAGACTCAATTTACACTCATTTTTTTCAATAAAGAGTGAATCGTATCATCAAGACAGGTATATTAAAAAGCCCCTTCAAATTCTGAAGGGACTTTTTAGTATATAGGAATTGGTTTAAACCCGATATAACATTTCTTAGAAGGGGGCATTGTTATGTTATTCAGGTTCATTGAGGAGCTTTCGTTTGAAGCAACTTTAACCCCATACCAATAAAAATCATTCCTGTTACCTTATTTAGAATCATTCCTACCTTTTGGTTTCCTCTTAGTTTTTTTGTAACATATGAAGAGAAATAAGCCACAAATAAACACCACAATAATCCAGTGGCTGTAAAAGTAAGTCCTAAAATGATAAAGGGAATAGGACCTGAAGCCTTTGTATCTATAAATTGCGGAAGAAACGCAATAAAGAATAAAGAGACTTTTGGATTCGTAAGACTTGTTAAAAGCCCTTGTATATATATCTTTCTAATGTTTAATTTATTGGATGAAGCTTGGAAATCTACATTCGTCTTATCAAGTACCATTTTAATCCCTAGATATACGAGATAGATAACACCAATAATCTTAATGATGTTAAATAATACAACGGATTTTGTAAGTATAATAGATAAACCAAAAGCAACAAATAACGTATGAACTAAAGAGGCAGTAATAATACCAAAAACAGAATACACACCTGCTTTTCTGCCTTGTGAAATACTTCTTCCCACAATATACATGGTGTCCGCACCAGGAATTAAATTTAATAAAATCCCTGTTAGTAAAAACACTTCATAATTAATAATTCCGTACATTTTAGCACCTCTATCTATTTTTTTGGTGCCCTTATTGATATTAAAGTAAATAAAAGAAAAACAAAAGTATTTTTTATTTAATCAAAAAGATTAATACCTTTTCAGCTTACAACCATTTTTTAATGGTCTAATACTTTATTCTATAGTCTAAAACAACAAGATATTCCCAATGAAAAATATTTGATTTTAAATGTTGGAGATGGACCACTACTATTTTTTGTGGCAAGCTTATGGTTCTTTTTGTTTTGTAGTTATATAAAATGTTTAAGTTGATGAGGGAAGGGTGGTACCCCTGAAAAAGAAAATGAAGAAATAGTTATTGACGATAAACAGGTAGATACTATAGCTACCTTTAATGATTACATAATATGTATTTAAATCTTCATATCCTTTGTGTTTCTATTCATATTTATTGTAAGATTATATAGAGTTCTCCTAATAAGCTGTTACAATGGCCTTTTTTAGGGGGTTCATATTTATAAATTTTAAAATGTTTTTTTGAGATAATTTTTTATCTAACTAAGTTATATTGAAGTAGAGGTGAACCATCGGTGAAGCAGGTGTTAGTAATTAAGAATGAACGGTCTTTTGCGAAGAAAATCGTAAGCGGTCTAAAGCAAGAGGGCTATTTCATTTTAAAACTTCACAATGAAAACCAAGGTTTAAATATAGTATATGAACAAGATTGGGATATTATCATATTGGATTGGGATTCATTAAGTATATCGGGGCCAGAAATTTGTAGACAAATACGAATTGTTAAAACGACACCGATCATTATTGTGACCGACAATATTTCTAGTAAGGATTGCATAGCAGGGCTACAAGCAGGAGCAGATGATTATATTAGAAAACCATTTGCGAAAGAAGAATTAGTAGCAAGGGTTCAAGCTATTTTAAGGAGAACTGACTATACTCAGCAAAATGAGACAAACTTTTTTCAGTTTAAAGATCTCTTTGTTGATGCATCTAGCAATATTGTGAAAAAAGGTAGCGAAAATCTCTCGCTTACGAAGCGCGAGTACGATTTACTTGTATTTTTAATCAAGAATAAAAATACAATATTGAGCCGTGAAATGCTTTTGAATCAGGTTTGGGGATATAACGTAGTAGTAAATCCAAATGTAGTAGACTTATATATTGGGTATGTAAGAAAAAAGTTAAAGTGCGAGAAGAAAGACAGATATATTCAAACGATACATGGCAGAGGCTATTCAATGGTTGAATGATAAAAATAAGATAATAAAATAGTTTCTGTGAAATATTAAAAGACGGAACTAGAATATTTCTATCAGGCAATGGATCATGGTTTATAAGGTGCTCATATATTTGGTTAGTGTGGAGGGGAAGATTCTAGCGCGACCGTATCTAATGCAAGTACCTACTTGAAAAGAAAATCAAGATTTTCTCATGTATTCTCTGTAAAATAAAGGTTAATCAACACGCCTGACTGCACATATTACTTTTCGTATACAAAGTATGCTTAATTCTATTAACTCACACCATTCACAAGATTTTCACAGAATTAATGACTATACTAATTAACAGGATATTCAAATGAAAATGATTATCAATATTGGTTTAGGTGAATAGCAGTTACTATCTAATTCAATCTATGGACGTCATCATTTTCGAACTAAATTACATAATAAGGAGTATACGTATGAAAAAAACTATGCTTTTAAAATTAGTAAGTATTCTAGCGATTTTCACTTTAATGTTAGTAGCTTGCTCAGATTCAGGTAAGGAAACTTCGAAAGCTAATAAAGGTGATAGTAGTGATAAGCCAAAAACGGTTGAAATTACTGATGCACATGGAACTGTTAAAGTCCCTGTAAATCCAAAGAATGTAGTTGCTTTAGATAATAGAACTTTTGAAACTTTAGCTGATTGGGGAATTAAATTAGCGGCTGCTCCAAAGGATGTAATGCCTGCAGATTCAGCATATAAAAAAGATGATTCAGTTAAAAATATTGGGAATCACCGCGAACCAAATCTTGAAATTATAGCAGCGGCAAACCCTGACCTTGTAATCGTTGGTCAAAGATTTGCTGGCCATTACGAAGAAATCAAAAAATTAGTGCCAAATGCAGCTGTTATTGATCTTAATGTTGATGTTTCTGAGAAAGCTACTAAGCCTGGAGAAAATTTAGTAAAAGGACTTAAAGATTCTACAATTTCTTTAGGAAAAATCTTTGATAAAGATAAAGAGGCTAAAAAATTAGTAGCTGATTTTGATAAATCTATTGAAAATGCAAAATCTGCTTATAATGGAAAAGATAAAGTTATGAGTGTTATCGTTACTGGTGGGAATATTGGTTTTGCTGCGCCTCACTCTGGTCGCGTTTGGGGACCAATGTATGAAATTTTCGGTTGGACTCCAGCACTAGAAGTGTCTAATTCTACTGCAGGTCATAAAGGTGATGACGTTTCTGTTGAAGCTATTGCACAAACAAATCCTGATTGGCTTTTCGTATTAGATCGTGATGCTGCAACATCTGATGCTGCTACTTCAGCTCCTGCTCAAGATGTTATTTCTAAATCACCTGCTCTTCAAAACACAACTGCTGTTTCTAAAAAACAAGTTATTTATGCACCAGCAGATACTTACACAAATGAATCAATTGAGACTTATATAGAGTTATTTGGAAATATCGCAAAAACTTTAGCTAAGTAGTGTAAAGGAGTACGAAACAGTGTCAAAAAATATGATTTCTAGGGTTGAGAATATTTCTCAACCCCAGTTTTATAATCACAATAAAATATGGACAAAACCTTTTATAATAGCGATTATAGTTGTTATAATTTTAGGGATTATATCACTGTTTACTGGAGTTTATGATATACGTGGACAAGAGGACGGAATGGAGATGTTTTTCATCACTCGTGTTCCGAGAACAGTTGCATTAATGCTTACTGGAGCTGCAATGGCGATGGCAGGGCTCGTAATGCAATTAATTACACAGAATCGTTTTGTTGAACCTACTACAACGGGGACTATTGAATGGTCAGGCTTAGGCCTGCTTTTTGTATATTTATTATTTCCTGCCCCGACTTTAGTTCAAAGAATGACTGGTGCAATCATTTTTTCTTTTATAGGAACTATGATTTTCTTTCTGTTTTTAAGAAGAGTTAAACTTCGTTCGTCTTTAATTGTCCCTATTATTGGATTGATGCTTGGAGCAGTTATTTCTGCAGTGTCTACTTTTTTGGGACTCCTTTTTCAAATGACGCAAAGTATTGAAACTTGGTTCGTAGGTTCATTTGCTACCGTTCAGGTGGGAAGATATGAATATTTATGGCTAATTGTTATCGTTACTTTGCTTATTTTTATGTATGCTAATAGATTGACTTTAGCTGGGCTAGGAGAAGATGTCGCAACAAGCCTTGGAGTTAATTACAATAGAATTGTTCTTTTTGGGACTGGCCTTATCTCTGTTGCAGTTGGAATTGTTGCAGCTGTTATTGGAAACTTACCTTTCTTGGGATTAATTGTTCCAAACATTGTTTCCATGTTTAGAGGGGATGATCTTAGGAGTAATTTACCTTGGGTATGTGTGATCGGAATGGGGACAATAACTACCTGTGACATCATTTCTAGAACAATTATAAAGCCTTTTGAAGTACCTGTTTCTTTAATACTTGCAACAGTGGGAGCAGTCGTGTTTATTACTATTTTATTGAGACGAAGAAAACCAAGGAGGCTACGATGATCACATTAGACTATAAAAATAAAGAAAATGTCGAAATCGATTCTAGCCTTCATAATGAAAGTAGATCAGCTAGTGCTTTTCGTTCTAAGAAGGAAGCAAGACGTTATTGGATTGTACTGATAACATTGATTGCTTTAGGTCTCCTTTCTTCATATGGACTTTTAGTTTATAACAATCCAGTTCCGATAGATTCACCTTCTTTTATCCCAGTTGTTAAGAGAAGGATAATAGCTATTGTTGCGATGATTATTGCTGCAGTTTGCCATAGCTTGTCGACAGTTGCTTTCCAATCTATTACGAACAATAAGATTATTACTCCTTCGCTTTTAGGTTTCGAATCACTTTATTCAGCAATTCATACGAGTACAATATTCTTCTTTGGTGCTAGTGCATTAATAAACTTTAATGGAATTGGATCATTTTTATTCCAAGTTGTTGCTATGGTCTTGATGAGTTTGATACTTTATGGATGGTTACTTTCCGGTAAATACGGGAATTTACAACTTATGCTTTTAGTTGGAATTATTATTGGTACTGGACTGAATTCCGTATCAACTTTTATGAGAAAGCTACTTGCGCCTTCAGAGTTTGATATTTTACAAGCGAAATTATTTGGTTCTGTTAATCATGCAGATCCTGCATATTTTCCTGTTGTAATTCCTATGATTATAATTGTAGCGGTATTAATTTTTGTTCATTCTAAGAAGTTGAATATTTTATCACTTGGAAAGGATGTTGCTACTTCCTTTGGGGTTAAATATCAACCTAGTGTAATTTATACGCTTGTATTAGTTGCTATTTTGATGTCCATTTCAACAGCTCTAATTGGGCCACTTACTTTCTACGGCTTTTTAGTAGCAACTTTGAGTTATCAGGCGGCGTCAACTTATGATCATAGATATATTTTTCCAATGGCTTTTGCAATAGGATTTTTGATAATGACGAGTGCATACTTTTTAATGTATCATGTATTCAATGCTCAAGGTGTAGTTTCAGTTATTATTGAATTATTTGGTGGAATCATATTCTTAACTATTGTTTTAAGGAAGAGGGCTTTATGATAAAAATTGATAATGTTAAAAAGTTCTATACTGATAAGGTAAAAATAGGACCTTTGGATATTGAAATACCAAAAGCGGGCTTTACTTCTTTAATTGGACCAAATGGTGCTGGAAAGTCTACGACACTATTGATGATTGGAAGACTCTTAGATATGGATGAAGGCCAAATTCAAGTAGCGAATATGGATGTTTCTGAATCCAAATCAAAAGACTTAGCAAAAATTTTGACTATATTGCGACAAGAAAATCATTTTGTAACGAGGCTTACTATTAGACAACTAGTTGGATTTGGGCGCTTTCCTTATTCAAAGGGAAGATTAACTAAAGAAGATGAGGTTATTATTTCTAAATATATCGATTTCTTAGATTTAACTAGTTTAGAGAATAGATATTTAGATGAGCTTTCTGGTGGTCAAAGACAAAGGGCATATGTAGCGATGGTATTGTGCCAAGAGACTGAATATGTGCTTTTGGACGAGCCTCTGAACAACCTTGATGTTGCTCGTTCTGTTCAAATGATGGAGCATTTGAGACGTGCAGCTAATGAATTCGGAAGAACAATTTTGACTGTTATGCATGACATAAATTTTGCAGCTAAATACTCTGATAAAATTTGTGCTATGAAAGATGGACAAATTGCTGCTTTTGGAACAGTAGAAGAGGTTATGGACCCAACACTTTTGACAGATATTTTTGAAACAAAAATAGAAATTATTAAAGGTCCTTATGGGCCCATCGCTGTTTATTAGTTACAAAATGAGTATGTAAAAAAGCTGCTGTCTATATTTTATAGGCAGCAGCTTTTTTTATGCAATTGCCGATGATAGCTCTGTCCCACAGGTATTTCATTACTTCCGGTCCTGCGATGCTTCAAACAATAAACTTGTAAATTACTCATAAAATGCAAAGGAATGCTTCACCTATTCAAGTATGTACCAAACGAAAAAATATCTCTGTATAACTTTTTAAAAGAATTCAGCTTGGTTTTTTATATGTAATATTGCATATCAGAGTGTATTGATAAAAGTGTAAGGGGTCACTATAATGAGGGCATAAAGATAAATCACATTATCGTAGCAAGAAAAAGGAGGAAATAATATGGAAATCGCAATGGCAGTTTTGAAATTTGTAGGTGGCGTAATCCCGTTAATTCAAGAACTTTTAAAAGCATTTATGTAAGTTTATTAGTTAGCTATCATTTATCAATCATTATCATATCTTACTAAAAAAAGAACGGGGTGATTTTTCTGAATATTAAGAAAAACACTAAAAGAAGAAAATTCCTTACATGTTTATTAGTTAGTTTATGCACTATTAATTATTCATCTATTTCCTTCGCAGAAACACAAGTAGGTAATGCAACTGATGTAATCAAAAATGCTAGTGGCATTGATACTGGCATAGCAAATCTTAAATATAATAATCAAGAAGTTTTAGCTGTAAATGGTGATAAGGTAGAGAGTTTTGTTCCGAAAGAAAGTATCAATTCAAATGGTAAATTTGTAGTAGTGGAACGCGAGAAAAAATCACTTACAACTTCACCAGTCGATATTTCGATTATTGATTCTGTGGTGAATCGTACGTATCCAGGAGCGGTACAACTTGCAAATAAAGCTTTTGCAGACAATCAACCGAGTTTATTAGTGGCTAAGAGAAAGCCTTTGAATATTAGTATAGACTTACCTGGCATGAGAAAAGAAAATACAATTACTGTCCAAAATCCGACATATGGTAATGTGGCTGGAGCAGTAGATGATTTAGTATCTACTTGGAATGAAAAGTATTCTAAAACACATACGTTACCTGCAAGAATGCAGTATACAGAATCTATGGTTTATAGTAAATCACAAATCGCAAGTGCCCTTAACGTTAACGCTAAATATCTCGATAACAGTCTAAACATCGATTTTAATGCGGTTGCAAATGGAGAGAAGAAAGTGATGGTAGCGGCATATAAGCAAATATTTTATACCGTAAGTGCTGAACTACCTAACAATCCATCCGATCTTTTTGATAATAGTGTTACTTTTGGTGAGTTAACTCGTAAAGGTATAAGTAATTCGGCTCCACCTGTTATGGTTTCAAATGTAGCTTATGGTAGAACTGTTTATGTAAAATTAGAAACAACATCTAAGAGTAAAGATGTACAAGCTGCTTTTAAAGCCTTACTTAAGAATAACAGCGTCGAAACGAGTGGACAGTATAAAGATATTTTTGAAGAAAGTACCTTTACTGCTGTAGTATTAGGCGGAGATGCGAAAGAGCATAACAAGGTTGTTACTAAAGATTTCAATGAAATCCGAAATATCATTAAAGATAATGCTGAATTAAGTCTTAAAAATCCAGCATATCCAATTTCATATACAAGCACTTTCTTAAAAGATAATGCAACTGCTGCTGTTCATAACAATACAGATTATATTGAGACGACAACTACAGAATATTCAAGTGCTAAAATGAAACTTGATCATTACGGTGCTTACGTTGCTCAATTTGATGTATCTTGGGATGAATTCACATTTGATCAAAATGGGAAAGAAGTACTAACACATAAAACATGGGATGGTAGCGGCAGAGACAAAACAGCTCATTACTCTACAGTTATCCCTCTTCCACCAAATTCAAAAAATATAAAAATCGTAGCTAGAGAATGTACTGGTCTTGCATGGGAATGGTGGAGAACAATTATTAATGAACAAAATGTTCCATTAACAAATGAAATAAAAGTTTCAATTGGAGGAACAACATTATACCCAACGGCTAGTATTAGTCATTAGGTATAAAAAAGCGCCCTGTAATCAGGGCGCTTTTTTACTTAGTCACAAATTTTACTCTTTCCAAAACTGCTCTAGCAAAATAACGATCATAGTACCTACGAGTAATCCGTTACTTAAAACATATTGTAAGGAAGAAGGAACTCCGCTAAATGCACTTTCTGGAAGAAACATTATTCCCAAACTGATTAATAATGAAATTCCTAATATAGTTAATCGGCGTTGCTTTAATTTTTCACGTAAAATGGATTGAAATGAAATGCCTATTACTTGGACAAATGTAGCTAAAAGTGCAGAATTAGCAATAGGACCTGGTAGCAAGGATATAAAGTTTACAATTGAGGGGATGAAAGAAATACCTGCTAATATAAGACTTGCTATAAGAAACGACTTCACCTTTTTTTGACCTGTTAGTTGAATAAATCCTACTGATGCAGGTAATGGTACAATTCCAATTGTAGAGAACAATGATGAGATAATATGTGATATACCTCCGACCCATACACCACGGTTCAGTGTTTGCTTTTCATTTTCTTTAGATAGGGGAGCCACTTGTTTTACAGCCGAAATAGCAGCAATTGTATTTGCAACTAAAAGAAAGGTAAATAAAGTCGCAGTTAGAGTCATTCCAATATCGAATCTAGGTGTGCCCCAAGCAAATATCGCTGGTAACTTGACTAGCGTTGTATGTGAAGGCATATGAGATGATTTTCCTAATACTGCATACAAAAGCCAACCACATGAAATTCCAAGTAACACAGCGTAACTTTTCATCCATCCTTTCCCTTTAATTGATAAGAAAGTAATAAGGGCAAAAACAAAGAGCGCAATAGTAGCTGTTGTATAGTCAGGATGAGTTGCAGGTCCTTGTAATCCCATCATTCCTTTTAGTAACACACCACTAAGCTGAAGAGATAATATTAAAAGAAAGGTTCCTGTAACCAAGGGTGTAAATAAACGTAAGATTCGATGAACAAGCCCTGTTATACCAAGAACGAAGAGTAATATACCTGCAATAATTAATCCGCCTTCTAAAAGTTGCAACACGTCTTTTGCGCTTTGTCCCTGATGCATAGCAACTTGTCCCAATATGACAAATATACTTACCCATGAACCGGCTGGCCCGTCCGCAATGGGGTAGCGATGCCCAAACCACGCTTGTAGAAACGAGCTTACTCCCACGACTAAAAAAGTCCGCTGCATTAATGTTGAGATATCTTCTATTGGTAAATGGAATATGCCACCAATAATGATAGGTAATGCAATTGCATTTGCTAATAGAAACACAAACCATTGTAGAATACTAAAACTCGTATCAAAGTGTTTTTTATTCATATTATTCTCCTTTGCCGAAAAAGAATATCATAGTAAAAATCCATCCTTTCTACACAGTTAGATTAAAAAGGATGGATTTATTAAATCTATAAAATTATTTTAATTATATAGATAGATTTTTAATTAATTACCATGTACGGAATGGTAAGAATTTCCCATTAAGTGTAATCACGATACGAGGATCGCCACCTTTTGGATCTTCTTGTGTATCCACACCTAGGTTGAAGTTAATCGCACTCATTACACCTTCGCCCGCTTTTTCTAAGATTAACTCTCTAATAGTTGGTGCATATTGTAACATCATTTCATATAAACGATATGCAATCGGGTCAGTAGGAGGCATTTCCATTACTTGGCCGCGAAGTGGAACTACTGTTAATGCTTGAACTACTTCTTCATCTAATTCTAATAGTTTACCGATTTTTTCTGCTTCTGGACGTGTCATTGTAGCTTGTCCTAATAACGCTGTTACAACCCAAGTCTCAGAGTTTTCACTTACTTTTGCAATTTCTTCCCATGTTAAACCTTTTGCAATTTTTGCTTCTAAAATTTTTTTTGTAGCTTCCGGTCGATTCATATCTAATACTTGTCTTTTCATATCTAATAACTTCCCTTCGTGTAAGTAATATTAATTATTTTGTTTCACCATGTAATGCTTTATATCCATCTACCACTACATCTAATTTCCCTGTATGTGGATCAATAACTAAACCGTGTACAGGAACATCTTTTGGAATAAGTGGGTGATTTCTTACTAAATCAACATTAGCTTGTGTTGAATCGCAAACATCATCGAATCCGAATAACCATTTTTTAAGGTCAACACCAGCATATTCAATCGCTGATAAAATTTCTGGTGAAGCTACTCCACGATCTAATATTTTTTGAAGTGTTCCTTTTGGATTCGTTTGGCTCGCACCACATCTATGGTGTCCAATAAGGAAGATTTCATCTGCATTTAAATCGTATACTGACGCGACAACACTTTGCATAACACTATCGAAAGCAGAAGCAATTTTACCACCTGCATTTCTGATGACTTTTGCATCACCATCGTGTATATCTAAAGCTTTTGGAAGTAGCTCAATTAAACGAGCATCCATGCAAGAAACAACAACCATACGTTTTTTAGGCATTTTTGTCGCTTCACGAGGAGCGTATTCCTTATTTTCTACAAATTGTTCATTGAACGATAGAATTTCTTGTAATAACATATTTGTAACCTCCTTTAAATCTAGATGTATTTTTTGTTGCGTCCTCTGTGTTATAAGTAAATATAACTGATAAATAATGTGATGTAAGAGGATAAACTAAGTATAGTGAATTGTATTGATAAGCAGAATAAGTTGGCGAAACACTTTCGGGCTTTCTACTTTCACGGTGAAAGGATTGGTTTATATCATTGATCAAACAGATTTTGAGATACTGAAATTATTAGGAGAAAACTCAAGAATACAATGGAAAGAGCTTGGCCAAAAAATACATATGACGGGGCAGGCCGTAGGAAATCGAATTCGAAGATTAGAGGATTTAGGGATTATTGAACAGTATACAATTGCAATAAACCGAATCAAATTAGGACAAGTAGTGACTGCATTTGTTACTTTGTTCGTAACAACAGCTAATCACCAAGAGTTTATGAATTTCTTTCAAGGAGAAGAAGGGATTTCTGAAGTACACCGTATAAGTGGTGAGGGGTGTTATTTATTAAAAACACATTTTGCGTCCAATGAAGACTTAGATAACTTTCTAGGACGACTATTAAAATACGGGAATTATCGTGTTAACTTATCAATAGGAAAGTTGAAATAAGGTTTCTTTTCCTTGGAGGGGATGGCAACATTATTTGCTAAACTTTATTTGTATAGAGATAATGAAGTCGTTTCATGTTTATCTTAAATAGTCAGAGCCTTACTACAATTTATTTGTAGTAAGGCTTTTTAAAGTTGTTAAAAAATATATTGTAAGGAAGAAGGAAAGCCGTTAACAATAATGTAATTTCTAATAGAGTTAATTGATTGTATTGTAAAATTTTTTGAGATGAATTGTAGGGGAAATGAAGATCTTATAGAAGGGATTCTTATAGGAAGGGGATGTCCATGTTCGATTCAACAGATTTTAAAATTATAAAGTTACTACAAGAAAACGCTAGAATGAACTGGAAGGAAATTGGAGAGAGAGTACATTTGACTGGCCAGGCTGTTGGGAAACGAATTAATAAATTAGAAGAGGCAGGTGTCATTCAAAAATATACGATAGATATCGATAGGGCTAAGTTAGAAGGGGCTATTATGACGTTTGTTACACTATTTCTGCATGCACCACATTATCATAATCAAATTCAAACCTTTTTTGAAAAAACGGACGTAATTACTGAAATGTATCGTATAAGTGGCGATGGCTGTTATATCATGATTCTTCACACATCTTCACATCAACAATTAGAAGAGACTCTTGCAGATGTTTTACATTATGGTGATTATCGTATAAATACTGTCATTAAGACAATTGAAAAAAAGAAAGAATAAGATATTTATCCTTTCTTTTTTTATATGGAAATGGAATTCTTTATTTATTTTTGTTTATAAAACTGTTTGCTGACATGACTTTTGCATAAATATCACCAAACTCTAATGCGCTCATGAATGACTGATGAGCGTGTACTGCGGGGATTAGATTTCCTTGAAATTCTAAATCTTTTGTTGTACAAGCATCTTCAATTACAACACATTGAAATCCTAAATCACTGGCAGCACGTACTGTTGCATCAATACATACGTGAGTCATCATACCGCAAATGACTAGTTGATCTATTTTTTCTTTTTTTAATGTTTCAAATAAATTGGTTCTTAAAAAACTATTAGGATGATGTTTTTGTATGACTCTTTCGTTAGCAATCGGTTGTACATCATCATGAATTTGAACACCTACTGTTTCAGGTAAGAAGAAAGTAGCTCCTTCATTGTTCGCAATATGTTGTACGTGAATAACTGTGTTATATTTTTCACGAAATACTTTCAAGACTTCTTTCGCTTTTTGTGCGGCTTTTTCAGGTTGATGCAATTCCATATTGCCGCCTTCAAAGTAATCATTTTGCATGTCGATTAATAGTAACGCTTCGTTCATAGTTAATCCCCCCACATATATTTGTACAGTACGTTGTTTGTACTGTACCGTTATTATATAAAGTGTAGGTATGTGCAGGTAATAATGTCATGAAACGATTTTGACGCATATAGTTTCAGTGTGAAAAAGCTAAAAGATACAAAGTAAAGATTGGGGAAACGGCTATATTAAGCGTAAATATCAGGATGGTGAAGTGATAGTGAAAGAGGACGATCATATTTGATTTAACACTTTTGCTAGTATAATTTTGCTATAATAAATGCGTACTTACACGAAGGGGAGTTTAAAGATAAAATGAAGTCGTTTAATATCGATCATCTTATAGCTAGTGTTTTGCAATGGATATTAAATATAGCTTTAATTATATTATCCATTGTGTTATCGATTTTCTTAGTGAATGAGACAATCACATTTGTGCAGTATATCTTTTCGGAAAAGGAGTATACATCGTATAAATTGGTTGAAAGTATTATCGTCTACTTCTTATACTTCGAGTTCATCGCATTGATTATTAAGTATTTTAAGTCGAATTATCATTTTCCGTTACGTTATTTTATTTATATCGGAATTACGGCTTTAATTCGATTAATTATTGTATCTCATGAGGAACCGATGGAGACGTTGTTATATGCGGGATCCATTCTTGTTTTAGTTATTGCTTTATACATATCGAATATGAGAGATTTGAGAAAAGAGTAGTGCAGACATAAGTTTGCGCTATTTTTCATTTTTTCGTTAATAAGTTGTAAATTTCGACATGAAATTTTTATATTAGTTTATCATGTTTTTGTAATAAGGAAATCTAAAAAGGAGTGATGTGATTCATGTTTAATAAATTTTTGGGGAATTCAAGAGCAAAAAAGATTTGTGGAATTGGGGCATTAGCAACTTTAATAGGTTTTTCGTCGTTAGGGTCAGTTAGTGCAGGCGTAGCTTGCACTAACTTTTTATGTCTTGACCTTCAAGTGGCTTGAAAGTTTACAATGTAAATAGGGCGTTTGAAATTGAAAAAAATTGAGAAATTAAGTGAAGAGGTTTCTTTTACTTGGAGGTTATAACAATGAGTCAGGAATTGAAGTTACGTCCTTTAGAACGGGAAGATTTAAAGTTTGTACACGAACTTAATAATAATGCCCATATTATGTCGTATTGGTTTGAAGAGCCGTATGAGGCATTTGTGGAGCTGCAGGATTTATACGATAAACATATACATGATCAAAGTGAACGCCGGTTTATCGTTGAGAAAAATAATGAGATGGTTGGATTGGTCGAATTAGTGGAAATCGATTATATTCACCGAAGAACTGAATTCCAAATTATTATTGATCCTAATTATCAAGGGCATGGCTACGCAGCAGAAGCGACGCGTTTAGCGATGGATTACGCTTTTTCTGTATTAAATATGCATAAGATTTATTTAGTTGTGGATAAAGAAAATGAGAAAGCAGTCCATGTGTATAAAAAGGTTGGATTTATAGTGGAAGGCGAGCTTTTAGACGAGTTTTTCGTTGATGGTAACTATCATAATGCGATAAGAATGTGTATGTTCCAGAAGGAATATTTTAAAAATAAGTAGTTGAATGATTTGGAGGTAATGTTGACGCTTCGTAAAACTGTATGCTAAAATCCCTTTTAAGTATTAAGGAAGGTGCAGAACATGCTTTATATAAAATTTGTAAAACTCATTAGAAAACTTTGCTCCGCACAAATGTATACGGTGAAGCGTTGTACGGAGCTTAATCAAGGGGCATAAATCCCTATATTCATCGACTGAATAACTTTTCTAAAAAAGTATAGTTTATCTATGCTTATTTGGTTATGGTTTTTCAGTTGATGTATAAAATAGATTAAGGGGCCATAGACAATGCTTTGTCTATGGCCCTTTGTGTATATTATTCCAATGAGCTTTTACTGTAAATTGGAGTAGTATGGGAAAAACCACGAAGCAGAGGGCTAGTGTCGAATGACGCTATCTCTCTGCTTTTTTTAATTTCAGGAAAAGAGGAATAAAAATGAGTTTACTTAAAGTTGAACGTTTATCACATAGTTTTATAGATAAAGTATTATACGAAAATGCTTCTTTTGATTTGTATAAAGGGGAACATATGGGGATTGTTGGACAGAATGGTGCAGGGAAAAGCACATTAATGAAAATATTGGTGGGGGAAATTATTTCTGATAAGGGGAGCATTAAGTGGCAACCTAATATTCAAATTGGACATCTTGATCAATATGCAGAAATTGATGGGAGCTATACCATTTCACAATATGCAAAGCGAGCCTTTTATGATTTGTTTGAAATGGAAAAGAGAATGAATAAGTTATATGAAGAAAGTACGATGACTGGAGATGAGAATCAACTATTGAAAGCAGCTGAAATACAAGAACAGCTTGAGGCTCGTGATTTTTATTCAGTAGACAGCGTAATAAATAAGGTGGCAGCCGGTTTAGGTATTGATGCGATTGGGATGGATCGTGTTATTGATGAATTAAGCGGAGGACAACGGGCAAAGGTAATTTTAGCAAAGCTTTTATTAGAAGAGCCTACTATTTTATTACTAGATGAACCGACAAACTTTCTTGATAAAGAGCATGTTGAATGGCTTGCTAATTATTTAGTGAATTTTGAAGGGGCGTTTATTGTCGTGTCACATGATTTTGACTTTCTAGAAAAAGTGACTTCTTGCATATGTGATATAGAGTTTGGAACGGTGAAGAAGTATTACGGCAAATACTCAGATTTTGTAAGACAAAAGGAGCATTTGCGAAAAGATTATATGCGCCAATACTATGCACAGCAAAAGAAAATTGAAAAAACGGAAGAGTATATTCGTAGAAATATTGCTGGAGTGAATTCAAAAATAGCACAAGGACGTAGAAAGCAGTTGCAACGTATGGAAAAAATTGCGCCACCAAGTTTTACTCATAAACCGTCTATTCATTTTCAGGAACTTCCTATTTCGGTTCAGACAGTTCTGGAAGTAAATAATCTTGAAGTTGGTTACGATTTTGCTCTCTTAGCAAAATTGAATTTTTCAGTGATGGGTGGGCAAAAACTTGTTATTACAGGGTTCAACGGAGTAGGGAAATCTACTTTATTAAAAACAATCGTTGGAACTATTTCTAGTATTGCCGGAGAATTTCACTTCTCAGAGCAAATAAAGATTGGATATTATGAGCAAGATCTGAATTGGAGCAACGATTCTTTAACGCCGCTGCAAATTATTTCAGAACAGTTTCCTAAACTAAACGTGAAGGAGATACGTCATCATTTAGCTGCATGTGGTGTGAAGGATACTCATGTTTCACAAGAAATTCGTACGTTGAGTGGTGGTGAACAATCAAAGGTTAAATTATGCGGATTATTATTATCACCTTGTAATTTCTTAATTTTAGATGAGCCGACAAATCATTTAGATGCAGAAGCGAAGGGAGCTTTGCAAAAGGCACTCATTCAGTTTAAAGGTAGCATTATACTCGTATCTCACGAAGCAAGTTTTTATCTTGATTGGGCAGATAGTATTTTTAATATAGAGACAGGATTAGTTAAGGGGGTGTGAAACATATGAGTAGAAATGATTGGAAAAAGAAAATTATTTTATTTTTGACCGCTCAAACGATCTCTTTGTTCGGTTCCTCTCTCGTGCAATACGCGATTATATGGTATATCACCTTAACAACATCGTCAGGGTTAATGTTGACCATTTCAACTGTTTGCGGATTCCTACCACAAATTGCAATATCTTTATTTGCAGGTGTTTGGATTGATCGTTACGACCGTAAAAAGATGATTATGTTATCGGACGGGAGTATAGCAATTGCTACGTTAGTTTTAGCAGTTTTATTTTTAACAGGATATAAAAGTATTTGGTTACTTTTTATAGTACTACTCATTCGTTCAGCTGGGACAGGGGTACAAACGCCAGCTGTGAATGCGTTAATCCCACAAATCGTTCCGAAAGATTATCTTATGAAAGTAAATGGGATAAATAGCGGTATTACATCTTTAATTATGTTTCTTTCTCCAGCAGCAAGTGCTGCAATTCTTTCTATTGCTAGCATTGAAACGACATTTTTTATTGATGTTATTACGGCTATGATTGGAATTAGTATTATGTTTATCATTCAAGTGGAGAGACATGTGAATACAGAGAGTAAGCAAAAATCTAATTTACAAGGTATAAAAGAAGGCTTTGCTTACTTAAAAGAAAATGTATTTATTAAGAGGCTACTCTTTTTATTAATCATTGTCATGATTTTAATAAGTCCAGCCGCCTTTTTAACACCTTTAATGGTAACTCGTTCTTTCGGTGCAGAAATGTGGAGACTTACTGCTAGTGAGATGACTTTTAGTGCGGGGGCGGCAGCTGGTGGCGTATTGATTGCGGCATGGGGTGGTTTCCGTAATCGTATGCATACAACAGCGCTAGCTTGTGCGTTGTATGGACTGCTTATGATTGGACTAGGGATTGCTCCGGTATTTATTGTGTATTTAGTATTTAACTTTTTAATTGGTATAACAATGCCGTGCTTCAATACACCGGTTACCGTGTTATTGCAGGAAAAAGTAGAACCTTCTATGCACGGACGAATGTTTAGTCTTGTACAAATCGCTAATTCATGCGCGTTTCCTTTAGGAATGATAATATTTGGTCCATTGGCTGATATGTTTAGTGTAGAAATTTTGTTAATTTATGCTGGGATATTCGTGCTATTGTGTGCGATTTATGTTGTAGTAAGCAAGAGGTTTGAAGTGTAAATATTTATGTTTGAAAAGGTTTGTGAGGCGATTTAAGGTGCTTCATAAACCTTTTTCTATTTATAATAATCAATAATTTTTTATTGTAAAACAATAAAAAATTATTGACGAATGATTTTGTTTTAGGTAATATGATGTTAATAATCTAAGGGTAATTATATGAATAGAGGAGAATGTGAAATGATAAATAAATACGTAGTAGCTATTTCTTTCATGATTTTAGCGATCATTTCTTTAGCTATACATGCTTCAAACAGTAAAGTGGGAGCGAATGGATTCCTTGAAGAACCTTTCTTTTTCTTAGTACCGATAAGTTATGTATTGTTCTTGAGTGGTATTGGTGTATTACTATTTGGATTTATTACTTCAAAGCTGAAAAAAAGTAATAGATAAAATGAAGTTTAAGTAGTGAGGGATTCATTAATCGGGACAAAACACTCACCATGAAATAGAAACATACTATATGGAAGAAAAATAATAAGTGAGCTGAATCATGATGAATCATTATTTTTATAGTGGTAGACAAGTGGGAGCAGCTATTACACTGGCAGGAGCACAGGGGACAATTCATGCTGTGAATCAAGCGATTCAAATGCAGCAGCAAGCATATTTTGCACAAATGATGCAAGGGCAGTATATGTCGTACTCACAGCCTCCGATGCAAATTGTACATTACGATGTGCATCCAGCGGGTTTATTCTCCATTCCATATGGCGGGACATACTTCTTATGAAAGAAAGCGACTGATAAGAGTCGCTTTCTTTTTTTATATTCCGCCTAGCTTCATTCCAAGGAATGCAAAAAGGATACCGATTATATAAGTAGCACTTAAATATAGAAATAGTATGCAAAAGTTTTTACGATTGAAGAGCTGAATGGACTCTAGTTTAAATGTTGAAAATGTCGTGAAGGCACCCATAAATCCAGTACCTAATAATAATTGCCAACCTGTAGTGACGCCATTGCCAATTATATATCCGAGTAAAAACGCCCCTGTTATATTAATGAGAAATGTAGCAATTGGAAAGGAAGTTTTATTTCTTTTTTTAAACCAATTGCTAATTGCAAATCGTGTAATAGCACCGAAGAAACCTCCAGTTGCCACTAATAAAGCTTCCATCATAAGTGATCACCTTTCGTAAGATGTTTCTTAAGTAAGAAATCACCTAATGTATAGCCAAGACCAGACATAATGAGTCCACCAAGTATGCTGCATGATACATATAAGAAAGCCGTATTCCATTCAGAATGATTGATTAATTGCACAGTTTCTACACTAAATGTCGAAAACGTCGTAAAGGAACCGATGAATCCAGTTCCAACGCCTGTGATAATTTCTGAAGGCAAGATATTTCTTCGAGCGATATACGTAGTTAGCCACGCTAATAAGAAGCAGCCGGCTAAGTTAATAAGTAACGTAGCTAATGGAAATGAATGATGCCATGAAGTATGAATAGTAAGACCTAAATAATAACGAGAGAGGGCTCCTAATATACCGGCTATGCCAACGATAATATAAATCAATTTCTTCACCTCTTTAAATAGCTTGCTCAAAAAAATAGACTCCTACCAGTAGTTATACTGGTAGGAGTCATTAGCTAAGCAGCAGTTATGGCGAACTCCATCGCCTATAATTATTACATATAGTGTACTAAAAATTGCGTAGAATTTCCAGTGAAGAAGTGGAGCTGTTTTGTATGTATGTGATGCTTTAAGATAGGGAACTTCTGTTTATAAACTAAATATAGTGATATAAGGTTTTTGATGTGATAAAATGTTTCTTATGTCTGTCATTTGTTTTTAGTTAACTGAAAATAAAGAAAAGTAAAATTGGTAGTTTTAGAAAAGGAGTCGTTCGTTTGAAAAAATTATTAAAAATAGTACTTATATGTATTTTAGTAGGATTGGGAGTTGTAGGTGGTTTTTTAGCGTATATGACACTTACAAAAGAACAGCCGGCTAATGTTATAAGTTTGAAGGTGGAGAATAATAAGGAACGCGTGTTAGCGCTTGGAAATGAATTTAAAGTTACAACATTTAATATTGGCTATGCTGGATTAGATAAGGATCAAGACTTCTTTATGGATGGTGGAAAGAGATCTGGTTCAAGTAGTAAAGAGCAAACGGAAACGAATTTAAAGAATATGCTTTCGTTTTTACAAAATGAGAATAGTGATTTTACGTTATTACAAGAGGTTGATATAAAATCACTGCGATCTTTTGATGTAAATGGACATGAATTTTTGAAAAAAGGATTACCTGATTATGCTTCGTCGTTCGGAAAGAACTATGATACAAAATGGGTCCCTGTACCAATTACAAGTCCAATGGGATATGCGGAGGCTGGACTAAGTACGTTTTCTAAATATACAGTCCAAACAGCGCAGAGGTTCCAACTTCCTGGAATGGAGCCTTGGCCAAAGCGTTTGTTTGATTTAGATCGAGCGATTGTTGAGCATAAAATACCTGTTAATAATGGGAAGTTTGTGAGACTCGTAAATTTACATTTGTCTGCGTATGATGAAGGCGGGAAAATTAGAAAACAGCAAGTAGAGTTTTTAAAAGAATATATGAACAAGCATTATGAAAATGGTGATTACGTAATAATGGGCGGAGATTGGAATCAATTACTTTCGAACGCTCAGTTAAGTGATCCGAAGTTTGTGAAAGAGCGCCCAGAGTGGTTAGTAGAGTTACCAAAGGACTTTACTGATGGTGGCTTTAAGTGGGCTGTAGATCCGTCTGTTATGACGGTGAGAGATGATGTGAAGAAATATGTGGAGGGTGAAAACTTCGTCACGATTATTGATGGTTTTATCGTTTCACCGAATGTGGAAATTGTAAATGTACAAGGGAAAGATTTAAAGTTTGAAAATAGCGATCATAACCCAGTAAGTGCGGTATTTAAGCTGAAGTAATCGATATGTATAAGTAGAAGGTGGGGCTTCATATATGGAGTGGTTAAAGAGAACTTGTTTTTCTAACCTTGAGAAAGAATCACAGAAAAATCATTTATTGCTGTTCATTACGATTTGTAGTTTCTTTCTTGGAATAATCGCGATTGGGTATTACGGATATATTTTTACAGAGAGAGCAATAGCGTTTTGGGTTTGTGGCATTTCAGTTGTTGTATTTGGAACGCTTCTTACTTTTATAGAAAGCATGGAAGCGATGTATAAATATATCATGACATTTATGTTGCTTATTATGTCTTTCATTATGGTACAAGCTTTTAACGAAAGTCCGGCTGTGTTTCAAATGATCTACTTTACACTAGCAGTTTCACTTATTTATTTAAGTGAACGTCTCGTTATCATTCTTGGCGGAGTGGCGGTTGTTATCACATTTATTCTTTGTAGTTATTGGCCGGAGCAATTTTTTGCTTATACAGCGGCATCTGAAGCTGCAAACTTCGCAAGCTTGTTAGCAATCGTAACGATCGCTATGTGGGGCGTAACGAAGATTGGCTCTAATCTGCTAGCTCGTTTAAGTGATGAGAAGCAAGAAGTGATGAGGAAAGCTCAGGAGCTAGAAGAGACTCAAAGACTTATTGAGGAAACTGTTGTGAAACTAGATAGTAATTTCAATCATTTAAGACAAAATATGAATACATCGATGGAGTCGATGAGTGAAATTAATTTTGCTTTTGAAGAGGTGGCAGTTGGTACTCAATCACAATCAGAGATGATGCATCGTTCAGTAGAAGTATTGAATGATATGGAAGGAAATATTGAACAAATCATTTCTCAAGTAAGAGGTGCATCGATTCGTGTTGATGAAAGTTTAGAGATTTCAAAGGGTAGTGTACATACTTTACGAAATTTTGAAGCGAATATGAGAAGTTTAAATGATGTTGTTTCACAATCAGGAATTATATTTAGAGATTTAATGATGCAGTCGAAGCAAATTAACGAAATTGTAGATGTAATAACGAATATTTCAAGTCAGACGAGTTTGCTAGCTTTAAATGCAAATATAGAAGCTGCAAGAGCAGGAGAGCATGGAAAAGGATTTGCTATTGTAGCGAATGAAGTATTAAAGCTTGCCGAAGAATCGAATCGTTCTGCGGGGAGAATTCAAGGTATTTTGAAGGAGTTTAGTAATCAAGCAAGTAAAGTGGAAGTGCAGGTAGAGAAATCAGAAAAAGTACAAGAAGAATGTAATGAAATGCTAGCAAGTGTTTTAACAAATGTAACGGATTTAGGGAAGTTTATTGATGCAATTAATGATGTAATGAGAGAGATTGTTGGTCATCAAGAAAACTTGCAGGTTAAAACGACGAATATCGTAAAGGATGTTACACATGCTTCTAATGTAATTCAGCAAACTTCTGCGGCTACGGAAGAAGTGTTAGCAAGTGTGGAAGAAGAAAAACATCGAAATGATATATCGGTGAAGACGTTACATACTGTTAGCGAGCAAGTGAAGTTACTAGAAGATATTTTAGAAAAGTAATATCTCTTGAAAAGGGCACACCATGTGTGCTCTTTTTTCATTTAAACGAATACTTAATAGTAATTTAATTGCTTTTCTGCGCGTTTTCTGCCAAGCTTAAGGAGATAAAGTGAGACTTTAATTAGTGGGGCTATACGCTACTGATTATTAGTTGAACCCCGCAAATAGCGGAATAAAATACTTCAAAGAAAGAATTATATAGGTGACGCATATGATCGAAGTTAAGACTTCTGAACTTAGTGATGGAGAATTTAATAGAGGGGTATTTGCAACTCGTGATATTAAAAAGGGTGAGTTGATTCACTCAGCACCAGTTATCTCTTATCCGAATGAACAGCATGAACACATTGAGAAAACGTTACTTGCTGACTACGCATTTGAGTATGGGGTAAATCATACGGCATTCCTTTTAGGATACGGCATGTTATTTAATCATGCATATAATCCGAATGCAACGTATGATATTGTCTTCGAGAATCATACGTTTAACTTCTTTGCTTACAAAGATATAAAAGCGGGAGAAGAGATTCTAATCAATTATAATGGTGAAGTTGATGACGATGAGCTATTATGGTTTGATAAGGAAAAAGAAGAGAACGAAAAGTAAATTATAATAAGTAATAAAAAAGATGCTTTTACCTATGTAAAAGCATCTTTTTTATTGATGAAAATAAAGTAAAGGTTACAAAAAAATACCACTTTATTTTCGTATGGTATAGTAAGATACTGAAGGATAGTGTTTTGAAAAAGTAATATATTTTACAAATTGTTGTCTTTCTGATGACATGTCAAGTTTAGTAGCCCATTTGGGTTGCTTTATTATGCAATATATATTTTAATATGAGTGGCACCTCTTATAAATTAAGAGGTTTATAGGTGTCTCGAATTGATTTTGGGTACACTGTATCCACCACTTTAGGTTCGTTCATGTATGTGGGGATATTATGGGCCCGTATAACGGGATAAAAAGAATATAGAAATAGAGGAATCGTAAAATGAATATGCAAGAGGTTTATGAATATTTAAGTACGGTATTGCCTGAAGGTCATGTGAAACAAGATGAAATGTTAAAGAATCATACACATATTAAAGTTGGTGGAAAAGCAGATGTGTTCGTTGCGCCGACGAATTATGATGAAATTCAAGAAGTTATCAAATATGCTAACGAATATAATATTCCAGTTACGTTTTTAGGAAATGGATCGAATGTCATTATTAAAGACGGTGGAATTCGCGGGATTATAGTAAGTTTAATTCACATTACAGGTGTGACTGTAACAGGAACGACGATTGTAGCACAGTGTGGTGCAGCAATTATTGATGTATCACGTATTGCATTAGATCATAATTTAACGGGTCTTGAGTTTGCTTGTGGTATTCCAGGTTCAGTTGGCGGAGCATTATATATGAATGCTGGTGCTTACGGCGGTGAAGTATCGTTTGTATTAACAGAAGCTGTCGTAATGACAGGTGATGGAGAGCTACGTACTTTAACGAAAGAAGCATTTGAATTTGGATATCGTAAGAGTGTATTTGCAAACAACCATTACATTATTCTTGAAGCGAGATTTGAGCTTCAAGAAGGTGTGCGTGAAGAAATTAAAGAAAAAATGGATGATTTAACGTTTAAACGTGAATCAAAACAGCCTTTAGAATACCCTTCATGTGGTAGTGTATTTAAGCGCCCACCAAATAACTTTGCTGGTAAATTGATTCAAGAATCAGGTCTACAAGGTAAGCGAATTGGCGGAGTGGAAGTTTCTTTAAAACACGCTGGATTTATGGTGAATGTTGATAACGGAACAGCACAAGATTACATTGATTTAATCCATTTTGTACAAAAGACCGTTGAAGAGAAATTTGGCGTGAAGTTAGAGCGAGAAGTAAGGATTATTGGAGAAGATAAAGAGTAACGAAATCCGTATGAAAATGTGAATTATTTTAAAATAACATTTGGGTATTGTTGACAATTTGTTTTTAATTCAATATAATGGCTAATAATTTAACAAATAATATACGTTGAAAGAGCCCAGTAGCAGTTTGTCACTGTTAACGAGAGAGCTAGGGGTTGCTGGAACCTAGCACAAACAAACTTGCGAATTACACTCTGGAGTATCTTAGGTAATGCTAAGCGGATTGGCAATCGATATTATTGCTAAGAGTGGTATGAGTAGCTATGCTATTTATACAAACTGGGTGGTAACACGGTGAATAATCGTCCCTATGTCATAGACATAGGGACTTTTTGTTTTCAAAAAAGTAGAAGGGATGAAAAAGATGAATATTATTGATGAATTAGAATGGCGCGGTGCCATTAATCAACAGACGGACGAAGAAGGTTTACGTAAGCTAGTAGAAGAGAAAAAGATTTCACTATACTGCGGAGTTGATCCGACTGGTGATAGTATGCATATTGGACATTTGATTCCGTTTATGATGATGAAGAGATTCCAGTTAGCTGGCCATCATCCAGTTATTTTAATTGGTGGGGCAACAGGAACAATTGGTGATCCGAGCGGACGTCAATCAGAACGTCAACTTCAAACGTTAGAAGTAGTTCAGCATAATGTGGATGCGTTAACAGCGCAAATGAAAAAGCTATTTGATTTTGGCGGAAATAGCGAAGTGAAGATGGTAAATAACTACGACTGGACACATGAAATAAACATTATTGAGTTTTTACGTGATTACGGGAAGAACTTTAGCATTAATAGCATGTTAGCGAAGGACATTGTAGCCAGTCGTTTAGATACAGGTATTTCTTTCACAGAATTTACGTACCAAATTTTGCAAGCGATGGACTTCCATCATTTATACACGAAAGAAGATGTTCAACTGCAAATTGGTGGTAGTGACCAATGGGGAAATATTACGAGTGGTTTAGATTTAATTCGTAAGTTAGAAGGGCACGAAGCGAAGGTATTCGGATTAACGATTCCATTATTATTGAAATCAGATGGTACGAAGTTTGGTAAATCTGCAGGTGGTGCGGTTTGGCTTGATCCTGAAAAAACAACACCATTTGAATTTTACCAGTTCTGGGTGAATACAGATGACCGTGATGTAGTGAAATACTTGAAATACTTTACGTTCTTAACGAAAGAGCGCATTGATGAATTGGCAGTGAAGGTAGAAACAGAGCCTCATAAACGTGAAGCGCAAAAAGTATTAGCGGAAGAAATGACGAAATTCGTTCATGGAGCAGAGGCACTACTGCAAGCTGAGAAGATTACAGCAGCGTTATTTAGCGGAGATATTAAATCGTTAACAGCTGATGAAATTGAACAAGGCTTTAAAGAGATGCCAACATTCCAGTCTTCAAAGGAGACGAAAAACATCGTAGAATGGCTAGTTGATTTAGGGATTGAACCATCTAGACGACAAGCACGTGAAGATATTAATAATGGAGCTATTTCGATGAATGGTGAAAAAGTAATGGATGTGGGTACAGATGTTACTGTAGAAAATTCATTTGATGGACGATTTATTATTATTCGTAAAGGGAAGAAGAACTACAGCTTAGTGAAATTGGGATAATAATTTTTGTGGAAGAGTGGAAGTAAGAAAGATGCTTTCACTCTTTTCATATACACAATTTCGACACAAAAAAGTCAGTATATTTAGATAATTGAAAAGGGTTATAGTAATTCTTTGCCGAATATAAGTAAGTAGAGAATGTTACGGATAAAAATAGCCCGAACCATGCAGGGCATGATTCGGGCTTATATTCAGATTAGTAAGCTAAGCTGAATAGACCTTTAATGTGTGATAAGTAACGAACGTTACTTGCTTCTTTCATTAATGATGCTGGTAAGCCTTTAAGTGGAGTATTGCTTGCTCCAATTGTAGCAACAGCATCTTTACGTCCTAGACTAGCAAGTGTTCCAGAGTTTACAGGTGCGAACTCTTCGAATGCTTTGCCTTCTAGTGCTGCGTATAAGTTGTATCCAATTAACTCACCCATTTGCCAAGCGATTTGTGCAGTTGGTGGGTATGGACGTCCGTCTGGAGCGAAGACAACAGCGCTGTCTCCAGCAACGAATACGTCTTTGTGAGAAGTAGATTGTAGGTATGCATCAACTGTTGCACGTCCACGGTTTACTTCAAGACCTGATTCACCGATTAATGGGTTACCTTGTACGCCGCCTGTCCAAACGAATGTGTTAGCAACAAGTTTTTGACCGTCTTTTAAGTCGATTTCATTGCCAGCAACGTTTGTTACAGGAAGACCTGTTAAGAATGTAACGCCGCGTGCTTCTAGGCTAGTAGTTGCACGTTCGATTAAGTGGTCTGGTAATACTGGAAGGATTTTTGGACCTGCTTCAACAAGAAGAAGTTTAACTTCTTTTGGATTTACGCCGTGGCTTTTTGCAAGTTTAGGCATAATGTCAGCAAGCTCACCAACTAGCTCAACGCCAGTTAATCCGCCACCACCGATTACGATTGTAGCATCAGCTTCGTTTTTCGTTTTTGCGTATTCACGAATACGGTCTTCAACGTGTTTGTAGATTTTGTTTGCATCAGCAGCAGATTTTAATACCATGCTGTTTTCTTCTAGTCCTGGAATACCGAAGTAAGCAGTTTTACTTCCTAAAGCAACTACAAGTGCATCGTAAGATAAAGTAGTGCCACCAGCTAGTTTAATTTCTTTGCTATCAACTGAGAATGACTCAACTGTTGCGATTTTAAGATCGATGTCTTTACCTTTGAAAAGCTTTGTAAGTGGCATTGCAATTGCTTGCTCAGCAACGTTACCAGCTGCAAGGCGGTGTAGTTCAGTGATGATTTGGTGTGTTGAGTATTGGTTAATCACTGTAACTTGTGCTTCTGATTTGCTGTAATATTTACGTACGTTTAAAGCGGCAAGAAGACCGCCATAACCAGCGCCTAAGATGACAATTTGTTTTGACATAGTATGATATCCCCCGTCTTTACTAATTGTTGTTATAAGTTAAATTATTTATTGTTACGTTCTGCACTAATTTGAAGGTATGCGTTCACAAAGCGGAACATTTTTTGTGCTTGTGGGTCTTTTAGTAATTTTAATAGACCGAACAGGCCGATAACTTCGTTGCTTTCGTCAGCACGATCTTTCGCTTCGATAGCAGTTGCAGCCATGCCTTTCACTGTATCTTTTACAGGTTCTACAAGCTCTGTGATTGCACTAACAGTGTCGCTTTTTAATACTTCATCAGTAGCAACAGTTTGAGCGAAGTCATAAGACTTAGTTAAAATATTAACAAGCTCAGTTAATTTTGGAAGCTGTTCTACTAGTGTTGTTAATGATTCTTGTACCTCAGGTTTTAACAACTGATCAAGTACATCAAGTTGTCCTTGGCTAGCAGAAATTTGTACAGTTTCTTGTTCTGGCTTTGTTTGAGTCATAGTTTCTGGCATCTCCAATTCTCCTTTACGATAGCAATACTCTTATTTTTGATAGGTAAGATAGTAAACGTTTGCGAAACTTTATACAAAGTTTCACAAAGCACAATAAAATGCCTTTAAATTTATGCCAGCAAGTCAGCTGAAATCATAAATCCAAAACCATAATGTCCTACCTATTATTTATGAACTGTCCGATACATGGCTTGTCCGCATAATGGAAAGTTCCTTTATCGGAAAGTGTATATAATATATATCCTATATTATATACTATATACACCTATGTTAACATAAAAATGATTCCTAATTATTTGATATTAAGCGTATAACGTAGTACTGACAAGGCGTGAAAGCGCATAAATTATTTTGATAAGGTAGGAAATGTACGTATATATAAATAAAAAAAGGAAAAAATGGACAAATTTATGTTCATTTTTTCCTTTTTTTATTGTTCACCTTCTGTAATTAGCATCGATGTGTTACCGCTTTTTTCAAGGTGGCATTCGCCCCAAGTACAAAGAGAATCGAGAATGGATTCTAAAGACCAACCGTAGTCTGTAAGAGAATATTCTACTTTCGGTGGTACTTGATTGTATACCTTTCTTTGAATAACTCCGTCTTCTTCTAATTCGCGTAATTGCTGTGTTAACATCTTTTGTGTAATACCAGGCATGAGACGTTTTAATTCACTCGTTCTCTTTGTACCTTTCGTTAAGTGGCAAAGAATAACGACTTTCCATTTTCCGCCGATAACCTCTAAAGTCGCTTCAACGGGAATATTATATTTCTTCATATAAAAAATCTCCTTTGATGAATATAGATTGCAGTTCTCCAACAAAAGAAGCTAAATAATTTAAATGTTACTAAAAAGTACCTATAGCACTTTAAAGTACGTACTTTTTATCATGTTGAATATGTTCCATAATAGCATATGTAAGAGGGAAATGAGTAGTACGGTACTAAAAAGTGCCTATGTTACTTTTTGGTACCTATCGTACTTTAAAGTGCGTTCTTCAAAAAAAGAGTGAAGCCATTCATAATAGCATATATCAGCAGTAAAGTTATGTTTGTAGAAGATAAAAAGGCCTTTTTATCACACTATTATGATTGGATTTCTCGCATTAAGGAGGAGTTCAATTGAATTCATATACAGTATCTTCTTCAGCGGTACAGACGAATCGAAGAAGTATGTTTGCTTTATTAGCACTAGCAATTAGTGCGTTTGGAATTGGTACAACCGAATTTATTAGTGTCGGTTTATTACCATCTATTTCAGAGGATTTACATGTTTCTGTTACAACAGCGGGTTTAACCGTTTCTTTATATGCATTAGGAGTAGCGTTTGGTGCCCCAGTATTAACGTCGTTAACAGCTAGTATGTCGCGAAAGACGTTATTAATGTGGATTATGATTATTTTCATTATTGGTAATGGAATTGCGGCAGTGGCAACAAGTTTTACTGTGTTACTTATCGCGAGGGTTGTATCTGCGTTTGCGCATGGTGTTTTTATGTCGATAGGATCCACAATTGCGGCTGCGCTTGTACCAGAGAATAAACGTGCAAGTGCAATTGCATTTATGTTTACTGGTTTAACTGTTGCGACCATTACAGGTGTACCGATTGGAACATTTATCGGTCAACAATTTGGTTGGAGAGCATCGTTTATGGTAATTGTGGCAATTGGAATCGTTGCCTTAATCGCTAACAGTATGCTGATTCCGTCTAACTTGAAAAAAGGTACATCCGTATCATTTCGTGATCAATTCAAACTGATTACGAATGGAAGACTATTACTTGTATTTACTATTACTGCATTAGGGTACGGGGGGACATTCGTAACATTTACGTATTTATCTCCGCTATTACAAGAAGTAACAGGATTTAAATCAAGTACCGTTACAATTATTTTGTTAGTGTACGGAATTGCAATTGCGATTGGGAATATGGTTGGCGGGAAATTATCAAATCATAATCCGATTCGAGCATTATTTTACATGTTCTTTATTCAAGCAATTGTATTATTTGTTTTAACATTTACAGCGCCATTTAAAGTCGCTGGACTCATCACAATTATTTTTATGGGACTATTTGCGTTTATGAATGTTCCAGGGCTACAAGTGTATGTCGTTATCTTGGCTGAGAGATTTGTTCCAAGTGCTGTTGATGTGGCATCAGCGATTAACATTGCAGCATTTAACGCAGGAATTGCTCTTGGTGCTTACTTGGGCGGTATTGTAACGAACTCGTTAGGGTTAATTCATACGGCCTGGGTAGGAGGCATTATGGTAGTAGGTGCTGTAATTTTAACAGCGTGGAGTATGACATTAGAAAAAAGAGATCAAGTGAAATAAGGGAGAGAAAATATAATGAAAAATTTACAAAGTACAACAACATTGCATAACGGTGTAGAAATGCCTTGGTTCGGTTTAGGTGTATTTAAAGTAGAAGATGGACCAGAACTTGTAGAAGCTGTAAAATCGGCGATTAAAGCAGGATACCGCAGTATCGATACAGCTGCGATTTATGGAAACGAGAAAGCTGTAGGAGAAGGAATTCGTGCTGGTATAAAAGAAGCAGGGATTTCTCGAGAAGATTTATTTATTACTTCAAAAGTGTGGAATGCAGATCAAGGATATGAAACGACACTTGCTGCATATGAAGAGAGCTTAAAAAAATTAGAGCTAGATTATTTAGACTTATATCTTGTTCATTGGCCTGTAGAAGGGAAATACAAAGATACGTGGAGAGCATTAGAAACACTTTATAAAGAAGAACGCGTACGTGCAATTGGCGTAAGTAACTTCCAAGTTCATCACTTACAAGATGTAATGAAAGATGCGGAAATCAAGCCAATGATTAACCAAGTAGAATACCACCCTCGTTTGACACAAAAAGAATTACAAGCTTTCTGTAAAGAACAAGGTATTCAAATGGAAGCATGGTCACCATTAATGCAAGGTCAATTGTTAGATAACGAAACATTACAAGCAATTGCTGAGAAACACGGTAAAACGACAGCTCAAGTTATTTTACGTTGGGATCTTCAAAATGGAGTAATCACAATTCCGAAATCAACGAAAGAACACCGTATCATTGCAAACGCTGATGTGTTTAACTTTGAATTAACGAAAGAAGATATGGAGAAAATCGATGCGTTAAATGAAAATCATCGTGTTGGTCCAGATCCTGATAACTTTGATTTCTAAACTTATAGTGGAGAGAAAGAGTGCAAACAGTTTGCACTCTTTTTTGTTTTGTTTATGCATAAAAAAAGTTTCTAACTAAATAATAAACAGAAGAAAATTTGTTATTTCATAAGGGGTTGTAAACATGAATATAAAAAGATCTTTCAAGCTAATGGCCGCTTTTTTGAGTGTTTTATTTGTATTTGCGAACTTATTATTTCCACTTCAACAAGCATTCGCGGAAGTTATGGATCATACAAAGTATGAAATGGATTGGAGTTATAGTAAGTCAAAGAAGAAACCAATTCGAACAGAGCTTATTAAAACAGCAGATGGTAAAATTGCCTTTTGCTTAAATGTAGATTTGAAATCTCCAAGCGGTCAAGATTTACCGGAAATGGGGAAAGTGGATATTAATGTGTATCGTGTACTATTAAATGGATATCCACAAAAGAGCCCACAAGAATTAGGTGTTTCTGATTGGAGAGAAGCGCATTATGCAACGCAGCTTGCAGTATGGAATGCGTTAAAACAAATTGATATTAATGATTTAGATTTTCGAAATAAAAATGTAGAAAAGGTAACGAAAGATATCGTTGCAAAGGCAAGCGCTAGTGAAGAATTACAAGAAATTACGATGAGTGTCGTGCCGTCAGAAGAGCAACAAGCAGTGTTGAAAAATGATTTCTTTGAAACAGGTTTATATACAGTAGAAACAAATGCGAAAAGCGGAACATATAAAGTGCAAGCAACAGGTGCACCAGAAGGCGCGAAATTTGTAAATGAAAAGGGCGAAGCAAAAACGGAATTTAATGTAGGAGAAAAGTTCCGCATCTTAATTCCGAAACAAACACCAGCTGGTGGGTTTAGCTTTAAAGTATTAGGGAATTTAACAAAGTTACAAGGGATTGCACATAAAGGGACACCGACTATTCAAAATGCAGTTGTATTACTTGAGCGTAGTGAAGAAAAAACAAGTCCGGAGTTATCGGTAAGTTGGAAAACAACAAATGGTCATGATAATAATAAACCACATACTCCAAATGAACCACATAAACCGAATCAAAAGAGATAATGAAAAAGCATTGGCTTGTGCCAGTGCTTTTTTATATGGCTGATAAAATTATATTGAAAAAATTAAATGCGGGATAAAATTACTGTTTATACAGTTTGAACTCTATTTAGAAATAATATAAATATACTAAAATTCAAACGTTACAATTAATAGATTGTATTCACAAAATCGTAACATTATTCTGATTGGAAAGGCTATCAAACAAAGTAGAAAGCGTGTAAAATTCAGTTGGAAAAACTACCTATTGATGGTCATATATGAAGAAAATGTAAGATTCTATTATTATTCACAATTTTAGATGTATAGATGACAATACTGAAATATATCTTTTACTATTCTCTTTTTATGTAGAGAGAAGTGAGGGGGATACAGTACATAAAAATTTTATAATGTAAGAAAGCGAATACATTGAGAGGAATGCGGTAGTAATTGATACAGGTGTGCGAGGTGTTAGTCTATTCGTTAAATGTTTTTATAAAAATAATAGGATGTCTTATTAAGTGAATATATAGGATAGTTTCTCTAAATAAAGGAATAGGGGACACAGATTATGTCGAAGAAAAAGACGAGTAGGGTATTAGTAGCTGGAATATGTATATCTACATTATTATCGCCAGTAGCTTTCGAAGCATCGAAAGGATATGCAGCACCTTTAGAAGAGGTTAAAGGTGGGAATTTGGAAGAGAACAAATTTGAGCAAAGGACGTTCCAGGTACCTGGAAAAGGGGATATAGACAAGGAAACAGAACGATTAAAAGTAACTTTTGATCTTTCTGTTAATGAACCGACTGGAATTTATGCAGCGGCAAATGAAAAAATTACAGTTGAAATAAAAGGAACACAGTCTATTCAAGCTTTCATAGGAACGAGATCTTATGATGAAGAGGCACCTGAAAAATTTGATTTAAAACCTGGAAAAAACGTTATTTCATCGCCAAGAGGTGGTATTTTATATTTTTACAATATGAATAACGAAGGTGAGGTAACTGCTTCAGTTACGAAGGGTGGTAGCCATTTTCCTTTGTTTATTTTAGGTAAGCATACGAAAAAAGATTGGGATGAAATGTTAAAGAAATATAAAGATCCTTATGCGGTTGAATTAAAAGGTGAGCGGAGTTTAGTTACTGCTAGTCCGAGCTCTATACAAAAGTTTATGAAAAACACAAGCCCGATAGAGTTAATGAAATTGCATGATAAGATTATTCGAATAGAAAATGCAGTAGCTGGTTTATCAGAGGGTGGAATTGGACTCGCGAAATCTCCAATTCATTATGTTCAGTTTGTTGAAAAACGGAAGCCTGCTGAAGATGATTTTATGTTTGCAACAAATTATCATACAGGATATATTCCAAGCGCAATGAATAGAGTTTTAGATATAGAAGTGCTTGAAAAGGATGGCTGGGGACCATGGCATGAAGTTGGACATCTACATCAGCAAAGTCCTTGGGATTGGGATGCTATTGGAGAAGTAACAGTCAATATTTATTCTTTAATGGTGCAAAAAGCATTAGGAAATGAATTAGAAATGGATGGGCACTATAAAAAGTCATTTGAGTACTTAGAGAAACCTATAGAAGAAAGAATAATTGATGAATTTGATCCTCTTACAATGTTTTGGCAATTAAATGTTGTTTACGGAGAACATTTTTATCCGAGACTGCATCAAGCTTATCGTATGTTACCTAAGGAGGAATTGCCTACTTCTGATGAAGAGAAAAAGCAAATGTTTGTTTATATGACATCAAAAGTGGCAGGACAAAATTTAGTTCCTTTCTTTAAAGAATGGGGATTAACTCCAAGTGATGAGACTAGAGAAAAAATAGAAAAATTAAATTTACCTAAATTAGAAAAAGAAATATGGAAAGCTACAGATAGTAATGATATTCGCGAGAAGCAAGTTGAACCGTATAAAGTTCCGTATGGTGAACCTGCTAATGAGGTAAAAAACCTTGTAGTTGGTACCAATTTTGATGAAGAGCAAGCGGGTAAACTTGTTCAAAATTTAGGTGAGAATGTAAAAGTAACAGGTAAGATTATATGGTCTAAATTAGAGAGTGGAAAACAGGAAGTGTTAGTAGAAATTGAGGATGAAAAAGGGAATGAAAATTTAATTACTGTTCCAGTCAATGCTGTTTATGGTGACAGTATGATTTTTCAAGGAATTTCAAATGATGTAATGTCGACAGTGGAGCTTCGTCACAATGAAAAAAAATTACATGTCGCTTTTATTAGTAATGAAATACATTACCTTTTTGATAAAGAAAAATATATAGGTTTAACAGTATATGATCAAAATGGGATTGAAAAGAAAAGTGTATCAGCAGAAGGGCAAGAAAGTGGAAAACGATTTGCGATGGAACTAAATGGATTGAATTTTGAATATGGTGATGTAGTAAAAGTATTCCATGCAGAACCGAGTCGTTTAAAATGGTACCGAAATAACGAACTTGTAGATCAAGGGAAAGCTAAAAATAAAAAAGAGAAATTCTTTAAAATTACTCCGCAAGGCTTTGAATTAAAAGATGGTTTGCAAGAAGTAACGGCACGATCACAAATGGTAGTAGTCGGAACGGACATTGCCCAGTTAGATGTGAAAAACTTTGTTGAGGTAAAAGAAGGAGAAGTAGTCGGGTTTGTGGAGAATCCTGATACAACGAAGATCGGAAAGCAAACAGTAAAAGTAGAAACGAAAGATCGTTTTGGGAATAAGCAAGTGACAGAGGTACCTGTAGAAGTGGTTTATGGAGATAGTATTGTATACGCAGGATATGGCGATGATATTGCTTCAATTGTAACTTTAAAGCACGAAGAGAAGAAATTCCATGTGACTGATATGGATAGCGAGATTCATGAGTATTTTAATAAAGAGTTATACATGGGTATCACGTTATACGATCGAGATGGAAAAGAGAAAAAACATGTAACAGCAGAGGGACAAGAAACATCAGAGAACTTTGCGAAGCAAGTGAATGGTATGCAATTCGAGTATGGAGATGTAGTAAAAGTATTCCACGCAGAACCGGATCGTTTGAAATGGTATCAAAATAATACCCTTACTGGTCAAGGTGAGAAAAAAGGGGCAAAAGAACTATTCTTCAAAGTGACAGAAAAAGGCTTTGAGAGAATGGATATGTTGCAAGAAGTAACAGCGAAACCGCAACAAGTAGTAGTCGGAACAGATGTTGAAAAGTTAGACGCGAAAAAATTTGTTGAAGTAAAAGATGGAGAAGTGGTAGGTTTTGTAGGGAAACCAGATACGACAAAAATTGGTCAGCAAACAGTGAAAGTAGAAACGAAAGATCGTTTTGGAAATAAGCAAGTAACAGAAGTAGCATTAGAAGTAACGTATGGAGACAGTTTTGTATACCAAGGGCTTAGTGACGTTATCCGTTCTATTGTAACGGTAAATCATGACGATAAGAAACTACATGTGACGTATACAAATGAACAAATTCATAGCTACTTTAAGAATGAATTATATATGGGAATTACGCTATATGATCAAAACGGAATGGGGAAAAAACATGTAACAGCAGAAGGACAAGAAACTTCAAAGAATTTTGCTGAGCAAGTAAATGGAACTTCATTCCAGTATGGAGATGTAGTGAAAGTGTATCATGCCGAATTAGGTCGTTTAATTTGGTATAAAAATAGTGAGTTAGTAGGAAAAGGAGATAAGAAAAAGTTTAAAGAAATTTCTTTCAAGATTACTCCAAATGGCTTAGAACAAGTGCAATAATAAGAAAAAGCTCGTAAAACATTATGTTTTACGAGCTTTTTTTATTACTCAGCTTCAGAAACTACTGTGAAGCGTTCGTTTACGTGTTTTGGATTTTCGATTTCATCAAGTGCTGCAACTGCGAAGTCTTCGTAACTTACGTAGCTATCACCTTTTGCGTTAACAAGAAGATTGTCTTGTCCAGCTGTATAAGAACCAGTACGTTTTCCTAATGCGAATAGTGCAGAAGGACTGATGAATGTCCAAGTAATATCGTTTGTTTGTTGCAGAATTTCTAAGTTTTTACCTTGGTTTTGAGCTGTTGCAAGGTATTCATTTGGGAAACCTGGCGTATCAAATACACGCGTTGTTTTCTCTTCGTCTACAAATAAGCTTCCAGCGCCGCCAACTACAAGTAATTTTGTGTTAGGTGCACCTTTCATAGCTTCAATTAGTACGTTTCCTGCATCTACGTGAAGATGTTCTTCTCCTGCTGGAGCGCCGAATGCATTTACAACTACATCAAATGCTTGTAGGTCATTAGATGTAAGAGCGAATACATCTTTCTCTAAAACTTTTATATTTTCTTCTGTAATTTTTGCAGCGTTTCTTACGATTGCAGTTACTTCATGTCCGCGATCTAATGCTTCTTTTAAAATACGACTTCCTGCTTTACCAGTTGCTCCGATGATTCCGATTTTCATAATAAATCCCTCCAAAGTGTTTTGTTAAAGTGTATATCTGAAAGTAAATGAATTTGTTGTAATAAGGTTTGTTACAACCTGATGTAATCATTATAGTTACAGGTTGGTGTTTTTGTCAATGGGATAGTTTGTAGATTTACTTTTTATTTTAGTATGCACAGTTAGAGGGAGGAGAGTCATAAAGATATTGTTACTTCGTGTCTGGCTAATATTTGGAAATTGCAAATTGTCGAAAAATGTTGATTTTTAAATGTTTTTTAAATATAATTCGTTTTATGGAGAAAAGGAGGGGTTAATTGTATGAATATTTTAGAGCAATTTGTTTCATCAACGAATACAATTCTTTGGTCATATATTCTTATTGCAATGTTAATTGGTTTAGGTCTTTATTTTTCTATTAAATTGAAATTCGTACAAATTACTCATTTAGGGGAAATGGTTCGACTAATGAGTGATGGATTAACTGGAAAGACGCGTAAAAAAGGTAGTGTATCTTCTTTCCAAGCGTTCTGTATGAGTTCAGCAGCTCGTATTGGAATCGGGAACTTAGCCGGTGTAGCGTTAGCTATTTCTATGGGAGGACCTGGAGCGGTATTTTGGATGTGGGTTATTGCGATTGTCGGAGCGTCTTCAAGTTTCGTGGAAAGTACGCTTGCGCAAATTTATAAAATAAAAGATGGCAGTGGCTTCCGTGGTGGTCCTGCTTATTATATGGAAAAAGGTTTAAATAAACGCTGGATGGGGATTTGGTTCTCTATTCTAATTACAATTAGTTACGGTTTAATTTTTAACTCCGTACAAGCGAATACAGTTACTTTAGCATTTAAAAATGCATTTGGTATTGAGCGTTACATTGTTGGGATTGCATTAGCTGCATTAGTGGCAGTTATTATTTTTGGCGGTGTGAAAAGTATTGCGCGTATGTCGGAAATGATCGTTCCACCAATGGCACTTATTTATATTGCAGTAGCAGTTTTCGTTGTTATTAAAAATTATTATTTAATACCGGACATGTTTACAGAAATCTTTAAAGGTGCATTTGGTTTAGATTCAGCTGTAGGTGGCGGTATTGGTGCTGCGATGAAATATGGTATTCAGCGCGGATTATTTGCGAATGAAGCAGGTATGGGTAGTGCGCCGAATGCGGCAGCAACAGCGGATGTAACACATCCAGCGAAACAAGGATTTATTCAAACAATTGGAGTATTAGTAGATACATTTTTAGTATGTACATCAACAGCATTTATCGTACTATGTTCTGGTGCATATAAGGCAACGAATTTAGAAGGTATTGAATTAACGCAAGTGGCGTTAAGTTCACAAATCGGTTCGTGGGCAAGTAGCTTCTTAGCGATTATTATTTTCTTATTTGCATTTAGTTCACTTCTAGGAAACTACTATTATGGTGAAACGAATATTGAATTCATTAAACAAAGTAAAACTTGGTTAACAATTTACCGTATTGCGGTGGTTGCAATGGTATTATTCGGTTCTGTTGCTACACTTCAAGTTGTATGGAATATGGCGGATTTATTTATGGGACTAATGGTAATCACAAACTTAATTGCGATTACGCTTCTTGGCCGATTTGCATATGCTGCTTTGGCAGACTATGTAAGGCAAAAGAAACAAGGGAAAGATCCAGTCTTCAGTGCAGATTCTATTCCTGGTTTAACGAATACAGAGTGTTGGGATAAGCCAACGGTAACGGATAAAGAAAAAGCAGTGTAATGAAAAGGCGAGCGTCGAGATAAAATCGATGCTCGTCTTTTTTGTTGTAGTGAATGATGAAAAGAGTGAGAGGGAATTATTAATATAATTTTGTTTGTTCATTATTCTCGTTATTTGTAGAGAACGCACTGTCTTAAAAGCATGACCGGTCGAATGTGATGAGTGATTGAGTATTGGATAAATGCACGTACTGGTTATATTTTTACGTAAAAAAAACATATATGTTAAGAAGTTTAACGTGCTCATGTCATAAAACCTAACATAAAGTTCTTGATTACTAAAAGTTTTTAGAATATAATTTTCTTATTGTTAGGAAGAGGGGGCAATGCAATTATGGATTTTTTAGCTAAGGTAATTGGGGATGTAAATAATGTCCTTTGGTCATATATCATTATTGCGATGTTAATTGGGTTAGGGCTTTACTTTTCATTTCGTGTGAAATTTGTCCAAGTTCGTTACTTCGGTGAAATGATTCGATTGCTTGGGGACGGGGCAAGTTCGAAAACGAGGAAAGAACAAAAAGAGAAGAGTGGTGTATCGTCGTTCCAGGCTTTTTGTATGAGTACAGCTTCTCGTGTAGGTACTGGTAACTTAGCTGGTGTAGCTATCGCAATCTCAGCAGGTGGACCAGGAGCAGTATTTTGGATGTGGTTAATTGCGGTAATTGGGGGTGCTTCTGCATTTGTAGAGAGCACATTAGCGCAAATTTATAAAGTAAAAGATGGGAATGCATTCCGTGGTGGTCCAGCTTATTATATGGAAAAGGGTTTAAAGAAACGCTGGCTAGGAGTTGTCTTCTCTGTTCTAATAACAGTTAGTTTCGGATTAATTTTCAACGCTGTGCAGTCAAACACAGTAGCAGCGGCTTTTGATGGAGCATTTAACACAGATGGTAAGTTTGTAGGTCTGTTTATGGCTGGTTTACTTGCAATCATTATCTTCGGCGGAGTAAAACGTATTGCACGTGCGGTTGAAATGATTGTTCCAGTAATGGCAATTATATATGTAGCAGTGGCATTATTCGTTGTTGTAACAAACATTACGGCAATTCCGTATGTATTTAAAGAAATTTTCTTACATGCTTTCGGAATTAAAGAAGTAGTAGGTGGGGGATTAGGAGCTGCGATTTTACTAGGGGTAAAACGTGGATTATTCTCAAATGAAGCAGGTATGGGTAGTGCGCCGAACGCAGCTGCGACTGCAAACGTAACGCACCCAGTTAAACAAGGTTTCATTCAAACTTTAGGGGTATTTACAGATACATTATTAATTTGTAGTTGTACAGCATTTATCATTTTATTATCAGATGTGCCTGGAGCGGCTGATTTAAACGGAATTCAATTAACGCAACAAGCATTAAGTCAACATATCGGACCGTGGGCTTCTATATTTGTAGCAGTTGCAATCTTCTTGTTTGCATTTAGTTCATTAGTAGGTAACTACTACTATGGTGAAACGAATATTGAATTCTTAAATGGAAGTAAAGTGTTATTAAATGCATACCGCATTGCTGTACTTGGTATGGTTGTTTTAGGATCTGTAGCAACAATTCAAATCGTTTGGGATTTAGCAGATTTATTTATGGGGATTATGGCTGTTATTAACTTAGTGGCGATCGTATTCCTTTCTAAGTACGCTTTTGCAGCGTTATCAGATTATATTAAGCAAAAGAAACAAGGAAAAGATCCAGTGTTCTATGCGGAGTCTATTCCAGGTTTGAGCAATACAGAGTGCTGGGATAAGCCAGCAGTAGCTGATAAAGAAAAAGCAGTATAATGAGGTGAGCATCAAGTGAAACTTGATGCTCATTTTTTTGTTTTATTCCGCTATTTGTGAACAGTAAAACTCTCGATTGATACGGGCTAATAATTAGTGGGGATGACACTGATTAAAGTTTCGCTATATAATGTAAAAGACGAACATTCATGAATGCTTTATAATAAAATGTATTTTTTTTAAGAAAAGTGCGGATATGAGTTGTGATTTGTGTTAGAATGGAAAATGCCTTTGAAACAAGAGGTTTTATGATCTTTCCTATCCGATTGAAGGTTTTAGAGGAGAAATGGAAAGTTCGGATTATTTCTTATTTCAAGTGGTCAGACGTTCAACGTTAATGAAGAGTTAAATGGAGGATTTTATTAATGAAGTTTGTTATGTTTCTTGTAGGATTGCTCGTTGTGTTCGTACTTGGTTTTCTTATAAGTGCCGATCGAAAGAAGATTAAGTATAAACCAATCGCAATTATGCTTGTTATTCAGCTAGCGTTAAGTTATTTCTTATTAAATACGCAAGTTGGTTATATTTTAGTAAAAGGAATTTCAGATGGATTTGGCGCGCTTCTTGGATATGCGGAAGCTGGAATCGTTTTCGTATTTGGCGGTCTTGTTAATAAAGGAGAGGTTTCATTCTTCTTAACAGCGTTATTACCAATCGTATTCTTTGCCGTTTTAATCGGAATTCTGCAACACTTTAAAATTTTACCGATATTTATTCGTGCTATTGGTACTGCGCTAAGTAAAGTAAATGGTCTAGGAAAACTAGAATCATATAACGCAGTAGCGGCTGCCATTGTTGGGCAAGCGGAAGTATTTATTACAGTAAAAGATCAATTAAGTAAAATCCCAAAACATCGTTTATATACATTATGTGCATCTTCCATGTCGACAGTATCAATGTCAATCGTAGGTTCTTATATGAAAATGATCGAACCGAAATATGTAGTAACAGCACTTGTATTAAATTTATTTAGTGGTTTCATTATTATTCATATTATTAACCCGTACGATATTACAGAAGAAGAAGATACACTGAAATTAGAAAATAAGAAAAAACAGTCATTCTTTGAAATGCTAAGTGAATATATTATGCTTGGTTTCACGATTGCAATCACAGTAGCGGCAATGTTACTTGGTTTCGTAGCATTAATTACAGCAATTAATAGCTTGTTTGATTCCATGTTCGGTATTACATTCCAAGCTATTTTAGGATACATTTTCTCACCATTAGCATTCGTAATGGGTATCCCGCAAGCAGAGATGGTAACAGCGGGACAAATTATGGCAACAAAATTAGTATCAAACGAATTTGTTGCGATGCTGGATCTTGGAAAAGTAGCTGGTGATTTATCAGCTCGTACAGTTGGTATTCTTTCTGTATTTCTTGTATCATTTGCGAACTTCTCATCAATCGGAATTATCGCAGGTGCAACGAAAGGTATCGATGAAAACCAATCAAATGTTGTATCATCATTCGGTCTACGCCTTGTGTACGGTGCGACATTAGTAAGTATTCTATCAGCGATTATCGTTGGTGTTATGTTATAAACAAAGATGGCCCTAGCTCATAGCTAGGGCTATTTTTTTATGGTAAATCTGCATGAAAAAACCAATTATTTAGGAATATATTAACATATAAAAATCTTTTTAAATTTATATTGCATTTCGACTAGATAACGCTTACAATTTGATTTGTAGGTGGTATCAATTTCAGACTTTCAAGTATGGTAGGAGAGAAGAGGCTACCTTTTATAAATTGCAATTTATGTAAACGCTTACTGATTTTAGATAAAAGTTGAATAGTATTTAGGGGTTTTAAATTTTTTTAACACAAATGGTCAGACGTCATTCGTTATACGTTATACGACCGATAACTCGTGGGAGAAGTGGAGGATTCACATATGAAGATCGTAATGTTTCTAGTCGGTTTACTTGTAGTATTTGTACTAGGGTTCCTTATCAGTTCAGATCGTAAGAAAATTAAATATAAACCAATTGCACTTATGCTTGTCATCCAATTGGTACTTGCGTATTTCTTACTAAATACAAAGGTCGGATTTGTATTAGTAAAAGGGATTGCAGATGGGTTTGGCGCTATTTTAAAATTTGCGGAAGCAGGGGTTAATTTCGTATTTGGTGGTTTAGCAAATGATGGACAAGCACCATTCTTCTTAACAGTATTATTACCAATTATTTTCTTAGCAGTATTAATCGGGATCTTACAACATATTAAAGTTTTACCGATTATCATCCGTGCAGTCGGTTTCGTATTAAGTAAAATTAACGGCTTAGGAAAACTAGAATCATATAATGCAGTAGCAGCCGCAATTGTTGGTCAAGGTGAAGTATTCATTACAGTAAAAGATCAACTAAGCAAATTACCGAAAAATCGTTTATACACACTTTGTGCATCTTCAATGTCAACAGTATCGATGTCAATCGTCGGTTCTTACATGAAAATGATTGATCCAAAATATGTAGTAACAGCACTTGTATTAAACTTATTTAGCGGATTCATTATCGTTCATATCATTAATCCATATGAAGTGAAAGAAGAGGACGATATTTTAGAATTACAAGAAGATAAAAAACAAACATTCTTTGAAATGTTAGGCGAATATATTATGCTTGGTTTCTCTATCGCTGTAACAGTAGCGGCGATGTTAATCGGTTTCGTAGCATTAATTACAGCAATTAACGGTGTGTTTGATTCAATTTTCGGAATCACATTCCAAAGCATTTTAGGATATATCTTCTCACCATTAGCATTCGTAATGGGTATCCCAACATCTGAGATGCTAACGGCAGGACAAATTATGGCAACGAAATTAGTAACGAACGAATTTGTTGCAATGCTTGACCTTGGAAAAGTAGCTGGTGATTTATCAGCTCGTACAGTAGGTATTTTATCTATCTTCCTTGTATCATTTGCGAATTTCTCATCAATCGGAATTATCGCAGGTGCAACGAAGAGTATCGATGGCAAACAAGCAAACGTTGTATCTTCATTCGGATTAAAACTTGTATACGGTGCAACGTTAGTAAGTATATTATCAGCGATTATCGTTGGGGTTATGCTTTAATAAAAACAAACGAAGTCGTTTATCTCTCGCCTAGAGGGATGAACGACTTTTTTATTTTGGTATGATAAATAATATAGAGAGGGGGATTAAGTTGAAAGAACGGGATAGTTTAAGGGAGTTTGATGAGATTATGGAGAACATTGATCAATTAACTGGTGAAGATGCTAGAACCTTTTTGAAATTCATACATGGGTATTTAAGTATAGTAGAAGAAGGGGATGGGACTTTTACTCATAGTGATTTTGTTGAAAAGGTTTCAGCGCTTTATAAGAAGGATGTGGCTAAGGTTATTAAGCTTAGAGAAGAAATAAAAAAATCACCTTAATACATTCATTAAGGTGATTGAAATACTATTCAGCAGGAGGCGTAAATGTACGTTTCTCTAATTCAGCATCTAGCATAAATAGTGCGTTTGAATCGCTTGTAATACGTTTTAATTTTTGGATGATGCTATCGAATGAAGCTTCTTCTTCTACTTGCTCATCGACGAACCATTTTAAGAAGGTAATTGTTGCGTGCTCACGCTCATCCCAAGCGATATCAGATAAGTTGTAAATACGCTTCGTTACTTCACGCTCGTGCTCAAGTGCCACTTCAAAAGCGTTCAGTACAGATTCATATTCGTTATTCGGATTATCAAATCCAGTAACAATAGCGCGCTCACCGCGGTCGTTAATGTAGTTATAAAGCTTCATTGCGTGGAAACGTTCTTCCTCAGCTTGTACAAGGAAAAAGTTAGCGAATCCATCATAGCTCTCAGATGTACAGTAAGCAGCCATTGCCATATAAGCGTGGGCAGAGTAAAATTCAAAGTTCATTTGATCGTTTAATGCGTCGTGCAATTTTTTAGATAACATAAAATCCCCCTTAGTATTGTGACAAGAATATTATACCATAATTGATAATATTCTCATTTTGATGTCTCGAACCTTTTCGAAAGCTTTGTGACGTGAGCTTCCATAATGTCTTGTAAGTCTAAATCATATTTTTGTGAAAGAATAATAAGGTTAGATAGTACATCACCAAGTTCTTCTTTTAGTTCCTGTTTTAGCTCTTCTTCTGTTTTCACTTTTTCGTCAGGACGATCACGACCAATTTCAATGGCGCGAACAACGCGTGAAACTTCTCCAACTTCCTCTGTTAAGAAATTTAAGCGAATAAAGGAATTATACTGTGACCAGCTTCGTTTTTCGTAAAATTCCTCCACCCATCTTTGAAATGCGACGATATCCATTTCTTCCTCATCCCTTCAATATGTTGTACAATGTTCATTGTATCATAACAATATATAGTTTCGGGGTGTAGGAATGAGAAAGATTTGTGTGTTTGCAGGTTCCAACTTAGGGGAGAGACCAGAATTTAAAGAGCAGGCAGTAGCGTTAGGAAAAATGTTTGTTGAGAACGATTATGAGCTTGTATACGGTGGTTCTTGCGTTGGATTAATGGGAGAAGTGGCAAATGAAGTTCTTCGCTTAGGCGGACGTGTAACAGGTGTTATGCCACGCGGTCTATTCCGAGGAGAAATTGTTCATACAGGGCTAACAGAATTAATTGAAGTAGAAACGATGCACGAGCGCAAAGCGAAAATGGCAGAGCTTGCGGATGCTTTTATTGCATTACCAGGCGGATACGGAACGTTTGAAGAGCTATTTGAAGTAGTATGTTGGTCACAAATTGGTATACATAATAAGCCGGTTGGTTTATTGAACATAAAAGGCTTTTATGGGCCAATTTTGCAAATGGTTGAACGTGCAGCAGAAGAAGGATTTATGAATCCATCAAATAAAGAGTTGATCGTTTCAGCTGAGACGGCAGATAAACTAATTCATGCAATCCAAAATTATGAGCGTCCTGTTTTAGGAACGAAGTGGAAGCAGCTATCATAATACAATTTTATAGATGTTTTTGGAAACACATGTCATTTTATCTTGAAAAGGCATGTGTTTTTAATTCGGTTAAATATGTTAATGTTAATGTTAATGTTAATGTTAATGTTAAGATGTAATGTTTTTGGAAAAGGAGAAATAGATGGAGGAGTTTGTGTATTTACGTCCTGTTTTTAAAAATATTTTAGCAGCATCTATTCTTGTTATGCTAATTGTTTCAACACAGAAGAAAGAGCTAATTAATGAATTTTCGCTTTGGCTTATTTCGATATTGTGTATCGGTGTGGCCGCGATAACGTTGTTTATGTCTGGGTTTATCGTTGATGAGTATAGTCTAGCTGGTGATGTACAGAGTTTTAGCATGTTTATTGCAATTGGTTGTATTAGCGGTTTGAATTTTATTATTTATTATAGACGGCAATAAAAAGAAGGCATTCCATATTACTTCGGAATGCCTTTATCATTTTGATTTTTATATAGATTTTTGGAAACACATGTCTTTTTTATCGTAAAAAGGTATGTGTTTTTAATCTGGTTAAATATATTGATAGTGAGATGTGAAATCGTTGGAAGAGTGGAAGTATAGATGGAGGTATGTTTTGCTGACTAAAAAAAGAACATCTGAATAAAAGGTAAGTAAGGAATTATTGAGTGACATAGAACTGTTCCGTTAAAGGGGCAGATTGTGGAAGATAGGGAATGTTTTTTATGAAGTTAATAGAGGTTTTTTTAATCGAAATCAGAATAAATTTTATAGATGTAATCCTTTATGAATTTTTAATCAGCTATGTATCATAATCTAATCATTAAAATGAAAATTGGAGGAGAAATGAGCATGGGTCGTGCTGTATTAAAAATGTATAACTACCACTTATGGGCAAATGAAGTTATTTTAAATCGCTTAAAAGAACTACCGCAAGACATTTTCCATAAGGAAGTTAATAGTGGTTTTTCTTCGGTGGCAAAAGTAATGTCTCACATATACCTTACAGATTTAGCCTGGCTCGAGATTATTTCTGGTAAAAGCATGAGTGATGCAATGGTACACACAGATCAATTGAAAGAACAGCTGGAAACAAAAAATATTGAGGAAATGGAAACTAGTTTTTATGAATTATCTAAAAGATATAAAGAACTTTTAAGTAGTCAACAAGATTATGAAAAAGTGTTTGAGGTTGATAATCCATATGCTGGGTACCTGGATACGACGGTTTCTGAAACAATACTACACGTCGTCACCCACGGAGCATATCACCGTGGGAATATAGCCACAATGTTGCGGCAAATGGGTCATACCTCTGTTATGCAGGATTTTGGACTATTTCTATATTCAAAATGAATTTTTTTTATTTACCATAGAGTATGAATTTATATGATGTTTTTTGTGGACGGCTTTTATTAGTGATTTAAGCTTAATTGTGTATTATACAAAAAAGGCATTCCATATTACTTCGGAATGCCTTTATCACTTTTATTATTTTGTTTCTTATACAGGTACCAGCCACCCCAGCCGCCACCAATTGCTACAACAACGAGGAAAGCATAGTCTTTCACCTCGACACGTATATTGAAAATATTAGCTATAAGTAAGACAATCCCAACTGTTATTAACGCAAAAAATGCTCTAATTAAGTAGTCTTTCAACTGAACCACTCCCGCCATTTAAGTAGTAAATGATGAATATGGAAAAGCTTTTTTGGATCTATTTTACTAAAGGGTGTTACCTGTATATTAACATAAAAGAGATTGTAATATATTGATAAAAGTAGAGGAGAGAGGTGCTAATATTGTCGTGATTTGTCGGTAAGTCGATATATTGGGAAAATCGCTGATATAAATTTCATGTACTGATATGTGCGACCACTCCATAGAAAAAAAGCGACTCTGAACGAGCCGCTTCCGCTTTTAGGTGATATCCAGCTCCAGCAGCTAGAATCTCCGGTCATTTCGCTCTCTCGCTCGAAGCAAAAAGCGCTTCAAGGTCGAGAGCTCCAATGCCCTGCGATTCTAGCCGCTTCCGCTTTTAGGTGATATCCAGCTCCAGCAGCTAGAATCTCCGGTCATTTCGCTCTCTCGCTCGAAGCAAAAAGCGCTTCAAGGTCGAGAGCTCCAATGCCCTGCGATTCTGAGCAAGCCGCTTCCGCTTTTAGTTCTATTATTGATTCAAGAACGCACGTAGCATCCAAGCGTGTTTTTCTAGTTCTGTGTAGATGCCTAGTAGTAGGTCAGATGTCATTTCGTCATCAGAGTTTTGAGCGATTTCCATGCCTTTTTTCAGTTCGACTAGCATCATTTCGTAGTCTTTCATGATTGCTTCAACCATTCCTTCTGCAGTTTCGCCGTATGCTGCTTCTTGAATAGAAGATAGTTCTAAGTATTCTTTCATTGTTGCTACTGGTTTGCCACCAATTGCTAAAATGCGTTCTGCAATTTCGTCGATGTGAGTAGCTGATTCTGTGTAAAGTTCTTCGAATTTCTCGTGTAATGTGAAGAATTGAGGCCCTTTTACGTACCAATGGAAGTTGTGTAATTTTGTGAATAAAACGCTCCAGTCTGCTACTTGTTTGTTTAATACTTCGATTACTTGTTTGTTCATTATGATCAATCTCCTTTTGAGTTGTTATGTTATATCAATTACTAATTTATAATTATTATAATCTAGTAATTGATATAAATCAACCCTTTTGCTGGAATTAATTTGAACAAATTATGAACTGTTATAAATAAAAATCCCTATTACTGTGGAGTAATAGGGATTTTGTTTGATATATAGCTCTTGTTCTAAAAGAGCCGCTTTGGCTTTTAGATGTTATCCAGCTCTGGTGACCGATTGTTCTGAGCAAGTCACCTCCGCTTTTAATTGTTATACAGCCTTTTGCTTCTCTTCTATATCCTGTCCATCCCAGCACTCTGTATTCTGTAAACCAGGGATAGAACTTGCAATGAAGACAGGATCTTTTCCTTGTTTCTTTTGCTTTATATAGTCTACTAAGGCTGCGTATGCAAACTTGCTAAGGAATGAGATGGCAATTAAGTTTGTGAATACCATTAGTCCCATAAAGAAATCAGCTAAACTCCAAACCGTTTGAAGGGCAGCGATAGATCCGAAGAACACCATTCCGACAACTGCAACACGATAAATCAGTAACCATGTTTTGCTTTCTTTAATGAATGCGATGTTTGTTTCACCATAATAGTAGTTTCCTAGTAAAGAACTGAAAGCGAATAGGAAAATAATAATCGCTAAGAAAGTGCTTGCCCACGGTCCAATTTGTGAACTTAATGCTCGTTGTGTTAATTCAATACCTTCTAAAGTCGATCCTTTGTAAAGTCCAGAACATAATACGATAAACGCTGTTGATGTACATACTAAGAATGTATCTACGAAAACACCTAATGCTTGAACAAGTCCTTGTTTTACAGGGTGAGATACATCTGATGTTGCTGCTGCGTTAGGGGAGCTACCCATACCTGCTTCTGTCGCGAATAAACCGCGCTGAATTCCGAATTTGATTGCTGCTCCAATACCACCAGCGATAGCTTGGTCTAAACCGAATGCGCTGTTAAATATTTCTGTAAAAATGCTTGGTAACATATTGAAGTTGTTAATTACGACAAAAATAGCCACACCGATATAAATGATCGCCATTGGAGGGACAATCATTTCTGTAATACGTGAAATGCTCTTGATACCACCAAAAATAATAACTGCAACTAATAAAGCTAATAGAGCTCCTACGATCGTTCGCTCTAGTCCAAAAGCATTTTCAAACGCTATTGTTACTGTATTTGCTTGTACAGAATTGAAAATTAATCCGTACGCAACTGTAATAAGAAGTGAAAACCAAACACCCATCCAGCGTTTGTTTAATCCTTTTTCCATGTAATATGCCGGTCCACCACGGAACCTGCTTCCATCTTTTACTTTATAAATTTGCGCGAGCGTACATTCTACGAAACTAGTAGCTGCTCCAAGGATAGCGATAAACCACATCCAAAATATTGCGCCGGGTCCACCCATTGAAATGGCTAATGCTACACCAGCTAAGTTTCCGATACCGATACGTGCCGCTGCACTTAAGCAAAATGCTTGGAATGGAGAGATGCTATCTTTCTTTTTTTCTTTTCGATTAAACCCTTTACTAATTAAACTGACCATCTCACCGAAATGAGTAATTTGGACGAATTTTAATTTGAAAGAGAAATAAAGACCGAAGCCGATTAGCATTGCAATAAGAATATATGACCATAAAATATTATTCGTTACCTCAAGGAATCTGCTAAAGATATCAACCATATAATACACTTCCTTTTTTCCGTAATAAGAAAATTATATGCAAAAAATATACGAGAATCAATTTTTCTAAAAAATTATGTTACATAAACGCATTTTGTGTTATGATTATGTTACATCGTAATATTTTTAGAATTATTTACATTTTAAAAAACTAAATTTAAAACGAGAAAGAGGGGATAATTTGAAAGAAGAATCTTTATTGAATATAAGCCTTAAGAGTTTGAAAATGAGAAGTAATATATTTTTTATCATTACATCTTTAAGTATCTTTTTAGGAGCCACTTATTATTACAATAAAAGATTTCCAAGTCATAGGTATCCTGAATGGTTAGAATTTCTAAAATTGATTGGATGAACAAAAGACAGAAAAACAGAAAATTAAAATAAAGAAGTTATGGAGGAGCTAAATATGAATATTAGAGAAAGTGAACTTCCGGGTATTGGTTATAAGTTTCAAATCGTTACGAAAGGTAACGAAAAGATGGTGATTGTCATTCATGATGATGGGCGTAGAGAAATGTATCATTTTGATTCAGATCATGAAGAAAGTATCTCAAGTATTTCATTACGTGACTCAGAGGCGAGACAAATTGCAGCAATATTAGGTGGAATGGTATACAAACCTAGAGCATTAGAAAATGTTGAGATGGTCTTTGAAGGTTTAGCAATTGAGTGGTTTAAAGTGGAGAATGCAGCTCCGGCAATCGGAAAAACAATTGGCGACCTTGAAATAAGAAAAACATATAGCGTAACGATTATTGCAGTTATGAAAAAGAATATGAAAAAGCTGTTCAATCCAGGACCAGAAACGGTAATTGAAGAAGGCGATATGCTTGTAGTTTCAGGTGAGAGAGAAGAAATTAAAAAAATTATTAATGAGTTACTTTCGAATAGGGGGACTGACTAGATGGATACGTTAATTTTTGAAGTTGGTACAGCTTTAGTTTTAGTAGCAATTGCGGCGGTAATTGCTGGGAAGTTTAAATTCTCAGTAATTCCTTTTCTAATTGTTCTTGGAATGTTAGTAGGACCGCATGCACCGACAATAGGTGTTATTGATCTCAAATTTATTGAAAGTGCGAGTGTAATTTCCTTCCTTGGACGGATTGGCGTTCTGTTCCTTCTGTTCTACCTAGGACTAGAGTTTTCGATGAAAAAACTAATTAAATCTGGACGTTCCATTGCGATTGGCGGAACAATCTATATTTTAATTAACTTTTCACTTGGATTATTATACGGGTTTATAATGGGATTCCCTTTACTAGAAATCTTAATTATTGCGGGTATTATTACGATTTCTTCTAGTGCTATCGTTGCTAAAGTGTTAGTGGATTTAAGAAGAACTGGTAATAATGAAACCGAATTAATTTTAGGAATTATTATGTTTGAAGATATATTCCTTGCTGTATATTTATCAGTTGTCTCTGGTTTAGTTCTAGGGGATCATGCTTCCTTCCTAGGTGCTCTTACTTCAATTGGGATTGCTTTAGGATACATGCTTCTATTCTTTATTGTAGCTAGAAAAGCGACGCCGTTATTAAATAAATTGCTCAATATTAGTTCGGATGAAATTTTCATTATTGTAGTATTTGCTTCTTTATTCTTTATTGCAGGTTTCTCGGAAACAATTCACGTTGCTGAAGCAATTGGAGCACTTCTCTTAGGATTAGTTTTCTCTGAGACAGAGCATAGTGACAGAATTGAGCATCTCGTTGTTCCATTTAGAGACTTTTTCGGAGCTATTTTCTTCTTCAGTTTCGGATTAAGCATTGATCCGTTTTCATTAGGCGGAGCGATATGGTTAACGTTAGGTGCTGTCCTTCTTACAATCATCGGAAACTTTGTTGCAGGAATGATTGCAGGGCGACAAGCTGGATTATCTCATAAAGCGTCAACAAATATTGGATTAACAATCGTTTCAAGAGGAGAATTCTCCATCATTATGGCCAATATCGGCATCGCCGGTGGTTTAATGTCAGTCTTGAAACCATTCTCGGCACTATACGTGCTTATACTATCCATCTTAGGTCCACTTCTGACGAAAGAGTCAAAGAATGTATATAAATTTTTAAATAGAATCTTTAAGTGGGATACGAAGACTAACTAATTTTTAAAAATAAAAGTACAAGATATTTACTGCTTGTACTTTTATTTTTTGCAATGAAAACAGTAAAGAGAGGTACATGATGTTAGGAGAGTTGATTCATTCCGTTTTAGTTTTTCTAGAAGGACTTGGTTATTGGGGAATTATGCTTGGATTGATGTTAGAGGTTATTCCGAGTGAAATCGTATTGTCTTATGCAGGTTATTTAGTATCAACAGGAAGCATTACGTTTTGGGGCGCTGTCGCGTTCGGTACAATTGGTGGTGTAATCGCACAACTATTCATTTATTGGATCGGTCGGTACGGAGGAAGACCCGTCCTTGAGCGATATGGAAAATATATTTTAATTCAAAAGAAACATATTGATTATGCTGAAGATTGGTTTAATCGTTACGGAACTGGTGTTATTTTTACAGCGCGTTTTATTCCTGTTGTGCGTCATGCTATTTCGATACCAGCGGGTATTGCGAAAATGTCACATGCTAAGTTTATTATGCTAACTACATTAGCTGTTATTCCATGGTCAATTGTATTTGTATATTTAGGTTTTAAATTAGGAACAGAGTGGGAAAGTATTAATAAAGTAGCTGGGCCATATGTGAAATACTTTGCACTTGCAGCTATTGTTTGTGCAATTGGTTACTTTGTATTAAAAAAAATGATGAAAAAAAAGTGATTACGTAAAAAGAATCTATGCTGACATAGATTCTTTTTTTATTGTCATTTTTCGAAAGGGGAAAGAGTAGGTTTAATATTTTACATATTGTGGCATACATATAGGAAAAGGGAGTTTGGAAAGGGGATTATAGAGAAATGGAACTCCAGTTTCAAAATGTATATCAACAAGTTGAGAATTGGTATGTGTTGGATTCGGAGCTTCCTTGGGATGTCAAAAGGCTTAGAGATGATTTGTTTTCACTGATTGAAGTATGTAAAACACCAGTTGTTTTTTGTGATACGTGTGATGCGAATCATGTGCTTCTATCATTAGGAGAAGAAGAAGAGGAATTCTTATTCCCAGTAGGTGGTTTTTATCATAAAGAAAAACAATTAATTTTTGTTTGTATGTGGGAAGAGTACGAGCAGGTGCTCAAAACACTACTGCATGAGTTTCGTCATGCGATGCAGCATAAGAGAGAAGTATTGTATGTTGGAAGTGAAGTGTACGAAGATAGATGGATTGAGAAAGATGCGAGAAAGTTCGCGGAGAGGAAGTTAGATGAATATAAAAATAGAAAGTTAATGTAAAGCATAGTGGAGAAATGGCACTGTGCTTTCTTTGTTGATTACTAAAAGTAAGTGATTGACTTTTATGAAGTTTAGTTCTAAACTAATGGTATGAAATGAGCGAGGTGATAGAATGAAGACAGAAGATAGACTCGGATTACTATTATGGTTTCGTTTATCACGTTTTTATAACAAAAGTATTCGTGAGACGAATCAGCATTTGAAAGAATGGAATGTATCTGCCGCTCAGTTTGATGTGCTAGCTCAAGTTGGAGGACATAATCGTCTAACGCAGCAAGAGCTCGGAAATAAACTATTTGTTACGAAGGGAAATATCACGCAGCTATTAAATAAAATGGAGCAGCTGGAGTGGATTCATCGTGAACAAGAAGGTACTACAAAATATATTTCGTTAACAGAAAAGGGAAAAGCTTTATATGAAGAAATCGTCCCGCCTCAAGAAACGTTCCAAGCGGAGCAGTTTCAAAATTTAAATGTAGAAGAACAACATCAATTATTACAATTACTAAAAAAATTACAGTGAGAAAAATTTTTAAAATAAATCTTGAATTCGAGATAATATGAGGTGAAGGATATGTTTAGAAAAGTTGATCATAAAAATATGGGAAGAGCAAATCACGGTTGGTTAAATACACATTTTCATTTTTCCTTTGCGAATTACTATAACCCGAATAACATGAACTTTGGAGCATTGCGTGTAATTAATGATGACCTAGTAGCGGCACAAACTGGTTTTGATATGCATCCGCACCGCGATATGGAAATCATTTCGTACGTTGTAGATGGTGCTTTAACACATGAGGATAGCATGGGGAATCGCGGAACAATTGAGCGAGGACATGTTCAATATATGAGTGCTGGCACAGGTGTATTTCATAGCGAGCATAATTTAGGAAATGAAACACTACGTTTATTACAAATTTGGATTTTACCAGATCGTGCGGATCATAAACCAAACTATGGTGAGTTTACATTTGATTGGAGCAAGCGTGAAAATGAATGGTTCCATATGGTATCTCCAGTAGAAGGAGAGGCACCAATTCGTATTCACCAAGATGCGAATTTATATTCTTTATCGTTAGATGCTGGAAAAGAAATTCATTTCCCGGTGCAAGAAGGCCGTCAATTGTACCTTGTACAAATTGAAGGGAGTAGTGTAATAAATGGTGAAAATCTTGTTATGCGTGATGCAGCAGAAGCAGTAGAAGATATTCATATTGAAGCGAAAGAGCAATCACACTATTTAGCAATCGAATTGAAAAGACAATAGAACGTTTATGGAAAAGAGGACATCGAATTGATGTCCTCTTTTTTTGAGTGGAATTGTCAGAAAAAAACTTTCTCAATATTTAGAAAAAGGTATTAGCCCGAAAAATAAGAATTGTATAAAAGTGTCAAAAATCTTTATGGGAATGGGGAATGTTATAGTGAAAAAGCAAGTCATTTCATCAGCATTAGCGTTAACTGTTATAGCCGGGGGATTTGGAACATTTGGAGCAACGACAACGAAAGCAGAAGAACAAAAAATTCAATATCATCAAGAATTTAAAACACCTGCATACATAGGTGAAGAATGGAAAGCACCAGAAGGACTAGATAAAAAAGAGACGGTCTTTCAATATTTAGAGAGTAAGAAAGATATGTTTAAATTAGCAGGAAATATTGATAAACACTTCAATGTCGTTGGGGAGGAAAAAGATGCTGAATCTGGTACGACACATGTGAAGTTAGTTGAAAAACATAATAATATTCCTGTGTATGGTTCAGATCAGACTGTTACACTAGATAAAGAAAATAATGTAAAAGCATTCTTCGGACAAGTTATTCCGAATTTAGAGGATAAAAATATTCCTGCGTTTGCAAATATTAGTGCAGAGCAAGCTGAAACGATTGCAAAGGCAGATATTGAAAAAGAAGTTGGTAAAGTAAAGAATTATGACGGTGTGAAAAAAGATTTATTTGTGTATGAAAAAGATGGGAAGTACTATCTTGCATACTTAGTTAAAGCATCGATTTCAAAACCAGCTCCAGGATACTGGCATTATTTTGTTGATGCAACGAATGGAAATGTGATTGAGAAATATAACGCTGTAGATCACATTACAGGATTTGGTTACGGAGTATTAGGCGATAGACAATCATTTGAAATTGCTCAAGATGAGAAAACAGGAGCGTTCAACTTGTTTGATGGTAAACGAGGACAAGGTGTTCATACATTTGATGCAGAAAATATGGATGAAAACTTGTTTAACTTATTCTCACAATGGCTTGGATACACAGGAGAAGAAGTTGAGAGTAAATCTAAGTTCTTCGAAGATAAAGCAGCGGTTGATGCGCATGTAAATGCAGGAAAAGTATATGATTACTACAAAAAGACATTTAATCGTAACTCTTTCGATGATAAAGGTGCGAAGCTTATTTCTACTGTTCACGTCGGAGAAAGCTGGAATAACGCAGCTTGGAACGGTGTACAAATGATGTATGGTGATGGAGACGGTACGACGTTTATTCCATTATCTGCTGGATTAGATGTTATCGGTCATGAATTAACGCATGCTGTAACTGAACATACAGCAAACCTTGTTTATAAAAATGAGTCAGGTGCGTTAAATGAATCGTTATCTGATATTATGGGTGTCATGGTTGAGAAGAAGAGCTGGGATTTAGGTGCTGACATTTATACACCTGGAAAACCTGGTGATGCACTTCGTTCTCTGAAAGATCCAGCATCTATTCCAAATCCATTAAAACCAGGTGAAGGTTACCCAGATCATTACAATAAACGCTACACTGGAACAGCTGATAATGGTGGCGTTCATATTAACAGTAGTATTAACAATAAAGCTGCATATTTAGTATCTGATGGCGGAGAGCATTACGGTGTGAAAGTAACTGGAGTAGGCCGTGAAGCGACAGAAAAAATTTATTACCGTGCTCTTACGAAATACTTAACTGCAAACTCTGACTTTAAGATGATGCGTCAAGCTGCTCTGCAGTCAGCTGAAGATTTATATGGTAAAAACTCTAAAGCTGTACAAGCTGTAACGAAAGCTTATGATGCAGTAGGCGTAAAATAATAAGAGAAAAAGACCTGACTAGGATGTCAGGTCTTTCTTTATTTAATCGCGAATACCTAATGCGATTTTCGCCATACGTGACATGCGTTCTTTAGACCAGGGCGGATTCCAAACGACATTTACTTCTATTTCATTGACTTCAGGTACGTTCGTTGATAATACTTTTTTTACGTCTGATACAATTTGCCCAGCCATTGGACAACCAATAGAAGTCATCGTCATCGTAATGACAGCATTATTATTTTCATCTGCTGTAACGTCATAAACTAATCCAAGATTAACAATATCAACACCTAGTTCAGGATCAATAACAGCTTCTAAGTTTGCATATAACTTTTCTTCAAATGCTTGTTGTGACATGTGTAGCACCCCCTACATATTAATGATATCGGTTCTCATTATAACGGATATATATATATAATGCAGGGAATGAGCTCAAAAAAATATTCCTCTTGAAAGAGGAATATTTTTTGAAAGCTATTCAGTTTTGAAATGAGATACGAGTTGATCTAATTCTTCAACTGTTTGTTTCATTTGTTTAGCAGTTTGTGTCATCTCATTCATTGTAGTGACTTTTTTCTCAGCAGATTGTGCTGTTGCCGCTGTTTCACTAGACACTTCAGTCGAAATAGAAGCGATGTTATTCAGTGAAGCGTTCATTTCTTCAGCGCTTGCAGCCATTTCTTCAGCAGTTGCTGAGATGTCTTGCATTTGAGTAGATACTTTATTTACTTGTTCCACAATCGTTGTGAAAGAATTGCCAGCTTCACGAATGACATGAATGCCTTCAAATGCTTCAGAACGGCCTTGTGACATCATCGAACTAGCAGTTTCAGTGTCTTGTTGAATTTGATGTAGTAATTGGTTAATATCCGTTGCCGCTGTTTTAGATTGTTCAGCAAGTTTTCGAACTTCGTCAGCTACGACAGCGAAACCTTTTCCTTGTTCGCCAGCACGAGCTGCTTCGATAGATGCATTTAAAGCAAGTAAGTTTGTTTGTTCTGCGATATTAGAAATAGATTGTACAGCTGTATCAATATATTTCGTGTGGGTGATTAGACGTTCGACCACTTCTGACGTAGCATTTACCGCGTCGTGTATCGTTGTCATTTGTGAAACGGATTTTTGAATAACAGTACTTCCATCATTAGCTTGTTCCGATGTAGTTACAGCAAGTTCAGTTACAGATGAAGCTGATTCAGCAATACGCTGAACGCTTACTGCCATATCATCCATTGCAGTTGAGCTTTCTTCCATGCTAGCAGTTTGCGATTGAATACTTGCATTTAAGCTAGACATCGTGCTTTGAACTTTTATTGTTGCCTCACGTGATATATTCGTCTTTTCTAGCATATTTTCAGAAGCATTTTGTACTTCCACGGATGTTTTTTGAACACGATTGATGATATGTTGTAGGTTTTCTAACATTTTATTAAATGATGTTGCAATCGTACCAATTTCATCGTTACTATTTACTTGTAGGCGGGCTGTTAAGTCACCTTCTTGAGATGATAATTCTTTTAGTTTACTATCGATTTGTTGAATTGGTTTTACAAGTTTACCAGAGAACCACCATGCAAGAATCATAGCTACGATAATACAAATAACAAGTGATAAGAAGACAACATATTCAATTTGTAGTGAAGATTGATCAATTTTTTTGATAGATTGATCACGTAACTTAGCTTGTTCATTACTGTAATTTGTGAAGTCACCAATTACTTTATAAACAGTACCATTTTCTGCATAAGCTACTTGTAAAGCCTCTTCCCACTTTTGTTCTTTTGCAAGAGTGAAAACTTTTTCTTCAATAAATTTTCTCCAAGTCGATCCTGATTCCATTGTATTTTTCATGGACTGAGAAACATTTGGATTAGAAAGAAGTTTATCTTTTGAATCCTCCAGACGTTTACTCATCTCATTAAACTTGTCTAATTCGACTTGATCATGTTGTAATAAATAACCTCTTAAAGCAGAAAGTTGTACTTGATAAGCATCTCCACGTTCTTTCAATTCTGTTGCCAAAGGGGAAATTTCTTTTTGTAATGCTTGAGCTTGACGAGATTGATCAATAGTAAAAAATAAAATAAAAGCTAAGGCAATGCCAAATAAAGCGCAAATCGTTCCCATCATAAACATTAGTTTTTTTCGAATGCTAATAAAATTCATATGATAAAAAGCCTCCTCTGTGAAATCTTAGTATTAGAATTAATTGATGTAAAAAATTGAAAGAAAGCTTTACTCCTTCTGGAATAAAGCTTTCTTCTTTCCTTTAGGAATTATAGCAGACGGAATGAGAGATAGAAAGAGATATTTTAAAGTAAAAAAAGAGAGATTGTAAATCCCTCTTTTTAATAGTTTGTAGGTCCTAGAAGTATAAATGAAAGTTTCGCTTTAAACGTTTGTTTTGAAATGAGAAACGAGAACTTCAAGTTCTTGTACAGTCGTTTTCATTTCAGAAGCTTTTTTAGCAACGACACTCATTTTGTTTACTTGGTCACCAGCCGAAGTTGCTGTTTGTGATGTTTCGGCGGCAACTTCATTTGAAATAGAAGCGATGTTATTTAAAGCTGCATTCATTTCTTCTGAACTTGCGGCCATTTCTTCAGCAGTTGCAGACATTTCTTGTATTTGTGTAGAGACTTTGTTAATGTGGTTAACAATTTCCGAGAATGAAGATCCAGCGGTACGAATGACTGTAATTCCTTCCGAAGCCTCTGACTGACCTTGTGTCATCATTTCATTTGCTATTTTTGTGTCAGCTTGAATTTGATGAAGTAAATGGTTAATGTCAGTTGCTGCTAGCTGAGATTGTTCAGCAAGTTTTCGTACTTCATCGGCAACAACGGCGAATCCTTTTCCATGTTCGCCAGCACGAGCTGCTTCAATTGAAGCATTTAAAGCGAGTAAATTCGTTTGTTCCGCGATATTAGAAATGGATTGAAGTGCAGTATCAATATGATTCGTATGTGTAATGAGTCGCTCTACTACTTGTGATGTAGCGTTAACAGCTTCGTTAATTGTATGCATTTGTGTAATAGATTTCTCAATGACTTTATTCCCACTATCTGCTTTTTCTGAAGTTGTAACAGCTAGGCTAGCAACAGAGGAGGCAGATTCTGCAATACGCTGAACACTCGTTGTCATATCGTCCATTGCAGTTGAACTTTCTTCGATACTTGAAACTTGTGAACGAATATTATACGCAAGAGCATTCATAGTTTCTTCGGTTTTGGCTGTATTCTCCATAGAAGCAGTGGTTTCGATAAACACATTTTCAGACGCTTCTTTTACACTTGTTGATGTTTGTTGCACTTGTTTTATGATACGTTGTAAGTTAGCGAGCATTTGATTAAAGGAATTGGCGATATCACCAATTTCATCTTTACTCGTTACGTGTAATCTAGCAGTTAAATCGCCATCTTGAGAGGCTAATTCTTTTAATTTCTCATCAATTTGTCGTATCGGTTTAACGAGTTTACCAGAGAACCACCATGCTAATAAAATAGATGTTAACGTACATGTAATAAGAGAGAAGAAAATAATATATTGAATAAGAGATGAAGAAGACTCTACGTCAGCAATTAATGCGTCACGTTTATCATTTTCTTCATTTGCATATTTAGTAAAACGGCTTAAAAGATCGTTTACATAATCGGTTTGAGCTAAAGCGATTTTGGATGCTTCGTCCCATTTTCCTTCGCGAGCGAGAGGGAGGGCTTCATTATCTATGACGCTTCGCCATTTTGCTCCCATTAAAATCGCTTCTTTCATTCCTTCTGGGAGTTTTTTATCACTTGTTACTTTCTCTCTAGTATCAGCAAGTTTTTTTCCTTCTCGGTTGAATTTATCCAATCCTTTTTGATCATGTGACAGTAAATATTCTTGTAAACCGGCAACTTGTGCTTGGAACCAATCACCACGTTCTTTTAAAATTGTTGCTCGTTTAGATACATCATTTTTTAACGTTTCAATTTCGCTTGCTTGGTTCATAGCGAATGAAAGAATAACAATAAGAGCAATACTAAATAAAGAAGAAATGCTTAAGAGTGTGAACAGTAGTTTTTTGCGAATACTAACATATTTCATCGTTATCCCTACCTTTAAAAACTATTTATTATGATTTATAAATATTAAGAACGACATTAATAAAAACACCATTATGAAGTTATTAATCTGTTCAATGAAAATTATAGCAGATAATGGAAGATGGCAGATTGATAAGAGGAAATGTTCTTAAAATGTATACATTTGTATATCAAAAAATTCATAAATAAAAATGAGAAATGCTATTGTAATTTGAAATAACATCATGTATACTTCTAATTAGTTGATAACGATTATCAGTATCAACTACGAACATTACTCTTCGTTATGTTGGTCATACCCCTTTTTGACGACGTAAGTCAGAGACGAAATGTTGAAATATCTTGTGTCCTATTCTACAGAATTATGGTAATCTCCAACCTCAACTTATATGCGTGAGCATGCAAAAAGGATCCTATCCGTGAAGGGATCCTTTTTTGCATGCTGTCGCAATTAATGTATATAGACCTGGTATATGTTCTTCAATTCCTTCCGGTGCAGTAGGAGGGAAGACCCACCTTTGATGAGACCCGTGTTCTTCAATTAGTTTTTCAACTTTAAAATGTTCTTGTGCAAGTGTTGTAATAATTTCTCCTAGCGTCCAGCGACGGATGGTTGTTTTAGGCAATGATTCTTTCTGCGCTTCTGTAAGAAGGATGCTATAAGCCACATCATCTTCAATCAATTCTTCATCGAAATAATTTCCATTGGCCCGAAATGATGGGTGGTCTACTCCTAATAATTTCGTGTAAAAAGGATGATAGTCACGAAGGATAAGCGTTCCATCTCCTTTAAGCATGGTAGCAATTTTTTGAAAGAGCGGTTTTAAATCTAGAAAGTAATGGAGTACACCAAGTTCCAGTAATACGATATCAAATGATTCGGAGAGCTGCACATTTAGTACATCAGAAACGACATACTGGATAGAGACACCTGCTGCTTCCGCAAGTTCATTTGCATATTTTGCATTACTTGCTGAAATATCAACAACTGTTACATCAGCGCCTAAAAGAGCGAGAGCAACGGCTTTATTTCCTTTTGACCCGAGTAAGTTAATAATACGTTTTCCTTTTGGAGATTGTATGTAAGGTAAATAGTGTTCTACTTCGCGCACGGGATCTTTCATAAGCTTTTTTGCATAATCGGCTGGTGCCCCGTGGCGATTCGTCCAAGCTTCATAAGCAGCTGCATTCCAGCTTTTTTCATTACGCGTGCTTAGTTGTTTTTGATTCAATCGTATCACTCCTTTTGTGAACGTATATTTATTCTGCGGGAGAAGGGAATTTCCTTTTTTTTTTGAATTTAAGTTTGATTTTTCTGCAATTAAGTCGTAAAATACGTGTTATATATAAAAGCGTTGAAAAGGAAAAGTAGAATGAAATCATTCTGTCCAGAGAGCTTCGGTAGCTGAGAAGAAGCAAGAATATTCATTTGAACAATGGCCTTTGAGCTTCGTCCTGAACTTATCAAATGATAATAGTAGGCGGCGACGAGAGTTGGTACTCGTTATCAAAACCACAGTATAAGAGCATATAGCTCCGTACTTGTTAAGGCTAATTATGTGAGTAATTGGCGAAATAAGGTGGTACCGCGACTGTTTATACAGCCCCGCCCTTATCTTTTTAAGATAAGGGCGGGGCTTTTTTATATTTAAAAGGAGGAATGTAAGATGAGTATTTTTATTGGAGGCGCTTGGCCGTATGCAAATGGTTCGTTACATCTTGGACATATTGCGAGTTTGTTACCTGGAGATATTTTAGCACGTTATTACCGGGCAAAAGGTGAGAATGTGTTGTATGTTTCGGGAAGTGACTGTAATGGAACACCGATTGCAATTAGGGCAAAACAAGAAGGTGTGACGGCGAAGGAAATTGCTGATAAGTATCATGAAGAGTTCCAGCGATGTTTTCGTAGCCTTGGTTTTACGTATGATTGCTATACACGTACAGATAGTGAGCACCATCATGAAACTGTGCAAAATGTCTTTTTACGTTTATTGGAAGAAGGCTATATTTATAAAAAAACAGTGGAACAAGCGTATTGTGAAACGTGTACGCAGTTTTTACCTGATCGTTATGTAGAAGGCATTTGTCCACATTGCCATGAAGCAGCAAGAGGAGATCAATGTGATGCGTGTTCAGCTATTTTAGATCCACTCGATTTGTTAGAAAAGAAATGTAAGTTATGCGGTAGTACGCCATCCGTACAGGAAACAGAGCATTTTTATTTTGCATTGCATACATTTCAGCAGCAAATTAAAGAGGCAGTAGAAATCGCAAAACAAGAAGGAACATGGCGTGACAATGCGATTCAGCTAACAGAGAGATATGTAAAGGAAGGATTACTAGATAGGGCCGTATCACGTGATTTACCAATCGGGGTACCAATTCCAGTAGAAGGGTATGAAGATAAGAAAATTTACGTATGGATTGAAGCAGTGACAGGATATTATTCGGCGAGTAAACATTGGGCTGAAGAAACAGGGAAAGATGATCAAGAGTTTTGGGATAAAGAAGCGAAAACATATTATGTGCACGGAAAGGATAATATTCCGTTTCATTCCATCATTTGGCCAGCAGTATTGCTTGGAATAGGAGAAGGAGCAATTCCTCGTCATATCGTTTCAAATGAATATTTAACAGTTGAAAAAAGAAAGTTATCTACAAGTAAAAACTGGGCAGTATGGGTGCCTGACATATTAGAACGCTACAATCCAGATTCTATTCGTTACTTTTTAACAGTAAATGCACCAGAAAATCGTGATACTGATTTTTCATGGCGTGAATTCATTTACAGTCATAATAGTGAATTGTTAGGTGCATACGGGAACTTTGTGAACCGGACATTAAAGTTTATTGAAAAATATTATGATGGCATTGTGCCGCAGGGAAGTATTGATGTAGAACTGAAAGATAAAGTAGAAGGATTATATAAAAATGTAGGAGAGTTGATTGAGCAAACTACATTTAAGGTGGCGCTAGAAACAATATTCGATGCCGTACGTTTTGCAAATAAATACTTTGATGAGAGGCAGCCTTGGAAACAAAGGGAAGATGATCCAGTTTCATGCGAAGAAACGATTTATAACTGTGTGTATCTTATCGCTAATTTTGCAAATCTCCTTGAACCGTTTTTACCATTTTCAAGTGAAAGAGTTAGAAACACGTTATCGATTGTGAACCGAAATTGGGAGCCTCAAAATACGTTGCCGAATAGAATTGATAGTGTGCAACCACTATTTGAACGAATTGATGTAAAACAAATCGAGCATGAGATAGAAAAGCTATATGGAGCAGTAAAGTGAGATAGAGAAAAAGACCTTTCAAATCAATGAAAGGTCTTTTGTTACGCACTATGCACGCTACTATGTTTCTTTTCTTTCCTAGCCGTAAGCATCTGAGGAATAAAAATGCCAAGTAGTATAAAGAGTATCCCAATCCACTGCATGAAGGTTACGACTTCATGTACAAGTGTAATAGAAGCGATAATGGCCGTTGGTAATTCAGCTGCTCCTAGTATTGTACTAAGTCCTGTTCCTACTTTCGGTACACCAATTGAAAAACAAATGACAGGTACGACAACGCCGAACAATCCGAGGAAGAAAGCGTATTTCCAAAGACCGGCTTGCAGGGCACCATCCGTTAAAAAGGTTGGCGGGAAGAATAGGCATACGATAAGAGTAGCACTTGTTGTCATAAGAAAGCTTTTCGTATAAGGCGGAACTTCTGTAGCAACACGCCCGCTTGCAAAAACATAGAATGAAAAAGAGACAGCGGCTAATAGACCAAAGATAATACCTTTCGTGGAAAAGTTTTGTCCGAGACCTTCAAAGACACCGCCTGCAAACAATGTTCCAGTAAATAAAATAATGATAGATATAACTTTCTCACGGCTTGGTAATGTTCGATTAGCGATTGCTTCTATAACTACACCAATCCATGTGAACTGGAAGAGTAGGACAACAGCGATAGATGCTGGTAGTTCTTCTACAGAAATAGCGTAGAAGATACCAGTCATACTCATTGTTGTGCCAACTGTTAGTAAGGAAAAGAATTGCTTTTTTGTTACTTTATGACGTGAAACGAAAAGAACGAGCAGAAGAAGCCCAATCCATCCGAAGACATATTGTCCTCCTAATAGTTGATGTGCTGAAAATCCATCAATGAATCCGAGTTTGAAAATCGTTGAAAGTACGCCGTAGCTACAAGCTCCGAATAAAACAAGTAATGAATACTTAAATTTCTCCATGAAAATCCTCCTTTTAAATAATAAAAAACGCCCGCTATCCAAATAAGGACAACGGGCGAACGAAACAGAGTAAGACACTCTACAAAATTCCGCCACTCATACGAAGTATGAATTTGGGGTATGAAATTGTAGTAGGTTTTTACATTGCTTTTGGAAATACAATGGAGCATTTTACACCTTGAGGTGTGTTTTGTATCCCATAAGGAAACTGATGCTTATCTAGTATTTGTTTTACAATGTATAACCCAAGACCACTACCTTGTACTAAGCCGTGTTTGTCAGGGTTTGCGCGATAGAATGGTTCAAATAAATGGGCGAGTTTATCTTCATCTATTTGTGAACCTGTATTTAGTACTTCTAATGCGTAACCGTTTGGCTTTTCATAAAGCTTTATATATACATGCTGATGGTCAATTGTGTAATGAATTGCATTTGAAATAATGTTAAAAATAGCAGTTTGAATAAATTTAGGGTCAGCTAAAATTTGTACATCTTGCTTAATGTTAGATTGAACATTTAATTGCTTTACAGATACAAAGTAATCTACTTTCTTCATAACATCCTCAATAATAGTAGTTAATGAGATAACTTTTAAATCAGGTTTAAATTGAGGGTTTTGTATTTTGGATAATTCCGACATTTTTTCCGTTAATATGTTAATATCTTGCATCATTTCATAGGAACGTTTTAAATATTTATCTCTATCTTTATAAGCTCCAATTCCGTGAATCATGCCATCTAGTTGTCCCATAACGGCTGCGATTGGTGTTTTTAATTCATGGGATACCATAGACATAAATTCTTTACGAGATTGTTCTAATTGTTGTTCTCTCTTGAGCTCGTTTCTTAAATCTTGATTGCTTGCATGTAAATTCTTCACGATATTTGGGACCTGTGAAGCAGCTACTTGTAAATTAAAATCAGTTTGGTCTGTATTTTTGTTAAGTAGCTTTTTATCTGAGAAATCAAGATTCATAATATCTTTTAAAGCATCGCTCATAAATTGAAAAGGTTTGGCAATTAGTTTTGTATAAATTAAAGATCCGAGTAAAGATAATGCAAGCATTGTCGCGCCAATATGTGGAGCTAATTGCTGCAGTACATCTGTTAATTTTGGATTATCTTGTGCATCATTTGTTTTACTTGCTGCATTTTGTTTATGTAAGGCATCATTAGTAGCGACTTGCTTTTCCATCTCTGTAAGTGGAGCAGAAGTGCTATTTTTCCCCGTACTACTTTGTGTATGTTCTTTTGCTTTTGCAGTTTGGCTAGGCTGCAAAAGATGATTGATAGCTGTAGAGAGTGATTTATAATCTATAATAGAAGATTGGAAATTAAAAATGTCTCCCTGTGATACAGCTTTATTTTGATTCGTTTTACTTTGGTCGTTTTGTTTGTCTGAATCCGCTTGTTCTGTAGACAGCGCTCCATTTTCTTTTGCAAAACGTTCTTTATCGTAGTTTGAAGCTAGGAAGTAAATAATTTGATAAAGACAAAGTGATAAAAGAATACAAAATAATAAGGTTTTGATGAAAATATTTTTGGTGATGTTGTCTGTGCTACGATTCGATTTTGTAGCCAATGCCTTTCACCGTTTTAATATAAGGAATCCCTAATTTTTTTCTTAAGTTTTTAATATGTGTATCTATAACTCTTACATCACCATAATGTTCATAGCCCCATACCTTATTCAGCAAATCACTTCTTGATAATACTTTTCCCCGATTTTGCAGTAAAGTATAAATAATTTCAAATTCCTTTGTTGTTAATTCAATTTGATTACCATGAACATAAGCGGCATATGCTGTAGAATTTAACATCAATTCACGGAATTGTAGTATAGTTGCGGTTTCTGCTTCCTTCGTTGCTGCCCTTCTTAATACAGCTTCTACACGTTTAATAAATACGGTGTAATGAAACGGTTTCGTAATATAGTCATCAATACCTAATTCAAATCCTTTAATTTCACTTTCTTCATTATGTAAGCCTGTTAACATAATAATCGGTACATCAGATTGTCCTCGCATAATTTTACAAATACTATAGCCATCTATATCTGGTAACATCACATCAAGGAGGACAAGATCGTATGAATTTTTTTGGAAAAGAAGTATACCTTCTGTTCCAGCGCCAACGACATCAACGGTAAAGTTTTGTGCCATTAGAAATTCACGAATTAGTTCTTGTATATCTGGGTTGTCTTCAATCACCAGTATATGCGTCATAGTAACACCTCCTAAATAACGCTTTTTACTGCAATATTCGAATTCATCATTTTTCCGATGACTCAGATTGTTTATACATATAATAAGCCCCCGCCATAAAATAATCATGAAAGTAGCAAGGGGAGTTGTTTTAGTGAAACTGAATATTTAAGAATTACAGTAATTCTATTATAGTATGTATTGTAAAATTTATAAAATATTATAACTGTATAATTTTAATATCCATGTTTATCAATGTTTAGATGTTACTTAATACAATCTATCCCTATTATATATGTAAATACAGTTGTTTTGCTACTGTAAATGAAGAAATAAAATAAGCCAAGATATAAAATTCTTGGCTACACGTAAATCGTGTTGTTAGGTTATTTTACAGTGACAGTAGCCTGCTGGGGAATACGCTCAAATAACCAGTGTATATCATTGTTATACATACGAATGCAACCTAGTGTTGTCCATTTGCCAATTGCCTGATTATTGTTCGTACCATGAATCGCATAAGTTGTTCCGTAAGTTCCTGCCATGTTTAGTCCGAGCCAACGGTCACCCAGTGGATTACGTGGATCGCCGCCTTTAATTTTGCCTGTATAATAAGGACGATTTTTAATTTTATTTACGATTTGAAAAGTACCTTTAGGTGTAGGAGTAGCTGCTTTTCCAGTAGCGACAGTAAAACTCTTTATAAATTTTCCATTTTGATAATAATCCATTTTATTTAACTGCGTGTTTACAATCAGTTGATCGTTCGTTGTAGCTGCCTCAGCATTTGTGAATGGAATAGTTAAAAATCCTAATGATAATAGTGCGCTTAATAATAGTTTTTTCATTATATTCTCCTTTTTACTATTGTAATAGTCTTACATACAATGAATTTGCAATCCTCGTAATACTTTATTTACATTTTCATCTAATGTTTCAAAGAAGGTAGTAATCTTTGGATTTTGTTTGTTGTTTTTATCAATAAGTAATCTTTCATTTAGTAAAAGTTCACCATGCAGTCCAAAACTTTGAACTTGAATATTTAGCTCATCTTCAGTTTCAGAAATAATTGGTAAGAAGTAGTGGAAAGCTTTCGTTGGAATGATGTAACTTTTACCAATCATGCTTTCTTGATTTGAATTAATCCATTTTTTCGTAACAATCTTAATGTTCTTTTTTGAAACGATAAAAGACAGTGTTGTAGATTTTGTTAAACTTACGTCAAATTCACTTGTTTCACATATGTGTAAATTAAAAACGGTTTCATTTTGGTGAGATTCAACATTTGTATTAATAAAATCGTGCATTTTATAAGCTTCCATTTCTTATTCACCCTTTTTTTAATTTCGAAAAGCGACTTATATTTATTCAATTTAATGATTAGTAATATATTAGTTAAATTTTTCAACAAATTCCGCTATAATCTTACAATACGTATATGAAGCTAATATGAAGTTAGTATGAGTTTGTAGTGGTTTTTTATTGAGAACGAAATAAGGTGATTTTTAAGTGTTAAAAAATGGATGAAAAATGTATATTAAGGCCAGGTTTCTCACGGTATATATTTGTTAAGTTGTTTTTAAATGAACGTACATAGAAGTAAATAAAGAACAGAAAACTTTAGTGTGAGCCTTACAAAAATGTAATAAAAATGTAAGCTATTGTGATAGTTATTTCGACAATTTTTTTATACAATAATAGTAAGAAGTTGTACGTGATTGAAAGGAGAGATGACATGGAGTGGGTTCATGAATTATTTCAGCAGTACGGGTACTATGTTGTACTTGTTGGTTTGCTGTTAGAATATATTGCACTTCCGTTTCCGGGAGAGCCAACGTTAGCATATGCGGGGTTTTTAGCACAGAAGGGCGATTTAAGTTTACCGATTTTAATTATCTTATCCTTTATTGGGACAAGTGTAGGAATGACAATTCAATACTTTTTAGGAAATAAATTAGGTATGCCCTTTGTTCAAAAGTATGGGAAATACGTATTTTTAACACAAAGAAAAATCGACTTAACAAGAATGTGGTTTGATAAGTATGGATACTTCCTTATTTTTATCGGCTTCTTTATTCCTGGTGTACGTCATTTTACAGGATATTTTGCAGGAATTATTAACTTACCATTCCGTCGTTTTGCAATTACAATTTACTCAGGTGCTCTATTTTGGGTATCATTCTTCTTAATCGGTGGTTATTGGTTAGGTGGAAACTTACATGACATCTTTGGAGTGCTAGAAGATCATATCGGTAAAATCATTGTTGGAGTTATCGTTATCGTAGCAATTACGTTAGGTGTTCGTTTCCGCAAACAGTTAAAACGAGTATTGTTACAAAACGCAAGTTAATATGGAATCCATTCTATGTCAGAATTTAGGAAGGCAGTGCAAAAGCACTGCCTTTTTATTTTATATTCCAATCTATTCTCAACTTTCCTTTTAACTTATTGCCATTAACTATAATGTAATACGTTCCCGTCTTAATTGCTGCAAATTGGTATGTATTAGGACCGTTTGAAGCTAAATAATTTTCTTCCTCTTGAAACTCACTAGCCATTTTTACGGCTCCCATGTAGCCATCTGGATTTTCAGCTCGTGATTCAATGGTAAATTCTAATATGTCACCTCGTTTTAGTTCAATGGGGACTTTATGTTCACCACTAAAATGTTGAAAAGATGCTTCGAAAGAGTTTTCTGTTTTTGTTTCGACCCATTGTTCTTTTGATGTTCCAATCTTTCCTAGATCGATTAAGTTGATTGTGATAAATATAATAAGCATAATACCTGGCACGACATATTGTATCCACTTAAATTTTGTTGCTATAACTGCACATAAGTAGAAAAAAAGAGAACACACTGCTCCAATTGATCCGAGAAACAAGAACTGTATTAGACTAGCTTCTTTAAATATTAGGAATGGAAGAGAAAATAAATAGCCGCAAAAAATATAAAGGCATAATGTCTTCAGTCTTGTATATGTTTTTAATTTCAATTTATCGATGCAAATAGAACAAAAAATTGCATATGCCGCAAGAATAGGAACGAAGGGAACATATAGTAGTTCTCGTAATCCAGCTAAGAAACTATATAATGTTTGTTGACTAGTTGTTAAGAGAAGCGTGCTAATAAGTAATAATAATAATAAAGCTGCTGTAAGCTTAGTAAGAATGTAAGAAAAGGTAGATGTTTTCTTCATATGGAACCTCCTTTGTTTAATATTTCACATTCATTATATAAGTTATTTTCATCATAATACATCTTTATTTTTGTCAATTATTATAGTCGTAATGACAATTATAATTGACAAAGATAAGGATATTATTTACAATTTTAATTAAATAAATGAAAAAGAGGGAAGACATGAAGCTTCAAAATCGAGTGAGGGAATTGCGAGCAAAGTATCGTTTATCACAAGGGGATTTAGGGAAAGCGATAGGATCATCACGGCAAACGATTAGTTTAATTGAGCGCGGGGATTATGCACCATCTATCGTATTATCGTTAAAAATCGCACAAATTTTCAATGTACCGGTGGAGGAAATATTTACGTTAGTGGAGGGGGAAGAGGATGATGAAGAGTAAACGAAAAAAACAATTTGATTTTGTGGGGAAAATAGCATTAAGTATGATGGGTGGCTTTTTAACATCTTATATAGCTTTAAATTTACCCTCGGATGAACCGAGAAAATTATCATCTAATACATTTATAGGTGTATGTACTATTTTTGGAATCTTAATGATGTACTACACTTGGAAGAATACACGTATGTTAGCGGAGGCACGCGATGAAGAAGAGAGCGTACAAGGCAGAAAGTTAGGTATTATAAGTATATATTTACGTGTAGGTGATATAGTTACCCAGGCATGGTTTGTATATGCAGTTATTACATGTAGACGTGCACTGTTGCAGGATACAAATGTGTCATTTGCAGTGTGGAATTTAGTAGCTGCTATTGTCTGTTTGACTATTGTAGTGGTTATCGGGCTCATAACAAAAAATCGTTATAATAAGTTATATCCTGAACAAGGTGTAACATATATGGAATCTATGAAAATGTGGACGAAAAACGCAGATGAAGGATTAAAGCACATTGTGCATGAAGCTGGATATAAAGCGTATGAATTTACGAATACAATATTAGCATATGTATGGTGGGCTGCCGTTATATATACAGCGGCTAGTGATATCGATTTTGTATTAATTGGCTTAATCTCATTTATTTGGATATTGCATCTCGGAAAATTCATGTACGAGATGCAGAGAAAAATGATTTATTAAGGGGAGAAAAAGGTGGATATTTTAAGAAGGCCAGCTGGTTCTATGACGGTGGCGTTAGTTTTGTCCATTTTATACGGAGTAATCCGAACTGGAAAATTAGAAACAATGCTGAACATATGGGCATTATTGGCTATTTTTCTGTTAGTGGTAATCATTCATGAGTTAGGACATGTCATATTCGGCGTAATGGGTGGTTTGACATTTAAATTTATGACAGTAGGGCCTATTACTGTTCAAAAAGAGAAGGGGAAAGTACGTATTCGAGAAAATAAATTATGGGCGTACTTCGGAGGCGTGGCAATGTTAATACCGCCTTCTATAGTAACACCGAACCTTTCGAAAAAATGGGCATGGATGACTTTAGGTGGACCGATAACAAGTTTACTATTTGGTATTACTTTTGGTTACATATACATGGTAAGTTATTATCAATATCTGTTATATTTTTCTGTTTTCCATTTTATCATTTTTGCGGTTACAATCGTACCGATAAAAGGAACGCTTATGAGCGATGGTATGCAATTTCTTATTTTAATTAAAGATGATGAAAAGGCGAAGCAGCATGTATATAACATTCAAGTATCGAGTGAGTTATTTAGTTATAAGAGGCCGAAAGATTGGGACGAGAGATTAGTAAAACTTACCGAAGATAAAATAAAAGAACATAAAAGTATAAGAGAGATCATGAGCGGACTTATGCTTGTCTTCCTTGCCCGGTCGGATCAAAAGGGAATGGAAAGAGCGATACCATATATAGAACAAGTTGCCCAGCTCCCTGTAACGAAAGAAAATAAATATTTCGTTAGCAGTTTTCACAGTTGGTATCTTTTATATAAAGCTCTTTATGAGATGGATCGTCTTTCTCTGCAAGAAGCGAAGGTGCATGGGAAGGCCATTACAAAAATAGACCTACATGGGTATTATCGAGCACAAGCAATTGTTACATATGCAGAGAATGATTTAGAAGCTTCCCGTATGTATATGAAGAAAGCCGATAAAGAATTACAGAATGCTGAAAAGAATGAACTGGGATATTTACAATTAGAGAGAGAATGGTTTGAGCAGTTGAAAGAGAGGGTATCTTACGATGGGTAAGGTATCCTCTTTTTTCTATGTCGTCTTCTGCCGTTCCATAAAAAGTCTGGGGCGAGTAAAATAAGATTAGAAGAGCAAAGCTTGGAGGAATTCTAGATGGAAATTTTAACGATTATTTTAATAGTCTTGCTCATTTATGCTGTTTTTAAAGTAGCATATGTAGCATTAAAGATACTCGCGATCCTATTAGTTATCTTTTTAATCGTAGAGTTCGGCAGTAAATTGCTTGGGGGATAGGGTATATTGTACGCTTTGAATGTCGGTAAGTCGATATGTTGTGTCGAAGCGTCGATATAATGAAAAAATCGCCGATATAAGTGGAGAAATGATCGATATATTTGAAAAATCGTTGATATATTTTAGTGAATACTAAGTGGGGTATGTGGAAAAGAAGTTGCCATGAGGGTAGCTTCTTTTTATTTTGATAATGGGTATGAACAAGAAAGAATAACAAACAAAAAAGCTGGAAGATATTCTTCCAGCTTACGAGTTACTTTCAATTTGGCGACCGTTTTCTTCTTCATTGTCTTGTAAAAGGTTGAATACGTCTGCTAGGCAGAATGCAATGAACCAAGTCCATAGACCGTGGAAGAAAGCTGAGCTTAATTGAAGTGGTAATGTATAGTTAGTCATTGAGTAGGAAATACATCCGCCAACGATTCCGATCATTGTTAATAACATTGTTTTTTGTGCATTTTCTTCTGGATTGAAGAGGAAGTAAATGTATCCACCTAAAATTGAAGCGCTTACAAGCGTTTCGATTCCATTAAAAATGATATTCTCTCCAAGCTGAGTGTTTGTCCAGAAGCAGATTGTTCCGCCGATAATAGCAAACAGGACAGCTATTGTATATCTTATATATTGATTCATATGTTCATCTCCTTATGTAATAAGATGATTTGGAAGTCAAAAAGGTAGGTATAGTATATTGAAGTGAATTTTAGTTGTACGTATCTTTTTATAAAAAGATCATGGAAGAATAACTAAGATGATCGGTTTTTTAAACCGTTACGTGTATGGTGTTTGAAATATACCTGACTGCTCGTTTCTTTTTGCTTGTAAAAATAAGAGAAACTTCCAAGTCTATATACTCTTTTTTTGTGAGTCTGCTTTCATTATAACACATTTAGGGCCACAATAATAGAATTATCTGATTTTGTAATAAGTGTAAAAAATAAAAATCGCAAGGAAATACCACTAACAATGCAGTTTAGTGGAAGAAGGATTTTAATTTATTATGATGAAATATGTAATCAAGGTGAGATTTAAGAAGGAAGCTTACATACTATAAAAAATGTTTTGTAGCATGAATGTAAGGGAGGAGAGCTAACTTGGAGATCACAACAGAAAGATTAATAATTAGACCTTTTAAGAGTACTGATTTACAGGATGTATTTGCTATTTATAATAATGATGATACATGTAAGTTCCTATTACATAATAAGTGGACTCATGAAGACATGCAGAAAAAATTTAATAAGAAGCTAGCAAACAGTGTACTTACTGAAGAATCAATATTAAGTTTGGCAGTTATATACAAGGCTAAAGTAGTTGGTGATTTATCCGTATGGTACACAAATATGAAAGATACTGTTGAGATTGGTTATAGTTTTTCAAATGAAGTAGCTGGGAGAGGTTTGGCAACAGAAGCAGTAAGTAGTTTGGTATTTAAATTATTTAATGAATTTAATGTACACCGTATACAAGCTAACCTTGATGCACGTAATACTGCTTCAAAAAAATTGTGTGAACGAATAGGTATGAGAAAGGAAGCCCATTTCATACAAGATTTTTGGAATAAAAATGAATGGACAGATAGTTTTGTATATGGAATGCTATTCTCCGATTTGTAGTAATAAACTTCGTGATTTTATTATGCTAAAGGGTGCGTTAGTTGCATAACAAAGGGCATAACATATTATATATGACTAATATGTTATGCCCTTTCATGTATTAACCTTTTTTATATGCGTTTGAAACGGCCGACAATTTCAACTGTTTCAGTAATGTTCATGAATGCTTTGTTATCCACTTGACGGATAATACGTTTCATTTCGCCTAACTCATAGCGAGTCACGACAGTGTAAATCATTTTTTTCTTATGGTTTGTATAGCCGCCGACAGCATCTACCATTGTCACCCCGCGTATGCCGTGATGCAATAGTGCGCTTTTTATTTCCTCGCCTTTTTCTGTAACTGTCATTATCGTTAATTTAATATGTTTCGTATGCACAGCATCGATAACTTTGCTGACTACAAACCGGCTAATTAACGTATAAAGCGTAATATCCCATCCGAAAATAAATCCTGCTGCAACAAGTAAGATTAAGTTGAATCCAAAGATGATTGCTCCAATTGAAATATCTCGATGTTTCGCTACAATCAATCCAACAACATCAAAGCCACCTGTTGAAGAAGCAAATCGGAATATGATCCCTGAAGCTGCTCCACAGATTACACCACCGAATACAGAAGATAGTAAAATATCGTCTGAAACTTGGTGTACAGGGATAATGTTCATCGCTAACGATGATACAGCTACAAAGTACGCTGTTAAAAAGGTTGTCTTCTTGCCTAAGTAAAAGTGACTTAAAATAAGAAGAGGAATGTTTAGTAAAAAGATAAGTGCACCGATATTGTAGTGCATTAAATAACCGATAATCATCCCTACACCAGCGAATCCACCGCTAATCATGTTATGCGGGATAAAGAACATATTCATAGAAATTGCATACAAAATAGAGGCTACGAAAATAACAACCAACTGTATGATAAATTCTAAGTGGAATGTTTTAGCTGCTGGGAAGGATAAAAAGGCGGTGTCGGGAACGTAATCGGCGTCTCCTAGTTGACCCATAGTATGTTTCATCTCCATATTCATTTTTGATTACAAGAAGAGAATAAAGGTTTTTTCAAAAACTGGCAATAGTTTTATTATAATGCAAAAATTTTATAAATTTCTAACAAATTAAACCTATACAAGGATGCGTGTGAATATACTAAAGAAAGCGAATACATTAGTTTTTTAGCATAGTTTTCTTGAGAAAATATGCAAAATACTTTTTTGACGATAAAAGGAAATAGAGAATGTTTGTGGAATGTGCTAAAATGACCTTATTAAGGATGTGAAGCGATGGAATTTTTATTGCAGGATGCAATTCTATATATATCGTTTGTAACGACAGCACTTTGTTTATTAGAAGTTTTCTTCCTTGCTAATGTTTCTCGCTTTGTGCGTCAGCAAGCATCAAGCGGTAGACAAAGAGCTTTTAAACTAGTTAATACGTGTGAAGAGGGTACTGGTAATGTATCGCTTTTCTCTATTTTTTATAAATATGGAATGATTCGTTCTGTGCGCAGACAAGAATCCAGTGAAGAGAATGACGAGGTCGGTCCGTATACACCAATGTTTCGCTAAATAATTACGAAACATTGGAGGAATGAACATGTTAAAATCATACCGAGCTGTGCTCGTTAGTTTATCATTATTACTTGTTTTTGTTTTATCTGGTTGCAGTAATGCAGCCCCAATTGATGCACATAGTACGGGAATTTGGGATCATTATTTCGTATATCCAATCTCGTATATGATTCAATTTGTTGCTCATCATATACCAGGAGCTAGCTTCGGGATTGCTATCATTATTATGACGCTCGTTATTCGTTCAGCCATGATTCCATTAGCTGTTTCGCAATATCGTAGTCAAGCGAAAATGAAGAAAATGCAACCTGAACTGCAGAAGCTGAAACAAAAATACGGTGATGTGGGTAAAGATCTTGAAAAACAAAAGCAGTATCAAAAGGAAATGTCGGAACTAATGAAATCAGGCGGTTGGAATCCACTTGCTGGTTGCTGGCCAATCTTTATACAAATGCCGATTTTCTCTGCTTTGTATTATGCGATTAGCCGAACAGAAGAGATTCGCACATCTTCATTTTTATGGGTGAACTTAGGACATGCAGATCCTTATCATATATTACCGATTATCGCAGCGTTAACGACATTTATTCAGATGAAAGTTTTCCAATCTAATATTACACCTGGAGAACAAGTACAGATGCTGAAAATGCAGCAAATTATGATGCCGGCAATGATTCTATTTATGGGATTTGCGGCGCCATCAGGACTTGTGTTGTACTGGATAACGGGTAATTTATTTACAATGACACAAACAATTGTATTAAGAAGAATAATGGAACGTGAAGAATTACAATTACAAAAAGCTTAGAACAACACCGCTCGGGATGAGCGGTGTTTTTTGGTTAAGTCGTTAAGGAAATGTTAAGAAACCAACATTACTATAGGCATTGTATACGATAGTGTACATGCTTTAGAAATATGAAGGAGGAAATTTCCTATGAAGAAGAAAACAGTTGGGTATTTAGCGATTGCAGGTGCTTTATCATTCGGAATCATTGGAGGAGTCGGTATTCCGGCATTCGCGGCAACGAATACTCCAGCAGCTGAGCAGTCTACAAAAACGGCGAAAAAAGATTTGGATGACGCTACAAAACAAAAAGTAAAAACGATTATGGACGATACAAAGAAACAGTTGAAGGAGTTAGGTGTAAACCTTCCAGAGAAAGAAAAACGGAAAGATATGTTCGCTAACTTAGACGAAGCAACAAAAGAAAAAGCGAAATCAATCTTAGAACAAGAGAAATCCGGCAAACTAACACGTGAACAAGCGCAAGAAGAATTAACAAAACTAGGCGTGAAGTTTCCGGAAAAGGGTAAGCATGGAGATATGTTTGCTAACTTAGATGAAGCAACAAAAGAAAAAGCGAAATCAATCTTAGAACAAGAGAAATCCGGCAAACTAACACGTGAACAAGCAAAAGAAGAATTAACAAAGCTAGGTGTGAAATTCCCTGAGAAAGGTAAGCATAAAGACATGCTTGCTGACTTAGATGAAGCAACAAAAGAAAAAGCAAAGTCTATTTTCGAACAAGAAAAATCCGGGAAATTAACTCATGAGCAAGTAAAAGAAGAATTAACAAAGCTAGGTGTGAAACTTCCAGAGAAAGAGAAGCATGAAAACATGTTTGCGGGATTAGATGAGGCAACGAAAACAAAAGCAAAAGCGATTTTAGAAAATGAGAAGAAACAATTAGAGGCGTTGAATGTGGATCTTCCGCATCATAAGATTTTTATGAAAAAAGATGAGAAATAATTGAGTGAAGTCGTATCTTTCGTGTGGGCAACCGGAAGGTACGTGCGAGGACCGATTTCTGTTAGCAGAAATCGGTCCCTTTTAATGATTCAATAAAATTTTTTTCATTGTTAGTATGTATCCAAAGACGCAGTAGAAGATTGCAAAACCGATAAACACTTCTGTGTATTGGTATTTACCTAATACGTAGAAGGCAGCAGCTGGTATAATAGCTACCGCTAAAATGCTATAACCAGGATACTTGTGCCTGTACATGATAGCGAATAGAACAGAAAGAAACGTAGCGATGATACAAAAAACAGCAATCATTATTGGTGCACCTCCTATATAGATTGTACCATTTTTAGGGAATTAGAGAAGTGTCGTAACTTCTGTTATAATATAAGAAGAGAAATATTTCTTATGTTATATAAAAAAATATATTGATTTTTTCTAACAATTCAATATAATGAACAATAACTACAAAATTCGACATCAAGAAGTGATGATGAGGACATGATCAATTTTTTACGATTCTCAGAGAGGGAAGCCTTTGGCTGTGAGCTTCCTAATACGGAAAACTGGATTACCACCTCTGAACTGCAGCAGTGAACGGATACCTAGTAATTGCTTGCCGGCAAAAACCGTTATTTAGACTTGAGAAATTGGTGAAGTGTGTTACTTTGCGAATTGAAACAAGGGTGGAACCACGAATACAACACTCGTCCCTTTTTTAGGGAGGAGTGTTTTTTTATTTCATTTTTGCATCACACTAGAATTGGAAGGAGGATACGCAGCATGCATCATGATGAGAAGAACAAAATTGGTTTAACAGTAGCACTTTCTATCGTAGTAGGAACGATTATTGGATCTGGTGTGTTTATGAAACCAGGGAGCGTATTAGATTACTCAGGGAGTTCTAATATGGCTATTCTTGCTTGGGTAATTGGTGGACTATTGACGCTAGCCAGTGGTTTAACAGTAGCTGAAATTGGAGCGCAAATCCCGAAAAATGGTGGGTTGTATACGTATTTAGAGGAGATTTACGGAAGCTTTTGGGGATATTTATCAGGCTGGATGCAAACGATTGTTTATGGACCAGCTATTATTGGAACATTAGGATTGTACTTTAGTTCTTTAATGATTAATTTTTTCTATTTAGATAAAGTATGGAATTTACCAATTGCTATTGGAACAGTTGTGTTCCTTGGCGTTGTAAATAGTCTGGGAACAAAATACGGAGGTATCGTTCAAACAATCACGACAATTGGGAAAATGATTCCGATCGTATTAATTGTTGTACTAGGTTTTTGGAAAGGGAATAGCGATATCTTTAATGTAGTAGTGCCGATATCAGAAAATCAAAGTATCGGTATGGCAATTTTAGCAACATTATTTGCTTATGACGGCTGGATTCTACTTGCTTCGATTGGCGGAGAAATGAAGAATCCAACAAAGTTATTACCGAAAGCGATGACAGTTGGGATTTTAATTGTAACGGCTGCTTACGTACTAATTAACTTAGCGTTATTAAATGTATTACCAGCAGCGAAAATTGTAGACCTTGGAGAGAATGCAACAGCGACAGCTGCGGGCATGTTACTTGGAGAATATGGCGGAAAAATCATTAGTATCGGTATTATCGTTTCTATTTTCGGTTGTTTAAATGGAAAGATTTTAACGTTCCCACGTATTCCGATGTCGATGGCAGAGCGTGGACACCTTCCGTTTTCTAAGTTTATCGCAAAGGAAAGTCCAAGATTTAAAACACCAGCAAATGCGATTACTGTTGAAATCATTTTAGGAATTATTTTAATGATTATTAGTGATCCGAATAAGCTATCTGAGATTTCCGTATTCATTATTTATATTTTCTATGTAATGACGTTTATTGGTGTCTTCATTTTAAGAAAACGTAACAAGAATAAAGAGCGTGCATACAGTGTACCGTTATTCCCGATTGTACCAATCGTTGCGATTTCAGGATCATTGTTTGTACTTGGAAGTGCGATTATTAATGATCCGGTAAGTTGTTTCTTATCAATTGGAATTGTCTTTACTGGACTGCCGGTGTATTGGTATTTAAATAAGAAGAACAAAAATAGTGTTTCATAATTAGAAGGCAGGCGTATGATACGCCTGTTTTTTTACTGTAAAAAAATTGTACTTGTTTTCAATTTCTTTTTTGGTTACTATAGTCGTAGTAACCAAAAAGAAAGCGTGGGGAAAAACTTGAATTTTCGTGTGTATATTTTAGCTATCGCGGCTTTCGTAGTCGGAACGGTTGAGCTAATTATAGGAGGAACGCTCGATCTAGTTGCCAATGATTTAGGAGTATCTATTAGTGCAGCTGGTCAGCTTATAACAATATTTTCAGTAGTGTTTGCTTTATCAGGTCCGGTTTTATTAGCGGTAACTGGAAAATTTGAAAGAAAAAGATTATACATTGGGGCATTATCAATTTTTTTAATCGGAAATATTATTTCAGCATTTAGTGTGAATTACGGGATGTTAATGTTTTCAAGGGTTGTTTGTGCAGCGAGTGGTTCGCTTATTATTGCACTATCAGTAACACTTGCTTCTAGTGTTGTAGAACCGCATTTTCGTGCGCGTGCAATTGGAATTATTTTCATGGGGATTAGTGGATCGCTCGTACTTGGAGTACCACTTGGACTTGTACTAGGAAATGCATATGGATGGCGTGCACCATTTGTATTAATTTCGGTATTAACAGTTATAGCAATCGCTTGTATTTCATTATTCTTAACGAAAGTACCACCGACATCAGTGTTATCAATAAGAGAACAAATTGCTACGTTAAAAGATAAGAAAATCGTAAGTGCACAGTTAACATCATTTTTATTTTTAACGGGGCATTTAACACTATATGCATATTTAACACCATTTTTAAAAGATGTGATGCACGTGGAAGCGGATTGGATTAGTGTATTTTACTTCATTTTCGGAATTGCAGCGGTACTTGGAGGCGGTCTTGGGGGCTTGCTTGCTGATAAATGGGGATCGAAGAAAAGTATTATTTCCATCATTATTGTATTTGCATGTGCAATCTTTATATTACCAATGATGACATTCTCATTCCCGCTGTTCATTATTATGATGGGACTTTGGAGTATGCTGAGCTGGGCTATTTCGCCAGCGCAACAAAATTATTTAATTGAAATTGCGCCAGAATCAGCTGGTATTCAGCAAAGTTTAAATAATTCTGCCCTTCACTTAGGAATTGCACTCGGTTCAACAGTAGGCGGAGTTGTTATTGAAAAATCATCTGTTATATATAACGCTTGGGTAGGAGGCGGCTTTATTATATTAGCGCTGCTTTGTGCGATTTTCTCTATTACGAGAGGACGTTCTGCTCAGTTTGCGAAGGAAGAATCTATCGTTTGATAGGTTCTTTTTTTTATTTGTAAAAAATTGCAGGTTTTAGTAGGTATATGGAGAAAGTTGTATGCAGCGAGGTGATGGGTAAATGATGTTTAATTTCTCGATATTCGGTATAATACTTGCACTATTGCCGATAGTTGTAGTTGTTTTTGTATTAGGGTGGATTCGTGTCATCTATCAAAATTCAGAGAAACAAGTGGAGCAAAATGAGAAAATTATTGAGCTGTTGATGGAGATAAAGGAGCAAAATAAAAAGGAGTCTAGCTGAAGAACTAGACTCCTTTTTTGTATGCAATTAATACCGCAACTTCCGCAACAAACTTTTAATTTCCTCATCTTGCATGAAGAGATCCAGATGCTTCTCTGTAATTTTTGCAAGTGCAACGTCGTGATAGAAGAATTCTGTAAAGAACTTTACGAAAGGTTGTGACATTGTTTTCATCGCTTGCCATGACTCTTGCTCTACACCAGCAAATAAAATTTCGCGGTCGTCAACGATTAGCAGCAAGTAGCGTTCTAATGCATTAGGTTCTTCAGTTGGGATTAGAAAATGCATGTTTTCTAAGTCTGTTTCTACTTGTCCAACTATAAGGGACTCGAGTTTGACGCCTTGTTTTGCTTTTTCTTCTAATGAAGGAAGGTATTCTAAAAGAGTATCATTCCAAGCTGAAATGCGAATCGATTCTTTTGCACTTTCGATGAGTTCCTTACTTTGCACTCGAATAGAAGATTGCATTTTTAAGCTCCACACACGGTCATCTGTAAATGATTTTTTCGATATATTTGTTTCCAATTCTTTAATATTTGATTGGAATTCTGTTGTTAATTTTTCAATTGCTAGCTTGAGTGGTAAAGCTGTATACAGCTTTTTCTTTTCTGAAACAGAATCCATTACCATCCCTTTATCGATCAGGCGTGCTAGCACTTCATATATTTTTGCTTTTGGAACACCAGAGTGCTTCACAATCGTTGTAGCATCTAGTGGTTCGTTGCTTGATACGACAACTTCATAAGCTTGGCTTTCATATTGTGAGAAACCGAATTTTTGTAACATAGTTCCCTCCGAACGAATGAGATTATATAGCTTAAGGATAATGAACTATTTGTTTTTGCACAAGTGGTAGTAGGTTGTCTACTCAAATTGAGATGAGAATTAATTTCAATTTTTTAATTTTATCCATTATACTTAATATAGTGATTAATATGATTACAATACAACGAGAAGGGGATGCTTGGGGGAAGATGTTAAGAAGTTTACGTTTAAAAATTGCGGTAGTATTTTCGGTGCTTATTTCTATGATGTTTGTAATATTAGGTACAGCAATGTATCAATTACAGAAAGAGAAGGAAGTGCGCTCCTTAGACCAGTATTCTCAAAATACGATGGATCTTGTGACAGAGCAACTTACGACATTTGTTCAAAGAACGGATGAAGATATGGGATATTATGCGAACAGTGAGATGGTTCGTAATATACTTCAAGACGGTGTTACTCCAGAAGAAGAAGCCTTTTTGACGAAAGAGTTTTCGGAGTACAAAAAGAATCATCCTGGCATTTTAGACTTATATATTGGTACGAAAGATAAAAAAACATTAAGTGCCAATCTTGCTGAAGGTGGACAAGTGCCAGAAGGATATGATCCAACGACAAGATCATGGTATAAAGACTCAGAAGCTGATGTGAAAAAGGTTCACTGGGGACAACCTATGTATGAAATTGCAACAGGTAAGCTAAGCGTGGGAGTTTCTAAAGCAATTACAGCTCAAGATGGATCTGTATTAGGTGTTGTTGCGATGGATGTATCACTTGGAACAATTCAGAAATTACTTCATAATATTCAATACAATAATGGCGGAGAAATGTTTATTATAAATGATAAAAGTATGGCTCTTGTTTACCCAGAGAAAATAGGGAAAGATGTTTCGAAAGAGCCACTTGTGAAGAGTTTAAATAAAGAGGTAACAAAATATGCTGTCACTACATTAAAAGGTGAAGATGTAGTTGTTTATAGCCAGTCATTTGATTTGATGAAATGGAAAATAGGAATTTTTTATCCGAAAGAAACGATTGATGGGCTATTAAATAGTACGAGAAATACAGTCATTATAATGGCTTGTATTAGCTTATTAGTTGGAATCGCAGCTTCATACTTGTTCTCAAGAAGATTAGCAAGACCATTGCAACTATTAACGAATCACGTTCAAAAAGTAGCAGAAGGTGATTTAACGTTGCAAATGAAAGTGACAAGTAAGGATGAAGTTGGAGAACTGACGAACCACTTTAATCATATGGTTGAGCAAATGAATGAAATGGTAAGTAAAATTAAAAATAGTGTATCAACAGTGCAACAATCAACGAATAATCTACATTATTTAGCGAATGAAACTGTAGCAGCTAGTAGAGAAGTATCAGGTGCAATGGATGATGTGAGCGGAGGAGCGTCCACTCTTGCTAATAGTGTAGATGAAGTTTCAGAACAGCTCGAGAATATGGCGCAGTCAGTGGAACAAATGAATCACTCCGTTGGTGAAATAAAAGGTGTGGCTGGCAAAGCTGAAGAGGCATCTAAGCAAGGATTAAATACGATGCGTAATTTAGTTCGTACGAGGGGCCAATCATCATCGATTGTTGTTCATACAGAGGAAGCATCCGGAAAGTTAGAGCAAAGAGTTGGATCGATTCAAAATGTTGTAGAGCTTATAAAAGGTATTTCGGATCAAACGAATTTACTTGCTTTAAATGCTTCAATTGAGGCGGCACGTGCAGGGGAACAAGGTAAAGGCTTTGCTGTTGTGGCCGAAGAAGTTCGAAAGTTAGCGGAACAATCTAAAGAGGCGACAGGAGAAATCGCAACGATGATTGGCGATGTACAAGTAGAGGTAAGACGGGTTGTAGAAGTTGTAAGTAAATTAAAAGATATTGCAGATATACAAAATAAAGTTACGACAGAGGCAGAAACGGAATTCCGCACAATTATGTCAGTTGTAAATACGATTAGTACTTCAGTCGAACAAATTGTAGAAGAGGTACATAACATCGGTTATGAGCAAGGAGAAATTACAACGGTAATGCATACAATTGCTAGTACGAGTCAAGAAAGCGCAGCTGTTTCGGAAGAAGTAAATGCTGCAACTGAATCTCAAGTGAGTCATCTAGAAAAGGTAGCTCATACGATGGAAAGTTTGACGGAGCATATGAGAGACTTAGAAAGATTGGTTGAGCAGTTTAAAATAGAGGAATAACAAATTAGTAAAATGATGAGTATTTCGGTAAAATAGACAATGGATATATAAGAAGCAATTATAGGAGGAAGACTACTATGGCAATTGTTGACGTATCGATTATTCCAGTAGGAACGGGTAATCCAAGTGTTAGTGAATATGTAGCAGAAGTACAAAAGGTGCTAGAGAAAAATGCAGATCGCGTGAAGTATCAATTAACACCAATGAATACAGTAATTGAAGGAGATCTTCCTGTCATTCTAGAAGTAATTCAACAAATGCATGAAGTTCCATATACGAAAGGTGCACAGCGCGTTGCAACAACAATTCGTATCGATGATCGTCGTGATAAAGTAAGCACAATGGAGAAGAAATTAAACTCTGTTCGATCAAAATTATAAGAAAAAGCAGCGATTTTCGCTGCTTTTTTCATATAGGAGGTAAATAAAATGAGTGAAAAGTTTAACGAGCAATTTGACGGATTACTAGAGAAATACACGGAGTTATTACTGGGAGAGAGCAATGAAGAGAGAAAAGAACAGGTACAGAAGTGGGCCCTGTATTCTTATATTGCAAAGACGATGCCAGCTTTAGTGAAGCACTGGAATGAGACATATCCCGATGCAAAAGAAGAGATGGTACAGTTAATTACAGATATTAAAAAGCTGAATGAAGAGAAGAGAAATGAGCAATAAAAAACTTGAGGTAAATATAATCTCAAGTTTTCAGTATTAATATCCTTATATAATTTACATGGAATATAAAGGGTTTTATAAGCATGTCGAATATTTTCGACATGCTTATTTTGTGCCTAGTAAATTCGTTTTTTCTAAATGTCGAAAAATATTCCCTGCATATTTATAAGCGGAAATATAGGGTTTTAAATGTTTTTATAGTATTTTATAAATTATCTAAATAATTATTTGTATCCAATAATTTTAAACAGTGATATAATTTTGAAGAGGGGTAAAAAACAGATAAATCACAGTCATAGGGGTGAATTACATGGAACAATTAATGCGAAATTCGTTTCTTTTCTTGTCAAAAAATAAAGCGCTAACAAAACTGGCTAAAAAGTATGGTTTGCGCTTTGGTGCAGGTCGCTTCGTCGCAGGGGAGACGATTGAATTAGCGACAGCTGCAATTAAAGCATTAAATAAGCAAGGTCTTTGTGTAACAATCGATTATTTAGGTGAATTCGTTGATAACGAAGCGGAAGCAAATGAAATGGCTAGCGAATCGATTGAAGCGATTCGTGCAATTGGAAGAGAAGGTCTTAATTCGCAGCTTTCTTTAAAGATGACTTCTATGGGATTAGATATCTCTGATGAAATCGTAATGAACAATATGCGCCGTATTTTAGAAGCTGGAAAAGAAAATGGTGTGTTTATTACAATTGATATGGAAGACTATACGCGCTGCGGGAAAACAATTGAGATCTTTAAACAATTAAAATCTGAATACGATAATATTGGTACAGTTATTCAAGCTTACCTATATCGTACAGAAAAAGATATGGAAGAATTAAATGCTTATAGTCCTAATTTACGTCTTGTAAAAGGAGCTTATAAAGAGCCTGAAGAGGTAGCGTTCCCGGATAAGAAAGATGTAGATGATAACTATAAAAAAATTATTAAAATGCACTTATTAAATGGAAATTATACTGCAATTGCTTCACATGACGAAGCGATTATTGAATATACGAAAAAACTTGCCGAAGAACACAACATTCCAAGAGACCAATTTGAATTCCAGATGTTATATGGTATTCGTAATGAGCGTCAACTTGAGCTAGTAAAAGAAGGTTACAAAATGCGTGTTTACGTACCTTATGGAAACGACTGGTATGGCTACTTCATGCGTCGTCTAGCAGAGCGTCCAGCAAACGTTGCGTTCGTATTAAAAGGTATGGTTAAAAAATAACCAAGGAGAAAATACTCCTTGGTTATTTTAATTGCTGAAATGCGTAATGTGCCATTTTTTTCGTATCAGGATATAGTTGTGTGCGAGTAGAAGATAATACAACATTAATGACGCGTTTACCGTCTTTTTCATCCACTGTTACGACCGTATATTTTCCGAGTGCTGATAGACCGCTTTTACTTCCAATTGCATATGGATCGTCATATAGTTCTTCTCGTCCATAGTTTGCGATGTTTGGAGAGCGTTCTGAAGTATGTAGAGTTGTACGTGTTGAATTCATATATTCTAAAACAACTGGGTACTTTAATGCTTCTTTCGTAATCATAGCAATATCATATGGTGATACTTTATTTCCGAGTGCATCAGCACCACTTGCATTTTTGAAAGTCGCATGCTTTGTACCAAGTTCCTTCGCTCTTGCATTCATCATTTTTACAAATTCATTTTTTGATCCTGCGATATGTTCTGCGATAGATTCAGCGATTGGGTCTGCACTAATGATAAGCATAAGTTTTAATGCCTCATCACGCTTTAACTTTTCCCCAGCACGAAGTTTAATCTTCTTACTTTGACTTTCCGTTTTAATTGCGTTCTCTGTAACCGTAATTTCTTCATCTTCTTTTACATTCTCTAGTAAGAGTAAGGTAGTCATCATTTTCCCTATACTAGCGGGATAAGAGCGTTCGTCTTCCCGTTTTCCATACAAAATTTCACCTGTGTCTGCATCGATTGTAATGCCGTATTGCCCAGTAATGTTAGGTTGATCCGCTCTTACAGCTTGTTGCCTTTGTGCATAAGAGAAGAAAATCATCCCTGTAAATAGTGTAGCAATCATTACAATCATAACTATTGTTCGTTTCATCATCGTTCCCTCTTTTGTTTTCCATATGTACAAATAAATTGGGCAGAAAAAGCAGCCATTACCCATTATGCCACGTTTTCTGCCCAAAAATATACCGTTATTTTTCGCCCATATTATGCTTCTTATATTGTTGGTTATTACCTTGACGGCCCTTTTCCACACCGTGATTATGCGGACCTGCATTTCCCGTTACGCTTGCTGCGCTAATTCCAGCCTTTGAAGGGTTCTTCTTAAGTTTTGCCATATATATTCCTCCATTTTCGTCAGATTATAAAAAGGAAAAGTGTATTTGAGTGAAGAAAATACATATATATAGCATGGACAAATAAAAGAAAAATATTTATTTCAGAAAATTTTATCAATAAATATATTGCGAAAATTCAAACTGTATCATATATTTATTAGTAGAGGCTCACTCATTGATTGCGACTTATGTCGAAAAATTGAATGAGCATTCATTCAAGAATAGGGGGAGAATTGGATGTTCCAAATTAAAAAGGCTGCTGTTCTAGGTTCAGGCGTAATGGGTTCAGGGATTGCGGCACACTTAGCTAATATTGGTATTCCGACATTATTGCTTGATATTGTACCACCTGCGCTAACAAAAGAAGAGGAAGCGAAGGGACTTACATTAGAACATAAAAGTGTGAGAAATCGTTTTAGTAATACGGCTGTGCAAAAACTACTAAAGCAAAAACCAGCTCCTCTGACAGTGAAAGGAAATCTAGCACTGATCGAAGCAGGTAACTTAGAAGATGATCTTGAGCGTCTAGCTGATGTTGATTGGATTATTGAAGTAGTAGTTGAAAACTTAGATATTAAAAAGAAACTATTTGAAAAAGTAGATGCTGTTCGTAAAACGGGTTCTATTGTAAGCTCGAATACGTCAGGCATTTCAGTAGAAAAAATGGCAGAAGGTCGTTCAGACGACTTCCAGAAGCACTTCTTAGGCACACACTTTTTTAACCCACCACGATATTTAAAACTTCTAGAGGTAATACCGACGAAAGAAACAGATCCACAAGTATTAAGCTTCATGAAACTATTTGGCGAAGACGTTCTTGGAAAAGGCGTTGTTATCGCAAAAGACACACCAAACTTTATTGGAAACCGCATCGGTACGTACGGTTTATTAGTAACTCTTCAAGAGATGATAAAACGCGGCTATAGCATTGGGGAAGTTGATTCTGTAACAGGCCCACTTATTGGTCGTCCGAAGAGTGCAACATTCCGTACATTAGATGTTGTCGGTTTAGATACATTCGTACACGTTGCAAATAACGTATATGAAAACGTACAAGAAGAAGAGCGTGATGTATTTAAAGTACCAGCTTTCATGCATGACATGCTTGATAAAAAATGGCTTGGAAGCAAAACAGGTCAAGGCTTCTTCTTAAAACAAGGAAAAGAAATTTTAGAATTGAACCCTGAAACGATGGAGTACGAAGCTCGCAAAAAATTAAAAGCTGCATCTATCGAGTTAAGTAAACAAGAAAAAGGTTTATCGAATAAATTGAAAGCGCTTGTATACGCGAAAGACCGTGCAGGAGAGTTGTTATGGAACATCATTACACCGACTCTTTTATACTCTGCAAAACTTCATAAAGAAATTGCTGACGATATCGTTGCAATTGACCAAGCGATGAAGTGGGGCTTCGGCTGGGAGCAAGGACCATTTGAAGTTTGGGATGCAATTGGCGTTGAAAAGTCCGTTCAAAAGATGGAAGAAAACGGTGCAGTTGTTCCGACTTGGGTGAAAGAAATGGTAGAGAAAGGTTTCACTACTTTCTACAAACATGATAACGGAGATAGCTACTATTACGATAATGGCGAATATAAGCTAATCGAACGTAATAAAAAGGCAATTTCTCTTAAACAATTAAAAGCGAAAAATGGCGTATTAAAGAAAAATAGCGGAGCGAGCTTAATTGATTTAGGTGACGGCATCCTTTGCTTAGAATTCCATTCGAAGAGTAATGCAATTGGTATGGATATTACGCAAATGATTAACTACGCTGTTGATGAAGTAGAAAAGAATTATAAAGGTCTTGTTATCGGTAACCAATCGAAGAACTTCTGCGTTGGTGCGAACCTAGCAATGATCTTAATGGAAGCACAAGATGACAACTACTTTGAAATTGAGTGGGTTGTGAAAAACTTCCAAGATGCAATGACGAAAATTAAATACTCTTCTAAGCCGGTTGTAGCAGCACCATACGGTATGACGCTTGGCGGAGGTACAGAAGTTTGTTTACCAGCAGCTAGCATTCAAGCTTCTAGCGAAACGTATATGGGCTTAGTAGAAGTTGGTGTTGGCTTAATCCCTGGCGGAGGCGGTAATAAAGAGCTATACATTAAACACTTAAATAAAATGCCAAACGGTGTAGAGTTTGATCTGCAAAAAGTTGCGAATAAAGTATTCGAATCTGTAGCGATGGCGAAAGTTTCTACATCAGCACAAGAAGCTGTATCGAACAACTTCTTAGGCGATAAAGACGGTATTAGTGTGAATGGTGATCACTTACTATATGATGCGAAACAAAAAGCACTTTCTTTATATGAAGCAGGTTATAAAGCGCCGATTCGCAAAAAGATACCAGTTGTTGGTGAAACAGGATATGCAACACTTGTACTTGGTGCAGAAGCAATGCATTTATCAGGTTACATTTCTGAACATGATCTTCACATTGCGAAGAAACTTGCATATGTCATTGCGGGCGGAAAAGTGCCGTACGGAACAGAAGTTGATGAGCAGTATTTATTAGATGTAGAACGTGAAGCATTTATTAGCTTAGTAAGTGAGATGAAATCACAAGCAAGAATGCAGCACATGCTTGTAAAAGGAAAGCCATTACGTAACTAATAACGAGGGGAGATATCGTTCATGAGAGAAGCTGTCATTGTTGCGGGAGCAAGAACACCAATTGGAAAAGCAAAGAGGGGTTCATTAAAAACAGTTCGTCCTGACGATCTAGGGGCGTTAGTAGTAAAGGAAACGTTAAAGCGTGCGAATTATGAAGGACCAATCGACGATTTAATTTTCGGTTGTGCAATGCCAGAAGCAGAGCAAGGTTTAAATATGGCTCGTAATATCGGCGGACTAGCAGGACTTTCTTACGATGTTCCAGCTATTACAATTAACCGTTACTGTTCTTCAGGGTTACAAAGTATTGCTTACGGAGCGGAGCGTATTATGCTTGGTCACTCGGAAGCAGTATTATCAGGCGGAGCGGAATCAATGAGTTTAGTTCCGATGATGGGACACGTTGTTCGTCCAAATAGTCGCCTTGTTGAAGCAGCTCCAGAATATTATATGGGTATGGGACATACAGCAGAGCAAGTTGCTGTGAAATATGGAATTTCTCGTGAAGAACAAGATGCATTTGCAGTAAGAAGTCATCAACGTGCTGCGAATGCATTAGCTGCAGGGAACTTTGCTGATGAAACAGTATCTGTAGATGTAACGTTACGTACTGTTGGATCAAACAATAAACTGCAAGAAGAAACAATCATTTTCGCACAAGACGAAGGTGTAAGAGCAGAAACGTCGCTAGACATTTTAGGTAAATTACGTCCAGCATTTAACGTTCGCGGTTCTGTAACAGCTGGTAACTCTTCACAAATGAGTGACGGTGCAGCATCTGTACTATTAATGGATCGTGAAAAAGCAGTGAGTGATGGCATGAAACCACTTGCGAAATTCCGTTCATTTGCAGTAGCTGGCGTACCACCAGAAGTAATGGGAATCGGCCCAATTGCTGCAATTCCAAAAGCGTTAAAATTAGCTGGTTTAGAGCTATCTGATATTGGCTTATTCGAACTAAATGAAGCATTCGCTTCTCAATCGATCCAAGTTATTCGTGAGCTTGGTTTAGATGAAGAAAAAGTAAACGTAAACGGCGGTGCAATCGCACTTGGACATCCACTTGGCTGTACAGGAGCAAAACTAACACTATCTCTTATTCACGAAATGAAACGCCGCAACCAACAATTCGGTATCGTAACAATGTGTATCGGTGGCGGAATGGGAGCAGCGGGAGTGTTTGAATTACTATAAAAAGTGGAAGCGGCTCGTTCAGAATGTGAGGAAGAAGCGAAGCCACCGAACATTCTAGCCGCTGGAACTAGATTATAAAAAGTGGAAGTGGCTCGTTCAGAACGAGACGCCCATGCAAAGAATGGAAGCAACAAAGGTTTATAAAAAATAAAATTGAGAGCCAGCTTCTTTCAAAAAGAAAGGAGCGGCTTATGAAAATATGAAGGAGGAAATTTTCATGGAAAAAACAGTAGGAAATGCGGTTAAAGGCGGTAGCTTTTTAGTTGATGAGATTACGATTGATCAAGTGTTTACGCCAGAGGATTTTTCATCTGAGCATAAAATGATTGCAAAAACGACAGAGGACTTTATCGTAAATGAAGTTCTTCCAGAGCTTGAATATTTAGAGCAACACGAGTTTGATCGTTCTGTTCGCCTTTTAAAAGAAGCTGGGGAACTTGGTTTATTAGGCGCTGACGTACCAGAAGAGTACGGCGGAATTGGCCTTGATAAAGTAAGCTCAGCGTTAATCGCAGAGAAATTCTCTCGCGCTGGTGGTTTTGCAATTACTCACGGTGCTCACGTAGGTATCGGATCTTTACCAATCGTTTTATTTGGTAACGAAGAGCAAAAGAAAAAGTATTTACCATTACTTGCAACTGGTGAAAAATTAGCGGCATACGCATTAACAGAGCCAGGTTCAGGGTCTGATGCATTAGGTGCGAAAACAACTGCACGTTTAAATGCAGAAGGTACACATTACGTATTAAATGGTGAAAAACAATGGATTACAAACTCTGCATTCGCTGACGTATTTATCGTATACGCAAAAATTGATGGAGAGCACTTCTCTGCATTTATCGTAGAGAAAGAATATGCTGGCGTATCTACAAGCCCAGAAGAAAAGAAAATGGGTATTAAATGTTCTTCAACTCGTACGTTAATTTTAGAAGATGCATTAGTACCGAAAGAAAACTTACTTGGTGAAATCGGTAAAGGTCATATTATCGCGTTCAACATTTTAAATATCGGCCGTTATAAATTAGGTGTTGGTACAGTTGGATCTGCGAAACGTGCAGTAGAAATTTCAGCACAATATGCAAACCAACGTCAACAGTTCAAACAACCAATCGCTCGCTTCCCATTAATTCAAGAGAAACTTGCGAACATGGCAGCGAAAACATATGCAGCTGAAAGCTCTGTATACCGTACAGTAGGTTTATTCGAAAGCCGCATGAGCACATTATCTGAAGAGGAAGTAAAGGACGGTAAAGCAGTAGCAGCTTCTATCGCTGAATATGCAATCGAGTGCTCTTTAAATAAAGTATTCGGTTCTGAAGTACTAGATTATACAGTAGATGAAGGTGTTCAAATTCACGGTGGTTACGGATTTATGGCAGAGTACGAGATTGAAAGAATGTACCGCGATTCTCGTATTAACCGTATTTTCGAAGGAACGAACGAAATTAACCGCCTAATCGTACCAGGTACGTTCTTACGTAAAGCGATGAAAGGTGAATTACCACTTCTTCAAAAAGCACAAAAATTACAAGAAGAGTTAATGATGATGATGCCAGAAGAAGTAGGCGATGAGCCATTAGCACTTCAAAAATATTTAGTAACTAACGCGAAGAAAATCGGCTTAATGGTAGCTGGATTAGCTGCTCAAAAATACGGTAAAGCATTAGATAAAGAGCAAGAAATTCTTGTGAATATCGCTGATATCGTAAGCAACCTTTACGCAATGGAGTCAGCTGTTCTTCGTACAGAAAAAGCAATTAAAACAACTGGTCTTGAAAAGAATAAACAAAAAGTGTTATACACTGAAGTATTCTGTCAAGAAGCATTCAACGAAATCGAAGCAGATGCGAAAGAAACACTTATCGCAGTTGAAAACGGCGACATGCTGCGCATGATGTTATCATCATTACGTAAATTAACTCGCCACACACCACTTAACGTAATTCCGAAGAAGCGTGAAATTGCTGCGAAAATTTTAGAAGATGAGCGTTACACAGTTTAATAGGTGTAAAGAACAGTAGTCGTATAAACGGCTACTGTTCTTTTTTTTTTTTTTTGCAAAAATGAAAATTTTAGTGTCATAAAACTAATACCATTAGTATAATAAAACTAATAGCATTAGTTTTATTCAGAAAGGGAGCTGGAAATATGAGAGTGATACATGAAAAAACGGTATACCAATTGTCATTTTTGCCAAGAGTGTTTCCTGTGAATTGTTACTTTGTCGAGGAAGAAGATGGTTTAACTTTAATTGATGCGGCTTTGCCATATAGCGCGAAAGGAATTTTACAGGTGGCTGAGAAAATAGGGAAGCCAATTACTAAGATTGTATTAACACATGCGCATGATGATCATATTGGTGCATTAGACGCATTAAAGGAAGTGCTTCCTAATGTTCCAGTCTATATTTCTAAGCGGGACGCAAAGCTTTTAGAAGGAGATACGAAGTTACAAAAGGATGAACCGAATATGCCGATAAAAGGCGGTGTACCTAAAAAGATAAAAACGGTACCTGATGTTTTATTGGAAGATGGCGACCGAGTTGGATCGCTTCTTGCGATTATGACACCGGGACATACGCCAGGATCCATGTCGTTCCTTGATGTAAGAAATAAAGCTCTTATTGTCGGGGATGCCTTCCAAACAAGAGGAGGTATGGCTGTTTCGGGACAAATGAAATTTTGGTTTCCGTTTCCTGCGATGGCAACGTGGAGCAAAGAAATATCACTACAAAGTGCAGAGAAGTTAAGCGAATATGAGCCTTCCTTGCTTGCGGCAGGACATGGGAAAATGATAAAGGATCCAGGCACTGTCATAAAACTTGCTATTAAGGAAGCTAAGCGGAATATAGAAAGTAGGAAAGAAGGTTAATTTATGTCACCGAGAATCGGACTTACATTGCAAAAAATTGTAGAAACAGCAGCAGAAATTGCAGATATAAATGGAATACAAGAAGTAACGTTAGCCTCATTAGCGCAAACATTAGGGGTACGTTCACCCTCGCTATATAATCATGTGAAAGGTTTACAAGATGTACGGAAAAATCTCGGTATGTACGGAATAAAACAGCTGCATAACAGACTGGAAGAATCGGCTGAGGGTAAACGTATGGATGAAGCAATTCATGCTTTAGGAGAAGCGTATGTAGCATTCGTCCGCAAACACCCTGGACTGTATGAAGCAACCTTTTTACGAGATGAAGAAGTAAGAAAAGCAGGTGACGGAATTGTAAAGCTTTGTCTTCAGGTTTTACAGCAGTACGGCTTAGAAGGAGAGAATGCACTTCATGCGACACGTGGATTCAGAAGTATTTGCCATGGATTTGCGTCGATTGAACAGCAGGGTGGATTTGGTTTGCCGCTAGATTTAGATACAAGTTTACATGTATTATTGGAAACATTTATTAAAGGATTACATGTAATGAGAGGTTGAATAGGAAGCGAGACAACCCGAAACCTTAGAAGCGATTCTAAGGTTTTTTAGTATATATGATTTCAAAAGAACGGTAGATGGATAAAAGTTTCATTTGGTGTTAAAAATAGTTTACATGATGTTAAAAATAAATTACAACTAAAATATAGAAAATAATGTAAAAAGAGGAGGGGTTATGAAACAGAGTGGAAATTTACAAAATAATCTCGTTGTACTTAGAGCAGAAAAGCGCTGGTCACAAACAGATTTAGCGAACAAAGCTGGGGTAAGTAGACAAACGATCGCCTCAATTGAAGCGAATCGTTACAATCCATCTTTAATTTTAGCTTTTGAAATTGCACATATTTTCGGTAAGGAGTTTCATGAAGTTTTTCAATATAAGATAGAGGGGGAAACGGAATGAGTGTTGTAATAGGGATCATAATCTCAGTAGCAGGAATAATAGGTGTTTTATATTCAACACGTTTTCAGAAGAATGAAGGGGAAGATGAAAGAGGCGAGCATATTACAGGGAATGCAGCTAAAATTTCATTATTTGTATTTTTATTTCTATATTTAGTTATCTTTTTAATCGGGAATCTATATTCATTGACAGGCGAAGAGTATAAGTTAGCAAATGCATTTTTATTAGCTGGAGTACTTTGTTCGTATGCTTTAACTATTGTAGTTTTGAAAAGAAGATATTAGATGGAAAAGAGTCTCTAATGGTTTAGAGGCTCTTTCTTATTAAATGATATTATTTTGCAGGTTTGAAAAATGTATATATCGCTAAGAAAAAGCAAACGAAACTGAATGCGATAGGATCTTGATAGGGACTAGGTTCAGAGCCTTTCTGAATTTCTGTAAGGAATTCATGGGTTTTCATAGTCATTGCTCCTTTAACTAATAAGTTTTATATGATGCGAGGGGTATGGTGGATAGAAAGTTTTTTGAAACTTCATATAATAATTATTGTATAGCAATCTGATTCCTAAAACTATAGAATACAAAGTTTTCATAATATGTAAAATTGCATATTATTCTTTTGAAAGATTCGCTATATTATCTTTATATTTACATTAAAGGATTTTTGTTGAGGGAAATGAAAACAAATGGAGGAATATTATGAGTAAAACAGGGTTAGAAGCGTATAGTGCGGAAAGAAAAATAGAGAATATAACATATAAAAATCTATTTGTAATGATAGCAACCATTTTAGGATTCTTACTTCTGGGAGGATTATTCCTTGGTTTGGCTTTGGGGATTTATGGTGAGGAAGCGTTGCGTGATAATTTAGAGGGGTACTATTTCCTTTTAATAGATGCAGCTGTTGTTGCTATCGTTTTACTAGCTTATAAACCAGTTCTTCATTTTATTAAATCTATTTGGGATGTATCCGTTTTGAAGAATGGGAAGACATATTTATATCTATTAATTGGTTTTATAGTCATTGCGTTATCACAATATTTAATGTTACATGTGTTTAGTTTTGAAAGTGCAGAAGAACAGAAGGAACAATTAGGGAGCTTAGGGATTCAAAATAGCATACAAAGTATTATATATGTGTTAAGTGTTGCTATAATTACACCGATTAAAGAAGAAATTCTATTTCGAGGTATTTTATATCGATTTTTAGAAAAGAAATATAATTTTTTAGTTGGTATCATTATTTCTTCCTTCATTTTTGGAATTCTTCATGGAGGTCTTCTGATTACGGCAACGATTATGGGAATGGTATTTGCAATGTTATACAAAAAGACGCAATCTATTATACCTAGTATTGTTTTACACATTGTATGGAACTTACTTGTGAGTATAAGTATGATTGTGTCTCTATAAAAATAAATACATAACCAGTATAAAAGATGAATGGCTTAGCTATTCATCTTTTATTTTGTATGCACGTGAAAAAGTTAATTCATGTATACAATCAAAAAAGAGCTAAATACTAACAGTGAACGAATAAAGAAAGGTAGGAGTATTCTATGCAAAATTTAACAGAGCTTGAAGTAGAAAACTTACGCCATTTAATTGGTGGACATGCAACAATTATTAATAAGTTAGACCAGTATGCACAGGCTTGTACAGATCCACAACTGAAACAAATGTTACAAAAGGATGCGCAAGATGCACGAAATACGAAACAGCAATTAATGACTTTCCTAGGATAGGAGGAAACGACAGATGAATGAAAAAGATATGGTAAACGATTATTTAGCAGGATTAAATGCAAGTTTAACAAGTTATGCAAATTATATTTCTCAGTCTGATAATGAACAGTTACATCAAACGTTAATCCAAATTCGTAATCAAGATGAGATGCGTCAACGTAATATGTATGAGTACGCAAAGCAAAAGAGTTATTATAAGCCAGCTGCACCTGCTAACCCAATGATTGTACAGCAATTAAAAGGCCAATTAAGTGCAGAATAATGGGATGAAAAAACGGGCGAATGAAGTCGCTCGTTTTTTTGTTTTGTCCCGTAAAAGTACAATTGGTGAAGGGTGATTAAGGTTTCACTTTATATATGTCAATAAATATATAATAAATATTTTTCCAGTTGTAACAAATATGACGAAAATGTAATATAACAATTCACAAAAAAGACAAAAAGTTTGCTCAATGATTCACAAAGTATCCATGGTTTATATCGTGGGAATCTATATAATGAGGAGTGTAAAGAACAAAAGAAATAGATTATATGATCAATTAGGAGAGATTGCTATGAAAAGAAATACAAGAAAAATTGCAATTATCGGTACTGGATTAGTTGGATCAAGTTGTGCATATTCCATTGTAAATCAAGGCATTTGCGAAGAACTATTATTAATTGATATAAATCATGAACGTGCAGTTGGGGAAGCGATGGATTTATCACACTGCATTAATTTTACAAATACAAGAACAAAAGTATATGCAGGAAGCTATGAAGACTGCAAAGATATGGACATCGTTATTATTACAGCAGGACCAGCACCAAAACCTGGACAAAGTCGCTTAGATACTTTAGGAGCGAGTGCGAAGATTATGGAAAGTATTGTTGGAGGCGTAATGGAAAGTGGATTTGATGGTATTTTCTTACTTGCATCGAACCCAGTTGATATTATTACATATCAAGTGTGGAAATTATCTGGATTACCTAGAAATCGTGTGATCGGTACTGGTACATCATTAGATTCTTCTCGCTTAAGAACAATTTTATCTGAAATGTTACATGTAGATCCTCGTAGTATTCATGGGTATTCTCTAGGAGAACATGGTGATTCTCAAATGGTTGCTTGGTCTCACGTAGCGGTTGGTGGAAAGCCGATTCTACAAATTTTAGAAGAGAAAAAAGACCAATTTGGTGAAATAGATTTAGATGAAATTGTTGAGAAGACTGCAAAAGCTGGATGGGAAATTTATAAACGAAAAGGTACTACTTATTACGGAATCGGAAATTCTCTAGCGTATATTGCGAGCTCAATCTTTAATGATGATCACCGTGTAATTGCTGTATCAGCCATTTTAGATGGTGAGTATGGTGAATATGATATTTGTACAGGAGTGCCAGCTATTATTACTAGAGATGGTATGAAAGAAATTGTAGAACTAAATTTAACAGAGGATGAAGAATCTCGATTCGCAAAATCAAACGATATTTTACGTGATTATATGAAAACAATTGGTTACTAACTTATAGGAGAAGGTGAAACAAATGAAGGAATATATAATGTCTCGTGTATTTAAAGCATCAGCTGGAATCGCACAAGGTATTTTCGTATCCCTTGGAATTGGTTTACTAATCGAAAATATAGGAAGAATTGTTGATATTCCAATGCTTATTACAATCGGGGTTGTTGCAAAATCACTTATGGCACCAGCCATTGGTGCCGGAATTGCCTTTATGCTCGGTGCAAATGGTCTTGTAATTTTCTCGGCTATGGTAGCTGGAGCGATTGGTGCCGGATCCATTTCCATTACTGAAGCGGGTCTAATCATTAAAACAGGTGAACCAATCGGTGCATTATTAACAGCAACTTTAGCTGTATATATTGGTAAACGTTTAAGCGGAAAAACTGCGTTAGATATGATGCTCGTTCCATTTGCAGCAATATTAGGTTCTGGTTTAGTCGGTATATGGTTATCTCATAATATTACTCCTGTGTTAAATACAGTTGGAGCATTCATTAAAGATAGTTCAGCTGGTAGCCCGTTCATCGCTTCTATTGTTATTGCAGTCGTTTGGGGACTATTACTTATCTCTCCAGCTTCATCAGCTGCGTTAGCGATCGCACTTAGCTTAGACGGTGTTGCAGGTGGTGCTGCTCTTGCAGGCTGCGTTGCTCAGTTTATCGGATTCTCTGTAATCTCAGCGAAAGAAAATAATTTAGGCGGTATATTAGCTCAAGCGCTTTGTACTCCGAAAGTACAGTTGCCAAATATCACTAAAAATCCAATGATTCTCGTCCCAACTGTCGTCGCCAGTGCTATAGTTGGTCCAGTATCTGCATTAATTTTCCAACTGGAAGCAGGAAAAGAAATTGCAGGTCTTGGATTAAGTTCTCTTATCGCACCAATTAATTTAATTTCTAGCGAAGGATGGGAAGTTGTCCCAGCGATGGTAATCACTTATATCATCATTCCAGTAGCTGTTTCTTATATACTTTACATTGCTCTTAAAAAAGCAGGTCGTATTCATTCTGGTGATATGACTGTACCGCAATCTTAAATTTTATATAGAGAAAAGCAGACTGGAAGCCACAGTCTGCTTTTTACATTTTGTGATTTTGTTTTACTGGAACACGTACAGTTTCTTTTGCTAATAAAAGCTGAACGCCGAAGTAAAGTATGCTTGCAAGCGTCATTCCAGAAATGGCGTCTACAAATGCGTGTTGCTTCGTAAATAGCGTTGATAAAATAATAAGCGTACCGAAGAAGGTAAGAATATAATATTCAAAAGCATGTTGTTCTCTACGTTTAAAGGCAGCTAGCATAATCACAAAGGTAGTAAGAACGTGAATGCTAGGGAAACAGTTTACCGGCTGATCGATACTATAAATATAGCGGACTAGTTCGGAAAATACGTCTGATCCAACGACTGTTGGACGTGGTACAGTTGTTTGCCAAAAATAATAAATAGAAAAACAAGCAAGTTTTCCAAAAATTATACTACTTAAAGTGACATAATATTGTTTTCGATCTGCAAAGCAATAATAAATAAGTGCGCCGTATAAGTAAGGAAACCAAAGTAAATAAGGAATAATAAATGCTTTCACAAATGGAATCCAATCATCTACTACAGTTGTGACATCTACTGCGTGTACAGTAGATTTATTTAATACATCGTAAAGGGGACTTACGAGTACGAGTAGAAGTATATAACTTAACGGAAGAAAAGATGAAAGTTTAAATTTCTTCATGATAATCTCCTATGTTTAGTAATGTAAGTAAATTCAATTGATTATAATATAGAAATGTCATTTGAGCTATCGATTTTACTTACATTTTCTTGAATTAACCTTACGTTTTCGTCACTTGACTTAAAAGAAGGGGAGGGTGCTAAATGAAGCGTTTATCGTATTTCTTATTTTTTATATTGATATGCCTAGTGAGTGCTGGGTGTGCAAAGGATAAAGAAGGAGAGAAATTAGAATATAACGGGAGAGCACTCGTAATTGGAGTTATTGGAGAAAAGCCGAAAGATACGTTTAGAAATATAAAGTTTGAAAATGTGAAGTTAGAGGAATTGGAAAAGAAATCTAAGGAAGTGGATGGTTTTCTAATAATGAAAGATCACTTTCAAGAAGCCTCAACAGAGCAGTATAAAGATGTATTTTCATCGCTAAAGAAACCAGTGTTTTTTATTGGTTTACAAGATAAATCATATTCAACTTTTATTACAAAAGGGATAGAGTATAACAGTGCACGAAAAGATGTAAATGCTATGTATACGCAAGGTTTTGCAAATATCGGAAGTGGTGAAGGACAACAATGGGCAGTTGGTTTATCGAATGGTGGAAATACAGAAGAAAGTATTCATAATATGTATATCGTAGTATTTCAAACAATTGCAGATTATTTGAATAGATGATGAAGGAGCCTGTAAACGAGGCTTCTTATTTTTTTATGTAGAAGCATATAACAATGTGATTGAGAAGCTCACGCAAGCTTTACAACGTATGCCAGATGCATTCGCGGCTGTAATGATACCGATTTATAATTTTATATCAGCTATTGCAGATTTAATTATAAAATTTAATAAAGCGCATCGAGTATTAGCTCGTTTTATCAAGGGATGATAATGTTAGTTCCACATCTCCCCCCTTGCGATTGGTATTGGTTTGTGGGCAAGTATGCAAGCAGCTTTAGCTTCATTATGGCCAATAAGCGTTCCTGTTGAGACTGGACTTGCGGTTATGAGTGGCTAAGGTATGGTTAGTGGCGTCTGCTTGAGCAGGAATTGCAGTAGGATATTCATATGCATATAAACATGTTTATTTATATACTCGCTTACTCTTTCTATACCTCACTACATCATAACGACTATGCCATAGTTATGTAATGGATTTCTGTTAAAAATTAGTATTAAATATCTTAATTGAAGTGCACTGCATTTCTACCCATTCATTTGTTATATCTTGCTCAATTCCTTCTAAATCAATTAGTATGATACTATCGTAGATATTTAGTGTTGCTAAGTTATCCTCACTGTTATAATCTAGCTTAGCAATTACTTTAAAGCCTTTACTATTCTGAATTATTGCATTTGCATTTTTATCTGAAAAGGTTATATTTGTATTCCATATAAATTCATCATCTATATGTATTTCTACATTATAGTTTTCGTTTTTTTCTGGCTTATCCCCATCACACTCAGTGATAAATGGATTGCTATCTACTTGAACTAAAACTTTATATCCATCTAATAATTTTTCTGATATATCCACTATTTTAATATCCATTGCTTATTACTCCTTTTTATTTTTAATATGGTACTCTAACAAGGGGATTGTCAACATTCATTACGTTATTTACGGGGACAAAGATCCATTTTTCTTTATGAAAGAAAAAATGTAAATAAGAGGATATGTATTGTGAGGATAAGGGGGGAATGATGTTGAAAACTATTAAAAATACATTATTATTTGTTCTATGTTTGGTAGTTCTTAGTGGTTGTTTTACAAGAGAGGGAACGATTGTTGGTGGTAAGGTTCATGGAGGTTCAAATAGTATAGATGGAAAGTATAAAAGTTTCACAGGTTTTGCAACTCAAGATATGGATGTAAAAAAAGGTGAAAGCTGGATATTTATCTTTGATGATAAAACGAAGCAAGGAACCATAAAGGCTTATGTTTTAGATTCAAATGATAATACAATACTGGAAGTTAATAGTGGAAACAGTAAAAATAATATTAAAGTGTCTAAAGATGATACATATAAAGTTAAAATTATAACAGAAGAACATGGTGGAGAATTTGAAATATCATGGAAAAAAGAAAAGTAGTTAAGTTAATGAGTATCGGGCTATTATTATGTTCTTAGGATTCGAATACCTTCCAAAGAGATGGAGAAAAAGGAAAGTTTCAGAAAAGTTTCTGCAAGCAAAATTTGCTGATGAAGGAAAAGGGATTTTGATTATTACTTATGCTATAGATTTATATGTAATATCTATTCCTTTAAAAGTAAAGAAATATAATTCACTTTAATTTGTATTGAATATAGAAGTGATTATGCTATGAAAGTCATGTGTATACATGGCTTTTTCTTTGCAGTAATTTCTTACCTGTCGGTGCTATTGCATCCGTTGTAGCGTTATGCGGCGGGTTATTCATTATGGTTGGTGGCCAGGAACAGGGATTTTCCCTTATTTCAAGAGCTGGGATTGTCTATATGGTGGTTCAACTGATTCTGTTATTTATGCGATTACTTGTTGGGATTGCTAAAGCTATTTTGTCCTACACTAGTAGGGCTTTTTTATTAAAAGTAGTTCCTCAATATTCATGAAATATGCAAATGTGCATATTGTATTTATTTGGATATTTTCTATGTTAAAATTAAATATAGGGATTTTTGTATATAACGAACTAAAATCAGAAATATCCAATGAATTTTGAGAGGTGTTATATGTTTAAAAACAAGAAATTAATTCGATTTGGTCTAACATTACTTGTATGTTTATGTGTAATTGATTTTACAATCAGTTATTTTCAAGCATATCTCGAATCAGCGGCAGGTATTAAATGGGTAGTCTCAGAAACTTGGAGAACTATTTTGTTAGATGCCCCTGAAAGTATATTGGTTATTTTAGGCGCAATTGCTTTATATGATTTCACAAAAGAAACATCTCCAAAAGACGCATCCATTTAAATGCGTCTTTTTTCTTTGCAGTAATTTCTTCAACATCATGGAATACTCTCACTATTACGGCCAAAATCGTTAGTTCCTTTTATCTGTACGCCTTTGTCATTTAAAGTGTTTCCGGGTTCTGTGATTATAGGCTGAAATGGTTAAATAAACGTTTGTTTAAGATGTATGTTCGGTAGAAAGAAACCGATGCAACTCAAAGGTTAACAAAGAAAAGTAGGAAATTAATCAAACGTTTGTTTAAGGTGTATGTTCGGTAGAAAGAAACCGATGCAATTCAAGGGTTAACAAAGAAAAATAGGGAGTTAATCAAACGTTTGTTTAAGATATATGTTCGGCGTGGGATGAGAAAAAAATTTAAAAAAATTATATATTTATTTTTTCTTAATAAATGGCGGAAAAATAAGAAAAATTTGCAGGATTATTAAAAATTATCACGAAATAAGTAAAAGTTTAGCGAATAATCGTTTGAAATAATAAAACGTTTTCTATATGATAAAGGTAAAGGTTAGTAAAAAAGTAGGTGAATTTATGACAGTAACATTTTATTCATATCCAAAGTGTGGCACATGTCAAAAAGCAAAGAAATGGTTTGAGGCAAACGATGTAGCATATGAGATGATTCATATTGTTGAAAATCCACCGTCAAAAGAAGATTTACGTAATTTACATGAGAAAAGTGAATTACCATTAAAAAAATTCTTTAATACAAGTGGAATGCGTTACCGCGAACTTGGTTTAAAAGATAAGTTAAAGGATGCAAGCGAAGACGAAATGTATGAGCTTTTAGCATCTGATGGCATGTTAATTAAACGTCCAATTGTAACAGATGGAACGAGTGTAACACTTGGTTTTAACGAAGAGCAGTTTGAAAGTGTGTGGAAAAAGTACCAATAAGGTATTTTTACATAATTAATACATTCACTGGAGGTACAGTCATGAGCATTCCAAATAATTTACGTTACTCTGAAGAACACGAATGGGTAAAAACAGAAGGTAATGCGGTTGTTATCGGTATTACTCATTTTGCGCAAGGTGAGTTAGGCGATATCGTATTCGTTGAACTTCCTGAAGTAGGTGCAACAATCGAAGCTGACGAGCCATTCGGAAGCGTAGAATCTGTTAAAACAGTTTCTGAATTATACGCACCTGTAAGTGGTAAAGTTGTAGCAGTAAACGAAGAATTAAGTGACCAACCAGAACTAGTTAACGAATCTCCATACGAGGGTGCATGGATGGTTAAAGTTGAACTTTCTGATGCAAGCCAAGTTGAGAAGTTATTAACTGCAGAAAAATATGCAGAAATGACAAACCAAGACTAATTATAGTCGACTAAAGGACAGCCTTTGTGCTGTCCTTTTTTATTTTGTGTTACATAATACATTTAAAATCGAGTGTAAATGAATAAGCTATTATGGGAATGAACGTTTTTCGGTAAGGTTTCATGTGGCTTCGTAATCTGAACGAGCCGCTTGCGCTTTTCTTTTGCAAAAATAAACAGGAAACAACATGAAAATAACGAATATACTATATACTAAGTTAAAGGTTGTATAGTATATGGTGATCGGGTGATGACATATGATTTATGTGGAAAAAGTCATTATTGTAGAAGGTAAATCAGATAGAAGAAAGATTGAATCTATTATTCGTGAACCGGTGGAAATTGTTTGTACAAATGGTACAATTGGTTTATCGAAAATGGATGAGCTCATTGATCAGTTTTTTGATAAGGAAGTGTATGTACTAGTGGATGCTGATGATGCTGGAGAAAAGTTAAGGAAACAGTTTCGAAAAGAATTTCCGCAAGCAGAGCATATTTATATTGATCGCTCGTACCGAGAAGTGGCAACTGCGCCATCTTCACACTTAGCAAATGTATTATGGGGAGCTGACATTGACGTTTATACAGAATATTTACGGTAAGGAATGATAGAAGTGATTGATTGGACAGGTGCCGAAGCTACAGCCCTAATAGGAAATGAAGAAAAAACAGTGTTATATGTGTATACACCAATGTGTGGAACATGCCAATTGGCAAAGAAGATGTTAACGGTCGTTGAGATGACAATTGAAGATTTGAAAATTGGAATGTTAGATTTAAATTATGCCCCGCATTTAGCGAAAGAGTATGGGATAGAAAGTGTACCGTGTTTACTTGTTTTTGAAAATGGGACACTCATGAAGAAGATATATGCATTTCATTCGGTTGAATATTTATATACGGAATTAAAGTAGGCGGCAAAGTTTTTGCCGCCTCGACATATTTCTCGGGAAATATGTCGAGATGCAGGGTGGCTACAGTATTTGTCGAGCGAAAGTAACAGGATTGCTCTTTAGTGAGAGGGAATGGTATGTGTAATAGAAAGTGATATGAAGGATGTGATTTAGGGTGAAATTATATTCTTTGCTGCAATCATTTGTAAATTACGCTAATGGTCAATATCATTTAGAGCCGCTTTTAAGACAAGGAGAAAGAACTGTTAATTTCCGCTTTGGAGATGAAAGTTGTTCGTTACAAATTTCAAGAGATTATATAGAGCTGCTACATGAGGAACGAGGAACGGAGCAAATCGTTTGTGTAGATGAGGAAGATGTAAAACAATTGGTGAACGGAAATGTACGATTGCAAATGTTAATGAACGATGGACGTGTACAATATTCGGGCACGTATCGAACGATGCTATTAGTTGAATCGATGTTTCATATATGTAAGCCGATGTCAGTGGGTGCTTAAAAGTCTGAAGTTTCTTTTTTTACGAAAATTTCTGTTGACATGGCGTATGGATATTGATACAATTCAATTCATAAAATATAGACAATTTCATAAATTACAAATCAGACGAAAATGTAATCTGATTTCTCTTATCAAGAGAGGTGGAGGGACTGTGCCCTGTGAAGCCCGGCAACCGTCAACTTATGTTGAAATGGTGCCAATTCCTGCAAAGCAAATGCTTTGAGAGATGAGAGAGAGGGATAATGTTGTTATATACGCATATAAACCTTTCTGCTTCTCTAAAAGCGGAAAGGTTTTTTTGTTGTTTGAATGTGGAGGACATTCAAATAATAAAAGTAGTGATAACGGTGGACTACACGCATTAAAAATAAAAAATTGCGGAGTCGACCAAAAATCTAGCTTCAGCGGCTAGAACAAAAAAAGGGGTGAACATCATGATCTTGTTAGAAAATGTAAAGAAAATATATAAAGCAAAAAGCGGTGATGTCACTGCTGTAGATAATGCCAATTTAAAAATAGACAAAGGTGAAATCTTTGGTGTTATCGGATATAGTGGCGCTGGGAAAAGTTCGTTAATTAGATTATTCAATCAGTTAGAGAAACCAACTTCTGGCCAAATTACAATTGCAAATCGTGTGATTTCAGCAATTACAGGGAGTGAACTTCGTAAGGCAAGGCAAGAAATCGGAATGATTTTTCAGCACTTCAACTTACTTTGGTCACGAACTGTACGCGAAAATATCGAGTTCCCACTTGAAATTGCAGGTGTCGATAAGGCGAAGAGAAGAAAACGCGTAGATGAGTTAATTCATCTTGTTGGATTAGAAGGAAGAGGAGACGCGTATCCATCTCAGCTAAGCGGAGGACAAAAGCAACGCGTTGGTATTGCAAGAGCATTAGCTAACAACCCACAAGTGCTTTTATGTGATGAAGCGACATCAGCTCTTGATCCAGAAACGACAGATCAAATTTTAGATTTATTATTAGATATTAATAAGCGTCTCGGTTTAACAATTGTACTCATTACACACGAGATGCACGTGATTCGAAAGATTTGTAATCGAGTGGCGGTAATGGAGAAAGGAAAGATTGTAGAAACGGGTCCAGTACTTGATGTATTCCGCAATCCGCAGAAAGACATTACAAAGCGATTTGTACAGCAGTTAACGGATTCTGAAGATACAAATGAAACGATTGAAAGTTTAATTGAAAAGTATCCAGATGGTAAAGTAATTCGTTTGCAGTTTATCGGTGAAGCTGTAGAAAGACCAGTACTTCAAAGATTAATGCAACGCAGTGATATAGAAGTTAGCATTTTGCAAGGAAACATCGCACAAACGAATAACGGCTCTTACGGTAGTTTAGTTGTTCATTTAAATGGTGAGGAAACAGCGATTCAGCAAGCAATAGAGGGAATACATCAAGATCAAGTAGAGCTGGAGGTGATTGCACATGGATAAGTTAATTGCAAATGTTGATTGGAATCAAATGTTAGAAGCAACTGGTGAAACGTTATATATGACGGCAATCGCAGCTCTTGCCACATTTGTATTAGGACTAATTTTAGGATTGTTACTCTTTATGACAGCGAAAGATAATTTATGGGAAAACAAAGCGGTTAACACGGGGATTGGAGCGTTCGTAAACATTTTCCGCTCGATACCGTTCATCATTTTAATCATTTTATTAATCCCATTCACAAAGATTCTGCTTGGAACAATTCTTGGAGCGAGTGCAGCACTTCCAGCTTTAATTATTGGAGCGGCACCATTTTACGCAAGAATGGTTGAAATTGCGCTTCGTGAAATTGATAAAGGTGTAATTGAAGCTTCGAAAGCAATGGGAGCAAAAACAAGCACAATTATTTTGAAAGTGTTAATTCCAGAATCGTTACCAGCATTAGTATCTGGTATCACGGTTACGACAATTGCTTTAGTAGGCTATACAGCAATGGCGGGAGTTGTTGGTGCTGGTGGCCTTGGAACGCTTGCTTATTTAGAAGGATTCCAACGAGGAAATAACGATGTAACAATCGTTGCGACAATTTGTGTATTATTAGTTGTATTTTTCATTCAGTGGATTGGTGATAGTTTAACGACTCGAATAGATAAACGATAATAAAAAATGGGAGGATATTTCAAATGAAAAAATTATTACTTACAGCACTTATTTCAACTTCAATTTTTGGGTTAGCTGCTTGTGGCGGGAAAGATAAAGATGAAAAGAAACTTGTTGTTGGTGCTTCTAACGTACCGCACGCTGAAATTTTAGAAAAGGCGAAACCGTTACTTGAGAAAAAAGGAATTGAATTAGAAGTGAAAAAGTTCCAAGATTACGTGTTACCAAATAAATCGTTAGCGGATAAGGATTTAGATGCAAACTACTTCCAGCACATTCCGTATTTAGAAAAAGAAATGAAAGATAAAAAATATGATTTTGAAATAGCAGGGAAAATTCATTTAGAGCCAATCGGTGTATATTCTCAAAAATATAAGAGCTTAAAAGAACTTCCAGACGGGGCGACAATTATTATGAGTAATTCCGTTACTGACCATGGACGTGGTTTAGCGATTTTACAAAAAGAAGGCATTTTAAAAATTAAAGACGGAGTAGATCCAGTTAGTGCAACTCAAAAAGATATTGCAGATAATCCGAAAAACTTAAAGTTCAAAACGGATATTGAGCCTGGTTTATTACCACAAGTGTATAACAATAAAGAAGGCGACGCTGTTTTAATTAACTCGAACTATGCAATTGATGCGAAATTAAACCCAGAAAAAGATGCAATGGCAATTGAAGGTGATGATTCTCCATACGCAAACGTATTAGTGGTTCGTAAAGGTGATAAAGATAAAAAAGCGATTAAAGAGCTTGTAGAAGTATTGGATTCTAAAGAAATCGAAGACTTTATTACTAAAGAATATAAAGGAGCGGTTGTTCCTGTAAAAGAATAATTGCTGAAAAGGGCTGGTGTATGCCGGCCCTTTTTTATAACTACATAACTATAAGGGAGAAGGGGACATCATATGAAAAAGATTCTACTGTCAGTTGTTACAGCGCTGTCTGTATTTACATTAGCTGCTTGCGGAGGGAAAGATGAGAATAAGCTTGTTGTAGGAGCTTCTAACGTGCCGCACGCCGTTATTTTAGAAAAGGCACAGCCGATATTAGAGAAAAAGGGTATTAAATTAGAAATTAAAAAATTCCAAGATTATGTTCTGCCGAATAAAGCATTAGCGGATAAGGAAATTGATGCAAACTACTTCCAGCACATTCCTTACTTAGATAAAGAAATTCAAGAAAAGGGATATAAAATTGTAAACGCAGGAAAAATCCATTTAGAGCCAATGGGCATTTATTCTAAGAAATATAAAAGTTTAAAAGAACTTCCAGATGGCGGAACAGTTATTATGAGTAACAACGTAGCGGAGCGTGGCCGTATGCTCGCATTGTTACAAAAAGGCGGCGTTATTAAATTAAAAGACGGTGTAGATGTTGTTAAAGCAACAGTAAAAGATGTTGTAGAAAATCCGAAAAACTTAAAGTTTAAAACAGATGTAGAGCCTGGATTGTCACCAAAGCTGTATGAAAATAATGAAGGTGATGCTTTATTCATTAATTCAAACTATGCAATTGATGCGAAGTTAAATCCAACAAAGGATGCAATTGCGATTGAAGGATCAGACTCTCCGTACGCAAATATTATTGCAGTTCGTAAAGGTGACGAGAAGAAAAAAGAAATTAAAGAATTAGTAGAAGTACTGCATTCAAAAGAAATCCAAGACTTTATTAATAAAGAATATAAAGGTGCTGTACTTCCGGTAAGTGAATAAACACAAGGAAAGGACTGGAAAATTCCCAGTCCTTTTTTCTTTATATAAATAAGAAGAAAGGTGTATCATATAAGGATGCAAGGGAAATACTTATATACATTTGTGAAAAAATTGTTACTTTTTTTCGTCGTTTGCGATATCATTTTATTTGATATAAGATTAGAATGAGAATAAAATGAGAATATGAACGTTTTAGGAATTTTTAAAATGTATATATAGGATTAATGGAGGTATTGAGATGGCTGGTTCTACATTAACGGTTAAAGACTTACACGTATCAATTGATGGCAAAGAAATTTTAAAAGGTGTAAACCTTGAAGTAAAAGGTGGAGAAATCCACGCAATTATGGGACCTAACGGAACAGGTAAATCAACTTTATCTTCTGCGATTATGGGTCACCCAAAGTATGAAGTAACAGAAGGTAGCATCATCATCGACGGTGAAGATGTATTAGAAATGGAAGTAGACGAGCGCGCACAAGCAGGTCTATTCCTAGCAATGCAATATCCAAGTGAAATTAGCGGAGTAACAAACGCTGACTTCTTACGTTCTGCAATTAATGCACGTCGTGAAGAGGGCGATGAAATTTCTCTTATGAAATTTATCCGTACATTAGATAAAAACATGGAATTCCTAGAAATGGATCCAGAAATGGCACAACGTTACTTAAACGAAGGTTTCTCTGGTGGAGAGAAAAAACGTAACGAAATTCTTCAATTAATGATGATTGAGCCAAAAATCGCAATCTTAGATGAAATCGACTCAGGTCTTGATATCGATGCATTAAAAGTTGTATCTAAAGGTATTAACCAAATGCGCGGCGAAGATTTCGGTTGCCTAATGATTACGCATTACCAACGTTTATTAAACTACATCACTCCAGACTTCGTTCACGTTATGATGAACGGTCGTATCGTTAAATCTGGTGGCCCTGAGCTTGCACAACGTCTAGAAGCTGAAGGTTACGACTGGATTAAAAAAGAATTAGGTATTGAAGACGAAACAGCAGAGCAAGAAGCGTAAGAGAGGAGCATAAACATGACAATCGGTACATTACCTTTCGATCAAGAAACAATCCGTCAGCGCGCAAGCGAAGTAAACGAAGCTGCTTGGTTGACTGAGTTCCGCTTACAAGCTCTTGCACAAGCAACTGAACTTCCAATGCCAACGCCTGATAAAACGAAAATTGAAAAATGGGACTTTATCGGAAAAGGCGACGCTGCTAAGCAAGAGCCTGTAAGTTCTTTAACAGAGCTTCCAGAAGCAGTGAAAAACTTAATCGATGAAAATAACAGCGTATTAGTACAACGTACTGGTACAACTGCATTCGTTTCTTTAGCAGACGAAGCAAAAGAAAAAGGTGTTATTTTTACAGACATCGTAACAGCTGCAACAGAGCATGCTGAATTATTACAAAAGTATTTAATGAAAGACGGCGTGAAGGTAGACGAGCATCGTTTAACTGCACTTCATGCTGCATTAATCAACGGCGGTGCATTTGTATATGTTCCGAAAAACGTTGTTCTTGAAACTCCACTTCAAGCTGTATTCTTAGTAGACGGCGAAGAAGCTAACGTATATAACCACGTATTATTCGTGGCTGATGCGAACAGTACTGCAACTTATGTAGAAAACTACGTTGCAAATGAAAATGCTAAAGGTATTGCAAATATCGTAGCAGAAGTAATCGTGGAACAAGGCGCACAAGTGAAGTTCGGTGCGGTTGATCTATTAGCAAAAGATGTAACAACTTACGTTAACCGCCGCGGTGTAGTTGGACGCGACGGCCGCATTGATTGGGCTCTAGGCCTTATGAATGACGGAAACACAATTTCAGAGAACGTTACGAACTTAATGGGCGACGGTTCATATGCTGATACGAAAACAGTAACAATTGGCCGTGGTAACCAAACGCAAAACTTTACAACTAAAGTTGTTCACTTCGGTAAACACTCTGAAGGTTGGATTTTAAAACACGGTGTACAAAAAGATAGTGCAACATCTATCTTTAACGGAATTGGTAAGATTGAACACGGTGCATCTAAATCAAATGCACAACAATCTTCTCGCGTTCTTATGTTAGATGAAAAAGCTCGCGGTGATGCAAACCCAATTCTTTTAATCGACGAAGATGATGTAATGGCAGGTCACGCAGCTTCAGTAGGCCGCGTAGATCCGTACCAATTATACTACTTGATGAGCCGTGGTATTCCAAAACGCGAAGCAGAACGTTTAGTCATCCATGGATTTTTAGCACCTGTAGTAAATGAGCTTCCAATTGAAGGAGTAAAAGCACAGCTTGTTGAGGTAATTGAAAGGAAAGTTCGCTAATGAATATTCATGAAATACGCAAACAGTTTCCAATTCTTGATCAAAAAGTGAACGGCAAACAACTTGTATATTTCGATAGTGCAGCAACTTCTCAAAAACCAATTCAAGTAATTGAAACGTTAGAACGTTACTATAAAGAATATAATTCTAACGTGCATCGCGGTGTTCATACGCTCGGTACGAAAGCTACCGACGCGTATGAAGGTGCACGCGAGAAAGTTCGCAAGTTTATTAACGCGAAATCAATGGAAGAGATTATTTTCACGCGCGGAACGACAACTGCATTAAATACAGTAGCGGCTAGCTATGGTCTTGAAAATGTAAAAGAAGGCGATGAAATCGTTATTTCTTACATGGAGCACCATAGTAACATCATTCCGTGGCAACAAGTTGCGAAGAAAACTGGTGCAACTTTAAAATACCTTCCGCTTCAACCAGACGGTACAATTTCTTTAGAAGATGTTCGTCAAACAGTTACACCGAATACAAAAATCGTTTCTATTATGCAAGTATCAAACGTACTTGGAACGATTAACCCTGTAAAAGAAATCGGAGCAATCGCACACGAAAACGGTGCAATCATGATCGTTGATGGAGCACAAAGTGCACCTCATATGAAAGTGGATGTACAAGATTTAAACTGTGATTTCTACGCATTATCTGCTCATAAGATGTGCGGACCTACAGGTATCGGCGTATTATATGGTAAAAAAGAATTGCTGAACAATATGGAGCCAATTGAATTTGGCGGTGAAATGATTGATTTCGTAGATTTACAAGAATCTACTTGGAAAGAGCTTCCGTGGAAGTTTGAAGCAGGTACACCGATTATCGGTAATGCAATCGGACTTGGTGCGGCAATTGATTTCCTAGAAGAAATCGGTCTTCATAATATTGAAAAGCATGAACATGAATTAGCGCAATATGCTTTAGAAAGACTATCAGAAGTAGATGGCGTTACAATTTATGGTCCAAAGCATCGCGCTGGTCTTGTTACATTTAATATTGAAGACGTACATCCTCATGATGTAGCAACTGTATTAGATGTAGAAGGCATTGCGGTTCGCGCAGGACACCACTGTGCACAACCGCTTATGAAGTGGCTGAAAGCTTCTTCTACAGCACGTGCGAGCTTCTATTTATATAATACAAAAGAAGAAATTGATACATTTGTTGAATCGCTAATCAAGACAAAGGAGTATTTCACAAATGTCATTTAATAATTTAGATACGTTATACCGTCAAGTTATTATGGATCATTATAAGAATCCTCGTAACAATGGCGTGTTAGAAGATAGTGTTACTGTTAACTTGAACAATCCAACTTGCGGCGATCGTATTCAACTTACGATGAAAGTAGAAGAAGGTATTGTGCAAGAGGCGAAGTTTGAAGGAGAAGGATGTTCTATCTCAATGTCTTCAGCTTCGATGATGACACAAGCAGTAAAAGGTAAGAAAATTGAAGAGGCACTTCAGCTTTCTAAAATTTTCTCTGACATGATGCTAGGAAAAGAGTACGATGACAGCATTGATTTAGGAGATATTGAAGCATTACAAGGCGTATGCAAGTTCCCTGCACGTATTAAATGTGCAACATTAGCGTGGAAAGCGTTAGAAAAGGGCTTAAACGAAGATAAGTAATGTTAAAGGTTCCTAAAAACGAGGTTATCTAAGGAGGGACACACCAACATGGCGAAGCAACTGCCAGATATCGGCGATTATAAATATGGTTTCAAAGACAAAGACGTTTCGATTTTCCGTGCTGGACGCGGTTTAACAAAAGAAATCGTTGAAGAGATTTCACGTATGAAAGAAGAACCACAGTGGATGTTAGACTTCCGTTTAAAATCACTGGATAAGTTCTATGAAATGCCAATGCCACAATGGGGCGGCGACTTAAACGACTTAGATTTCGATGAAATTACGTACTACGTAAAACCATCTGAGAAATCTGAGAAGTCTTGGGATGAAGTACCTGAGGAAATTAAAGCGACATTTGATAAATTAGGTATTCCTGAAGCGGAGCAAAAATATTTAGCTGGTGTATCTGCACAGTACGAATCTGAAGTTGTATACCACAACATGAAAGAAGACCTAGAAGCTCTAGGAATCGTCTTCAAAGATACAGATAGCGCATTAAAAGAGAACGAAGATATTTTCCGTGAGCATTTCGGAAAAGTAATCCCACCAACAGACAACAAATTCTCTGCATTAAACTCTGCAGTTTGGTCTGGTGGATCATTCATCTACGTTCCAAAAGGTATTAAAGTGGATACACCACTTCAAGCGTACTTCCGTATTAACTCTGAAAATATGGGACAATTCGAGCGTACGCTTATCATCGTAGACGAAGGCGCACACGTACACTACGTAGAAGGTTGTACAGCACCTGTTTACACGACTAACTCACTTCACAGTGCGGTAGTAGAAATCATCATTAAGAAAGATGCATATTGCCGTTATACAACAATCCAAAACTGGGCGAACAACGTATACAACCTAGTTACAAAACGTGCGGTTTGTGAAGAAAACGCAACGATGGAATGGATTGACGGTAACATCGGATCTAAATTAACGATGAAATACCCTGCAGTTATCTTAAAAGGCGAAGGCGCTCGTGGTTTAACATTATCTATCGCGATTGCTGGTAAAGGCCAACACCAAGATGCTGGTGCGAAAATGATTCACTTAGCACCAAACACGTCTTCAACAATCGTTTCTAAATCGATTGCGAAGCATGGTGGTAAAGTAACTTATCGTGGTATCGTACACTTTGGACCAAAAGCGAAAAACTCTCGCTCTAACATCGAGTGTGACACGTTAATCATGGATAACCAATCTACATCTGATACAATTCCTTACAACGAAATCAAAAACGATTACGTTTCACTTGAACACGAAGCGAAAGTATCGAAAGTATCAGAAGAACAATTATTCTATCTAATGAGCCGCGGTATTTCTGAGCAAGAAGCTACAGAAATGATCGTAATGGGCTTCATCGAGCCATTCACTCGCGAACTTCCAATGGAATACGCAGTTGAAATGAACCGCCTAATCAAGTTTGAGATGGAAGGTTCTATTGGTTAATATTTAAAGTGAAGCCACCGAACATTCTAGCCGCTGGAACTGGATAATATATGTATGAAGAAAGCGCCCTGCTATGCAGGGCGCTTTTTTGTGTTGTGCTTAGGTCGATTCAGTTCAGGCTAGGATACATAGGCGGGTGTTCAGTTAAATATATCAGCGATTTTTCAAATATATCGATCATAACTCGGAATATATCGACTTATCAACAAATTACGACAGGAAGAACAGGCCGTATACCCCGAACCTAAATCGTATCCACTTTATCCACAGACTTAACGCGGCCCCAAATATACTTCATCCCAACAAAAGAACCATATCCAATTAAAGCACCTAACATATTCAATATGATGTCATCAATATCGAAAACACCGGTAAAAGTAAGGAGTTGTAACGATTCAATTAATAAAATAAACTTAATGAAAATTTTGGATGCCATTTTTACATTGTATATTTGTTTAAATAATAAAGGTAGAAGGAATCCGAATGGGATAAATATGATGACGTTTCCTAATGTATTCATAAGTACGATGTCTAGATTATAAGAATCAAATTCAGTTAAATAGCGGATTGTACTTCTGAAAGGAACTAAGTTTATTAACCCACCGTGTATAGAATGCCAGTCACCTGTTTCAAAGAAGTACTTCAGATTACCAAAGTAAAAAGCTGGTCTCCCGATCAACAGTTTAAATAACAAAACAAACGAATACGGTAAAAATAATCCCCAGCCAATCCACTGTACATATTTTTGCGTAGAAGATTGCATCGCTTTTTCAATTTCAGTTCCTAAAGTAGAGGCTTCTCCAAAATTTTGAATGGCTAATGTAGTAGCTTCTTCTTCAGATTTTCCTTGATCGAGAAATTCTTGTTTTAAGCTTGTAAGATGATCAAAAATTTCGAAGTATAGTTCGTCTCTATCAGATTGCGATAGGCTTGTTTTTTGAACAATATTCTTTATGTATTCTTCAATCGTCATTAATTTAAAGCTCCTTTCTGACAAGTTTTAATAAGAGCTGTAACTGAATCCCACGCTGTTAGTTTTTCTTCTAAAATTTTCTTTCCGCTCGTAGTAATGCGATAAAATTTTCGTTTCATACCAGTTTCAGATTCACCCCAGTATGAATTGATGAAATCCTTTTGTTCCAAGCGTTTGAGTGCTGGGTAGAGTGTACCTTGGCTCATCGTGTATAAATCATTGCTGTTCTCTTTTAGTTTTTGAATAATTTCATATCCGTACGTATCGTGCTGTTTAATGATGGAGAGAAGTAAAATATCAATACTTCCTTTTAATATCTCTTTATCCATTTTATGGTTCACCACCTTATGATGAGATTGTAACACGACATATGTCGTGTTACAAGGTATATGTGTAGGGTAATACTCCATCTAGGAGGCAGCAAAAAGCTCTTCGTCAATCCGTCCAACAAACTTCCTGACAAATAGGCCCCACCACCGACTACAAAGAAAATCCTCCTCCAACTAATCCACAGATTAGAAAAAATAAAGTTTTCCATATTAAAAGGGCAATCTTTTGCTTTTTCTCTCAATGCGAGTACAATGTAAAATAGCAAGAAAAGACGAAAAGTATTTACAGGATTATTGCGTACGTGTAGCGTAAATGGCAGTAAGGAACTGAGAGGAGGTTTTTTCTCTGAATATAAATAAAGAAACAATCATCCACCTTTATCATACAAACGATATACATAGTCATTTTGAAAATTGGCCGCAAATTTCTCGGTTTGTACAAGGGGAGAAAAAGCGAAGACAGGAAGCGGGAGAGACCGTTTTGACGGTTGATATCGGCGATCATGTGGATCGTTTTCATAGTATTTCGGAAGCGACGAATGGACTTGGCAATACTAAGCTTTTGAATGAGGCGTTATATGATTATGTAACAATCGGAAATAATGAAGGAATTACGTTAGCGAAGGAGCATTTGAATCGTCTATATGATGATGCTGGATTTGAGGTGCTCGTTGCGAATTTATTTGAAAAAGAAGGTGTACGTCCGGAGTGGGCAAAGCCTTATAAATTACATACAACGACAGATGGGGTTACGATTGCCTTTATCGGGTTAACGGTAGCTTATCCAGAGTTTTATCATATGCTCGATTGGCATATTGAAGATCCACTTATCCATTTAGAGTCTATTTTAGAAGAAGTGCGAGATGAGGCTCATATTACGGTTGTCCTTTCTCATCTTGGAAAAAGCATGGATGAGTATATGGCAGAGCATTATGATATAGATGTTATTTTAGGTGCACATACGCACCATTTATTTGAGCGTGGAGTTCTCATGAATAATACTTTACTTTGTTGTTGTGAAAAGTGGGGACGTTACGTTGGGCACGTTCAGCTTACTGTGGATAAAGAGACGAAGAAGTTATTGAAAAAGGACGGTAGGGCGATTAAAACAGAACGTTTAGGTGCTTATAGCAAACCGTTATCCACAATTGAAATGCTGCAGGAAGAAAGTAAACATATTATGGCAGAGCCTGTCGTTCATTTAAAGGAATCATTACCGATCGATTGGTTTCATGAGACATCATTTTCTCACATGTTAGCAAATGCGCTGAAAACGTGGTGCGATGCAGAGATTGGCATGGTGAACGCTGGTGTACTTCTTGAAGGATTAGAAGAAGGTGTTGTGACGCGCGGAGATATTCACAGAATTTGTCCACATCCAATTAATCCATGTTTATTAAAAGTGCCAGGAAAAACGTTACGAGAAGTTATTTTGAAAGCACGTCGCCCGAATATGGAGAACCTTGAGGTAAAAGGATTCGGATTTCGCGGAAAAGTGATGGGAAAAATGATTTATGCTGGTGTAGAGGTCATTCCAGATACGATTCCTGGGAATAAAATTTTACTCGAAGATGTATTGATTAACGGGGAATCGCTGGAATTAGATCGTATATATACGGTAGGAACGATTGATATGTTTACGTTCGGATACTTATACCCAGAGCTATCCACACTTTCTGACAAACAATATTATATGCCAGAGTTACTCAGAGATGTGTTAACAGACGTGTTGATAACTCATACATCTTCCGTCAAACTATAGGCTAGTTACTTGTAACACTCATTTTTCTCTTGTCATACAGATAAGAAAGAGAGGGGTGTGAACTATGGTTAATGTGGAGCCAATTATAATTGATAATTATACGTTTATTGCGGTTAGCGTCAAACTTCCAAAGACAAATTTGCTAGCTGTAATGAGCGATAAAGGATATATTATGTGCGGTGCATTAGATGTAGGTCTTTTAAATGAGAAGTTAGGGGATCGAGGAATTATTGCTGGCCGTGCGGTTGGTGTAAGAACGATTGAACAGCTTCTTGAAGCACCGCTAGAATCAGTAACGATTGAAGCCGAAGCTTTAGGTATTACGGCAGGCACAATTGGAAAAGAAGCATTATTAAAAATGAGATAAGCATATATCGTCCCTCCTTCTTGCATAGAAATGATATAAGAAGGAGGTTTTTTTATGAGTATATTTCGTTCGAAAAATTCGCGGTTTCGAAGGGGGCCTATTTCCTTTCGGTACATACTGCTTATGTCGTTTATTCTTTTTGTTATATTACTCGTGCAAGGATTATGGATTGTGAATAGTAGCATTCAGCCAACATTACTTAAATATGGAGAAGTAGAGACGCATAAAATGGCGACAGCGATTATGACAAAGGCGGTAAAAGATAGAATTAATGAAGGATTCGATGTCGATTCATTAATGAAAGTACAAAATGATAAAAACGGGAAAGTATCCACAATTAATTTAAATACGAAGCAAGTAAATGAAATCGTAACATCAACGACCACATACATAGAAAAATATTTACAGCAAGTAGAACAAGGTGATTTGAAGGGGCTAGGTATTTCTGAAAAAAATGGAGCAACGATGGCAGTTCCTTTTGGTCGTGTAACGGATAATGCGCTTCTTGGAAATATAGGTCCCGATATTCCAATCGATTTCACGACGATTGGTCATGTGAATACGGATATTAAACAAAAAATTGAACCGCACGGGATCAATACGACAGCGATTCAAATTATTATGGAGATGGAAGTCACGTTGCAAGTGATTATTCCATTTCATACGAAAGAAATAACAGTGAAGCAAGACGTTCCGATTGCAACGCGCATTGTTCAAGGGGAAGTACCTACTTATTATGGAAGCGGGAGTGTTGTTGTACCTGATAAAAAGAAAACGGATAGTTAGCCGAATTTAAAAAATAACCGTAGCATATTGCTACGGTTATCGCTTTGTATTCGCGCGTTCTTTTCGCTCCCAAAGACTTAAATGCATGTATGGATCGAAAGCCCATTCTGTATAACCATTGTCTTTATACATGCCGAAATGTAGGTGGGGCGGGAATTTTCCAGCTGTGCCGGGAGGGCCGTAACCGGTGCTACCGACAAATCCGATTACTTTTCCGGGCTCAACAATTTGTCCAAGCTGTATTTCCTTTGAGAATCCGCCTAAATGAGCGTAATAATGGTAGTTATTATGAAGGTCACGAATGCCGATGCGCCATCCGCCAAGACGGTTCCAGCCTTTTGTTTCAATAATGCCATAGCAAGTGGATCTTACTGGTACGCCGTAGCCTGCAAAAATATCGGTTCCTTCATGAACTCTCCTTCCCCCGAAACTTCTTCCAGCACCGAAAGTACTACGGTAGCTATGATCACTACGAATCGGGAGAGGGAAAGCATTTCCTTCTAAATTAATACGTCCATAATGTTTATAAATACGGGCGTATTCGGTAATTAATTCAACTGTTTTCGCACGTCTATAATATTCCCAAAGCATAATGTGAATACGGTCTTCGGACGGTCCTTGTTTCTTTAAAATCGTTGCTGCTGTATGCAAAAGATCACGGTCGTTATTTGCATTTGCAAATCCATCTTTGTCACCATCTAAACCCATCCCGCCAAATAGAGAAATTGTATGGGGAAGAGTGTCGTTAATATTAACGGGTCCAGCCCATATTTCTGGTTTGAAATAAAGGGAAATGATGGCATCTGGTTTTTTCGGAATATCTTTTCTTACGCTCCGTATATTTCTTTCATATTGATCCATTGCAGCTAAGTAATACCACGGAATGCCTGAAGATTGCTCGGTTTCTTTATATAGTGCCATGCGCTTTTCGTATATGCTTTGCTGATTATCTTCACCGTAAGCGATGTTTTGGTGGAGAAGAAAGCAAATCGAAAGCAAAAGAGAAATTTTTCGAAGCATGAAATAGACTCCTTTCACAACATCACTCTTTTTAGTGTGGGATATACGGAGTATTTCATTATAGGGAACGATTGGAAAAAATCTTAGAATCTTCATTTGAGCAAATCGCTTTCATACGTTAGAATAGATATGTTACATTGAAAGAAGCGAACACGGTAAACTATTTCATATTGTGCGGAGTTGATAACCATGACAAAACAAACAGAATATAAGCGCAAGCCCGAATGGTTGAAAATTAAGTTAAACACGAATGAAAACTATACAGGCTTAAAGAAAATGATGCGTTCTAAGAATCTTCATACAGTTTGTGAAGAAGCGAAATGTCCGAATATTCATGAATGCTGGGCTGTAAGGAAAACAGCAACATTTATGATCTTAGGTGCGGTTTGTACACGTGCTTGTCGTTTTTGTGCGGTTAAAACAGGCTTACCAACTGAGCTTGATTTACAAGAGCCAGAACGCGTAGCAGATTCTGTAGTACAAATGGGCTTAAAGCACGTTGTTATAACAGCGGTTGCACGTGATGATTTAAAGGACGGCGGAGCAGCTGTTTTTGCTGAAACAGTACGCGCTGTTCGTCGCAAAAACCCATTTACGTCAATCGAAGTATTACCATCTGATATGGGTGGAGTAGAAGAAAACTTAAAAATGTTAATGGATGCAAAACCAGATATTTTAAACCATAACATTGAAACAGTACGTCGATTATCTAACCGAGTTCGCGCTAGAGCAAAATATGACCGTTCATTAGAGTTTTTACGTCGAGCGAAAGAAATGCAGCCTGATATTCCAACTAAATCGAGCATTATGGTGGGCTTAGGTGAAACGAGAGAAGATTTAATTGAAGCAATGGATGACTTACGTGCAAACAATGTGGATATTTTAACTCTTGGACAATACCTACAACCATCTAAGAAGCATTTACCAGTTCTTAAATATTACCCACCAGCAGAATTTGCAGAGCTTAAAGAAATTGCACTTAGTAAAGGATTTAGTCACTGTGAAGCTGGCCCACTTGTACGTTCTTCTTACCATGCGGACGAGCAAGTTCGTTCTGCAAAAGAAAAAGTAGCAGAAGCAAAATAATGACAAAAGAGAGCTAATGATTAGCTCTCTTTTTGTTTATATTCTAAAACAGTATTTGGGCATGTTAATAAGATTTTCTTTAATTCCTCTGTGGATAATTCAATTGTAAATTCAGGTACACCAGGTGTAATTAAAATTTTATCGTAAGCATAAATAGCACTATCCACAATAATCGTTACATGTTGTGAATAACCGAAAGGAGCTACACATCCTGGCGTACAGCCTGTTTCTTCTCTTAGCTCATCAGGAGAACAGAGAGATAAGCTTTCTCCAGTTATTTCTTTCATCTCTCCTCGGTTGAGCCTTGTGCCCTCTAACGTGAAAAATACGTAATAATCTCCAGACTTTGATTTTAAAAATAAGCTTTTACTTGGAGTGCCGTGTAAGCCAAGCCTTTCACGTACGATACGATCTGTTTCATAATCGAGTACTGGTTCGTGTTCAAACTTTTCGTAAGAAGCATTTGTTTTATGTAGTAAAGCAAGTACATCTTCGTACATATGGAGTGATACCCCTTTCTATTGTTAGTACAGTTTCTTCTCGTGGCGTCAACTGAATGTGTTGGAAAGAGATATTACTTGGACGGTGCTCCCCATAATCGTTTTAGGATACATTGTTTATCGAGTGTAATTTCGTAAATATCAGGATTCGTTAAAGCTCTCCATTCAATAAAGCCGATCGTATGATCAAAGTGCTTTAAAATGAGCGTGAGTAAGTTGCCGTGTGTAACGAGTAGTGTTGTAGTATGGTTTAACTTTAAAACGTCTTGGATAAGTGATATAGCTCGATCCGTCGCTTGTTTTGTAGACTCTCCGCCTGAAAAGGCAATATCTATATTTGTAAAAGTAGATTCTAGTTTTTGCAACCAATCATCCATTGGAACGTCGCTTAATATGCGTTCAGCTAATCGTTCATCTTCTTGGATAGACAAGTTAGCTTGAAGCGCATAGGGCCGAATAGAATCGATAGCTCGCACAAATGGGCTTGAAATAATATGATCTATTTGTGGTTGGTTTTCTAAGAGGAATGTAGCAAGAGTGTTTGCTTGATTTTTTCCTGCAATCGTTAATTCGGCATCACGTTCTTGTCCAGTTGCTGAACAATGTCGTATTACAATCAATTTCTTCATAATTCATCCCCATCTTTCAAGTTGACGCTATATACTTCGACAAATGTGGAAAAAATTCCTTTTTATTGGAAACGGCATATTGATCTAAATATGTGGAAAAGTAATGTGGATAAATGAATATTTGAGGTGTAATGATGAAAAAAATGATATGTATTATATTCGGTCTTTGTTTTTTTATACACTTGTCCACAACATATGCAGAATCCAATCAAAAATTAAATTATCCAAGCAATCGAAATAAATCGTTTGTGAGTGAGGGTGTGTTTTACGAACAGTTAGATAAGAAAATCTATAAAGAATACAACAATGCAACATATAGCGTTCGGAAAAAGATTTTATTTAAAGAAGTGCCCGATGAAGAATTTTCTTTCAGGCAAAAAACAGCCGTGGGTTGCCGGGGTGAAGTGGTGCTTCAAGATATTTTTATTCACCCTGATCGCCAAGTTTATTTTTTCGCTTCCTTTTCTCAAAATGAAGTAGACGAATTTCATAAGTACATTGTTATAGATGCAGAAACAAAGAAGGAGCTGCGAGAGGGCAAAAGTTATCATCATTACGATAATCCATATAAAAAATAACCCACCAACTGGTGGGTTATTTTTACGCCGGTACACTCATTAATTTCGCTTTCATTTTACGAATAAGAATGACAGCACCAATTGTGAAGAGAAGGGTAATTCCTTCTGCGACGAAGATGTTAATTGTTTTTGTTTGGTAAAGCGCCGCGAAAAAGTCTACAAATGCGTGGAATAATATAGCGTAAACAAGGAAGATATATTTCTTCTGTTTTACAGCGAATAAGACAAGCATTGTAAAGGCAATTTGTAATACAAGGGCCATAATTCTTTCCAAGCTGCCAAGGAAGTATAAATAAGCAGGTTGTTCTATTAACATATCCTTTACAACATTTAATTGTGGTAGTTTTTCTGCCATTTGAGCGAAGCTACCATTGTTAATAGCATTAGCGAATATAAGTGTCTGCAAGGCAGAGAATCCGCCAACTAAAATGGATTCAATCCCGCCATGACCAATTCCATAAGCGAAGCCATCTTTATATTCTAGATATTTTTTTAGTAGGAAGAAGAAGGCAACGAAGCGTCCTAATTCTTCAAAAATACCAGCAGTTAGTCCGCCATAAATTGCAAAGACAAACGGATTTTCTAAAAATGGAGCGATTGCTGGATTACCGCGCATAAATAGGTGGAACGGTGTTTCGAGAATTTGGGTAAATCCAATAAAGATAAGAACACCAACGCCGACCACTTTCCAATTAATATTATATTTTTTACGGAAATAAACGAGTACAACAATTGGGACCAGAACCGAAACAACGAGTTGAAATATGATGCTGGCAATTACAGTATTTGAAACCATACTTTCACCGCTTTCTAATATATGTACATATCTATTATGCATGAAATATGGGAGAGATGAAACTTTTAACAAAAAATGAATGTACTTATTGACTCTAACGTTGCGTCATACTTTATCGTATGTATTAAGGGGGAGATACACATGACAATGAAGGTAAAGGAAGTAGCTAATTTAGTTGGAATTAGTGTGCGCACACTGCATCATTACGATGAAATTGGGTTATTAACCCCAGACGAGACGACAGAGTCTGGATATCGTCTGTATTCCAATGAAAATTTAGAGACATTGCAGCAAATTTTATTTTTTAAAGAACTAGGCTTCCCTTTAAAGAAAATTAAAGAAATTATCATGAGTCCATCATTTGACCACGAAGAAGCACTACAGCTTCACAAGAAAATGCTTCTTGAAAAGCGTGCTAGGTTAGATAAAGTGATTGCGACGATTGATAAAACAATTCAGCATACAAAAGGAGAGATTGAAATGACGAATAAAGAGAAATTTGAAGGCTTCGATTTCAGCCATAATCCGTACGAAGAAGAAGCGCGTGAACGATGGGGAGACGCAGCTGTAGATAAAGCGAATGAATACGCGAAAGGTATGTCAAAAGACAATCAAGAAGAGTTTAATACGATTTATAGAAATTTGGCGGCGCTTAGACACGGCGCACCAGATTCTAAAGAGGCACAAGAAGCAATCGGGGTATGGTACGATTACTTGCAAAACTTCGGAGAATATTCATTAGATGCTTTTAAAGGACTCGGTCAAATGTATGTCGCTGATGAGCGCTTTACGAAAAATATCGATAAGTTTGGTGAGGGGTTAGCACAGTTTATGTGTGATGCGATGGAGGTTTATGCGGATTGTAAGAAATAGTAAAAAAGGTGGAGGTTTTCTCCACCTTCTTTATTTTTTTATCATATCATTCAAAGTCTGATCCCCCGTATTGTTCAAATGAGGATTTTTGCTCATTTCTCGCTTTAGCATATCAAGGCTTTGTGTATATTCTGTATCATTTAACGCGCCAGATTGAAGCCCTTGAATTTGAGAAATCAACTTTTGGTCTGTTGATACATATGCTTTATAATAGCGAGGGACGATGGACAAAGCAGCTTTATATACTTGATCTGCTACGAGTTTTGGATCCGTTGTGTTTGCACGGTATACAACAAATACTTCATCATCGGTAACGAGCGTAGCAGCGTTTGTAACGTCAGGAAGTTTGACTGTCATGCTTGTAATCATTTCAGCGACTTTCTCGCGGTTAATGGCTCCTACTTGTTTGTTAGATACTTCATGTTTTTGTTTAGATGAATAACCGACTCTTGTAAGCCGTGTATTTGTATTTTCCGTATGATACATGTCGTTTTTATTGGAAACAAGAACACGACTTCCTTCTTCACGTTCCATTTCGGCTTTATTCGTTGATTGACAGCCTGCAAATAAGGAAAGAGTGAGGAGAGAGAGTATAATTTGTTTTTTCACGATGTATCACCTCCTTCTCCATAGTATGCACTAATTTTCAATTTTTTGTATTTGAAATTGTTGGTTGGTATGCTTTGTGATACGATAAAAAGAAGAATGCTTAGAGAGGAAGTTAATGATGGAGCAAAAGCAAGAGCAAGAGATGCATGCTACGGTGAGCATTAATAATGTGCAGTACGAAGTAATTAAAAACTTTCGTGACGGTTTTAGTGAAGAAGCATTTAAAGAGCGTTATGCAGAAATTTTAAATAAATATGATTATATCGTTGGGGACTGGGGTTATGAGCAACTTAGATTGCGCGGTTTCTTTGATGATAGTAATCAACGTTCGACATATGATACGAAAATTAGTACGTTAACGGAGTATTTATACGAGTACTGTAACTTCGGTTGTGCACACTTTGTATTACGAAAAGTGAAGAAATAAAAAAATCCTCTTACGATTGTAAGAGGATTTTTTTTACTTGCTCACAAACAAATTGAAATAGAATCACCTTCAGAAAGTATTGCATTTGGTTTCATTTGTTGTCCGTTCAATTGAATATCCCCATTTTTAATTTTATCAACAATGCGTGTACGGCTCCAGTCAGAAATATATGTGGATAAAGCTTTATCGATTCGGTGGGAACCGAAAACGATATCTAATACGATTGTAATTTCAGCTACGCCACTTTCTTTATGATGTGTAATGGAAATGGTAGTAGTTGTTTCTGTTTGATCTTGCGTATTCATGTCGACTGTTTCCACATGATCAGTAAATGATTTATAAATACGAAGTTTTTGGTTCCAAGTATGATCTTTCGGACATTTATAAATGGCAAAACGATATATATTTTTTCCGTTGGCGTTATGCCTACGAATATTCGTGTCAGTAAATAGGGTAGTGCGTCTGCAATTTTTACAATACTTTTCGATTGTATTTTGCTCATTTTCATATAAACTCCAAGAAAGTTGTACTTTCTGCATTTTCCTTCACCTCTTATAGTAGTGGTAAAGGAACGTAATACAGCTATTTGGATGTCTTGTAGTATGAAGACATGAGAAATAGACAAAAATAAAAGGAGGTTCCCCAAAGAGGAACCTCCGTAAACATCATACTACAGATGCGTTACGTTCCTTTGTAATGGGAATGGGCAGATTACTCCCTTGAAAAAGCATGGTGCTTTTTTGAGAGTAATGCTATCCAATTGCTGGTCCATTACAAAGTAAATGTTGGCATACGTAGATAACGTCCTTTTTATCCAAATAGATTTATTCTTAATTATAACATAGAAGATTGAAAATTCAAAACTCTTATAACGGAAAAACACCAGCTAACATAGCTGGTGCCTACGATAAATTATATAAGTTCAAATAAAAATGAGCGTAGTTCTTCTGCAATTTCTTCAGTCATCGAAAATGCATGCTCTAAGTAGCCTGGTTCGTTTAAATCGTCAGGACCGATGATTGCAAATCTATTGCGCTGCATATCAAGGACAATTGTTTTACCGTAATGACGATCGGAGTATAAAAGCGCTAAATCATGACGCTCATTTTCTCCCATAAAGCTAACGAAACGAGTTCTTGTAGCGACTGTATCGTCGTACAGAAAGAAACGTTCTTCCATACACATGGCTCCTTTATTAAATATCTAAGTTTAAGTGTGGTTTATGATCTAAATGGTGATGCGTTTTAATGAATCGTACCGTTCTTGTTTTGTAACGCATAACGATAGAATATGTTTCAGCTAAATCTCCGCCAAGGAATTTCACACCGTCTAATAACTCACCAGCAGATACACCAGTTGCTGAGAAGATTGCATCATCCCCAGATACTAAGTCATCTAACATAAGCAGTTGACGAGGATCTTCTAATCCCATTTCACGACAACGTGCTTCTTCTTCTTCGTTCATTGGAACTAAGCGAGCTTGCATTTCACCTTCAAGGCATTTTAATGCTGCTGCAGAAATAACACCTTCTGGAGCTCCGCCAATACCTACGAATAAATCAATACCCGTTCCAGGTAGTGCTGTTGCGATTGACGCACCAACATCACCATCACCAAATAACTTTACGCGTGCACCTTTTGCACGAACACGTTCAATAATATCTTGATGACGTTCACGTTCTTGCACGATAACTGTTAGATCGCGAATCTTTTTATTGTTAGCTTCTGCTACAATTTCAATTGTTTTTTCAATTGGATCATCTAAGCTAATTTTACCAGCTGCTTTTGGACCAACCGCGATTTTTTCCATGTACATATCAGGAGCATGAAGAAGGTTTCCTTTATCGGCGATTGCGATAACTGCCATTGCATTTGCAAGACCTTTTGCAACGATGTTTGTACCTTCTAATGGGTCAACGGCGATGTCTACTTCTGGACCGTTACCTGTTCCTAGTTCTTCACCAATATACAACATCGGTGCTTCATCAAGTTCTCCTTCACCGATTACAACTGTACCTGCCATGTTTACTGAATCAAACATATCACGCATTGCTGTAGTTGCTGCATCATCTGCTTCGTTTTTCTTTCCGCGGCCCATCCACTGTGCGGATGCTAATGCTGCTGCTTCTGTTACACGGACAATTTCTAGTGCGAGTTCACGTTCCAAGATTCCATTCCTCCAATTTCAAAAATCATACAAATATAACTATAACAAATAACGGAGAAAAGGTGAATTCGAAAAATTGTCGATTTTTTCAGAAGAAAGCGTTACAATTAAAATGTAAATGCTTTAATTTCCAGGTAGGTGACATTCATGTATTTTGTAGACAGAAAGAAAATAGAACAAATGCTAGTATGTTTAGAACGAGCAACAAGTACATTTCAAGAGAAAAAGATATATGAAACCGAGTTTGAATTTTACGCATTAGAACGCATAGCCCATCTAATTATTGATTGTGTATTAGATGTAGGGAATGCGATGATTGATGGATTTATTATGCGCGATCCAGGAAGTTATGAAGATATTATCGACATTTTGATGGACGAGCGAGTGATAAGTGCAGAAGAAGGAAGAGGAATGAAAGAAATTATCCTTCTTCGAAAAATGCTTACGCAAGATTATATTCAAATGAATCATGATGAATTATATAAGACGATTCAAAAACATATTGCAGTGGTAGAGAAATACCCAGCAAATATTCGCAGTTATTTAGAGAAGGAATTAGGACCTGTATCTGCATTTGTACCAGAATAATTATGCTTATAAGATCCCCAGGACTATCTTTTGGGGATCTTATATTGTATGTGAGAAAGTAAAGGGAGAAGGGTGAAGGGTGAAGCATGGGGGAAGCACGTACGACGAAAGATGAAATTGTGCAATTGTTGAAAGTAAAGGGAGAGCACACGGTAGCGGAATTAGCTGATGTTTTAGAGATTACAGAAATGGCGATTCGAAGACATTTAAGTAATCTTGAGAAAGATGGTTTCATTTATTCTAAGATGGTAAGACAACATGTCGGAAGACCAACTTATTTGTATGGATTAAGTGAAAAGGGAGAAGATACATTCCCGAAAGAGTATAAGCAATTTGCGATTGATATGCTAGAAGATTTAGCTCGAATGGGTGATGAAAAAATACTTAGTCACATTTTAAAAGAGAGAACGAAGCGAATGGAAGACCAGTTGCAAAAGCGAGTGAGTAATCAGAAGAGTTTAGCATATAAAGTGCAAGAGATAGCAGCTATGCAAGAGAAAAATGGTTATATGGTTCAAATAAAGAGAGATGGAGAGAACTCTTTCGTAATTGAAAAACAAAACTGTCCGTTAAAAGAAATTGCAGAGAGATTCCCGCAAGTATGCGAAGATGAAAAAGAGATGTATAATCGTTTATTTGCAGGAGCAGATGTAAAGACGTTGGCAAACATGTGTGAGGGCGATTGTAGTTGTTCTTACCAAGTAAAAGAGAAAAAATGAACGTTATGGGGCGCTTTAAGGTAAAGCGTTTTTTTCTTTGGAAAAAGCGGGTAATATAAGAGTGGTATGATAGGTGAGAACGTTAGCATAGAAGGAGAGACATAATGATGTATAAAGGTTACTTAATTGACTTAGACGGTACGATGTATCGCGGAGAAGAACAAATTGAAGAAGCAAGCGACTTCGTAAAAGCATTAGGAGAGCGCGGCATTCCTTATTTATTCGTTACGAATAATTCGACGCGTAAACCAGAACAAGTGGCAGAAAAACTTGTTCGTTTCGATATTCCAGCGGAAGCAGAGCAAGTATTCACAACGAGTATGGCGACAGCGAACTTTATTTATGAACGTAAACAAGATGCAAAGGTATATATGATTGGTGAAGAAGGCTTACATGATGCGCTTGTGGAAAAAGGGTTTGAACTTGTGGATGAAAATCCTGATTTCGTTGTTGTTGGTTTAGATCGTGACATCACATATGAAAAATTAGCAAAAGCTTGTCTTGCTGTGCGTAACGGCGCAACGTTTATTTCTACAAATGGAGACATTGCCATTCCGACTGAGCGCGGATTATTACCAGGTAACGGTTCATTAACATCAGTTGTAGCAGTATCAACAGGTGTGGAGCCAATCTTTATCGGAAAACCAGAATCAATCATTATGGAACAAGCGTTAAAAGTGCTTGGGATAGGAAAAGATGAAGCATTAATGGTTGGGGATAACTACGATACAGACATTTTAGCGGGAGTAAATGCTGGCATGCATACGCTTCTTGTCCACACTGGAGTCACAACTGTGGAGAAGTTAACAGAATATGAAGTACAACCAACGCAAGTTGTGCATAACTTGACGGAGTGGATTGAGAAGATGTAATGAAAAACAGGTAACCGGAAGTGGTTACCTGTTTTTTTATGCATAATTGCATATGTGCTATTGTTATATAAAATGTAAAATTTATATGTAATGATATTGAGGGGAGGGAATTAGAGTGTACTGGATGTCATGTATTATGTTTGTTTTTACATTATGTGTTTTATTTTTTGTTCTATGGAAGATATATAAAATAAATGAAATGAAAAAAAGTGTGGGAAAACTTATTGCAACATATCCACGAGTGAAGAGACGTTGGATTGCATTACTTGGACCAGCATATTTCATTGGACAATGTATGTATATATATGCTCAGTACGTAAGTGGCGATATTGATACAGCTGAACAGTTTCTTATTCAGTCGGGTAGTTATGTTGTAGCAAGTTGTTTTATGACTTTAATAGCTATCCATCTTATTAAAAGTGTACAAATATATGAAAAAGGTGTAGTAGACGGATTAAACTTTTATTCATACGAAGAATTAAAAGGCTATAAAACATCGACATGGGAAAATCCAAAAGAAAATATATTTTTATATCGCGGGCGAGAAAAAATGAATGACAATGTGAATTTACTTATTAGACAGGAAGATATGAATGAATTAGAAAGCATTCTTCAAAGATATATTCCGAAATTAATGATGAAATAAAAAACTCCGGTTTTAACAACCGGAGTTTTTTATTAGAATGCACGATTTACTACCTCTTTCACTTCTTCAAGATATTGTTTACGCACATTATCATCCACAGAAGGAACACTCGTATAGAATGTATGCTCAATTGTTTCAATGCCTGTAAACTCAAAAATACCAACATCCGCTGTTTTCTTCATTGCTTCAAACATACCGCCTGCTGTGTATGCTTCTTTCGTATTTCCCATTGTGGATAATAATAATCCTTTTTTACCGCTTAATAACTTTTCAATACCATTTTCACCGTAAGCATAAGCGAAGCCGTGGCTAAATACACGGTCAACGTATCCTTTTAAAATAGCAGGAAGTCCCGCCCACCAAACTGGATAAATGAATGTAATGCTATCGGCCCAAGAGATGTGCTCTTGCTCTTCTTTAATATCTTCTGGTGTATTTCCTTGAGAAAATGAGATGAAATCGGAAGCGCCTAATACTGGATTGAAGTTTAATTCGTATAGATCACGAACGCGTACTTCATGACCTTTTTCTTCTAATTCACTTTTTACCGTTTCTAAAATTGCATGGTTGAAGCTTTCTGTATTTGGGTGTGCATAAACGATTACATGTTTCATTGCTCTTCCTCCTATTTGTGGATATGTGAATAGTTTTTTATTTATGTAACTATTATGGTTACTTCTTTTGCGGAAGTCAAATGATACATATGTATAAAAAGACGGCAAAAATCGTCTTTCTATACCCCACTCATACAAAGAACAAAGAAAACAAATAAAATGATGACAATACCAATGCCGAAATTAAATACGAGAGTACTATCCATATTATGTAACCTCCTTATTTGAAAGTAAAAAGCACTCTAGCCAAGAGTGCTTTTTTTATTTTGAGTCTACTTCAAAACTTTGAGAAAAGGGTTCATGCATGTAAAGAGTTACATTATTTTATGTGTTTATATGTTGAAATGAGTAAGTCCTTGTGAGATATAAAAAAAAGACACTCTTTCGAGTGTCTTTCATGATGACAAAATGTGCCAATTGCTTGAGTTTGATAAGGCGCTAATATCCGTTTTAACGCCTTTTCTTTGATCAAGAAGTGTAGCAACAGCGATTCAAATAAATTGTACCATTTGTTTCATAGGTGTGCGTATGTAATTATGCATATTCCAATTAGAGGGAAATGAGGCGCGAAAAATGAATGAGTATATATAGAATATTTGATTAGGAGAGAGAAGGATGGATATACATAAGTTAACGGTAGCAGAAGCAAATGAGATAAATACGTGGACGTATGAAGAACCTTATGATTTGTATAATTTTTCAGGAGAGGAAGAAGCAATAGAAGAATTATTAGATGGGACGTATTATGGCTGTTGTGACGATAAGGGAGAGTTTATCGGCTATTTTTGTTTTGGGGAAAATGCACAAGTACCAGGTGGAAGAGATGCTCATTTATATGGTGGTGAAGATGTAATTGATATCGGACTTGGCATGAAGCCAGCGTTAACAGGGAAAGGGCTGGGTAACATATTTTTTCAAGCTGGGATAGCCTTTGCAGCGAAAGAATATAAGCCGAAGATGTTTCGACTTAGTGTAGCGACATTTAATACAAGGGCGATTACGCTATATAAAAAAATAGGTTTTCAACAAGGTCCTATTTTTTTAAGCCGCGGAAGAGAATTTATGCTCATGGAATATGAAAGACCGTCAGTATGAAACTGACGGTCTTTCATATTTTATTCCGAATGCTCAGCTCTATGCGCTAAGCGGCTTGAAGCAGCGGCAGCAATTCCGCCAACGATATCATCAAGGAATGTATGCACCTTTCCAGATGATTTATCATTTAAGAATTCTAAAATACCAGGTTTTAATTTATCGATATATCCAAAGTTCGTGAAACCGATAGAGCCGTACACATTAACGATAGAAAGTGCGATCACTTCATCAATTCCGTATAAGCCTTCATCACGTTTTACGATATCTTGTAACGGCTCACTTAACATTCCTTTTTCAGCAAGAACATCGAGTTCGATACCAGTAATCAGTGCGTTTTGTACTTCACGTTTTGATAATACACGCTCAACGTTATAACGGCATTCTGACATCTCTAAATTTGGATGATATTTTTTTTGAAGAAAATGAACAAGCTCAGCAATATCGTCAATTGTTACACCGCGCTCTTGTAATAGTTGTAATGCTCTTTCTTGTAGTTGATTTGATTCTTTCATGTTTATCACCTTTTTTTCTTTTTAGTATTTGTATACGTTTCGTTGCTTTATCATGTGCATAGGCATGAAAGGCGAGCACAAGCTCATATATATAAAGAAAAACCATAGGTGGCGACTGCGATGATTCATCATATTTATGAGCATTATCACATGCATGTTAAAGAATTAATCCCCCTTGGCCCCTATAAAAGCTTTTGGATTCGCAACAAAATTTATGTACTTGTTCCAATTGGAGAAATGGAGGAAGAAGTACTTGTAGAGATGAAAAAGCTCAGTGACTATATGAACCAGCAAGGGGATATAACTGTAGCGACTTTCGTTCCGACTATACACGGCTACTATGTATGTGAGATAGAAGAACAAAATTACTGCTTATTAAAAGGTATGCGTGCGTTAGAACGACATGCTACATCATTAGGAAGTGAGCTTTCTATATTCCATAAACGAGGCGCATTCTTTCCAGAAGAAATCGAGCAATTAAGCCGCATTGGTGAATGGAAAGCGTTATGGGAAAAAAGACTCGACCAATTAGAAAAGTTTTGGCAATCACAAGTGATGAACCACCCTACAGACGTATTCGATCAATTGTTTATTGAATCCTTCCCGTATTACTTAGGAGTTGCAGAAAATGCAATTCAATATGTTGTTGATACAGAGATGGATGATACGCCGCAAATGACTGATGCAGCAACAATTTGCCAAGAACGATTCACACCTTTATTATGGCATCAAACGAAGCGCCTCAAACTTCCTTTTGATTGGGTGTATGATCACCCAACTCGAGATATGGCAGAATTAATCCGCTATATGATGATAGAAAAAAAGAAAGACTGGGAGCAAACAATCGTTCAATTTGTTACAGACTATGAACGAAATTATTCGCTATCCTCTTTTGGTTGGCGCTTATTATTTGCAAGGCTCCTGTTCCCACTTCACTATTTTGAAACAGTCGAACGATATTACCAAACAGGAAATGAAGAACAAAAAAGCATATATAGAGATCGCTTAGAAGCCATTTTACACGATGTGAACCGCTCTGAGCAATTTATGAAGCACTTTTATGGATCACTTCGTTTACCAGTTGATAAGTTAGGTATTAGGAAATTAGATTGGCTATCTTAAAATAAAAAAGAGACCGGGTGAGGTCTCTTTTTTTTATACTACAATTGTATGTAATACATTATGCCCCTACCTGTTGATCTGTACATATATTTAAAATGAATTGATGTCTTTCGATTTTTTCATTTACTTTACTCAATAATTCTTGCTGGATTTCTTTAAATAAAAATTGATAGCTTGTATTCCATGTTGGTATAACGGATGAAAGGTCTAATAAATATTCTTTTTTCTTTTCTAGTTCTTGAATTGTTAAAAAAGTGTTTCCCATTCTTGGCATGTGTCGTCCCCCTATGTTTTTTTCTGTATATGTGTGAACGATTCTATAGTATTAATTATCTCACTTTTTGAGAAGGATTTCCAATTTTGTTTTATGATGTTAAAGGAGAAGTGTTATTTGAATAAAAAAAGAGACCCATTTGGGTCTCTTCCTAGGAAGCGATTCTGAACGAGCTGCTTCCGCTTTTAGATTAATATCTAGCTTCAGCGGCTAGAACAGTCGGCCATTTCGCGCCTTCCTGTGAGGCAAAAAGCGCCTCTTCGTCAGGAGCTCCAATGACCTCCTGTTCTGAATGAGCCGCTTCCGCTTTTAATTAAAATACTTGTTCTACTTCAATAACGCCTGGTACTTCTTCAAGTAATGCGCGTTCGATACCAGCTTTTAGTGTGATTGTAGAACTTGGGCAGCTTCCGCAAGCACCCATAAGGCGTAATTTTACGATACCTTCTTCAATGTCTACTAATTCAACGTCTCCGCCATCGCGAAGTAAGAATGGACGTAATTTATCTAATACTTCTAGTACTTGTTCTTCCATATGTGGGTTTTCCATTTTTATCGACTCCTTTCATCAGTTTTATTATAATCAAGATAGAGGGGAAAATCTATTTTTTCTGTTCTTGTTTTAATGTCGAAATTTTTTATCATGTTTATAACGTGTTTTTTCAGTATAGGGGTAGGGAATAAGTTTGTAAAATGATGTGCTTATGTACTAAGACATCTGAATATACTGTTGAAACAAGAAGCGGGGGAGAAGAAATGGTTAATGTGCAAGTGTATGGGACGAAAGTAATTTGTGCAAGCTGCGTTGGAATGCCATCTTCAACAGAAACGTTTGAATGGTTACAAGCGGCAATTGGGCGTAAATATGAAGGACAAGAAAATAAATTTAATTTCGAGTATATTGATTTTCAAGAAAAACAAGAAGATGAAGATAAAAAAGCATTCGCAGAGCGCGTAGTGGAGGAAGATCTATTTTATCCAGTCGTTCTTGTAAATGGAGAAGTTGTTGGAGAAGGAAATCCTCGTTTGAAGGATGTTTACGAAGAAATCGAGAAATATTTATAAAACAGGAAGCCTTTGCGAATTCGCAAAGGCTCTTTTTTATTGGAGGGATAGATGTGAAAAATGGAGTGAAGCATGCGTTACCAACGGAAGTACAACAGTTAATGGAGCGGTACACAGTAGAATTAAAAGAAATTTTTTTGGACGAAAAGATAGTCGGGGTATATATTTACGGCTCCATCGCACTTGGTGCATTTCATGCAGAAACGAGCGATGTTGATTTTGTTACGGTAATAAGTGATTCTGTGAATGAAGCTGAAAAACAGCAACTTGTAGAACTTCATAAGAAACTTAGTGATAGTACGTTAGGTAAAAGAATGGATGGTATGTATATTCCGCTTGCTGATTTAGGAAAATACAATGATGAAATGAATGAGTACGTGTATTGTGCAGATGGTAAAGCAAATATAGGTCATTGGGATATTAATGCGGTCACATGGTGGACGTTAAAAAATCAAGGTATTACAGTTACTGGGAAAGAAGCTGAAGATCTTTCGTTTCAAATAAGGTGGGACGATGTAGTAAATACGATGAAATACAACGTAGAACAATACTGGAGTGAAAAAGCAAAGCAGCCATATTTATTTTTCGTAGAAGAGTGGGTAGAATCAGCTGTCGTTACGATGGGCCGTATTTTATATACACTGGATCATAAAACAATCGTTTCAAAAGATAGTGGATTGCAATACTTGTTAGAACGTTCAGCGGAAGAATGGGGACTTTTATTAAAAGAAGTAGCGAGAATACGGCAGAATCCAAAAGAAAAGCGAATGCTCTCAAGGTGGAGAAGGGCAGATATGACGAGGAAGTACTTACTGCATTTAATTGAAACATGTAGAGAGAAATTGTAGGAAAAAAACAGATGATACATTAGATTGTATCGTCTGTTTTTGTGTTAGAATTGGTATATAATGGATTAAAAGGTTTAATTATACTGGAGGGATAGGATGAATACAGAATTAGCTACATATGAAGAAAAGAATGTACAAATGAGTATGCGCGAAGTAATTAGTATGATAATAATTATTTTTGGAGTCATGTATGGAATTGATTTTTTGAACATTATATATGACTCTTCCTTATATCCATGGTATGTAGATTATCTTATTCCGCCTTTAACATTTCTTACTATTATTTTAATATACTCACCAGTAAGAAATTACTGTGCACATTTATTAAAATCAATACAGTTCAATAATTTTAAGCATTATGTAACGATAGTAATGACGATGATCGTACTGCTTATATATCTTGCGGTATTAAATTTAGTTTTACCACATGGGCTTGGTGTGAATGAATCTAATATAGTAATAGAGCCTACTAAAAGTGAAATCATTTTATACGTAGTTGTACTCACAATTTTCGCACCGATTTGGGAAGAACTTTTATTTCGGGGGATGTTTTTCACAAAATTATCTCAGCGCTTTTCTACACTTACTAGTATTGTTATAAGTGCTTTTATATTTACTTTAGGGCATCCACTTACTTTAGGTGGTGTTTTATATATTTTTGGTGGTGGTATATGTTTAGCCTACACTTATAAGAAAACAAATAATTTACTCGTTCCATGGGTAATTCATTTATTCAATAATTCATTTTTTATATTAGTAAATTTTCAACTGTAAAAAGACGCCTTTTTGAAAAGGGCGTCTTTCGTATTTTGGAGAAATGGATTTACATGTACTGTGTAGAGGTAAGGTAATACGAAATATAGATAGTTTCATGTGAAACATTTTTATTATCAAATATACAAAATGTCGTTCGCTAAAGTAGTGAAGGTGTTACTTGAGAGATTATGACGGATGATCCAACTTGGAAGTTTGTGAAGAAAGAAAAAGATTATGACGTAGTAGAGTTTACTGGTTATGATTATACAGAGAAGAAAAATGTGAAAATAAAATTTGCTGTTTATTTTAGTGAAGACTATTTTGAATGGCAAGAAGTATATGAGAATAATAAAAAGTTAAGTGAAGAAGAGTTAGAAGAGTATCAATTTTATATTGAAGAAAATAGTTGGAGTTTCTAGTGAAAACTCGTTTATTTTGAAAAGAAGAATCCTGTGAAGGTTCATTTTTTTTATTGGAAACACCATACGAATTGAAAATTTGTAAAATACAATAATAAATGAGAATTCCAGGTAGGCTTGTCAATAACGTAAGACTATGGCACTATAAAGAAATGCTGTACAAATTTTATTTATCGAGATGTAAACATCAATTTTGATTTTTACGTATAAATAATGAACGGAGGAAATGAATTTATGGCTACTTTACCAAATTGTCCAAAATGTAATTCAGAATATACGTATGAGGATGGCGTTCTTTTCGTATGTCCTGAGTGTGCTCATGAGTGGGGCCAAGAAGCAGAAGCTGAAAATAATGATGGTGCAAAAGTTGTAAAAGATGCGAACGGAAACGTTCTTCAAGATGGCGATGCTGTTACTGTCATTAAAGATTTAAAAGTAAAAGGAACTTCTTCAGTTGTGAAGATCGGTACGAAAGTAAAGAGTATCCGTCTAGTTGATGGCGATCACGATATTGATTGTAAAATCGACGGTTTCGGAGCTATGAAGTTAAAATCACAGTTCGTTAAGAAGGCGTAAGTAAAAAGAGGAGGCGATTAGCCTCCTCTTTTTTATTGTCATTTTTTATCGGTAAGTCTATATAATTTTATTTACCGTGAACAGTGCAACATTTACCGCGCACCATAGTCAATCTCTTTTAACTGACACCGTTTATTAAAGAATGTTTTATATCCAAGCTGTAAAAAGATAATGACAGCAAAGGCAGTACTCCCAGAAATACCGAGTATGATGGCGATTTGATATTGAATGGCTGTAAATGGTGATACACCAGCTAAGATTTGACCAGTCATCATGCCTGGTAGGCTTATAATTCCCATTCCGACCATGGAGTTGATTGTTGGCAAAATAGCAGAGTCAAAAGCGTCACGTATGAGCGGAGCAGTTGCTTCTTTCGGTGTTGCACCGAGCATAAGTGCTCCTTCAATTTGACCTCTTTGCGATTTCATATTGTTTAAGAACGTATTTGCACCGAGAGAAACACCTGTCATTGCATTTCCAACTAACATTCCTGTAATCGGAACGATATATTGCGGAGCATACCAAGGATCATGCCCGATAATAACAAAGATAAATAGTAGAAGTGGCCCGATTGATCCGGCAACCATGGAAAGCGCGGCTACTCGTTTTAAGTCTTTTGACATCGGGATGTTAACTCGTTTATAAATATTAAAAATGGCAAAGGTAGTAATAGAAGTAATAAGAGCAATTGTATAAAATGGATTACTATTTTCAAATACGTATGTAAGGACATATGCAACAAGTACGAGCTGAATCGTCATACGGAATGTTGCGAGCGCAATTTGTTTTTCACGCGGTATTCCTTTTAATTTTACAAGACCTATTAAAATAAGAATAAAAATATATGCAGCGGCAAGTTGCCAAATTTGGAGTTCAATAACGCCCTTCAACTGAGAGCACTTCCTTTCTAGTTGCACCGTTTGTTTTGCTAATTTCAATAATATCGTCTGCAATTTCTTCTGGAAGTTGTTGTGAGTGTGTGATGAAGATAACTGTTTTTTTCTTTTCTTTTGCTAGCATAGTAAATTGTTTCATAACGCGGCGTTCTGTATCGCTATCTAGTGCCGAGGTTGGTTCATCTAATAAATAAACAGGTGGATCCATAAGTACGATACGTGCAAAAGCAAGTCGCTGTTTTTCTCCGCCTGATAATGAATCGGCGTTGTCTTCTAAATTTTTTTCTAAGCTAACAGTCGTTAGTGCGCCTCGCAAAATATCATCATTTGGAAATGGTTTTTCGGAAAGACGAAGTCCCATTAATAAATTGTCTTTAATCGTTCCATCAAAAATAGGTGGAGTTTGCCCAAGCATGACTACGTCACGTCGTAATTGAATAGGAGGATAATCAGAAATCAGCTTTCCGTTATATTCAATTGTACCGGATGTTGGAGATTGTAAATCATTTAGCATGCGAAGCAATGTACTTTTTCCGCTCCCACTCTCACCGATAATACATGTGATTTTTTCTTTTTGAATCTGTAAATAAGGAATGTGTAGTATATCTTTGTATGTAACGTCTTTTAATATAAACATAAATGGCTCCTTTCTGATTCTATTTATATCGTATCAAAAAAGAGAAGATAACGGTTATAAAGAGCAACGTTTTTTCTTCGTCTTGAGTTTTATTAATAAGTTAAGTAAACGATCTAATTCTTGACTGAAAGAAATCACTTTATCATGAGTGAATCCGTACTTTTCAACGAGATAGATCAATTCTTTCTTCTTTACTTCTATTCGATTGTTTAGTTTCGTTAAGTTCATAAGTGAAATGGAATACCTCCTGTAAAAGTGTTTACAACATAAAAAAATAAGACCGAATGACTTCGGTCTTAAAGGAAATAAAACAACTTATAAATAGCATACACTGTTCATCGATAGTTTTTAATATAAAAATGAAAAATAAATCATTATCCATATTGAGAAAGATGTGTCTGAAAATTATATTGTAACTCATAAAAGAGGCTGCCTACTTAGTAGACAGCTTGTAAAGTATTAACCTTTATGATATTTATACATCCAAAGAAGACCGGATTTTAATAATCTCGGTACACGTCCCATTAATGGTTGGTTTGCAAGTAAACCGAAGCCGTGCTTCTTACCAAGAGAGCCGAGAACACCTTTTAATTTGATTACAGGTAGTTCGTCAGGAAGTGGTTCATTGTTCCAACGTTTTAATAATATTTGGACAATTTGCTCTCCTTGACCTTCAGCAAGTTGTGCAGATGGAGCGTGTGGAAGTGCTGCGCAATCTCCTACAACATACACGTGCTCGTTATTTGGAATATTGTGATATTTTGTTAAAACAACCCGTCCGCTACCATCTTGTTCAACTGGAAGGTTTCGAACAACTTCATTTGCTTGAATACCAGCTGTCCAGACGATTGCATCACATTCAAGTGGTTCATCGTGGTTGTACACAATATTTGGTTCTACTTTTGTAATGTTAGCGTTTCGTATAATAGTAACCTTATGTTTTACGAACCATTCTTCTACGTATCTACTTAATTTCTCTGGATATGGGAATAGAATTCTATCTTTTCGATCAAATAAGTGAATTTTTAAATCAGAACGGCTTTCGCGAAGTTCACTTGCAACTTCAACGCCACTTAATCCAGCGCCAACGACAGCTACTGTTGCGTTTGGTTCTAGACTATTTAATTGTTCATATGTCTTACGTGTTTGTTCAATCGATTGTAGGCTATGTGTATATTCCTTCGCCCCAGGAACGTTATGATATTTATCCTCACAGCCAAGACCGATAATTAAATCATCATATTGGATCGCTTCGCCGCCATCGAGATGAACAGCTTTTTCTTCGAGATCAATATTTGTTATTGTGCCGTATTGAATATTGAGGCGTGGGTGCTCGGGAAACGGTATACGAATATGTGTTTCTGAAATAGTACCCGCAACTAATGCATAATATTCAGTTTTGAAGCAATGATATGGTACTTTGTCGATTAATGTCACTTGTACATCATCTGGAAGTTGGTTGCTTGGAAGTAGCCTCTGCAGAATTCTCATTCCACCGTAGCCGCCACCTAGTATTACGAGGTGTTTCATGATGGATTACCCCTTTTCTGTTGAAATATCCCCTAATCATACAATTTTATATTAATAAAATATTTCGACTTTACTCAATCAAATTATATCGAATTTGTGAACAAATAACAATGCATGAATGAATACTCTGTTGTACAATAAGAAGAAAAGTAAAGTAAACTGTTTTTCCTTTTTAGTTACTATTTCATTGCAGGTAGCATGTTATATAAAATAAGACCATCTACTTTGAAGTGAAATAGTGAAGTAACTAAATAGTTTAGAATGTATAACGAAAACAACAAGAGACAGCTTAGTTTTCTTCTTAATAGATAGAGTCAGAAGGTAATTTGTTTTGTAGTACAGGGGGGAGAATTTTGATTAAACCATTAATTGAATTTTGTGTAGGTAACCTTGCGAGTGGATCACAAGCAGCTTTAGAGAAATTAGAAAAAGATCCGAATTTAGATGTAATGGAGTATGGTTGTTTAGGATATTGTGGCATTTGTTTTGAAGGACCGTTTGCACTTGTAAATGGTGAAGTAGTACAAGGTGCTACAGTAGAAGAACTGGTCAATAATGTATATGATTATTTGGATGAAAATCCAATGTTTTAAGGTGTTGCAATCAGCAGCACCTTTTTCTTTTTCTATTAGATAAAATTTTCTTTCCCAGGGGAGGATAATATTGTATATAAATAAAAAAGGCCCTTGTAAAAGGGCTTTTTTCTTACACAATTTGTGCAAGAATGGCTCATCGCCAAATGTTGTCAAATATGAGAAACGGGGGACATTCATATTGTGTTCTAAAAGCGTGCATTTTATACTTAAAATAACAAACTATTTTTGGAGTGAATACAAATGAGCCGATTTTCTTTTACAAAAATGCATGGTCTTGGCAATAGTTATATATATGTAAATATGTTTGAAGAACAAATTCCGGAAGAAGATTTAGCTCTTGTGGCGGAAAAGGTTTCCAATATTAATACTGGTATTGGAGCAGATGGGATGATTTTAATTTGTCCATCTGACGTAGCTCCGGTGAAAATGCGCATGTTTAATAATGATGGTTCAGAAGGAAAGAGTTGTGGTAACGGTTTACGATGCGTAGCGAAATATGCGTATGAGCATAAACTAGTAGAAGAAACAGTTTTCACAATTGAAACGTTAGCTGGTATTGTAACAGCGGAAGTAACGGTAGAAGAAGGGAAAGTTACATTAGCAAAAATCGATATGGGAGCACCGCGTTTAACACGTGCAGAAATACCGATGCTTGGTGAAGGTGAAACACCATTTATTCGTGAAAACTTCTTATACAATAATCATCGCTATGCATTTACAGCTGTTTCAATGGGGAATCCGCATGCGGTTATTTTTGTTGATGATGTAGAACAAGCGCCTCTTACAACACTTGGTCCAGTCTTGGAGACACATGAAATGTTCCCAGAGCGAGTAAATGTTGAATTCATCGAGATTTTGAATGATGCAGAGATGAACTTCCGCGTTTGGGAACGTGGATCTGGTGTAACACAAGCTTGTGGAACAGGGGCGTGTGCTGCAGTTGTAGCCTCTATTTTAAATGGGAAAATGGAACATGGTAAGGAAATTACAGTTCATTTAGCTGGCGGCGATTTAATGATTGCATGGACAGAAGAAGGCAATGTGTTAATGAAAGGACCAGCAGAAGTAATTTGCCGCGGAGTGTATGAGTACAAGATAGAAGCGTAAAGATGTATAATAGAATGAGAACAGAAAGGATGGTGTATTTCATGATTGAAGTAACAGAACAAGCAGCTTTTCAAATTAAAGATATGTTAAAAGATGCTGAAGATGGAGAGAAGTACGTGCGCCTTGCTGTACATGGCGGCGGATGTACGGGCCTTTCTTACGGCTTAGGATTTGAAGTAGAACCAAAAGAAGACGACACAGTTCTTGAGTTTTTCGGTGTTGAATTTGTTATCGATACAGAAAGTGCTCCAATTGTTAAAGGAGTAAAAATTGATTATAAACAATCTATGCTTGGCGGCGGATTTACAATCGACAATCCAAACGCAATCGCATCATGCGGATGTGGATCATCTTTCCGTACAGCGACGAATGCTGGTAAGCCAGAAGAGTGCTAAGTTTTTAGCAGAAATAGAGAAAGACCTTTTTAGCGATGAAATAAAATCGTTAAGGAGGTCTTTTCTTTTGTCGTAAAAAATCAAAAACGTCGCCTTCCCAATTTAGAAACCGACTTTAAGATATGTTGCACAACGAATGTTAAAATCTAATTTATTTTTGCATAGATGCAAGTATCAGTTAGTTGTTTGCCGTCAGCTGAAAGATCTTCATTACGTAATGTCCCTTCAAGCTCAAAACCTAGTTTTTCAGGGATTGCACGACTTTTCGTATTATTACGTTCACATCGTATTTCAATCCTTCTAAATTTGAATAACTGAAATCCAAAGTTTATTAACGCACTTACTACTTCTGTCATATATCCATTACCACTAAATTGCGTGTTAATCCAGTATCCAATTTCACATTTAGAAACCTTCCAATCGATTTCGTGAAGGCTAGCCGTTCCAATAAAATCATTCGTCTCCTTATGGTAGATAAGATAGCGAAAGCTTTCTCTTTTCAAAAAATCTATATGCGCATTTCTCAGGAGAATTTCGGTTTCTTCAACAGTAGGAATTGACTGGAATAAAAGTAGCCATTGCTTTAATTCACGAATGGAATCTTTAATAGCTTCGTGTACGATATTCCCTTCACCAGCTTGAAGTGGTGCCCGAAGAATGAGTCTGTCTGTTTCTATTTGTAACGGAACATCCAATAAAATAGGGTTCATAGTATTTCTCTCCTCGAAAACTTTAAATTAGGACATATAAAAACTTTCGCTCGAAAGCTAGAAAACAATAAGTATATATTCAATTCATCATTTAGAAATCCCTTTTCATATATTGAAGACGAAACTGCCAGTTGGTACAAAAAAATAGCTGCTAAAGTAGCTTTAAGTTGTTCAACTTATGCATTATTATTTATTTGAGCTTCTTTTAAAGTTCTCTTTGTTTGAGTTATATTTGAAGGGTAGAAAGAGGAGATATATGCTGGAAGATATTTTTGAATTTATATTGAAGTACGTTATAGGTTCTATTTTTAGAGTTATAAGATACCTTGTGATAGATATTATAATAGAATGCATAATAGAAGGTGTAATAAACGGTATAAGGAAATTACGTGATAAAATCTGTGATAAGTGGCGAAACTGGCGTGAAAGACGTTATTGGCGGTAATAGGTACATAAAAAATTGGCAGTAAAGAGATAGAGGATAAAATGCCTTAAGGGGGATGATTAATTCATTTCCCTTAAGGCTTTTTATAACGAAGTAGTAGCAACTCATCCAAGTTTAGAATCCGTACTCAGTCCAATTGGTGACGGAATGACGGTTTCTAAAGTGAAGAAATAATGATTATCTTACAAAAGTGTAATGTTCATGTCATGTTTTTGAATTTCTTCTTTAAAGCTTAGGCTTTAAGATAACAATATAAGAAAAACACATGAGGTGAAGGAAATGAAAAGATATATTGCACTTTTTAGTATTTTAGTTGTATTTGCAAGCCTATTAGTTGGTTGTGATTTAAATCGTATGGGTAAAGACGAGTATTACGTTCAAATTACAGTAGATGGAAAAGAGTATAATGGTAAATCTGATAATGGTGAGCCGTATAAAAATTACGAATATAAACTAAATGGTTTTGATAAAGACGGGAAAGAAAAAGAATTAGAATTTAATGCACAAAAAAATCTTCGTAAAGAAGCATTCTTACGTGTATATCACTCAGATAAAAAAGGTGTATCAGCTTGGGAAGAAGTAAAGAAAGATGAGCTTCCTGCGAAAGTGAAAGAAAAATTAGGTGCAAAATAAGAAAGAAAAAGGAATTGACGAACAGGGTCAATTCCTTTTTATATTCTCGAAATCCTCTTCTGAAATGACTTTCAATCCATGTCTTTTGAATAAAGCAGTTGTTACCCCGTAACCAGTTTGTTTATTCCCGTTAAATTCTCCAGTGTAAATCGTAGAACTACCACAAGATGGACTGCGTTCCTTTAAAATAATATATTCTGGATGTAAATCTTTCATTTGTTCTAGAGCTTTATAAGCACCGCTCACGAAAGCTTCTGTAACATCTTCACCGTCTTTTGTCATCACTTTCGCTTTCCCATCTAAAACATCATCGCCATTCCCGCCAATAATTTCAGCTGAAGGACGAGGCGTTGGTAATCCTCCTAATACTTCAGGACAAATGAGGACTGTATCTTCTTGCTGAAGTAGCTCCTCTATTTTTGAAACGAGATTGTCATTTCCATCATACCGACAAGCGATACCACCTAAACAAGCGCTAATTACGATCATATTGTCACCTCCAAAAAAATTTAAAATATCACGCCAATTTTGCTTCCTGACTCTTACCTATAAATGAGGTGATAAAAATGGGAAGCTTATATAATTTAATGAAACCATATAGTGAATTTCGAAGTAAAGAAGAGTTTAATACATATCAAAGACAAATTTTGAAGTGCTATCGATTTGAATTAAATAAAACGGATACTACCATCATTCATTTTTTAGGAAAGTATGCGGTGAATGAGAAACAGAAAACAGTGGGAGTTGCTTGTCCGTTAATGGAGACGATTGCTACAAAAGTTGGAAAGAGCATTCGTACAGTACGCCGCTCAATTGCAAAGTTAGAGGAACTAGGAATTATAAAGCGTGTTGCGACAAAAGAAAGACATAAGCGCGGCGGATATAGTGCGAACTTATATGTATTTCTTACATCTGCAATTGACCGCATGGATGACCGTATGAAACTGTCCGCATGTGAAAGTGAGGATCGTGTAGATGGCTGTAGTAAAAATGAGCAAAAAAGTGAAGGGGAAACAATTATTTTTAAAAACATTCCACAAATAAAAGAGAATAGAAAAGAAACGTACGAACTTGATGAGACGTATTGCCGTCACGATATACCGAAGCCTTTTATATACGCACTTGTGCCAATGACGCGTAATCCGAAAAAGATTAATATATTTTGGAGTAAGGTGGAACTTGCATATAAAAAGAGCGGGTTACTAGAGCAAGGTGTTTTACTGGAGCAAATATTAGCTGATGAAGAAGTGTATGGAAATTTCATTTGGCGAGTAAAGAGTGTTGTGAGAGCGTATAAATACGGGGAAATCCGTAAAAATGTTAAGGCGCTCTTATATAGTACAGTGCGGGATCTATTTTTAGAGGTTGGACTAGAATGGGGAGCAGCTGTGAGAAGAAGTAAGGGGATACTGTTATTTGATCCGTTTAAAAAGGAGCCATGCGTATAACACATGACTCCAAGTAGTTAATCAAACTTTCTTACAACTGGAACACGAATCGCTACAAAGAGTACGAAGACGATAACGGCGATTGCACCGCTTTTCATAACGGTTACGATTGGAAGTCCTATTGCAAGTGCGATTGATGTGAATGCATAAGAAAGCGGGATAAAGCCCATTGATGAGAGCATAAGTAAACTCATTACGCGTCCCATCATTTCTTCTTTTACTGTCGATTGAATCATCGCCATAAGCGGAACGATAGCCATTGCAATTGTAATACCGTAAAACATGCCAGCTAATAATGCTTGCCAAAGTACGGTGCTAAAGTTGATTGATAAGAAGAATACACCAGACAGTAGCATCATGATAATACAAAATAGACCGCGTCTACGATTAATATTTTTTAAACCGACAATGACAGCGCCTATTGCCATTCCGCCTCCTACAGATGCTTCTAAGTAACTGAACTGAAGCGAGTCACCGTGCAGAACATTTTTAACGAAAAGCGGGAAACCAACTTGCATCGGACCGATTAAAAATAAGTTTAAAAAGGCGCTACAAAGAAGGAAAGTTGAAAGGAATGGTGATTCCTTTACATATAAAATTCCTTCTTTAATAGAAGTGAACATGCCTTTGTCTGTATTTTGCTGTTCTGGCATCGTAAATTGTATTTTTTGAACGAGTATGGCTGCGACAATTAGTAATAAAATCGTGATCGAAAAGATCGTCTCATAGTTCGTAAATTTGATAAGAATTCCGCCCAGTACAGGGCCTAAGATGACCGATGCTTGATTTGACATTTGTGTAAGTGAGTTTGCTTGTGTTAAACGGCTTTTTTCTACAAGTTCAGGCAAGATAGATCCATCAGCTGACCAGAAAAAAGCATCAGCAAGCCCAAAGAATAAAGCGAATAAAGCAAATGTATATAGTGTTACATCACCTACGATGAACCATGTAAGGATGGTTGCGACAAGAATAGCACGAATAATATTAGAGTAAAACATAATGTTTTTTTTCGGGAATTTATCAGCTACAGCACCGCCGATAATCATAAAAATAAGCCTTGGAACACTAAGAGCTACGAAAACAACACCGAGTGAAGCCTCAAGGTTTAATGTTTTTGCTATGTACCAGGTTTGTGAAAAAGTAAAAAAGGCTAGGGCAAAACTTGAAAAGAGTGTAGCTGCCCAAAGGAAAAGGAAATTTGTATTTTTTAATAACGGTTTCGCATTTTCTTTTAAAGCAGATTTATTTTGTTGTAGTTCCTCCATATTGCTTCCTTTCTATGTGACAAATTTAAACTAAAAAACCTATTAACAATCGTTTTATACAGTTTCTAATATTTCTATACTGCACTTTCTCATTGTAGACAATAATGTTGGGTTTGCACAGTGGCTATTTAACGACAAAAAAGAAGATACCATTTGGTATCTTCTTTTTTGTCGTTCAGGCTAATGCAATATAAATATCTAATTGTACGTTGGTTGGATCTGTTGCTTTTTCATCATAAAGCTCAAAGTCTGTTGTAAAAGCACGTTTGTTTTCTTTCGACCATTGCCAAATATATTCCCAAGCCTCACAAACGACTTCAGCAACTGGTCCTTTTCTCGTTGTAAATACCGCATATGTAGCGGCAGGTATTGTTAAAGTTGTCATATTTTCAGGAACGTCTTCTAATGAAGAAACGGGCATACCGATCGTAAATTGATATGTACCAGTTTCATCCGATTCGTAATTTGAATAGAAAGCGAATGTTTCTTTCGTTTGTTGATTTGGGATGTGATGCATCATTTGTTCTTGGAAGTATCGGTTCCAAAGCTGTGGGATTTTTCCTTCAGTAGATGCTTCTTTTTCGTTTGTCGTCGTAATCGAAACGCCGATTGCTTGGAAATCTTCTTTTTTTACGATCTTAGGTTCTTTCATTTTAAAATATCCCCCTTATCAAATAGAACGTTTGTTCTTGTTTATTGTAACATATTTTGGAAGGATACGGTAGCACAATAATAAAAGAACTCCTTCACGTAAAAGGAGTTCTTTTCATTTCTATATTAAAACATACTTGAGCTGTGCATCGGTTGAAGTTTTGCGTTTGGATCGAAGTAAGCTTTTGCATTGTTTACTGCTGTTGGTGCTTCACCAAAGCCGCAAGCAATGAGTTTTACTTTTCCTTCATATGTACAAATGTCACCAGCAGCGTAAATGCCAGGAATATTCGTTTCCATTTTTGAGTTCACGAGAATGCTGTTTTTTTGTATATCTAAGCCCCAGTTTTTAATTGGACCAAGAGAGGAAACGAAGCCGTAGTTTACAATTACATCATCCACATCGATGATAATTTTTTCTTCCGTTTTTACGTGTTGAAGAACGACTTGTTCAATATTGTCATCACCAATGAGTTCAACTGGAACGTACGGTGTGCTTACTTCCGCACGGGAATTCATTAAGCTTTCTACGCTATGCTCATGCGCACGGAATTTATCACGGCGATGAACGATTGTAACTTTGTCAGCAATTGGCTCTAACATCATTGTCCAATCAACCGCTGAGTCGCCGCCACCAAATACTACGACGCGCTTACCAGCAAATTTATTCATATCATCAACAAAATAATGTAAGTTTTTCTTTTCGTACTTTGCTGTACCTTCTAATTCTAAGCGGCGTGGCTGGAAAGCACCATTGCCAGCAGTAATAATAACTGATTTAGAATAGTGAGTTTGCTTATTCGTAACAAGTTTAAATATACCGTCAGCTTGTTTCTCAAGCGTATCAACAGCTTCTTCTAAACAAACGGTTGGGTCAAATTTCTTCATTTGCTCTTTTAAGTTATCAACTAATTCTTGTGCACGCACTTTCGGGAATCCAGCTACATCATAAATGTATTTTTCAGGGTAGAGTGCGGATAATTGTCCTCCAAGTTGAGGTAAGCTTTCAATGATTTTTACACTTGCTTGTCTCATGCCGCCATAAAATGCTGTGAACAGTCCTGTTGGACCACCACCAATAATTGTTATGTCGTAAACTTTTTGATTTTCTGCCACTTTCATGCCCCCTATAGATGGAATTTTGATATTGATTTCATATATTGTTCATATGTACAAGAAAATCCTGCAAATGATGACACTTTCAAATAAATGATAGCATATTTGAGTTCATAATACTTCCGAAAACGACTGAATTGTGTGTAAGTTTTCGCATAGATGCTTTTTTAATTGTATAAAATATGGTGAAAGGAAAATACATGAAAAAAAGGTTGAAAAACCCTTGAAAACGCTATGTTATTTTAAAATATTGATAATTCGCCAGACGCTTGAATTCTGGAATAAAACCGACTAATATAGGGAAGTATTATGTTAAATTTCTATGACAAAAATCGTACGATTTTTTGACTGCGTTTTGTTATGATATAGAATGTGATAAATTCCACATTCTTGACAAATAGAGTTTTTAGTACTTGGTATTATTTTTCATTACTATTATATAAAGAAAAGGGTTGTGATTTGGTGAAGACTCCAAAAATCGTAGTTTTAGGTGCAGGTTATGGCGGGATGATTACGACTGTTCGTCTGCAAAAAGCATTATCTGTAAATGAAGCTGAAATTACGTTAGTAAACAACAACAGCTATCACTACCAAGCGACTTGGTTACACGAGAGCGCAGCTGGTACATTACAAGATGAAAAAATCTGTCTAGATATTCAAGACGTTATTGATACAAATAAAGTAAACTTTGTACAAGATACAGTAGTAGAAATTAAAGCTGCTGAAAAACGCATTATCTTAAAAGACGGCGAGTTAGAGTATGACTACTTAGTAATCGGTCTTGGTTTCGAATCAGAAACATTCGGAATTACAGGATTAAAAGAGCATGCATTCTCAATCGCTAACATTAATGCAACTCGTCAAATTCGTGAGCATATGGAAGCTAGTTTCGCTAAATATGCAGCTGAACAACGCGATGAGTTAGTAACAATCGTTGTTGGTGGTGCTGGATTTACTGGTATCGAGTACGTAGGTGAGCTTGCAAACCGTGTTCCAGAACTTTGCAAAGAGTACAATGTACCACGTGAAAAAGCACGTATCATCTGTGTAGAGGCTGCTCCAACAGCACTTCCAGGTTTCGATCCAGCATTAGTAGAATATGCTGTAAAACAACTTGAGAAAAAAGGCGTAGAATTCCGCATCGGTACAGCAATTAAAGAAGCAACTGAAGAAGGTATTATCGTTGCAAACGGTGATGATACTGAATTACTTAAGTCTGAAACAGTAGTTTGGGCTGCGGGTGTTCGTGGTAACGGTATTGTAGAAGAGTCTGGCTTTGAAGCAATGCGCGGACGTGTAAAAGTTGATGAGTACATGCACGCTCCAGGATACGAAGATGTATTCATGGTTGGTGACGCAGCGTTAATCATTAACGAAGAAATTAATCGTCCATACCCACCAACGGCACAAATCGCAATTCAAGAAGGTTACAACATTGCACACAACTTAACTGTGTTAGTTCGTGGTAAAGGCGAAATGAAAAAATTCGCATTCGACAATAAAGGATCTGTATGTTCTTTAGGTCATGACGATGCAATGGGCGTTGTTATGGGCAAAAAGTTAACAGGTTGGAAAGCTTCTTTCATGAAGAAAGTTATCGATAACCGTTACCTATTCTTATTAGGTGGACCTTTATTAGTTCTTAAAAAAGGTAAATTAAAGTTCTTTTAATATATAGTAGAAAAAGCAGAAACGGCTAAGAGCTGTTTCTGCTTTTTTCATTTAAAAAATATAGTATAATATATAAAAAAGAAAGAATATTCTGTCCGTTCTAGTAGAGGAGGGTATTACATCATGGAGAAGCGAGGGAAAGTGTGGTTAGCTGTTAGTGGTTTAGTTGCTACAAAAGATGGCAGGTGGCTGTTCGTTAAGAAAAAATACAGTGGATTAAAGGGGAAATGGTCTTTACCGGCTGGTTTTGTAAATGAAGGTGAGACGGTTGATGAAGCTGTGAAACGTGAAGTGTTAGAAGAGACAGGTATCGTCGCTCATGTGAAGGGGATCATTGGTGTTCGATCGGGCGTGATTCGCAATGAGATTAGTGATAATATGATTATTTTCCTTTTGGAGCCTGAAGGAGAAAACATTATTGTACAGGAGAAGGAATTGTCTGAAGTAGCATTTTTACATCCAGATACGATTGCGGACGATCCAAATACGTCTGTACTTATCAAATATTTGTTTGAAGGAAGATCAGAACCACATCTTGAGATGAACAAAACATTAGATCCAGGAGAGCAATTTGGTTATACAGCTTATCACGTATTTACGGCGCAGACGAAGGAGAGGGAGAAAGAGTGAGTATACCGGTACTACTTATTTCAATGATGTTATTTTTCATTTTATTTTTTGGAATTGGATTTTTACTCAACATGATATTGCGAGCGACATGGGTAATGGTTATTGTGTATCCGATTGTTTGTATACTTATTATTAATAAGGCGAGTGTGTGGGATTATTTTTCAAAGCCGAAAGAAACATTCTCTTCATTTGGGACAAGTGTATCGCATTTAGGGCAGGCAGATGTGTTTATTCTATCTACTGGATTAGTAGGTGCTGCCTTAGCCGGAATTGTCATTAAGAAACTTCGGAAAAGCGGATATCAAATGTTTTAATCTCCAATTCATTTGGGGATTATTTTTTTGCATATTCCTTCATCGTATAGGGAATGATTAACGATGAAGGAGTGTGGAATATAAAAATGTTAAAACGATATTGTATTCGCATTATGATGACTTGTTTACTTGTATCCGCATTATGCGTAACATGGAATGCTTTCACAGGAGTTTCTTTATTAGAGATTGTAAAGAAATATGAGGGAACGAGTGCAAAAGAAGTACATGCAGCAGAAGTTAAGAGAAATGTTGCTCCGAGTAAAGAAGTGATAAATGCTTTAGAGCAGGCAAACGACTGGTCTAAATATCGTTCAATTGAAATGACTGCAACAGGTTATACGTCGGGAATTGAATCAACTGGTAAGAGACCGGGACATCCGGAGTATGGTATTACATATTCAGGAGTTAAGGTGAAAAGGGATTTATATTCCACAATAGCTGCGGACTTACGCGTATTCCCAATTGGAACGATTCTATTCGTACCAGGTTATGGGTACGGTGTAGTAGCTGATAAGGGCGGTGCAATAAAAGGAAACCGTCTTGATCTATATTATGATACGGTGAAAGATGTTTATAGCCAATGGGGTAAGAAAAAAGTAAATGTGTATGTAGTGAAAGTCGGAAATGGTAAGTTTTCAGAAGAAGAGTTAACGATGTTAAATCAAGACGAAACGATGCAAGTGTTTCGCGGTCAATATTTAAAACAAAGATAGTCTAGTGGGAAGTACGCTAGACTTTTTTATTTTATAAATAGAAGAAATATGGATTATATAGGATGTAACAGAAGTTAGAATTGTCGCATTTTATCGAAAATAAAGTTATAATAAAGGCAGAGTAGAGAAATTTAGGGGGTCTGAACATGTTTCAAGTACAAAAAGAATTAGCAAGCCATGAAGCGGTAATCGTTGCCTTATTTGAAGAAGAGAAAACGAGTAGTTTTGTACAAGAACTGGACAAAGCTTTTGAAGGACAATTACAAGTTTTATTAGAAGAGAAAGAACTTTCTACTAAGAAGAAAGCTATTTCAAAAGTACATAGTTTAGGAAAAACAAATGTGAAACGTTATTATTTCGTTGGTTTAGGTAAGAAAGTGTCTTACACGACAGAAACGTTGCGTTCTGCTCTTGGTAAGGCGTTTAAAACGTTACAAGCAGCGAAAGTACAAGATGCAGCAATCTTGCTTGATTCTTTCGTAACAGAGAAATTGGATGCGATTGATGTAGCTCATATTGCAGCAGAAGTACAAGGTCTTGGTACATATGAGTTACAAACGTATAAATCAGATAAAAAGGATCGTGTGGAACTAGAGAAGTTCACGGCTATTACAGCGGAAGATGCACAAGAAATTGAAGCTGCATTAACAGTTGGCTACGTACATGGACGTGCAACAAATTCAGCTCGTACACTTGTAAATATGCCACCAAACGTATTAACAGCAACAAAGCTTGCTGAGTATGCTGTTGAGTTAGCAGAAAAGTATGATATGGATTATAAAGTTCTTGAGAAAGAAGAGATGGAAGAGCTTGGTATGGGTGCGTTACTTGCAGTAAACCAAGGATCTACTGAGCCACCAAAAATGATCGCTCTTATTTATAAAGGAAAAGAAGAGTGGACAGATGTCATTGGATTCGTTGGAAAAGGGATTACATACGATACAGGTGGTTATTCTTTAAAACCACGTGAAGGCATGGTCGGTATGAAAGGTGATATGGGCGGTGCTGCGTCTGTATTAGGTGCGATGGAAATTATCGGTGAACTTCGCCCAGAGCAAAATGTGATTGCTGTTATTCCATCAACTGATAACGTTGTAAGTGGTACAGCATTTAAGCCAGACGATGTAATCACATCTATGAGCGGAAAAACAATTGAAGTATTAAATACAGATGCAGAGGGTCGCCTAGCGTTAGCTGACGGTATTACGTATGCGAAAAAACTAGGTGCAAACTATCTTATTGATGTTGCCACATTAACAGGTGGTGTAATTGTTGCACTTGGAAATCAGACGACAGGCGCAATGACAAACAATGAAGAGTTGTTTGAGCAAGTGCTAGAGGCGTCTATGGAAACAGATGAATCAATTTGGCAATTACCGATTTTTGATCGTGATAAAGAACGCGTTCGAAACAGTAAGTTTGCCGATTTAAATAACTCACCAGGCCGTGAAGGACATGCGGTTATGGCAGGTACATTCTTAGGTGAATTTGCTGAAGATACACCTTGGGTACACTTAGACATCGCGGGAACATCTGAAACGTCAGGAGCGCATGATTTAGGGCCAGCTGGAGCAACAGGTGCAATGGTACGTACACTTGCAACACTTGTTGAACGTTTCGGGGAAGAGTAAGATCCAATAGAAAAGGCTGTTCCAATATTTTGGAACAGCCTTTTTTATTGGTATGATTATTGTCATTTTTTTTCGGTAAGTCGATATAATTTCATTTCCTATTGTACTGTTCTATAGGAAAAGATGGATCCTATAAAGAAATCGTATATAACGTCCCATTTAAAGCGAATGAAGTGCGGCCTGTTTCTTCAGAGACAACTAAAATAAGTGCATCGCTTTTTTCTGATAAACCAATTGCAGCTCTGTGACGTGTTCCTAGCTCAGGATCAACTTCTGTGCTTTTCGTTAACGGAAGAATATTGGCAGCTGAAACAATATGATTATTTTTAACGAGAACGGCTCCGTCATGAAGAGGGTTACCTGGATAGAAAATGGATTCAAGTAACGGTGAGGTTAAATGAGCATGTAATGTTGTTCCAGTTTGAATGAGAGAGTCAAGCGGCTCGTTTCTTTCCACAACAATAAGAGCCCCGTGTTTTCGGGCACTTAAATGTTGGACAGTTGCTGTAATAGAATGTGAGCTTTCCGTATAAGGTGATAAATACGCTTGAATATAGTATGTAGCTGCCAATGTTTGTACGTTTGCTAACATATGATGAATATCTTCCATTTTGCACAAAATACATTCATCCTCTTTATCAATTGCTTGTCTCATAATGGATAATTCTTTCTCAGCAATTTCAATCATTTGCTTTGTTTGTATTTTGAGCTCTTCTGACAAGCCCCATTCTTGCATAATCCTCATTCCCTTTATTGGAGTATTTAACCATAGTGTATACAAATATTCCTAGTAAAATCCTGTTAGATTGTAAAAAATATTGAGATACAGGTTGTTTTTTTCATATAATAAAGGTAGGACAAGCGAGAGGAGATAGAAATATGAACTGGAAACAAGAATTTAGTCGCTGGCTTTCATATGCAGAGTTAGATGCAGAACTAAAAGAACAGTTAGAAAACATGAAGCAAGATGAGAAGAAAATTGAGGACAGCTTTTATAAAAATCTAGAATTCGGCACAGGTGGTATGCGTGGTGAACTTGGTGCTGGTACGAACCGTTTGAATGTATATACAGTTCGTAAAGCAACACAAGGATTAGCAAAGTTTATTGAAAAATTAGGTGAAGAAGCGAAAAAACGCGGTGTTGTTGTAGCGTACGATTCTCGTCATAAATCACCTGAATTTGCAATGGAAGTAGCTGCTACACTTGGTGCACACGGTATCACAACATATGTGTTTGAAAGCTTGCGTCCAACGCCAGTGCTTTCTTTCGCAGTTCGTCATTTACATACAGTAAGTGGAATCGTTCTTACGGCAAGCCATAATCCACCGGAATATAACGGTTATAAAGTATATGGTGAAGATGGTGGGCAGTTGCCGCCAAAAGAAGCTGATGAATTAATTAGCTATGTAAATGCAGTAGAGGATGAGTTAACAGTTGAGGTTGCTAATGTGGAGCAATTAAAAGCTGACGGTTTATTACATATTATTGGACAAGAAGTAGATGATGCATATGCAACAGAATTGAACAATGTCATCATTAATAAAGAAATGGTACAAAATGTTGGAAAAGACTTAAAAATCGTCTTTACACCATTACATGGAACATCAAATATTTCTGTACGCCGTGGTTTAGAAGAAGTTGGATTTAAAGATGTAACAGTTGTAAAAGAGCAAGAATTACCAGATCCGAACTTCTCTACAGTAAAATCACCGAACCCAGAAGAGCATGCAGCGTTTGAGTATGCAATTCGTGACGGTGAGAAGGTAGGCGCAGATGTGTTAATCGCAACGGATCCTGACGCAGACCGCCTAGGCGTTGCAGTTCGTAATCACGATGGTGAGTTCCAAGTATTAACGGGTAACCAAACAGGTGCATTAATGCTTGATTATTTATTATCTCAAAAGAAAGAAAACGGAACGCTTCCAGAGAACGGTGTTGTATTAAAAACAATCGTAACGTCTGAAATTGGCCGTACAATCGCGAAAGCATACGGTTTAGATACAGTTGATACGTTAACTGGATTTAAATTTATCGGTGAGAAAATTAAACAGTATGAAGAAAGCGGACAATACGAATTCCAATTCGGTTATGAGGAAAGCTATGGTTATTTAATCCGTCCATTCTGTCGTGATAAAGATGCAGTACAATCTGTTCTATTTGCATGTGAAGTAGCTGCATACTACAAATCACAAGGTAAAACGTTATACGATGGTTTATTAGAAGTATTTGAGAAGTACGGTTTCTTCCGTGAAGATCTTGTATCGCTAACGTTAAAAGGAAAAGATGGAGCGGAACAAATTCAAGAGATGATGGCAACATTCCGTGAAAATCCTCCGAAAGAAGTAGCGGGCTTAACAGTTGTGGCTGTTGAAGACTATAAAGCGAGCATCGTTACATCTTTACAAGATGGACATAAAGAAGAGATTCACTTACCGAAATCAAATGTGTTAAAATATCAATTAGAAGATGGTTCTTGGTTCTGCCTACGTCCATCTGGAACTGAACCGAAGATTAAGTTCTACTTCGGTGTTCAAGATAATTCTTTACAAAATAGTGAACAAAAGTTACTTACTATTAAAGAAGATATTATGAATCGTTTATAATATAAAGTAATTTTAAGTAGTAGGGAACAAAAGGGAGTGAAACCTCCCTTTTGTTCTATGTAAGGAAATAATCGTTATTGATTCTGACAGAAGAGAGGGTATTTTGTGATGAAAAGAGTAAGAAAAGCGATAATCCCAGCAGCTGGATTAGGAACACGTTTTTTACCAGCTACAAAAGCAATGCCAAAAGAAATGTTACCGATAGTAGATAAACCAACTATCCAATACATTGTAGAAGAAGCAATAAAATCAGGAATCGAAGATATTATTATCGTTACTGGTAAAACGAAGCGCTCTATTGAAGATCATTTTGATAATGCATTTGAGTTAGAGCAAAACTTATTAGAAAAGAAAAAGTATGAGTTACTTGAAAAAGTACAGGCTTCTTCAAAAATGGTAGATATTCACTATATCCGTCAAAAAGAACCAAAAGGATTAGGGCATGCAGTTTGGTGTGCACGTAAATTCATCGGTGATGAGCCATTCGCTGTTTTATTAGGTGATGATATCGTTCAAGCTGAAAAACCATGTTTACGTCAATTAATTGAAGAATATGATAAAACGCTTTCTTCTGTTATTGGTGTACAAACGGTTCCAGAAGATGAAACACACCGTTATGGAATTATCGACCCGTTAGAGCAGGAAGGACGTCGTTACCAAGTTCGCAATTTCGTTGAGAAACCAGCAGCAGGTACAGCACCTTCAAACTTAGCAATTATGGGACGTTACGTTTTAACACCTGAAATCTTCATGTTCTTAGAACAGCAACATGTTGGTGCTGGTGGTGAAATTCAGTTAACAGATGCAATCCAAAACTTAAACGAAATTCAACGTGTATTCGCTTACGATTTCGAAGGAAAGCGCTACGACGTAGGTGAAAAGTTAGGATTCGTTCAAACGACAATCGAAATGGCCCTGCAACACCCAGAATTACGTGATGAAATGGTTCCAATGATGCAGAAAATTTTAGAAGAACACACGAAGCAACAGTCTTAATATAGTGATATAATCCCCTGTTGGATGAGCGGTAAAGGAACGTATTTACTGCTTAATCTAAAGGGGATTTTTTTGAGAAAAAAAGACACTCTCAAGAGAGTGTCTTTACTTTTGATCAGTAGGCTTTAGCTCATCAGCTTTGGATTTTATTTCATCAGTAATAGCGATATTAATATTACCAGCTGCTTTTTTGTATTCCTGAATCAATGCATTAACGTTTTGATTAAATGAAATTAAGCTGCCACTTGGAGATTGGGCCTGTTCGTTAAGCGCAGTGATAATCCCATATATTTTTTTATATTCTTCATAGGTTTCTTTATATTTATTAGGCTGTTCTTTTGCAGCTTCAGAGACTAACTTTAAATCATTTCCCATATTGTTATAAAACGTATCAACGCTTGTAATCATTCCGTCAATTTCTGTTCTCTTAGAACTTAGTGCATTATTGAAGTCCTGTCTTTTATCTATTGAGCTTGACCATGTAGTTGAATACTCGGATAACACGTAAGATGCTGCATATTTAAAGGTGTTTATATTATTATAAAAAGATGCTGCGGCAATTAAGTAATTAGCTTCTTTTTTCTTTTGGGCTTGAAGAGCTTGATACTCCTCTTCCATATTTGTTACTTTTGTTATCGTAAAGAGAAGAACGATGACGGATATAACGGTTGTTAGAAATAGTATTAACGATGTTATTAAAGATTTTTTTGCTGGTAATTTTCGTACTTTCTTAATTAACCCAATAACAATAAAGATTAAAGCCGCGCATAAACTAACTATAGTAAGAATTAAAAAGAAAAATGCTAGGCCGTTTCCAAAGGTATATGACATTCCTAACTCGCTATTTCCATATAATTTGTAACCGATACTCATACCTAGTATGAAAAATAAAGATAGTACTCCGACACTTACTTTAATAAGTGTATTTTTTGATAGATTCACTGATTTTCCTCCAAAATATTGTTCTAATTAGATGTGCAAAATATCTAATTTGCTGAATTAGCATAACAAAAATCATTTTTAATATGTGTCGTATATTGTCGAAGAAACAAAAAAGAGTTATCTTAGCATAGTAAGATAACTCTTTTTATTATGAAATCGTCGAATGAGAATGCTGATAAGCGGAACGACGTACAGCATAGTATATGCGAGGTGCGATAATAGCACCGATAATGGTAAATGCAATATCTTTTACTGCGAACCACATCATAATCATCCAAGCAGCTTTATAACTCATATTACCACCCATGAAGAAATTGACTGCCCCGTACATATAAGTAGTACCGATAATATACGTTAAAATGATTCCTGTGAAAGAGGCAATTGCAAATGTACTGAATGTTGGTCGTTCTTTTTGTTCTACTAGTTTTCCTGATACGTAAGCAACGATAATAAATGCAATAATAAAACCACCAGTAGGATCTAAAAGTGCCCCGAATCCAGCTTTGAAGTTAGCGAAAATTGGTGCACCAGCTAAGCCAACGAGCATATACACAGTCATTGATAATGCACCAAGTCTACTTCCAAGAAGAAGCCCTGCTAAAATTGCGAAAAATGGTTGCATAGATAATGGGATGCCCGCTACTTGCAGGAATGGTGCCCAAGATACAATATTTGCACCAATGGCCATAAGAGCGACGAACATGGCAGCTAATGCTAAATCTAAAACATGAAATCTTCTCATAATGTTAACCTCCTGTTGTTTTTAGGTTAACATTATCGTAGCGAAAATATTTACTTGTTGTCAATCAAAATATTTTGATAAGAAGGCTTCAAATACTCTCTTAGCAACGTATACGGAATACGGAATTGAGGAATTCCGCTTGAATAAGGAGCAATCTCATATAAAGGGAAATAAATGACGAGGTTGTCCGGTTCTAAAAAGAAGTGAAACTTTTTCGTGCTCATGACCTTTTCAGTTGCATCGGGAAAATAAATGCCTTCATTTTGTTTAATTTGTCTTACGATCTCAGCGCGGATTACTTCTTTATATGTATCTTTTTGTTGAAATAAATCATCTAAGCGTAGTAACTTTTTTTCGTTTAAATCAAATGTGTTTGCCTTCCACGTATAAAGACCGTGTGCTCCGCCTGTATATTGATAGTAATTCAAATATAGGCTGAGAAACGGTGGTTTATTCAGGGAGACTTTATAATCAACATTCGCCACGTACGGATGAAATGGTGTACTAGATCCTTCTGTTTCTTTATAATATTTTTTTGCGTCTTTTTCTAATTTTGTTTTAAATTTATCGGTAGATTTTTTGTAATAGAAATTGAGCTTATTTTGAAATTTAGAATCGGAAAAATTGTGAAAAGAAGGTCTGTTAATTTGATATTCTATATAAGGTTTCTTACCTTTTTGTGTTACAGTCTGAACATCGATTGTCAAGTTGGATGCTTTGGCTGCTAGTGCACAATTTGGTACAATAGACAGCAAGGAGAACATAAGCAGTAATATACAAAATTTCTGTTTCATTTAGGTGAAACCTCCTTATATAAGTGTTATAAGTAGTTTGAAAATAAATAGGTAAAATTATACATTCAATTAAAGTAAGAGAAGGAGGAAACGATATGGGAAAAACTTTAATGGATTCACTTGGAATTGAGTTGTTAGAGATGACAGAAGATAAGGTGGTTGCTACGATGCCTGTTGATGAGCGTACGCATCAGCCGTTTGGTTTTTTACACGGCGGTGCATCTCTTGCATTAGCGGAAACAGTAGCAAGTGTTGGTTCATACAATTTAATTGATCAAGAGAAATGTATTTGTTTCGGTCTAGAAATTAATGCAAATCACATTCGCTCAAAGAAAGATGGAATTGTAACAGCGATCGGGACACCGATACATAGAGGACATTCAACGATGGTTTGGGATGTGCGTATTATTGATGAAAATGATGATTTACTATGCATATCAAGATGTACAGTAGCAATTAAAGAAAAACGTGAAAAGTAAAAAGAGGCGGCTCAATAGAGCGCCTCTTTTTCTTATAATTAGAACTGGATTTTCTTCTCTAAGAAACCTTTTAGTTCGCTAATTGGCATACGAACTTGTTCCATTGTGTCACGGTCACGTACTGTAACAGCTTTGTCTTCAACTGAGTCGAAGTCGTAAGTGATACAGAATGGTGTACCGATTTCGTCTTGACGACGGTAACGTTTACCGATAGAACCAGTTTCGTCAAAGTCTACCATGAAGTCTTTAGCTAGTTCTGCGAATACTTCAGTAGCACCTTCAGATAGCTTTTTAGATAATGGTAAGATAGCTGCTTTGTATGGTGCTAAAGCAGGGTGGAAACGAAGAACTGTACGAGAATCGTTTTCTAATTGCTCTTCTTCATATGCATCACATAAGAATGCTAATGTTACGCGGTCAGCACCTAAAGATGGCTCGATGCAGTACGGTACGTAACGCTCATTCGTTTGTGGATCGATATAGTTAAAGTCTTCATTAGAGTGTTCCATGTGACGTTTTAAATCGAAGTCTGTACGAGATGCAACGCCCCATAGTTCGCCCCAACCGAATGGGAATCTGAATTCAATATCAGTTGTTGCGTTACTGTAGTGAGATAATTCCTCTTCACCGTGGTCACGAAGACGCATGCTTTCTTCAGTCATACCAAGTGAAAGTAACCAGTTCTTACAAGTTTCACGCCAGAATGCGAACCACTCTAAATCTTCACCAGGCTTACAGAAGAATTCAAGTTCCATTTGTTCGAATTCACGTGTACGGAATGTGAAGTTACCAGGCGTGATTTCGTTACGGAAGCTCTTACCGATTTGGCCAATACCAAATGGAAGCTTTTTACGCATAGAGCGTTGTACGTTTTTGAAGTTTACGAAAATACCTTGTGCTGTTTCAGGACGAAGGAAGATTTCGTTCGTGCTAGACTCTGTAACACCTTGGAATGTTTTGAACATTAAGTTGAACTGACGGATTTCAGTGAATTCTTGGCTACCACAATCAGGACATTTTACTTCATGTTCTTTCATTAAATCAGCCATTTGGTCGAAAGTAAGACCATCAACAACCATTTCGATGCCTTTTGCATCTAATGCATCTTCAATTAATTTGTCGGCACGGTGACGCGCTTTACATTTTTTACAGTCGATCATTGGATCGTTGAAGTTACCAACGTGACCAGAAGCGATCCAAGTTTTTGGGTTCATTAAAATAGCTGCGTCTAAACCAACGTTATGTGGAGATTCTTGAATGAATTTTTTCCACCAAGCTTTTTTAACGTTATTTTTTAATTCGATTCCAAGTGGACCGTAATCCCAAGTGTTTGCAAGACCACCGTAAATTTCAGAACCAGGGAAAACAAAACCGCGATGTTTCGCTAAGTTTACAACTTGTTCCATTGAATACATAATAAAATCCTCCTTTTGAAAGTTAACGTATTGGCGATGACGTGCTCAGATACTAGTGAAACGAGCGGTATATGCTTTGAAAACATAAAAAAACGCTCATCCCAAGGCTTAATTGCCTAGGGACGAGCGTTTGCCCGCGGTTCCACCCTAGTTGATACACAACAGGTGCATCCACTTTATCACGTATTGCTCGGGACTGCCGTTTCCTTGCGGTTTCAGGCTTTCACTATCCCTGAATCGCTTTTGTGCAAGTACTTATAAGTCCGTCATCGCTACTTATATTAATAATAATGAACATATTCTAACACGTTCTTTTTTAAATCTCAATAGAGGAACGCGTCTATCTATGATAGAGTCTCGCCTATTTTTTCGTTATTTATTCCGTAATTTTGTTTAATGTGCTTAATTGCTTCACGTTTACTAAGCGAGGCAAGCTCGTTATTTTGCACGTATTCCCAAACGACATCGGGCTTCGTTTTTGCATATTCGCGAAGGACCCAGCCGATTGCTTTTTGAATGAAAAATTCTTTTGAAGAATGTAGTTGTCCAATAATCCAGAAAAGAAGTTCTTCATCCATCTTTTGTTTATATTTTAGCTGGAATAAAATAGCGGCGCGTTGTAACCATATGTTATCTGATGCAATCCATTTTGGAATATAGGCGGAAATTAATTCCGGATGTTTTAAAAAGATATTCCCTAAAAATGTAGGAACGATGCTATCGACAGAATCCCACCAAGATTTTGTTACAATGAGTTCTTCTAAAAACGGGATATGCGTTTCGTTTATATGCTTTTTATATTTTTGCATAATATCGAGTGCGGCCGCTTGAAATTCACGTTCTGGTAAATCCCAAAGCTCACGTACGATAACTTGGAAATCTTTTTGATCTGGGAGAGTATGTATTTGGATGACGTCTTTCAACAGTTGTCTTCTTTCAGGTGTTTGAATACCGAGAAATGGGAAGTGATTTTTCATATAACGTGCCATCGGTTCCGCTTTTTCAAGGTTTTTATGAGCTATGAAATGCTCTTGTAATGCTTGTACAAATGGATGCATAAGTGCGTTCTCCTTTCTTATTACCTTTCTCATACCATTATACAGAGAGTTTGGATAAATTTTAAAACATAACTTGTAAAGTAATGAAATATGTTGAAAGTAGAGAGGAGAGGATAAGATGGAAGATCAAGGCGTACTAGCAGGTTTCTTTGCTCTTAGTTTTGCGTTTATTCTTGTTATATTGATTTGGGCAATTATTGCGTATTTATTAACGGCTTTTGCACTGTATACGATGGCGAAAAATGATGGTGCAACGGATGGTGTTCTTGCGTTTATTCCTTTTTTAAATAGTAAGATATGGGGGGATTTAGCGAAAGACAAATTACCGGATTTCTTAAAAGAAGAAGCAGGATGGAAAGTATTCGGCATATATGTCGCGTGTTTCATTTTTAACTTCGTACCAATTCTATATTTATTAGCAACAGCTGTATCGATTGTGCTGTCTATTTATCTTATCTACGCAATTTTAGATAGATACGGAACGAATTCTATATTGTTTACGATTATTCATACAATCACATTTTCGGTTTTTTTACCGATTCACTTGTTCATTATTCGGAATGAGCCGGTAAGGTATAAAGAGTAGATATATGCGGGGAGCTGTTTCAAAGATATTTTGGAACAGCTCTTTGTTGGTTAATCGATATTTCGTTGACTAAGAAAAAAGGGCTGCCACATAGGACAGCCCTTTTTTTACTACATAAGGTAGCGTAAATAAATATAAATATGAGAAATGATTAATGAAACGATCATAATTGGGAAGCCGACTTTAAGGAATTCCATGTAGCTAAATTTATGGCCCTCACGACTTGCGATACCTGCAACAATTACGTTAGCAGAAGCTCCAATTAATGTTCCGTTTCCACCTAGACAAGCACCTAATGCTAATGCCCACCATAATACGTCGATTTGTGCGTCAGAAGGTGATAAACCTAGCCCAACTGCCATATCGTTAATAAGTGGGATCATTGTTGCAACGAATGGAATGTTATCAATTGTTGCAGAGGCGATACCAGATACCCATAAAATAAGGATAGATGCGTAAGAAACATCTCCGCCTGTTATTCCAATTACTTTTTGAGCTAACATTTTGATAAGGCCGATATCAATAAGTCCTCCAACAAGTACGAATAGTCCTGCGAAGAAGAAGATTGTTACCCACTCTACACTTGCGAATACCTCTTCAATTTCATGTTCTTTCACACCGATTAGCATAAGTACAGTAGCACCAGTTAAAGCGATGATAGCCGCATCAACATGGAAGATCGAATGAGTCATGAAACCTACGATTGTAAGCCCAAGTACTGTTAAAGATTTTTTCATTAATACTGGATCTTTAATGTATTGTTTTTCATCTAAACTCATTAATTTTTTAATTTGTACAGGATCAGCAATTAATTGTTTACGGTACATGAAGTAAAGTATTGTCGCTGTAACAGCAATAATAATGATTACGATAGGTGCTAAGTTGAATAAGAAAGCATTGAAATCTAAATGCTTATTTGCAGAACCAATCATAATATTTGGCGGATCACCAATTAATGTTGCTGTTCCTCCAATGTTTGAAAAAATAATTTCAGAAAGTAAATAAGGAACAGGATTTACTTGCAGTATGCGCGTAATAGATAAAGTAACTGGAACAACAAGAAGTACAGTTGTAACGTTATCTAAAAATGCGGAACCAAGCGCAGTAAGTAAGGAAAGTGAAATTAAAATTTTAATTGGATTTCCTTGCGCCCCTTTTGCTGCTTTAATGGCAACGTATTGGAAGACACCCGATTTACTCGTAATGTTCACCAGAATCATCATACCGATGAGTAGCGTAATCGTCCCCCATTCAATATGTTTCGTAAAGGCGTTGTGTAAATCAACGACCCCCATAATTACCATGAGTGCTGCACCAAGAAGTGCGATGACAGCGCGATTAATTTTTTCTGAAATAATAATGGCATATGTAATTAAAAAGACTGCGATAGCAAAATAATACTGCCAGTTTGCGAGCTCTTGCGTTGTTTCGTGCAAAACTCTCATCTCCTTTCATTCACTTTTCTTAGTGTGTCAAAAATGTTCCCAAAGAAACACACATAAAGTCATTATAAAGTAGAAAAATGGAGGATGTAAATGAGAGGGGGTATTTTGTCATATTTTCTGCATCGGTCATTTTTTCTTATTTTTAAAAATATTTGTGGGCATTTGACATATATATAAGATACATCCAATCTGAATATTTAAAATGGAATTAGCATTCGAGCTTGTTCGTGTAGGAGTGTCAAATAGAAAGGAATGACAAAGATGATAAGGAAGGGATCGTATGGATGAACAACGATTTTTATTTTTGGATTTTGAGTTTACGATGCCCCAGCACAGAAAAAAACCAAAAGGATTTTTCCCGGAAATCATTGAGGTAGGACTCGTTTCGGTTGTTGGCTGTAAGGTAGAAGACACGTATTCAGCTCATGTTAGGCCGAAAACTTTTCCTTCTTTAACGGATCGATGTAAGAAATTTTTAGGAATTAAACAAGAAGTCGTAGATAAAGGAATTTCGTTTCCAGAACTCGTTGAAAAACTTGCAGAATATGAAAGGAGATGTAAACCAACCATTGTTACGTGGGGAAATATGGATATGAAAGTGTTGAAGCATAATTGTGAAATGGCAAGAGTAGACTTTCCGTTCTTAGGACAGTGTCGTGATTTATCAATTGAGTATAAGAAGTTTTTTGGGGAGAGAAATCAAACTGGATTGTGGAAAGCAATTGAGGCATATGGAAAAGCAGGGACGGGTAAGCATCATTGTGCGCTAGATGATGCGATGACGACGTATAATATTTTTAAATTAGTAGAAAAAGATAAAGAGTATTTAGTGAAACCAGCACCTCCAACATTGGGAGAACTCGTTGATTTTTCAAAAGTGTTAAAGAAAGTGAGTACACAGTAACGACCAAATTGCACAGTATGTAATTTGGTCGTTTTGTTTTTTTTAAAGTTTGTAATCTTTTTTTAATTGCTCTAATGTTTCTAGACTACGAACCGCAAAAGGTGAATCATCTTCAGAAAATGAATTCATTTGAGTTTCTAATGCTAATTTGAGTGACTCTGTATACTCTGGAATTTCTCCTTCATATTTCTTCACCATTTGCTCTGGAATGTTCGTCTGTTCCCGGAAAGCTAAAGCACGTCTTTCATGGAAAAATGGTACGTCAGCTTGTTTTACGTTATGTAAGTCACCTTGCACCGGATGTTTTAAAACAGCTAACACTTTTACGACGTAACTGCCAGGACGGCTATTTGTAACTTCGCCGATGTATTTGCCAGTTTTATAAATACCAGTAACGATTTCACCAATTTCAAATGTTTCTCTCATATTTTTCACCTCAAGTTTATAGTAAGGAAAGTGTGCGAAGGAGTCAAAGAAATCATTCGCTTTTGGAACGCCCCTTGAGAATATGAACTGGTTCAACTATAATTTAAAGGTATATAACAGAAAATTCTGATGTTTTTTTGAATCCAATAATAAGGAGTGTTCGTTATGATGCCTTTATATTTTCCGGAAGATAAAACAGAATATATTATTCCAGGGATTGTTTGCGTTCTATTTATCATTGGTGCCGTTGCTACGTGGCGTATGTTCATTCGTGTATCAAAACGCGAAGCGGAGCGATTACAGAAAGTTGAAGAAAAACTTTTAGCGGAAAAGAAACAGTAACTCATTTTTGTATGTTTCCCTATATGCTCGGACAATCTAAGGGCAGAATATATTTTGGAGGGAATAGAATGAAAAAACGGCTTTTTTTCAGTTGTTGTTTATTATTTCTGATGGCAGGTTGTGACCAAGGAAAGCCGAAAGAAATTGACGTGAAATTACATAATGCTTCAGGCGATGAAGTGGGGACTGCGAAAGTAAAGCAACAAACAAGCGGAGTGAAAATTACGATTAAAGGGGAAGGTTTTGCACCAGGCCCGCACGGCATACATGTACACGAAATTGGTGAGTGTAAAGCACCACGTTTTGAATCATCTGGCAATCATTTTAATCCTGATAATAAAAAACATGGACTTCTTAATCCGAAGGGTGCAGAAAACGGTGATTTACCGAACGTAATTGCAGACGGTTCTGGAAAGATCAAGGCAGAAATCGATGCGCCGCACATAACGCTTGAAGAAGGAAAAACAACGATTCATAGAAAAGATGGAGCGTCTATTATTATTACAGAAAACGCTGATGATGGTATGACACAACCAACAGGTAAATCAGGTGATCGAATTGCTTGTGGTGTCATTGTAAAAAAAGCATCGGATATGAAGAAAAAGTAAAAGCTACCGTGCATGGTAGCTTTTTTTGTGAAACGTAATTGAAAAGATATTGATAAAGGAGGTTGTCCCAAAACGATTGGAGGTCGCCTCCTTTCTTATTCTGAAAACGTATGGCGCAACCTATTTAAGATTTCTTCTAAAACAGATCTTGGACAGCCGATGTTAATTCGAATATGTTCTTCTCCGCCTAATCCGTATTTCTCACCAGGTTCAACGATGATTTTCCCTTTTTCCTCAAGCGATGTGGTGCGTTCGTTTTGAGAAAGCTGTAGGCGAGAGCAATCAATCCATAATAAAAAGCTACCTTCTGGTTTTGTTACAGAAAGAGCGGGTATGTGATTTTTAATATATTCACAAGCGAATTGAGCGTTATCTTCTATATATAATCGAATTTCATTTAGCCAATCATTACATTCTGTATAGGCACTTTGCATCGCTGTATAGGCAAATGTATTTAATCCGTGGAAACCTTGTCTATATTGGATAGATGTAAAGGTTTGACGGAGTTTTTCGTTTGGAATGATAATAATCGATGCTTGTAATCCGGCGATATTAAATGTTTTACTCGGAGCCATACAAGTAATCGTGCGTGCTGCTAATTCTTCAGATAAAGAAGCAAATGGTGTATGAGTACGATCTCCGTAAATAATATCGGCATGAATTTCATCTGCGACAACGATTACATTATATGTTGTACACAATGCGCCAAGTTGTGTGAGTTCATCTTTTGACCAAACACGCCCGATTGGATTGTGAGGACTACAAAGAAGCATGAGTTTGACGCCTTGTTGAAATTGCTTTTCTAAATGCTCGAAGTCTATCGCATATGTATCATTTTGTTTCTGTAATGGACTCACGCATAATTGTCTATTGTTTGTTGTAACCATTTCGAAAAATGGGGGATAAATAGGTGGTTGTACGAGAACGGATTCATTTTCCTTTGTGAAGGCCTGTATGCTCGTACTAAGAGCTGGAACGATCCCTGCGCTAAAGACAATCCAATCTTTTTGAATATCCCAGTTGTACTGTTTTTTTGTCCAGTTACAAATAGTATCTCCAATATTTTCGGGAGGAAGTGTATAGCCGAAAATAGGATGCTCGATACGTTTCTTTAAAGCAGTTTGAATTGGTTGTGGTACTTCAAAATCCATATCAGCTATCCAAGCGTGGATAAGTTCTTCGTTTTTATACGTATCCCATTTTGTACTATGAGTTCCACGTCGATTGACTGTTTTATGAAATAGTTGCATAAGTTTGCCCCCTTCTTCTGTAAAACCGTTAAGTTATGAAAGTTCTCTCTCTTCTTATAGAATAGCTGATGTGATAGGATAAAGAAAAGCATTAAAAAGTGAAAAGGCGGGAAGCGAATGGGTACATATGAAAAGATGATAGAGGTTGTGAAGAATTGGGATCCGTTTCAAATGGGACCGGAGTTTTATGAAACAGAAGCGAGCGATGTTGTGAACGTCGTAAGTGTGTTCGACGATTCAAAATACATCGCAAAAAAGATTCAACATATATACTTTATGTCTTTTGAGGAAGTACCTGCGCTTGAAAAATGTGAGAAGTTAGCTGTGGAATTACTTGTAATAAAAGAAGGCGGAAGTTGTTCATTGTAGGCTGTCGGAATTTCCGACAGCCTTTTGCATTATTGCGCGGAAAACGCAATGATTTCTTCATAAACATGTTCAGGCTTTTCTTCAGGTAGTAAATGTCCTGTGTTTTCGTAAGAAATAAATTTCGAATTTGGTAAATCTTTGTGTAGCCGATGACCTACATGTACAGGGACGACACGATCTTTTTCACCCCAAATGAGTAGTGTAGGTGTTTCGATCTTTTGTAATTCAGTTGAAGATAAGTCACCTTCACGGTCTCTTATCATACGAGTTAAAGCAGGGAATATACGGTTGTCATAAAAAGGAGCGGAGTAACCTTCCTTCATTTCATCGTCAATTAATGAGTGATCATGAACGACATTCATTAAGTTATGAACAATCCCGCGCCGTATAATCCAGTTCTTTACGTATAAATGAAAGAACGGTAAGTAAGAAGAGTACAGTAAAGGTAAGGTTGCGCGTGCTAAATAGCTAGAGCTACATAGTAAAATCGTCTTTGAGATTAATTCAGGGCGTATACGGTTTACATAGAGAGAAATTTGTCCACCCATAGAATGCCCAACTAACACAATATTTGAGAGAGATAAATGTTCAATTAAATCGATGATAACCGTTGCTAAATTATGATAAGAATACTTAAAGAGATGAGACTTATCACTTTTTCCGAATGGTGGTAAATCAAGAGCTAGTACTGTTCCTGCTTTCGATAATAAAGGAATGAGGCGGCGGTAACTGAATGAGGAAGATAAAAAGCCATGAACGAGTACGAAAGTAGGACGTTCCGTTTTGTTGTCATGTTCATACAATTCGTAATGAATAGTAGTGCCGCGAGTGGAAAAAGTGAAATAAGGACAAGTATATTCGTGATTCATTTTTTGTCACTCCATTGATTTTTGTTCATATCATTTCCAAGGAAGAAAAAAATATGTTAACAAAAAAAGGCAAGATGACGATGTCATCTTGCCTTTCGCTTATTTATTATTACCCACGAACAATATTAGGCGGTGTTTTTCCTTGTAATCCTGCAACTAAATTTTCAGCGGCTGTCATAGCCATTTGCTGCCTAGTCTTTAATGTTGCAGATCCGATGTGCGGTAAAGTCACAACATTTTGTAATGATAAGAGGGGATTATCTTTTTGAATTGGCTCTTGTGTAAAAGTATCGATGCCTGCTGCAAAGATTTTCTTTTCGGTTAACGCATGGATTAACGCTTCTTCATCTACTGTTTTCCCGCGAGAAGCATTAATAAAGATTGCTGTTTCTTTCATTAATGAAAATTCTTTTTCTCCGATAAGGTGATACGTTTCATCTGTTAATGGAGTAAGAAGAATAATAAAGTCAGACTGTTTGAGTAGCGTCTGTAAATCACAATATGTAGCATCAAATTTTTGTTCAGCTTCTTCTTTACGGCGACGGTTATAATAAAGAACATCCATATCAAATCCGAATTTCGCTCGTTTTGCAACGGCTTCTCCAATTCGCCCCATACCGATAATACCGATTGTACTATGGTGTACATCCAGCCCGAAGTGCTCTTTTCCAATTTCGGCGTTCCATTCACCATTTTTCACGTAGGAGTCGAGTTCACAGACGCGGCGACCAGCAGATAACATAAGAGCGAAAACAAGGTCAGCTACTGTATCATCTAATACATATGGTGTATTCGTTCCGATTACATTTCGCTTTTCCATCGCTTGTAAATCAAAATTATCGTAACCGACAGAAATGTTGCTTACTACTTTTAAGTTAGGAGCTACATTTAATAATTCTTCATTAATAGCAGATCCAAAATTTAATAATCCATCTTTATTTTGTATTTTCTCCAATAGGACATCACGAGGCACCTTCTCATTTTGCTCCCATTTTTCATAATCACAGTGTTCTAATAAATAGTTTTCTACAAATGTTGGAACTGGTTCAGCAATATAAACTTTTGGTTTCACGGTTCCATCCCCTTTCACTTTATCCTACGTTTTTTCACTGATTAAAGTTTCACTTTATTTTGACATAATTCACTAAAAAAATCTTCTTTTCAAACTGGAAAGGGTATTTGTATAATTTAGACACAACCGAAAAGGAAGGATGATTTATATGGTGACAGAAAAAGAATTAGAATTATTAGCTTGTCTTGAAAAAAGTAGTCGATTATCTGTAGATACATTAGCGAAGCTGTTAAATATAGAAGTAGAAGAAGTAAAGAAGATGGTTGAAAAATTAGAAGCGGAAAAGATTATTGTGGATTATGTAACACATATCGATTGGACGAAGGTAAAAGAACATACAGGTTTAACGGCGATGATCGATGTGAAAGTTACGCCAAAGCGCGGCGTTGGGTTCGATGCGGTTGCTGAACAAATTTATCGTTATTCAGAAGTGAAATCTGTGTATTTAATGTCAGGGACATACGATCTTTCTATTACATTAGAAGGAAAGACAATGGGAGAAGTAGCGATGTTTGTTTCTGAGAAATTAGCAACAATTGAATCTGTCGTTTCTACAACAACGCATTTCATTTTGAAAAAGTATAAACATGAGGGAATTATTTACGAAAAAAACGATGATGATAAGCGCATTGTGGTGACACCATGAAGCAATTTGAACTATCTAGAACGGCAGAATCTTTACAACCATCTGGTATTCGAAAGTTTTTCGATTTAGCAGCAAATATGAAAGGTGTTATTTCTCTTGGAGTAGGAGAGCCTGACTTTGTTACACCTTGGAATGTAAGGCAAGCATGCATCCGTTCTTTAGAACAAGGATATACGTCATATACAGCAAATGCAGGATTATTGGAACTTCGCCAAGAAATAGCAAAGTATCTAAAAAAACAATTTGCAGTATCCTATGATCCGAACGATGAAATCATTGTTACAGTTGGAGCGAGTCAGGCGTTAGATGTAGCGATGCGTGCCATTATAAATCCTGATGATGAAGTACTCATTATTGAACCAAGTTTCGTTTCTTATGCACCGCTTGTGACATTAGCTGGAGGAGTTCCGGTTCCTGTGGCAACGACTTTAGAAAACGAGTTTAAAGTACAACCAGAACAAATTGAAGCAGCTATTACAGCGAAAACAAAGGTAATTTTGCTTTGTTCACCAAATAACCCAACAGGTGCAATGTTAAATAAATCCGAGCTTGAAGAAATAGCAGTGATTGTTGAGAAGTACAATTTAATCGTATTATCTGATGAAATTTATGCAGAGCTTGTATACGACGAAGTATATACAAGTTTCGCGAGTATTAAAAATATGCGCGAGCATACAATTTTAATTTCCGGATTTTCAAAAGGGTTTGCGATGACAGGATGGCGCCTCGGTATGATTGCAGCTCCTGTTCAATTTTCGGAATTAATGCTCAAAATTCATCAATATTCCATGATGTGTGCACCGACAATGTCTCAGTTCGCAGCACTTGAAGCGTTACGCGCGGGGAATGATGAAGTAATTCGGATGAGAGATAGTTATAAGAAACGCCGTAATTTTATGACGACATCGTTTAATGAAATGGGTTTAATGTGTCATGTGCCGGGCGGAGCATTTTATGTCTTTCCTTCTATTTCTTCAACTGGACTATCTTCGGCAGAATTTGCAGAACAGTTATTATTAGAAGAAAAGGTGGCTGTTGTACCTGGAAGTGTATTTGGCGAAAGTGGTGAAGGATTTATTCGTTGTTCGTATGCAACATCGCTTGAACAACTTATGGAAGCAATGAAGAGAATGGAACGGTTTATAGAAAATAAAAAAAGGACAAAACATAATACGTTTTGTCCATAAAAGGGGGGGAATACTAGAAAGCCATGTGTTAGTATTCTATCCCAATATTAGAAAATTATACGTACTCTAGGAAATTTTTCGTTAATTTTGAATGAGTTCTGTCATAGTGGTATAATTTACTAATATAAGGTATGCGTATCCTGAGTAGCTTTACTTAGGGTACGTACTAACTAATCGGATATTTAACAATAAATCATCTGCTTTGCTATCTACAATTGTAGAGAAAATGGTAAACGTATGGGAGTGTTTCATATGTCAGAACAATATACAACTGGAGTGGTTGTAACAGGGAAAGTGACTGGGATTCAAGATTACGGAGCATTTGTAGCGTTAGATGCAGAAACACAAGGGCTTGTGCATATATCTGAAATTACAAATGGATATGTAAAGGATATTCATGACTTTTTAAAAGTCGGCGATACAGTAGAAGTAAAAGTACTTTCAATTGATGAAGAACACAGAAAAATGAGTTTATCGTTAAAAGCGGCGAAAAGAAAACAAGGACGGATTCTTATACCGAATCCATCTGAGAATGGATTTAATACGCTGCGAGAAAAGCTAACGGAATGGATTGAAGAATCCGAGTTAACAAAGTAAAAGAGGAGCGCATATGAGCGTTCCTCTTTTACTTTGTTTTATGATATATATTTGCAAATATGATTGCATGCAATCATATTCGTATGTCGGAGGTGAAATAAAGACATACTGACTAGCGAATTTCGTTCGTTTCTGGGTGAGTGCCAAGATTTTCTGATGGTTTAAAGAGTAAACCAAGATTGATAAGCCCAGAAATACCGACGATACCGTAAATAATGCGTGCGAGAGCTGAGTTTTGTCCACCGAAAATGGCAGCCACTAAGTCAAACTGGAAGAACCCGATCAGTCCCCAGTTAACAGCACCAATTACAGTAAAGACTAATGCGATACGTTGCAGAGTACTCATGAAAAAGCCCCCCCTTAATTGTGAAGCATGAGCAAGCGATGAGTTAATTAACTCCTTTATAGAATGGCGTAGTTATGTTGTTTTTATACATAAAAAATATAAGAAAAAGGATGTATATACATCTATACCGAAAAATGCGAATTTTTATGCAAAAAATGAACTTTTTCTAAAAAATATATTTTGGTTACGGTTACAATTGTTGAATCGCTTGATTTACAACTTCAGTTTCGCTAAAGTGAATACAGAAATACATATACATTATTGGAGGGAAAAAGATGAGTACACATGTAACGTTCGACTATTCTAAAGCGTTATCCTTCATCGGTGAACACGAAATAACTTATTTACGTGATGCAGTGAAAGTAACACATCATGCAATCCACGAAAAAACTGGAGCTGGGAACGATTTCCTTGGGTGGGTAGACCTTCCGCTTCAATATGACAAAGAAGAATTCGCTCGCATTCAAAAATGCGCAGAAAAAATTAAAAATGACTCTGACATTTTACTTGTTGTAGGTATCGGTGGTTCTTACCTAGGAGCACGTGCAGCAATCGAAATGTTAAACCATTCTTTCTACAACACGCTATCTAAAGAACAACGTAAAACTCCACAAGTGCTATTTGTTGGACAAAACATTAGCTCCACTTACATGAAAGATTTAATGGACGTATTAGAAGGTAAAGACTTCTCTATTAACGTTATTTCCAAATCAGGTACAACAACAGAGCCGGCACTAGCATTCCGTATTTTCCGTAAGTTATTAGAAGAAAAGTATGGAAAAGAAGAAGCTCGCAAACGTATTTATGCAACGACGGATAAAGCACGTGGTGCATTAAAAACATTAGCTGATAACGAAGGTTACGAAACATTCGTTATTCCAGATGATGTTGGAGGCCGTTTCTCTGTATTAACGCCAGTTGGTTTATTACCAATCGCAGTAAGTGGCTTAAATATTGAAGAGATGATGAAAGGTGCAGCTGCTGGTCATGGTGACTTCGGTACATCAGAACTAGAAGAAAACCCAGCTTACCAATACGCAGTAGTTCGTAACGCTTTATACAATAAAGGAAAAACAATTGAAATGCTTGTTAACTATGAGCCAGCACTTCAATACTTCTCTGAGTGGTGGAAACAGTTATTTGGTGAAAGTGAAGGAAAAGATCAAAAAGGCATTTTCCCATCTTCAGCAAACTTCTCAACTGACTTACACTCATTAGGTCAATACGTTCAAGAAGGTCGTCGTGACTTATTTGAAACAGTTCTGAAAGTAGGTAAATCTACACATGAACTAACAATTGAATCAGAAGAAAACGATTTAGATGGATTAAACTACCTTGCTGGTGAAACTGTAGACTTCGTAAACACGAAAGCATACGAAGGTACATTACTTGCACATAGCGATGGTGGCGTACCAAACTTAATCGTAAATATCCCTGAATTAAATGAGTACACATTCGGTTACCTTGTATACTTCTTCGAAAAGGCATGTGCGATGAGCGGCTACTTATTAGGCGTAAATCCATTCGACCAACCAGGAGTAGAAGCATACAAGAAAAACATGTTTGCTTTACTTGGTAAACCAGGATTTGAAGAGTTAAAAGCAGAATTA
>NZ_JBBOTJ010000003.1:0-351494 GCF_038005545.1 Bacillus sp. FSL M8-0063
GTCTATAACACGCGCCGAAGCTGTTCAACTTACTGCTAAAACTGATGTGCTGCAAAAAAATCAAAACGATGGTTTAGAAGGAAACGAAATCATTACTGCTACGTCATATGAAGATTTAAATTTAACAGTGGCTTCAAAAATTACAGCCCAAGAGATTGATAGTTTTATTGCAAAATACCATTCAGATAGTCCGTTAGTTGGCCATGGGCAAGATTTTATTAATGCGCAAAATCAATACGGTGTCAATGCACAGTATTTAGCAGCACATGCAATTTTAGAGTCTGGATATGGAAAATCAGAAATCGCATATCAAAAACACAATTTATTTGGGTTACGTGCGTATGATAAGGATCCGTTTAAATATGCAAAATATTTACCAACATACAGCGACAGTATTGCTTATAATGCCAATTATGTGCGAGAAAGATATTTAGAAGAAGATGGTATGCATTATAACGGACCAACGTTAGTTGGTATGAACGTAAAATATGCATCTGATAAAGGGTGGGCTGGAAAAATTGCAAATATTATGGAACGTATTAAACCGTTCCGTGTGGAAGACTATACATCTGCAAAAAAATTACCAAAGAATCCTGAAACATTAGATGTTGAAGCGTTATCTAATAACATTCCGTATAACATGTATGAAGATGGGACAACAGCAAATGTGGTATCATCAACTGCTTATTACCAAGTACCTTATCCATTTCATTTAAAAATTAAAAGTAAATCAGATGTTGCAGTCGAGGAAAATAAAGTCGGTACAGTAACTCCTGGAACAAACATCTTTATTTATCGTGAAGATCCAAATGGATGGGTAGAATTCTCTTTTGAAGCTACTGGAGAAAAATACTGGACATTAAAAAGTAAATTAAGTATGTAATTAGAAAGGTCTCTTTCACTACTCATAATCGTTTAGAATTAAATGACATATAATTATAAGACAAGTTTTTTACTTTATTAAATATAGTTATGTATACAAAAAAGTTAGAGAATTATTTTCTCTAACTTTTTTGCGGTATTACTTGAAATTAAAAAGATGGTGGGGTTACTCCAAATATAACAGTGACTTTGTGTAAAGAAGTGTTTTCCCATTTATGTTTTGCGTATGGTGGGATTTTCACACTATCACCTGGATTAAGAAGTAAAACCTCATCATTTAGATATAGTTTTACTTGTCCTTCCATAACAAATGCTATTTCTTCACCTTTATGTGCCATAGGCTCCATAGAAGAAGCGGTTTGAGGCAACAGATTCATTAAAGCTAATTCCAGTGATCCTTCTAAATTAGGTGATAATAACTCATACGAAACATTGCCGCTTTCAGGGAAAGTTATTTTTTTTCTTTGATTAGCTCTTACAACTAATTCTTCTGTATTGGTATCTTCTAAGAAAAAATTAAATAAAGCAATATTTAATGCTGCAGAAATTAGTTTTAGTGTTTGTAAGGATGGATTCGTGATTCCTTTCTCAATCTGACTTAACATGGAAGGTGTTATATCAGCTAATTCAGCTAACCGTTTACTAGTTAATCCGGCACCTTTTCTAAATACCATAATTTTTTCACCGATATTAATATTGTTCATATGCGTAATCCCCTTTAAATAAGTAAATAAAATTAAAATTAATTTTATTCACTTATACTAAACATGTTGTTAATATACTTAATTATAATAAAGTATGATTAATTTTCAAGCACCTGCATAGTTGTGAGAATAGTAAATAAGACGAGACATGATTGATACTTATTCTTCAATGTGAACTATAAGTATGATGACCTGATTATATGATTGAATTTTTGTATAAGATTTTGGGATTGACAATAATGCAATAGCGGATGGACTGGCACTTGGAATAGCATCTGGGTTTGTAGGGAAAGCAATAGAACCATTTTTAAGTGGAGCATATACAGTTGGTAATAATCATTTATATAAGCTATTAAAAGAAATAGTGGGTAAAGAGGATATTTAGCTAGAACCATCAGCATTAGCAGGAATGATTAGACTTATTAAATTGCATAAAGGGGGGAGAGACTATTTACAAAATAATGATTTAAAACATAAATTGAATCAAGGTACACAAATTGTATAGGGAACAGGAGGAAGTATAATTCCAAAAAAATTAATGGAAGAATACTATCAAACAGATTCTCAGTTAATTAAAAAGAATTTCTAATAAGTAAATGAAAACATATGAGTAAACACCAATGCTTTATTATAAAATTTTTTAGGAAGTGAAAACATTATGAAATCAGCTTTAACTAACATTATGATCTCCTTGATTCTTGCAGTAGGAGGCGTCATTTCGCTTTTGTTTACTTTAATAGGAGGTCAAGATTGGATCTGGGATTGGATAGGGCTATTACTGGCATATCTATCTTTGGGCATTTTAATAGGCTTATATAATAAAACGGTGGATCACAAAACATTTCCTAGAATACTAAAAAGGATTTTATTTATTTCCTTTAATGCTACAGTATTAGGAATAATAATAGGGATAACATGCCAACTATTAGGAAAGGCGAATCTTACTATAATGATGTATTATTGGTTGATAATGTTATCACTACATTTCATTACTATAATAACATTAGTTATCCTAGTATTTGTACATCAAAATAGTCAAAATTACAGCCTGTTATATACATTTATTGTAATTTCGAACATTTTCCTTACCCTAGGACCAGTATTATATCCTTTGGTTCTAACTATCATAGGAAATGGCATGAATGCTAGTGCAGGACACTAATTTTTACCTATATAGATTATTAAAATAAGTAATCCAAAATTGACATTGGTTAAGTTAAAGAACTTTATAAGCTAATAGGATAATATAACTAAACAACATAAAGTGAAATAATAGGATAGAAAGAAGATTATAATATGAAAATTAAACTTAAGAAAAAAAGAATTATAAGTGTATTGTTGGCTATTACATTAGTAGCAATAGGGTATTACATGTTTCAATCTATTACAAATCCTAAGCTGGTAAATGCAGAAGAAGTAAACCGTGTTCAACAAGTGAGCAGTCTACCTAAAAATGAATTGAAAAAATTGATACCTACTCGTTTTGATGGTAAAGAAAGAAAAGTTGCATATTTAACATTTGATGATGGACCAGGAAAATATACAGCTAACCTATTAGATATATTAAAAAGAAATAATGTGAAAGCAACATTCTTTTTAATTGGCGACAATGTGAAAAGGTTCCCAGATTTAGTGAAACGAGAGCATGTAGAGAACCATTATGTGGGCATGCATAGTATGACACATGATTTTAAAAAGCTATACACCAATCAGCAATATGTTAAGGAAATGAAAGAGGATCAATCTTTAATTAGAAATGTTATTGGAAACTCACCGAAATTAACACGCCCACCATATGGATCAATGCCCGGGTTAAATGAATCACTTCGAAATGAAGTGGTCGGAAATAATTTAAAAGTATGGGATTGGACAATTGATTCTTTAGATTGGAAATACAATAAATTACCCGTTGATGTAGCAGCCGCAAAAATTGTTCAAAATGTCTTAGCAGGTGCGACGTCTTCAAAAGAAATTATTTTAATGCATGATATTCATCCACAATCTGTCTCGGCAGTTCCAGCAATTATAAAGGGATTAAAAGAAAAAGGTTATGAATTTGAAGCTTATGATGAGAATAATCATTTTTCAATAAACTTCTGGCATGATAACCAAATATAAAAAGGCTTTATGAGTTAAATGAATAGAATAAGAAAATGATATAGGGTTTAAATATATGTAAGAGCGCGTTGACCTAAATATATAACAACACGCTCTTTTAACCATTTATATTTATTATTTAAGTTAAATTATAGTATTTTCAATGTATACAAGTAATTAAGTGTATTTTATTTTTATACATCTAATTATTTAATCAATATATAACAATGAGGTGGATTTAATTGTCGTTTTTAAAAAACAGTAAAATTGGAACAACACTAAACGTAATGGTAGTTATAGCAAGTGTCTCTTGTATAATATTATCTATACTAGGATTTTGGGGCCTTAAAAAAGGGGAACATGCTTCTACTACTATGTATGAAGATAGTTTATTACCAATTCAGTGGATAGGAGCTATAGAGTCTAATTTTTATCTTATCAATATGAATGTAAAAGAAACAATCCTATCAAAAGATGAAAAACGAATAAAAGAACTTTTAACAGAAATAGATGTAGCTCGTACAGAAACTGATCAGTTATTAAAGAAGTTTGAGACAAGAGTTAGTTCTAATAGAGAAAAGGAATTGTATAACACATTTTATACAATATTTAAAGACTTAAGAACACAACTGAAAAAAGTGCAAGATTTGGGACAATCTAATAATGAAGAAGCATATGCTTATTACCTAAAAGAGGTTGATCCCAATATGAAAAAGTCAATTCAGTCAATTCGTGAACTTATCCAATTTAATAATAATAATGCAGATCAATTACAAAAAAATAATACTGACAGTGCAACAAATACCATGATGCTGTTTGTTAGTATCTCCATTATAGCAATCGCAATCGTTATTTTTATTGGCTATATCATTAAAAGTGCGATTAAACAACCAATTGTATTATTACAAAGGGATATGGAGCGAGTATCTGAAGGTGACTTAACGATACGTACTTCTTATAAATCAAATAATGAATTGGGAAGCATTGTGAAGTCTTTTAATAGTATGCTGGATAACTTGCAAAAATTAATTGGAGAAGTAAAAAACACAACACAAGAGGTTATTTCTTCTACCAATGGGATGTTGCAAGATACTAAACGAGCATCTCATATATCAAGAGAGGTTGTCCAAACTATATCTGAGGTCGATAAAAAAATAGAAGGACAAGTTACTAGTATTCAAGAAAGTTCCTCATCAATGGAAGAAATTGCGACTGGCGTTCAAACAGTAGCTGAATCTTCAGCAACGGTTACAGAAGTGGCTGTCACAACAACAGAACAAGTCAATTCTGGTAGTGAAGTAATAAAACAATCTATACTTCAAATGAATAGTATTCATGAGGTTGTTGAAGAAACATCCAAAGTAATAGAGAGACTTGTTACACGTACGCAGCAAATTGATAAAGCTCTGGATGCAATCACTAATATTGCAGAACAAACAAATCTTCTTGCCTTGAACGCCTCAATTGAAGCTGCACGTGCTGGAGAAAACGGAAAAGGATTTGCAGTAGTGGTTACGGAAGTAGGAAATTTAGCTGAGCAGTCTAAAACATCTGCATATGAAATCAATCATTTAATACAAGCCATTCAACAAGATACCAAAGATACAGTTGCTGCAATGCAAAAAGGCCAACAAAAAGCTTCAGAAGGAAAAGAAACAGCTAATAAAGCAGATCAAGCATTCTCATCTATTATGTCGGATATTAATAAAATCGCTAGTCAAATTCAAGAAGTATCTGCAGCGACAGAAGAAATGTCTGCGGGTACAGAAGAAGTCAATGCCTCTATGTCTAGTGTTTCTGAAACTGCCACGCAAGTAGCTAAGGAAACAACTCAAACTGTACAGTCTATCCAATCACAAGCAGCATCAATCGAGGAGATATCGAATCAATCGAACAAAATAAAAGAAAAAGTAGAAGCATTGTCAGAATTAGTTTCAAAATTTACTATCGAGAAGCAAGACAAAGAGCAATCAAATATAATGTAAGAAAAATAAAAAATTGCTATTAAAATAGGGCAATTTTTAAGTCTGGTTAACAGTTAAATTTAAATAGTTAATTATATTGTTGGATTTCCCACTCGGAGTTATTAATAGAAATAACTATTTTTTAATCAAAAGACATTTACTTATGAATTAGAGTAAGTAAATGTCTTTTAAATATAAGTTTTTAATTAATATAATATATGAATCCTTATGTTTATATATAAATATTTATTAATATATTCTTGCGCCATCAGCGCTTACTACATATGGAACTTCTATTATATATATTGTTTTTCCTTGTTCTATTTCTAATTGTACGAATGTTTCATACTGTTTTAAATCTTTTAAAGTATGACCATGTTTAATGTCTACACCTAATTCTAACGCACGCTCTTCTAATATTTCTTCTATAATAGATTAGGGAATAAAAAGCGTATATGGAAAATCGGTATCTAAATTTTTAAAGTTTAATCTTGTATCTAGGGCAGCAAAATGGCTTGTATCTAATTTCTTCCCTCTGGATAAAAAGCGATTTTCAATACCTCTCATAGCCATTAATTCTAAGGAGCGGGGATGAAGTATGAGTGCTCTAGAATTTCTTATCCGATTTAATCTTCTCACTAAAACCACAACTTTTACATCTTGAATAGCTAATTCACATGCTGTCATAAGTCCAACCGGACCACCGCCAACTACCGCTACATCATAATAAATTTCCATGTCATGCCTTCCATTTTTTTACGTAATTAAGAGCTAAGACAAGATTTTGCACAATGGATTTGTAAACGATATCTATTGTACAGATATAATTATACCCCACTTTAGTTTCCCTGGAAACTAAAGTGGGGGTAATTTGAGATATTCCCTATATCAAACATTCGATACGAAGGTTAATTGGATTCAATATGAGAAAGATAATAGGGTAATCTATTTTTAATTATTTAATGGAAGGGGTACGAGATTGAGATGGTTAATTCATATAATGAAAAGACACATACATTGATTAAACAATTATTTAACAAGTTTTCACCAAAAGCTCCTGGCTGTGCATATATTGCTAGTTTTGATAGCGGGGTAACTTATAAAGGTGCGGTTGGCTTAGCTTCTATAGAGGAAAATTTACCTATAACCACAAAGAATATTTTTAACATTGCCTCAGTTTCTAAACAATTCACAGCATTTTCTATATTACTCTTAGAACAAGAGAGAAGATTGAGTTTAGATGATTCAATTGTGAGGTTCATCCCTTTTATTGGAACATATGCTGAACATGTAACATTAAGACATCTAATTCATCATACTGGTGGACTAGTTGATTATATGGAATTGGCTGAAACAGCAACTATTAAATTTACTGATACATTAACTGTGGAAGAATCGCTAAACCACCTTAATGGTCATCAAATTGCAAGGTTCGCAGCTGGTACAAAATTTGAGTATAGCAATACAGGATATTTTTTATTATCACAAGTGGTAGAGAAGGTAAGCGGCAAGTCTCTACGTCAGTTTACAAAGGATCGTATTTTTGATCCTTTACATATGAAAGACACAACAATTGTGGATTGCTACCCAACTACTATATCAATTGCTAGAGGGTATTCAAAGAATGAACAAGGAGCATATATGGTCTATGAAAGTCCTTGGGAACATACAGGGGATGGGGCAGTTCATGCAACAGTTGAAGACCTGATAAAGTGGGGAGAAAATTTAACTACAGGTACCGTTGGTGGAAAAGAACTTGTTAAAAGAATGAGCGAAATAGGTCCAAAAATTCCCCCAACTGGGCAGACGATTATTGACAATGAAGATTATGCTTTTGGACTAAGGCTTGCTGAAGGTTTTAACTGTCGGTACTTGGAACATTCAGGAAGTTGGGCGGGTTATCGTTCACACTTCATGCGGTTTCCACAAGAATATTTGTCTGTTATAGTCCTAAGTAACTATGATGGATTTGATTCTAAAAAATATGCTAATGAAATAGCAGAAATTGTTTTAGAAAAGTAAAAAATAGAGGGTAGAAGTCAGTATTTAAATTTGCTTTATCCCACGTTGTTTTAGGTGTAATCAATTTTGAGAACGGAAGGCAAGCATAAATTTATGCTTGCCTTTTTAGGTATTGAAATAAATATAAATATTAGCATTCATACAGTAAAAAATTAATTAGAAATTCTTTGAATATAGATTAATTAATAGGGTGGAATTTTATAATTTTAAAACTAAATATTCTAATTATCAAACTTAATTTTATTGAAAATTGAAATATTAAGCAATATTCCTATTGCTATTAAATTGACCATTAAAGAACTTCCACCAAAACTTATAAACGGAAATGGAGTACCCGTAAGAGGAAATAGTCCTGTAATACCACCTAAATTTACAACGGATTGCATACCAATCATACACCCTATACCAATTGCTATAAAACTGGCGAATGGATCTACACATAATTGTGCTATTTTTAAAGAGCGAAGTACTATAGTCAAAACACCAGCCAATAGAATAAATACACCAATAAATCCTAGTTCTTCAGAAACTATTGCCATTATAAAATCAGTATGTGGTTCTGGAAGATAACCTGTTTTTGTATGCTATTTCCAAATCCACGACCAATAATTCCTCCAGAGCCAATGGCAATAAAAGAATTTACAAGCTGGTATCCATTTCCTTGTGCATCAACAAAGGGATTGAAAATCGTAGTAATACGTGTCTTTTGAACTTCTGACAAACTATATTGAATTAAAAAATATGAAATAGGTAATCCCAAAATAGAACCGATGGTAGTTCTTTTGATTAGTAGATTTATATTTATTCCTGAGCAAAAAAATATGCTAAAACCTATACCTATTATTAAAAGTGCTGATCCTAAATTTGGTTGTTTAAAGATAAGAAAAAAAATTGTAGCTAAAAACAATAAAAGTTTTCCACTACCACTCCAGCTATTTTTAGCTTGTTCTTGTCGTAATGCAAAAAAACGGGCTGTTACGAGTATTGTTCCTAATTTAAGAAATTCAGCTGGCTGTATTCCAAAGATCCATGATTGAGCATTATTTACCACTTTTCCTTTCCATAAAACCATAATTAATAAAAAAATCCCCCCAACCATAATACAAATAGAGACTATTCGTTTTTTCCATATTTCATATGGGAGTATGGCACAAACTATTAACCCTATTGTTCCTAAAATTAGCTTTGTTAATTGAGAATCAATAAAGTGTCTACTGTTATAACCGTAATGCTGGACAGCGACAATGGAACTCGCACTATACATCATGATAATACCTAAGGTACATGTTATGAGTAGAGGGAGGAGCAATAGATAATCGAGTTTTAATATTTTTTTCATTTTAATATCCTCCTAATTTAAAACAAAACATAATATTACATTTGCTAATCCATTAAACCTTTTTCTCGTCAATTACTTAACAGGATTTTTGTTTAGGCAGATTCTATCGCTTACACCCTGTTTTCTTACGTAAAAATCCCCCTAGTATATAACTAGGGGGATTCAAAATGGCATGACTAAATAAGGCTTTTTCCCCCTAGTAGAGCTTTGGCACTATACAACGTAAAGTAATGAAAATTCATCACTTAGCTATCTTAAGAAGAGCCTTAATCCGACAATTCCTGTTCTACCCATTGGCGTCTTTCGACATTTTTGGGCAATAGCCTGTGTTTGCATAGGAGCCTCACCTAACAGGTTAAGCAATATAAATTTTATGTATTTGTTTCGTGTAGCAAGCATAAATATATATTTTTTTCTTGTCAAGTAACCGTATTGCTAATTTTATATGTTTTATTGCTTTATAATCCTTTGAGAAATGATGTGAGAAAATGTATGTAATCATTCCGTATAAGTACATATTTTCGACTTGTAGTATATAGTTTGATTAAGTAGTTTAACCATATAAATTTGATAAACAGTAAAGAAGATTTTAATCATAAAAGAAGATTTTTTTAAGAATGTTCTTTTAAAGTACAGAATGACTAATCATTTATCTTTTGCTATAAAGTTAAAGATTAATTATAAACAATAAGTTTCATATACGAAATTTCATATGTTTTTTAACGTTTCTTCGAATGAATTCTATGTTTTTTAGTGCAATTTTAAATTTGTGATAGATATATTTTCATTTTCTATAAAAAAGTTTTTAAGAATAGAATTGAAAGTGAGTTGACAAATATTAAATTCTGGTTTAAATTTTGAAGTAATTCAATAATCTTTGTTAGGTGAGGCTCCTGTATAGAGAAACGCTGCTGCCCAAAAATGTCGAGAGACGCCAATGGGTCAACAGGAACGGTCGGATTAAGGCCCTTCTTAATGTAGCTGGTTATAAAAACCTATGCTATACAGTGCTAAAACTCAACGAGGGAGTGGTATACGATTTGATAGAAAGGCACCTCTGTGATTTTGGCAGGGCGGTCTTAATAATCATTTATTTGTATTGTGAAAAAACCTTTACTCCTTTTTGAGTAAAGGTTTTTCTGTTTAATTTTATTTGTTTTTATCTTGTCTATATTCAAAAAGGAGGTAATTCTAACTAATGAATTGATTGCAATGTAACTATTATTGCTCTAATAAAAAATTTAAGACAGATAAAATAAAACAAAACCACTCATGAAACTCTAGAGTCTCCCTTAGCAATATGAGGAGGAGTTAACATGAAGAAATTATTAAAGGAATTACTTATAACCAAAAATAACGTGGATGCAGAGAAAGTTTTACGTCATCCGTCGTATGATATTGCGCAAGAAGTAAAACAGTTTTCAATTGAAGATCAAGTCATATTGCTAAATACAATACCTGTATTAAAAAGCTCTAAAATTTTTCAATATATGAGTGCAGAAGAAAAATATAATATCTTAATTCACTTATCTGAAAATAAAGCCAAAAAGTTGCTAAATTTACAACCGATTGATGAATTAGTAGATTTACTTCTAGCGGTTCATCCGGAAAAACAGGCTAAATTAATGGCGTATCTAGATAAAATTACAAAACATAACGTGAAAAAATTGATGACTTTCAAACCTGAAACGGCGGGAAGTCTTGTAACAAGTGATTTTGTTGCAGTTAGAGGAAATTGGTCAGTAAAAATGACATTGAAGTACATTAGGGAACATTCTAAAAATGTAGAATCAATATCTTATAGTTATGTTCTTGATAATCACGGTTATCTTAAGGGAATCGTTTCCATACATGAGTTATTACTAGCACCAGATGAAGAGATATTATCTACTATCATGATTCAAGAGGTAATTTCAGTACAAGCTGAAATTAATCAGCAAGAAGTTGTAAAAAAGCTACTGAATTATAATTTAGCAGCAATACCTGTCACAACAGCAAATAATAAAATGATTGGTATTATAACATTTGATGACGTAATGAATGTTATGGAAGCAGAAGCTACAGAAGATATTCAAAAGTTAGGCGGAAGTGAACCATTAAATCAATCTTACTTTGAAGCTAGCATTTGGAGCATTTTCTTAAAACGTCTACCATGGTTATTACTTCTTTTTGTTGCTGAGGCATATACAGGTACAGTATTAAAGTATTTTGAAGACGAAATTGAAACTGTAGTTGCCCTTGCTTTCTTTGTTCCATTATTAGTAGGTACTGGAGGGAATACAGGAACACAGGTTGTAGCAACAATTACTCGTGCAATTGGTATTGGAGAGGTGAAATTTAAAGACATTTTCCGTGTAATGAAAAAGGAACTTGCAATTGGTATGCTTCTTGGACTTGCACTTGCGGTAGCTGGACTCACTCGTGCTTATATGTTAGGTGTTGGAACAGAAGTTGCACAAGTTGTAGCAATCACTTTATTATTTATTGTTATTTGGGCCTCTCTTGTTGCAGCTGTTTTACCTTTAATTCTAAGAAAATTAAAACTGGATCCTGCAGTTGTTTCAGGTCCATTTATTACAACATTTGTTGACGGAACAGGATTAGTAATTTATTTCATGGTTGCAAAAACGTTATTACATTTGTAAATATACACTGAAAAAAAACAAATGCGGAATAAGTATTTTGCCTTGATTACTAAAATATAGTGGGAAATTTAGTAATGAGAAAATCAAGCACTTTTGTCTTTAGATAAATAATATTTTAATGGATTTATTGAATGTAATGAATGCTGGAGGATAAAACTATGAAACATCTAAGAAAAATCTTCAAAAGAATCTTGCTTCTATTTTCTATTTTAATGATTATTGGCATAGGAATATTATTTGGTACTAGCTATGGCCGAGAGCTTCGTATAACAATCGCTGGGAGTATACTAACTTCTCAGCATCCACAATATGCGAAATATACACTCCTATCCCAAAAGGAACTAGATAAACTGCAAGATAGAATTAATCATCCGAAATGGTCAAACAGTGATGAGCATATTTATAAAAAAATAGTAGGAAAAAGATTAGAAGAATTAAAAAGTCAGCCATTAGAAATTGATGTAGAAACAATTAAAAGTAATAAAGATAGTCGCTTTCTATTCGAAGGAAAGTTAGTCACTATTAGTAATCCTTTCAATGTTAAACTTGTTAGCCATCAAGGAACACAGGGTGCTAACAGGGGAGAAAAAATTAGTGTAATGGCAAAACGTAATCATGCACTTGTTGCTGTGAATGCAAGTGGATTTGCTGATGAAACAGGAAGGGGTGGAGGAAATGTTGCAACTGGAATAGTAATAGAAAATGGGAAAGCTATTGATACGAATATGGATATTAATACCCCTACAATTATTACGGGTTTAACAAAGTTTGGGCATATGATAACAGGAAATTATTCTACCCGACAACTTTTGGATAAACAAGTCGTTTCAGCAGCAGGATTTATGCCACAGTTAATTGTAAATGGTGAAAAAATGATTACAGAAGGAGACGGTGGTTGGGGTTCTGCTCCGCGAAGTATTATGGCCCAAAAAGAAGATGGTACAATTATGTTTCTAGTAATAGATGGTAGACAAACACATAGCATAGGAGCTACGTTAAAAGAGTGTCAAGATATTCTATATGAAAAAGGAGCAATAAATGCAATGGCAATGGATGGAGGATCCTCTGCTACTATATATTTAGGAGGCAGGGTTATAAATTCACCTTCTACATTATCACATGAAGATCGTTATTTACCAAATGCTTGGGTGGTAACAGCAAATCCGAAACAGAAAATAAATATGACGATAGATGGAGAAAAAGTAAATTCCGAAACATTGGATAAGTTTGATACAAATATTATATCTCATTAAATAGTAATAAGAAGCAAATGTAAATATGAAGTGTTTTTATAAACCAATTAATGTAAAATTTATATTATGTATTTTTTATACAATAAAACTACATTTCAAGCTAAATATATATAATATGTAAACCCTTTTTTGGGGTAAGAAAAAGAATAAGAGTTCAGCAATACAAAATTGCTAAAACCTTATTCTTTATTTTTTCCTATTCTTCCTAAACTATCTTTAATAGTTGTTTCTCCAAGTTGAGTATATAACAGAGCTGTATCTTGACTGGTATGCCCAAGCTGCTGCATCACTTGTAACGAGTCTTTTTCTTCCATATATAACTTATTTGCCAATGTATGTCGTAATTTATGAGGAGACATTCTTTTTCCATAAGCCTTAGTATATTTTTCTACTATATCCTGAATAGCCCTAACTGAAAGAGGCTGTGCAGTATGTTTATACTTTGATAGAAACACATTCTTTAATTCTTTCCCTGGAGCGTATTTGTTATCTCTAGTTTCTATATATTTTTCAATATCATTTAATGCAATGGGGGTAATCCAAACGGAATCTTCTTTGTTTCCCTTTCGGATTACATCAATTAGTCTTTCTTTTAAGTTTATATCTTCCATGCGGAGATCGGCCAATTCACTTACACGAATACCACTACCAAGAAAGAGGGAAAGAATAGCTACATCACGCTCCTTATCTCTTAAGAAATAGAATAACTGATGTTTTGTTAAAGATTTTTCATGTTCGTACTTAACATAATCCAGAAATTCTTGATCATCATCATTATGGAATATTTTAGACCTCATACGTTTTGCACGAGCATTTAATGTTTCTTTATCTTTATGTATTTCAATTTTAGCCATTACATTTCTATAAAAATAGCATTCTCCATCTTCATTCTCTGATAGGGAGGTGAGGTACTTAAATAAAGATTTTAAGGCCGAAATTTTTCTGTTAACAGAGGAATTCTGCATGTTTTGTTGTAGTTTTAGAAACCTCATAAAGTTCTCGACATCTTTTTTCTTTAAATTCTCCAAATCAGAGAAAGATACGTCTTTAATGGGCTTAAATTCAATAATTTGTTCAGATAATAGCCAATTAAAGAAGACTCTAAAATCATATACATAATTCAGTAGGGTGGAGGGAGAGGCATCATGCAATACTTTATACTCCACAAATTCTTCTATGTAAAAGGGCATTTCATTTAAATTTTCGTATAATTTTTTACGATGTACGGATTTTTGACGTTGCTTGCTGTAATCCATAAAAATCACCTCATAAATACTATAACAGAAAAAAGTTACGAACACAAGTTCGCGTTAAATTCAATTTTTACACAGACTTATTTACATAATTAAATTATGGGTTACTAAAATATACTCAAAATTAAATAAGGATAGTGTAGTCATTCTAATAAAATTATAGATATGCATGTGATAAATCTGTATTAAGCTATAAAAATCACATTCACAGGTGTACAAAATAAAACAATTTTCATATATAAATTCATACAAAATGAATACACGAAAAATTTTTAACAGTTGTTATTAAATACGAATTGGTTAATTTAATCATGATTATAAGGAGTTAAATAGATCAACATAAGAAAAACTTTTATAAATTTAAATGTAATTTACTATAAAAATTTTGCAATGAGTAATTTAGTATTTGATAATTTCTATATAAAATATGAATTATATGGACACATGCCAATATAGGGAGATTCATGCTAATGAGCTCGAAATTCCTAAATACTGTATTAGAGTTTTATTAATACATCTTATTGTTCGTAAAATTGGTATTTCGTGCGAAGTTATAAGGTCTTTACTTTTTTACTTTTTTTATAATACTCTTATGTTAATTCAATAAAATGCATCATTCCCTTTCATCAGTATGAATATCTTTTAGTTTCAGATACATTCACCTATACATATTATATTGATTACATGGTTGCTTATAGGCTATAGCTATCATGTAAATACACTTTAATAAAAACAGTTAACTTTAACCCCTTAAGACTAAATAGCTTGTGTTGTACTCAAAACTTAATAGTGCGTGATGTCGATAGAGAGTGTTTCCTTTAGTTCTTTTGCATCCAAGGTTTTTTTATTGTACTTTCTTTAGGTAAACATTCAGTTTAGTTTCATTCAAATGCAGATTTTAAAATATAGCTACAAAATTTTCCTCTTATCTCAATAAGATAAGTATTCTTTTCATTTTGAGACGAGTTTCACTCTTTTTTTAAACTTATCTATAAAATTTTTTATATAAACATGACAACTTTATTCAAAACATCATATTTTTTATAAGTGGTACAATTTTATTTCAAATCTACATTTCACTTATGATACCAACCAACGATTGGTTTTCCGCCAATTAAAGTGGATCCATTCATTTTTACAAATGGGTTTTGACCCTATTCCATTTCTTTTGTGGTAAAATATTGTATTGCTTTTTTTACTAATTCATTCATAAATGAATCCTTTCTTAACCCATTTTCAAACCATGTCCCCAGATTTGTCCGCTGGTTTTGTTGAGTTTAAATTGAAGTCTACTTCTCCCGTTTTCCTTTTTTATTAAGTATTTCAAATCTACCATGTTGTGTATCTAAAGCATAAAGATTATTTGATTTTGAATCATCATAGTTAAAATTTAAACAGAGATATAGAGTAAACTAGTTAATGGTATTCTTTATTCAACTAATATCCCCTAGAAAGTCTGAATTAACTCTAATATTTATTAGTTAGATTTATTAATTATAGCCTTCTATTTTCCTAAAATTCAATTAAATATTTATAAATTTCTAACGAGTATTTATTGATAGGAATCCTGCAGTAAAAAATGGAATTTATTCTCAATAGTGATTATTTATTGTATCTGTCAAACTATTAGTTTATCTTCTCCTCATATTTCAATTGCTTTTCCACCACGATCAAACAAATAAAATCACGGATAAGTAAGGAGTATTAGTATGATTATACAAGAAAAATTATCTTTTTCAGATCTAGATTCATTAGATTCAACTACAGATTCCATAATGGACGCGTTTAAAGATTTTTATGGAATACTTCCTGATGAAATCGCAGTAAATAATGAGACGTTTCCAATTCATAATAAGCCTGCAATTACTGAACGTTATGGTCACGCTTGTTATAAAATGCTTGGCCCTTTTATATTTCGCAATATTGAAGAGCCTTCAAAGAATGAAGTAAGCCTAGGGGAACAATTTGTATTTAATGCTAATAATGAAGAAGCAGAAATTGTAGTCTCAATAAAAGAGCAATGGGCCAATATTCAATCTTGGACTTCGGTATCTACTACAGGTTTAACTTTAACATCAGATTTTATCATGTCAGGTGAATTTCAATCCGGTAACAAATTTAATATTTCAACTTTTGTGGGAGAAAGTAATTCAAAATCAATCATTACCTCTCCTTCCATTGAGCGTTCTATTAAAGTACCTCCAAATAGTAAGATGAAGATAACAACAATCGGCACATTAATTACAGAAATTCTACATTTTCAATCAATTATATCGGTACACGGTATGTTTGGTGCATGTTTTCCACGGATGGTCCGTGGGCATTATGTTGGATTCAAAAGCGCTGGTCACATCCTAAATAAAACATTTGGATCCATTAAAGGTTCTATTAATAATACAGCAATTCAGGATATTCAAATACAAAATGGAGAAGTCGAACCTTATTTCATTAAACCAAAAGTTGGAAAATAAAAACCAATGCATTTCAACCTTATTTTCTATACTTTTGGCTGGACCGATTATTACCATAAAATTCAATAAAGGATTTATAGGAGGGTTTGAATTTGAGTTATTATTAGCTGTATCTTTATTTTTGTACTAACTAACATCCAATCTATTTCCTTAGATAAATTACTACTAAATCATAAAACTAAACAACAGCAAACTTTATAAGTACACTAACAAAAATAAAGCTTCTCCCCAACACTTCATTATTTGTGTTAAGGAGAAGCTTATTTATGCGAAACTTGTAATTAAATTAAAAACAAGCCAATTCGAAAAAGGATAAGATAACATATCCCAGACGTAAGTCAGGCCAATCTATTTCCTAAATTAAAAGAACTTAAATAGAAGTACTTTTTTATTTGTATTTTAATCTAAGGCGACCTCTCCCTATTATAAAAACTATAATTACATAAATACTTTCTTGTTTTTTTTAAACCTATCTGTATGCATTTTCTCAGTTGTTAGAACCACTTTCTGTGGAATCTTATATACTGGTAGTTTATCTTTACAGAACTCTCTCAATCGCTTTCTAAATTCACTTACAGTTTCATTCGTATTCAATTTAACAACAGCCTTAACCATTTGCCCCGTGATTACATTTTTTTCACCAACTACGGCGACCTCTTCTACTCCACTCATTAGCTGTATTACATTTTCAACTTCAGCTGGAAATACTTTTTCTCCGCCAATATTTATAAGCTCTGATTTTCTTCCTAAGATTTTAATATAATCTCCGTCTACTTCCACCATATCGCCTGTCATAAGCCAGCCATCTATGGTAAATGGGCTTGGAGCATTAATATAACCAATCATCGTAGACACTGATTTAACCTGCAACATTCCATCCACAACTCTTGTCTCAATATTCCCATCGCTTAGTTTGATCCACAAAGAATCATTCGATTTAGATTGTGAATATAAAACCCCCAATTCTGACAAGCCATACATTTGTATAATTTTAATGTGAGGGAAAATTTCGTTTATTTTATTTAATGTAGCCTCCGGCATAACTTCTGATCCATAAGAAATAGTCTGCAAACTATTTAATTTATACTTTTTATAAACTTCACTCAGTATAAGTAAATTTATAAAAGTTGGTGATGCGGGTAAAGCTTGCACTTGATGTTTCTCAATCATATTACATACTTGATTAGGGGTACGATCATCTATAATTACCAAACACCCTAGGCTAGAAAGAATTTGGAAGAGCGTATTAACTCCTCCAATATGATCAAATAACATAAATGGTATAACCCGCTTTGCACTTCTTGCAACGCTGTACTTCTTTTGAAGTAACGTAAAGTCATGTACAATTGCTTTACTGCGTCCAGTTGTGCCAGATGAAAACAATACTAATCCTGGATGTTTTAACTTTTTCAGTTGTAATAATAATTCATTTTGAATGTAATCTCTTTGCATATTAATGATTTCAAAACATCCACTTTCAACTTTAATTACTTTTTCTAATTCAACTATTTCATAGTATTCTTTCTTCTTGCTGTCAACCAAGGAATTTAAGATTGGTACTACTGTACATCCTAATTCAATAAGTGCTAAAAACATTGCTATGGAATATGGAGAATAGTCCGCTTCTAAAGAGACTATTTTATACTCCATCTTTCTATGTTCATTTAACTCCCTAGTATAAATCTTTGTTTGATTTAGTAACCACTCATACGTGTAAGTTTTATCCTCCCAAACAATAGCTTCGCATTCTTTGTTCAGTTCAAACCTTTCTAATAAAAAATCAATATGCATACCCAACCTCCTTTTAAGTTTTATCCTTTATTATTTTGCTATGTTAGTGATTTTAATGTTTCCTGGGATTGTATGATATACGCAACTAATGTATCTATTGTTTTAAATGGGCTATTATGTTGTGACATTGTATCTAAATTAACCAAATCAACGGATAAACCCAATTCATCTTCTAAGCCTTGTTCAATACTTACCAGCAAAGATACCAGTCCCAACGAATCTAAATACCCTTCCCAATCATAAAGATGTGCTTTCAAGCCTTTTTCAAGATCAATTTTATTTTCAAGATTTTCATTCACTTCTTCAACACAGCACAATACGATTTGAATAATCTTTTCTTTATTAGTATTTTCCAAGTAAATGCACTCCTTTTTATAAATCATTTTTTACTATGAAGATTTCCTTCCAACACCTGTAGAAGTGTTTAACATGAACACTAGATACACGTTTTCATCTACTACTAAGATACATAAGTATACACATAGTAGTTCCCTTACTTTACTTCTCAATTATCTCTTCTCTATCAAGACTGGAGACTATAATTATGTTGCAGAAGAAATAAAATATTCTCGTGTAATACACTCTCTCTAGTAATAACATCCATCATTATCAAATTAAAAGATTCAAGATCACTTAAGTTACTATCTTTTTTTAATAATTTAATATGTGCAATCTTATACAGTCTTTCCCATGATTGCTTTATATCCATTAAGTCACTAGCAAGATGCATAAATTTATCTTTAAATAAATCATTCATATCTATAAGTAAGTCATATAAAAAATATCTACTCCATCTCATATCAAATAAACATTTTAAATACAAAGGAAACATGTTTCGTTGCTTATGAAAATCGGTATTTATATTTTCTTTAAGTTCAAGTGCTGCAGTCTTGCCAAAATAATATATCTTATTGTTTTTTCTCATAACTAAACCTCTAATATACTCACTCGATATCTTTTGTAATGTTCTCAAAAAAATATCTCTAATATTTTCTAGGTTTATTTTTGTCTCTATAATCACATTAATTGAGGAGTAAGATGAGATTCTTTCTATTCCTTTTGCCTGAACCAATTCAGGTATACCTCTTCCACCTTTCCAAAAAGAATGAAACTCCTCAAGTGATATCTCTCCCATATATTTATTAGGGACAGGATCTTGAACAAATACACTATCTTCTGTAAGTTTGTTAATCGCTAAGTAGTGGTCTGTAACATACTTATCCGTATGGATATCTATATGACTCTTTATAAATTTTGGATTCAAATAATCATTACTATAAGGTAGAAAAAATGTACTTCCTAAGGCAATAAAAACTTCTTGACGATTCAGACATTCTTTTATAAATTGAAGACCATTTCCAAAATCAGAATACACATTTTTCTCCATGCGAAATGTTTGATTATATTCTAACAACTGTGTATATCTAGCTACAGAAGGTGCAGATGTGGTAGTATCCACACGGTAAGATGGTATGCTATATAATTCTTCATTTGCTATTAAGCTCAAGTAACTAATACTACCCATACTTTTTAATTTATCGTGAAGAATTGGTATATAACATGAATAATAATAAGGAACATCAAAGGTTGGTGTTAATTCCTTCATTTTCACTGCAGCACTCACCCCACACTTTTAATTTTTATAGTCCTATCCAGTTCTCGACAGTATAATTTAACTGTAAGTCCTTAGTAGCTTTAAATTTCCTATTTTGAATAGGTTGTCCAAATTTATCCACTTCAAAGAGCCTAAAGCCTCTTGAAAACTTAAACTTGCATGCAAGATCCCTAGGCACTGTAAAGTTCCCAGCAAAACGATTTTTTTCTATTCTATCTAGTATCATTCCTACACTCATATAAATTCGTTCACCAGCTGGTGTATTTTCAGGTACTTCGACTGTTACGGAAACATCTACAAATTCTGATAATGTTTCTATTACCTTATATTTTTTTGGTATTCCCTTCACACCTTGTGTTACAAAGGTGACTTCGGCTTCTCCTATTTTTTTGGGTATAATCGTTCCATCATTCATAACCTCTAATACATCTGGGTTATTGACTAAAAACACACCATCTAAATCACTCATTTTAAAGCCACTATCGTACGTCATAATTGGATTAATTTTCACCTTCATTCCAGTTAATCCAACTTCATCTCGCCCATCTAAGGTAACATTAACTATATTCCCTATATCTCCAAAGAAATATATTAATGGAAGATGCATACGATCTCCCCAGTCTTTTTCAAAATGAGCACCATTTGGATCCTGATAAAAAATTAAATTATCTCTATATTTATAACCATTTTTTAATAAAGTTTCTGCAATATCTCTTACATGTTTCACCAAGAAAAAGCCTTCTGCACTACCTATATCCATCCAAACTTTCAAGTCTTTTTTCCCTTTATACATCTCATATAATTTTAATTCTGAATGGTCATCTTCGACTTTCACAAAGAATGGAGATATCATCCCTATTTTCCCAAACACTTTAGGGTTACGGAAACCGATATTATAAGTTGATAAACCTCCTGCTGAAGAACCTATTAAAGCAGTATTTTTAGCGTCAGACATTGTTCTGAAATTATCATCGATATAAGGTTTCACCTCATTGATTATAAATTTTTCATATAATAAACCTGAGCATTTTATATGTTTATCTGGTGAAATAAAATGGCAAAACTCATTGTTCTCTATAATTCTTTTATGTGCTATACCTACAATTATTATTTTTTGAATTTTCCCTTCAAGAATTAGCTCATCAGCTGTCTTGTGGACATTCCAAGATTCATCATTTTTTATTAAAGGCTCAAATAGACGTTGCCCGGCATGCATATATAATACAGGATACCTTTCCTGTGAATGCTTTTCGTAACCAGGTGGTAAATATACAAATAATTTCCTACTATTTTCTAGTGTTTCAGAGTAAAAATCTTCAATAGTAATCACTTTAGAAGCTTGTACCATAGCAACCTCCAAAATTGTTTTTTTCACTTCTCTTCATACAGTTCAACACGGATTTTTTAAACTCCAAAGCTATACTCTAGAAATCTTTAGTATAAATTTCTGATTTAACCCTCAAAACGAAATAGCTCATGGATATAAATTAATATTTTTAATAGCAAGTAGATTCATATCATTAAATCTCAACCAAGATAGATTTTTCTGCGGTTTGCCATTTTACCACAACCTCACCTGTTCCAAACTTTGGTGTCTGGTATCTATGATTCTCTCCCCCTTCAATATGTAGTGTTTTATTTACCCTTCTAATAAATTTAAATTCAAGCAGGGTATCTGCTGGAACACATATATCAAAATAACCAATAGGAAATTGATACATGATTTGGTTAAAAAATGGCCCTACTGCTTTGCAAGGGTTCATATCCCCTAATGAATATGTATTCCCCATTATAAAAACTTCACTCTCGGGTATTTCATATCCGTTTTCAATAACAAATCGAATACAAACTTGTTTTTTATTTAAGACCTCCACATGTTTATAGATATTACTTCTAGTTCCTTTATCTGTTACAACAGTAATTCCATATTTACCGTCGTTCACCACTGGAATTTTCACTTGAATACTAGTATGTGACCATGAAATCACTTCCGCCTCTTCTTCCTCAAAAAATACAGATCCTTTTTTAGAAGTAAAACCACATCCATCAATACAAATTATTTGACCAACTGTAGTCATTTTATGTCCCACAGTTCCTATTAAAGGTAAACTATTTACTCCTTTATGGTGCCAAACATGTACTGATCCTGGTCCGAGCCATAATGAATTTATACTATTATTCTCAACCGTAATTACCTCACCATCTAAAAGGCCCTCTAATATATCTTTATACTTTCTAGAAGGAAGTGCTGTTTTAACACCTTTTATTTCATACCCTTCTGTTAAATTTCGATTCAAAGCTATTAATACCACATCACCGCCAAAGCATCTTTCATATACATAGAGATCATCTGTTATATACCGTTCCTTAGTAGTTCCATATGGAAGTGCATTATTTAATCTACGTAACGAAGATAAAGCTTGTATTATCTTAAAATTGTCTGTATTTACATTAAAAGATTCCATTTGACCACGATTATTCGGATCTCCATTCCCAACCATATACTGTTCTGTACCGTAGTATATAGAAGGGATCCCCCTTGAAGTTAATAAAAATACTAATGATTGTTCTACTCCACGTTTACTTTGTTCCTTCATGTGAAAACGATCCATATCATGATTGTCAATAAAAGTAACAAGATTGTTCGCATCATTATAAATTTGATATGTTTCTTCAATCATTTTGTGTAAACCATAAATGGAATCAATTCCATCTCGAAAAACTTCACGTACTTTATGAGCAAAACTAAAATCTAACAAACTCATACCACTATTATTTGCAAAGTTAATATTTCTATGATCATACTCATTCGGATTTATATACCATTCACCAAAAATAAATACTGGCCTATGATTATAGATTGAATTTAGCCAACTTTTTTGCCAGCCGTATGACATATGTTTCACTGCATCAACCCGTATGCCATCTATTCCTTGATCTAACCATAGTTTAATAGCTTCTTTAAAATACAAATCAATAACGATATTTTGATGATTTAGATCTGCAAGATCAAATAAATTACGATAAACTCCATCTTCATATTCTTCAAAATCCGTCCCACCATTATGATGAAAATAATGATTGTAATCATTATCGTATCCACCAAGTAATAATCCATCATCATATAATCTACCATTTTCAGCATAGGTCGCATCATCGTGTAATGCAGGTGAGGTATGATTCGGCGCAAAATCCATAATAACTTTTATGTCTTTTGCATGAGCAGTTTTGATTAATGTTTGGAAGTCTTCAAATGTCCCAAAAAAAGGATTTGTTCTTTTAAAATCACGAGCCCAATACCCATGATATGAAGTACTTCCTACCAAATCATTTATTGGTGTAAAGATATTTTCTACCGGTTGAGATATCCATAGAGACGTCACACCTAGTTCAGTAAAATAATTTGCATTTAATTTTTCAATAATCCCTATCCAATCCCCACCAAAGTATTTCTTTTTATTTCTCCTAGATTCATCGTATAACTCTCCTTTTGGGTTATATGATGGACATCCATTAAGAAATCTGTCAGTTACAATTTGATATATTATATCTTTAGAAAAATTCACACTACTCCTACTAAATTTAAGCCTATCTTTTTCTTTCAAATGACAACCTCCATCCTATAGAAGTATTAATCAGCTATTTTCAAACATTCAGCACCCTACCCTTAAGTACCATTTGAAAAATAGTTAGAATATATTTTCCCTCCTAACTAGTAACTACTGTTTTTTTAATTTTTATATAAAATAACGTCTACAAGTAGGTTCTATATTTGTCCTGTAAACTGTACCATTTGATTTATGTCGAAGTAAGGGAAAAATTGTCATTATATAGGGAGGATAAATATAGAAAATATTTTCATTGAATCAGCTTACAAAATAGAGAACTAATAAAATATATAGACAAAACATTTTTAATTTGGTAATATTCACCTGAAAATATTTGGTAAAATTTTCTGAAGAGAGGAGTATTTATAATAAATGCTAGATTTTTAATAAAATCACCATTTATACTACTAATTTCAATCTTATATGCCTAAATTAACTATAAAATACAAATATAGTTTCTGTTCTTACAAATATTAAAAACCTAGGAAAAAGTTGTAAGGAAATTTCAAAATAATCTGGAGAAATATTTTATTTTTGAAAATCTTATATAAAAGTTAAAACATTATTGTACAGTTAAAATGTTCTCCCTTAAATATTCATTAACAATTTCTCTGTACATTATAGACTTGCTTCTACGAATGTAATAATGCTATTAGTAGTTATTTTCATGTAATTTGATTTCATAAAAATAATGTATAGGGATTATATTAGTTACTTATGTACTTAAATCTATCTCTTCACTGCCTTTATTACCTCAGAATAACAATATTTTATATTAATATAACTCTAATGCAGCAAGATTCTATTTCATTAGCCTTCTAATTAACTTGATTACTTAAATTCACCACTTTTAGTTTGTAAGCAAATTTTCAAAATTAAATACTTAAATTTGTGAGGTGGCCATACTATGCAACAACAAGTCGAATTAGATTCTTCTCTTGCTGTTTCTTCTAAAAAGACAATATGGAAAAATCGTACATTTACATTTGTATTTACAGGTTATACTTTGTCAATGTTTGGGAATTCATTTCACAGTATTGCTTTAAATCTCTGGGTACTGCAATCCACCGGTAGTGCTAAATTAATGTCTACCATTGCTATAACTCATATGGTTATGAGCATGTTATTTTCTTCCATCGCAGGTACTGTTGCTGATAGGGTCGATCGCAGAAAATTAATGTGGATAACAGATATGATACGAAGTCTTTTGATACTAGGTATTGCACTTTGTATTGCACTTCCTGGCACACCATTTATTCTCATTATTATCTTAACTGCCCTCACTTCTTGCGCAGGGTTATTTCAATCTCCCGCCTTCCATGCTTCCTTAATCGATATTGTAGGAAAAGAAAAAGTTCAACAAGCAACTGGTGTATTAAATGTCGCAGATAACGTTTCCCGAATATCAGGGCTAGCTATAGGAGGAATTGTCGTTGCAGCCTTTGGTGGGAGCATCGCTATTTCAGTCGACGCATTTACTTTTATGCTATCTGCCATTCTAGTGTTGTTAAGTGGAAAATTTCCTAATTCTATTAAAAAATCTGATGTGAAAAACTCATTTCATGAAGACCTTATTGCAGGCTTTAAGTATATATGGAAGAATCCATTTGCTAAGTCTATTATTATTCTCTCACCCACTTTAATTACATTTTTCACCGCTTCTTTAATGCTTATCCAGGTAATGTCTGTAAAAGTATGGAAAGCAAATCCTATTGAATTTGGAATAATAGAATCCAGTATTCCAATAGGTTATATGTTAGGCGCAGGGATTATCATCTTTTTTGATAAAAAATTACATCGTCGTGGTTGGTGGATAATTCTTAGTATGGTTTTATTGGCTCCAATCTTTGTAGGAATATCTTTTGCTCCATCAGTACTGTATGCAGTGCCTTTAATTCTACTCTTGGGAATACTTTTTTCGTTCTGCACACTCTTAGTCAATGTCATTATTAAGGTTGAAGTATCACCAGAATTGCAAGGTAGAACCTTTGGAACACTTGGTTCCCTTACGAGTATAGCATCACCAGTCGCTCTAGCTATTTCCTCATTTTTTGCTGACATATATGGTCCACCATTAATCTTATTAATAAATGGAGTCTTATTATTTATTTCAGGGCTAATTGTGCTGTTCTTTCTTAAATCAATTAGATCATATAAATAATATTCTTTCGATATACCAAAAACACAATAAGTATCTAAACATGAAAAATGCAGAAAGTGTTAGGGATACCGATACCCACTCTTTCTGCATTTTTCTATACTACTTAAGGAGAGATTCATATGACAAAAAAAATCCTTCTACTAGGAACCTTTCTGTTAGCAGCTAGCCTATTAGGTTGCAAAGATACAGAACACAAGGATACTCTAAATAAAATGGAAACATCTCAAAAAAAGCATGAAGGTGAAAAAGAAAAAATTCCATTTAATAATATGACAACAGAAGAATATTTGAAGAACTATAATAATATAAAGAGTACATTATCTGCTCAGGATATCAAAATTCTCCCATTTAATCTTGAGCTAGAAAAAAAATCTAATACATATAGATTTTATTATCCAAAAACAAGAGATGATTCAGATAGAAATGCAAAATGGGTAAGTGTTATGTTAAGGGAAGGCGGAAAAATGATTGATGGAATTATGTATAATGGCCATGCAGATAAACCTACGATTAAAGCGATGATACAAGCTACTAACATTACATGGACTAATGAATTAGATCAATTAATTGATTCAATTGGACATGAAAATTTTTCAAAAACAGTACAACTTGAAAAGATGAAACTATCAGTTAAAGGTAATTCGAATAATATTACAGTTATGATAGATTCAATTAAGTTAAACCCACCTGAATCTCTTTAAATAAATTATGTTCCGAATTTCTATTAAATATGTGACGCTCCTTTGATTTTACACTCAAAAGAAATTTATATAACCTTAAACACTTAACTATAACTATGAGACTATACAAAAAAATCGTCAGTGCTTTTAAACAGCGACTGACGATTTTTTATTCTCCTACACCTTTGTGACAAAAAGGCATCAGCAATATGCTCCACCTTCTTATTTAATCTTAATCCCAAATCATTATTCAATGATTTGGGATTAAGATTATTACCATTATTACCACTTGGTAAAATGAATTTTACATGTTGGTCTGCTGGAATAGTTATATAATGATATTGATCGGGTTTTGTTAATTTATTAGTACTTTTCCAAGTTCCTGAAGTCCAATAAGTTACTTGTGAAAAAAATGCTAGTGGCGGAAATTTCTCTGGATCAGATGGCTTATCATTTTCTGAAATAATTTCAGGTTTAATTCTAATTTTCTTTCCTGCCGCATTTTTAAATTGAAAGTCGTAAACAATTCCATAATTCCCTTCAAGAGTTGGGTTAGAACTTCCTAGATGCCATATAGGTAATACATACTATAATTTTTACTATGATATAAGATTTCTAATTCCCGTTCTTTAACACGCTTTCTAGTATTCTATCCTAGAAATCTGAACTTATATCTTAAACCCACCGATTAGCTCTTGAAGTTCTTCCGCCATCTGTGCTAATTGTATTGCTGAAGAATTTATCTCTTCCATAGAAGCATGTTGTTCCTCAGATGAGCCAGCTATCGTTTGCATGCTTGAAGAATTCTCTTTTACAGCCATAGCTATTTGATCAATTGATGTATCGACTTTCATTGCATCAGTTGTCATTTTATTTGATAGTTCCACCATACCATGCACTTTTGATACAATATCATTTGCAGATTTTGAAATCTCATAAAAACTTTGTTTTGTGTCATTCGCAACCTGAATTCCCGACTCTACTTCTACTCCTACTTCATTCATAGCTTTTACAGTCTCATGTACGTCTGCTTGTATTTCATTGATTAAACTTCCAATTTCCATTGAAGATTCAGATGATTGCTCCGCCAACTTCCTAACTTCATCGGCGACAATTGCAAATCCTCGCCCCTGTTCACCTGCTCTAGCTGCTTCAATTGCTGCATTCAATGCTAATAAATTTGTTTGTTCCGCAATATTTTGAATCGCTTCTAATATACTTCCAATTTGTTGAGATTTCTTATCTAATAATTTTATTACATTATCGGATTGAGAAACCGAGTGATGTATAGACTGCATTTGTGTTACAGTTTGTTCTACTAATTGTTCACCTTCATTGGCTTTTTGTTTTGTATATATGGATGAAGCCGATACTTCAGAAGCATTCTCAGCTATGTATTGAATATTTCGTGTTACCTCACCAATTAATTTCGCTCCAGACGCAACTTCATTATTTTGAACCTCTGCACTGTTCGAGATTTCTTCCATCTCTTTTGTAATTTGTTCTGTCGCAACACTTGCTTGCTCTACACTAGCAGTTAGTTCCTCAGAAGACGCAGCTACATGACCTGCAGATGTGTTGATTTGAGAAATAATATTACGTAATGACTCTGCCATTGTATTGAAACTACCACCTAATTGACCAAGTTCATCCTTTGAACGAATATCTATTTTCTCGGTTAAATCTCCCTGACTAATCCTTTGAGCTGAAATAACTAATTGTCTTAGTGGAGTAATAATGGATCTAAGTATGAATAAAATTACAATTCCGCCTAACAATAATGAAGCCCCTATTATAGTGAGCGTTTTATAAAAAATAGGATTGGTAGCTTCTTCAATTTCTTTCGTAGGCATTACGCCAGCTATTTTCCAACCTGTTTTTTTGTTTGTCTTAAAACTTATGTTTCGATCTTCCCCGTTAAGGCTATAAGTAATTACGTCATCTTCTTTCTTGTACAGTTCATCCGCTAATGATTTCTCTAATTTCTCACCTGGCTTGAGCGTAGGATGAACAACTATAGTCTTATCTTGACTGACGATAGATACGAAGCCTTGTTTACCTATTTTTATCATTTTAGAAGTTTTTACGATATCCTCAATATTCAAGTCAACACCAATGACACCACTTTTATCAGCATTTTGCTTTGCAATTGCAATTACCATATTTCCTGTAGACTTTGATTTATATGGAGATGAAACAATAATCTCTCCATTTGCTTTTACTGCATCCTTATACCAACTACTTTCTAATGGATTAAATCCTTCTGGTATTTTGCCAACAGGTGCATGAATAAATTGATTGTTACTGGATGCTGTATAAATCGTTTCTATCTCTGGATGTAACTGTATATATTGATCAAATTTACTCTGTACATTTTGCGATTGTTCAGGATTATAATCCCCTTGTGTAAGTACCTTTGCAAAATGAGTGACATCTGTATGCTTATTTTCTAATTCATCATCAACAATCTTATCTAAAATACTTATATTATCTTTTGCTGATTGTAGAATTATTTCATTAAGATCTGTTTTTGCTTTATTATAAGATGACACTCCTACGATAAGACTTGGTATAATTAATATTGCGATAAATGCCATAGACAACTTCGTTTTAAGCTTTATTTGTCCCAATCTTTCTTTTATATTAAACACTAGATACTCTCCTTTTCATTTTTACTACTTATATAGTTTATTTAAATTTTTCTCCTTTATTTTTTCCACATTCATTTATGGTACCATTCGAAATGAAACCACAATTACATCCTATTATCTACACTTTCTTATTTTACGATTTGTATTTCACAGTCAGCGTTTTATCTATCCTCCTTTCAAATATGTTATCTTTTCATTTTCAGCAATTCTAAGACTACGAATTGTTTCCAATAAAATGGATGAAACATAACCTTCATTTAACAGATATTATTTGTCCTTAATTGGATAAAAAATTTAATTTAGTGCTATTCAAATCGGATGAAATCCTTACCATTATAAATTCTCTAAAACGTAACTACGTAAATTTATTCTTTGCATGATTATGTTTAACAGCCTTTGAACCATTCGAAATGCATCACCCTATTCATGAATCATTCACTACGGCCGATTTTGTTGTAAGGGATAACTAAACCATAAAATCTAAATGGGAGAATAAAATACATTGGAGAAATTCATTGTAACACGTATACATAAGTTATAGATATAAAATCCAATAACATATTATTTTTTTATAATATATCAATAACTTATTATAAACTGTATTTTATTTCTATAGAAGAATCTTTCCCTATATGCAATATTACATATAATCTACCTTATGTAGTTTGTTATACTATGCATGTGGATTTTTCATCCAAAATTCCACCCTAATGCATATTGATGAATATGCCACCCTAATTGCTGAAAGTGAGAAGAATGTTATTCATTCTTCTCACTTTTTTATTTAGGCTCTGTTAATATTGATTATTGATAAAAAGTATTAAATATGGGAAGACACCTTAGAGTTAGTGCTTCCCTTAGTTGCTGATTATTCACATTCAAATCTAAAATAGGTATTTTCTAAGCCTATTTTTTGCTTTAATGTTTTGCCCAAAGCATAATTATTTGGTAATTCTTTTTCAATGACACAAATAATATAACCTGCTTTTCCTGTTGTTAAATTAGTTAGTTGTAAGTAGTTATTGTTGTCGTAGATATAAGAAATAATATATTCATAGAAATCATTTTCTTTGTCTTCTCTATTCATACCAACATTGTACAACCTAACTCTTGCTCCTGCCCAAATTTCTTCATCATCATCAACATTACTTAAAGGCATCCATTTCGAGTTATCCAATATTTCACCCTTTTCTTAATTCATTCGTTTATACACTGAATGTTGCTAGGCGCAAACTATCATAAGCATCAGTCATTTCATTGATTACACGGCCACCTACAGAGAAAAAAGGCTCAACATAGCGTTTTCCCCACTGAAACACTTGCTCTCTCTGTGAGACAAATCACGAATATGTTTCAATAGATTACTGAACGCTTTGCTCAACCTTAATATATCACGAACGTTAGTTCTTATACAAGAATACTAAGATTTCGGATTGGTTTCAAATATCAACATTTACCTTTAACAGAGCTTTTATTTAAAATGTGTGCTTGTACTTAATTCTTTAGTTATTTTTACATTTTGAATCTACGAAAATGAATCCCCTTATAATTACAAAGTTGTTTCATTTTTCTAAAAAAAAGGAACCCTTTACGGATTCCTTTTTGCCTTGCACTCTTTTTCAAATAGTGCATCTTTGCACCTAATTTTATTATACCTTATAATTCACATAAGATAAATAAGGTTAATTGAAATTCACTTATATATTTTCTTAAAAAAGATGTGAGTCTAAAAATTAATAATACTAAGTTCACTTACGAAAGATTTGTATTCTTTCACCAACAATAAAACATCATCATTCCTTATAATTTTACAGATAAATTAGCATATTTTTAAAACTCATCCCTTGAACATTCCTTTAGTTGTTCCATTGCGATCTTTCGCGCATGTTCCTCACTATCTATCAAAGTCAATCCTTGTGATATATAACTCCAAAATTCATATCCACAATCCTCCATCCATCTATACGCTTCTGTTGTATATAGACCATCTTTTCTTTCAATGATTTGAACCTTATAGTTTTTATTTGGAGAAAAAAACTCTTGTATAACCTGCTCCATTTATGAAATGTCCTCCTTAAATCCGTTATATGAAATTATTTTTTCACATAAACCCGTAAATAGAAACCTCTTTTATAAAGATAACTTACTGTAATTTTTTGATAGTGTGATATTCCTTGCGTAATCCCTTACATCTTCCCATCCAATGGAGTACAAGCATTAAGGATAATTCTTCCTTTTAAACAAAATTACTCACCTAATAAGTCTTTAATCAAGATCTTAATCAAAATGGATTTTTAACTTTATAGAGACTGATTTTTAACTATACATCTCTTGCAGTTTCACTAAATTTTTTTTATGATTTGACAATCCAATTGTAAAACTATTTGGATTCATAACGATATCTCCTTTGTTACCTTTTAATGTAACAATAACTTTAGATTTTATTAGCCCTCTTTTTACTTTTATCCCCTCTACATCTTCAATATCTATTATTATCTTATTGCCATTAAACTTACCAGTTAATGGATTCAATTCAAGCATTATTACCCTCTTATTAGTAAAACAAATCACCTGATGTTGATTTTCTAAAAATGCACCAGGACCAAATTTAATATATTCTGATGTTGCTGCCATTTTCATAGTGTAAAAATAATAAAAATACGATTCATCCTCATGTGCTACCTCATTAAATAGTTCATCTAATACATTATTGTTTAACAATTTTTATTCCCCCGATATATTAATAACCCTTACCGTTTATATTGAGATGATAAATTTATTAGAATTTTCTTATTTTAATAAATTCAAATTTGCATATAATAATGTTGTTTAATTTTAGAAGCAGATATTAAAGTTTTACTTTGTTATTTCTTTATTGCTTGTAACTAAATCTTCGGCTTCATATCTAGGGTCTATCTTAACTTTATCATCTTTTGTTTTGATGACTCTTAGTCCACCAAACCACTGTGCATCGTTGAAGGTTATTCTAGCTACTCTTACATTATACTCTTTACCGTCTATCTTTACGATTAGTATTCCATGTTCAGATATAAACCCTTTTTCTACATGTCTCCCTGTAATTTCAGCGTTTAATGAAGTTCCTTCGTGTACCAGTTTTGCTTCATAATACCCATCAATCATTGGAAATCCGAAAAAGACGAATGCTATTAGTCCAAAGACAATTACCTTCTTCTTTGTACTCCATTTATTCTTCTCTTTCAATTCTTTCTGTCTTGCTTCTTCTTTTTCTCGTTCTTCTAATCTCTTGTTTAAGTCTTCTTCCCATGCATCTAAATATTCTTCTTCGATTCTTGCTAGTAATTCTAGTTGTTCATCGGTTGCTACCATTTCATATGAGTTTTCTTCGACTAAACGAATTTCAATACCCGTTTTTCTTATTTCTTCTAAGTCTTCTTCTGTACCATTTAACTCTCGAATGACTTCCCCTTGTTTGTTAACGAGTTTAGCGCGAATGTTTTTTTTCTTAAACATCTGAACTCCTCCTTATTTGTTTCCTATCATAGATAACCCTATTGCAATTAAGAGAAAGAAAACAATAATAAGGACCTTTTTTCCTTTACTTACTCGTATATTAGAACTTCCCATGACAGCCCATATAAGAATTGGAAATAGAAGAATACCAAGGAGAACGTCAACAAACTTATTACTACTCTCCTTAGATGGTTTTTCTTCTCCAACAATTGGTTTCATCTGAACAGTTTTTTTCTTATTTGTTTCGGTTTCTTTTTCTTGCGTCTATGATTCACCCAATAATTCGATCAAGTTTGTAAACAACTATCTTATCGTCTTTGCGTAATACCTTTAGTAACTCTTCGAGTTGCGGACGATCTTTTTTTATTGCTGTCATTTTCTCCTGATATAGCTTTTCTACACCATATTGTTGCAAAGCATCTATTTGCATATCGAGATTTTGTTCTTCTGTGCTGACACGAGCATAACCAAAAATCAAATTGTTTCACTTCCTATCTAAATATATCCATTAAAATAGTACCAAAAACCTCATTGGATTAAAATAAAGAACTTTGTTTTTGAATATGAGTTTTGGTACTCGATATGAATGATTTTTTAACGCTTTTGTTAAAAAGACAAACCAGTTCCATAAACGGTCGTTTTTGGCACTTGGGTGTTTACATGAATTCACTAAATATATCACCTTCCATTTATTATGGTTTTCAAAATAACTATTTACATATAATTTACATTAGTGTACTATTTGTCTAGTACACTAATACAGAGGAGGAAAGAAATGAAAACTGAGTTTTCTCCTAATATCCCTATTTATGTTCAGGTAATGGAATACATCAAAAAAGAAATTGTAACAGGACGTTTGGCGCCAGGTAAAAAAATTCCTGCCGTACGTGAATTAGCGGGTGAATTACAAGTTAATCCAAATACAATTCAACGTACGTTTCAAGAGCTAGAACGGGAAGGTATTGCTGAGACACGTAGAGGAACAGGAAGATTTGTAACAATGAATGAAGAAAAAATTACAGGGCTACGCAAAGAAATGGCAAAAGAGTTGCTTGATAATTTTATAAATGGAATGAATAACTTAGGATTTATGGAAGAAGAGGTTCTCTCAATACTCCGTTCTTCTTTGGAAAAGAAAAAGGAGGGAAATGAATGAAAGAATTATTGAAAGTTGAAAATCTGTCGAAAAGATATGATTTAAAAACAGTGATTCAAGATGTAAGCCTAACAATCTCAGAAGGAAAAATTATCGGTCTTGTTGGTGAAAATGGTAGTGGGAAAACGACATTATTAAAAATGATTTCGGGTTTACGTTTTCCTTCTAAAGGAAGTATTACAATTAAAGATAAAAAGGTGGGATTAGAAACGAAAAAAATCGTTTCATTTATGCCCGATAGTCCTGTTTTTGAAAAATGGATGACCGTAAAAGATGCTTTGTTGTTCTATCGAGATATGTATGCTGATTTTAATCTACAACAAGCAATAGATTTAATAGCTAACTTTAAAATCCCGCTAGAGGAGAATATAAGCATTTTATCAAAAGGGAAAACAGGGATATTACAGCTAATATTAACTTTTTCAAGGAAAGCAACGGTATATGTATTAGATGAGCCATTAGGTGGAATTGATCTTGTTTCTAGAAAGCATATAGTAGATTTAATTCTTAACTTTTATCGTGAAGATAGTACCATTCTTATTTCGACTCATTTAATAGAGGAAATTGAAAATATATTTGATGAGGTAATCTTTTTAAAAGACGGGAGTATTGTATTGCATGAAAATGTAGAAGAAATTCGTTTTCACCATGGAAAAGCAGTACATGAGTTATTTAAGGAGGTTTTTGAGAAATGAATCCACTTTTTCGCTATTTATTTAATTGTAATAGAAAAAAGATAGCCATCCTTTATTTTGGATTTATTACTATTTCGTTACTTCTTTTATTTAATATGATGGGACTATCAAAGCTAACAAATCAGCTTACAAAGGATATAACATTAGGTATATATGTATTAATTATAGGTATCACTGCATTTTTACTGCTTTTAATAGCTTTACCTTCTTTCAATAAAATGCTAAAAAATACAATGATACGTTATACAGCCATCTCAGGAAAAAAATATATATATGCAAATTTATTCTTTTTCACGTTAATGTTTATTCTTTTACTAGTAATAGGCTTAATTTTTCTATACTATTTCTCCCAAAGTACCTACGGAGGAAAAGTGGTCGGGGGATACCAACAAGAATTTCATAAGTTATATGCATATGGATTTCACCATCACATACTTTCTGTTTTATTATGGGGAATCGATTTCATGAGTATATTAATCTCCTGCTATTTCACCATGGTAATTACAAAGCTGATTCCTTTAAAGTCATCAATGAGTAAGATGGTTTTATCAGTTATTTTCCTTGCTTTATTTTTAATAATCCAAACATTCATACTGGACGTTTTAAGTAAATTAGAGAAATATGTAATCACCATAAAGAGTACGGGGTTCATAGATAACAATGGTTTTATTGACACATCACTGTATCCTAGTGAAGGGTTCACTATTTTAGATATTTGTTTCACTTGCTTATTCATAATTGTCCTAACAGCTATTACAGGTCGTATCATTGATAAAAAATTAGAAATATAAAGATATGCTTCAAAGGTAGAGTGTATTTAGGAGGAAAAAATGAGAACAACTAATCCAATATTAAAAAAAGAAAAATTTCATAAAGAGAATACAAATGCTTCTAAGATGACTATTGGCGGAACGATAGCAAAAACATTCATTTTGCTTATCTTACTTCTTGTAGCATCTGTCTATTCATACGTACAGATGACACAAGGGACAATGAAAATACCTGTGTTAATTGGAATTATAATAGTTACTCTAATTGTCGCATTTGTAGTTATATTCAATCCTCGTATATCACCAATCTGCGCACCGATTTACGCAGTATTACAAGGAATTTTATTAGGAAGTATTTCAGCGTATTATACAATGCGATTTGGTGATTCTATCGTTTTAACTGCTGTATTACTGACAATTTCAATTTTATTTTCCATGCTTTTGTTATACGCAAATCGAGTAGTAAAAGTAACTAAAAAGTTTCGTGCGGTTGTAACGGTTGCAACACTTGGAATTCTTATTATGTATTTTATTGTTTTCTTACTGGGCATCTTAGGGGTGAAAGTTCCATATATTCACCAAGGTGGGACAATTAGTATCATTATAAGTACAATTGTAATTATTGTTGCTGCATTAGATTTATTACTCGATTTTGTTTCCATAGAAAATGGTACTCAGAGTGGAGCACCTAAGTATATGGAGTGGTACAGCGCAGTAGGGCTTATGATGACATTAGTATGGTTATACTTAGAGATCCTTCGTTTGGTTTCTTACATTATGAAAAATAAAGACTAAAAAACATCCTGCATGGTTCAAACATGCAGGATGTTTTTTATATCTCGTATTTTCAATTAAATTAATATAGGTAGTAACAAATGTATGATGTTGCTGTACAAAAAGTCCAACCAATACTTATAAGCTTTCAGCTCCCCCTCTGTAACCTTCCTTCGATTACTACAGACGAAATTAACTGTAAAAAAATGATTAACCCTTAGCGTATGAAATTCGCGTTTTGATAGTGCTACCCCATTGCCCATCAAGCTAAAGTTTTATTACACCCCCAGAACCGAAATTTTTAGGCTTTCTTGTAACGAAAAAGCTTATTTATCGTTTTGGGGTATTTGCTTTTCTTAGGTTGATAGCGATGTGACGGTATCCCTAAACGTATCATTTATTTTCACTTAAAAATTCCAGAACTTTGTTAAAGGTTTCTAAACCTGCTTGGGTATTCATTTTAAATTGAAATTCATGTGCTAACTCACCAGAAATATTTTTATCAAAGAAAAGACTATCTACAGGCACTCCTTTACTTTGTAAAGCAGAAGCCAATGTTTTACCTTGCTCTTCGAATGATCCAGTGTTCCCATCTGTGATAAATGCTGGTGGATAATTATTTGTAACATGATTTAAAATCGAAGCTATTTTTACTTCTGATGATCCTTCCCAATTTTTTTTGCCCAAATAAGCCCAACCAGTGGTACGCATAAAATCTTGTATTTCTTTAGTTGATTCTATCTTAGCTAATTCAGACATATTATATGGACCGCAAAATAGCAGTATGCCCTTTATTGTAGAAGGATCAACAATAGCGTCAATCTTTGTTAATTTTGCATACTCTTCAGATGTCTGAATATTAACGAATTGACCAGATATTTGTGCTCCAGCAGAATCTCCTGCAAAATAAACACGATCTAGTTTTAAGTCATATTTCTTTACATTTTCTTTTATGTATTCTTAAGCTTCACCTAGTTGGAGTACTGGCGTAGGATATTCTCTTTTAGGAGCAAGAGCGTAGTTTATATTCACCACTGTATAACCACGAGCAGCTAATTCTACCGCATATCCAGTAATATCTGATTTATCTCCCCCCACAAATCCACCTCCATGTACCCAAAAAATAACAGGAGTTTTTTCTGTATGATTTTTCGGATAAACGATGTCCAATGTTCCATCTGGAAATTTAGATTTATAATTGATATCTCTAACGATTCTTGTTTCTTTTAAGGCATTGTCATAGTTATCCGATTGAACAAATGTTCCTCCGTCAAAAGCTTTTTTAATCAAAAATGCCTTTGGAGCTGGTGAAAGATTCCAATAACTGACTCCCACAAGAGCCAATCCGAAAACTACTATAAGGGATATAAGCATCCTTTTTTTCCATACACTTTTAGATTTTGGTTTTGCTATTTTCATTTTCAAAGTAACTCCCTTCCTTTGAAACTATTTTTGATAAATCTGTGTCAAAAGATAAAGTAGAATATTATGAAATTTATGTTTCTTTATTCCATATATAACTTATATTAATTAAAAAGAACTTTCCCAATGACCATAACTAATACTCACTATATATCCTTCTGCATGCGATATCTTAAGTACGTTTCTTTCATTAACCTTATCGGACTTTAGCTATTTTCAGCAAGATTAACAACAAAAGTTTACTTTCAAAACAATATAAATAAAGAGCTCGAGAAATCTATAAACAAAAATAATACATACTGACGATATTAAAAAGGTAAGCATCAAAATGTGCTTGCCTTTTCTTCTAACGACGATGTTCTAAAAGATCAATTACACCTAAAACAACGTGAGCTAAGCCAAATCCAAATACTGTATTTGCAATCATCTTATTAGATCCACGAGTTTGCTTCAAAGCATAACCCGCAGCTGTAACTGCTGTACCTAATGTAGTCGGAATTAATCCTTCACGAATATTCATAGTAACGTCCTCCTAGTATCGCAGTTAGTAATCCTGTTTTAATACTTTGGAATTAAAGTACTAAAACAAGTATTAGTATTTTCATGTCATGTGAAAATATGTGGGTTTATTTTAAATATTTTCTTTATATTATACCTTTATGAATAAAAAAACTCCTTCCATGATTTACGAAAGGAGTTACGATACTTTGAAAGGGTATTTTCATTTTAATATAAGAGGAAAAAAACTTGCATTGATAAAGTATAACTTTTTCGAATAGTTTTTATTTTCACACTTCTAAAGATGAAAGAATCCTTTATACGTCTGTGAAGCGTTTCGAAAGGTACAACTTTTAAAACATGTTTAATGTTCATTTAGTGAAAACGAGTTTTACAAATGTATGAAAATAGCAAACACCCTTCTAACCACTTTATATTTTTCTACATATACCAAAGCACCTAAACATAAAAAAAATCATCATTTTTATATTTTATCAAAACTACAAGAACAACCAATCTTGTTAATTCACATTACTTCTAATTACCCATTCTATTTCTGCTAATTCTTGTTTTAGAGTATTTTGATTGTGTGGTTTGGTGAAATGAACATTAAGAGCTTCTTCATTTTCCCAAATCTCCCACAGCATTAATTTTCGTTCTGAGGGTTCAAGAGGGTACACATGAAATTGAATACATCCTTCTTCTTTAATAGTTTCTTTTTCAAGTTTTTTGAACTCCTCTATTATTTCATTAAGGTCTTTATCACTAATAATTTTCAAGCATGCAGTTATGTAATGCATCAGATTGCCCTCTTTCCATTCCTAAATTTTAGTCGGTATCAAAAAATATATTCAATTAATATTTTATAATTCCTTGTTTTTAGATGCGAGGTGATGGCTGGGTGAAGCAAGCCGAGGAGCTAGCCCTTCTAATTTCCCTTTCCTTAGACCTAAAACATGAAAGTAAACTTTTGAATATTAGTTTACTTTCAGTTCCTTTTAAATATTTACTTCTCCCCGAAATCCTTGATATCCTCAAAATCAACAAGAAAATTATACATTTAAAACACTATAAATAAAAAGGTCAAAAATCCATGAACAAAAAATTACATTGGAATCAACAAAGAAGAAAAAGATAACGCTCTAGATATATTTTGTATTTAATTATGGACAAATGTATTCTGTCCAGCAGCGACCTGCCAAGTTCCGAGTTCTTTGACCATCACATAAATAGCAAGACTGCCTTGCCCGTTTTCTATTATTGTCCCTTCAGAGGTTGTCGGGTATTGCCTAATATGTGTAATTGCTACATCCGAACGCACAAAGTTAATGCTTTCAACTGTATAGGAAGCATATGAGTTGCGAAGTGGTCCTGCCAAGATAATCTTGTGCACTTCATTGATTTGCTTCCAACCTGATAGCCGTTCACCAAGTACATTTACCCATGTAGCGTCTGAAGTGAAGTGACGATCTAATTCATCCGCATCATGTTGATTAAATGCAACCTCAATCTCAGTGATCGTTTGTTGAATGGCGTCAATTTCTTCCTGCTGATTCTCTTTTAAACCGTGAACTTTAGACTTGTTAGACATATTCTTTTCTCCTCCTATGTTAGTTTGATATCTATAGTTTATTCAAGTAAAGTCATCATAACATCCAACAATAGTAGTATCTTTCTAAAGAGAAATTCATACCACGGTAGGATGGTAAGACATATTTTGTATACCCTTACTTATATTTATCTGCAAATTCCCCTTGTATATTATATACATGTCATGTTTACATAACTTCACTTATCAGTAGTCAATGTATCTAGCAACCTAGAAAAGTCCCTTCAGAAGATCTGAAGGGACTTTTCATTCACATAATCAATGTTATCCGTAGTTAATTAATCAATGACATTTATTCTAATCCAACCTGTTTCACCAAGGAAATCTTCTCTTGTAAGTTTTTGCTTCGTTAAGATTTCACGATATGCTGTAATTGTTCCATCATGAGAAACGATAAAAATCTTTTTCCTTCTCATGGCTTTACACCATAGGAGAAAGTTATTTGCAATTGAGTTGAATTCCTTATGAGGCATACAATTGATTCCTTTTTTCCATAAATCATCATTGGTATTATGTATTTGAAAATAAGGAAAATCTTTTCTAATTGAATCAATGGACAACATTTGATCACAAGGTAATGTTCTATCTTCTGTTAGTAAAGGAAACGTTCTTGGGGAAACCAAAGGACTTACGTATTTTTCACAAGTAATTGAATCACTCCATATGGGCCTAGTGACAGGGTTGCTACTCTAGTCCGCAGTAACATTTCCTAATAATAGATTTTCTGTGTTTTTAAGCGTTAATTGTCCATTTCCTTTATTGGAGTTTATACTCTTTAAAAACAATATAGAGAAAAGGGGTTCAAGCATTGAAAAGAAACTGGAGCCAAATTGAACTAGAAGAACAATTTTCCTTATTCCCAAATGAAATTAACTTAATCATGAATAAACGAACTAATGCTAACCGTCTGGGTTTTGCAATTCTACTTAAATACTTTCAACAAGAAGCTCGATTTCCTAATGACAAACATGATGTACCCACAGTTGTTGTACAATATGTAGCTAATCAAATTGATATTGCTGGTACTGATTTTTTTGATACATACGGTTGGGGTGGCAAGGAGCGGAGCTAAACAGCTCATCGAAAAGAAATAGGTAATCGAGAACTTACTGCGAAAGATAAGGAACTCTTTTTTGAGTGGTTAAAAGAACAAGTTCAATCTACACATGATACGGTTCGATATGATAATCGTTCACCTAAGCCAAGTAAATATAAAAAAGCTCAAAAACAGAGGTTTCTGAGCTTTTTTATAACATAACTTCTATTAAAATATCTACTTATAAATGCTTTTCTTCAAGAAAAGTTCTCTGCATTTTTTTGAAAATCTTCAGCTTCCTCACGAATTGCACTCCAATTTTCAAATGCTAATTCAAGTTCTAGAGCAGCAATAATATCAGGAAGACTAACTAAATCCTCACTCATGTTCTCCCCTAATTCTTTTAAATCATAAGAGATAGCACTCCATATTAGATGGATTTTTCGAATTACAGGTAAAATCTTTGTTTCAGAAGGAATTACGCTGCTAATTGCACCTAATAAAAAAGTTCCCGTATTATGTACAACGGCATATTCAAGATGATCTCTTATTGCTATGCGTGAAATCAGATTTAGGCAACTTTGATGCGTATCTTTACACTCTCCAATTACTGTATAAAAATCAGATAGATATGCCAGCATCGTTTGAGACTGTAAATGATATCTTAGGGCATGTTCAGATAAATCTTTACATACATTTATAAACTTAGTTTTAGTACTTGGAGACATATTTCCATTATGCGCTTCCAATAGAACTTGATTAAGATCATCACGGTGTTTAATACAAATCAGATCTGCATAAGCTACAATATTTTGAGCGAGAGCAATGATTGCTGCACGTCCTCCAGTGCCCCAAAATCCAGAGGCTTCTTTTACCCTAGTAGTCATTTCTGTACCTGTTAATACTAGTGTAGAATATGCAGTACTTCTTTCTATGAGGTTAAACCAACTTTGCGTTAATTGTCCGTTATTTATATTAGATATTCTCTCCTGTAGAATGCTTTGAGTAGTTGGTAGTGAGATGCATTTTTTCATATAATTAGAAAAATCTCTCCATTCTTCTACTGAGAGGAGAAATGGAGAACTTTTCCCTCCCAATTCATGTGTTGAAAAGGCTGCAGCATAATTCATATAAACCCCTCACTATTCATTTTTTGATTAATGAATCATTATATTTTAAAAATTTATCTGTACATGTTTAATTAAATTAGGGATTTTTTCTTATAATTAGTAATTAGAGAACCTGCTAATTCCATTCTGATTTTTGTCACGTTAGAAAGGTCTGGTCCATCCTGTACTTTAATTGTCCAAGTTGTGTAAGGGTTTGGAATAAAGTAATCGTAAGCAAATTCGTCCGCAATGATTCCATCAGTAATAATGGTAGCTCCTTGATAACTAAATCCTCGATTAAAGGATTCCGAATTAAATTGAAACTTTTTCTCCATATAATTATCATAATAGTGTCCTGAATTCGTAATCCGTATTTGTACTTTAGAAGTAGCGTCCATTCCATCTAACCAAATTCGCATTAATTTAAGGCGAACACGAAACTCATTTTCAAAAAGAGAATCGTTTAAGTTGATTTCCCAAGAAGCTTCTCTTTGTTCCTTCAATAACTCTAGAATTTTTGAATCTGTAATTTCTACTATTCTATTTTGAAAGAGTTGAGGAGGTGGATTAAATTGTTTTAAAGCCTGCATACAATCCGTTTGTATTGTGGCTACATCCACTTTTAGCTCGGCTACATCTTTTAAGATATTTGGGTTTACATCTGAATCTCGCAGAGCCCAATATTTATAAGCATGTTTGTAATTTGCTAATGCCACAAATAGAATTTGCTTCATGTCTATATAGCGTTGATACAACTTTTGTTCCATTTCTTCATTTTCAGATTCTTGTCCCTCTAGATTTCTAATATACTCTTCTAATCTTGCAAGGTCAGCTTGATGGATATGTTTTTCAATTAACAGACGGAATAGTTCTTGACCACAACGAATGACAGCTACTTGAATTGAAGCAAGTGTTTGTCCATAAACAGCTAAAATGTCTAACTCTAGTAGATATGCCCTAGCACCTTCAATTTCTTTCTTAATTGCATCGTCTAAAGCTGCAGCTGTCTTTAACTTAAATATGTCCCAAGTTGTTTTACCAGTTAAATCTTCTTGAGGAATATCCCATTCCGTATCTTTAATTTTTTCAAATAAATCATCTGGGAATTGCATATCTCCTGATGCCTCTGATATATCTTCTGCTAATGCATATACCTTGTTAATTAATTCAACGAGGTCATTTAGTTTCTCCATATTTTCTTTTAATGCTTGAGCTAATGCTGATAGCTCACCACCAGCTTCTATAATTTCCTTTAAAGCATTAATTATCCCTATTATTTCTCCAGGGGCAGAAGCTCCTCCTGAAGCAATTATGGAACCCATAGATTGTGCGAAATTTAGTACAGTACTTACCATTTTAAAAGCTAATCTCATCTGTTGTTCATATTCATATTTCTTAAGTCCATACTCGAACTCAATTTTAGCTAATGTTAAGACATGTTGCTGTTTCTCAAATTGGCGTAAAGATGTCTCAATGGCATCTCGAGAATTTTTTAAATTGTTTTTTGCTTGATTAATTAATGTTTCTTTAAATAATAGGGTATCTTGTTCATGTTTTAGCATGAGCAAGGCTGCATTTTTGCGATCTTCAATTGACAAATTTTTATCTAAGTAACGATGATATTGTGCCTCAAATTGCTGTGCAGCTCCCAAGAAAGCATTAATTTCATCTCTGTAGAGTTCTTTATCTAAAAGGGGCACAAACGTATTATCACCACGATTAGCAGTTAAAATAGCCAACAATGAAGTGCTTTGTACACACAATGAAGTTAGTCCGTCATATTGGGTAGTAAATATCTTTAACCAATTTAACTGATCGGCTGCAATATCAGGCCTTGATTCAAAAAATAGACATGCTACTTGGAAAACTGAAGTAAAAAGCTTTGGAAGTTGTGGTGTTGGGACTACGTGTGTAATTTCTTCTGCAGTAAATATTCCATCCTTATCAGACAATCTTACGCCTTTATTTTTGAGCTCTATAGAATAAGGAGGTGGAGAACTTTGATTATAAATTGGAGTTGCATGTAACACTCCAGAAAGTTCAATACCATATATCGTCAACTGAGCTAACTTGCCTCCATTCTTATAGTCTAGTACAATCTCTGCGGTCCCTTCTGATTGTATTTCCACTCTTCTTGCTCTAATAACTAGTTGTATATCTTGTAAAGTACAACTAAATTTGTCAGGAATTCGAACAACATCCGCAAAGATTGAAATCATTCTTGGTGCTAATTCACCGTTCTCAATAGACTTATATACTTCACCTAAGTCCACAAATAAATCTCGAATTTCGTATTTTGTTCTTGTTGCATTTAAGTAAGACGTTCCTGGAATTGGTTGATTTGTTAATAATTCCTCATACAAAGCTTTATAATCAATACTACTAACCATTATGAATTCCTCCATTTAAAAAATGAGAGACAAAAGAAAGAATGTATAGAATAAATGCGGATTTATCCTTCTTATTCTTCTTTTGTCTCTAGATTTATAGCCCAAGCTGTTTTTAATTCAGTTATTTTTATATTAGGGCGGTTTATATTATAAGTGACATGAATATTTCATACTTAAGCTGTGTATTGTTCAACAACAAACCCAACATCTGCATTAACTCGGAAGTCATCCGCTTGTTTTCCAACAGCTTCCCACTGCATAATAGCCAATTCAACCCCAAGATCAGCAAATTCTGGATCATCATGAATATCTTCCATAACAATTTTAGATAGTTCATCAAGATCACTATGAAGAGAATTCCAAATGCCATGAATTTTCTGTATGATAGGTAACGCAGCAGCCATTTGTTCTTGGATTTTATCCGTGCCTGTATCAGTTTTATCAAGTAAAGACATCAGATAAACATTTCTTTGAATTATTTTATCAGATTCTTCAATTTGTTGTTTTGTAGCATCAATTCGAGCTTTTAATGCTTTACCTTTTGTACTGTCGAGAATCCCTTTTAATACAAATCCAAAAATCGGACCAAGTAACAGAGATAACCATGATTGAGATTGATAGTCCTCATACTCATCCATATACTCCTCTAAGTCTTCCCGTAATCGCTCTACCGAAGCTCTAAGTTGTTTTACTTCTTCACTATGTTCACCATATTTTTTATCATATTTATCCTTAACTACTATTAAACTCTGATAATCGTTTGCCGTATCAATTGCAAATGCTCCAATCATCGTTGCCAATGCACCGGCATGATCACGAAATTCGGCTGCTTCCCTTGCTAGCCTCTCACAAATTCTCTTAAACATTTCTAAAGCCTCAGTATCGCCATCTATAATAGCTGGTAAATAATCGATTAATGGTTTGTAGTAAACTTTTGCTCTTCTTGCATAATTTACAATTTCATTAGCAACTCCAAGAACTTCTCTATATGTGTTATCTGTCCAGTTTTGACAGTGATTTTTAACATTTGTATAAACAGAATATAATTCATTAAAATCTGGCATCTCGTCTGAGGCTGAAAGTGCTAAAGCTTTACGCATTTCGGCTTCATTCACAGGTACATATGCTCCATCTCCTGTATATTTTTGAATCGTAATCCATTCCTCTTTAGAAAGTAAAAATGGGGAATCTTCTTTACCTCCAAGATCTCTTGGAGAAATATCTCGTTTTACCATTACAATACACCCTCTCAATATATAAAATTAATTCGCATTATTGATAATACGCCTGCTATACGTAGCAATACAATTAATATTTCGAACTTCAAACTTTATATAGTAAAATACAATGCAAGAGCAATAAGTAACTCATCACCTCTTAATTTCGTTATTTTAATACCCATTAAGTATAATTTACTAACTCCTAATCTAGAATTGAGAAATATATTTGTCGGTTTAATTCCTAGAGTGTTCTCTTGGACTTTACGTACCTCATATAGATACTATTAGAAATTACCATTTCCAGAATAGAAAATTATACGTTTAGGAATCAGTATTATTTTTATATTTGAGAGATATGTGAAGTGAACAGCTAATACGGAGCTAATATAGAATTCCACTAAAAAAAGAATCAGATTACGACTGATTCTTTTTAATGTACTTTCATATTCTTTTATTACCTTATAAAGTGTATTCCTCTTCAGTTCTACCATTTCGAGAAACTTGACTTCATTTATTTCTCCAATTTTCCACTTAGGATGTTAGGATGGGGTGAGTATCAATTAGATTTGTTTTTTGTTCATTGGGTTCTACACCTATTTATGTATAGTGTTTTGAATGTATACTTTCGTTACGTATTTTGAGGATATTAGAGGATTCAGCTTGAATTCAATGTTTGTGAAGAACTTAATGTAAACTAATGGGCAAAAGTTTACTTTGGAAAATAGATAAAAAAATTATTCATATCATTCGCGAACATAATTATCCAATAAAGATACTTAATTACAAATACAATTATTTAATTTATAATTATATTTAGAAAATATAATTAAAAGGTCTTGGTAATTTGTTGGGTATTATGGTATATTATTGAATATATTAGATAACATTATTATGTAAATCAGGTAAAGAAAGGGTGGATAAAATGAAAAAATTTGGACAACTACTTTTAACAGCACTTATCTTAACTAGCGGATTGCTTTTCAGTACTTCAGATGCCTTTGCAATGGGATCAAAAGGTGATGCTAAGTTGAAGTTAAGCACTAATGCAGATGTGTATTCTAATAATACTCCTATCGTTGTATCTGGATGGACTTCTGGAGGAGCTGTTTCTATCGAATTAATAGCTAAGGATGGTAAAGTTGTAGGCCGTAAAGATGTAGATTATGAAAATATGAAAAATGGGAATTTTACTGTTAGTTTCCCAACAAAAGGACTAAAAGGTTTATATGATGTACGTTTAAATGGCGCTTGGGGAAAAGAAGACTATCATAGAGTACTTACAAACTACTTGAAAGTAAATCAATAATAAAAAATAAAGATCATAGCAACAAGTATTTATACATACTTGTTAGTAAAAAAGAACTTGTAGTATTTCTACAAGTTCTTTTTGTTTTGAATTAGATTGTAATTCTAAATCCTTCTGGATGATGGCCTTTGATTATACATTTCCATGCACTCTAGGTTTACATAACAACTGATTATCGGTAGCGAGGAAAAAAGCGGGTCCAATAGTAGCTGTTTGTAGCTTTGAAAAGTAACTTAAATCCTTAGAGATCTCTTCAAAAATAAGAAACAGTTTTTATCCAACTTTCATACAAATTATCAATCTTTTTTTAAATTACCAAACTTTATGCAAATGATACAAAAAGCCAATGCACATATGCGTATTAAAACAAAAGAAGGTCATAGTGCGGAAATAAATTCCATGCTATGACCCAATTTTACACGCATCTCGGCTGAACCCCTTATTTGTGGTCACCATATCAAAAAAAGAAAATTGTACGTTTAGACATAAAAATGACACATTTCAATTAGTTCTCTGTACGTTAAGGAATTAGTTTGTATATTTGAGGAGATGTACGAGACAGATGTGAATTTAGGGGGATCCAATATTTTCTATTCAAATATGATAGAATAGAAGTATATGCAAAACGGAGGAAAAACAAATGAACTCAAACACAAAACAGTTTATTAATGATATCCAGCAAAGAAAGAACAATTATATAGAAAATGTATTAATAGCAATACAACACCCTAAAAAAGAGCAATCTGAACAGGTCATTCAAAATATAGTAGAGAAGATGGATATGATGATTAGTCTAGTTACTACTTACATGAGGATTGAAACAGGATCTACGGAAGAATTAAAAGAACTTCAAAAAGAAATTATTCATGCTCAAGCATATATTCAAAAACGAAAACTTGAAGAAACACAGAGATAAAACCCTGTGTTTTTATTGGGTCGTTTATGACGCCAATCTGTTATAAATTAAATTAGATGTAATTTGATTATTGTTTTGGCATAATCCATACAATTTGTTGAATGCGTACGATATATGGCACCGTATCTTCAATGAGCAAATGATCTGGTTTCACATCTTTTAACTTTCCTCTTACATTACCTCTTACAGTTTCAATAACCACATGTTTACCAATTACTGATTGTAATGTCTGATATACGTAGGGATTGGGTACACTTACCATATGTTGTTCACTCAAGTCATTTCCTTCCGAATAACTCATTCTATAAGACTCCTTTCTAACTTACATTCTTTCTCCTAATATATGATATAAATCTTATAAATATGCTAGAAGGATAATTCATTATAGGAACGGAAATAACATTTTAATAAGGTACGGTTTCTATTCCTAAATTGCTAAAAAATTATTTATATTAGATTACTTTTACTAGTTAATAGGTAATGATTTAGGGATATTTTGAATGTACATCCAGGTTGTTCCTTTCAAGATATGTATCATTTTAAATGCGCCCTTTATTAGAATAGTACTCATACTTTTTTTGAGATTCTTTCGTAATACGTGCGTTAAGTAAAATTGCTAACAATAAATACACTCCATATTTCCCCCCTGTAGCTCCTATAATAATCACACTGCTACAAACAAGCACAATTAATAGGATAAACGAAACTGAATACATACGGTCATAATTCTTTGACATCTTTTCGTATTTTATGCGTTCTTTCCTTGCATCCATCTAAATTCCTCCTTTAAATTATCCATTTCACTATCAAATAAATCTCGCCCTTAAAAAGGAAACAATATATCGTTATGTAAATTAGTTTGTTTTTTTATCAACTAATTTATATAACGTAAAAAGAAATCCTACCAATATTAAGCTTTCCACCAGGATAATCCCGACCCTCTCCTTCCTTTTAACCCCAACACATCAGAAAAAAGTTACGTATATCCCAGATTAGCTGTAGCAAACAAAAAGGATCTTCCCTTCTCGTAAAGGTTGATCCTTTTCTTCTTTCATTCAACTATTTTTAGCTATTCTTGATTAATTAGAATAACAGCTGGTCCATCTACACGAATTCCACCAACTTCAATTTTTTCATAAGACTCAACTGTAATAGAAATGACACCTTCTCGCTTCTGTAATTCATTACTTAATTCTTTTGTTAACATTTTTTTCATTTGTGCACTCCTTCTTACTGCTTCATTTACTATTGTAATGTAAATAAGATTAAAAATGGTTTCCTGGTCTGGAAACCATTTTTTTGTAGTTGACCATATGGTGTTACCAGTTCGTTTATCAATTTTACGTAAAGAAGATAAACAATTACTATTCACTGTCTCAGTAGATGTAAGGAACTCTTAAAGAGATAGCGGTGAGATTGATTGTTTTTTCTTCTAGAAATAATGACTTAGATAATATATTACCTAAAACAATGAAAGCCCTACCTCTCTTCCATCCTTACGGATCCTTGTCCGTGCCAGTGTGAATCAGGATTGCAAAAATCAAGTGACTATTTAATCGAGTTATTTGATTAAACTTTGAACGTTCGTAAAAGAAATTTAAAAATAAAAATGGATAAGATTGAAGTAATAACAAAAGAGGTTCCTACTCTAAAAGTGAGTTGAAGAAGTTGAATGTCTTTGAAATGATTTACTTTTAATACTCATCATATTCCCGAAAAATTCAGGATATTTTCGGGGGATTTAATACATTATCTATAATGAATCTTAACAGAAACTTTTTATTTGATTTTCAGTGATCCCTTTAATTAATCCTAGTTCACTAATCAAAAATTCATGTGCGTTATCCAACATTTTTTTTTCGCTTGTATTCAGTGCTTTCTCTTTCTTCATACGCATTAAATCACGTACAACCTCAGCACCTTCTTGTATTTCACCCGTTTTTATTTTGTCCGTGTTCACTTTATACCTTTGTTTCCACGGCAATGATTTATCTGATTCCCCATGCTGAAAAATGTGTATAATCTGTTTTAATGCAAGTATATCAGTAACTGGGCGTATACTCGAACTTAGTATTTTACCCATAGGAATCATGACTTGCATATTACTGATTGACATTTTTATAACATAATACTGTTGTTTTTTCCCTGAGAATTCTTTTTCTTCTATGGCTTCAATTATACCTGCTCCGTGCATTGGATAAACAATGTTATCGCCAATTTGAAACATATAATCCACCTCCATATGTGGTAACCTTCTCAAGCTTAACACACATGTTATTTTTTATCAAATATTTAATAATATCATAAAATCATTTTTATCGTCAACAACTTTTTTAATAAAAATTAAATTAAGTAAAAAACACCCCCAAAACAATAAGGAGTGTGTCAGCTTACCCTTGAAAACGACCAAATCGATCCCGTATTTTTTTCAATCTTGTGTGGTATTCCAAAATCTCAATTCTTGCTTTTTCAGCTAAAGGTGCAATTGGTCGTAAGTCTTTTAACCCCCAATAATCAACCACTACATCAAGTACTTGATCAAAATATTGTAGTGGTCCATAATTCGCTTCTTTTGCAATCACAGCCATTCTATTTTCAAAATCAGGCATAACGGCACCTGGCATTTTAAAATTCTTAATCACATTGGCAATATGATAGCAATAATTAGGTTCCAATTCCAAATGTGTTCGAATGACATCTCGATAAAACGCATAATGAAGAGTCTCATCTTTTGCAAGACGGCGTAATAATGTAGCAAGATCTGGATCATGCTTACTTGCAACCTTAGCAACATTATTGTAAAACACCATCGTTGCAAGTTCTTGTAGGGTCGTATACGTCATGGCTTCGATTGGTGTATGAAAATCTGGCTCAAATCCACCCTCAACGACTGACTTTCTTAATTCATGTATTCGTTTAGGGTTCACACTTCGAGTGAGTAGTAAATATGTCTCCAATAAATTCGAATGTTGATCCTCTTCTGAAGTCCATGTGTGAATAAAGTCCGTAATAACAGAAAGGGATCCTTTAAAAGTTGCAGATAAATACGTTGTAAACCATGGTAAATTCACTTCTGTTAATAAAGCTGTTTCAATGGCTGTAATTACACCAGAAGGAAGAGTAACTTGACTTTCATCCCAAGGAACTCTTTTAAAGTCCATTCCCTTATCCCATGGTAAAAACTCATGATAACCCCAGTCTATCTTCTGAGCTCTTATTTTATGTTGTTCATACAGTTCTTTTAAACGTGGTTCTAATCGGAAATCTAAATCATTTGTTAGCATCTATAAGTGCCCCCTTTTCTTATCATATAAATAGTCATTCTATTTTTACTCTTAAAATTTTCTACAAATAAATATTACGTTCCTTTTTTAAAGTCAAACATAATAAATTTGTAATAAAATTCTTTAAGAGCGCAATATTTTTATAAGATTTTTTTATATCAAAAGGGGGACCCGTTACATATATTTTCTTTTTTATAAAATAGATACTGAGGCATACAATATGTTAGTTAGCCTAAATAAAAAAACTAACCTCAGTAAATACAGAATAACATTCATGGATGAAGATTATCGTCATGTTGTAAATCTTGGTGAGTGTAAAAAGGTGCATGCCTATAAAGAATCGTTTTATAATAAAGTTTGATAGTGTTTTATACACACTATCAGTTTATTTAGACGTAAAGATTAAGCGCTTGAAAAACAAATATAGTTGATTAGATAGCCTTAAACGACAAATCCCAACAAGATCAATGTACATTGGCTATGGATGAGTTAGACCAAATTTTGTGAAACGGTATACAACACAAAAGGAAGAGGCGATAAACATGCAGTCAACGGAAGCGCATATGAAGGAAAAACAACGTAGAGAAAAAATAGAAATTATATTTAGTCACATGGTAAAAGGAGAGAGTTATTTTCACTGCTCTTCCCATCAATGGAAAAACATTGTATATCAAAATTATAATAGAATACAACAAAAAGAGTTGAAAGTTGAACAACTCATTTCGAAAATAGAAAAATCAGGGATTCATTTTACGCAGCACCGTTCACTCATACACTATCCCGTCATTGATTTTGTAAAATATATAGCTAAGATTTATAATGAACCCCTCGAAATACAATAATCATATTTAAAGGAAACCTTTATAAAAGGTTTATTTTCGAGGCTTTTAACTAAATAAAGCTATTAAATTTCAAAACCTAAAACAAGCATAACCCCGTTCTAAATTTAGGACGGGGTTAAATTATAGTTGTTTAATTTTCGAAATAAGATATTTCACTGTACTCAAAAATATAACAATACAGTTGTTTGAAAATCTTAGGTTTATTCAACAATAGCTCCCTTTTATGGAAGAATTGATTTCAAAATAAATTATAGGAATGGGGTGTTGTAAATTGGGTAGAAGTATAAATTTTAACAAAGAACATGTTTTGAATAAAGCTATGTATTTATTCTGGGAAAAGGATTATGACGCTACATCCATTTCATATTTTTTCAACATAGTGACCTAATACATAACAATCGAGATAATTATGATGAATGCTGTCTTTAGCTGGTTATTTGTAAATTCTAGGAACTCTCTGACCCAAGTTACAAGCAACTTCATACGATATCGTTCCTAACATATTTGCCACTTTATCTAATGATATGAAATAATCCCCTTGACCTCCATATACTACCACCTCATCACCAATATTTACATTCTTAATATCAGTAACATCAATCATACAAAAATCCATACATATTCTACCAAAAACAGGAGCTATTTGTCCGTGTATAAGAACATAAGCCGTTCCAGATAATCGCCTCGAATATCCATCTGCATACCCAATTGGAATAGTTGCAATAATTGCTTTATCTCTTTCAATGTTAGTTGCTCCATATGATACGCCATACCCTTTCTCAAGTGTCTGAATATAGATGACTTTGGTTTTTAACTGTATTGCTTGTTTAAGATTAACTTTTGTTTTATTCACCTCTTTAGATGGATAAAGACCATACATTGAAATTCCAATACGAACCATATCGTAGGTCATATCTGGCATTTCTATTGTTGCAGCACTATTCGCAATATGAAATAGGGGAATAGAAACTTTTCGTTTCTCCAATTCTTCCAATAACCTTTTCCATCGGTTCTTTTGTTTTTCTGCATACCGTTTGTCGGCTTCATCTGCGGTAGCAAAATGTGAGTACACTCCTTCTAGATAGAGCCCATCCATTTGTGACACGATATGGATAAAATCACTTGCTTCTTTTACTTGAAGTCCCAATCGTCCCATTCCTGTATCGACTTTGATGTGAACCTTTGCCTTTTTTCCTAAGATCTGCCCAGACTTTGATAAAGCTTCTGCATGTTCCATATCAAAAATTGATTGTGTTAAATTCCAATAAACAACATGATTTGCTGCTGATGGAGGTGTGTATCCAAATATAAGTATAGGTGCCTAAATATCTGATTTTCGTAGTTTAATAGCTTCTTCTAAACTGGCCACTGCTAAATAATCCACTCCACTATTAATAGCTTTTTTGGAAACCTCGACAGCACCGTGGCCATAACCATTCGCTTTTACGGTGGCCATTATTCTTGTTGAGTTAGGTATTATTCTTCGAAATTCACTAATATTATGTGAAATATTGCTAAGGCTAATTTAAGCCCATATTGGTCTATACATCATTTCCCCTCACTTTAGGTGAATTTTCAATGATCGTTTCAAGTAGCTCATTAAACGGATTATCCGCTAATTGTGCACTTTTTAAGAACAGACTTTTTTCGTCTTCCCAGGCAATTAATTAACTTCCAATACATAAGGAATACTATACAGGACGGCCGTCTATAAGATTAAAATCGTTAAACACTACATTCATACCCTTGCTAAAATTTTTACATACCTGCACTAATCCCAAAAGGTCCACGCAATATGTATTTTTACGTTCTTATGGTAGTGTGTGGAACCACCAAGATAGATGGTAGCTAGAAAATATGATGGTGGGTCAACTCCCTTTAGAGTAATTAAATTCAAATAAATTTTACAAGGAGTTATTCTATTAAATGGCCCAATTATTGAATAACATGACCAGCATTTTTTAAACAATTTTATTATGTTTTAAACGAATCTATTGTAAATTAAACTTCTTTTTTATCTCTGGACAATTATCTATATTGTTTTCGACACTTAAATGAAAGTAAACCTTTGGGTAAAAGTTTACTTTGGAGTTTTGAATCTTTTATAACTAATTTTGTAATAAATTTCTCAATATAGATATACTCGTTAATTATGGTTCTAATATTCAAAATTGACAAAAAATAAATTATAATAACAATATGATGGTTATCCTTTTGTTTACTCCTTGTGCTAAAGATAAGATCCTGTTCCCGGATCTTATCTTTTTATTTTTGGATTTTAGGTACAAAAAAGGAATCCTTAATAGCTTAAGGATTCTGCAACAGGAAAGAACAAACATATAATAATAAAAAGAATTACTTATATTATAATTTAATAATAAGATAAAAATATTGAGAAATTTTAGAATGAATTGAATGTCACTACTCGGGGTACCGCCAGCATTTTGGAAAAAAACCACGCTAAGCAAAAAATAAAATAAGCCATCCATTTGGACAGCTCATTTACATAATTATCGTTATCAGAAGTAAAATTTAACTCGAAAATAGCTAATTTTATCAATTATTGAATGTCTGAAAAAAATCAAATCAATGATATTGTCGAGATCCTTTGGCAACTTCTTGCTGCGATGACTATCATAGTGACTTTTTCTCCAGCAACCACTATTAGTGATTAATTACCATAAGGACTTATTTTTGAAATTTGCTATTTTTTAGAAAGTATGTTAATTTAAGAAAGACCTATTTTTGTTCGGTTTGAGATTAAGAATAAATTTTGTTTTTCGTCTAAGGTATTTGAGCAAGGGTAGTAACATATGTGTGGGTATCCACACTAGGAGGCAACAATTATGGAACAAGGTAAAGTAAAATGGTTTAATGCAGACAAAGGTTTTGGATTCATCGAGCGTGAAGGTGGAGAAGACGTATTCGTACATTTCTCAGCTATCCAAATCGACGGTTACAAATCTTTAGACGAAGGACAAAGTGTAACGTTTGAAGTAGAACAAGGACAACGTGGCCTACAAGCTACTAATGTTCAAAAAGCTTAATATTAGCTGATGAAAGACCCTCTTGTAGGGTCTTTTTTTGATTTTGTTACAATATTCCGAATACAACTTTTTTAAGGGAATTTGGGGTGCTTAACTTTTAAAAAAAGAAGATGTTAGAAATCATAATTTTAGCATTATGGGCTTTTTTTTAGTTATCTTGCAATTATATTAGGAATACCCAAAAACGGATTATATATAGTTGTAGGATTTCCAATCTTATTTGTTGGTAGACTTTTGATTGTGCATCTATTTCAAAATAAGAATGAAAATGGAAAATAACTTTGTTTGATTGTATATCTTATACACGTCTAGTTAACATAACGACCTATTATTAGCGATCTTATATTTGTTAAAAGCTTTTTGGGATAGTTACGATCCTATTGGGAACATTAATTTTTATGGAGGTGATTGTAATGAATAATAACAAACAACCAAACAAAACTTCTGTAAGAACAAATGGTGCATCTGCATCTAACAAATTTGGAACGGAATTTGCTAGTGAAACAGATGTACAAGCAGTAAAACAACAAAACCCTCAAGCAGAAGCTAAAAAGAACCAACAATCTAGCCAACAATAAACTTAACAAACAAAGGATATTTTCCATAATTGTGGGAAATATCCTTTGAGCAAACTATCCAAGGTGCGATAAGGAATTATTCATGAAACCCAATTACGTAATAGAAAAAGACTACTTCTTTTAACTGGGAAAAGGTAGTCTTTTTCTGTTTTTAAGATGTATATGGTATACAATTTTAGTCAACATAACGTCTTATTATCGGTAGCAAGGAAAAAGGCGGACCCTCACTCTCACAAGGAATCCGCCTTTTTCTTTTTCTATCATTCTATACATCTTTTTATACATTTCTATTGTGGCGCGGGTTTTCGGGTTCTCGTTTGTTACTAGATTAGCCGAAAAACTGTATAAAATCTTGTATGCTCTTAGCGTGATTTTTTTCCAAAATGCTGGCGGTACCCCATCGCTATCAAGCTAACAAATGCAACAGATCCAGTGTATTTTAGCATACTTGTAACTATAGTAGTATTAGTAAAATATGGATTAGATTACAAATTGTGGATATGAATATTGCATGTCTTTTTTTCAATTGAATATCGACAGTGAAATTATTCGCAACCATCTGCTGTATTGTTTAGAAAAAATAAAAAAGAGATCCGATAGGTTCTTTTGTCATAATTGATTCCACAATGCATATATTTAGTATGATAAGTGTTTTTTGGAGGTGACGTATGTCAGAAGAAAAAGATTTACAAGGTGCGGCAATAGACCCAAGCTTACTCGGTCCGACACTTCCACCTATTCCACCATTTACTTTGCCTACAGGACCAACGGGACCTACAGGAGTAGTCGGAATAACAGGCCCCACAGGACCAACGGGACCTACAGGAGTAGCCGGAATAACAGGCCCCACGGGACCAACGGGACCTACAGGAGTAACCGGAATAACAGGCCCCACAGGACCAACGGGACCTACAGGAGTAGCCGGAATAACAGGCCCCACGGGACCAACGGGACCTACAGGAGTAGCCGGAATAACAGGCCCCACAGGACCAACGGGTCCAACTGGATTAAACGTAATTGAATCTGCATTTAGAGCTTCTAAACAAGGACCATTAGAGGCACAAGCATATACCGCAGGGGATGAATTAGTTCTTACATTTAATAATGAACAATTTGATTTTGGAAATGAATTTGACGGTGTTTCAACATTCCAACCAAATCAAGACGGAGTATATTCATTAGCAGCAGGTGCAAGATTTAGCCCTAGTAGTACATTAGTTAGATATGGGTTTTCATTCAATATTTTTCTTAACAATGTTGAAGTTATAGTTGCAACTAATAATGTGGATTTTTTTGCCGACTTACTTGTGAATATTTCCACTATATATGGATTAAAAGCAGGAGACAGTGTGCAAGTTATATTTCGTGCTACTACAAATGGAAGTATTGTGGGCGATCAATTTAATCCAACATTCTTTGCGGCATCAAGATTTCCTTTTACAAGCCCGATTCCATAAACTTATTATTGTGTATGAAACAAGAGAGCCAAATTGCTCTCTTGTCATATTTGGGGTATCACCACATCCATCAACTTAAGAAAAGTAAACACCCCAAAAACAAAACTTGATAATCCAGCCAAATAATAGATGGAATTTCTTTTGATAGTTGATGACCACGTTGTTTCATAGCACAAATTTTACTAATTGCATTTAAACATACAGTATCCCCAGGTTTATTTGCATCTGGTTTTCCAAATGGTGTAATTGTATGCATCCTAACAGGAGCTGTTGTTTCCTCTTTCTTGAATTCCTGATAAGCTCTAGTTTCCTCATTATTCATTTGTTTTGAATGCACTTCAACAATAAACGGGTTTCCATTAAAAGAACACTCAAATTCTGGCGTTCCAATTCCTTTTTGACATGGTACAGGTTTTACCTCTACGCCTGCCATTAATAAATAACCATATGCGCGTAATTCTCCCAATGCTGCTGAAGACGTTGTATAATCTTTAATCTCCATCATTCTACTTTTCAATGAAGATAACCATTGTTTATTAGTACCATTAAAATGACTTTCAATTAGTTGAGAACATTGCATATGTACGGATAAATAACAAGACTCAATGTAATTAAATACTTTATTATGGAAGAAAAATCAAAAAAGACCAAACCCTTATTTATTAAGGGGTTGGTCTTTTTGGAATTCTCTATAATCTCTTAATATATTCCTTTAAAATATATCAATTATTCGTAATATTTATCATATTCCACTGCATATTTAGTTTTTAATTGTTCTATTAACTTCTCATTAAATGAAATTATATCAAGTACATCCTGATTTATATACAATAAATAATTGTCATTATAAAATGAGATATATGCTGATGGATGCCCTTGAGATACATTTTGACAGTATTTATATACATCCTGATAATTTAAATTTTTTATAGATGCAAAAATTGTTGAACTTGTAAAATTATCGTTCTTTATTAATGTTTCTTTCCAATTTCTAATTTTAGTAAATTTACCTAAACCTGTTTTTTCATGAATTCTTTTACCATTTATAATATATCCACAGATAAAGGAAGAATTTATTTTTTCGTTTTGATTGAATAAATTATCCAAGATATTTTTTAATAATCGAGTGTTATTATTCACAAATAAATCCATATCGAATCTAATTCTATGATTCGAAGTTACTTGAAAAAAGGGGGTTTCTTCAGTATTTGTAAAATCTACTTTGAATTTTTTAAATTTATCCATAATTAGTTATTAATCTCCGATTCTTCTTAATTCTAAATCATAAGTTCCAGATCTAGTTTTCTTATTTCCAAGAGCTTTTACTGAATCAGCACCTTTAAAAGCTCCACCATTGTGGCCATCTTTGTCTCTAGTTATATATTTAGGTTTTCCTTTTTTGTTAAAATATACTCTTGCACCATGAGAGTAATAGTTAGTTTCTGCGTATCCTAATCTGCTTGCAACTGCTTTAGCAAGAGGTTCAGAGTTTTTCATTAGAGTTCTAATAGCAGTTGGTCCATATTTTTTTATAGCTGCTTTTAGACCGCTTTTAACTATGAATGCAACAAGAACAGGAACCAAAGGAAGAGCAGATGCAGTTATTTCTTGTGTATCAATAGAATATTGCTCACCAGTTTCTTGATCCACAAAAATGGCTTTTAAATCTTCACCTTCTACATCAGTCACAAGAATTGAAAAATTCTTCTCTATTTCATTTCCATTCTCATCATTTAGTATTGCTTTAGCACTCATTTCACTTGTTTCAATATTATATTCCAATGTACTTTCCATTTGTACTTGATCAGTATCTAATATTGATTCAAAAGTGTCTACATTATCAACAACATTTTTAGTTATTTCAATTTGTTCGGATGATTCTATCCCTAAATCTTCCTTTACATCAACTTTAACTTCGGTATCTATTTTACTAGTTTCAGTGTTTTCGGTAACATTTACAATTTCTTTTAATGCAGAATCATTTTCTTGCGCTGCATATACAAACCCTGTAGGAACATATGTAATGAAAAGCGCTGTAATTATACTGAAGATAAAATATTTTTTCATTAAATTCTCCACCTCATTCTTTTATTTGTACTAATCCCATCCCAAATTTTTCTTTCGCACCTAATTTTATTGCTCCAAAGCGTAGATCCTTTTCTATGTCTTTACTCCCATTTTGAAGCAATATAGAAACAATCCCTGTTGTATAAGCTGTTGCATAAGAAGTCCCGCTTTGCATTTCAACCTCTCCATGTATGTTTAATACAGGTACATCTACGCCTGGTGCCACAAAATCAACCTTGCCTTGGCCGGCATAAGCATATAATTTCATATCCTTATCAATAGCAGAAATAGATAATACTTCAGGGTATTTAGCAGGGTAATCAGTAGATAAGCCAATGGTATTTCCTGTAGCAGCAAAAATTATTATCCCTTTATTTGATGCATTTCTTATCGCTTCCCTTAACTTAGGGTCATCTTTAGAAAAGCCAAAACTTAAATTGATAATATCAACACCTTGTTCAACACTCCAGTTTATCCCTGATATTATATCCGCTATTTTTCCACTACCCTTTTCATTTAAAACTTGAACATCATACAATTCAACAGCAGGATTAATTCCCACCACACTATTTCTACTTTTTGTAGAAGCAATGATACTTGCAATCATAGTTCCATGATCTAATATAGCCTCTGTCTCAAAAGTATTATTAAGCGCATTATAACTTTTCTTTACCTGGCCTTTAAGTCCCTTTATGTCCTGATTAATCCCACTATCTAAAACAGCTACTTTCACAGTTTTAGAACCTCCAATTTTGATTACATGTTCAGGAAATAACGTACAAACTGCCCAATTTTTCTGGCAACTCCCCTCTGAGATAACATAATTATTAGATACTTTTTTAGTACATCCAAACATGATAAATAACACTAAAGCGCATACAAATAATAATATTTTCTTTATAAACACCACTCCTTTTTAACGATTCCTTCAAAAAACGTCCCCTTGTAATGAAGAGGATTAATCAACACAAACTTAAAGTTCATATGACCCTTTAAATATTAAAGTTAATTGAATTTAATAATAATACTGTTTTTTACCAATATTTTCTGGTATATTCAATGGGAACAGATACCAATATTTAACTAAGTTTAATATTGGTATAATACGATAAATATATTTTATAAAGATAAAATTACTTACTAACAGAAGCAATAAGTAAAGTATAAATCAACATAAAAAAGCAATAATTTCCTGTCACGAAAATATGATAGGAGATTATTGCAGTTATTTAAAATAACTTTATTATACATAAAAAGGTTTTTGGACAAAGGTTTATCAAAACTACAATAATTTCTCAAAACTCTCTTTCCATGCCACAAAAACCTTATCAAAATATAGTTTTTCAGCTTTTTATTACTTATCACTTCAGAAACAATAGCCTTTCCTTATTCATCTTTAATGATTTTAATGTATTCTACTTCTTGAATACCTCCTTCTTCATTAGGATTATCCAATAATATAAAACCAGATATGCCTTCTCTTATAAGGTCATCAATTGCTGCTTCCATAGAGTCTAAATAACTTGTTGTCCATTATCCCATTTTGCCCTTATAGTTAAAAAGGCTAGTTGTCCATAAGTATTTAACTTACCCCCACAAAAATCTTCCTTTTTGATTGTACTAAAACTTAATAACTATGTTTGAAACTGATGATCCTATTAAGAATTTATCTGTCACTTTTTATTTTATAAATACTGTTCTTTAGCTTAGGCTTCTTGTGTAATCGTACTTTAGTCCCATTAATATCTAAGTCAATTTTTTCTTCCTCTAAAGCCTCAATTTTCTCTTTATGTTCCTTTTCAATTCTATCTCTTTCTTCTTTTTTCTTAGTCGCCTTGGGACCAATTACGAACAGAATTAAGAATATACTCACCATGACAACAAAAGTAGTCACTAGTACCTCTCCCCCCTTTGCCAAAACTTCATACAACAGAATTCCTTTTAATGTCCAAGACTTAATTCAGAAAATTAGAGGAGAACAAGTGCTAGTATAATTACATAGAAAAATAATAGAAATTACCTGCACTATTCCCTTCTTCCCCTAGATAAACATAGATTATAAATGGCGCAGCAAGGCCGGTACTATCAATGTCATTACAAATATAAAAATTGAACTATATCTCAAACTCGAACTCCATTTCCCATATTTCGGATGTTCAAATTTCTTATAAAGCATACCTAGTGCTAGAGATATTAAAAACATTAATACAGCTGTCCCTAAAATTATTGAAGTGATTAAACCCACCATATTACTCATAAAAGTTTGAAAATCAAAAGAACTTGTTGTCAACATTAACACCGGTAGAATCCTTATTAATAGTATGAGAATGAATGACCCTACTCCAAAAGATATAGATCTTTTTTTCCACTTTATATGTTTAAACCATAAATAAGCTCCAAAACCTAATAATGATATTAAGATTACTACAGAAAGAATAAGGAAAATAACATCAAAGAATGCAGGCACACTCGCATGGACTGCACCATCTATTTTATCTCCCCCATCTTTTATTACATCACTGCTGCCATTAAACAAAGAACCAAACCAATCTACAATCCAATCGGTCATCCAAGAAATATCAAATGGTAAATCTTCATTTTTTGTTTGTGCAGGAGCAGCTACGTTATAAACCTCCAAATTATCCTCCCCCTTAATTGAAATTAAGTCCTTTACTTTAAGTATATAAACTTAACGAACCAAAACTAAGAAAATATCAAATCCTATCTTATCTTATTAGATAGAAGAACCACACTTTCGAACTTCAATTCTGTACCTCTTTATTCACAACTAACATTTTTTTATCATTTTAGCCAAGAAGACTCCTTCCTCAAGGGACGTGAAGGGTCACAGCCCAGTGAGTAGGTGGGAGATGAATTGGCTTTGAACAAAGGATGGCAGGAAGCCATCTTAATTGTTCGACATACATAAAGTGTTACTCCACTATCTATCGAATGTACGTTTGGTATATAATAGTCATATACCGAAATGGAGGTGAATGAAATGATGATTAATAAAGCCTATAAGTTTCGTATCTATCCAAATAAAGCACAAGCAATTCTAATCAACAAAACGATTGGTTGTTCTCGTTTTGTATTCAATCATTTCCTATCCTTATGGGATCACGCATACAAAGAGACTGGAAAAGGCTTGACCTATGGTACATGCTCTGCCAAACTACCTGCCATGAAGAAAGAGTTTATTTGGCTAAAAGAAGTGGATAGTATTGCGATTCAGTCGTCCGTTCGCAACCTTGCGGATGCCTATACACGCTTTTTCAAAAAACAAAACAGCGCCCCTCGCTTTAAATCTAAGAAAAACAACGTACAATCTTATACCACAAAACAAACAAATGAAAACATTGCTGTTATAGAAAACAAAATTAAATTGCCAAAACTAGGGCTTGTTCGATTTGCCAAAAGTCGTGAAGTAAAGGGACGTATTGTAAATGCTACAGTTAGACGGAACCCTTCTGGTAGATATTTTGTGTCATTGTTAGTTGAAACAGAAGTACAAGAACTTCCGAAAACACATTCTTACATTGGAATAGATGTAGGACTAAAAGATTTCGCCATTTTGTCAGATGGAAGACCCTATAAAAATCCGAAGTTTTTCCGATCATTAGAAGCTAAGTTGGCGAAAGCACAGCGTGTTCTTTCTAGAAGAATGAAAGGATCTTCTCGCTGGAATAAGCAACGAGTAAAGGTAGCTAGAATTCATGAATACATTTCAAATGCTAGAAAAGATTACTTAGACAAAATCTCAACTGAAATCATCAAAAACCACGATGTTATCGGTATAGAGGATTTGCAAGTATCGAATATGTTAAAGAATCATAAGTTAGCAAAAGCAATTAGTGAAGTATCTTGGTCGCAATTTCGATACATGTTAGAATACAAAGCAAAATGGTACGGCAAACAAGTCATTGTCATATCGAAAACATTTGCTTCCAGCCAATTATGTTCTTGTTGTGAATATCAGAACAAAGACGTTAAAAATCTAAACCTACGTAAATGGGACTGTCCTTCTTGTCGTACACACCATGATAGGGATATTAACGCAAGTATCAATATAAAAAATGAAGCAATAAGGCTTCTAACCGCAAGGACTGCGGGGTTAGCCTAATCAACTAGAGTTCGATAGAACTCTTTACTTAGGAATCCCTCACTTCTAAACGAAGTGAAAGTGGGGGTAGTTCAATCTAGCTATATGGTTCCTAAAATCAGAGAAATCGCTACTTTATGAAGCGCCTTAACCTTTGTTTTCATCGGGGGATTATTCTCAATTGTTGTAAATAAAGACAGATTTAAAGCCCTAACCATAAGCACTAACAAATTAAGTGGATTACTAAAGGGCATTACCATCGCATTTGAAAATCCTAAAGTTGGTATAGGTGGTATTGTTATAATTATAAACTCGGCCGCTCAGTTTGGATTTGTTGTTTTCCTGCCCACTTATATGATGAAATATAATTTTACGATGACTGAACGGCTACAAATTTTGGGTACTCTATTCTTTGTAAATATGGTGTTTAATATTATTTTTGGTATTGTTGGAGACAAGTTTGGTTGGGTAAATACGATAAAATGGTTCCGAGGAGTCGGTTGCGGAATTGTAACTCTTGCACTCAATTATGTACCACAAATGGTAGGACATAATTATTGGGCTATATTATTTTGTTGCCTGTTGCTATGGAGCAACACTTGCTGGTTATGTACCTCTTACAGCATTAGTCCCATCTTTATCTCCTGAAAATAAAGGGGCTGCAATATCTGTCTTAAATCTAGGTTCAGGATTATCAGCTTTTGTTGGGCCATTAGTAGTAACTGCTTCCATCGATCCATTAGGGGTAGGGGGCGTAATGTGGATCTTTGCTGGGTTGTACTTCTTTGGTGCATTTTTAACTCATTTCCTTACTATTCCAAAGGAAAATGAGATGAAGCAGGATTTAAATACGAAAAACGGCGAGCAATTCTCTGTATAAACCCTAAATATAAAAGAAGGTCATCATAACTATATATGGTTAAGATGACCTTCTTTTTGTTATATTCAAGTAGGATATCGAAAATGCTATCATGTAATATCCTTTACCGAGGATCGCTCTACTAACTGAGGAATAATTGTAATTTTTTGCTTAGCATGTTCCTTCATTTCTATCGTTTTTAAGAGTTGTTCAAACGTACAGGCTGCCATTTGTGTAATTGGCTGTTCAATCGTCGTTAACCCCGGATCTGCAATCTCAGCATAGATTGTATTATCAAATCCGATAATCGATAAATCTTCCGGAATTGAAAGCCCTTGTTTTCTTGCTTCATTCATAAGGCATATAGCAATCAAATCTGTACAAGCAAAAACCGCTGTAGGTCTGTTAGGTAAATTAAGTAACTCTTTACTTGCACGTTTGCTATCTTCCACAATATATTTTGCTTCTTGGTACACAAAAGGAATTCTTTTAAAATTTGTAAGTATTTCTATCTTTTAGCGTAGTACTTCATATTTACAAATTAATCAGCCTTGATGAAACACCAGTAGAAAAATATTTGACTGATTTACTTATTAGACATTTATTTACCTATTAGACATTTATTTACTTATTAGACATTTATTTACTTATTAGACATTTAATATCCACATGCAAGTCTTATTACAACCAGAGCATGCAGAAAGGTTCATGGTTCTTTCTCCCATTTACACCAACTCACAGTAATCTCTACTTATTTATTATAATTCCTAATATTAAGATGTAAAATAACATTATCTTATATGCGCTTAAGATAGATCGGAATAAGAAAAGGAACCCTTCTGGGTTCCTTTTTCTATGCAAAATAAAAAGCATTCTATTTAAATGCTCTGCGCTCTTATTTTTTCTATATGACGCTAATTCCTATTGCCATAAGAATACCTCATACAATACATTCTAACCCTACTAATATTAAAAATTCTGGTAACCCAAAATGTCCAAGTATCATACATAGAATTAAGCCTATAGGATATACAAAGACTTCTATCCAATTTATCCATTCATTTTCCCTAACTATATAAGACGAAGTTATACGATAATTAAAACTCCTCATACAACTAAAACAACACACTTTCTTCAAAAGTAATCCTTTTTGCTTATCCCTTTACTGTCTCGATAATTGAAACTATCCCTTTCCCCTTTATAAAATCAAGTAGATTTTATCCAAATCTAGTCACTGATTAATATCCCTTTTTTAAAATATAGCACTATTATATTTTATATCTACATAAATATACCTATCAAATACATTATATTTATATATAATTATAATAGGTTTAAATGTACTTATTAAAATAATATATCGCTTTTAGAAAGGAAATGTTATGAAAAGAAAATTAGTTACATTATGTTCTGCACTATCTATTAGTACCTTAACAATACTTGGAGTTGGACATTATACCGCCCATGCTGAAGAAGTCTTTGCTGATGTACCACAAAACCATTGGTCATTTACAGCAATACGTGACTTAAAAGAAAAACAGATCCTATCTGGATACGGAAATGGGATATTTGGCTTTGGAGATGATGTAACTCGAGAACAAGTTGCCATTCTTATGTACAATTACCTCAAACCAGAAAATAAAGAAACATATACTAACCCTTATTCAGATATCAATTCTCTCACAACCCATTACTCAAAGGAGATTTTATCTGTCACAAACTTAGGAATCTTCACTGGAGATAAACATGGTAACTTCCGCCCTAAGGATACTTTAACACGTGCTGAAATGGCTTCTGTATTAACGAAGGCATTCCAGCTAAAAGCAACGGGAGCATTTACTTTTAAAGATATACCAAATGGATATTGGGCAAAAGATGCAATTCATGCTATTCATTCCAACCATATCGCGGAAGGCACAGGTAACAATAACTATAGTCCATATATGAAGGTATCTAGAGAACAGTACGCACAATTTATTTATAATGCTATGAATAGAAATAATGAACCAGGTAATAATAATTTACCACTTATTCCTGTTGAGGAAATTGGAGAAAGTGGAGAGTCTCATGTTACTAATGGAGGAACACTATTTAAAGGATAAAATGCACTAATACAATATTAATAATTAACCATCTATATCTATTTTCGAATAATACACCGAAAGTTTGCTAATACTATAAAAAACCAAGTCTCCAATTCCCCTGGAGCTGAGCAGTTAGTTCATTCTAACTGCTCTTTTATTTTTTATCGTCACCATTCCATAGTACCTCCATATGTTGTATTGAGATATCTCCTTCTAAATTGTCATTGATGCCTCTTTCAAGTCCTAATACACACCTTAAAAAGAGCACTTTTAAAAAGTGCTCTTTTTACTTTGCATGTCACTCACCCTACGATGAAGTAAGATCTTAACTTATGAATAATTTATTGAACCCCTGCTAATAATATGAATAAATTGGTAACAGCCAATCTGTATCCATAATGAATCTCTAATTTTCTTGAATTCTCCCTGAGGCAAGGCGGCTATTTTTTATAGCTGCCTTTCTTGTATGAATTATAAATATATGCACATACTATTAACGGAAGGTTTGAATCATTGTCATTGAAAATGTTCAGCACTTCCGCTCCTTAAGAGAACAGTCTACGCAACTGTTCTCTGTTCTCTTTCCTATTTCCTTTTTTCACACATATAATATGACAAGCATTATTAACTCCGCTACAATCAATAGCATCTCAACATTCTCAACGTTTCCTCAACAATTTCACAATATTTTTCATGGACAACAGCACACTTTCTCAACAGTTTTAATATCTTAATATTAAATACTGAAAGGAGATGTTAAAAAATGACTTGGTTCATTATTTTAGGATTTATGCTTATTTTAATAATAAGCGGTTTTCATGCACATAGTATTCATATCATTTTCAAAATAGGTTCAGATACAAAAGCTGTGCCAAGTTGGTCTTTCGTTAATAAAATAAACTTCCAAACATTAAAAGAATTAATGAAAGGACTAAATAAGGATAAACTTAAAATCCTTACAATAGGAGAACTTGTTATTCCTTTAAGTTTCTTTAATAGATTATTTAGCAAAACATTAATTTTTCTATTCCTATTCTTTTACTCTCAATACTTAAACTAACGTAGTATGAGATGAGTTAAAGAATTACAATCACTGAGCGTAGCATGCCAACAATCGATAACCTATGATGAACTGGACCTGAAGAATTAAACAAAGAATTAAGCGGCTGTTTGAATGTGAGTCCGGTATTGTACTGGACTCATTCCTTTTAACTGTACTTTGTTTTGCAATTGTAATGACCTCTATAATTATCTAATACTATCTTAATATGTTCCATCCTTTCGAATTTAATAAGATAAATTACTCTTGCTTTATCTTGTTCTGTAATTCCATCTCTTTTTGAACGAAGGCCTTTAACTTTTTTAAGTAATCGATTTCCATACGTAAACATTCATTTTCACCTTTTAATGCCTCTATTGCCTCTTCAATAGCTGCATTATCTAACTTCGATCTTGTATTTGTAATTCCCATAGCTGGATCCCCTTTCTTCTTTTATATAGGAAATCCATGTCTTTTAAATCATATATTCCCCTTCATCTACGAACTATTTCAATGAATTCCTTAACAAAAACTATTTATTTCCTTTGTTTTTAATTTATTTCTAAACGTTTCAGATATCCCCTTTTAAAAATCTTCCAATATTCATTCCTTATTTCTCTCACCTAAATGAATCGTAGTACATATTATCCACAACATATTTATAGGTTTTTATAGTATTATTAGCAAAATCTTCTTATATTTAAATAGACATACGACTTTAATCTGTCAACTCCACCTATATTGATAAATATGAAAAAACAAATTTATTTGACATTTCGATGACTTCTAACAGGAAAATATATACATTAAATGAAACCTGATATATCTTTAATTTGTAAGTTGTAGTTAATTGGCCAACTTTCCATACAATTTAATAATTTAAAATATGGGGGATCTAAAATGAATCAAGTATTACGAAAAAGTAAGAAAAAAATGATGTATCTAGTTGGTTCACTTCTAATTTCTCTATCAATGTTTTCAACTACTAGTTTTGCAGCTACAGAAGGTGCTGTAAAAAGTGTTACAAATAGTACCTATACTGGGATTGCAGCTGATATAAATCTACCAAAATCAGTTGTTGTTAAAGATGGGTATGTGAATTGGTATTTAGGTATTGGAGCATCTAAAGTTGAGGGTGGTATTTCCAAAACACCAAGTGGATATAAAGTATTTCTAAATTCAGGATATAATGAATCAGGTCAAAACAGTAAGTATTGGAACACACAGTATGATGCATCAATTAAAGATGGTGATCGAGTAAACCTTAAACTCATTAATAACGGAAATGGTACGGTTACTATGTATGTAAATGGAAGCCCTAGATATGCAAATCAGCCTGTATATGGCTCATTTTCTCAATATGAACCTGTAAAAATGGTTCAGGGGGTTGAAGATACTGGACGTAATACTTTTAGCCAAGCTAGCTTTTCAAATGTACTTCTAAGAGCAGATACATCTGGGTCTACCTACAAAAGCTGGAACAGTTCAATTTCTTCCTCATTTTCAAGACACGGTACTTATGGTAACAATTTCACAGTTTATTCTCAAGTACCATTAAGCGCAAGTTTACGCTAGAGATGTTATTTGAAAAATAATGTTTTTGAAAAAAAGTAGTTGCACTTGCGACTACTTTTTTTATAGGGTCCATTGTAATAGATATTCGCGCCAATATAAATACCATCTTTCAACTTTTTCAAAGAATAAACTGTTTATTTAGATGTTATGTACAAAAAACATAGAAATATTTAATTCCTACGTTTTTTTATAGGTTAATAAATTTATTCATATACTATTACAATTCCTCAAATTCATCAATCTCAGCTTTACGCTTTAAAAATAGTTCCATATCTTTATTCTCTCTTTCAATTAAACCGAGAGCATGTGTATTATCCAAGGCCAACTCTTTATATCCCCATATATAATCTATAGTTGTATCTTTCACATGTCTGTGTTCTGAACAATACCCTTCTATAGGTTGTAACGCATCGGATATTTTAAATAATTCTGCTGGATACCAAGATGGCATATTTCCACGTTCTCCTAAAATTAAATATGTCAACTCACCACTTTGTAACTTACATATGCCATAAACAATATACTCCTTCTTAATAACTAAGTTAAATGTTTCCTCGGTTTCCTTTGTTAGATAATCTCCAATGTTGTACAAACAAGTTACTTTCATAATAAACGCCCCCTTATTTATTTTTTATCTCTAAATTTAAAATCATCAAATTCACCACTTTTTATATTTTTAAAATAATGTATTTCCACACCATTTACGCCTAGGATTTTTCTTTCCCCATTTCGCACGAAGGTTCCTTTTTGCTCTACGGTAACAATTTCATACATACACATCTTCATTTCCATTTGAATGATAAATTATTAAATCAAGATTTATTATTATGCAAAATTACATTTCAATTGTAGTTGATAATCATTCTTATTGTAACTATAATGATTACATGTTAGGTGATATACGAAAGTTATTTACGAATTAAACCTAACTGCGCATTTAACTACAACCGGAATGGAGATGTTATAAGGTATGAAAAAAATCATTTTAGCTGGTGCATTAGGAATTGCAGCTCTTGCAGGCACAAATCTACCAGGATTAGAAGTAACAAAAGCAAGTGCAGCTTCTATCGATTCAAATTTATCAACAATTGAAGGGCGTGTAGTTGAGGTTACTGATAATGTTATCTCTGTTGAATCAACAAAGTATTCTGAGCCTATTAGTATTTATTTAAACTCTACACCAAATGTAAAAGTTGGTGATCAAATAAAAGCTACTGGTGCAATGATGCGTAATTTTACGGACTATATGATTGCAGAGTCAATTGAAAAGGTTCAAGGTACTGATACATTACACCAGGGAAGTTATTTAAAACATGTTTTTGCATACGAATATGAAATAGGACATGTTACAAAAGTAGATAAGTTTAAATCTGGAATAGAAGAATATAATTATGTAATTGTTCAATATACTGGAAATGACGGAAGTAAACGTAATGTTACAGTTTATTTGACACACGGGCAGAAATTTAATGTAGGTGAAAAGGTTAAAGTTCATATGGCAAACGCTGAAAGAAGTAATGAGTGGTCGATAACAGATGAGATTGAAAAAGTTAATGATTCTCAAGCATTAACTGATGATCGATGGATTTGGTCTTAATATAAAATTGTATTTTTTCTCTTATTGAAAAGAATTATTTGTCTTGGTTAATTTTTTCTGTTAGTAATATGAAGAATTGAAATATTATCTAACCAACTAAATGTATAAACCTTTTAATCGAAAAGAACTTGTAGATAAAACTACAAGTTCTTTTTACTTTTCCAAATAATAAGCGAAAGTAAACAAATATTCAAAACTTCATATTTATAAACCAATCTGTTCAAAATCGATAGTATATTCTATAGCAATATTGGTTCTTTAATGGTTGGTAAAAACTCGATACTCATAGCATAATTTAATAACAAATTGATATATTCTTGATTTGGCTCTAAACAATGTACATTCTTCAAATATCCTTGCGTGTATAAACAAGATGGTATAGCTACTGATAGCTCTTCTACAGATTCTAATAAAGGCATTATAAGCTCTAAAGCTTTCTGTTCATCAGTAGTTAAATTCGTATTAAAAAACTTCTCTATATACTTTTCTTGTTTCATTAACATAATATCGTATCCAAAAGCTTGTAAACTATTAGTAAATTGGTTCCATTTAAGCTGAGTTGGATTACAAATATGCATTGTTTTATTTATTGTATTGACCTTATAGGATAATTCAGTAATAGCTAAACTTCCATAGTCTACAGGCGTTAAATCTACATAGGTATTGACTTCAGGTGCTACGTTAGATAAGCATATCCCTTTCAACAATCTATAAAAAGCGTTTTCATTAATATTGAATTGAAATTTACCCGTTTTAGAGTTACCCACTAAATTCCCAACACGGTATATCGTAGCACGAATCCCTTTTTCCATTGCCTCTCTGACCATTTTCTCGCCTTGAAACTTACTTTCTAAGTAGACATTATCTAAATTTTGACCTCTATCAAAATTAGACTCAAGGAATTCAAATTCTTTTGGATCGCTTTCAGCCTGCCCAGCTACACTTAAAGTCGATATATAATGAAAACGTGCATTTGTATTCTTAGCTAATTCCAATAAGTATTTTGTAGACTGAACATTTACCTTTTGAAAATGCTCACGTTCTCCATAGTGTCTAACTTCTCCACCACAATGTATGATTGACTCTACCTTATTATTTAAATGGCCCAATTGCTTTGAATCAAGACCTAGATTTATCAAAGATAAATCTCCTTCAATTAATTCTACTCTCTCCTCCATCTTTTGGAGAATTTCTTTACCGAAATAAAACATCATTCTTTCTTTTAACTTTGCACCAATTACTTGATCCTCATTATTTCTTACTAGACAGTAAATAGTTGTAGATGGCAACTGTAATAAGCGTTCTAAAATGTGTGCTCCTAAATATCCTGTAGCCCCTGTAAGGAAAACTGCTTTTGGATAATTCACCCTATCTATCTCGCATTCTTCTAATTTATTTCTTTTATAAACTGGAGTCGTTTTCGTTTCATTTTCCATACATGCTACATTCATATTTTTCTCTTTCTTGAACGACATATCTTCCATTTCTTCAATATGAGAGGCTAATTTTTCTATTGTTCTATACTTAAAGAAATCTTGGATTTTCAAGTTAGGGTATAACGGTTTTAATTTGACTAATGACGGCATAACTTTTAAAGAATGTCCACCCAAATTAAAGAAATCATCTTTTAAACCTATAGATTTAATGTTTAGAACTTCGGACCATACTTTTGCAATGTTTTTTTGCACTTTAGTTTGAGGCTTAAGTATACACTCATCTTTTTGCTCATTATCAAACTCTATTTCTGGCAGTTTTTCGAAATCAATTTTCCCATTAGCCGTTATTGGTATTTCTAACACATGAGAGTAATATTTAGGGATCATATATTCTGGCAATACTTTTGATAAATGCAAAGCTAACTTATTTTTCTCTATTTCTAAACCGTACACTGTTTTATAATAAGCTTGCAATAGCATTCCATCTTTCGTTTGTGTTACCACAGCCTGATTTATCCCCTTAAGTTGTAACATTGCATCTTCTATTTCCCCCAATTCAATTCTGTGTCCTCTAATTTTAACCTGCTTATCTTTTCTTCCCATAAATTCTATATTTCCATTTGGTAACCACCTTGCTAAATCACCGGTTCGATATAATCTTTTACTATTATCTGCTGAAAATAGATTCGAAATAAATGCCTGTTTTGTTTTCTCTTCCTGCTTCCAATACCCTTTGGCTAATCCTAAGCCCTCAATATATAATTCACCCATGCCACCTACCGGACAATGTTGCATATATGAATTCAATATATGAACCTTTGTGTTAGAAATTGGAATACCAATCGGTATGCTACCTAAAATGTTATTTTCGCATTCTAATTCTGGTATGAAATAGTACATCGCTGAAACAGTTGCTTCAGTAGGACCATACTCATTTACCAGTTGCACTTGGTTTTTAAAAGTATTTTGCCAACTCCTAATAGCATTTGTTGATACAGCTTCCCCTCCCATTATCATAAATCTTAAAGAACGTATCTTCTCGCTATCCGGTTTAGTTGATGATGTCGATAATTCATTAAAAAATACTGTTGGTAAATCAGAAATAGTTGCTTGTATTTCTTGGACTGCTTGGGCATATTCGACAGTTGAATAGCGCTGTTCATCACTTAATACATACAGTTCCGCTCCATTTAACAAAGTAGAAAAAATTTCCGATACAGAAGAATCAAAACTATGAGAATAAAACTGTGTTACTTTATCATTTGGAGAAATCTGAAATACTTCATTTCTCCATTCAACTAAATTTAATACTCCTTTATGCGTTAATAATGTACCTTTTGGTTTGCCTGTTGATCCTGAAGTATAAATCACATATGCCAAATCATCTGGCTTATTAAAAATTTTCACATCATCATTTATAGTCGTACGATATATATCCTCTATTATTGAAACCGTATAATTGCTTAAATTCAAATGACTTTTGTATCTGTTACTCGTTATAATTCTACATGCCTCGCTATCACTAACTATATAATTTATTCTATCCTCAGGGTATTTTACATCGATTGGTATATAGGCAGCTCCGGCTTTTAATATTCCAAGCATAGAAACGATACTATTCATACTTCTATCTAAAAATATGGCTACCTTATCACCTCTTTTTATACCTTTTCCGATTAAATGTTGAGCTACTTGATTAGAGCTTATATTTAATTGTCTATATGTTAAAGATTCCGTTTCAGTCGCTATAGCAATCCGATTTGATTGTCTTTCTACTTGCTTATAGAATTGCTCCTGTATATTTTGAAAATAAGGATATGGTCTTTCTTTCTGATTTACCTTTTTATATAGAGATTCTTCTTCCTGTGATAGGAATGAAAGATTTTCATATGCTACTGTTCGTTGATGAATAAATGCGTCCAGTATATTAAGTAAATTTTGAGTAAACCTATTAATTGACTCTTCCTTGAAAAGATTAATATTATACTCAAATGAAATCTCTACATAATCCAATCCTTCTTCAACAGCTAAAGAAATATCAAACTTACTAACATCTTGTTTATTAGGTAACAATTGAAGCTTGTACGCATCATGTTGTTGCAGAATATCTTTCTGATAACTAAACATAGTAGAAAAGATCGGGTTATTTCCAAAGCTTCTATCCGGATTTATTTGCTCAATTACTTTATCAAATGGGTATGATTGGTTTTGGAAAGAATTCAAACATTTTTCTCTCACTACTTGTAATAGCTGTTTTAAATTTTTCACATCATTTAATTGTGTTCTAATTGCTAAAGTATTTACAAAAAATCCTTGTATTTGTTCAAATTCTTGATAATTCCTTCCAACAACCGGTGTACCTACAATAATGTCTTTTTGATCCGTTAGATAATGTAACAATTGAATATATGCTGCCAAAAATAGCATATACATCGAAACATTCTCTTGTTCACATAATTGTTTCAAAGACTCTTTCATTTTATTATCTAACTTCATTTCAAATACTGTACCTCTATTTGTACTTTGACGATTCTTACTAAAATCTAAAGGAAGATTTAATATAGGAAGAGGCGCTGCAAGTTCGGCCATCCAATAAGATTTTTCGGTATCCCACCGACCTAATTTTAACTGCTCCTGTTCCCACTCAACATAATCTACATATCGATTAGAAATAGTTGGCAACTCAGGATTTCTTCGTTTAGCAAAGGCACTATATACCTTCATTAATTCATCTAATAAATTCCTTACACTCCACTCGTCAGTAATAATGTGATGTAAATTGATATATAAATAGGATTTTTTCTTATCAAAATTAAAAATTCTAATCCGGAAAAGCGGTCCATTTTCCAAATCAAATGGTGTATGATCCGTTTGCTTTATTGTTCTACGTATATATTCTTGTTGTTCCTTTTTAGCCATGTGTTCAATCTCATGGTGTATCAGGTCAATCGCTATTGATTTTAATATGACTTGTCTAGGCTCCCCATTTTTTTCAATAAACACTGTTCGGAGCATCTCGTGTCGTTCAACTAAAAATCTTATGGCGTCTTGTAAAATATCTTTTTTCAAACTCGGCTCAATATATATGTGTAGTGGTGTATCATATACTTTATTAATACCGTTAGATTTATTTAAAAACCAGATTCTTTTTTGAGCACTTGATAACTGATAACTTTCCTTATCTACAACTTTTAATATTTGCATCTTCTGTTCTTCCCTATCATGATTTACTTCCATTAATTTATCGATGTAAGCAGATAGACTAGCAATTGTTGTATGCTCAAAAATATCTCTAATTTCTATTTTCAAATGAAACTCTTTTTGAATTTGATTTAATACTTGCACAGCAATTAATGAATGTCCCCCAAGTTTAAAAAAGTCACCCTCTCTGCTGATTCTATATTTCCCTAAATTTAAAATCTCTGCCCATGTTTTTGCCAACCTTTTTTCTGTTTCATTTTTTGGTGGTACATATTGATTTTGCATGTTTTCAAGTAAAGATGGGATTTGTAATTCTAATTTTTTTCTATCAATCTTACCACTTGGTGATAATGGAAATGTTCTAAGATGAAATATATAATTTGGCATCATAAAATCTGGTAAACTTTCACTTAAGAATGTATTTAAGTCCTCTTGTTTTATCTCTGTATTGTCTTTTGATACATAAAAGCTAGCAATTTTGTCATTTTGATAAGTTACTACTACTGCATCTTTTACCTCTGGGTGTTTAAATAATGCTCTTTCTATTTCATCAAGCTCAATTCGATACCCACGTAGTTTTACTTGATTATCTTTCCTTCCGATAAATTCTAAGTTTCCATTTGGTAAAAGACGTACTAAGTCCCCAGTATGATATATTTTTTTATTGCAATTATATGATTTTACGAAAGAATTAAATGCCTCTTCTGTTTTTTTCTTTTGATTTATATATCCTTTAGCAACCCCATCACCACCAATGAATAATTCACCTACTACTCCTGACGGACATAACGTTTTGAACGGACTGACCACGAAAACTTTACTATTAGCAATTGGTTTACCTATTGGGATATTAGAAGTTTCTTCTTTTATCTCATGATTTACTTCATAAATGGTTGTACATACAGTAGCTTCAGTAGGACCATATGCGTTAAGAATTGGAATCTTTAACCCTACTTTACTTTGCCATTTACGAACTGATTCAGCAGGTATGGTTTCCCCTCCTACAAATACACATTTTAAGGAATTTAATTTAAGCAACATTTCTTTTGACATATCAGCTATTAATTTAAAAAATGCAGTTGGTAAAAGAACAAATGTAATACCATTCTTGTTAATTACATTTATAAATTCTTCTGCAGAACGTTTTTCCATTTCAGAAATTAAATGCATTCTTCCTCCGCATAACAAAATCGGAAACATCTCCATAATGGAGGCATCAAAAATCATTGTTGCAAATTGTAAAAATACATCATTTTTGTCTAAATTAAATTAATTCATTAATGAATATGATAAATTAATTACTCCTCTATGTGGTACAACTACTCCTTTTGGTAAACCTGTTGAACCTGACGTGTAGATAATATACGCAGCATCTTCTATGGTATGTGTAGAAGCAATATTTTCTATAAAATCAGTGTAATGAAAATCCTCTAAATAAATTGTATGAATCGCAAAACTTTCAATTAATCCCCTGAATTCTTTCTTTGTAATAATCATTTGACTTTCACTATCTTTTAATATAAATTCTATTCTTTTTTCAGGAAACTTTGGATCGATTGGTACATAAACTCCACCTGATTTTAGTATACCTAGAATGCATACAATTGTATCAATCTCTCTCACCATAGTAATACTTACACGCTGTCCCTTTTTTATATCATTTTCACGTAAATAATTCGCAATTTGATTTGACCTTTGCTGCAAGTCATAATAGGTAATCGATTTATCCCCCATTGAAATCGCTATTTGATTTGGCGATTTTAATGCTTGTAGATCAATTAATTGATCTACTGTTTTTGAATTAGGATATGCAAGAGTATTTGAGTTTATATCTTTGTATAAACGATGATCCTTTTTTAAAAGTAAATCCAATGATTGAATAGGTTTGTTCACATTTTTCATTAGTTTTTGTAACAAATATATATATCTTTCAACTAAATCATTCATACTATCTGGTTTATATAATGCTGAATTATAGTCAACCTCAATTTTATTCTCTGTTTCCCCTTCATATCTCATTATTCTCCAGGTCATGTTAAAAGGATTTACTCTTTTACAATCTGTTAAAACTGTGGACTCAATATCCGGAATTTTCAATTGAGGTATCCTTACCGTATTAAATGCTGTTGAATATATCATATTATGATGTGTATTATTATTTAGATTTAAATCTTTTACTATATGTGAATATGGATTATGTTTATACTTAATAGCCAAATGAACAGATTTATTCACCTTGTTAAGTATTCTCTTAAATGTATCCCCTTTTTCTATTGTTATACGTATAGGTAATGTATTAACAAAATAACCAAAAGCATTCCCTTCTTCCGTGTGTGGTCTAGTATTAATTGGAATACCTACAATAATTTCTTCAGCATTTGTCATTTGATGAAGCAAGGCACAATAAGTACTTAACATAACCCGATAGACACTTATGTTATTTCTTTTAGCAAAACATTGTATTTGATAAAATAGATCGGCATCAATATTCTTGCTTATATTTTTGTTCGTATATATCGGTTCATTCATTTTATTAATAGTAGCAGGAAACTCTGTAGGAGGTAATTCACCTTGTAAATAATCTTTCCAATAGGATGATCCTTCTCTATATATTGCACTGTCAATAAAACCTTCCTCAAATTCTACAAGGCTCTTATAAGGAGATTCTAATACTAAACCCGTATTTTCTTGAAGTAATTCACAATACGTATGAGACAATTGTTGGATAAAAATTCCTAAACTACATCCATCATAAATAATGTGATGAAAAATCATATGTAAAATAAATTCATCTTCACAAAATTTAATGATGTGGAATTTAAACAAAGGCCCTTCTTCTAAATTAAATTTCTCATTCACCATAGAGTCTAAGAATTTTTTAAAAATAAATTTTTGTTCTGTGTTTTTAAAAGCAGTTAAATCCTTAATTGGTATATCAAAATCTATACTCTTTTGAATGAATTGTTTAATTTTTTCGTCCCTCTTAATAAATAGTGTACGTAGCGCCGGGTAAGATTGCACCATTAAAGTAAGCGCTTTCTTAAGGGTGTCTATTTGAAGATTTCCTTTTAGCTTTATTATGGTAGCTTCATTGTTCATTCCATTTTCTAATTCCATTTGATGAGCTATCCATAATGCTTCTTGCCCTACTGTTGCATCCAATTCTTCTACAATTTCATATTGCTTTTGTATTTCCTTCATATGAATTTCTCCTTTTATAAATATTTCAAAACGGATAATATTTACAATTACAACTATATGTACACATTCTGCGATTTGTAAATATATATTTTCCGACTAAATTCAACATTTATTTCGCTTATTGCATAGTTATTAAAATGATGAATAAAATTCATATTTATACAGTGAAAGTTCATACTTTTATTCAATTTAAGCATAAAAAACCATTTTACTAATAATTCCAATTACTTTTTATAAAGTAATCTCATATATATTTATTAAAATATATACTCTAATTTACACCCCGAAACCAAATTCAAGAATATTCCAACTGGTCACTATATATATTTCTAATAACATAAACTGTAAAGGAGGAGTCCGTACATAATGGAATATAGATTATTAGGTAACACGGGATTAATAGTTTCAGAGATAGGATTCGGTTCTTGGGCAATTGGTGGAGATGAATGGGGCGCAGTAAAAGATAATGAATCCATTGATGCAATCAATAAAGCAATTGACCTAGGGGTTAATTTTATTGACACTGCTGACGTTTATGGATTAGGTCATAGTGAAACACTCGTTGCAAAGGCTATACATAAACGTAGGCAGGATATCATTCTTTCTACAAAAGGTGGATTAATTGGTCATCATTATGACTCAAATCAACCACCCGTTTATGGAGATCCTAAAAAGATCATTGATGCGTTTGATGCTAGTTTACTGCGGCTTAAAACGGATTATATAGATGTATACTTTTGTCATATTTGGTGGGATAAACCTGAAGAAACAGAAGCTTTTTTACAAGCTTTCCAAACCTTAAAAAAATCTGGAAAAGTGAGAGCAGTTGGCGTTTCTACTAATGATTTAGATTATATAAAACATTTTAATCAGAATGATGATTTAGATGTTGTACAATTCGATTATAGTATTCTGAATAAAGAACCTGAAAAAGACATCCTTCCTTATATTGAAAAACATAATTTAGGTGCTGTGATAAGAGGTCCACTTAAGATGGGGATTTTAACAGGGAAATTTAATCATGAAACCCAATTTCCAGACGATGATTTAAGAAAAGATTGGCCCAAAGAAAAATGGTTTAAAGATAGCTTAAACAAATTAGAGAAATTACGATTACTAGTACGATCAAATCGAAGTTTAGCGCAAATCGCCTTACGTTATGTTTTAAGCCATCCAGCCGTTTCAGTTGCTATTCCTGGTGCAAAAAATTCTACTCAGGTTGAAGAAAATTCTTCACACTTAACTCGTCCATTATTATTAAATAATGAAATTGAATTCATTAAAAAGCTTTAACTATACTATTATTGTTCCATAAAAATTAAACTAAATTAAATACCAATTCATCCCATATTCCCTATGTCTATCTACTCTTCATCAAAGAATCTAATATAAAATTTATAATAAAAGTAAATAACCGTTTCATATGAAGATTACTTAGGGAAAATGAGTGTAATTTACTGTATTCTCCTTTCTTCTCATTATCTTTAAGGAATTTTTTAAGTCTATTCTACTACTTTCCTATAAGATAGCATGCCACTAATAAATAACATGTTATATCACTATAAAAAAATTCTATAGAATCATTAAAGGAATCTCCTTTCCCCTATCGAATTATTGTAGAGGAAAGGAGAGGAATACATGGAAATTCTAGGATTAGACCCTCGTGCATTAGCGACTTTAGGTGCACTTGAATACACCAATCGTCGCAATAAATTAATTGAAGACTCGGAGAATAATATATACGAGTGTAAAGAAATAAAAGAAATACTTCAATCGCTACCTAAAGAGAAGCAGATTGAGGTTCTTGAGAATCAAGCTCACTTTGAAGCAGTGGCAAAGATGATTGAACAAAACAATTTAATTCTTTTAGAACAGATGAAAGCTCTACAGCTAATTCAGAAATAATAAACTTATGATTAATGAATTCTACATATGCTTCCATATATAATGTCTCTTTATCTATACTACCAGCCTCTGTTTTTACAGGGGCTTTTGTTATGCGTTAATTCATATTTTGTATTTGGATGGTTTCTTTCACATGTATGAATAGAACTTCTAGTAAACTTGGTGTAGATTCTAATTCCTGCTTTTCAATTCCCTCTGTTACAGCACTGATAAAATTCCCATAGTACTTTTGCACCTAATAGTTCTGCTAATCGTTTTTCACGCATTTCAAATGTTTTTTTATCCATATATAGTATTATTTTTCCATCTCTCCCGACTTATTTATTCTACAAAAATCATAATTAACCTCTTATATAAATAACACGAAAGCCATCACCGAAGTACAGCTTTAAAATAAAGTTTTTGTTTAGCTATCTTTCATTTCCGAATAATTTTTTAACCCTGTTGATACTATTTCTGTAAGCGTAGCGTTTCTTTTGTACAACGAGCACTTAATTTTATTAACTAGCTGCTTTGTTGTGCAAAATGAAGGTTTTGTCCAAGTTTTTCACCATTCGATAAAATAAACATAATAATAGTTAATGAACAGACATTTATAATCAATCTCCTAAGGAGCACTTTAATTAGGTGCTCCTTTCTACATATACAATTTAGATATCGTTGCGATAGGTAAAACTTTGAAGTTATCTCCATCTTTCCCCCCACCTAACGCCGTACATGCCGGCTTCCCATCTTATCCTTTTATTCTAAAGCAACTAGATTACAAACAATGTTGTACTCACCTATGCATTCATTCCCTTTTCTTACGAAAAGTCCCATCATCTTACTCGATTCTGTGAATTACATATAGTTGATTTAGTTTTCAACGAACAAAATTAGGGACTATCCCTCCACATTTGTTACATGCTTCGTTGATACTGTGTTACCACGTTCCGATTGACTTAGCTATACATATATCCTTATGTGTTTGCTGTAAGCCTGTTATCTTTACATACTCATCGTTAGATGTTCCGAATCTTATATCATTTACTCTTACTTTTCGGTAGATAACATTGTCATTAACGACATACACATTTCTAATGTATTAATCCTTTAGACCCGTACATTCGCAAATTCGTCAGTCCTTTATCGGACATTCTCACCATAAATATTTTGTAGCATCCCGACCTATCCATTACCATATGAGTTCTCACTTAGGTTTTGTTCAGCCAATTTCACCTAGCTTCATACAATTTGTGACTACTATCATGCCTTGCATGTAGGAGTATTAGTTAAGTAGCTTCAGCTCAACCTGACGGTTTTCATTCCTACTTTCAGTCGAACAGTTGTTATCATCAAATTGATAACCCTCCTATTTCGTGTTTGCACACTTATAAGAAAACGTGTCGCGCAAATAAGAATTTTATTTATTTTTCTAGTTACTCTGGATTTCCATAAATGCTACCAAAAACTTAAGCCTTCTATCTCATCCTAATCAAATACCGTGTAGCATAACTCCATGTACTCGTTACATCCTACCTTATAATTCCATTCATCATTTGGACCTTGGAATAGCTGATCACTAAATCACACAATATCTTCCTCATAAACCTCCTTACCATTTTTATTCTTTAAACTTGTGTATCGTAGTATTTCATAGTTATCATATTAATCATGAAGGGATAAAACCGGAAAGTGACTTTTAATAGTCCAAGCACTTCATACTACTACCCCATACAATATAAAATGTTTGGAATTTATTACATTATTAAAATTAGAGTTCGGAGGGTTTAATATGGCAGCATGTGAAGGTTTAGCTTGTGTTATATTCTCTGCATGGCCAGTGGGAACAGTTGTTACAGTTACTTCTAGATCAGGTCAAATTATTGGTCCTGCTACTTTTACACAGTTCATTCCGCAAAATTGTGCGGTGATTTTAGTTGAAGAAGATGTGCTAACCCCCTCTTCAACCAATACTATATTCATAAGTTGTGAAGATATAGAAAGCATTACATTAACCACCCCTTAAGATGATTCAAATGGTTTTAATTCGATCTATAATTTTGGCATTCATTAGAATGTCTTTTTATATTTCAATCATATTCTTTAATTTAAATCCCTCCCTTCTAAAGGTTACTTGTCTACACATCCTTCTACATACTTTCATATGATACAGTATATTGTTTAAAGGAGGGACAAATTTGTTCTTATGCAATTTATTTCGTTGTTCAGGTGGAATATGTAGTATTTTTAAAAATTTACAACCAGGCGAATTGGTTACTGTGACTGGTAAATCTGGAAATATTATTGGACCTGCTGTTTTTACAAATTTTAACCCTAATACTTGTATCGTCACATTAGAAGAGGAAAATTCGATTACTCCTCCTACTATAAGTATTACTAAGATCAGTTGTAAAGAAATAGAAAGTGTTACGTTTAGCTCATAATATATTTTATACCTAAAGCAGGGATTGAAATATGAAACTCTTATACATTACTTCTGGTTACTCAAAAATCTATCAATATCTAGATCAAAGCATACAGAAAACACTTATCAATCAAAATTTCGAATGGTTAGCAGTACAGCCGAGTGAATTAGTAGAGCAATTGGATTTCATTACTGCAACGTTTCATCCTAATATTGTTTTCACCTTATTAGGTAATTATCTACCGCAAAAAGCAATTCAATATTTTTAAAAAAGGAATATTAAATTAGCTGTCTGGTTAACTGAGGACCCATTTTATATAGATACTTCTCTTCCTCTATTAAATAACTTTGATTTTATATTTACTATTGATAGCGAAGCACTTAAATATTACACAGCTTTAGGATATACCAATGTATATCATTTACCCCTAGCAAATAATATAGATGTTTTTAAACCTGGTCGAAAAAATTCAAAATATAAAAGTGAAATATTGTTCATTGGATATCCTTATCCAACCCGAGTGAAATTGATACAGTTTCTTTTGGAAAAAACCCCTTATCACTTTACTGTTATTGGTCAACACTGGAGAAATAAGTTAATTAAAAAATGGAAAAATCACCGAAGAATTAAGATTATAGAAGAATGGATTCCACCTCAAGAAGTTGCATTCTATTATAATAACGCTAGTCTTATATTATCATCGTAGTTATCTATTTCCACAGAATAAGAATAAAAATAGAGTAAAAAGTAATACCATTAATAATCGTACATTTGATATCGCAGCTTGCCAAGGCTTTCAAATTATAGAAGAAAAATCTGATCTTTCATCTTTCTTCAATAAAGATGAAATTATATCCTATAAAAGCTTTGAAGACTGTTTAAATAAATTATCTCTTCATTTAAATGATACGATTTCAAAAGGATTAATGGTCGAAAAAATTTACACAAAAGTTATTACACAACATACTTTTCATGAGAGAATCAATTTTATAACGACTATATTACAGTCACAACTTTATTGATTTATTAATTTAAAAATTTCTTTTCTTTTATAATCATTCTGAATAAATTAAAATGCCTTTTTAATTTTATGAAAAGGCATTTTAATTTATCTTTTTCCGCCAGAAGACTCCCTCCTTAATTTTCCTGAAGGTGTGATTGCACCAACAAATAAATAGGAGATGCATATCCGTTAGCACAAGCTATCTTGTTTGCTACTACATACTTGAAATGAATTCCTATTAGTATTTCAGTATACTCTATCAAATTAAATCCCATGAAATAGGTGTTCCTTTCTCGATATCCTTACTCGCTTTCTTTCCGAGAATATTGGATAAGTGTTTTGGCAATAAACCATTACCTGGTCTAATAGCTTTAATATTTTCATTCGTGAATACTTCTCCCGCTTTTATGTCTTCTACAACATATAATGACCTTCTAAACTTTAAAGAATCTTTTTCTAAATTAGTTGGTCCATAATATACATTACCTAAAGATTCCCATGCTTTTTCAGTTTCACTTACTAATAATTTAAATTCAGCAGGTTCCATTGAAAATTCAGCGTCTACACCTCCGTCAGACCTCGAGAGGGTTAAATGTTTCTCAATTACTGTGGCCCCCAAAGCAACACTTGCTACAGATACCCCTACTCCAAGTGTATGATCAGATAAACCTATTTCACATTTAAATAACTCCTTCATATGAGGTATGGTAGCTATGTTTGTAGATTTTGGTGATGCAGGATACGTACTTGTACATTTTAATAGAATTAATTCTTTACATCCCTCTTCTCTCGCAGCCCTTACTGTTTCATCTAATTCAGCAATCGAAGCCATACCTGTCGAAATGATTATTGGTTTTCCTGTTGCAGCTACTTTACGTATGAGGGGAATATCAGTATTTTCAAAAGATGCGATTTTATAACAAGAAACATTTAATGACTCTAGAAAATCTACAGAAGTTTCATCAAATGGCGTACTAAATGGTATCATTCCTAATTCTGTACAGCGATCAAAAATTGGTTTATGCCACTCCCATGGTGTATATGCTTCTTTATATAAATGATAAAGTGATTTACCTTTCCATAAGCTGTTCGTATCCTGAATTAAAAAATCACCATTTTCTATATTTAAAGTCATTGTATCAGGTGTATATGTTTGAATTTTAAATCCTTGTGCTCCAGCCTCTGCAGCTGCTTCTACAATTTGCAATGCTCTACCTAATGATTGATTATGATTCCCTGACATTTCTGCAATAATAAATGGTGGCGAGTAAAACTCAATTGACATATGCCCCCGTATCATTACATTGCAAAGTCCACCCTAAAATAGTAACCTTTTGAATTCTTTGGCTTAGATAATACAATTCATTTAAATAATAAGATTTTACTGTATACTAGGATACCTAAAGCAATCTTGGTAATTCCTTTCAATATACTCTTATTGGATCTGCATCCAACATTCATATTACTAAAATTAAGTTGGTCCAAGTCAGAAAAAGTACACTTAAATGAATATCCTTTTTCAACAAAATTCAGGTTCAAATAACTTGTATAACTGCCCACCGCTTATAATTGCTTTTTTAATACTGCTTTTTCCCCTTTAATATTTTTTATAATTTTCACCTTAAATGTATCACTTTTGATATCCTTTTAAATATTTGGGATTTGTAGAAATATTTATTTGATTTTTAGTAATATTTCGATTCTATTTTATCAAATAGAAATTAGAGGGTTTGGGGAAAGTATGTAATAATGCATAATAAATCAATCAGATATTATGATATACTTTCAAAGAGCTGATACAAAATTTCTTTTGATTGGAAAACTAAAGTTTTATCTACCTAATTGTGGGGACGCCTTATGGCGTCTTTTCTTTTTTATTTTAAGAAACCCCCCAAACATTCATATGCTTAAGGGTTTATCGATTGAAAGGTAGTGCCGTTTGGAATTCCTTAAATTAAGAACAAAGCGGTATTACTCCTAAACCAATTAATAAAGCTGCAGCAAACGCTGGAATTGACGCAGGAATCTCAATACCTTCTACAACTAAAAAATATTGTCCATTTACAACTTTAAAACAAACTAATTGCATGGCTAATCCTCCCTTCTGTTAGGATTAATAAATTATATTAAATAATCTTATTATTTATATAATTAAATAGTCTGTTTTTTAGAAAATGTGTAATTTATGTATCCGAGTTTTGGTGTACTTTATATTAAATATGTATAATTACATAATTATTCTTTATATACAATATTAAAATTTACATTTTTAACCTGTAAAATACAAGATGTTAAATAAATACCTAAGGAGTTGTTAATATGAAAAAATTTATGGGCATGTTAGCTATGTGTTTTGCACTTACACTAGCATTTTTACCAAATATTTCAAAGGCGGATTCTTCTCCATTACGAAGTGTTAGCATTAGTGCTGTAGGCGATAATGACAAAATGTATAGTGCAAGTTCTTACTTATCTATTCCTGTTCTTAAAGGCGATTATCTTTATGTGAAAGTTAGTGAAGTAGGTACACCGGATTCATATTCTGAGGCTTTAACTGTTAATGGTGTTAGATATGCAGGAAGTTCTTTAGACGAAGTCAGTTCTTATACTGGTCCATTCGGATCTGAAAAAACTTTTAGATTACGTATTAAGGATTCTTACATCTTCTCAAACACACCAAATTCAACAAACACTATAGCTTTTGAAGCTAGAGTTCCTTTCTCAATGCAAGTATTATCTAAAAGTATATCGGTTCATGTAGAATAATTTATAACATTATTATTAAATAAAAAATACATCCCTATAAAGATGTATTTTTTATTTAATTGAAGAAAAGACGATGCATACAATATCAAAATCTAATTCACATATCATTTGATTATCGGTAGCAAGATCAAAGATGCCCCCTACTCTCGGAAAGAAACCTCCTTTTTCTTTTAGTTATTTGCTTGTACCGAATGTAACAGCGAGGAATTTATATATTCAAGTTTTGGTTTACTTTCATTTGAAATGCAAATACCAATACATTGCAACTTCATCGCTTTCTTCATGTATCCCTTTATATACTAAAAAATCCAACCCACCTATTACAAACCCACATTTTTCATAGAACCTACATGCTGCTACATTATTATTTTGTGTTTCAAGCATTATACCTGGCATATTGCTTTCTTTTGCCCACTGCGTTGCTTGCTCAATTAACCTCCTACCAACTCCAAGTGAACGATATTTTTTATCCACCTTTATATCTTCTATGTAAGCATAGTGATTCCAATTCTTTTTCAATACCATTACTCCTATAATTTGATTATGTAAAATTGCTATGTAAATTACTTGTTCAGGCTTATTTATATATTCAGTGTATGCTAGTTCATCATCATATTGATCTTGTAAATAACTTTTCTCATAACTTGGAACGTCTTCTACTGTATATTCTATTTGCTTATTTACTTTTGAAAGAGAAAAAATTAACCGAGAGTTTACTATAAAACTATCATCAATCTCCGGTAAATTGTCTAAATCATCTACTTCTAATTCTCTAATTAAAAGGTTCATCGTATTCTCCTTTACGTGGGACCTCCAATTTATATTATTCCCCCTAGTTCTTTCCATGTCCCTTATTCAATTCTAATTTACTAACTGATTAGCGTTATTGCAAATCAAAATAATAAAACCGCACCTCCAATTATTAGATAACTATCTAATACATTGGAGGTGCGGTTCACTTAGGTCATTGATGTTTCAGCTATTCTCTTTATTTGAAAATTACATCTACCATACTAATTTAATATTATATTCCTGAAGCCAACTATTAACTTGAAGTAAATAATCTATTATACCTCGTGCATCATTACCTGAAATTACTTCGTCTTTTCCTTCTGCAATAGCACGAACTCTTTCTACATTAATTAATGGCAAAATAGGTGATTCAGGATTGTTTAACACATGTAGCATCCAATCACTAATACCTTGTAGATAAGAAGCATCCTTTGTGCTTGGATATGCACTTTTTTTGCGATAAAGTACATCCTCTGGAAGTACATTTTCAAAAGCTCGACGTAAAATACCTTTTTCAATATTGTCTATGCTTTTCATTTCGAATGGAACATTCCATAAATATTCTACAAGCCGGTAATCGCAAAATGGAACTCGTACTTCAAAGCCATTCATCATACTTGTACGATCTTTTCGTTCTAGCATAAATGGCAAGAAACATGTAATAAACATGTAAGACATTTGACGTTGCTTCATTTGCAGATCACTTTCACCCTCTAAAAAAGGAACCTCAGCAACCGCATCTTCAAATTTTTGTTTTTGATATTTTTCAGGGCTAATCTTATCTTTAAAATCCTCTGATAAAATTTCTGTACTATACCATAAATTAACACTCCAAGGGAATATTTCTGCATCTAAAAACTTCTCTTGGTGGAACCATGGATATCCTGAGAACACTTCATCTGCGGATTCGCCTGAAAGTGCAACTGTTGCGTCTTTTTTCATTTCCTTAAATAGCAAATAAAGTGATGTTTCTAGTTCTCCTACTCCAGGTAGATCACGCGCTCGCATTGGAATTAATAAATGCTCTATTAAACTATCTGATCCCAACTCTATAGAGTGATGCTTTGTTCCTACATATTCAGCCACACGTTTCACCCAAGGTTCATCACGATCAAAACGAAGGAAGTCTTGCTCAAAGTCTTTTTCATCATTGATGAAATTCAGGGAATATGTATGAAGGTGTTCCCCTTTATTCCCAAATTCGTTTCCCGCTAAACCTGTTAGACCACTTGAATCTAAACCTCCGGAAAGCATAGATACCACTGGTCTATCAGCAATTAACTGACGTTTAACCGTATCTTGTAAAATGGAGCGGATTGTCTCCACTGTCATATCAATATCATCTATATGGTTTTTACTTTCAAGTTTCCAATACTGTGTCGTATTCGAGCCATTAGAGGTAAACGTCATATAATGGCCAGCACGCACTTCGTGTATATCCTTGAAAATCGCATGACCTGGGGTACGTGTTGGTCCAAGACAAAATATCTCAGAAAGTCCTTCTTTATCTACTTCTGCATCTACAAGTGGATGCGAAAGTAAAACTTTTAACTCTGAACCAAAGAGAATTGCACTCCCTCTTCGAGCGAAAAACAAAGGCTTCACACCTAGATGATCACGACCAAGCATCAATTTTCCAAATCTTTCATCCCAAATACCAAAAGCAAAAATCCCATTTAAGTGTTGAACACAATCTTCTTGCCATTCTAAATAAGCATGTAGTAATACCTCTGTATCAGACTTTGTCTGAAATTCATGACCTTTCTCCTCAAGTTCTTTACGTAATTCTTGATAGTTATAAATTTCTCCATTGAACGTAAGACCAATCGTATCATTTCCATCTTTATACAGCATAGGTTGAAGGCCACCTTCAGGATCAATGACGATGAGACGTCGATGACCTAATGCCGCTCGTTTTGAAAACCAATGCCCCTCTGCATCAGGTCCTCTGTGAATGATAGCATCTGTCATTTTTTTTAACGTTTCTTGTTCATTAGACAAGTCTTTAGACCAGTCTATCCACCCTGCAATTCCACACATAGTGTCTACCTTCTCTCAAATAGTATAGAAACCGACCAGAATCAAATACCAGTCGGTTTTTCGTAAAAAAATCCGACTAAAAACATCTTTTAGTCATGTTTATATAATAAAATGAATTGAACAAAAAATCAAATTATTCAACTGATGAGGAGATCGTCATTTCCTTTTAATTGAACTCTCATCGTCCAATTAATAACTTATGATCTCATACTCTCATTTCTATTCTTAAGATGTAAAATCGTATTCTATTATGGTTATATACTAGATATAAGAATGATGTGTGTTATTCTATAAGAAGCAACTAGAGGACTTTTTATTAGGCGTTAATAAATGACAAATAGACTGATAGAGAATGTAATGACAGAAAACTTCGCTAAATATTTCAAGGATAGGGTGTAGACGATGATAAAATTAGAAAAAGAAAATAAAAAAATGAAAATCATTCAATCTGCCACAATACTGTTCTCTACGCGTGGTGTCCGTAACACAACGGTTGATGAAATTGCAAAGAAAGCTAAAGTTGGTAAAGGAACTATTTATTATTACTATACAGATAAAACTCAAATATTATGTGACTGCTATATGCGTCATATTCAACTTAAACGCTCACAATTATTTGATTTATATAAAGAGGAAAAGGATGTTTTGCTACGAATACAAAAAATCCTTCATTATATCAGCCTAGAATATCATCAAGACCCATTTGTTTCTACACTCTTTCAAGAATATAAAGAGTACCATTCACCTGAAATTATAGCTTGTTTAAAAAAATCTGAAGAAGAAGCAATTAAAATGATAAGTAATTTGCTTGAAAAAGGTTATCAGCAAGGGGCTTTTCAGAAGGTACCATTACCGCTTACAGCTTTTATGTTAGTGCGAATGATTTTTAACTATGAACAGGATTATATAAAAGATGATAAAAGTGATAAAGAATTTCTTCAGTTACTAAAACATATGCTTCTTAAAAACTAGTTTTAACCACATACAAAAAATAATTGTGGTACAAATATATAAAGAAAAGCACGAATACTGGTGTTTTTAATGAGCTCTTTTCAGTCTGGACAAATATAAGAAATATCCAATGTTTATTTAGGAATAACTGATAAAATCCCAATCCGTATGATTGTCCATAGAGTAATAAATTTTGTAAAGGACCTTTTGATATATTATTGATTTGCTTACCTGAAGAAATTTCTTTAGTTAGGTATTTGCCAACCTTTCTTGTTTACTATCAATCAATTTAAAAAAATTCTTCGTTTAGGGGCTACTTTAAAGTCTTAAGTTGATGGGCATGTGGTGGACCCCTACTAATATTCTTGCTTTTAAATTATTTTCAGTATATTATATTCATATGGTAATATAGAAATTACGGTATACAGAAAGGGATCAAATCTATTTGTAAGATTTAAATCCTTTTCAAAGATAAAAAAATTCCACCAAAACGTCATATAACTTATGCTTCTCTTTTTAAGATGTATCTAATAAACACACATTTTTTATCAATACAATTGTGTTTTCAATATAAATGGAAACTTTTAAATAGAGGTTTATTTACTTTCAATGATAGGAGTTAGTGTCTAAAACATAGAGAAATAAGGCACCATACATAGTACCTGACAAACTTGAGAGGTCTTGTATGTAGTTTACTCATTACAGATAACAAAAGAGCCTTACCTATCTAGGCAAGACTCTACTAGTTTAGTTATATAATATTTACATAACAACTAATAAACTAAAAACATATAGCACCAAGTAGCAGAACCCTAATATTCCTCCTACAGCTAATACCTGTTTAGCCCAACTTTTAATTTTCAGATTACTGTAAATCACTTGTACTCTTTCCATATTTCCTCCTATTAGGGCGAACCCTTAAAGACTCTCACCTCTGTATGGTACCATTAAAGAATGACTAATACAGGTATAAGTTTTGTCTAAACGTATAAATATGCAATATTGCATACAAAAATGTTTTGTTATAAATGTAAGCGCTCGCTATAATGAGGTTATAAAGATTCAACACATCTTAATACAAAAACAGAGGAGAGAATCATATGGAAATCGCAATGGCAGTTTTAAAATTTATTGGTGGAGCAATCCCACTAATTCAAGAACTTCTAAAAGCATTTATGTAATTTCATTATTTAGCAATTCCTTATAAATATTATCATACAAATGATCTGTATATCAAAAATGAATTGATTTACAGATCATTTGCGTGAGTAAAGTCCCTTTAACATGATTGAGGGGATTTTTTAAATTTTTAAACACTTACGGTTACGTCACATCAAAATCAAGTTAGCAAAACAAAATAAAAATATGCCACCCATTCCTAGGAAGTAACTCGTTCATTTCTTCTTCGAATAGCTTTTTACATTGAAAAAAGACCTCGTAAATTACAAAGTCTTTTTTCTTCTATATAAATTTATAACTTTCATATTAGTATTAGTTAAATTCCCCCACCAAGCTCTGTATTAGCTGGTGCCCCTCCTGTATGCCCATCCGATCCTAACTTTGGTGCAGGGAAATGTCCATGAGTATAAGTTGGAGCTCCTCCATGATCCCCATCAGCTTCTAACTTAGGCGCTGGAGTGTCTCCTCCATTAAAAGAAGGTGTTGGATAGTCTCCATATCCATAAATTGGTGCTCCTCCTGTATGTCCATGTGCATAACTCGGAGACCATCCCTCTCCATGAGTATAAGTTGGTGCTCCGCCATGATTTCCATGTGCATATGCAGGCGCTCCTCCTCCGTCCCCTTCTGAAGCAGCTTGAACAATTCCTCCACCATTTCCATGAGTAAAACCAAAAATTCCAAATCCTAAAACAGATAAACCTACGACTGCTGTACCGATTTTTCTTTTCATAATCGCTCTCCTCTATGTGTATTTCATGTTAATTGAAATGAACATATTATGGATATCAGTCATGATGAAAATTCGACTCATTGCATTACCATATATTTATACTTCTATGTATTTTTTTGTAAAACCTTCTTGAAATCTGAAAGAAATGGTATTTTTGTAATTTTTCAAATATAGTAACAAATTATCCTCTTCACAATTTAGGCTTTGTCGTCTAGCCATATTCACCACTTCGCGGTAATCCCTAAATATTTATTGTTTATATTATTTTATTGTTATATAATATTCCCTATCTTTACTTATATGCGATTAAGATATATCGGAATTAGAAAAAGGGATCTTTCGGGATTCCTTTTTTCTATAAATATTGAAATTCTCTAAATCTCGATGTATTATAATTTTGTATTTTCTCATTTCCCAAACCGAGAATACATCATCACTTCTGAAAGGGCCCGAACTCCAGCGGGTTCTTTCTTTTATTCCTCTTCTTGTAAATCTATTTATTTAAATGTAAAATTATAAATAAGTTCTAGCATTTTGAATCGAGGTGAAAATCATGAGAAGTTTTGGTTCATTAATAATCTCTACTGTCTGTTCAGTACTTCTTATAATTTGGAATGCCTATTCCTTCTATAACGGATTCACAATAGGGCGCACATACTACTGGATTAATGGTATCGCAGCTGTTATATTCCTTCTATTCTTTATCCTCAACATGCGCGATTTTAAAAAGAAAAACTACAGAACCTCATAACAATAGGAGTTGATACATATGTGGGAAAGATTTAAAAACTATAAATATTCCTCAAAAGAATTAAAGTTCATGCTTTGGTTATTTGGTATTACTTGTTTTGTACACTCGGTCGCTTTCTTTGGCGGACTATTTTCTTCCGAGTTTCTTTGGTTTAAAGGCCTTTGTGCGATTGCAGCATTACTAGCTTTTATGGATGTTAAGCGAAAAATCAATAAGTATAAGATAGCAATGTGAAAAGGAACCACTACAGGTTCTTTTTTTCTGTTCAAAATGAGAACGCTCTCCATATTTTCTCGTTATAAATAATGATATGATAATTCCATGTCACCAATCGACCCAGCAACATTGCCGATCTCAACAAATAACACAAAAGCCACGACACTCACGCACCATGGCTAAATATATAAATGTAATTAGCCTTTTCGTCCTTTTTGCGGATACTTACCGTCCATGCCAGTTCTCCGGTAACGTTTTAATAAAAGGGTCTATGTTGACTGTTTATCAACGCATAGATACATTATCCCCACACTACTTTTCTTTCAAAGAACTGTATAGATATAGTGTAATATCGATTCTGTTTTGAGAAATCCCTGGAAACATCCCTTTTTTATCGAAAAAAAGACCTGCATTTATGCAGGTCAAATATAAATTAGGGACTTTACTTAGATAAAATTACTGACAAGATTTCATACTACTTATACTTGTGGAGACGGGAATCTTGCAGCTTCAAAATGCGTACTATTTTCTACATTTGAAATAACTCCAGCTACGCTACTTTGTGCAAAAACCTCAACTATATCCCCTGCATTCAATTGAATTATCGATGAAACAGCTACAACATTAGCAAAGTTTATTGGGCCAAAAAAATCATTATCTATTGCAATTGCCGGATTTCCATTAACTCGAATTTCAACCCGCGCTCTATAGTTTACGTTTAGATTATTGGGAATGAACGCAATTGTTCCAATAACAGAGTAAACACCTCTTGTCTTTGGTATAAAAATGGATGTTGCAGGGTTATATTCATTTGCTAAATCAAATTGTTCATTTTGGAATAAAACTTTAACAAATGTATTTGCTGGCAAGTTCTGATTAACTGTACTCACAGCTCTAAAAGCAGATGCTCTTACAAGATTATATCCGTTATCATCAGAACAACAATTCACTTTTACATTAAACCAAGGCTTTTCCTCATGTTTTTTATCACATTTGTCATAACTCTTACTGCTTTTATGACAATCATGATATTTCTTTTTGGAATCCTTACAATAATCATCGTAGTAATAAGACATACTAGATTCCTCCTTTAAATTTATTACTACATACTATGTAAGATAGATTAGATAAGTTTGGACGAGCTGTTACTATTTTTAATAGAATTACAAATCTCAGCATAATGGCAGAACACAACTAAAGTAAGCAACTTGAAAGCGATGCTCAGGAGTATAATAACAGTCTTTCTGACATTTTCATTATCTGTATTTTTAGCCATTATTTTGTTTGTGGGATGTGGATTAAGTTAAAAAGAAAGCCTTTAGGTACCCTTGAATAAAACTCAATATTCCGTCAATAATATAGACAACCCATTTCGAACCATATTCCATGATTGGAGCAGTTAGCTTTTACTAACTGCTCTTTTTTTGTAAAAAACGAAAACAATTAACTGCACGCACATATAATATTCAGTGTTCCTTTCTTTATAAAATAGTGTTTACAAAATGAATCTCGTCACGAGAGCACTTTATTAAGTGCTCTTTTTTGTTTTTAAACTAACACAAAATGAAATTTTTACCACATAGCTAATTGTTAAATATTTTACGCTTATACATTATAATGGAATAGTTATTGTATATTGGCATTAAGAGGAGCGTCCCGATTAAGCGCTTCTCTTTTTTATACAGTAGCGTTTTGGTTAACATTCACTTATCGCCCGTCAAATATCTACAGATTTGCAACTTTATAGAAAAAACCTTTACTTTAAATTTAATTATATTGATATATTGAATAAAGGGTGTGATAAATTAATGGAACAACTTGACTTTAGTGTTTTAGAACAACCACTATTTTTGTTAGCACTTCAATTAATTGCATTTGTATCGTATACGGAATCTTATACAACACCATATTAAAATTAAATATGCCTAAATGGACTGCCCATGCGGTAGCTACGGTATTTTCCCTCGGTAGTGCCTATCAATCTTTTATGAATTTCATTTAAAAACATTTTTCTTTATTTCTCTCTTTTGTAGAGGAATCTATCCTTTACCATGCAAAAACGTCAGGCAACTTAATTGGTTACCTGACGTTTTTGCCGTTATTTATTTTCAAATAACTATTTTATTAAGTTTTGCTCCATCCATTTTTTATACGTCTTTCCGCTAAGCATATTTGTCCAGAAAATCCTATATTATTGAACAGAATTATCGACTCTCAACTTACAATTTTTCACTTTCAATAATGTAACCATCTATAATAGAACTATACTTTTTCAAGGGAGGAATCTAATGTATATATCAAATAGGATTGGCTTATTAAGCTGGATTGCAACTTGCCTATACTTTTTAATTGAACCTTTCTTTATTTTCACTTCTACAGCACCTTATAACTATTTGCATCATGCAATGAGTGATCTAGGTGTAACAACCTGCGGAGAATTCACCTACGAAATAGCGCCTTATGAAATATGCTCCCCTAATCACTTTTGGATGAATTTACTCTTTATTCTTAATGGAATAACATTTTGTATTGGAGTACTATATATTTCACAACATCTAGAAAAAACAAAAATTAATAAAATAGCAACATTTTTTATACTTATAATAGGAGTCTCTACTATAGTTTCAGGATTAATTCCTGCAGATATAAACCTAATTGGACATTCTATTCTAGTTTGGATAGGTATGCTTACTGTATTTCCAGGATTATTTATTTTTGCTAAGAATCTTAAAAAAGCTGGAAAATGGACATATTTCTGTTTACTAAGCTTAATAGTAATAACAATCCTTATCTCACTTATTTTTCTTTTCCCCTTACCTGCAGGTCTACTACAAAGACTTTTTTACTTGGTTCTTTTTGTTTGGGGAGCTGTATCAACCTACAAATTAATAAAATAAAGTTTTTATACAAAAATGCACATTTATCAGGAACAAACGTAAAATAATCATGATCAACTCAAGAGGTAGTCATTGAGCGCCTTTTATGGTGCTTTTTATTTGCAACTAAATAAGGATTTTATTTAAATTTCATAAAACTTCTCTTTACACAAATAAGTTCAAAATTATCTATTTAGCATATATAATACTTTTAAGCAGTTTAAATTCTATACATAGGTAATGGAGGCATTAAAATGGGGAGTATCCCAAATTCACTACCACAACAATCAATCTCAAAAATACAAATTAATCCTAACAAGAATCCTCAAACGAATAAAAAGCTAAGACGTCGTCTTTTATTAGCACTTGCTTTTATGCTACCTATGGTTATTTCCATTCAAATTTCCATTTATAAGCAAGAACAAATGATTCAAGAAAAACAAATTACACTAAATAAAGAAAAGAAAAGATTGTCTGAATTAGAAATCATAGGACGTTATTATGAAAACGATATTAAAACTTTAACAGAGAGCGAAGAAGGCATTTTAAAGTTCGCAAGGAAATTGTATGGATTCTCTAGACCTGATGAAACTATATTTCAAATAACTGAATAGCTTTTCAAGACATAAGCGATTGTCATTAATCATGAAGTGATTTAATGATAATCGCTTTTTATCATTTTAACCAATTCATCTCCCACATACTCACTGGGGTGTGACCCTTCACGCTCCTTGAGAAAGGAGTCTTCTTGGCTAAAATGATAAAAAATACATACAATAAGTACCCTATACATCATATTAGATTAAATCTTATTAAAACAAAAAGGGATGTCCTAGTAACATATCTAGGGCATCCCTTTATTTTTACTCATCTTAAAACATAACTTTTCTAAATTTCAAGATTCTATATATCTCTAACAATTAAACAATTATTAGAGATATCTTCTACCTAAAACATCGTATTATTATTAGCTGCCTCATTTGGAATCTCTTGAATTACATCCCAATGTTCAACAATTTTTCCATCCTTTATACGAAAAATATCGACTATAGCAACTCCCTTATCTTGAGAATTAGTACGAGAATGTACATGAAGGGCAACTGTATCTCCTTCAGCTACTACACGTTTAATCTCTGCAGAGGAATTTGGATTTTTTACAAAGTCCTCCTTAAAGAAATCCATGAAGGCTTTTCGTCCATCAGCAACAAAAGGGTTATGTTGCTTATACTCTTCACCTACATATTTAGGGATAATATCGATATTATGTTTGTTAAAAACTTCATTATAGAAATCAACTACCATCTTTTTATTCTTTTCATTTTCTTTTACTTCTTTTGATACAGAAACGACATTCTCGCTCTTGATTGAGTTACCTTTGTGATTACCGGTGGAAGCTTGATATACCAAAGTCGAAACTACTCCTAAAATAAATACAGAAATAATTGTTATGATTAAATTTTTCTCTAATTTCATATATACCTACCTCTTCTAAATTATATAAACTATCTTCCATAACACGTTTGAAAAAGGAGAAACCTTCCCAAAAATATGATCTGAGGGGTAATGTTAGTAAAACCTGTTTATCCTAACATTACTCCTTATACAAGATATGCTAGAAGCGATTAACTCTAACTCAATACCTCATTAACAGTTGCACTGTCCACAATTTGAATAAACTTCTTAACCTTATCGTTCTCATCAAACCCATAAAGGTGACAAAAATCTGCTATGAACGATTTCCCTGTTACTTTATATGTTCCACTATATTTTCCATACACGATAACAGTATTATTATTAAATGCATAAATTTCATCTTTAGCGCTATAGTTATCCCATTCCATGCCAAGACGTTCATGTACGTTTTTCACTACTTCATCTGGCCCTATATAAGTACCTGCATATGGAAACCCAGCAGCTTCTGTCCAAGATACATTTTCACTTAAATACGTTTTGAAAGCATCCAATTTTCCCTCGCCTGTTAACACATACGTTTCATGTAATAGTTTTTGATATTTGTTCATAGCATTAACCCCATGGCATTTCTTTTGTTACAACTTTTGCACTTAATTCTAATACACCTTTATTTGCATAGCCTGGATATGCTGCATCAAGTCTTGCTACAAAATCTTTTGAAGTTTTACTTTCCTCAGAAGCTTGAATCGCAGTTCTTAGATAATCCATCGTCGCAGTAAGTGATTGATTATTTAAGGATTTTTCAATTGATCCATGGCTAGGTACAATGATGTCAGCATGTAATGCTTGTAACACTTTCAAGTTCTCAATCCATGCCTCCATTGCCGCTTTTGAGCTAGTATCAGCTAAGAATACATGTATTTCATTAAAGACATCAATACCACCAATTAATAATTTTAGTTCTTTATTAAATAGATTAGTTCTGTAATAATCTAAGCCTACTAGTTCAAATGTTAAACCCTGAAAATCAATCGTTTTTTCTTTAAACACTTGAGGTATTACCACGTTACTTGGTGCATTTTCTCCAAGGGCACCTTTCCAAACTTTTAATTTCCCTAAGACAGAATGAACGATATGTTCAACAGTAGACTCTGTTGCATACGCTATAGCTTCTGGGTAAGCAGCTTTAATACTTTCTAATCCAAAGTAGTAGTCTGGATCCCCATGAATAATAAAGATTTTATCTAAAGATAAGTCGTTTTTTTTCAAATACTCTACAATTTCTTTCGAATCAGACTGGGTAAATTTTGAGTTTATTAAAAATGCATGTCCCGCTTTCTCAACTAAGGTTGCAGTAACCATAAAGCTTTTTTCGTCCGAACTAAACACCGTTAATTTCACATCTTTTTGATTTATATCGATTGTTTTAAACATAGAATGTTATTCTCCTTTTGTTAAAGTTATTAACTAATTATCATATTTTTATCTTGTTCCGATAGAATCTCCCACTCCCATTCACCTGAAAGTGTAATAGCACCGGCAAATATTCCGGAGATGAATGTCAGGTGGAGTAAGATAACATGTTTGCTACTATATCCTAAATTTTCTTAGTATAAATTTTTAAAACGCGCTTCAATTTTATCTGGCGTCATTACGCCACCACCAATAGGAATAATTTGATTATCCTTTTGTAAAAGTAATGAAGGATAGCTATTAACACCAAGCTGTCGAACTTTATTGAAATCATTTTGGACATCTATTATTGTTTCTTGAGCGTTTAAACGTTCTAATACTTGTTCAGGGTCCAAACCATGCTCGATTGCAATCTTACGATATGTTTCAGGATCACTCAGACTTTGGCCCTCATAATAAAACGCTTTTTGCATAGCCGAAGTGAATTCTAACAAACGGTCTGGAGCTAATGAGCGTAAAGCTGAAAAGCCAATTGCAGCATCTTTCGAATTCATTTTAAAAGTACCTTCTTCCACCAATTTTTGATATGAAGGACCAAATTTTGCACCTGTAAGTTGATTAATTCTTTTATTTCCCTCTTCTATATATGAGAAATTTTTAATTGGTAAATTATCTAAAAATAACCCTCCACATAAAACTGTTAACGGCATTTCAGTGTGGTTTTTGTAAAACCCTTTAATACTTTCTGAAAAGCCATAGCACCATCCACAATAAGCGTCCCATACATAAATAAGGTTATCTTGTTTCGTCTCCATTTAAATCTCCTACCTTTATTTTTATTATCCAGCTCAGCTACCACTTAAAATTCTCAGCTAACTTTCTGGTTTATATAAGTACATCTTTTTTATATCTTGTTCTTTTTTGAGTTACCTTACTATATTTTTCAAAACTAACCCTTTCAAAAAAATCAGCTAAGATTTTTAACAAAAGATAACGTTGCACATTTCCCCCCAAAAAACAGATATGAATTGTAACCAACTTGATTACACCTTTATGTAACCATAATAGTTACAACCTGTTTAGAAGTCAATTCTTTTTTTCAAAAATCATTTGAATTCTACCCTAACACTTCCAGAATTCTAGCATCAAATACTTTTCTTCTTGTTCTTAAAATTGTCATAGTCCTTAGTAAATTAACCCTAAAACTTATCATAGACCAACGCTCCCTTTTCAATATAAAAAGGTATGGGTATACTTATATTTAATTTCGAGGAATTTCTTAAAACTTAATAAGTCCAATATTTTCTCAAAAAAACAGCTATATATGCTACCTCTTTTCTACCATAGTGCTACGCCACCTCTTATACGATATATTCAATAAAAAACATTTAAAAATCAAAGAATCCCTTAACGAAATTCGTACTATCTTGGCTATATTTTTTCGCATTAAAAGGAGTGGATATCTTTTTTATTAAGAATATTCTGTCTATTAATGAAAAAAACTCATTGTTAAATTTAATGTGTCTAATTCCTGTTATTATCATAATAAGCCTTTACAGAGAAAAGGGGGATCTTATGACTGTTCAAGAAACAAGTAATAAGCAATTGATGGAATTATTACATGAATGGTATGAAGAAATTCGTTTATATCATGTAAAAGAAGCAAAACAAACATATCTAAAAGTAAAAGAAAGTTTAAAAGGACTAGAAGCAGACCAATATGTATCATTCTATTATTCCCTACTGAATTTTAGATATAAGGTCTTGGTCGATGGAATGAGTATTACAAAAGATTCTTTTAATCAAATAGAAAAACTCTCTACTATCAAAGATGAATTTTTAGCTTACTATTATCATTTCTTTAAGGCAATTCATTCTACAATTTCAGCAAATTATACTGAAGCGAAAACACACTTTGAAAAAGCGGAAGAACTTTTAATTGATATACCTGACGCAGTAGAAAAGGCCGAGTTTGAGTATAGATTTTCAACTTACTGTTATCAATCTTATCAACCATTTGAAGCGATTCAACATGTAGTACAGGCAAAAAAAATATACCAGAATCATGTAGGCTATGAAATCAATGTTGCCTTATGCGACAATGTATACGGTTTAGCTTGTATAGATTTAAGAGAGTTTGAAAGAGCTGAAGAATGTCTTAATACGGTTATTGATGTTTTTAAAAAGTATAATGAAGAACAATTATTATTAAGAGTACGTCATAATTTGGGCTGGTTATATAATATTCAAAATTTATTTCCATTGGCGATTAGACAGAGTTCTGAAATTATAAATACCCTACCGAATCATTTTAAAGCATTATTTGTCTTAGCGAGAGCATATTATAATTTAGAAGGCATTGAAACAGCTAAATCATATATCGAGCAAGGAATGCAGTATACAAATGAATCAGGAAATGAGGAATATAAGCATCGTTTCGCAGTTTTAAATGAACTAATCACAGAACTACCTAGAATTAAACTAGAAAAAGTAGTTACTGATGCAATTTCTTATTTTGAAAAAGAGGAAATGTGGGATTGTGTAAAAGAATATGCTGAGATTTTAGCAATCCAATTTTATGAGGCAGATAATCATGTTAAGGCAAGCAAATATTTCTATATTAGTAATAATGCTGATAAGAAACATTTGAGAAAAGGAGCGTTAAAATAATGAAAAAGATTAAAAAAATTGTATTAAGTATGGTAGTAGTAAGTGCATTAGCATGTAGCATAATTAGTTTAAATGTATCACAACACTCTTCATTTAATGGTGGAGATACGCCAGCACCAACAAAACTTATTGTCTCTGGTGGAGTATCTATTGATTGACGTAAAATATTTCTTTGGTTAGAAATCAGAAAATTCAACTTATTAACCTTTATATAATCTTGAACCCCTAGTCCGAATCATACCTGTTTCGGACTATTCACTATTTTTTACATTCTCCCCTCCAAGCTTAGGAACACCGTATTAACTAAGAAACGACCTCTATTAAACAATTATTAAATCTCCTTTCATCCAAGTTAAAGTAACTACAAAGTTCATTTCATTCCTGCCTCATTCTCATAAATATATGCCTTTTCAACAACTATTAATTATTTTTTATTAAATACACTTATCATTTTCCATTGTTATATCTAATATTTAATATCATTTTCCGTTTAAACCCCTTTTTGTATTTTTTACTGATACATTGTGTTAAATTGTGTATGGCAAGATGAAACAAGCTAATAAATTAAATTATTGTTAGGTTAGGCAGTTTCTACGGTATGATATTATCGTGCAATTAGATACATATAAAAAGGCTTCCTGCCTTGTAACAGGAAGCTTTTTATGTATTATTAACCTACAAATCTAAAATTTCAACAATCTGACGGGCCTTAGCATTATCTATATAATAATGCATCTCTAACCCTCTTCTTTCTGATCGGAGTACGGTTCCCCTCAATTTTGATAAATGTTGTGAAACAGTGGATTGTGGGAGTCTCAATATCTCCGTTAACTGTGTAACATTACATACTTTATGGTGCATTAATTCATTTACAATTTGTAATCGAACAGGATGTGCCATTACTTTTAATACATCTACATCATCTTCGTGGATTTCAGCTAGATTTCTTTCAGATATTAATGTTATCATTTTGCATTCTCCTTTATTATTAATTTCTATTTTCCTTTTATCCTCATAATTAATACTTATAGCTAAATACCATTTGTCCTGTTGAGAAAATATATTCTCTTTTTAAAACAAAACGGACACCAATTCATTAAAACGTTTTTTTATCGCTTTAATGAATTGGTGTCCTCTAATTTTTTGACCGAAATATATCTTATTTTAAAGGATATTTTCAGTTCCTTTTTTCTCACGTCTAGTGAAATTTTGTATTTTCTTTAAAATTCATATTAAGAATATTCTTCAAACCCTGAAAGCATAAGTTTGCGGTAAACTTATGCTTTCTATCACATTCCACACCAATTAAGATAGTTAACACTATTAACATAGTGCCAACTATCTTAATTGAATATTAGTAATAGTGAATCTACATATTATCAATTCACTTTATATTACATATATGTAAAAATAATAACATGATAAGCTTTTTCAAATTTTTCTTCTGATAAAGATTTGAAATTAGCATTTCAATTCTCTCCTTACTGTTAATATGCCCAGAAAAAAAAAAGAAGAGGGATATCTCCCCTCTTCACCAATAAAATCAAACATATTTGCAATTAAGGAAGGGCATACATTCATCAAGAGATGAAAGGAACAATAATAGTTCACTTAGTGAATTATAACACAAATCCAATTCCATTAATAGATAATATTAACATTTCGGGATTATTGTGACATATTTGTTAAATATCTTAATATTAAAAGGCTTTATATGTATGTAAATTGAAAGTGGATAGTGCAAGAATAAAATATAAAGAGGATATATCATGTTTAACAAAAAACAAATATTCGTAACAACGGTAACAGCTTTAACACTAGGATGTGGATTTACATTCGGATTAACACCGGCCTTTGCAGATTCTAACAAGATTTCCGCCAACAATATTCCTGTTCATTCTATTCAGAACCAAGAACCTTTTACTGGATATGTCATTTCAGTAGAGAATAATTATTTAGTAGTTGCTGCTACGTCTACAAAAGATGAAGCCCTTGCTTATCAACATGATTGGTGGGATCTAGTTTCTCAAAATAAGATTTTAAGGGTCCCTGTTTCAGATGGCGCAAACTATACATTAGGTGAGAAATTAAATGTATATGCAGCTGCATGGACTAAATCCCTACCACCAATAGCTGCTATGCCTACAATTGAAAAAGTATTTCAGTAGGTAATATTTTCAATAATTAAGCTATCTCATATAAAAAACGTATCCCCACCTACATTTACCTATACAAATTTAAGAAATAAATAGTTCAAAAAGAAAAATAAAAATACTACAACAAAGAATGTCCATTTGTTTCTTTTTGTTGGTTTTCCAGCATGTTGTATATAAAAAAATAAGGCAATACCTGTCATGGTAATTAAAAAGATTTGATAGTAATCAATCATCTGTAATATCCCCTCCATACAAAAATAAGAAGTCTCTTTTTAAGAGACTTCTTATTTCTAATACAAACGACATACATAAGATAAATATACACAATATTATCAAGATGGTGTGCTTTGTTGCTCCTTTAGCATAACACACAATATCTCATTTTTGTTTAATAATTCCAACTTATAAAACTTTATCAACATTAAAATATTTCATTTAAAGCAAACGAACAAAAATAAACTCAACGAAATATTCACTTATAAAACCAACATATGAAAAAAAATAGCTGAAATTCTATTCATAGTTTTAAAAATATGTCCTCCTCTTCTTCTAAGAATATTCTAAATCTCAGATAGATTATCTTATATCGCCACCTTGCTTATGCAGAATTACATATCAAACCATATTGAAAACCATTCTCACTGTAACTATAATGGTTTCAAGGAGTGGTATTTTCACTTCCTTTTCAAATCTCAAAATATATTAAAGGAGGAACTAGCATTATGAAAAAAGCTATTTTAGCAGGGGCACTAGGAATTGCAGTACTATCAGGTATGAATTTACCAGGGGCAGAGGCACCTAAAGCGAGTGCGGCAACTACTAATTTAGAAATTCAAGAAGTTACAAAATATTACTCTATGAATTCCTATGAAGTTTCTCAAAAAGAATCATTTAATCTTAATAAAGGGGAAGAACTTACGGTCTTTGTACAAAATTCCGGGTTCCCAATTTCTTATACAGTCTTTGATGCAGATGATCAAGTAATTGGCACATACAATGCTAATTCACCATATGGTCGCGTATTCAAAGCACAAAAAGACGGTAATATTTCTGTACAATTTCAAGCAGGAGTAAATTCTTCTTACATGAAGAAAATGAATTTCACAGCTAAATTTGCAGTTTCTAAACTTAAACAACAATAAAAATTTTAACGATCCTCTTTAAAAGCAAATTAAAAAGGTATATCCCTTCAATGGGATATACCTTTAACTTTAGTGAATTTTATATTGACCAGATAACTGCTCTTGCGCCATACGAACATTAGAAAAGAGCATATCAATCTCTCCTCACCTATATAGCGTCTCCCTATAATTCCAATATCCCCATAACTTCTTTTGTAAATATTTTAAAATCAGTTAAATGTTTTTCAATAATTTGCCGAACAATATCTAAATTTACACTTTGATAATCATGTACAGCGATATTTCGAAATCCAACCATCGCCTTTAGCTTATTTGCCAGCTCCGCGCTAAGTAGTCCTGCTGTAACCAATAAATCAAAAACTTCTCGACTAGATTGAGGTAGTCCTAGTTTTTTTCCAGCAACAATATGCATTGCTAAATCAATACTCGCTTCACAAGCTCTTTGTATATTTAATATTATTGAATCTTGCTTTGTGTAATCCTCCAAATTTTCAGGGTCATTTCCATACACGTCTTGGATTCTTTTTAAACAACGCTCTATTGTGGAGATTTTATTTAAAATAACCTCATTCTTCATATATTGAGCCTCTTTTCTTTATATCATCGAATACTATCTTGCGTTCCTCATTCAATTTTGAATACATTTTTAAAGTTTTCATTTCAAAAATGATTTTCCGTTCTTTATTAGAACAAAATATTGTCTTTCCTGTATGTATAATCTGAGCTTGAAAAACTGTAGAAGCTTCGGATAAATCAACTAAATCAACATCTCTATGAACAACGTTAGCTAACTCCTGTGCTAATAAAAAACGTTCATAGTTCCCTAAAGTTGTGTCACTTAAATAAGCTATATCAATATCACTATCTTCCCGTTCTCTGTTCTCAGCCATTGATCCAAACACAATTATCCAATAGGGATTCACCGTCTCTTGTAATTTTTCTATAATAGCTGTTATCATGCTTTGAAAAATCATTTAATTAATCCCCCTTATTATACTTGAATTTTATTATATCATAACCATTACGAAATCCATTAAGCTACAAAAAATACATAAACAAAATTAAACCTTCTTAGTACTTAAAGCACCTCAAAATTATGTGCTTATCCCTGTAAAAGCAAAAGACTGACAATAACTGTAAGTCTTTTGCTTTTTGAAACTCTAAACAAATAGGGGCTATATTTCTCCAACAATGGCGTCTTTTATATGTTAATTCACCTTTAATTTTTCTTTTACTTTTGTAGGGAGTTCGTCTTTTTTAACCTCTTCCCAAGATTTCACACCTTTTTCCTCAGAATAGTATATAAGTAAAAATGCTTCTTTACGAAGATTTTTTCATGCTGTAAACTCCATTTCTTTTTCCTTACCGTCCTTATCAATTCCAGACAATTTATATTGGTAAGTCGTATCACCATTAACATTTTTCTCTTTTAATTGTTCGCCATCCTTAGTAATTTGAACATAATATTTATCTGTACCCAGTCGATTTAAGTTACACCCCGATAAAAACACAGTAAACATCACAAAAACACTAAACATAAGCATTATTCGTTTCATATCTTTCACCTCATATTTCTTCTCACAAAAATTATATCCTAATCTTCTTACTACCAAAATCCATTAACATTACACTAATATTATATTTTTGTAATATAGGCTTTTCTATCAACTTGTAGCCTGGAATCTCTTATTAAAGAAGGAATCGAAAAAAATGAAATTAAAAATGATATAGATGTTATGTCACTTGCTTCTTTCTTTTCTTCTTCAATGAAAGAAGCTATTATGGCTAGTCGAGTATGAAAAAATAATATACACCATCATTATTTTATAGAACAAATAAAACATCTTCTTAATTTATATTCTGCATAAAGAATGCAAAAGAAAACTCAAAAAAAGATTAGACTCTTTTTTGAGCTCTTTTCTTCTCATAATGCAATTTATTATTTTAAATCTACGCAAATTCTATCCTTTAATGCAGGGTAGATTTATAGCCTGTGAAAATGTTATTTCATTTTTGAAGACCTCTTCACAAAATCCTTAATATCCTTTAATTTTTTCCCACTAATATTATCTTTGATGGTTGAATCTATTTCATTTTCAATATAAAAAGTTTTCTCTTTAACCTTTACCTCAAATTTATATTTATATTTATTTTTATCCCAATCTATTAAATTACTTTTTAGTTGCGCAATATCCCTTAAATCAAACTGAATCATAAAAGGTTCTAAAGCTGGATAAAAATGTCCAAGTTTACTATTTTCCTTTAAAAAAACTATATATGTGTCACCAGATTTAGGTTTTATATACAATGGATCTTTATTTTTCACTTTTTTTGTAAACACTTTCGTAGCACCTTTCAGAATTATTCCATTGTCATCAATAACTTCATTACTTTCCTCTAATACGAGGCTTTCTGAGTATCTATGATTTATTAAAATTTTATCCTCTACAGAGTCGCCTTTTAAAATTTCTTTGACATGAAAATTAAACAGATGGCCTTCGACATCTTCACCTTGAATCTCATATGATGAATTGTTTGCCATATTCCATTTAGAGTGTAAACCGTCATATTTACCTAGTACAATTACATCTGCTTCTTCCACCATTTCACTTAAATGACTTGTAGTTTTGAATGTCTTACTTAATACTATAGTTTCAGAATTCGATGAAACATTGGACACTTCTGCTATGTCTGAATTTGACCAAATTGTTTTACCAATAATAATTAAAAAAGTAAATATTAATAAACATAGACTCCATTTTATTACTTTATATTTATACATTATAATAACGTCTCCTTAAAAGTTATTTTATATCATTTTCTCAATATAAATATTCCGAATTTTTAAAAAATATTAATTCAAAACAAGATAATGATGCTATAATTCTCTTGTTAAAAATAATCTTTGGAGGGATAATATGAATTTTAGAAAAGGGATTACTGCATTTTTATTAGGTAGTGTGTTTGTCTTTTCCAGCGTTGGAGTTTCAGAAGCTTATGTAAAAGAAGGATGGAAGCTACCTTCAAAATCAGCTACATATAAGTGGGGAGACAGATTAGACGATGGCTCCAGTATCATTAAATCCGGTTGGCAAGCTGCAGATTCAGCCTGGTACACTGCTTCTCGTATTAACTTTACAGTCTCTTCTTCTTCTGTGAACAAATTAAACTCTTGGTTTGAAAGTTCCTCTACTTATTATGGAAGAATGAACACAACTTATAATACATCCACTAAAAAAGTAACGAAATTCGCTGGTGATATTAATGCAGGGAATACAAATATTACAAAATCTAATGTTGCTAAAAGTACAGGAGTACATGAGTTTGGTCATGCAATAGGAATAGGTCACAACAGTGGTACTTCAATTATGAACAGTAATCGTAATCGTACTACTATGCATGTTCCTCAAACTGACGATAAGAATGGTGTAAATGCAATCTATTAACAGAAAAAGGAGATGATTTCTTAATGTTAAGTAAAAAAGCAAAAACTTTAGTAATTGCAATTCCTTTAGCTGCAGTGATTGGTTTTGGAGGTTATTCAGCATATAATAGTCATTTCTCCAATGTTGCTGGCGAAGATAAGAATGCTGAAACTGTCATTCTCAGTAAAGATTTCCCTGCTACAAGTGATTTAAATCAAATGATTAATGAAGCCGATCTAGTTGTAATTGGTGAATATGGAGGTCTTGACTCTAAGTGGAATATGGCACGTAATCCAAATAATCCATCGGAAGAGGATACAGAAAATTATGTTGAAGGACATCTATATAATTTCAATATTTCCGAAACAATTAAAGGTGTTAATGAAAATAAACAAATAAAAATCAATCATCGTTTTGCAGAAACTGTTAAGCTTGAAGATTCTAATGCAGTTGTTGCACCAGACGGCACAGTTACAAAACAAGCTACTAAGGTAACTACTAAAGAAGTTCAAAATAAGGATCCTTTATATATCGAACCTAAAGTTAATAAAAAATATATGATGTTTTTAAAGAAAGATCAATTATTTGGAAACTACTACGGAGCAATTGAACCATTTGCAATTACTTTTGATGAAAATAACAAAGCTGACCTACAAACAAACATAGAAACTATTAATGAAAGTAAGATGTCTTCCAAGGCAGAAATTGCAGGTAAAACAATTGTATTGAAAAATGAAATACATGAAACTATTACTGACAATATTAGCGGTAAGACACTTAATGAATTAAAAGATCAAGTAAAACAAAATGTTAAGTAATAACCATAACTTATAATAATTTATCCTAATTCATACGATAGTAAAAATTAATTTATTAAAGTTGTCAAAAATTAAATATAAATTATCTTGAACTCCTCCTACTTCCACATCGTTTAGAATTTTGGGATGAATGTCATGAAATAATAAAAAAGAAAGGGCTTATCTTTAAGTAATCCTTAACATAAGCCCCTCCTTCTATCTAATTATTTAAACACATTCATTTCCATCACTCTATACTGCAATTTCTATAACAATGGATTACCTATTTCAAATAGTGAAAACTACAAATTAGTTGAAAAATTAAACGTTTATGCAGTTGGTTGGACTTTACTATTACCACCAATTGCCGTTATGCATATAATTGAAAAATAGTTCATTTCTAAATTTATTATGAGTCTACACTGAATATTATATAAATGTAGATATAAGACACTTCACTACACTAAAAATATATCCAGAAGTACTTTCCTCCTCATATGATTAAAAGTACAACAGATAGGCTCTTATGCGATTACACATAAGAGCCTATCTGACTAGTATTATAAACAACTATTTATATAAAATTCTTTCATACTAAATAAAAGATATCTCTACAATTATTCTGGGAAAATGAAGCTAGCGTTCCCTTCACTATTAGCTGAATCCTCTTTTGGGAACGTAATAGTAGATCCTTCATTTCCCTTATTTCCATTATTTATTTCTTGTTCCTCAGGAAATACAATGAAAGAATCGTTATTTAAGTTTGGTGAAAAACCAAGTTTAGATAAAATAGCTTTTAAGTCAGGTAACACACCAATTTTATCGGAAGTTGGATCATTAGATTTCGTTCCAGTACTAGAATCACTTAAAATATCCCTTAGCTGGCTTGGTGTATATACTTTCCCCTGATTATTTTTTGCGATTCCTTGAATTGATGCAGCAGCACCCGCAATAATAGGTGATGCACTAGACGTTCCGCTAAAGCTAGATGTATATAGATTTGTCATAAATTCACTTGGTTTTGCATCTGTTGTGTCTACTGCATTTCCCCATCCATAAACATCTAGTCTACTACCGTAATTAGAGAAATATGAACGTTTATGAGGGACCCTTGCAGAAGCTGCCCCAACCATAATTGCCCCTGAATCTTTAAAATCAGGACTATTACGATTTAAAACTTGTTTACCATTACGGTCTCTAAATTGATCCAAATCATTTCCGCCGTTTGCACCTGCTTCAATGATAATAATTCCCTTATTTGCTCCTATACGAATTGCATCAAATATATCTGGTTTTACTTCTACAGGAAGATAGTTCTTATCTCCATATCCATCGTATGTTGCTTGGGCTTCTAATAAAAGGATATCTCCAGCTTGCATATTGTTAACTGCACTTAATATAGCATCCGCTGTATTATATCTACCGTTATCTCTAATCTGGGATACAACTTTCACCTTAGCTTTTGGTGCAATCCCAATTCCGCCTATGTTATTATCTTCTGCCGAAACAATCCCTAAGACTGAGGTACCATGATCATGATGTTCACTCTTATTCTGTCCTGATATCAATTCGATTTTCTGATTCACTAAATCTTCATGAGTAAATAACCAGCCATACTCCATATCTACAAAAGTGGTTCCTTTTCCATCTCCACCTTTTATACTCCAGGCATAAGGTGCATTGATTCCTAATGGTGCTGGTTCAAGGTAACCTTGCCTTGTAAGTCTAGGCTCATCATATGGATTAACAGATAAATTCGGTAAACGCTCTTCTGGTGGTGCTTCTTCTTCCTGTAGATATGCCGTTTCAACAAGAGATGATTTTTCAAATTTTACAAGTAATGCTTGTACATCAACATCAACTTGGGTTTCTACAATATAATAGTTTAGCAAATTAGAAGAAATATGATCAGAGTCTTTTATTTCTTCACCTAAATTTTTAATTTCTGTAGGGTTTAAAGAACTAAAAAGTCGATTTATAGTTATATTTGGGTATTCGGCTAAAATTTTAATTAATTCAGGGTCTTGTTTTTCTTCTTTAATGAAATTTTCTATCCCATCCTGATATGGTAAATTTGCTTCATTTTTAAATTTCAAAATTAATTGTTTAGTAACTTGCTTATGTACAGTAGAATTTAATTGCTTATTTGAATAATTGTAAGTAGCTGCGTAGGCAACTTCTGATTTTTCACTTGGAAGTATACCACCTACCCCATTAAATGCTGTTAACGCAATTGAAGAAACTAGAATTCCCTTAAAAATTTTCAAAATGTGCACCTCTTTTAATTTATATATGATTATAAAATGCTTTATATGGCCTTAATTCTTTTTTTATATAAGCTTCTTATATTTCCAACTCCGTCCATTTTTTAATATTTGCTTGAACATCATTAATACAGCTACTTCATATCATCAACCCTATTAATTTAGCTACATAACTGTAACCATTATAGTTACAACGATAACGAATAGTCAATCTAATTTTTTATGCAATTTCGCATTTTAAATAATACATACTCCTAATTATTTTAAGATAAGTAAAACTTCTATCATTTTAAGTAATTGCATATATGTAATATAAAGCATGTAAAAGAGGTCAAAACGTGGTAATCTCAAGGCAAGATTCCTGGACTAACGATAACGATTTACTTCTCGCATCAACAGTACTCCAGAATATTCGTAACGGTGGAACACAGTTAGCTGCATTCAAAGAAGTAGCAAAACTACTAAATAGGACACCTGCAGCTTGTGGATTTCGTTGGAATTCATACGTGAGAAAACAATACCAAGAGGAAATACAACAAGCAAAACAAAATCGAAAAGTGGGAAACACTATTTCTCTCTCTCAACAAAAAAAAGAAACAAATTCTTTATCTATGACATTAGATGATATTATTCTCTTTCTAAAAAATTATAAAAAAACAAATGAATTTACAAACTTACAAAACCAAATAAAAAATTTAGAGGCAGAAAATCAGTCCCTTCTACAACGTGTAACTATGTACGAAGAAGAGTATCGTATGTTACTTAATCAAATTGATAGGTCAAGAAGTTTAGTTGTAATTGATTAAAAGAAGCAGTAAATTACTTTTATATACTTAGGTCGTAACCTAAAAAATTTATATATATGAGTTAATTTAAATACTAATAAATAAAGTGCACGTTTACTAATAGTAAACGTGCACTTTATTTATTTCTTAAAACATAAAATTTAATTTTCAACTCATTAACAATATTAAAATTAGGATGTTTGTTTTATAGGTATTTCTTTACTTCTATTCTCAATAAGTCTATCTAAAAGTAAGTAAACAAATCCAGAAATAATACAACCTACACCTAAGATTGTAAATAACATATGCCCCAAAAGCTGATCCAGTAATACACCACCTAGAAGAGGTCCAAATACATTACCTGTAATCCATTGCAGATTAGCCGCTCCCATATAAGTCCCCCTCAAATGTTCTGGAGCTATATTAGCAACAAATGTCATTTGGACAGGTGACATAATCATTTCTCCTACTGTATAAACTGTATAGGCTATTAATAATGAGCCTAGAATAACTAAATCATTTGCGTCTATTACTTGAAACCACTTTGGTAACCATCCTATCGCTAAAAGGCCAACACCAAAAAGAATGGCACCATATAGCATTGATTTACCAATTGATTTGTGAGTTAACCACTTTGAAATTGGAAATTGAAAACATACAACTAATAAGCCATTTAAAGTCATTAAATATGGAAATGGATTACTATTTCCAAAAATCATTGTATCCTCATTACTAAAATGAAGTGGTAACATACCTTCCGATTGTGAGAATCCCATAAATATAATGATTCCCGTCACTATATAGAATAGAAATATTCTATCTCTTATAACAACTCTTAACGTAAACCTTATTGACTGTTTATGTGTTTCCTTATGTATCATTATATTTTTAGGTTTTGTTTCCTTTAGAAACAATAACATTAATATTGTATAAAACAGCATGGTTCCAGAAGTAATCAAAAATATGACATCTTTTGATACAACCACAACTGCTGCACCAATTATAGGGCCTATTGCAGCTCCTATATTATGGGCCATTCTAAGTAATCCATATGCCTCAGTTCTTTTTTCAGGTTCTGTTACATCGGTAACCATTGCAGATGCCGCTGGTTCAAAGAAAGAATTACATAGCCCTAAACCAATTGATAAAATGGCATATGCTATAAAACCATCAATAAACAAAAAAACAAGCATTAGTAGCCCATTACTGGCCATAGAGAGTACCATAGTTGGTTTCCGTCCATAAGTATCCGCTATATGCCCTCCAATTAATGAACCAAAACTTGCCGCAATTGGGGATAAGGCTATAATTATACCTACCTCAAGTAGAGAATCCACTTTATCCTTCAAATATAATGCAAAAAATGGCATTAACATCATCATTGCAATACCATTTAAGGCTTCTCCGATAAAGCGAATCCAGACATTAAGGTCCATCCCCCTTAATTCTTTCCATGTACTCCTCATATAGTTACCTCGCCTATGCTCAAAGTATATTTTTATCCCAACAAAAGTTTTACTATATTATTATTAAAATCTAAATTTAGCCGGCTATGCTGAAACCTCCGAAAAAACCTATCTTTTGATAAAATAATACAAACTTGTCCCTATGATTTCTAGTGCCTCCTGCATACGTTGAGGAGAAATATTTTCTAAAACGGTATCTTGAGGTGTGTGGAATACCTTTTCAACATGATAAATAAGGGGATTCCAACTCTCTACATCCATCCAAATAAATAGTGCCGAGGAAATTCCAGCTTCGTAAAATGGTACATGATCACTAGAATCAAACTTTCCAGTTAATAAAACCGATTTCCCTAATGCTTTACTAGTAGCTACCGCAGTATTTGTTACTTCATTTTGAGAACCATCTAGTGTCATTGCATATAAATCCTTAGCCTGTTGGTAACTAGTCGCTATCATATCTGCATTAAAAACCCCTAGAATATGTTTCTTATCTGTTGTAGATAACTGATTAACATAATGGTAAGCACCTAAAGATTCATTTTCTTCTGCTCCAAAGGCTATGAACTGAATTTCTTTATTAGTCTCTATATCTTTAAAATTGTATGCTAACTCTAATAAAAGTCCTACGCCGGAAGCATTATCATTTGCTCCAGGTGCTCCGATAACACTATCATAATGAGCACTCATTATTGCTACATCCTCATTGTCTGTCTTGTATTTGGGCTTTTTTTTCGCAATAACATTTAATGAACTCAAATTCATTTCGTGTTTTGCCTTTAAACTAACTATATTTTTATTATGCACTATCTTATCTTTCATTCTAATTCCCTGATTATAAGCAAGCCCAAATACAGGTATTGATTGTTTCTTTTTTAGAACTGGGTTAAAGGCTTCTCCATAGTTGCCTCTATCCCCAATCGTACTATATAACAATACAGCTTTTGCTCCCTTTTCTGCTGCATACTCAACTTGCTCATTATATTTCTCATACGTATTAGCTTGTTCTAATAATACTATTTTCCCATGAATTGGCTCAGGTGAATTTTTAATATCATTCTCTTTTCCAATAGAAACTACCTGTCCCACGACAGGATCTTTAGGTATAGATGCATTAGACGCTGCTCCAACTTGCCATTCTTTTTCTCCATTCATACTAAAAGAGATACTCCCAATATATTGATCTGGTACAGGAAATGCCTGATACTCAACTTCATACCCTAATTTTTTCAATGTATCTCCAATGTAAGTAGCTGCTTTATTTTCGTCCTTAGTTCCACTTGGACGTGGACCAATTTTCTCAGACAGAAAACGTATATGTTCAATAGCTCGACTAGCTCGAACCTTATCTGCCATAAGAGAACGCTGATCATTCTTAGTCATAGCATATACTGGTATTGCTTTTCCAGATAAATTACTAAAGAGGAAAAGCAATACAACCCCAAAAGTTACAATAAACTTCTTTGTCAGAATTAGTTTCTTCATTTGTCCTCCCTATAATTAAAAAAGTTTAATAGTAAAACCTTCCCTCCTAACACACTTACTTAGAAGAAAAGGTTCATTAAAATAATCTCTAACTCAAATTACATGTAAAAATAAATAAACCGATATTGTTTTTTATATCTCCAAAAAATTCATTTTTGTTTGCATACCAGCAATATTCTTTTGAAACCAATTAAGAGTTTCCCATGACCTCTTTCTATTCGTATAATCAGTTTCCTGAACCTCAAATACAATTCCTATCTTTTGATCCAAAGTATTGTTCTTCACTTTTAATAAAGTTTCATGTAATAAATTTTCATCAATAGATCCATTAACCGGATTCTCTCCCTCAAAGCAACGTACCTCACTATAAGGAATTGTTAAATGCTTAAAAGAACTAAAATGAAAATGTTTAATATGATCCATTAAGCTTAAATACTTATGAAAATCCTTATATTCAATTTCCTTTTGCCTTAATAATTTAGAAATACCTAAACGTGTAAGATAGGTTATAGACCAATGACATATATCCCATGTTATTCCAACGTTAGATAACTCCAAATTAACCAAATCAGTAAAATCTTCGGGATATATAAATATAGGATCAAAATCATCGCCCAAGTTTCCAATAATGGGTAGGTTTTCAACGCCAATCCATATATCAGTTCCTTTTATTTCTTCATCTAGCATGTTAAAGAACTCTATAATCCTTTTTCTATTATCAAGAAGATTATAGCTCTGAAATTCCGCGACATTCATGAATTGATTAGCATGCACCGTTATACCAGATGCATTATACTTTATAGCAAGATTAATAAATTCATATAGTTGTTTTTTAATAAATTCATCATTTAGGTAGTCTGCATTATCAGTAGGAAAATGCAACGTTAACAGGGATGGATTAAGAGTTTGAACAAAAGAAAGGACTTCTGAAAACCTTTTTATATATGAGTTATCAAATAAAGATTTCCCATCAAAAATATTTGCTTCTAATCCATAGCCTTTTTCAACCCATTTTAAGTCAATCTGTTTACTATCTAAACCAAAGAACGGGACCTGTGGTATTAACATATTCTCTTCACCTACCATGTCCCCCTTACTAACATAAATGCCTCAGCCGCTTGGTATCCAGATTTGGCACCCCATACCAATGCGTTATGTCTCATTGCTTCTATAGATCGTGGATGAGGAAATTCCCTTAACTCAGATTCATAATGTCTCATCGCACTTAATTTCTCCTCCAAATGATCTTCAATATTCACAAAATAATTAGGAAGGAACTTATCTTTTTCATTATAATTCCACTCTGTAGAAGATAAGGTTTCATATGCAAATACCCATTTGATATTAGTATCTGGCAGAGGGCGTGTCGCTGTCATTACTGCTCTGTAAACAACAGTATGATCAATATTTATATCTCCACCATATTGAGTATAAATAATTGTAGGATTTATTTTTTTAATGTGATGTTCAATCTCTTTGACTACATCAAGTAAAGGTAATGTATCAAGACGATTATCAGGGAAATCTAGTCTTGCAAAACTTTTTACACCAAGTGTAGTACATGCCCCCTCTGTTTCTTTATAAGATAAGTTCTTAATCTCTAAATCTAGCTCTTTATATTCTTTAGCTCTAGAAGATTTTCCCTCTGCAAGTATTACAACATGTACATCATCACCTTGTTTCACGTGTTTCGCTATTGTTCCACCAACACCAATTATTTCATCATCCGGATGAGCGGCAAATACAAGTACATTCATAGAATTTTAGACTCCTTTAATTAATTTTTCTGTTTCCTTTGGCCCACAATTTAGTAAAATATCTAAAATAGATAAATGTGGTATAAATTCCCCAAATAATTGCTTGTACGAATAATCTCTTATTCTTTGGTAGATAATTTCTATATTCTCATTCTCAAAGTCGTTTTCGTTTAAATAATCTTGCCCTAAACTTCCAGAATAATAAGTACTGGCATTAAATTTCTGACACAACTCTAATACAAAATCACTTTTCTTACCTGTAATCCCTTCTAACTCTGATACATAATATAGCTCCGTATCAATGTTTAATTCACGGATAATAAAATGAATAAAATTCATGTTCATATCATTTAAATTAAGCCAATCTTCTGAATAAAAACTTTCTAAATAATCCTTATATACATTAAAGTAAGGTGCATTAGAATAATTAATTCTTATCGCTTTCCAATGCTTCCGTTCCCAATCTTGAGTATTGTCTATCTTTAACTTATTAAATGGAATTTCTTTATAATTCTTCATTTGTATTGGAACCGTTAACCATGATGCCCCTTGTGAAGTTTTAATACGGTTCCTATTTAAAAAACCTTTTTTTTCAAATTGTGCTATATCATGAAATACAAACACATCTGATTTATGAATTTTTTCAAAAAAACCATACCAAGGTAAATAACTTGGTTGGTGGCCACTAATAATCATAGCTTAAGTCCTTTCTTTTAAACAAAAACATTTTTTCAAAGCTGCTCCCCAGTATATCTTAGGTCTAGCAATCCCTTTATTATGTGAATATCCTAAATCCGCATACTTTAATTTATTATGAATTGCTAATTCAAACGCATCATTTAGTAGTAAATATGAAGATTGTGAATTTTTCCCTTTGGTATTATTAATATTAATCCAATAATATAAAACCTGTTTATCCATTATAAAAATGCTGGAACTAATTAGTTCTTCTTCTAAGAATGCCCCTAAGAAAAGGATTTTTTCTTGTAAATTAAGAACTAAATGATAAAAAAACTCTCTACTAAATGAATAACTCGCTCCTATACTGTTATTATGTTCTTGATATAATTGGTAAAACTCATCTAATTCCGCTACAGTTATAGGACGAATTTCAACATTCTGTTTACGTGCATACCTAACACTTGTCCTAGCTTTCCCGGAACACGATGTCCATAAATCCTCAAAGCTATTTGGTAGATCTAACATATACGTTTCTTTATAATCCCATTTTTCCTTACTATAACTTTGAAAAGGATTTATCGTTATAGGTAATAAAAGCTTTTGAATTTTATTTTCAAACTTCTTATTTATTATGGATTCATAAACTGAAAAATCTAATTTATCTTGGCCAATTATTATTGGGCCTCCATAACCAATTAAACTTCCCAATAGCCTACCATCCTGCACATACATAGGAGATAAAACTACTGTATCTCGTGTTTCTATTAGTACTGGGAAAAATTGAACACCAGGTAATAATTCCATTAATTTACCCCATTCGTAACTATGAAATACAGAACCATTGTATTCTTCCATACAGGCATCCCAATATTGGGCGTCAGTACATATTTCGATTTCCATATAATCACCTTTTAATTCTTATTCTCTAAATATTTTAGAATTTGACTACATATATACTTAAGGTCCTTGTTCTCTAAAGGATGTTTAAAAGGTATTGATAATACCCTTGGCCATAAATAATCTATATTTTCTGACTCAGTTGCGTACTTCGAAAAAATAGGGATCTCACTCAGGGGTAAATAATTCCAACAAGTTTGTATACCTTTTTCCGCTAAATGTACAGAACACTCATATCTATCAGATGGTTCTTTGAATATAATGGTAAAATAGTTCAAATAAACATTCTGAGCTGAAAATATAATCTTAACGCCATACTTTTCTTCAATTTCCTGCAGCATTGTATAACACAGACTAGCATTACATATATTTATGTCTAAAATCCTCTTTGTTTTCTGTAGGTGTTTATCAATTAACAATGAACGTACTATAGACATTCTTTTTGGATTTATAACGTCCGCTTTCTCCGGTAAAGAATCTAATTTACTATTATTATAGAAGGGCAGAATCTCTAATTCCCTCCAATAATTAGTAAATAAACTCAGTACTCTACTCTTTTTTATTCTTATAGCCAATTGTGTTTTTAAATGATTCTTATAATCTAAAATTACTTCTTCTTTCTTTTCTTCATCCATGTCACACAATTCACTTATTGTACGATTAAGAAGTAACGCCCCTCCCCCTATACTCGGGATTGGTTTAGTTCCCCCAAAACTTAAAATACCAATGTCGCCTAAACTACCAACTGGCTTTCCATTTTGATAAGAAAACATTGCTTGTGCAGCATCATCGATGATATAAATATTATTTTCTCTAGCCCAGTCAATAATTTCTAAATCGTCATGACATCCATACAAGTGTGTAAGAATAATTGCCTTTGTATTAGCATTCAAATGTTTTTTTATTTTATTAAGAGAAATTGAATGATTCGTGTTTAAATCAATTAATACAGGTTTTGCTCCCACTGTTAATATTGCTTCTATCACATTGGGACAATTAAAGTTTGATAGAATCACTTCATCTCCCTTTACTACTTTTAGGTACTTTAAACCAACAACTAATGCAGATGTACCACTATTAGTTAATATAATTTCTGCATCCGGATAAAAAGCTTGAAGGCTTTTTTTTAGGTTAGAATTATTAGGTCTATATACACTTTTCAAAAAAAACACATGATCAGATATACTCCAAAGAGAAGAATATATGGGATACTTAATTTTCTTTGGATTCTTAGGATATAGATACTGTGTTTCCATACTTCTCCCCTATTATTATCTCTAGTCCTTTATCTAATGAAATAATTGGTTGATAGTTTAAAAATAATTTAGCTTTCTCTATTGAAGGGATTCTTCTAAATATTTCAATACTAGAATTTCTGACTCCCTCTTCACCTAAATTAAGAAATTTAATTTTACTTTTATTTCCCATTAATTCATTAATTTTTATTGCTAGTTCTTCCATAGATATAGGTTTGTTATTGCCAATATTAAAATCTGCAAAGTTCTTTCCTTCATATTCAAAGGCTAGTATAGTTCCGTTAACAATGTCACTTATATAACTAAAACATCTAATTTGCTGTCCATCTCCATAAATAGTAATATCTTCGCCACTATGAGCTTGTTTTAAAAACTTAGAAATTACAAAGTTATCATTTTGTTGTGAACCGTATACATTAAAATAACGTACCACTCTGATTTTCAAACTATTACTAGCATATTCTTTCAAATAATCTTCGGACATTAATTTAGCTTTTCCATAAGCTGATTTTGGAATTTTAATATCATTTTCTTTAAACGGAACACTCAAACCATCCCCATATACCTCCGAACTGGAAGAAAACAATAATTTTCCTATTCCATTTTCGCTACAAACTTGTACAATATTTTTCGTACCTTCAAAGTTCACTCTCACTACATCCTCTTCATTTAACCGGCAATTATCAACACCCACTAATGCAGCTAAATGGATTACCCCATCGACATTAATAAGCTTTTCTCTTAATGTTGCAATATCTAAAATATCAATTTCCTTAAAAGGAACATCAATACTTGGTTTAACTTTATCAAATATAACTACTTCATAACCTCTTGCAATTAACTCTTTTGTAACATGTTTACCAATAAACCCTCCGCCACCAATAACCCCAATCTTCATAGATATTTACCTCCCTATTTTTAATTGATATAAACTTTTTAAAGACGTAATAATATGTTCAACCTCATTGTCTGTAAGAGCACTATACAGTGGTAATGAAATAATTTGATTAAATACATCTTCCGTTTTAGGTAAATATACGTTAAATCTCTCTTTATAATACGGATGCATATGAACAGGAATAAAGTGAACACTAAGCCCAATATTTCTCTTTTTCATTTCTTGAATTACCTGGTCTCTACTTACAGGCGAATTAGAATTAATTTTTATAACAAATAAATGCCATGCGTGTTTTACACTTGGTTCGTTAGTATAATTAGGTAATGTTATATACTCTTGAACCTCTTTTAATTCCTCTTGGTACCTTTCAGCTATTCTCTTGCGCTTTTCAATCATTTCATCAGCTCTTTTTAACTGACTAATACCCAAACTAGCTTGTAGATCCATCATGTTGTATTTAAACCCAGGCAATAGAACATCATAACGCCAGCTTCCTTCTTCACCATAACGATTCCATGCATTTTTGGTGATACCATGCCAACCATATAACCTCGCTTTTTCAGCAATCGATTCATTTTTAGTGACTAACGCTCCACCTTCACCTGTTGTTATATTTTTTGTGGCATAAAAACTAAAACAAATAACATCTCCATGTGTACCAATTAAAGTATTCTCATATTTTGTTCCTAATGCATGCGCCGCATCCTCTATCAAAAGCAGTCCGTATTCTTTACATAATTTTTGAAGTTCTTTTAATTTAGCCGGGTATCCAGCAAAGTGAACTGCAATAATTGCTTTCGTTTTTTTAGTGATTTTTCTTTTAACATCCTGAAGATCAAGACATAAATTCTCTTCATCTATGTCTACAAATACTGGTTTTGCACCTACATGCATAATAACGTTTACACTAGAACAAAAAGTAAAACTTGGAACTATTACCTCATCTTCTAATCCAACTCCCAGAGACAATAATGCTAAATGTAATGCGGCAGTCCCTGAATTACAACTTACTACATGTTCAGTATTCAGATATTCTTTTAAATTCTCTTCAAACTCTATCACTTTTGGCCCCTTTGAAAGCCATCCAGATTTAAGGGCAGAAACTACCCTATCTATATCTTCATCATTGATTTCCGGTCGATAAAAAGGAATAAACTCTACCATGTAATCACCTACAAACTTATAATATTTTTTTTATATACTGATTCATCTTTAAATATGTTTCTTGTGTCTAAAATTAAGCAATTTACCTCATTAAGCAATTTAAAATTAATGCAATCATGATCCGTATGAACAATAATTAAAGCGTATTTGTCTAATTGACTTAGGTTTAAATCTATAGATTTTTTCAATGTGTTATTGCCCACAATGAGTTCCTCTATAAACGGATCGTAATAATCCACGTTATAGTCTTCTATCATTAAATTATTCATAATATCCAAAGCTGGCGATTCCCTAGTATCATTAACATTCTTTTTATATGCTACCCCAACCATAAGAATATTCTTACCATCTTTATCATGTAGTAACTGTAGTGCTCTATTAAGAACATACTTAGGCATGTTTTCATTAATTTCTCTTGCCACATCAATCATTTTTGTTGCTAAATCCTTATTATTTGCAATCCACTTAAAATAAATAGGATCAATCGGAATACAGTGTCCTCCTACGCCAGGACCAGGATAGAATTTTTGAAATCCAAATGGCTTAGTTCCTGAGGCATCAATTACTTCCCAAATATTTATATTTAACTCATTACAAATTTGTGTCATTTCATTAATAAAAGCGATATTTATAAAACGATACGTATTTTCTAATAACTTAGCTGTCTCTGCTACTTCTGGACTGCTTACCTTATGAATATCCTTAATTAAGTTACTATAATAGGCTGCTGCACAATCGGTACAATTAGATGTAACTCCACCTACGATTTTTATAATATCTTGAATTGAAAACGATTGATTTGCAGGATCGATTCGCTCTGGAGAGTATGCTACAAATATATCTACACCAATTTTAAAATTAGTTGTCTGTTCTAATTTGTATAAAACTTCTTCTCTTGTAGTACCTGGATAAGTAGTACTTTCTAAGATAATTAATGTACCTTTTTTAATGTATTTAACTATTTCATCAACTGCTGAATGAATATATGTTAAATCTGGTTGTTTACTAGTTCTTCCTAATGGTGTAGGAACACATATAACTACAACATCACATTCGTTTATATAATTCATTTCTGTACTAACAAAAAATCTATTTGTATGTAAAGCATCTTGGATTTCAGTATCTTGAATATCACTGATATAACTTATTCCACGTTCTAGTTTTCTTATTTTTGCTGAGTTTTTATCAAAACCTCTTACCGCATAACCTACTTCTAAACATTTAAGAGCCGATGGTAGTCCAACATAACCTAGGCCTACATATCCAATACACGCATTTTTATTTGCAATTTTTTCAACTAATAAACTTTTAGTTTCATTATTTAATACTGTGACCATTACTTATCACTTCCCCAAAAGATTTGATATTAAAATGCTTACTAGCAAATAATAACTGTGCGTTCTAAAATCCCATGGATGCATATAAAATACTGAATTAGCAACAAACTACATTTTTAGCACTATCAATCCTCCTAATTTAATAAACATCTAAATTTGTAGAAAACTCATCTGAAATATCAAGGTGTTATTTATATCTATAATATTCACACGTTTTTTTTGGAATTCAATTGATATTTTTCTATTTTTTTACTTTCTCAATATATAATAATATTTATAATTCAGAAAATTCTCTTTTGAAAAAAACCAAATATTTTTATATCATTAAAACAACATAATAGTTGTTATATCTACATTTAGTACGATTTTCATCCATAAATAAAGAAAAAATTCCAATTATAATTATCCAATAAATTCCATTATTTAGTTGTTTAAATGAACATTTAATCATAACTAAAATGGATGAGTTTCATATTTTTTACTTTTCATTAAAATTAATGGAAAAAGATCTATCTGAATTATAAAAAACAATTTGAAATATATTCAAATTGTTGGCATAACAGATGAATTTATTAATACTTGTTGATTTTGTAATAATTCTCAAATACATATACTTCCTAATGCTACCCACAACTCATAATTCCGCATTACATCAAAAAAATCGCAACCCTCTACATTTAATGGATGTTGCGATTTTTATGTACAAATAATTTTTATAAATTTTGCGTTAACCTAATCATATCCATACATTGAATACCATTTTCATATATTTCTTCATTATAATTTCGTAAGAAAAAGTCCTTATCCACACTAGTTATTCTAAAACCACATTTTTGATAAAGGCCTAATTGCATTAAACTAGAATTTCCTGTGCCTATTTCTATAGTTTTATATTCTTCTTTTTTAGCATAGTCTATAGCAAATCCAAGCAAATATTTCCCATATCCTTTTCCTTGCTCTTTTTCAGAAACTGCTATATTTATAATCTCAATTGTTTCAGTTCGGGTAGGAATTAAAATCATAATACCTACAGTAACAGCATCTTTTTTTAATACAAAACAATCTCCCTTTTTAAGATACCCATTAACTACTTCTGTTGAGGGATCAGCAAGCAATAATAAATCCATTTCCTCCATGTTAATACTTGTACTTTTTTCTATACTAATTCTATCCCCATTATTTAATTCCATTTCTAACATCCTCCCAATTAATATTTTCAATTAATATCTTAAATGAATTCCTTCTTGTAAGACAATATCAACAACAATAGTAATTTACATAATACCAATTCCATCGTCTTACGCTATGATTGGCTGACCGTTTCCATCAAATTGTTTCCATTCATATTCTAGCTACTGCTTTTACAACTTCAGGAGGAACATTTTCTTTTAATGATGCGTTATGAGGCCTTACTCCTCTTCTAAAATAGCGTAATAATATTCGTCCCACCATTCATTCCCATGTGGTATACACTTCCTGAAATAGCCTTCTCTTCTCATTCCAATCTTCTCCATCACTCGATATGATGGTATATTCTGTGGCTGACATGTAGCTATAATTCTATGTAACTTCAATTCCTTAAACCCATATTCCAATGTAGCTTGTGCTGCTTCAGAAGCATATCCTTTATTGAAATAATTAGGATTGAACACCCAACCAATCTCATATGTATGCTCACCAAAATATTTATGAAAAACAATATGACCAATTAGGATATTTTCATCTATTAATACCACCGGAAAGTTCTTAGCGTTTTCACCAATGTTTTCATTCACAAAGTTTCTTGTATCTTCTTCAGTAAAAAAACCTTCAGGTATGTATTTCATAGCATTGATATCTGATGTATACTCATGAACTGCTTGCCAATCTTTGAACTCAAATTTTCGTATTAATAATCTTTCTGTTTTTATAAACATTTACTATTCCCCCTCAAAAAATTGCACCTATATTTTAAATTCACTTTTAACCCTTAAAACAAAAAGAACTTGTAGGAATCTCTACAAGTTCTTTTTGTTTTAAGGTGAAAATACGGGCCAAACAAACTATCTTACAGCTTGACTGTAGAAACTTTAGGGGTAATGCTTTGACAAATATATTATATAACAAATATTAACATCTACGGGATTTATTTTTTGAAAATTATGTGAATCAAGAAAGAAAGTAGTTTTTTTCTTAGATATTATTGTTAATAACTGGGTATCATTATATTTCATTCTGCAACTTATTTAGAAGAGCTATGTACATTTCGAAGAAGTTCTTCAATAAGTTTTGTTTTTTCATTGACCTTTGTGGCATATGTGAAATCACCATAACAATATGGATACCTGAAATTATTTCTATTTCCACCACAAGTATACATCGCTGGATTTTGATCAACTTTCATCTTAGAAAACTTTTTGGCTGAATCCTCCGAGTGTTGTTTAACTTCTTGACTAGCAACAAAATCAATATACCCTGGCCCCATATTATAGCTTTGAATAATTGTATCCATGCTAACATCCTTGTCCGTTCCATATTTGTACATTTTAGCAAAGTGTTTTACCCCTTGTTCAATGCTCAAGCTTGTCTCTTGAATTTCATTTGGCTTTAATCCAAGTGATTCGGATGACTGCATAGGATCGTTTCCCTCACCTCTACTCTCTTGGTACATAATTCCTAATAAAACTGCTGTTTTCTCTCCTAAATTATATTTTTCTAATTCTTTTTTCAAGGTAGATTCATATTGCAATACACGTTTTTCGGTGGCTAGCGCTTTATTTTGTTGAATATTGGTCTTATGATTAAAATATAGCATTCCAAGTATTGTTCCTAAACCTAAAATACTAATAAGGAACACTTTTATAATTTGGTTTTTACTTATATCCTTCATATATTACTCCTCGTATAAGAAATTCAATTTTCCCAAAGATAATTGGTTATTTACAAACTATGTAATGAACATCTATCTCCCGCACTTTTTTAGACTCAAACATCAATACTTTAAGGTTTTAAGTTTAATATAAAAATTTAAAGATAAGGTAAAGATAAGATAAAGATAAGATAAAGGGCATTTTTTAGCGTACTTTAAAAGATATTGGTACAAAGTGATATGTGGAACAATTTGTTGATATGAATGGATTTAGTGATAATTGAGAGGTTATCGTACAAGTTATTAATTTTGAAGATATCATTCCAGAAGATTTACCCTATCTTTTCAATATGCTTTATATAAAAAACTAAAATATAACATATAATAAAAAACGACGAACCCTCCACGTAGGAGAATCCACCATCACAAATAACTGATTATTTCACACCTAGTTTTTCTTTTGCTTTCTTAGGGAGCTCGTCTTCCTGCACTTCCTCCCAAGCTGTTACACCTTTTTTCTCTGAGTGATATACACGTAGGAATGCTTCTTTACGAAGATTCTTTTGTGCCATAAATTCTAACTCTTTTTCTTTACCTTCCTTATCAAAACCCGATAATGTATATTCATACTCCTTTCCCATCACTTTACCATCCATAGATTTTGAAACTCCCTCTTTTCCATCCATTGTAATTTGAACGTAATATTCATCTTTACCCATACGATTGATATCACATCCAACTAGTAAACTTGCAAATACAACTAAAAGACTAAAAAATGCCATATATTTTTTCATATTGTTCACCTCATTGATTTTCTATGATACTGTAATCTTAATCTGTTCTGGTTTGAAGAGAAATTCAAAAACATTACGTCAACATTACATTTTCGAAAGATAACAAAATTACCTATATCAATGTTTATAAATGAGATATTCGCTTAACCATTAAAAATTATTTAAACAATTACTTTCTTCATTTTTTTACTATTTCATAACTTGCTTCAAATTCACTCTTCACATTTATTGCCTTTTAACGATTATCACACATGACTTAATACATTATTGAAAGAAAAAAAGCTCTGCACTATGCAGGCTTTCTTTATGATTTCACTACTAAATTATTCATAAAACTCTCTATAGAATTCGCCTGGAATATGCGGAAATAAGGAGATTGAACGTCGTAATATTTGTCGGTAATGATAAGAATTGAAGGAAAGAATTTAGAAGTTTTCGGTTGCCAATATTCATTATGCCATTCTTGACTATGGAAGTATAACTCATATCTGTTTATCTTATCTTGCATTATCTTTTTACTGTACACTGACTTTTGAACTTCAATAAAGAATGGCGACCTACGCCATATAGTAAAAGCATCCGGCTCCATATATTCCTTCCCATACTTTGGTTCCACTTTGAATAACTTAGGGTTTTCATAATGAACAAGTTGTTTGTATACGTCCACAATACCAAGGAAATGAGGAATTTTTTGACTCGTCTTTCTGATAGAACTAGGTTGCGGAAAATAAATGTATGGGTGTTGCAATACGTTAGCATCAACATGACCGTCTCTTCTTAATCGTTTCATAACCGTATTACAGCAGGTTATCGCATTCTTTAAGCCTTGAAAATGCAAGTCAATAATATCGTCTCGGGACATGCATCTAAATTGCTTCAAATCATTCAGAATTCCTTTATCTCTACTCTTCATCATCTAACACCCCAAATAACGGAATTTCTTCTTGCGATGAATTCTTGAGTATCTTCTCCTCTTTAGACATGCGATATGGTTCAACCATTTTTTTCGCCTTACTTAATTCTAAATAAGGAGCTTGCACTTTCTTTAATCCATTTCGTTTAAAAATCATTTGGCCAGATTGCTCTAAATACTCTGAACCAGGAGTACCCATAATATTACTATTAATTACACTATCACATTTAAAGCCCATTCTTACAGTCATATTAAGTTTTAACTTACCATCTAACACCTTGGCATCTGGCCTCTGCATACTAAGCAAAAGAAAAATTCCAAGTGATCGCCCGACTGCTGAAATCTTTTCAATCGTAGACATACACTCTTTTTCATCTTTAAGCATAGCCACTTCATCAATAGCAAGTAGGATATATGACTTTTGATGATTTGGATTTAATTTGTTGTACACATCAATATGATCAACTTCATATTCTTCCATAAGCTTTCTTCGTTCCCTGATTTCCTTCCATAACTTTTGAAGCATTATTTTCATTTCGATTTCTTCCATACAAACTTCTTTTACATGCTTCACTCTACGCAAAAAATGAAATTCAGAGTTTTTTAAGTCACCAAGGTACAAATGTAACTTTTCAGGAGACATATATTGAATAAGTGTGGATAATACAACACGTACCATACTACTTTTCCCGCTTCCCGTTTCTCCTGCAATTAATAAGTGCGGTGAATTGGAATCAATCATATCGTATGCTATCATTTTTCCGAATTGGTCCCTGCCGACCACAACAGGTAAACGGTAATCTTTTAATAGTGGCTTCCATTCTTTATAACAATAATTGTACGATTTTAGTCCAGCATTTGAACGAAATACATGTAGGACAAATTTTTTCACATCACCTTCAATCGTAATATTTCGTCCTAATATTTGCTGGAAACAAAACCACTTCTTTTCAATCTTCTGTGGATCTAAACCGTTTGGTATGGTAAACACATATCTCACACTTTCTGCTGAGGAAGAAACAATATGTACCTTTGGATAAATAGGCACTTTTCCCCCGCGTGTTTGATGTTCCGTATATAAACCTGCTTTTCCGAACACCTCCATAAGCTGATTCCTTAACCTTTGCGTACGAAGCCACTCCTTTATAATCCCCATTACTCCCTTCCCTCCTTAAAACATGATTACGATACGAACAAATACATATCCAATCAAGCAAACTCCACCAATTCGCGTTCCGTGATAAATACCTTCACTTACAAATTTAGCTGCTGATATATAGTCATGTCGCACCAAGTATTTTTCTAACATGACTGCTCCGATTAAAATCGTTCCCATAACTCCTAATGCAATGTAAGTATGTAATACCTGATCCGACATATGAAGGAATGCGAAAGGACTTAATGAATTGTATTTACGTATTTTTTTTTCTTTATCTTTGTATGACCGATCCATAAACTCGCGAAAAGGAATTGTTTCTTTACTAGCACGCATTTAAATGCCCCCTTTATAAACAGAATTTAGAATGTAGATATTACATAGCTTCATCTACTTAATACCGTGGTAGTTTTACCTTGGTAGATATCTTGATAAATACTGTGGTAATCATTCGCAACTTACTTTGGTAACCTCGTATTCTTCTACCTTAATAAATAACGTGGTAGCTGCTTTGATACATCCTATTGTGGACAGCTTGTACATTATGTAAAAAACTTTTTCCGTCTATGCGAATAGTTTTTTACATTTATGTCCACAATGTTGAAAATAGGTTCAGGAGGGATTTAAGTGTTTTGGAAATTCGGAGGTAAAAACCGAACGAAATTAGGTAATTTTTTAGATCGGAATGGCTTCACCCAAAATGATTTAGAAAAGACCGCGAAATTAAGTCGTCCTACAGTTTCAAAGGCGTGCAATGATAAAGAATACATACCTAGTCCAACTGTAATGAAAAAGATTTTAAAAGTTATTAGGCAAATAAAACCCAACGTTAAATCCACCGACTTTTGGGATATGTAAAAACTGGCTAACTAGAGTCAGTTTTATTTTTTTATAAAAAACCCTTTATAAAAGAACATATATTCGCATATAATAAGAACGTACGTTCCATTATTTAAGGTGGAATAAAGGTGTATGACTACTCAATATTGCCAAATCGAATTGTTTTATGTGTAGATCTTCGTAGCTTTTATGCAAGTGTGTCCTGTATCAAGATGGGCTTAAACCCACTTCATACCAAATTAGCTGTAGTAGGAGATGTAAACAGGAGTGGCTCCATTGTTTTAGCTGCAACACCACCACTAAAGGCATTAGGTGTTAAGAAAATGGCAAGATTGTACGAAATACCACGACGTAAAGACATTCTTGTGGTAAACCCAATTATGGGAACTTATATCAAATGCTCAAATTACATAACAAAATTAGCTTTACAATACGTTCCGATTGAAGATTTCCACCAATACAGCATCGATGAATTCTTTATGGATATTACAAATAGTATCCATCTGTTTGCGAATGAGCCATATGAATTCGCATTGAAATTCAAACGTGAAATATATGAGAAAACAAGAATTGAATGCACGATTGGGATTGGGCCTAATCCTTTAATGAGTAAGATCGCTTTAGATGTGGAAGCGAAGAAGACAAAAGACTGCATCGCATATTGGAAGTACGAAGATGTACCCATAAAATTATGGCCGATACGACCACTTAGTAAGTTTTGGGGGATTTCAGGTAAAACAGAAGCAAAGTTAAATCGAAAAGGAATATATTCAATCGGAGATTTAGCGCAATACCCGCTCAAATACTTAAAACAAAGTTTTGGGGTTATTGGCGAAGAATTACACTTACATAGCAACGGCATTGATTTTAGCCGCATTGCAGAAAAATACATACCAGCAACAACTTCAATTGGTAAAAGCCAAATACTCATGCGTGATTACACAATAGAAGAATTTCCGATTATCCTTCTGGAACATATCGAGGAAGTTTGTTATCGGATGAGAAGACAAAACAAACTAGCTCAAACAATCCATTTTTCCATTGGTTACAGTAACGCTGGTGGTTTCAGAAAAACTCACACTATGAACCGACCAACTAATTTAACAATGGATATCTATCATATTTGTACATATTTTTTACATAAGTTTTATACAGGGGAACCAATTAGATCTATCAATGTTTCTTTAACCAACTTAATCAATGAAGGTGAAGAACAAATATCTCTTTTTGACAATGTAATACAACGAGAAAAAGAAATGAAATTAACGAAGGTAATGGATGAAATACGCACTAAGTTTGGTAAGAACAGCATATTAAGAGGAATTTCTTATACAAATAGTGCTACAGCAAGATACAGAAACACATTGTTAGGAGGACACAAATCATGAGTGCGAGACGTTATCGACTAAGTAAAAACGTTGGTATTACAACGTTTTTAGCGACAAACGATGGCTGTTCTTTAAAGAAATAAGCTAAGGCTACAAGAACAGGATAACTGTTCAGACAAGTGAGAGGAATGAAGGAGTAACGACCTGAAACTCTCCCAGTGAGATTCCCGACAGCATACGTTAGGCATAGCGTGATGTTGGAAGCAGGGTAAAACATGCAATCATTATCCGAAGTACCCTACAGGATAACCGAAAGCCATTCGGAATAATAAACCAAATGGAACTGATAAAGTATTGTATGCTGTCAACCGACATGGTGAGAATGTGTAAACACTGACGAACTTGCGAATGTACGCCTCGATATTGTGACGGGTTAGAAATGACTCGGAGTCTGAAAATAAGACTTGTCTAATGGATTGGAATAATTCATGTTGTAACAATCCTAACGTTGTTATAGGCAACGGAGCTAGGTACGGGGTATAGCAAGCACCTAAACCGGAGGTCATATGACCTTTAAAACAATGATAGTCTGAACGGAACGTCGAAAGCTACTAACGTTGAGAGAAATCTCTATCGGCGGATATAGTTGAATGCGAAACGGATAACCGAGTGAAGTCTTCTTAATAGTAGTGAGAGTAGTGGCACGACCCGAGAAGGTTCTGTAATGGAACTGGAGGAACAGCCACAAGCCTACATTGGAGGAACTGAATTTCCATCTAATCTTGCATGGATTCTGGTAAGACTCAAAAGGTCACCAAAAATCAATACAAGAGTAGGTGATAGACCATGAATGACAAATCTAAGCCCACGCTAAAGGATAAGAAACTTAGACACAATGAATACTACGGTATTCAAACTGTCCTAGACGGCTTATACCAAAAAGCAACCAAAGGAAATTCTTTCAATAAACTGATGCCTACTATCACATCAGACGAAAATATACTCCTCGCTTTTCGTAACATAAAAGGAAATAAAGGGAGTAAAACATCTGCCTGTGACAACATAAACATCAAGGATATTGAAAGAATGAATCAGAGCTATTTCTTGAATGAAGTTAAAAGACGCTTTCAAAACTACCAACCACAAAAGGTAAGACGAAAGGAAATTCCTAAGCCCAACGGAAAAACAAGACCTCTCGGAATACCAAGTATGTGGGATAGAATTATCCAACAATGTAATCTTCAAGTTTTGGAGCCTATTTGCGAAGCGCAATTTTGTAATAGAAGTTATGGATTCCGTCCGAACCGAAGTGCAGAACATGCCATAGCAGATAGTACAAAAAAGGTAAACCAACAAAACCTTACTTATGTGGTAGACGTGGATATTAAAGGATTTTTCGACGAAGTAAATCACGCCAAACTCATGCGTCAAATATGGACACTGGGTATACGGGACAAACAATTACTCGTCATTATCCGAAAAATATTGAAAGCACCAGTAAAAATGCCTGACGGTACAACAATGTTTCCGACGAAGGGAACTCCGCAAGGAGGTATCCTCAGCCCTCTGCTCGCCAATGTTAATCTTAATGAGTTTGACTGGTGGGTTAGTAAACAATGGGAAACATTCAAAGCCCAAAAGGTAAAGCCTAGATACAAAGATGGAATCTGGAGTAACGACAACGTAACATACGTCCTATCCAAAACATCAAAAATGAAACCAATGTACATCGTAAGATACGCAGATGACTTCAAAATCTTCACAAACACACGAAGTAATGCAGAGAAAATATTCGAAGCATGCCGAATGTGGCTAGAAGAACGATTGAAACTGCCTATCTCAACCGAGAAATCCAAAGTTACCAATCTGAAAAAGCAAGAGAGTGAATTCTTAGGTTTCTCTCTCAAAGCTACAAAGAAAGGAAAACGGAAAAACGGGAACACACGATACATTGCAGAAACACATGTATCACTAAAGGCACTGGAAAAGACGAAGCAAGATTTAGCAAAACAAGTGAAAAAAATACAGAAAACCCCGAACTCTATTGAAGCAATCAAAGGAATTAATTTATACAACAGCATTGTCATTGGCAAGCACAACTATTACAGAATAGCAACGCATGTCAGCATAGACCTCGATAAAATGGGTTTAGAACTCGACTGCATGATGTATAACCGTTTCCCTAAGGCAATAAGAAGAGGAAAAAGCAACACTAATGGATACACGAATATAGGAAAATATGAAGGAAAAGACAAAGGTATAAAACCCTATCTAAAGTCAAAAAGGATGAGGTATCTCATGAGACGTCCTATCCTACCAATCGCCTATATTCAACACAAAAGTCCGTTGATGAAAAAGCAGGCCATTAACAAGTACACCGTAGAAGGACGAGCCTTGATACACAAAAACTTGGCAGACATAATCGAAACAGAACTTAAATGGCTAAGAGAAAATCCAGTCATAAATGGGCAGACAACCGTTGAATACAATGACAATCGAATCTCTCTTTACGTAGCTCAAAAAGGTAAATGTAGTGTGACAGGCGAGAAACTCCTGCCCTGGGATATCCATTGTCACCATAAGCGATTATGGAGTGAAACAAAGGATGACAGCTACAAAAACCTTACCATCATCAAACCAAGTGTTCATAGACTAATACACGCAACCAAGGAAAAAGTCATAAATCAACTACTCAATGAACTTAAACTCACTGAGGAACAGCTAGACAAACTTAACAAATTGCGAAAGCTAGTCAAAAACGAGGAAATCTGTATTGAATCACAAACTGAAGTGGGATTAAATCATGAACAACTAGCGTTGTTTGCTTAGAATTTATCATTATTAGATGGAAAGAACACTACAATATAGGTGGACCGCGGTATGCCGTGAAAGTGGCACGTACCGTGCGGATCGGGAGAAAAGTTAGAGATAACTTCAAAAACTTACCTATCGATATACAACGCTAATATGCCAAAGGGAAGAGGAATGGTGAAATGGACTCCATTTGCTGCAATGACAGAACAATTTGATGGTATACGTGAGATTATTAAGGAAAAGAATAAAGTAGCACGTCCAATCTTAACTTCTGAAAAAAAAGAACTTATCGAGAACATGTTATTATGCTCATTACTATCTGAAGAAGAGGTGTTGATTACATATTACGAAGATGGCTATTTGCTTACTAACTATATGACCGTAACTGATATTGATCCATTGAATTGTTCTATACTATGTACAGATGCTTTTTATAACAGAATTAATCTTAAATTCATGGATATTATTGATGTAAAATAAAAGAATTCCATGCTAAGTATAAATGTTAAATGTGATGATTGCGCTCCCCCCTTGAAATAAATGAATTCGAAGCTAAGGATATGAAACTATATTTTAAAGATATAATAAATGAAACTTGAGTCAAAAATATCTTATAGTAAAAGAGACTCCATTATAGAGTCTCTTTTGCTAGTATACTCATATGGAAGTATCTACTGTAGAATAAAAATAAAGTTGTTTAATTTTTGATAAAAAATATTTCACCAAACGAAAAAATAACAATAAAGTCGTTTGAAAATCTAAGTTTTATCATTTTAGCCAAGAAGACTCCTTCCTCAAGGAACGCGAAGTGAGTAGGTGGGAGATGAATTGGCTTCGGACAAGAGATGGCAGGAAGCCATCATAATTGTTCGACATACATAAACTGTTACTTTACCATCTATCGAATATATGTTTGTTGTATGATAGACATATGCAGAACTGGAGGTAAAATCAATGATGATTAATAAAGCATATAAATTTCGTATCTATCCAAATAAAACACAAGCAACCCTAATTAATAAAACAATTGGCTGTTCTCGTTTTGTATTCAATTATTTCCTATCTCTATGGGATAACGCATACAAAGAGACGGGGAAAGGTTTGACATATGGTACATGCTCTGCCAAACTTCCTGCCATGAAGAAAGAGTTTGTTTGGCTAAAAGAAGTGGATAGTATTGCGATTCAGTCGTCTGTTCGCAACCTTGCGGATGCTTATACACGCTTCTTCAAAAAACAAAACAGTGCCCCGCGTTTCAAATCTAAGAAGAACAACGTACAATCTTATACCACAAAACAAACAAATGAAAACATTTCTGTTGTAGGAAACAAGATAAAGTTACCGAAACTAGGCCTTGTTCGATTTGCCAAAAGTCGCGAAGTAGAGGGGCGTATTGTAAATGCTACAGTTAGACGGAACCCTTCTGGCAGATACTTTGTGTCATTGTTAGTCGAAACAGAAGTGCAAGAACTTCCGAAAACACATTCTTACATTGGAATGGATGTGGGACTAAAAGATTTCGCCATTTTGTCAGATGGAACAACCTATAAAAATCCGAAGTTTTTTCGATCATTAGAAGAGAAGTTGGCAAAAGCACAGCGTATTCTTTCTAGAAGAATGAAAGGATCTTCTCGATGGAATAAACAACGAGTAAAAGTAGCTAGAATTCATGAATACATGACGAATGCTAGAAAAGATTACTTGGACAAAATCTCGACTGAAATCATCAAAAACCACGATGTTATCGGTATAGAGAATTTGCAAGTATCGTATATGTTAAAGAATCATAAGTTAGCAAAAGCAATTAGTGAGGTATCATGGTCACAGTTTCGAATCATGTTGGAATACAAAGCAAAATGGTACGGCAAACAAGTCATTGTCGTATCGAAAACATTTGCTTCCAGCCAATTATGTTCTTGTTGTGGATATCAAAACAAAGACGTTAAAAATCTAAACCTACGTAAATGGGACTGCCCCTCTTGTCGTACACACCATGATAGGGATATTAACGCAAGTATCAATCTAAAGAATGAAGCGATAAGGCTTCTAACCGCAAGGACTGTGGAGATAGCCTAATAAATTAGAGTTAGATAGAACTCTTTACTTAGGAACCCCCCTCTTCTAAACGAAGTGAAAGTGGGGGTAGTTCAAAGAAAACTAACTGTACAATACGCAAAAGAATCCAATCCAAACGCATTTAAAATTCTTTGATTAAAGAGATAAAACATCGCAACTTTGTTCAAAGCTTCGCGTCTTTCTTACAAACATCGTGGATTTATTTCAAACCCACAGAAAGAACATTATCAGAGCGGTTTTGATATAGATGTAAAACTACTATATTTCCAAAGAACGTGTATAAACTGTGACAAACAAAAGATATAGTGTTAATAGCAATAATATTAATACACAAGTAAAATACACGATAGAAATACGCTTTCTATTCTCTTTCCAATTACGTATGCTGGAAATTATAAAACTTACTATCACCATGCAACAAATTCCTACCAAAAACACCAATACATACTCGTGAATAATAACACCACAAATTAAAAATACAACTGCTAATATTGCTAATAGTGAATGTATTACACGCAAAAATAACCTCTCCTTATCTCATTGGAAACTCCGCTAATATATTATTATTTAGCAAACAGATGGTTTCCAATTTGTGCAACGGTTTGACGTGTTGTAATCCATTTGTCAGTCGATGTTTGAGGATTATAGAAATAAAGCCAATCAGAATTTGTTCCTTTTGAAGTGAGAGCCTCTTCTACTGCCATTCTTGCTTCCTGTGTAGCAGGCTGATTAATTCTACCGTCTGTAACAGGAGTAAATGCATAACCATTTTTAATCGGTTCGTAAATTACGCCTGTAATTGTATTTGAAAAACCATTTGCGTTAGCACGATTTAATACTACCTTTGCAACTGCAACCTTTCCTGCATGCGGCTCTCCCCCTGCTTCTGCATTTACTAATCGAGCCATTAAATCCACTTCTTGTAATGAAATACCAGTATCAATCTTTAAGTGCTGACCGACAAAAATATGGTTTTCGTCTACGTTATTGTTTTGTTTTATTGACTGTATTGAAACCTTATATTGTTGTGATATAGAACTTAATGTATCCCCACTTTTCACTTGGTAAATTGCTTGATATGTATTAGTTGAAACTGGTGAATTATTTTTTTGAACATATTTGTTTGCAGTTGACGATACCGGAATTGTTAAACGTTCTCCAATATAAATTTGATCATTTGCTTTATTATTTTCTTGTTTAAGTGATTGTACTGATACCTCATATTGTTTACTTATTGCTTCTAGGGTATCATTTTTTTGAACCGTATAAACCGTTGAAGCAGCAGTCCCTACTGGATTTGATACTACTGTAATCATTGCAGCAGATAATGGTAACCAGGTTTTCGCCTTACATAAATTCATTCAAAAAATCCTCCTAAAAATTATTATGTACTCTTAATATGTTTAAGTTAAAAACAAATCAAGCTATTTATAGCGTAACAAAACATTGAATTCAAGTCATTGAATTTGTATTTCTATATAATAATTGGGTTGCTTATGATATTGAAATTGAATTATTATAGTTATGTTTCAAAAGAATCGGACAATCTAATTCTTAAACTAAATATGGTGAAAGTAGAGGCTTATTTCAATTGCCTAATAGTTTCTTTACTAAGAACTGTTACTATATGCTATACTGACTCCTAATTAATTGTAGAAGGAATGATAAAAATGAGTGATAGATCCTCAAGACGATGGAAAATGCAACAAAAGTTACGGGCACTGAAAACAAAAAATAGCAATGATACAAACCCTTTGTTTAATGAATGTATTGAATCTCTCGGAGAGGAAACTCTCATTTTCTCTCAAAATAAAAGCCAACAAATTGCAAATACTTTAATAAATTCATTTCCTATAACTGTCTCTGGAAGAATAGATTGGGAACAGATAGACAATCAATTAATAGCTTTAAATAAAGAGCAACTAATTTCCCTTATTAAAGAAAACAAACCAGGTTTTGATGAACAAATTTTTATACTATGGGATAACTATGAAATCCCTGTAATAAGCACAAATCTTGATAAAGTATTCCAATCACTAGTTGATATTGATGCAGTCAGTTTTTATTTCTGGTTATTGGATAAAGAATATAAATTTATAATTGAAATAAAAAATGAAGAAATGATTATGGTTGGATTTCGCTAATAATCCATTCCACTTTCCTCATTCTCTTTTTCTATAAATGAGCTTTTTCCTAGTAGGTTATAGCAAACGACAAGAATATTATTTTTTTCTTCTAATTTCGTGCTTATATTCGTTTATTTTGTTATATTTCCTTAACAACAAACAAGACGCCACCCAGATTACAGAAGCGCCTACAATACTTGCTATAAACTTAACAAAACTTATTTACCTTCACGTCATTTATTTCTTTGTTTCCATACCCCATTTTCTTTACGATAAGTATTCTTTCCATTCATGAATCCCGCTGTATTACCAGGAATTCTATATTTCTTATTCTTAGCTTTCTTCTTCATCCTCTTTTCTTCTTGAACAGTTTGCAGATCCACCTTCCATTGTTTCAGCAAATCCTCTTTACGTCGCATCGAATTTGTACCCCTTATATTGAAATATTAATTCAATAATCACATTATATACATTTAAATATTTTTTCAATAAAAAGATAGCACCCTCGCTACTGGTGCTATCAGTGTGAATTGGGGTTATCCTGAGCATTGAATAGGACACGAAGAACTCGTCCTATTACATAATATGCTTGTCCCTATTATAATGTGCATTAAAAAAGCAGCCTCGCACAGGTGCCAAATGATACATATAATTTGAGGTAACTAGCATGTTCGAAAAGACCCTTCCATGTATGATTCGATTATCTTTATACCTAAATGACTCCTTAAATATGTTTAATGTGTAATTTCTATATAACTAAAAAAAAGCAACCGCATCATATAACTTTCTATCTTTCTTTAGCAGCTATTCGCTTTACGTTTAGTGGTTGAGAGAAGACTAAGAATCTTCTCATTTATACTCCATAAGTCCAATCATTACTTCTGTTGTCCCATCGCCTTCGCTAACCGATTATGGTTACACAACATGATACCCATAAAACATTTACATCTATATATATAGTTGTAAAAATAAATAGTTAAGTGTTAAAATAGCATAGGTTCTCTTTAGGGAGTTCTCATCTAAATTAGCAAGAGTTTAAAAATTCTCGAATCTTAGCCCCTTGGAGCGCCCTCCAAGGGGCTGAACTAATTAACATATAGATTTTATGTACCTTTATTATTTTTTAACAACCTTATTAATCGTGAATACATTTCACGTTCTTCTTTCAACTTTTCTATATAATTGTGAGCAGCATGAAAAACATCAAAAAATTGATTAAGAAAAAGCACTGCCAAAATCTTCAGCAATGCTTTCCCATTAAACATACTATGATAATGAACGTCTAATTTTTTCTACTCATGAGTTCTGTATACCCATATATATTTATTTTAGATTTAAGATACGTTCTATTTCCTTCACACTCAACTTACTTGCTTTTGCAATAGTTTCAAGTGGTACACCAATTTCATGCATTCCTCGGATCATCTGCATCTTACCTTGCTCAATGCCTTTTTCCATGCCTTCTTGTTCTGCATGAGCTAACTTAGCTTGTTCATCTAGAAGTAATTTCTCCCGAGCTTCGTATGCTGTTCGGAAAGAAGAATCATGGCTCATATTTTCCCATTTATTTATTGCCTTTTGTAAAATTGGATCTTGATTCATCGCAATCTCCTCCAATGTTTGAGTTAAATGTTCATCTTCATGTGCTGGTAATAGTAACATCCAACGAACAAATGTATTTTCCCACGGGTTTACTTTTTCTTCACGCCATTGTTTTACCAATTTCGGTATCTCTACAAAATGGATTTCAATGTCGTCACTTAATAGTTGCTGCATTTTAGTATTCCATAATTGTCCGGTGGTATGAAATGCATCATCCTGAGAAAATAAAATAAAGTCTAGTAAGTTAATGGTAATCGTTTTCCGAAGTGAACGATATGGCATTCCTTCTTGCATTTGGGATGTATAAAGTTTACTCCAGTAATATAAAGATCGCTTTACCATATCATGTGTATTTCGAAGCTGAATTTCGATATTTACTTGCGTTCCATTATCTAGTGTTGCTAATAGGTCTAAAATCGATAACTTATCATCTTCATAAGATTTATGGAGATGTGGATCATCTAATTGTAGCGATGTAATAGCTGCATCTAAAGATTCCTCTAAAATTGCATTTAAGAAACCCGTTAAAATTTCCTCATTTCCTTTCGTTCCAAATAACTGTTTAAAAGCAAAATCAATGCGTAAATTTACTAATTTAGTGGACATGGATTTCCTCTCCCTGCCTATATTATCTCTTATCCTTATTGTACATAAAAAAAGGTAGAACTTGCAAACAGGCTCTTATGTTATCAAGTTGTCTAAACCTATAAAAACTTGTGATTCCGACAAAATGGTATTTTTGATTCCACATGCACCTCTATTTCTATATCTAATTCCTCATTTTTAACAGCCTTATATAAATTCTTTAAATGATCAATTTTTTCCAAGGCGCTTTGTTTTAAATATTCTTCGGCTCCTACTATTTTTAAATTAATATCCCACTCATACAACACTTTATCTTTATAATATTTCCTATAATATTACACTTTAAAGAGAAACTAAAAACTCATTTCATCATTTTTCTTTTCTGAATTCCTACTTAATATAACTAGTTTTAGTTGTTCATAGATTTTCTGTGTATCTGGTGTACTCTCAGCTTGTCTACGCTTACGTTTTACCGTCGTACCATTTTCCACTATTACATCATCTTTAGTTTCTGCGACCATTTCCAGGTGTTCAAGTACCGCAATAAGTTCTAATCCTTCCATTCCTTCTGACTCTTTAACTTCATCTGCATCATCAATTATTTCTAGCTTTTCTGTTTTTATAATTTTCTCTTTTTCTTTTTTTAGTTCAATTGCTGGTTTCTCTTGTGACCTGCTCTCTTTTTCTATGTTAACTTCAGAAGCTTCAATGACCTCTAAAGGTTTATTTTTAACATTTACTTTTTTATTTGCTTTTGATATAACATTTTTCACTTTCATCGCTCTTAAAGAAGTGGATATTTGATTTAGTATTCTTCCTAACCCATAGAAACGAATTGCTTCAACTATGACACCCATTACAATTCCAAAAATCCATGAATTCGAAAAATAACCAACTAAGCCAAACGTTATAACTCCTGGTAAATATAAGCTGGCATAGGCTATTAAGTTAGGTATAGCTTTTTCTACTGTTAATTTGAAGCTATATTTAATTATTATATATATAGTACTTAACCCCACTATTAAACCAGCCAGACCTATTAGCAAATTTTTAAAAGTTTCACCTACCATTATAATTTCCTCCCTTAATGCTTTAATTTTAATAACTCGTAGTGTTTTCACATTACAAATTAACAAATCATCGCACTTTCTTTATAGAAAACCTCTAAATAATGGGACCAGCTTAATTGTTTTTAAATATAAAAACCCTTTCAGGTATATGAATAATTGCAAGCAGTTTTGCTCTACAAAATCATAGCCCCGAAAGGGTTATATTAGTAATTGATTATGAAAAGTAAGAAAAAAAGAAAGTCTTATCTATATAATACCTTTAATTGTCTTAATTTTCAATATATAATAGTTAGTTCTTCTAATCGATAAAAACAAAAAAAGTATCAAAAACAGGCCTTCTTTCTCGCAATGGTATATTATAAATTATTAATCAATATATACATATAATTTATTTCCCGAAATCTATAAAAAATAAAAGTAGATATATTTCAAACAAAAGTTGAGTTATGAATATCAATTCATCGTTAGAACAACAGAGAGCCGCTTCAGCATATTTACCTGAAGCAGCTCTTGTTATCTCAAAAATGGTAATGGTACTTGCTGAATTCCGTTTTGAGTTGAAATATAAAAAGATTTTGCGAATCCCTCACTGTGAATACATTCGTCTATTACGAGCATTATAGGAATCTTTCGTAAGTCTAACATTAGCTCCTTTCTAACATGTTCTGCCAAAGCGAGATTTGATACAGATAAAATAAAAATACCTGGTAAACTCTTCGTATTTTCGAAGTTCAATAAATTATTTGGCCCATTTTGAATTTGATCTTCCCAAATTTTCAATCGCGATTTTAAGTGCTGTGCATATCGCTGCCCCTGTTGCACCCTTTCAAATATGAAGTTTTGATTTCCAATTGGAGCTTTAATTTCTCCAACAGCAATTGGATTATAACCATTACCAGTACCTTTTAGCTTTGGATACCAGCACCAGTTTTTTAATAGCTGTTGGCCTACTGCAAACTCATATTTTATTTGATTCATAGTGACAAATCTTTGTACCCCTGCTACTCCAAGTTTTAACCACTGTTCTGGCTTTAAAGAATAGTTTGTATTACGGTTATGGTAAGCCCACATCATTAAATGACCAGCAGTATTTAGAGTAATTGGAGCAGAGGTTTTAGGCTGATCCGGAAATAGCCCCGATTTTATCTCCCATCTACTAACAAATCCATACAGTGCCAGTTTTTTCAGCGATTCTGAAACCTGAGACCTACTAATTTTGGATTCCACAAAATTTTTAATTTGAGCTTCAGTAATCGCTAATGAATCCCAAATAAGCTTTAGTATTAAATTATCTTTTTCATTTATAAAACCTGAATTAATTCTGTCATAAATACTGCGTAAATCTGTGAGTGGTTTGAATTTATCTGGAAAAATTGGTCCCCCCTGTAAAGAGGGGTCATCCCAAAGTGATAAAGATTGGTCCCTATTAAGCCAATATTGAACCGCCTTTCCATTCTCTTGTACGGAAACCTGCGGCGCACTCATTAGTTATATAAAAACGCCGTTGGATCGTTAACTTTTTTGCGTCCAAATGGAAACTTAAAGATAACCCCCGACCCTCTCTCTTTTTCCACATCCACACTTACAATTCTCATACTTACTACGTCATCCAATACTGGCTGTTCGATTGTTTTAGGGACAATTCCTTTAATTGTGCAGCCTTGGTCCAATTCAACAAAAACTCCAAAACGCGGGTCAACATTTACAACCCTTCCTACAATTGTATCCCCTTCAGCTAATTCAGATAATAACTGATAAGGATTTTCCACGGCTGCTTTTCTAGAAACGTGGATTAGTCGCTGTTCTGGGTTAAATTGTAGAACCTTAACTGGGATATGTTTACCAATTGGTGCATAGCGATCCACAGCGTTTTTATACACTCTTCCATAGTTTAGTTCATGTAATTTCATGAAGCATTCTGCACCATTGATGCGTAAGAATATGGTTGGAACCTGAGCATTCATGTTATATCCAGTTACCTCAGCTTCGTAAGTAGGTTCCCGAAGTCTTTCATCTTGCTCCAATTCTATTAACTCACGAATTAACGCATCTGCCGATCTCCTGCTAGCTTCTTTTACTGAAACCTGTACTTTATTTACATCCAGTTCATCAGACATTTGTGTAATTACTACATTAAAAATATTACCTGTGAATTGAGTAATACTTCTAAAAGAGTAATGAGAGAAGTCCTCTTTTTTACAAATACCTATAATTTTTCCGTTTTCAAGGGCGAACTCAGCATATTCAGTATCTGAATCGTCTTTATCTTGTCTTTTAACCGTTCTCAATACTGCCTGAATTGGCTCCTTATATCTACGTAATGCTTGTAGCTTTTCATAAGTTTTTGACTCCATAAAAATATCTCCTCTCCCTCATTCAATATTTAAAAATCCCAAAATAATACTTCTACTAGAATTATTGTTACTTTTAACTGAGAAACTAAGTTTTTTAGAAATATTCTCTAAAATTTTTAATTGTTTTTCACTAGATCTGCACCTTACCTTATTCATAAAGATTAAAAAATGGACAACTTTTCGTATATGATTATATGGATGGACAGTATACAAAAAAATTAGCTTTAAAGAGCTAAAAAGGTAGATATAGATAAACTTGAGAAAAAAGCTTATTTGAAGGATTAGAAGATGAGCCTTTTACAACCGCTATTAGTGAATACATTATTAAAAAAACCTCTTTCTGCATTCTTATAGACAGAAAAGAGGTTTTATATTGTACAATATGCAGCATATTCTTTTGATGCCGTGTTAATTCATTATATTGATATGAAGTACTATTATTTTTTATAAAAGTGAATTTTGTGCTTACAAAATAATTGTTTAAACTCCCTTTCGGGATATATACTGCTTTGAGATGAAATTATAGAAAAAATCCACACACTTTGAAAAGGTTTAATGAAAATGTATAGATTTTAATTTTGGATTCCTTAAGCTTTTATAAAAAAGATTGTTTATTTTATGTAATCTACTTAAATGAATGCAGTTTTCAGTTTAATAATATTCCTTCATAATCAGCATATAAATTTCACTTTTTAAAGATACATTTTGTTCATTGGCCTAACAGAAAAAGTTAAAAATCCTAACTCATGTTAGTAATTTTTCCTGTTTCTGTTGATAAATATAAAAATACTGCCTAGTACACTTAATGAAAGCACGAAATATAACAATAAATCAGGTAGAAATTCTGAAGAAACTATATCTATTGATTGAAAAATATATATGGCAATGATACCTACAGATAAGATATTGTACAACACATTATTTGTTTTATATTGAATTTCTCTCCCTCTTTCGTCTTTTGCTTCGTCACTGGACTGAAATTGTATTACGTACATCTGACTGATGAATATTACAACTAAAAATAAAATTTTTAACCACAACATATGACTCACTCCTCCTGATAATCGAACACGTCAGTTATTGGCTTTTCAAATTCATTTGCGATTTTAAAGGCAAGAATTAGAGAAGGGTTATATTTATTTTTTTCAAGAGTAGCGATAGTTTGTCGACTAACACCCACCCTTTTTGCCAGTTCTTCTTGCGTCCAACCTTTTTCTGCTCGGCAAACTACAATTCTATTATGTAACAAAAGCAACACCTCTTAAGATAATTGTAATTTATTTCTTACAATCCGTAAAGTATTTTTGACAAAATGGTTTTTATAAACAGTTAATCTTCTTTCAAAATAGTTAAACTTTATTGCAAATCCACACTTTCTTTAAAACAGTACGACTTTATTTCAAAGTTACAGTAAACACTTAAAAACCCCTCTTATTAACAACGCTAAGAGGGGTTTTTCTATTGTAAATTGATAATATAGTTATTTAATTTTATTATGAAAATATAAGAGCCTTGCTACAATCTAGTGTGTGGTAAGGATCCTTAAAGTTGTTTAATTCTTATTGAACTAAAGCACCTGTTTGTTTAAGTGATTACATTCACATTTATAATATCTCTCAAATATAATATCAGTTTATATATTCACCATTCTTCTCTAACAGGTTCAAGATAAATTGTAATTTGTTAATCGATATGTTTGTTTAACCACTGTTTAAATATCTTTAACTGTTCTTCAGTATGAAAGTAATGTTCACCTGTCTCCATGACTTCTAATTCACAACGATGTTTTTTTGTAAAATAGTTAATAGTTTCAAATTCGCACAGTTCATCCTTGGCTCCATACATAATATATGTATCTGTATTCCATGTATTAATAGGATGTTCTTTTACATAGCATAAATAATCCCAATATAACTTTTGACCAATAGGTGTCTCTATAGTCATTTCTTTTTGCAAAAGCTCTGGTGTTATATTAAACCCTTTCATCATATTTTCGATAACTCGTTCCATATTAACTACTGGTGATAATAATAATGCCTTTTTTAACACATCATTTTGATAGGCTAAAAGGCTAAAATAAGCTCCCATACTACATGCAAACACGCTTACTTCTTTCCACTGTTCTTTTGCGTAATTCATAATTATAGATAATTCACTAATACAAAACTGTACTTTGCAAGGAGTATTATCATTTTTTCTTTCTCCATGCTCAGGTAAATCAAAGCTTAATACTTGATAACCTTTTTGATTGGCTTCTTCAGCTAATATTTGAATAACTGCATCTTCCTTATTTGACATATTTCCATGTACTGCAATAAAAATTTTTTCACTCTTATCTCCCCATAAAACCGTGGGAATATTACTAATTTTAAAATTATCTTTATGCATATTTCCTCCGTCGAATAAGACATATAAGAATTGGCCAAAAACTGCACACACTTTATAATCCTTCACTCAGTTTTAAACAAATCAAACTATTACTAATTTATCACAAATGAATTTCTCTCTTCCTCTGCCTCTATATAACAGAGTCTATTTTGTATTTAAAATCTTTCTTTTTTTTATTTCTTCAGAAGCTATAAGTTCTTATTTGGATTCCTTATTGAGCTAATCTACTCCGTTAGCAGAAGAAGGATTTTTAAAAAATTATATTATTTTTTAAATGACTATATTATAAATTAAACAGCTTTATTATCTCTGCACCTCTATTACTCTACATTTAATCTGGCTACACCACTTAAGGCATACGATCTTTTAAATCGGCTAAAGGTATAAGCTTGTCAACAAGCCATAACTTCTTATTTCCATCATAGATAAGATTTATTTGCATTAATGACATATTATCAGATGAAACACCATTAACTGTAATTCTACTCTTCACTTTTGCTAATACATTTGCTTTCGTAGTATCCAAAAATACATAATACAACTCGCCACCTGTGTATTCAGATTGAAATGAAACTTTCTTCTTTTCTTTCTCATCTCCAGTTCCAGGAGCAGATTGCGTCGGTCCACCTGGTGGTGTTAATTCTTTCTTTGCATTTGGTGTTATATATGCATCGATATTAGCAAGGTATGATTCACCTTTACCCGTATCATAAGTACGGAAAGCTTTAAGAAATCGTTCTGCCGCTTCTTTTACTTGTTGTTGATTGTTACTCTTTAGAGCTGACAACTCCTTTTTCGTATCGTTGTATTGTGCCTCCACCTTTTCCACTTTTTTCGTTAATTCTATATTATCAGTTTTAAGTTTTTCATTATCAGATTGATATTTTATTAAAAACCCTACACTAGCTATTAATAAAATTGCTATTATAATGGTGATTTTCTTCATGATTTACCTCCTTTTCGCAGTTTCATAAGTTGCTAGATGTTACATGCATTATTATCTAACTACACGACCATATCCCGCAAAATGCTGTTGAAAATATGGTTTACCTAAATCAGCATAGCCAATCGGATCGCCAGCATGATACATTGTATTATTTCCTACATAAATGCCAACATGCGTAATGTAGTTACTTGTAGCATAAGTACTATGGAAAAACACTAAATCTCCTGGCTTAGGATCTGCTATACGTTGGGTTTTATCCCATTGGGTTTGTGCAGTACCAAATAAATTAATACCAACTCTTGAATACGTATACTCAATAATTCCACTACAATCAAATGACGTATTTGGTGTTCGCCCTCCAAACACATATGGCCATCCTTGATACTTTAGTGCTTCTGTCATAATTGCTTGGAATACATCATCACCTAAAACGCTACCACCAGCAATTCCACCAGAACCACCAGGGGTTTGACCAGGTTGATAGTATCTCATAATATGTGGGACATAGTCTGGATCACCATAACACCAATTATTAGCTACTGCCTCTGCACTTCGCCATGAACCACATTTATACCCATTTTTAGCTGATTGCTCTGCAGAAAATGCCCTTGCATTCTCGTGAGTATATCCACCTTTCGAAACTGCGTAGTTAGCGTAGCCAGTTCCGTAGTTATAGCACTGTAATGTAATATTTTGATCGCCGTTGGATTTTTTATGACAATCAGCAAAATGCATTAAACCATATTTAATACTTTCTTCTGGATCTGTAAAATAACCCGGAGGATGATTTTGTGATTCAGAACTTTGCATAACATCCAATTGTGTTCCAGAACTTTCTTGTTGAATAAGAGCTAATATTAATGGAGTCATTGCTTCTATGCCATGTTGCGCCGCATATTTCCTTACCAATGGCTCCCATCTCATGACTTCAGGACTGACACTTGCAGTACCTGGGGCAAAAGGACCACCAATTCCTCCAGGACTAACTTCATCTTCACTCATTGTGGCGGTTAATAAAAATATCACGATACCTAAACCTGCAATAACAGCCAAACTTACACCGGCTACTATTAATAATGGTTTTGCAACAGCAACTGTAGCTGCCTTTTGTGCTACTTTAACTGCTACTTTCTTACCTACTTGTGCAACTGCTTTACCCGCTACTTTTGATCCTTTACCAGCCGCCTTCCCTAGTTCAGCTTCAGGATGATGTTCATTTTCAAGGTCGCGATTTGGTTCCGCACTCAATGTATAAACCCTCCCTCGTGAGCTGAATTATTTTGGTTTTATGGTTTCTTTTGCTTTTACATTTTTTAAAGCTTCTTGTTGTGTTTGTGCTTTCGTTTCAACTTTTTTAATTGCTGCCCCTTCTTTTACCTGTTGTTGATTATTTACTTTAGGGACATTTTTAGTTGGTTGTGAATTAATCGGTTTTACCTCTACTTGCTTTTGCGGTGTACTTACATGTGAAGTAGTGACTGGTTTACTTTCAATCGGGTTCGGTTGTGATTGTGTCGTTCCCGACTGTGGTGCTGTAATTGGCTTACTCTCAATCGGATTCGATTGTAATGGTGTTGTTCCTGATTGTGGTGTTGTGATTGGTTTACTCTCAATCGGATTCGATTGTAATGGTGTTGTTCCTGATTGTGGTGTTGTGATTGGTTTACTCTCAATCGGATTCGATTGTAATGGTGTTGTTCCTGACTGTGGTGTTGTGATTGGTTTACTCTCAATCGGATTTGATTGTAATGGTGTTGTTCCTGACTGTGGTGTTGTGATTGGTTTACTCTCAATCGGATTCGATTGTAATGGTGTTGTTCCTGACTGTGGTGTTGTGATTGGTTTACTCTCAATCGGATTCGATTGTAATGGTGTTGTTCCTGACTGTGGTGTTGTGATTGGTTTACTCTCAATCGGATTCGATTGTAATGGTGTTGTTCCTGACTGTGGTGTTGTGATTGGCTTTGTTTGACCTGTTGGTGTTTGAATTGTCGCTGTTGGTTTTGCTTCCGCTTTTACATCTTCTTGCTTATTCTCAAGTCCACCATTATTTTGACTTGCTACTGGTCTAACTTGAGCTTTTACATCTTCTTCTTTATTATTTAATTCCTCATTTGATTGCGCTACTGGTTTAACATCCGCTTTTACATCCTCTTCTTTACCTTTTAATTCTGCCTGTTGCATTTCAGGGTTATTATCTTCATGTTTCCCTCGTACTGCTAATTCTGGATTCTCTTTAGTTGCGGCTACTTCTTCCTTAACCCTTTCCTGCTCCTGATTTCCTTTTCTATCGCGAACACCTAAATTTTCTTCTTTTTTCATTTGATTTATATTTTTTTCTTTTTCTGCTTGCATTTGTTCTTTTTCCTTGCGTTTACCATCTGCTACCTTTTCTTTTCTATCTGCATAGTTTTCTTTCAACTGTTTAAACTTACTGTATCCTGATTTACCCACTTTTCCTGCCACCGCAGCACTTGCAAGACCCGCGGCGCCAGCTACTGCTACACCTCTTCCAACTGTCTTAGATCCACGTCTAACATCACGATATTTCTGCCTAATATTACTCATAGCATCTGATGCGCGTGCTGCTCCTGCACTTGCTGGTACTGTAGTAATAGCATCGAAAATAGTTTTACGGTATAACCAAACACCTAAGAATGAAAGTATTTGTAATGTAGCTACAACTAGGTATCCATATTTGTCGGTAGCACTGAATAGAATCGACGATACCCAAAACATTAATGTTACCAAGAAACCAATAGCGACCTTCATAAGTAGTGTTCTAAACAGTTCAGCTAAGAATTTTTTAGCTGTCCCAGTCCATGCAGGTACTAAAGCCATCAATAACATTACTGGTGACATTAGCGCTACGATGATAAACATTAATTGGTAGAACAACATCGCCATACTACATAAACCTAAGACAACCCATAAAGGTCCGTTGATTAAGAAAAGTAGTAATACTAAAGCTCCACGCTCAAAAGTAGCATCCAAAGTTAATATCGTATTTTTCTTCTGTTCTACTTCCTCTTTTAATAGATCTTGCCTTTCATCTGCTCCTGTTGTTGTTAACATTTTCTTAATTCTCTCATCACCGATTTTCTTCATATCTGTTGTACCAAACTGTAGTAATGTATAAGGTTGTTTTATTAATAGAGTGTGTGTTAAATCAGTAATGGAATCGACACCGCTTGAATATCCTTCACTTGCTCCACTAATACTTTGAGTGGAATCAAGAACAGTTTTATTTACTTGTTCCGAGAAAGTGTTCAGTCCTTTGATAATATAACTTGAATTTGCGAAGAAAGCTAAAGTGAAAACTAAAATACCTAATGCCTTTAACAATCCTCCTAACATCTCTGACTGGCGTCGTTGTACAAAACCTATCCATATAACCCAGCAGACTAATAAAGCTAACATGAGTCCAATTAATTCACTATATATTCCATTACCCCAAGAACCATTGAACCCTGCTGCTTTAGATATTACATCGCCTAATTTATCTCCTACATCAGCTACAATATTGAGACTCATAGATTGGCCGACCATACTTGTAACAAAAGTACTAACTGCAAGATTAATGGTCCATCCAATACTTACAAGACTAAATAACACAGCAACCATTTGTTCTTTTACTTTGTCTCCCCATTTCCAAAACTTAAGAGATTCACCAAATCCACCTTCTGGTGTATAGATGTCAATTCCATAGCTACTTGCAGGGTATTCTTCATATTTTAATTTTTCCTTATTCTTTGGAATGATATCGTCTATAAGAGAAGGTCTGGGTTCTTCCTCTGCATATACTGGAGCAGCTTTAAAAAGTAAAGTAAATGCTAAAAGCAAAGTACAAATTAATAACAATAGGGTAATAAACTTTTTCATTACATGTTACTCCCCCTTTGATGGGAAACCTATTAATCTTTCGAACCAAACTCGTTTGTCGGTTTAGTATTTGCTACTTCATCAATTTCATTTCGTTGAGGGCCAGAATAACTTCGAACTTTGAAACCATCATCTGTACGAACTACTCTTACCCATTTCACTAATTTATCGATGTTTTTAGGGGGCTTCTTTGAAATAAAATTATACATAATTGTATCCTTATCCACCACATACTCTTTTACTGTATAGTCTTTGTAAGATAAATTATTTTGTGGCCCTTGATTCGGATTTAAAACTGTATTTTTATCTCCATCGACAATAAGCTTTCTAATTGTTTTATTATCATGTTGTAAGTCGGCCTTTACAAAGTCCAACATCATTTCTCTAGGAGTGTGCCCCTGTTTATCTTTTTCTTCTCCTACATTTGTTTCGCTATTTCCACATGCTGCGCTCAAAATTAGAGCGCCAGCACATAGGCTAGATAGCATTAATTTTTTTAGTTTAGTTTTTACCATGTTAACTCACTCCTACATTTATTTTTTCTCCCCCTTCTTCGACAAAGGTTGCATTAACTTCCTGCTTTTCATCATCATTTGACTTTCTATAATTCTTTCTTGCATTTGGTCTTGTATCGAATGCATCGTATAAATCTTTGAACACTACATCCATTGTGACAACACCTGTTCTTCCTTGAATATCTTGGAATAAACATTGTCCTGTTTCTAAATTAGTAATAATCGCATGATTTTCTTCATTATCAGGTAATCCAAAGAAATCTAAGATCGAAGAAATCTCTTTACTGTCGGTATTACGGAATGAGAACTTCATACCGATATTATTCTTAAATGTCTCATCTCCAAGGTCACTCGCACTTTGAGTAGCAAAGTATACTGCTGAGTTTAAGGCACGACCTTCACGAACTAGCTTACGAGCTAACTCTCGCCCTTGAGAAGTTCCCATGATTGCCCATGCTTCATCTAATAGAACAATTTTGAATTTAGTAGGGTCCTTTTGAAAGAATTTTCTTGCAAAAGAAGATAGAGACATCAACATACTAACTGATAAATTTTCCTGTAATGTATAATCTTTTGGATCTTTTTGAATATCTGGCATGTCAAGATGCTGAATTTGTATGATATTTACTGCTGTATCAAGTTCAATATCTCTATTTGTTCCATCACCAAAGATTAAGTGTGCAAATGATAAATTCTCAAATGCTTGAATATGAGCGGCTAATTGTTGATCCACTTTATCATCACTATCTTCAATGTATTGAGACACAGCTGTTAAGCACGGCTCTTCCATTCCTGCTACGAATTCTACAGCTGAAGCCAAGCGCGGGAATTTCTCCGAGTTATCAGGTTTAATACCTGTAATGAAAGTAAGAATTGTCATAGCTAACTCAATTGCATCTTTTCGGCTATGTTTATGAATGATAAATGGGTCTAATTTCCCTTCATCTCGCCTATCAGTCCCCAGTGTAATTACGTTTACCTTACCTTCTAAGCCGTGTAAATCTTCTGTCCAGTTTCCCCTCTCACCTTTCGGATCGACTATCAGTGTTTGAGCTCCTCCTAGCACCGCTAGGTAAACAATTAAGTTCGTTCCAAATGATTTACCAGAACCAGTACTTCCTGTTACTGCAACTGAAAGTGCACTCGTTTTTTGATTTGCAACGGTATTTGTCGCTGCAAGAGAAGGTGTCATATAAACTGCTTTGTTTAAAATACCAGTTGTTCCTATATAAAACCCGATATTATCTCCTAAATCTTGTGTTGCACCAAACATTCCGGCCGCCAGAACTCCAGGCTCCATAAAGTGTATATAATCATTTACATATCTTCTAGAACCAGGGATAAATTCATTAAACAGCAGGAACTGATCTCCATATGGTCTTACTAGTTCAATCATCATCTCTCTATAAATAGAAATGAGTGAATTGGTATTCCGACGCATTGTATCCAAATCTTCAGCACATATACAGAAAGATACTGATGTCTTAACTAGTGGCATACGTGTCTTTTGTATAAGGGCTTGTAATTCAGTAGCTTCTTGAACACCCTCATACACGTTTAGTCCAACAGTTTGTGAATTTTCCCTTGCATGTGCCTCTTGATCTTCTAAATTTTTTTTCTTTTTATTTAGTTTAGATAGTGCTTTACGATGGTTAATATTTTCTGTGCGTACACTCAGTTCAATTGGAAAATCGATATTTTGAATCATATACATCCACTCTTGGTCTGGAAACTCCATTGTATATGGAATTTTGGATGCTGATAAGAAACTCATATATGCTGGATAATCTAATCCATCAGAACCAATTTGGTTCATTTCTATATGTCTTCCTTTAACCTCTACTTCTGATTCCGTTAAACGTAGTAAACTCTCTTGATTCGGAAAAATTGCAGAATCGTCATCAATCACTGGAGGTGTCCATCCTGCTGTAACTGGTGCTTCTAATGTACGATAGAAGTTTCGTAATACAATCCATTGTGTTTCATTTGTTTCTAAACTTCTTACGGCTAAATGTTTTCTTATTTTGTTTCTAAATGCGCTAGCTTCTCGTTTAAACATCGCCAAATCAGTTTTTAGTATTTTGGTATCACCAAGCAATCCAAACTGCTCTGCAGTGTTTTTAAAGGTATGAAATGCAGTGTAAAGCATTTCCTTAAGTCCCTCTTGTACGTGACGTACTTTTAATTTCACACCAATAAAGTAACGATACTCTACAGCGTTTTTACCAAATTTTCTTTCTAACTCATGGACAACGTCGTCAGTATGATCTATTGCCAGCTCTTTTAATTCTCCACTGATTGTTTGTTTAAACTCATCGGCTTTCTCTTTAAAATTCTGATAAACAGGTATCATTAAGAGGTGTTTTTCTTCTTCATAATTCCAAAATAATCCGAGTTGGCGCATAAACAACGTATTTTTATCATCGTCTCCTTTAAATTCATAAGGAATCCCGTATGCCTCATAATACGCCCAGCAAGAACCGTCTTGGTTAAAAATCAAATTTTCATCAAAGTATTTGACTGGAAATTCAACCTGATTCATTTGTGCCTCCTTAGAGAAGAATATGAGACTAAACTAATTCTTCCGTATACATTAATTAATTACTTTTTCTTAATTGAATCATCCTTAAATCTTACTACCGTTTTATACTGATAGCTTCCAATATTGCCAGTTGTATCTTTATAACGACTCAACTTCTTTTTTTCAAATGTAAATACAAAGAATCGATATATAAATTTGTGTGGACTTTTTCCATCCAATTCTACATTTCCAAAGAAGTACGCTATACCACCAGGTAATATTAGATATTTAAAAAAGACGTTGTTTCCTAATGGTAAAATCTGTTCTAAGAATATTATTATTAATAGTGTTCCAACAAAAATCCCCAGCTGTCTGTAAGGTACAGGGAAAGGGAGAGTTATATCCCTTATCCCATATAAACTCTTAGGAATATCCCAAATAGAGTTGTAAGTCCTTACTTCCTTGCGAGTCGGTTTCTGAGTCACTTATACCAACTCCTTAAAATTTCCATTTTTTACAAATGATCATTTAAATAATAAATTATATAATTTTGTTCCAAGGTCTTTGAATACATCTGGAGTGAATACAAACACAGATACAATCGCACAAAGTACTAACCAACCAATTAGAGCAGCCATTTGTCTTTTTACAAGTAAAACTATTACACCGATGATTGCTACAACTAAAAAAATGGGACCTAACTGAGCTACTAACCAGTTTTTTGCATTCACTCCAAAATTAATGTTGCCTAATACCGCTGCATTCGTAATAGCCGGTAATTGCTGAGCAACCATATCTAATCCCAAAAGCTCCATAATTATTTACCCTCCACTTTCTCTAATGTGTTTTCAAATTTCTTCATAGAGCTAATTGAAAACTTGTTATCTTTATTTACAAGATTTAAATCGTATGAGTATGTGTACTCTAAGCTGCTATCATTGTCTTTTAACTTAGCATCAACTAAGACTCTGTATCCTTTATCCTTATCTTCATAAATTCGTAGGTTTTCTAATTTGCTAAATGTCATAATACCTTTTAATCCATTTGTTATATTACTTTTTTCAAAGTAGTAAGCTATTTCTTCTGGTGTTCCTTCTGTATACACTTTAAATACAGATTGTAAAAATTGTTCTACTTTTTTAATTTTTGCATTTGTATTAATTTCTCGTCCTTCTGATTTAAAAGTGGCTATTTTATAAGGTGCCTTTTCTCTCTCTCCATGAACGATTGTAGGATTGTTAGGGACTACCATCTTCCCTTTCTCCATTAAAATTGGTATAGAGAAGTACCTTGTAACTTCTTTTGGTTCCTTTGGTGTGTCTGGAGCTTGTGTCGTTCCAGGAGTAGGGTTATTTACAGGTTCTAGTTTCTGAATGATTTTCAATGTAACTTCTGCTTCATTTCCTTTTTGCCGGACTTCTACTGCTTCCGATTTAACTAAAGTGCTAGAAGCATTTTTTAAAGTATCTCTATTTAATCCGCCTTGCTCATCGGATCCTTCAACTAGAAATTTCTCTAATCGTTTTCTTCGTTCTTCAGCTACATTCATATCAACTTTCCAATTAAAATAATTTGCTGCAAAATTATTCGCATATGCAATTAATTCTGCTTCTGACATTTTAATTTTTACTGGTTCCTCTTTCTTTTCCTGAACAGCTACTGCTCTAGGAGGACCGGCAAGTTGGATAAATGAAAGGGAGCTTCCTGCAATCATGAATCCCATCACACACCAAAATGTAACCTTACCTACTTTTCTTCCTGTTATTGCTGGAACTTTCTCCCTTGTTTTACGTTTCTTCTTTTCTTTAAGTGCTTCTGAATTTTCTTGTTGCATATCTAATATTTCAGTTGTTTTATTCTTTGCTTTTTTAAAGAATGTAAATTTCTTTTTTACCATGTCTTCACCTCTCTTTTTAAATGGTTAGGAGATTACAAAGTTCATTGTAATTTCCACTAATCAACTATCTACTTTAAGTATGATTTACTTTTTTCGGAAATCTAAGAGAAATAAAAAAAATAATGTTTTATATCAAAATTTTTTTAGAATGATTAAAACTAAATATAATGTTTATTAAAGTACATAAAAAAACCAATTCCATTAAGAAATGAAATTGGTTTTACACAGGATATATTCTCTATAGTAAGTATTACACAATATAAAAACCTAATATAATATATATCTTTAATATATATAAAGAAAAAAGATAAAACTTTTATACAGAGAAAAAATCGTCTTAAAACATTGCTGTGCTAAGGGTTCATCATTAATCTAGCCGTAAAAAATCATAAAAAGTAAATACTGGGAATGTACTTAATGAGCTGGATGATGATTAAAAACTACAAAATATCGTAAAGTAGGTATATAAAAACTACATATAATCATCGTTAATTTGATGCGAGTGAATGAATAAATAATAAATGCAAATTTTGCTGATTTATGAACAAGCTTTCCACATTTCTTAAAAACTACACACAATTTATTAACAAATAGGTCAAAGTTAGGAACAGAATCCACTTTTTAAACATAACTAACAGAAGTTTTTCTGATTTTAAGTAGATTTAGAGATAGAACGTGATAAGAAAAGTACTTAAGGCTTTATGTTATACACATCAGGTTAAAATTATTAAGATATCAACAGAATTATAAAAAATATTTCTGCTTTTTTGTAGATGAAACGACACAAAATGATTAAAAATTCAGATTTAATAACTCGGAAATTGTGAATATCTCATTTTGTTTCACATGCACTGTATGTAATTGCATAAAAAATAGAGAGTTGTGATCATTAAATTTGAAAACTGACTCTCTACTTTGCTTGAAGTAATACACTCCACAAGTTATCTCCAACACGAATAGCCCTCCACTTTTGTTTTTTTCAAAAGTAGAGAGCTGTATCATTACATTGCTGGAAGCAGCTGATCAACCGTATGTGGTACTTCACTTGTTGAACGGAAATATGCTTCTAAGGACTGTAGAAACTGAATTAAATTAAAGTCTTCAGGGACCTCAATTACACGAATCTTTTCCTTCGGCAATTTATCAATTTTTTCAATGAACAGTTCACGAATTTCACTAGGGATTTGATTTCCCTTATGCCCACTAGACTTTAAGAGTTCGCGTATTTCAATTTCTAACGCTGTATATGCGTTAATATTTACTCCTTGCTCATAAGCATATTTTCTAAATAATGATTCCTCTTGATACTGCATGTAATTACGATGGTAAGCATCTATAGTAACAGGTACAGCGTATTTCGTATGAAGCAGGTCATGCGAAATACGGAATAGCTTTTGAACATTGCGTAAAGAGTATATAGCAAAATGAGTACCAAATTTAAAAATGGCCTCTTCTTGTTCATGTTTAGGTACATTGTGTGTAATTAAAGGATAAATACCAGTTTTAGCAGCTGTATCTAATACACGGTATTGAGAAGATTGCTTTAATAATTTACTTAGTGTATAAACAAGCTTTTTCGGATACCCTTCTTGTCGATCAATCATTTCTCGTAAGCCACGAACTACTTGGCGAATTTGACGATGACAAGAGTGTTTTAAAACGTTAATGAATTGGTTCATATCCTTTGCAAATTCAGCAATATTCATTTCAACTAACAAGTTTTCTATGAATTTAGCTTTACGCTTATATGTATCTCGTGGTGTAAATGGATCACGGTATTCTGCTCCTTCTTCTTTCGCGCATAAGAAATCAGGATGTACTGATAAATGCAATGTTGTGTATTGCTTTTTGTTCTTCTTCCCTTTTTCTAACTTGCAAATTTTAAATAAAGGAGATCCGGTAGCAGATAGTTTTGTTTCTAGTTCCTCAAGTACAGCACGAATCTGATGTGGGTATTTCTTATGTAAGTAACGATACATACCACCAAAGTGTGTTGAGTTTCCTTGTTCGTCAACTTTGAATAAAGAACGTTTCAGGGTAGTTTCGCGTTTCTGCTGCATTGCTACATCCATGAATAGTTTCTTAGCTGCAATGGATAACTCAAAGAATTCTTTGGTAAATACTATCGGGCTAATAAATGTATATGCATTTGCTTTATTTGTTTCTTTATTCATGAAATCAGTTAAGGTGATTTTATATTTACCACTGTACTCATTTTCAATTGTAATGATGTTATGGAAACGTAACTTCTTCAAAGCCACATAAAATTGTGAGTGATGAATATGTGCAAATGCTTCTTTATAATTTTTATAATCTTCCCAAAGCATGTGGATCGATACATGTGAAAGCTCACCATATGTATTACATTTTTTATGAAGAAATAGAAATACTTCTAAATCAGCATTTGTAATTCCATATAGCTTATGTTTTCTGCCTTCGTTCTTATCAAATTCACTTACTTTATCTACAATCTTTTTCATTTTCAGTGAAAAAGATGGCTTTGCTTTAGCAACAAATCCCTCTTCATCTGCAATTCGTTCTTCATAGGACATTGACTTCACAATGTCTTCTAGATAAGTATCTTTAAAACTGTAATACTTACCTTCTAAAGCATCTACTAACCTTTGCCATGATTTAATTGTTACAATTACCGGTGTTGTTGTTTCACCATTCAAACTACGTTTGTTCTTTATAACGAAAGGTTTTGCCATCTTTTTCACCTCCTTTTATTTTAAGTTGCAGTTTTCTCCACAATTAGATATAGAATTTCATTTTTGATTATATCAAATCGAATACTGGTGAAATCTGTCCCTTTAAGAGGAAAAATAAAAAAATGAAACGTGCCTAAATCCCTTGGGAGACAAGGGATTTGACGTTTCATAAAAAAAAGTTTGTTGCCACCATAGGGCTATGAAGTTTTTTGAATATGAAACGTAGTATGCAGTGGGATAAATCTTTCTAAACCATTGATCTTATAGGGTTTTACGCTAACCTCGTTTTAAAGTTGTAGCCACCATATAGCTATAACGTTTCATGCTTTTGATTGACTGAGAAATTTCTGTAGATTCCGTATAAACACTGATATATAGGGAGTTATAACTGTTTTTAAATGAAAAGTTGTAGCCATCATACCGCTATAAACGTTTCATTTCGTTTCATGTTTCCTGCCGTCATATAGCTATAACGTTTCATGTTTTTAAAACAAGTTATATTTTAATGAAAACTGCTGTAACCCTTGGTATATATAGATTTGTTTGAATTTTTAAAGTGAAAGTTGTAGCCATCATATAGCTATAATGATTTTAGCGTGTTTTCTTTCATATTAAATGAAATGGCTTTATATCAACGTTTATTACTAAATTACATAGAATAAAAATTTTTTTAGTCGAATGATTTTCAGGATATTCTCGTTTCATTTTTTTAAAGTTGTAGCCATCATATAGCTATAACGTTTCATAAATTACGAAATTGTAACCACAATATAGCTATTCATTATTAAAAGTGAGCAGTAATAGCCACGATAAGGCTATATAGTTTCAAATAAGAGCTTATAGCCATGATAAGGCTATATAGTTTCAAATAAGAGCCTATAGCCATGATAAAGCTATATAGTTTCAAATAAGAGCCTATAGCCATGATAAAGCTATGCAGTTTCAAATAAGAGTTTATAGCCATGATTATGTAGTTCCAAATAGAAGTAATAGCCATGATAAGGCTATATAGTTTCAAATAAGAGCCTATAGCCATGATAAAGCTATATAGTTTCAAATAAGAGCCTATAGCCATGATAAAGCTATGCAGTTTCAAATAAGAAGTAATAGCCATGATAAGGCTATGTGGTTTCAAGTAAGAGTTTATAGCCATGATAAGGCTATGTGGTTTCAAGTAAGAGTTTATAGCCATGATAAGGCTATGTAGTTTCAAATAAGAAGTAATAGCCATGATAAGGCTATGTGGTTTCAAGTAAGAGTTTATAGCCATGATAAGGCTATGTAGTTTCAAATAAGAAGCAGCTGGGGTATTTAAGTTGTGACTTAAAGTAACAAGTTTTCTAGGCTTTAAGTAAAAAATTAGTGTGTTTAACTAATTTACTTTTTAAAATTGAAATTGTATTGTAAAGTAGTGATTTTACAAATAGAAGTAGTTTTATATAATTAAAGACAAGTAAAGAGGATTTAAATGATCCACAATAAAACGAGTAAAAACCAACAATTGTGCGGATTATTCAGATAACATTTCAACTTAAAGGTTATGTGGTTTTTCATCTAAATGGGAAAAATAAACGCATTTTGATTCAGTCATTCGTTTAAAGTGAACTTCCATCAGTGGGAGTCTTATAGCCTGCGAATTGTGTTATGAAAAATGGACTAAGAATTTAATCTTAGTCCATTTCTTATTTTATATCCATTTTGTATGGAATGTACCTTCTTTATCTACTCGTTTATACGTATGCGCTCCAAAATAATCGCGCTGCGCTTGTAACAAGTTTGCAGGTAGTTTGGCAGTACGATAGCTGTCATAATAAGAAATTGCTGCTGAAAATGCAGGTATCGGAATGCCCTGTTGTACCGCCATTGAGATAATTTGGCGTAATCCGCCTTGATATGACTCTACAATTTCTTTAAAGTATGGATCAAGTAAAAGGTTCGGTAGGTCAGTGTTTGTCCCATAGGCCTCTTTAATGTTCTGTAAAAAGGCAGCACGGATAATGCATCCGCCTCTCCAAAGCATAGAAATGCTGCCAAAATCAAGGTTCCAATCATATTCCTCAGAAGCTGCCTTCAATTGCGTGAATCCTTGTGCATAAGAACAAATTTTACTCATATATAAAGCTTGGCGCACCGCTTCAATTAATTCAGCTTTTTCAACTCCAATCGCTGTTTTATCTTTAGGGCCAGATAAAACTTTGCTTGCGTTCACGCGCTCTTCTTTTAAAGCAGAAATGCAACGTGCAAATACAGATTCCGTGATAATAGGGAGAGAGATACCTAAATCAAGTGCGCTTTGGCTTGTCCATTTCCCTGTACCCTTTTGTCCTGCAGTATCAAGAATAACATCCACTAATGGCTTACCAGTTTCTTCATCTTTCTTCTTGAAGATATCGGCTGTAATCTCAATTAGATAGCTGTTCAGTTCACCTTTATTCCATTCAGCAAATATTTCATGGAACTCTTCTGCTGTCAAATCAAGTGTTTGTTTCAAGAAGAAATATGCTTCACAAATTAATTGCATATCTCCATACTCAATACCGTTGTGAACCATCTTTACATAGTGGCCTGCCCCATTAGGTCCGATATAAGAACAGCAAGGCTCGTTATTCACTTTTGCAGAGATGTTTTCAAGCATATCCTTTACTTTTTCGTATGCATCCTTCTGTCCGCCTGGCATAATAGATGGTCCCTTCAATGCCCCCTCTTCGCCGCCTGACACACCTGCACCTATGAAATTGATTCCTTCTTCGGCAAGACGTTTGTTTCGGCGAATTGTATCGAAAAAGTATGTATTACCACCGTCAATTAAAATATCACCTTTATCGAGGTAAGGGACTAGAGAATCAATCGCCTTATCTGTAATTTCCCCTGCATTAACCATTAATAAAATCTTTCTAGGTGATTCAAGTGAGTTAACAAACTCTTCAACTATATGAGTACCTACTAAGTTTTTACCACGGTTTTCCTCAATGATTTCATCAACTTTTTCCTTTGAAATATCATATAGGGCAACAGAATACCCTTTGCTCTCAAAGTTAAGTGCGAGGCTTTTTCCCATAACGCCCACACCAACAACTCCAATTTGTAACTTTGCCATATTCCATCGTTCCTTTCCATGTATGTTACTCTGTATTATAGTATATATACCTAAAATAACACTTTAATCAAATAATCAATCTTTTTCATTTCAATAGGCTCCGCCAGTATTCGTGCGAAAGGTTATAGGGACACGGCACATCACTATCAAGTTAAAAAATAAAGAGAAATTTTCATCCTTATTAATCAATCATGAAAAATTACATTAAACAGCTTCCGTATCCCTTGTATTGTTTAGAAAGATCTATACAAATAAACTTAATAATAAAGTAAATCCTAATCCGGCTACAGAAACGATAGTCTCAAGTAAAGTCCATGTTGCAAATGTTTCTTTCATGCTTAAACCAAAGTACTCTTTAAACATCCAGAAACCAGCATCGTTTACGTGTGAAGCAATTAAACTACCAGCCCCTGTTGCAAGGACAACTAAAGCAAGGTTAACATCAGATTGACCTAACATCGGAATCACTAAACCGACAGTTGTTAATGCAGCAACCGTAGCAGACCCCAATGAAATACGTAAGATGGCAGCGATAATCCATGCGAGCAAGATCGGTGATAATGAAGTTCCTTTGAATAATTCGGCTACATAGTTACCAACGCCGCCATCAATTAATACTTGTTTGAAAGCTCCGCCTCCACCAATAATTAAGAGCATCATCCCAATATTTGAAATCGCTGTTGTACAAGATTCCATCACGCTTTTGATTGGAATATTTCTTGCCAATCCCATTGTATAGATCGCAACTAGTAAGGATATCAACATGGCTGTATCCGCATTCCCAATAAACTCGATTGCTGCTAGTAAACTATTATCTGTAAATCCCATTGTTTTTTGCAGCAAAATAATAATTGTAGCGATTGCCATTAAAAGAACAGGCAGTAAAGCGGTAAAAACGCTGATTCCAAAGCCAGGAGTTTCTTCAAGTTTAAATACTTTCTGCTCACCTAAAGATTTGATATTACCGGTTTTTGTGAATGCCTCAGGTACTAGTTTTTTTGCAAGTTTAGTAAATACAGGTCCAGCTAACACAACTGTTGGAATCGCTATCATAAAACCGTAAAGTAATACTTCACCGATGTTTGCATGCAATTCACCTGCGATAGCAGTTGGCCCTGGGTGTGGCGGTAAAAATCCGTGTGTTACAGATAAAGCTGCTGCCATCGAGATACCGAGATATAAGATAGAAACTTTTAATTCTCTTGAAATCGCAAATACAATCGGAATTAATAATACTAATCCTACTTCAAAAAATAATGCAATACCGATAATAAATGAGGCAGTCACAACAGCCCATTGAATGTTCTTTTCACCGAATTTTTTCACAAGGGTCATGGCAATGCGTTGTGCGCCCCCAGAATCTGAAAGCAACTTACCTAACATCGCACCAAGTCCAAAAACGAGTGCTAAATGCCCAAGTGTTCCGCCTAATCCTGCTTCAATGGTTTTAAAAATTTTTTCTGGTGGCATTCCAAGTGATAAAGCAACCCCGACCGATACAATGATTAATGAAATAAAGGTATTTAATTTAAAGCGCATAATCAGTAAAAGTAATGCTAAAATCCCAATTGCTACAATGACTAATGGCATCGTAGTTCCCCCCTAATCTTAGCTGTATTTGTATTTCTCCCGCTATTCGTGGGCAGTAAGGCCCCCACCTCGAGATTTAGATAGAATCGAGGCGTGGGGATCACTGATGAAAGTTTTACTTTATTAAATTTCTTTGATAATTTGCAATTCGTGTATAATCATCTTCTAGCGCCCTTGATAGGTTAATAAATATCGGCAGTAATTGTCTGTATTCTTTTGTTGCTTCTTCTTTCGGTGTATGTTTGTAGGTACTGCCAACCATTTCGGAAACGATTTCAAAAGAATCAATTTTTCCTGTGGCATAGAGACCTAAAATACATGCACCTAGACAAGAGCTTTCGTAACTCTTTGGAACAACGACTTCAGATGCGAAAATATCGGACATCATCTGTCGCCAAACGTCAGACCTTGCGAAGCCGCCTGTTGCTTGAATACGGGTTACAGGACCATCCATGCATTCGGTTAACGCTAAGAATACAGTGTACAAATTATATATAACGCCTTCTAAAGCTGCACGAATCATATGTTCCTTCTTATGTGACATCGTTAAACCGAAGAAGGAGCCACGTACATCTGGATTCCATAATGGTGCACGTTCACCTGCGAGGTATGGATGGAATAATAATCCGTCTGCACCAGGTCTCACGCGTTCAGCTATTTTAGTTAATACATCGTATGGATCAATTCCTAGTCTTTTCGCAGTTTCTACTTCTGATGAAGCAAGTTCATCACGAATCCAACGAAGGACCATTCCGCCATTGTTTACCGGTCCACCAATTACCCAATGCTTTTCAGTTAAGGCATAACAAAATATTCTTCCTTTTTTATCTGTTTGTGGCTTGTCAATGATGGTCCGAATAGCACCACTTGTCCCAATTGTGACAGCAATCTCACCTTTTCGAATTGCATTCACACCTAGATTAGAAAGCACCCCATCACTGGCACCAATGACAAACGGTGTTTGTGAATCGATACCAATCTTTTGGGCTAAATCTGGATTGCAGTTGCCAAATATTTGGGTGGTTGATACGAGTTCAGATAATTGAGCTGGTGTTATACCAGCAATTTTTAAAGCTTCCTCATCCCAATCTAGTGTTTTTAAGTTCATCATACCCATGCACGAGGCGATGGAATGATCAACAACATATTGATCAAAGAATTGTTTGAAGATATATTCTTTGATTCCAATATATTTTTTCGTTCTAATAGCAATTTCCGGATGATCATTCACAATCCATGTAATTTTACTTAATGGTGACATTGGGTGAATAGGTGTTCCTGTTCGTCTATAAACTTCATGGCCATTCAGTTCATCTTTGATTTTATGTGCCCATGCCTCACTACGATTATCTGCCCAAGTGATACAAGGTGTCAGCGGATGATCATTTTCATCCATAGCAATGACACTATGCATAGCACTGCTAAATGAAATAAACGATGGTTTTTTATCTGAATGCTGTTTCGTTATATTTGATATCGCTTGTAAAACAGCTTGGAAAATCTCTTCTGGATCTTGTTCCGCTGTGGATATATCTGGTGTGCGAAGTGGGTAACCAATATTCTCGGTTTGGATGACTTCGCCTTTTTCAGTAAATAAAACTGCTTTCGTACTTGTTGTACCGATATCCATACCTAACATATAGCTACTCATGTCCTTGCTCTACTCCTTTAGATAACATTTGTTGTGACATCCAGAGATCTTCAACTTTCCCTTGAACATCATCAAAGTTTTGATGTAAGGCCTCAATCATGAGGGCCCGATCTTTTGATTCGATTGCTTTTATATAAAGCTCATGATTTTTAATAACCCGTTCAAAGTCTTCGTACTTTTCCTTGAAACGATTACGCATTGATAAAAGGATTAAGCTTTCCATAACAGGCTTTAAATTATTCCAAATCATCAGGATGTAGGAATGCTCAATGGTTCGAATAATCGTTTCATGGAATAAGAGATCTTGATAAGAAAACTCATCAGCATCATTATACTTAATGGCGATTTTCATCATTTCCATTATTTTATTTAGTTCTCTTACTAAATCATTTGTGTCCATCTTTACAAGTCGCTCAAAGATAAACGTTTCTATAAGTAAACGAACATCATATATTTCTTCGATTTCTTTCTCGGTTAAACCAATGACAACTGCGCCCATTCTTTCTAAGCGAATAATATTTTCAGAAGCTAGTACTTTTAATGCTTCACGAACGGGTGACCGACTTACAGAAAAATCGGCAGCTAATTTATTTTCCGATATGATGGTACCGCTTTCAATTTCACCTGCAATTATGCGCATTCTCAGTTCGCTCGCAACACGATCACCTGTAGAAGCTTTTGAAAGCCATTTTTCAGGATAAAGAAATTCCATTGATTTCGTCATAAATTCACCTCGTGTTAATAAAGTATACTTGTATACAAGTATTATAACTCGGATTTTTAATTATGCAAGCGCTTTTATTGTTTACTTTGGTTCTTTTAGAGGAAAGCCCCATAATTATCAAGCTAACAAATCGAGTCGCCCCAAAAACTACTATTGTTGATGAAGAAGATTTAGGGAATGGAAAACTGAAGAATACGATATCCAAGGACTTACATCAACATATTTAGCACTCGGGTTTACAACTTTTTGAATCAAAAATATAGATGTAAAAATGTAACAGTAACTGAATTTGAGCATTAAAAGCTTTTAAAAATTGAAATTGTATTGTAAAGTAATGATTTTACAAATAGAAGCAGTTTTATATAATTAAAGACAAGTAAAGAGAATTTAAATGATCCACAATAGAACGAGTAAAAATCAACAATTATGCGGATTATTCAGATAACATTTCAACTTAAAGGTTATGTAGCCATCATATAGCTATGACGTTTCATAGTATTAGGATTTAAATTATATTGGTTATTAACATTGTTAGGAGGTACTTAAATATGGAGAAAGTATTAGTATTGTTCAGTGACGCCCTCCTACTTGCTGCTCCAATCTATGAAGAAAATAAGCAGTTATGGGCCAAATGGAAAAAATATTATAACGAAGTACAAGAGAATCACGATAAATTAGTAACATCAGCTAATATATCCCCTTCATTCTCAACACTTGTTTCTTGGTTGGGTCAGAAACAAGAACAAGGCATATCGTTGTTGAACATTTATGCGAATCTAGATAAATATAAAATTGAGATTCAAAATGTATTAGATAAAATCATTGAACAAGAGTTTGGAGAAAAGTTTGAAGTAGTTGAACCAACTCAAATTTCAAATCCTGAACATGTTCATATAAAAGAACATATAGCAGATATACCTGACGACTATTATCCTGTATCTAATGACGCAATGTACTATCAATTACGTGATGGAATAGCAAAAAATCAGTTTGAAGAAGATGAAGCAGTTGCAAAACATGTACTGCCATTAGAAACAAAGAATTCAAGCGGAGTTGCACAACTATCTTCACATAAGGATGAGGATTTGAGATTAGTGAATACAAACGAAGCAGAAAGATGGTCTATATTGGTTGATGGAGTAATTAGTAATATGGATGATCTTACAGCAGATTGCTTGGATACAATTACAATACAATGGTTGAATCAAGCTAAATCTCCAGATGAATTCATAGATTTTAGTTATGAGAATGTATTGGAATTATGTAATATGCCAAAAGCATCAGCAAACGGTGTAGAGTATTATCGTGCAGAAGATAAGATAAAGGTAGCACAACGTATTGCAGCGTTAGCAAGCATCTTTATTTATTTGAATGATGATAATGAAGTTGTAGTATTGAACGATCAAGCTGAAACTGGGGAACAATTTGAGGTAAAACGTGAAGTAATCAAAAGACTATTCGTACTGGACTCTGTAGTGTTATGGAGAGATAAGAATACTAATGAATATATGGGGATAGAATCCTGTAAGATTAAACCAGGTAGTTTCTTATCAGGCTATTTATATGGATCTAATAGTACAACTGCTTTATTATCGAAAAAAGCATTAGAGTATAATAGCTATAGACACAAGTTTCATAAACGTTTAATACGTTATTTATCCTGGCAGTGGCGAATCCGTCAACAATACAGTACTTTAAAAAGACCATACTCCATTGGTGGAGAAAAAGGGCTACTATCTGTAATGGGTATTACAACCACAAAGGGTCGCCCAACTCGAATTCGTGAACAACTAGAAAGTGTTTTAATTGATTTAGAAAAAGAAAAAGTAATTTCACATTGGGCGTATGCAGAGGAATTGGATGAAACAAAGATAGGAGAACGTAATTGGTTTAAGAATTACTATTCCAAATTAGGAATCATTATCTTACCACCAAAAGAATTGATGAATAATATAGATAGTATGGTAAAGAAAAAAGTAATAGGTATGCAAGAGAAGCAGGAGGACCATTATATTGCAGAGACAGTAAAACAAACTCCTGAAGGATCAGAAGATGTGATACGAGAAAAAATTATGTATCAGCATATGCATCAAAATAAAACAATGCGTGAGATAGCAGATGAAATAGGCTTATCCCCTGCTACACTATCAAGATTCTGTAATAACAAAATGAAGCGTATTTCAAAAAGTGTTAATGAAAAGCTAAACAAGTGGTATGAAAGACAAATGATTATAGAGTCTATGTAAAAAGAAGCAGCTACCTTTAACTGGAGAGGTACCTGCTTCTTTTTAGTTTGTTCATATTCTGCTTTTGCTTTGAAATAAACTTTGTTCACAATATGTTTCACTAATTATTCTTAAGAACGTCGTGTAACCTCTCAGCAAACTCTTTATAATGCACAGTGTTGTATCCCGTATGGTGTCCGGGAAACTCAGCAAACTCTGTTCCGAGTTGTTTTGCTAAGTTGACTGCGCAATGGTAAGGAAAAAATTCTTGTGAAACACTTCCGCCGGCTGGAAGTACTTGTATCAATACAGATTTTAATGGAGTCTTTAATGCATCGATATTTAAAGTATAGTTGAGAATTCCTGGGATTTCATACTCAGTGAAATACGTCGAATTATCGAGTAGCCGCTTTGTTAGTACATCTTTCGATAATCTGAAATTGGTATCATCAATATTTGACAATAACTTCATAACCTCACTTCGATGATTTTTCTTAAGGTCTTCCATGAATTTTATAGCTTGATTCAACTCATTTTCAGTTAAAAGTTGTAATAAAACTGGTTCGTGTGAGATTAGTAACTGTATCTGCTCAGGATGGCGTATGCACAGATCAAGTCCGATGACAGCGCCAGAACTACTTCCGAATACATAAGCTGGTTTATCGGTCAGATTGGCTAGCAGTCGGTGAGCGTCTTCACTATGTGTGTTCACATGATAATCCTCAGTCTTATTCGCGAGATTGCTACGGGAATGACCACGACGATCGTAAGTAACAACTGTATACCAATTAGCAAGATGGTCGGCGATACTATGGAACTTGCCGGCATCACCACCCCCACCATGGATCAAAAGAAGGATTGGACCTGAGCCACGCACCTCATAGTAGATGCTCGCTCCATGTACTTGCAATTTTCCGGTTTTTACTATACCCATTTGTACATTCTTCCTTTCTTCTGTCATCTCCCTTAACATTACATGATTGGCGAATGACATAAAATGCAGGAAATGACTAAGAAACAAATTCGCCATATGAAAAAGTAATTAGCATCATTTCACCGATGCTTCCTTTTTATTTAAAGTAGACAATTTTTGGTCGTTTCAATGGAGAGGTGATTTCATCAGCTATTTAATTAATAGTTCTACAGTTTTTAGATTCTACTTTAATAGAAACGTTGCTTTCATCAATCAGCTTTCTTGTTCTAGAGCGTGTACCCGTCTCTGATGAAAGGTTTAGGAATACATATTGTTTATCCTTTTCGCTATAAAAACACCTATTTAGATAGAACCATATCCTATGGAATAATACGGTATAACTGTATTCAAAACGGTACGACTTTATTTTAATTCCATATCTGCCTGTATTAATTCATAAACGTGCTAGTTTGCTCGGTGGATATCATGTGTACTATTGCACATAATAAGATTGGCAAATGTTAAAGTCAGGAGGGTTTGTATGCAACATAATAAAAAAGATATAGAAAAGTCTGATTCTATTATGAAACCAAATTTTGCAGAAACTGATCCGCAAAAAGTGAAACAAGAAATTCAAAATGATGTAAGAATAGGCCAAGGAGCAATGACTTCCCGAGAAGCAGGTGCGATGCGGGATTAAGAAACCACTCCTTACTGTTTTTTATTTAGTGAAAGTTTTAAACAGTAAGGAGATAATCCCTTATCTGCTTTTGTTTCTTAATAAATCGTTTTTACTTTCATATAAAGTGTAAAATGACAATAACGTTATTTAATTTTAATATCTAAAACACGTATAACCCCTTTCTGACTTTAAGAAGGGGTTAAAATAAAGTCTTTTAATTTTTGATGTGAAATACTTTACTACACTTAAAAATACAACAATAAAGTTGTTTAAATCTAAGTGTTATTGTACAAACGTGCTCTATTCTAAAATAGTCCTTTACTATTACCTCGTGAAACCCTTTTCACTTTTCTTGTTCTTTTCGTCTCCAGAGTAGTAGCAGAATTTCGAACAGTTGGGGTAAGCATAACATAATTCGAGATAGCTGCCACTGCATAAATAATCGCTATCCTCCACATTGCAACTTACCAAGCCTCGGTGAACTGTGAAGTTACGTTTTTCTAGTCGAACCCAGAACATCTAAATAATGCTGATTATACATAATCCCTAAGATGTTCCCAAAGGGATCGACCACGGAAGCAGTAATAAACCCCTCGCCGCGCTCTGTGGGTGCCTCGTATTCTTTCGCTCCCATAGACAGCAGATTCTTGAAAGTTGCTGTTACATTATCGACGTGCCAGTACACTACAGCACCGGCCGGTCCGGTCGCTGAACCATCGGGCGCATAGCGGCTATCAATCAGCCCCAGCTCGTGCTGGTAATCGCCAAGGCGAAACTCGGTATATCCTGGACGTTCGAAGTAAGGTTCGATGCCCAACAGCTCGGCGTACCACTTCTTTGCCGCTGCTAGGTCATCCGTCCAAAAACTGACTGTGGTTAATCCTCGTAATGTCTGTGTGTCACTCATAATCGATTTCCTCCTTAATGTTGAGTAGTACGTCCCGATGCTATACTACATAACAGCTTTTGAATTAACTTCGATTTACTTATGAATAGTCCTTTCTATTATTCAAGAAAATGACCCTTTAACCGAATAAAATGACTGACATTTTTGAACACCTTTATTGTAGATGTAACAATTTTATTTGTAATTAAACAATTGTATTATTATTTAACATAAAGTTTATTTCACGTAAGTATCCCCATTAGAAATAATCTATATTTTGTTTGACTTTTTTAAAAAGAAGTTTAACTTGCCGTGATATAAGGAATTCCAAGATTGTCTATTGTAGTTATCATTATTAATTAATATGTTATTATCAAGCTCCACTAATTTGTTCTTCAAATCATGAAAAGTGTTTATTAGATCACAATATTTGTAGTACTCCTGCTCTATTAGTTGAACCAAATACTTTTTAAAATAATTGAAGCAGCAATACATTTTCTCTATAGAAGAATTGACAAAATATCTTTCTACTCTTTCCGTAATTTCATGTTCTAGCTCATATATTTCTCCTGTAGGCTGGTAGATAGTAATTAGATTACCTGAGTCCATATTGCTACCAATAACAAGGTATCGTTTAAACTTCTTTAAACTTGCTAAAAACGCTTCTGTATATTCTTTATCCAATATCGATAAAGAAAAATCATTTTGTTTTGTCCATTCCACTACATCTAAAAGAAAACCATTTGAATATGTGTAAAATTCTACATTGAAACATTCGAATTCATTTCCTTTAATTTGATGATTAAGTAAAAAGTGCATACTATCCATGGGCAAATTTAATTTGGCTATTTCCAATGTCATTCCTCCAACCCTTAATATTTAATCCATTTTCTGCTTCTACACAAACTCAATTAAATTCTAGCATAAAGAAATGGTCTCCTTGGGGAAAGTTACATATGAAATAATAAAAAGGTATGAGTTTACGACCCACACCTTTTTACCAGTAGAAATATTCGTTATATGCTTAATGTATCAATCATGATCAATGTCACCCTCTATATATTGACTGAGTTTATTCTTAATTGCCGCACTTTCTGGAGTTACTTCTGCTACTTTACGATTGTGAAGACGAGAGCCACCTTCCATTTCATCTAAAGGTAATGTATTTTCATCATCTTGAGGAACAGTAGCAGCCATTTGTTGTAACCATTGCATTGTTAAGTTAGATGTTGTATTTTTACCATTGATTTCTGCAGTTCGTTGAATTTCCTGTTCCTGCTGATTATGGGTTACAGTCGATGTGTAAGCAGGTTCTCTATATTGTGGTGTATGCTTCGCCCTTGGCACTTCTATTGGAGTTTCAGTAATAACTGGTGCTTTGTTGTTAAGTTCAATAGGTTCTCTATGTTTACTTGTATCTGGTACATTTTCTTTTTGAACATTGATTACTTCATTAATTTTTGCGGATTTTGTTGTATTAGAAGTAGCAATTGATACTGTAGTGCTTTCCTTTTCTAGCTTAGGAACAGAATTTCTTGAGTAATCTTGTACAGATTGACTATTTGTTAACTCACCTTCATTGTCAGTATCATCTTCATTAGTATAAAAATCGTAAGTATCAGGATTTAACGTTTGTAACCAGCCTTCTATTGCAGTAGGTGCTGTTTTAGGTATACTCAATTCCTCAATTACAGTTTCTTCACTATCAACATCTGTATCTGTGACATAATCATCATATTTAATTTCCGTATTCAATGACTCTTCACGAATTTTTAACCAATAAGCAGCTGCTTCTGCATCAACTTGAATCTTAGCTGTTTTAAACTCAGAGGCAGGAACAAAGTTAGCATTTACTTGTATTCCTCCTTGAGGAGCATTATCTTTTACGATTTTAGCAGCGCACTGGAAGGCTTTTTGAATTAAGATATCATTTTCAGAAAGGATGGGTACCTCTAGTTTCGAATAAGAGTAGGATGTTCTACGTGTACTTTGTGTTTTCGTTTCAGCTGTTACCATATCAATTTCTTGATCACCTTCACGTGCTTCATAAATTGTTTTCGTACCCATTAGCTTACTAAACAATTTAGCATCTTCATTAGTAACATCACCATAAACAAGCTTATTACGAAATGTCCCTAATAGGATATCCATAAACCTTGGTCCATGTTCAATTGCTAATTGGCTAATTGTTTGTGCAATAACAATTAAAGGTGCTTTATATTTACGTGATTGAGCAGGAAAACTTTTAAATGCTTTATAAATGTAATCCGCAAACTCATCGACTAAAACCGGATGGTAAGGAGATACGTTAGGCTTACGACGGAAAACAGCGTTCTGTACGGCATATAAACACAATTTACCGAATACATCAGATAGATCAGAAAGTTCCCCTTTCGCTGTATTGACTAACAGAATACCTCCAAATTCCAAATGCTTCTCAAAATCGAAATCCGATGGACCACATAAAACACGACGGAGCAGAGGTTGAGCAGAAATATCATTTAATGTGTTTCGTAAACCGCGAACAAAGGTTTCTTGTTTATCAATAATCTTTGGTTGACCATAGTATTTCCCTTCAGTATGATAAACAACTTCCCCTCCCCCACGGCCACCAGAAATTTCAGGAACATAATTTAAATCAAACCATTCATCTACTTGTTTCATTATGCGGAAATGGTTTCGTTCATCCCTATCTGGAATAGATTCAATATCATTCGGAAGTCGTTCTTTTAATTTGAGATGCATCTCAAACACGAGATTAGCATCATTATACATATCAATTAAATGCTCAAATCTAGCTTCAAAGTTAGAATCATGGAGTTTTAACAAATAAATATGTTGTTTAAGATGAGAACGCTCAGATTGAATAAAGAACGGATTCCCTGCTCCATTATCAGAGAGACCCGTTAATACTGAACATAACATCTCAGCAACTTTATCGACTGGACCACGTACAAAATTTATTGAAGGGGTATCAGGATTTGTTGGGTCTAAATAGAAAATAACACTTTCGGGAATCTTGTGTGCCAATACCAAGTTATATACCTTTTCACAGAAGTCATTAGATGGCTCGATAACTGTAAGACCATTTATCTGTGTTCCTTTTACATCCTCTGAATGATAATCTTTTCTTGCATATAAGGTTTTAAAGTTATTAATCATTGAAGCCATATAGTCAAGAATTTGATTAGCAATTGGTAAACCAAGGGCAGCCGATTTACCTGTACCAATGTTACCGATGATCATTATATTAAGTGTTAAAGACTTGCCCTGTATTACTGCCATTTCCCGTGTAGCACTGTTAGGACCAAGAAAGATATCGGGTTCTGGCAATTTTGATGGATTTTTTTCAGTGAAAAATTTGTGTAATGAAGTAGCAAGTTTTCGTTGACGATTATCATTCAAAAAGGAAAGCATCCAACCAGGTATTTTAAATACGTATTCCCATTTTCCGAATTCATCTAAAAGCTCTTTTTTATGTTCATAAAAAATCTTAAAGAGCCATAAGAGTACGAGAGTAATAATAATTACAGGTATAGCAAATACAAGGTGCATGATATTACTAAAATTTGAAAGTATAGTATCCTCTAATCCTTTGTCATTTAGTGAAACTTCTCCAGCTTTCGAATGTAAGAATGGAATAAATATCTTAGCTAATGGAACACTAAACGCCCATAAGTACTGGGCAACTATACCAATTAACATCATCGAAAAAATAAACCATCTACGCTTTATCTCCTGATAGGTCTTAACCTTGGTTGATAGTTGCCAAGTATAAATTAAAATCCAAAAGCTAAAAAAGGTTTCAATGTAATAATTAGTTTCAAACGGATTACCGAAGATACTCAAAGTAGGTAATGGAGCCCCCATTTGTATTGACCAGAAAGAAGCGTATTTATAAATTCCTCTAAAAGCAAAATACCAAGCTAGCAGAAGTAGTAATGTCACAACATAGTAAGATGAGCGGGCTGCTAAACGATATTTCCAGCTTTTTGTAATGTCGATTGTAACTGTATATGAATTTTTTATGCTCTTTCCGGTTTTTGGATCCTCCCCATTACCTGGTGCATTATTGAGTTCAGCATTCTTTTGAACTGCATTCTCCAAATTCTTGTTTCACCCTCTCTTTTAACGAATAAAAAGCAGCGGTGAAATTAAGCAATTCAGCAGAAGTAGCCAATAATATATTCTCTGGCGCTATGGAATTGTGATACAGATCAGTAAAAATGGCTTGCTGCCCATGCTCTAATTCATCCGCTTCATATATCCCAAAATTTTAATTGGGTTTAGTGTTCGGTGTTGATTTTGCATGGCCAACAATCCTGATAATTGCTGTAATTTTAAGTGTGTGTTAACCTCCCCTACCTTAAGTATTGTTAATATACACAATATTTCTAAGTAATCTAAAGATTTTTTTTCTTCATTAGGTGCTTTTTTTCGTAATACCAAAATGTCTTCTGTTAGCTCAAGTAGTTTAGAATGCTGAATCCCTTTCGTTTGCATTTCGTTTTTATTAGATATCCACTCTACCGAATAAGGGAAAGAAGAATTTATGTTCAAACGTTCAGTGATTTTTTTGAACAGATGACTTTTGCTTAAACTATTAATTTCGCGAATTTCTTGAAGAATATTGTTTATTACAAGTTCTGATCCACCCATATTGCATACGTAAACATGTAGGTTATTCACTACCCTTAAACGTGGTATATTGCTGAAAGCCTTTTTTAAATTTGTTACACGTGTAGTTCTTTTTTTGTAAGTAGAAATTGTGTGATAGGAATCATCGATTACTGAAAATAACACGTAAAACCGTTTAGACGGATTAGAAGCAGCGATATCAAGATATTTTTTTAGTTTGTTTTCTAGAAATGGAATGTTTTCTGTTCCTGTATCAACTTCAATATTGATAATAAAATCGTTACATGTAAGAACCCAATCAGGAATGATTAATGGGTTGCCCTTTGAGTCTGGATAAAACTCTTTAGATGGACGAAATGAATAAACGAGTTGAGGTAAATCTTGTTGGAAGGAAACGAGTTGAAGTTCTGGCTGAAACATTTCGCGAAACTCTTCATCTTCGTATAAGAAGTAAACATCATTTGAATCGGAATACATTAGGTTGGATAAATGTAAGTTTTGCTTCACAATTGAGTTTAATGGAAAAAGATAATCGCCATTACCACCTACAATTGCACCGGTATGTTCATTTTGGGATTCTGCCTCAAGTAGATTTAGCACAAATTGTGTAATAGCTATATTGTGTTCATATTGCCTTTTGGTAACAAACGAGGTATTGCAATCAGTAATTAATTTTAAACGATGTAATATTTCCGCTCCCTTTGAAGCTATAGAAACGAAATCCAATGTAAAACCGCGCTTTTTTCTCACACTTATATTTTCTTTTTTTATTAATTTCATTTTTGCCCACTTTGTTAACTTGGATGAAAATGTAGTTCGACTTATAGGCTCTCCACTTATCAATTCATAAAATTTTCGTAATTGAATTTGAGATACTGTTCGTTGTTCATATAAAAATAAGACTGTAAAAATGTCAGAACGATTAAAATAAACTCCACGATCATTCTCTCCGACGATATATTTAACGGCATGATCAAATGATTTTTTCAATTTTAAACACTCCCTTGATATGGAAATAATATACGTAAATCTGCATAAAATCGGGTGTAATTGTCATGAAATGAAAGTATTTATGTTGGATAAATTAAGTAGTTCAGTACATAAAAATGATTAGTGTATATTTTAACTGAAATTTGCAAAAAAGTAACCCGTTATCCCTATGAACTCTTGGTTTAAAAATACGTATTATTTCGTCAGGTGTGAGTAATAAAATACAATGTTATCAAGTGAGAATTTGCTATCAGAGTTCGTCATATGTATTTCGACAGTAATAAGAGGACATATGACGAACTCTAATGATAAAAAATGGGTTCGTCATATGTATTCCGTCATATATGTTTAGAGTATCAAAAATAGATAAAATGTACAGTGAATATACTTTTGCATAGATGAAACTATGTATTAAATAGACTTGCATTTATTTCTGTAGAGGTATTTGTTTATCAGAAGGGAAATTTACATCATAAAAGAAATAAGTAAATAAACATAATAAAGTAAATGAAAATTGTGTATATTTCATATTTTGCATGTTAAAATCTGATTTAAGGGGTGAAAAAATGCGGAATTGGAACACAGAATATGGGTTAATAACAAAGATAATACAAAGTGAATTTGAAACAGACTTTCTTTATACTAAAGTAATCAACACATTAAATAACGAGTATGAGATAATTCCATTACAGTTTGCTGCTCTAGATCCTTATAAAATCTACAATACCTCACAAGTTAGTAGAATATTGAGACTAAAACCTAATAAATTAAGGTATTTAATTAACAGATACGGTGAATACATCCAATTAATAAAAAAAGGAACTAAATATATTATTTCATTTAAAGCTGTATACAAGATTTATTTAGTACATCTATGTTTAACAAAGAAATTAATTAGTTTATCTGAGTTTAATCGCTTTATGGCTTTACATGTGAGTTATAGTGATTATATTGATATGAAATTGACAAGTTATACTGACAAGTTTGTAGAACTTAATTTCAGAGAAAAAGAAATGAATGAAAATGAATCACAATTTTATGCGTTATTTCTGCAAATCTCAGAAATAACTACGGAATTAATAAAAGAAATAACGAAATATAACATGACATTGACATCCCCTTTCCTTTCTGTAGACAAACAACAGAAAAATGAGTTATTAAAAAAGAAGCAGGATCATAAAAATTTGTTTAATAAACTAAGTGTTTTATATAAAACTATATAGTTAAAAGAGTAATACTTAAGAAGTATTACTCTTTTTTTATAGGGTTATATACACGTTTTATTTATAAGTCTTTCATATAAGACTTATAAATAAAACGTGTAATAATTCATGGTAATATTCTATTGAAATGAAATTAATATAAAAGCATATAAACCTTTAATAATAAGTATTTGTCCATACGTCTTGCATGTAGTTCATATATATAAGACGTATAAATCGAAGGATTATGATAATAGTACGTTATTTTAGGAGTATTATATATTGGAATTATAATTCTAGATAAAAATATACATAAATACTGCACTCATATTTATTGTTTAATAGTTATTGTTAGTTATATGAAACCTGATATTAACATGTTTTATTTACTGCTTATATGAACGACTTTCATGTACGTCTTATATATTTGACGTTGATATATGGGACGTTGTTTCGATTTTACATTTTGTAAATGTTATATAAGTCTTGTATATAACAACTTAATATAAGACTTATATATAATGACTTGATATACGTCTTACAATGATGTAATATGTTTTTAGGAATAATTAACCAACGTTTTAAGGGGGGGACAACTTGAACGAGGTATTAAGTGAAAAATATAAACAAAACAAATTCACTGAAGAAGTTGTGGAAATGTTTGCAGACATTATTGAAGAAGACGAAATACTCTACAATGTATTTCATTACATAGGATCTCAAGTAAACAAACAATACCAAGAGACAAAGTATATGAGAGGAATCTCAATAAATGAAATAGTAGAAAGTGTTGTTATTGATAGGAGAGTAAAGAAACCTAAGGGTAAATCCTATTCATTAGAACTTGAAAGAACTAACATTTCAAGAAGATCGGCAGAAGGTAGTGTTGCTACTTTAGCTTCAATGTCATTAATAACAGAAAAAATTATGCATCCGTATAAGTTTTTAATTTCAACTATTAGGGGACAACAAGTATTAGTTGAATTAGGAAAACGTAAAAAAAGTAATGAGAATAAGGGAGAGATAAAATAATGGCAAAAAAATTTCTGAAAAACGAAGTAGCTGTGAAAATGACTATGGTTGGTTTTGGTCAAGCTGGAACTAGAATGGTAGATAAGTTTGCTGAGTATAAGCATACAGACGGTACAGCAGTTTATAATTGCCTAGCATTGAATAGTAATGATGGGGATTTAGCTGAACTGAAAAATGTGCCGAAAAGTAACCAAGTTTCACTAAAATTAGGTGGTTTAGGTAAGAATCCTGAGCGTGCTGTAAAGGTTTTAGAATCTAATGAAGAAGCTAAAGATAAATTAAAAGAATTTATAACGGAACGTGTTAGACCAACTGATGAATTAGTACTATTTTTTGCAGGTTTAGGCGGTGGTACAGGTACATCTACAATTATTCAAGCAATTGAAGAATTCTCCGCTTTTCATAATAAACCTGTAATTGCTGAAGAACTTAAAAGTATGGCAATGAAAATTCCTAGAGAAGAATTAATAAAAAATCAACAAAAGTATGCAAGAATTGCTTTCAATAATGCTATTGAGCGTAAAGATTTCATTAAAATGGGTATTGTAGTTACACTTCCAGTTAGAGCTGATGGGCCTGATGTACTAAGACAGGTGAATAAATTTTCACAAGAAATTTGGAAGTTAGCTAATGATCCAGCGAAAGGCGTTGCATTTGTTGTATTTGCAGATAACCAACACTTCTATGATGAGTTTAAGGGATTAAACGAAAATGAGAAAAAAGGCATTGGAAACTCACGAGACTATGCAAACCAACGCATTGGAGATATTATTCATGAGTTAAATACAGCTGCAAATGGTTCAGGAACATCAGTAATTCTAGATTCTCAGGACTTTAAACGAATTTTACTAGAAAGAACAGGCTGTTTAGTAATTAATAAGGTTTCACGTAATATGAATCAAATTGAAAACAGTGAAGAAATTGTAGATATGTTCTCAGAATCATTGAAAGGAAGCTCATTCCATCACCCTATTGACCTGATGAAGACAAATGAAAATGGAGATTTAGAGGCATCGAAGGTACATCATTTTGGTATGTTAGCAATTTTAGATGAACAGAAGAACATTGATGATTCATTTATGGATGATGCAAAAGTAGAAGTGACAAATAAACTACCAATCAATGGAACTGTTTTTAATGGTTATTTAGTGAGTAAAAATGACTTTATGGGCAGCGTGTATACTTTCTATAAGACAGATGCACTACCATCACGTTTATCTAAAGGATTAGTTGAAGAATATAACGAATTTAAGGAAAAACAGAGTCAAATTCAATATACAAAGTCACAAATTAATACTATTGAAGCGCAAGACTCGGACGATGACTTCAATATTAACTTTGGTGATTACTTTGAATTAGAACCAGTTAAAGATGAAGAACCACAAACGCAAAATGATGAAGAATTAGCTGCATTTATGGATCCCGATAAGATGTTCGGAACAAAATAAAAAATAAGCCTGGAATTTTCCAGGCTTATTTTTCTGTTTTCATTACATTTTTCATGTATTCAATCATGTTCTCATCAATATAGTTTTCTATGAAAAGTTGTTTTCTCGCAAGATCTTCCTCTTTTTTAAACCAACCAACTTTTTTTATACGAGTTTCTTCCGGCTGTGTATTCCACTCGTTTTCAGCTTGTTTTCTTAACTCTGTACGCGCTCTATGTTGAATAATTATATTATCTAGTCTTTCTTGTCTTTGGCGCTCTTTTAACTTTTCAGGGTCTTCTGGTTCAGGTAGCACTGTACGTATAGCCTCTTCAAACTTTCCTTGATACTCTAATTCAATGTTTTGTAAATGCATTTGAATCTTTTGTTCTACTATTTTTTCAATAGTCGCTGCAGCTTCCTGCATGTTTAATTGGGTTGAGACTTCACTGGTTTGATTTTCTGGAGAAACTGGTCTTAGTTCAAATTGATGTGGTAAAAGCTCAATAATTGCATCTAGCGACCACTTTTCATCCCTCTTTAGCTTGATAAATAAAGCTATGTCTAAATCCAGTGTATTATATAGCTTTTCATTTGTATTATTGGTTCTTAATGTTCCGTGTAACTCCTTTTCCTCTAGGATATTGAACCAATTGTATACAGTGTTATGATGTCGGCCTACTAGTTTTGAAAACTCTGTTATTCGCCAAGCTTTTTCAAAAGTATCTTCATGACTAGAGTTTGTATTGTTGGACTCCATATGTTCATTTGTATTTTTGTTATCTTGTTCAATCATCGTTATACCTCCTTGAAATATAATGGCTATAGCAAAATGTAATTAACATATAAAGTGAGATTAACATGTTAAGTGTCTTTCGACGATATAAACCCCAATACCTTTATCGATTGACATTCACATGAAATGTGTCATTGATATATAAAGTATCACTTGTTAACATGAAGTTGATAAAACAGGCTTTTGAATTAACTATTGTTAATGTCCTATTAATAATCCGTTAGTTATTAATGATTATTGTTGTTATGAAATTAACAAATTAGTCTACAATATACTAATGATAAGAAAATATTAGTGATTTGTAAATAAATTATGAGGATATAACATTAAACTTAAAGACTTAAAAGCTAAAAAGTATGTATAAATCTAATGAGAAAAGCCCATACTAATAGTAAATAAAGGCCTATATTTATTATAATTTATGATACCCGATAGTAGAAAACCAAGAACTGTATAGCTAATTGGTTTCAGTAGGTCTTTAGAATGTACGTAAAGGCTATTATAGGTTATTGAAGTACGTTTATGTGGTTTAATATAAACCTACTTTTTTAAGGGGTATCACCCATTACAAGTGATCTCTATATAATCAAAATTGATTTATACAATTGCTATTTTTAAATCAAAAGTAATAAAAAGCGATTCATTATTTTTTATTACTATTAAAATGTTTTCAAGAATGATATCTTTCGCAGTTTATGCAGTGAATTTTACTATAGAAAAAAGTTCTTTAATAGATGTGGAATCTAAAACTCTATCTGTATGTATATTCTCAACTTTAGAATCAACAATTGTTAATGTTATGTCAATATTAATTGACGATAGTTGATATGAAACTACCATTAATTAATAACTAGCCCTATTAACATGTTAATCTCAGGTTATATATCAATGATAAATAAAGAGAAAACTGTTAATTTCCGTGTGTTATTAATAAGAAACGATCAATTGTAGGAATCTCTTGTTAATGTCTATCCACAATTATAGTTCTTTTAGGGTGTTTTCCTTTTTGTTTTTCAATAGAAATCTGTTGTAGTAGATAAAATTTTTAACTAATGTGGATTTTAAAATACCGAAAGCTGCTTCTATGTGCATTTCTACTATTTAATTGTCAATGTCATATTAAATAGTAGAAATGCCAATTTTTGATATAACATTAATAATTAAATAGCATGTCTCTTTACGTTTTGCTTTTAGACTATATGTCATTGCGATTAAATTTTAACTATGTTTTGATAGTGTGAAAACATCTTTTAGGATAGATCATCACTAAATTTGCTTCGAGTAAACCTCCACAGAAGAAAATTTTCACCGATATAGATTTTGAAATCTCGAAATCCATAAACGCTTTCGCTTTTTGACACCTTATTGTTAATGTCTTATCAACATCAATTATAATAATATCGACAACAAAAGAAAATGAGTACTTAACATGTTAACCTCAAGTTACATATCAATGATAAATGAAAAAAAACTGTTATTTTTTTGATGTCACTAATAAGAAACCATCAATTGTATGGATTTCTTGTTAACTTCTAACCACAATTATAGTTCTTTTAAAGTGTTTTTGGTTTTTCGATAGAAATCTGTTGTGGTAGATAAATTTATAACTAATACAAATCTCGAAGACCTAAGATCTGTATTTATGCGTATTTTAACTACTCAATTGTTAATGTCATATTAATGTTAAACGCAAATTGTTGATATGAGATTAACAATATAAACAGTATTCCTTTCTATGTGTTGTTTTTAGACTATATGTCAATGATAAATAAAGGGTAAAATGCTGTCATCATTTATTATCCCGATTAAATTTTCAACTATGTTTTAATGGTGTCGAGACATTTTCTAGGATAGATCGTCACTAGATTCACTTCAAGAAAAATGCCGCAGAAGAAAAAATTCAACTGATATAGATTTTGAAATCTTGAAATCTATAAACGATTCTTCTTTTTTGAAACCTTATTGTCAATGTTATGTCAATCTTATTCAAAATGATATTGATAACAAAAGAAAATAATCAATTAACATGTTAATCTCAGTTAACATGTTAATAACAAATAAGAGATTGAAAACCAGTTATCTTTTCATCGGTATCAACATGAGATTGATAGTTTCATGGTGTTTCTTTTTTAGGTCGTACTAGCATTGAGACATTTCCAAAGGTAGTTTATTAATTAACTTATTACCGTACTACAATCAGTTGGAATGGACTAATGTTCAACTAATATAGATCTTAAAGTTTAGATAGGTACAAACGTTTTTGATAAGTAGCTGCTTGTTAATGTTATGTTAATATTAACCGGTGGATATTAGTGATGAAGTTAGTGCGCTTCTTTTGACATGTTAATCTCAGCTGATATGTCAATGTCAAATGCAGATGAGATGTGTTGATTTTCTGTTGGTATCAACATGAGATTAATAATTATATTACTGTTTTATCATTTTAGCCAAGAAGACTCCTTCCTCAAGGAGCGTGAAGGGTCACAGCCCAGTGAGTAGGTGGGAGATGAATTGGCTTCGAACAAGAGATGGCAGGAAGCCATCTTAATTGTTCGACTTACTGAAAGTTTTACTCCACTACCTATCGAATATACGTTTGGTATATAATGGTCATATACCGAAATGGAGGTGAATCAAATGATAATTAATAAAGCCTATAAGTTTCGTATCTATCCAAATCAAGCACAAGCAATTCTAATTAACAAAACGATAGGTTGTTCTCGCTTTGTATTCAATCATTTCCTATACCTATGGGATCGCGCATACAAAGAGACTAGAAAAGGTTTAACATATGGTACATGCTCTGCCAAACTTCCTGCCATGAAGAAAGAGTTTGTTTGGCTCAAAGAAGTGGATAGTATTGCGATTCAGTCGTCTGTTCGCAACCTTGCGGATGCATATACACGATTTTTTAAAAAACAAAATAGTGCCCCGCGTTTCAAATCCAAGAAGAATAACATACAATCTTATACCACAAAACAAACAAATGAAAATATTGCCGTTGTAGGGAACAAAATAAAGTTGCCCAAACTAGGCCTTGTTCGATTTGCCAAAAGTCGTGAAGTAGAGGGACGTATTGTAAATGCGACTGTTAGACGAAACCCTTCTGGTAGATATTTTGTGTCACTATTAGTTGAAACAAAAGTACAAGAACTTCCGAAAACACATTCTTACATTGGGATAGATGTAGGACTAAAAGATTTCGCCATTTTGTCAGATGGAACACCCTATGAAAATCCGAAGTTTTTCCGATCATTAGAAGATAAGTTGGCGAAAGCACAGCGTGTTCTTTCTAGAAGAATGAAAGGATCTTCTCGCTGGAATAAACAACGAGTAAAAGTAGCTAGAATTCATGAATACATATCAAATGCTAGAAAAGATTACTTAGACAAAATCTCAACTGAAATCATCAAAAGCCACGATGTTATCGGTATAGAGGATTTGCAAGTATCGAATATGTTAAAGAATCATAAGTTAGCAAAAGCAATTAGTGAAGTATCTTGGTCACAGTTTCGAACCATGTTGGAATATAAAGCAAAATGGTATGGCAAACAAGTCATTGTCGTATCGAAAATATTTGCTTCCAGCCAATTATGTTCTTGTTGTGGATATCAAAATAAAGACGTTAAAAATCTAAACCTACGTAAATGGGACTGTCCTTCTTGTCGTACGCACCATGATAGGGATATTAACGCAAGTATCAATATAAAGAATGAAGCAATAAGACTTCTAACCGCAAGGACTGCGGGGTTAGCCTAATCAATTAGATTTCGATAGAGCTCTTTACTTAGGAATCCCTCACTTCTAAACGAAGTGAAAGTGGGGGTAGTTCAAAGTCCTTATTCTAAAGTGTCTTTGAGTAGGATTAATTAATTTTGAACAAAATATAATCTTATGATGATTATTTACAATAAATGAATTATGGTCAACAATGATGCGCTTAATAGCGCAATTAATTGGTTAGTAGAGAGTATACTGTACCAAAAAAAGTTAGCAGAAAAACATTAGTGGACGGTTAATAAGGAGGATCCTTATAGCTTAGTAAATATAGATTGCTAAAATAGTATCTAATTCCGAAGAAGTTCTCGCTTCAAAAGGTCCAAAAGGGGTTAAGCAGTAAGATGCCCATGTATAATTATAGTGTGGAGTTTAATAATATTATAAGATTATTTGATTAAATAAAGAATATTATAATTAACCTCTAGATTAAATAAAGAATTTTTAGTATATTCTTATTATAACTTATTAATTTTTTTATTTTCTAATGATTACATAAAGCCCTTCGGGTTACGGATTAAATTACACATTTGTGTGGCATTTAACCTCCGTATTCCAAAGGGCTTTTTTATTTGATCAAGGGAAAAGGAGATATGTGATGTCAATTGAAAAGTTAGCAGCAAGTAGAATATTAAGGCCAGTGAGAAGCATGAATAAGGGGAGTAATGAGAGGTGGTTTGAATATTATAGAACAACGTGCCCTATATGTGGCAAGCAAGGATGGTGCATGGTTAATGATTCTGAAACTAAAATAATATGTGGACGAATTTCATCTGAAACAGTATTCGGGGAAGCAGGCTATTTACATATAATAGCTGAAGATCAAAAAAGGGGATATGACTTTTCTCAAAATCAGATGATTAAGGAACATAGGAAGAAAAATGATTACAACCTTGATATTATTTACACTTTATTCCTAGAATTTTTAGACGTGCGAGATGAACATATTAAAATGTTAATGGGATCAAAACGTAGGATTACAAGAGAAGTAATAAATGTTAGAAATTACAAAAGTTTTCCTATTAAACCTTGGGATACTACGAAAGAGCTAATAAAAAAAGTAGGGGGGAAAAAAAGCTATATTGTTGGAATTCCAGGATTTTATGCAAAAGAAACAAAGGATGGAAGATATTTTACGTTTGCAGGAAGGAGAGATTCTTTATTAATACCACAGAGAAATATATATAATCAGATATGCGGTTTTCAATGTAGAATTGATAATCCTGAATATATGACAGTTGTAAAAAATCATAAACCAAGCTTTAATGCAGAAGTTATTGAGCAACCCAATGTTATAGAGGTGACCTATAAAATCAATGGGAAGATAGAGTCTATATTTAAAGGTAAAATCGATGCTAAAGAATGGTATGAAATTAATTATGAAGGTGAAAAATTAGGTGAAGTACAATTAAAGTTAGAAAGTAAATATATTTGGATCAGCTCAGGTGGGAAATTCCATGGAACAGGAGCTGGGAACCCATTGCCAATACATGTAGCAGTACCTAGTCGAGAGTTGAAAAGTTTGGAACGTGGAGAACTAATAAAAAAGGATAATGTATGGATTTCAGAAGGGAGTCTAAAGTCTGATATTTCTGCTGAAAACTTAGAGGAGCTTCTAACAAATGAGGAAAAAGTAATGTATGGTACCACAGTTGTATCAATACCTGGGGTTAAAGTATGGAGAATATTAATTGAACCATTAAAAAGAATGGGAGTTAAACAGGCGACGTTCGCTTTAGATATGGATATGATTACAAATTCAGATGTTCAGCGGTCGTTATTAGAATGTGCGCAAGCGCTTTATCAAGAAGGGATAAGTATTAATTATGCAAGTTGGGATATTAATCTTGGAAAGGGTCTAGATGATTTACTGTTAAACGATTATATTCCAGCAATAGAGAAAGTGAGATAAACGCTATTTTAATTGAAATAAATTAAGAGATATATTAATAAGGGGTAGAAATGATTAAGTACTTTTCTATACCATAACTAGAATGAGTGGGTTTTATAAAATCGAAGGATGTATTGTATAGAAGAATACAATACATCCATTGTTTTATACGTGTTTTTGATAGTCATCAGGGTTTAAATTGTATATATAAACCTCGATGATTATCAAGATTTATATAAATATAATTAGTTTAATCATAAGGAAATGATGGATATTTTAATATCCCAGTAATTTTTTAAATTTTTAGAATAATTTATTTTACATTTTGTTATAATCCTATATCATATACATACAGGAGAAATTTGGAAGAGTTTTGAAGGCGAAGTTTCGTATCTATGTAATACCGATAGTAGTTTTTAATTACTAAATAATACTATTCATGTATACGAGGTGAAACAAATGGGGAGACGAGTAAGCGAGAAGAAAACAAAAGAGCAGTTTTTATATGAAAGAAGAAGACAATTAGAAATAATGGAAGGTATTAGTAGCATCTGCAAAGGATGCGATATTTATATAGAATTGAGAAAAACGAAAGCACATAAAGAAGTTGCCAATACATGCGCAAGGAACTGTAAGTTGATTAGTAACGTACAAAAGGAGACAAAAATGTTTTTAGAAACAATTCGTTAAAAATGAGAAGGGAGGAATAGGTATGAACGAATCATATAGCAGCTTGAATCGCGATGAGTCATTAAATAAAACTATAACACAAGGTTCTACTGCAAGAAGTATTAAGCCAATGGAAAATCTAGAAGAGAACACTTTTGAAATTAAGGAAATTGGGAATTTTAAGGTACTATCAAAACAAGAAAGTTTAAAATTATTTCAGCGGTACAAACATGGTGAAAAGGATCTACGTGATTATTTGTTTCATGTGAATGTAGGACTAGTATTATCTATTGCAAGAAAGTACAAAAACAAGCACCCTGATATAGAGTTTGATGATCTGATTCAAGAGGGTAATGAAGGAATGTTACGGGCAATGGAAGACTTTAATCCGGCTTTAGGTTATTGCTTTTCCACGTACGCTTTTTGGTGGATACAAAAAAGTATGTTAGGAATTATATATAAAAAAAAGTCTGGACCTTTTAAAATCCCTAATTATGTGAATCAATTTAATTTAAGATATGTCGAGTTAGAAGATAAATATCTACAAATGTACAACAGAACCCCTTCAGTGGAAGAAGTAGCAAAAGAGTTAAATGTAACTAGCGAAACAGTCATTAAGCACAACGTATATTATAAGCGAGCTACTACTATGACTTTGGATGTAGATACAATAAATGAAGATATAGGTATACTAAATCCATTCTATGATGATAGTTCAGCAATTCCGTCAACAAATGAAATGGTAATTGAGGACTTAAATTACGAGATATGGTTAATATTTAATGAAGTATTAAACCCAAAGCAAAAGATGGTACTAAATCTATGTTTTGGTCTTCTAGATGGTAAAGTGTATTTGCATAAAGAAATTGCAAAAGCACTTATGATAACAACGGAAAGAGTGTCACAAATAAAGGATGAAGCAATTAAAAAATTGAAGAAATGTGACTATAAAGATGAAATTTTTAATCTACTACATGAAAAGTTGAAAGTAATGGATGAACTTAATATGGCGTAAAAATATATATTTGTATTTATCGTAATATACAGTATAAAGAGCGTATTGTATCTTTTTCTATCTAAAAGTTGGAAACAAATTGATGTATAAAGGGTATAACATGTACTTCGAACTACTCACCACTTAACGTCCTTACGGACTGTTTGAAGTGGGAGGTTCATGCGAACACCGATGTATCCACCGGTTATCTTAGCATGCTCTGCCCGTAGTCCTACGGTGAAAACATAAGTATCTTGTACGTTGACTCACCACGCTTCCTACTTTAGCTTGGTTTTCGCTACTTCGGCAAACGTGGGGTGCAAGAACGTTGAAGATATAAGGTTGGTTGCAACATTTTTTCGCAACCAACCTTATATCTTCAGTTTTCAAAGAGCAATCTGTACAAGTATATGGTAGTAAACATGTTGGCTTATGCCAAGCGACATTCATCTCCCGCCTAAAATTGGTGTTTCATACTTTCACATTTTAAGGAAGGAGTTTTCTGTTGGAAAACGATAAACTCAATAGATGATAAATAAAAAAAAGGATAAATGGGTGCTACCTATTTATCCTTTTTTTATTTATCATGCTTAAAAAAATAATATTATCTCTAATTTTCCTTAGTTTTTCTGTAGAAATATCTCATGATTAATTATGAAGGATAAATAATTTAATTACTCTCATTAATGAGGTACTGATAGAAAGGAGGCCATTGTTGTTATATGCAAAATAATAGAAAAAGAAACGTAATTAAGGAAAGGATTAGACAAGAAAAAGAACGACGAGAACGATTGTTAGCTGAGGAAGAAGAACAATATGGGGATACCCATGAGAATCAAGTAAGTGAGAAATTCCAACAAGAGCATTCAGATCAAACGTTGAAACAAAGTGAAAATAGAGAAAAAAGTGTAGTTTTAAATACACCTAAAAATGAAGCTTCAAATAGTAATCCGGCTCTTGATTGGATTACAACAATTCAAAAACAGTCAAGCACTTCTGAAAGCGATTTTAATATAGAACAACCAGAAGCACGTAGAGAAGCAGAGGAAGAAGCAAGAGAACGTGAAGAAGCAAGGAAACGTAAAGAAGCGGAAGCGCGTAGAAAGGCGGAAGAAGCACGTAGAGAAGCGGAGGAAGAAGCAAGAGAACGTAAAGAAGGGGAAGCGCGTAGAAAAGCAGAGGAAGAAGCGAGGAAACGTGAAGAAGCGGAAGCACGTAGAAAAGCAGAGGAAGAAGCGAGGAAACGTAAAGAAGGGGAAGCGCGTAGAAAGGCGGAAGAAGAAGCAAGAGAACGTAAAGAAGGGGAAGCACGTAGAAAGGCAGAGGAAGAAGCGAGGAAACGTGAAGAAGCGGAAGCACGTAGAAAAGCAGAGGAAGAAGCAAGGGAACAGGTAAAAGAACGACGGAAAGAAGAAGAGAAAAAACTTGAAGAAGTAAGAAAAAGAAGGTTAGAGGAAGAAAAGAAAATAGAAGAAGCTCAAAAGAGACAAAAAATAGTTGTGGCTAAAAGGGAACCAGAAAGGGATGAAATTAATTTAAATAAGGAAAGAAATCTACCAAATGAAACTAAATTTGAACAAGAAGAGAAAGTAGTAATCAATAAAAAAGGAATCTTAAATAATATGAAAAAATATAAGTACGCTATTATAGGAGTCGCATTAATTGTTTTATTAGTAGTAGCAGGTTTTGCATTTAGCAATATGAAAAATTCACAGGCTGCATCTGCAAATAATATAAATAGTTTAGAAGTTAATGCAAATTTAATAAATGGATTAAGGTTATCTGCAGTTCAAAAATATCAAGATGCTGCCTTGGAATTTGATAAAGTCGATTATAAAAAGTTAGGAAAAGAAGATAAAAAGGCAGTTTTATTTACGTATCTATTAAGTGGTAAAGGACAAAAGGCAATTGACTTAGAACAAGATTTTGCAGAATCAGTAGTTTCATATTATATAGCTGTAGATAATTTGAAAAAAGTAAAAGAATTAAAAACAAAAAATCCACTAATTAATTTCGAAATTGCAGCATTAGATAACAAACATGAAGAAGTTATCAAATTAAGAGATCAAGTGCCACTAGATGGGAGAAGAGAAGGAATTATTGTTAATAGTTATTTGAAATTAAATAAATCTGAGGAAGCTAAAAAGTTTGCTCAAAAGGTTGGAAATAAAGATTTACTCGAAAAAATTAATAATTCTACACCTAATAGTTCTGCTACTTCTGTAGCAACTATAAGTGCAGATTAGGTAATAGGGAGGAATTGATTGTGCCTTTAGATTATTCGAAAATTTTAAAGAAAGTGTTACTTACGACTACTGTAACTACCTTAAGTGTTGGGTTAGTTACAGGCTGCTCACTGTTTTCTTCTGAAAAAAAGAGCACTAAAACAGCATCAGTATCTAAAAAGAAAAAAGATAGTGAAAAAGAAAAGAAAAAAGATGATAGTAAGAAAGAACCGAATGAAAATCTAAATACTAATGATTTTGATGAAATCATTGATAATGCAAAACGTAGCTCTGATCAAAATTTAGCCGGTATCATTGAAAATAACAAAACCAAAAAGAAATTTGATGACTTAACAGATTCAATTGCAACCGCAGCTATAAACTCAGATCGAAACTTAGCATCAGTTATTGACGGTGATAAATCAAATAATCGTTTTTCTGATTTAAATACTTCAATAGCATCAGCAACAAACAATCCCTCTGTCTCGGATAATAAGGATTGTAAGAACTTTGTATTTGGTGGCGATCTAAATATTAATGATGGTGTGGCTATTGCAGATAACTCAATACCTCCAATTAATAATGATAAAAAGCCACCAACTTCTGGTGACACAAGTGGCGGGGAAGTGAAAACGCCAACAGGTGGTGAAGGTAATAATGGAGGCGGTATAAAACCACCAACAGGCGGAGATGGTAACGATGGTGGAGGTGGCGCAAAACCACCAACGGGCGGAGATGGTAATGATGGTGGTACAACAAAACCAGAAAAGGATACAGTGGCACCAGTAATTACAGCAAAGCAAGGCGTAACTGTACATATAGGAGATAGTTTAAACGCAGGTGATTTAGTAGAAGTAAAAGATAATAAAGATCCAAACCCAGTAGTAACAGTGAGAGGGTACGATACAAGTAAGGTAGGGGAAATTCAAGTAACAGTAACGGCAACAGATGCATCAGGAAATAGCTCAAGTACAACAGTAACCGTTAAAGTAGTAGAAAAAGAAGAGGAAAAGGATACAGAAGCACCAGTAATTACAGCGAAACAAGATGTAACTGTACATGTAGGAGATAGCTTAAATGCAGGAGATTTGGTAGATGTAAGAGATAATAAAGATCCAAACCCAGTAGTAACAGTAGGAACGTACGATACAAGTAAGGCAGGGGAAATTCAAGTAACAGTAACGGCAACAGATGCATCAGGAAATAGCTCAAGTACAACAGTAACTGTTAAAGTAGTAGAAAAAGAAGAGGAAAAAGATACAGAAGCACCAGTAATTACAGCAAAACAAGATGTAACTGTACATGTAGGAGATAGATTAAACGCAGGAGATTTAGTAGAAGTAAAAGATAATAAAGATCCAAACCCAGTAGTAACAGTGGGAGGGTACGATACAAGTAAGGTAGGGGAAATTCAAGTAACAGTAACGGCAACAGATGCATCAGGAAATAGCTCAAGTACAACAGTAACCGTTAAAGTAGTAGAAAAAGAAGAGGAGAAAGATACAGAGGCACCAGTAATTACAGTAAAACAAGATGTAACCGTACATGTAGGAGATAAATTAAGTCCAGAAAGTTTAGTGAGTGTAAAAGACAATAGAGATTCAAATCCAGTAGTAACAGTGGGAGCATATGATACAAGTAGACCAGGTACTTTATCAGTTCAAGTAACGGCAACAGATAATGCGGGTAACAGCTCAACTGCAACGGTAACAGTAAAAGTAGTAGAAAAGGAAGAAGAGAAGGATACGGAAGCACCAGTAATAACAGCGAAACAAGGTGTAACCGTACATGTGGGAGATAAATTGAGTCCTGGAAGTTTAGTGAGTGTAAAAGATAATAAAGATTCAAATCCAGTAGTAACAGTAGGAGCATATGATACAAGTAAGCCAGGTGCAATATCAGTTCAAGTAACGGCAACCGATAAGGCAGGAAACAGCTCAACTGCAACAGTAAATGTGGTAGTTCTTGAGAAAGAAAAGCCAGAGGAGAAACCAGAACAAAAGCTAGAACAGAAAACAGCAGAAACAAAATCTAAAGAGCAGGGGAAAAGATGGAGATAATTTCAAAGTTTTACCTATCGCTATTTTCAAGACAACAATTCCATCAATTTTTCAATGAACAAGAAAATATTATTTATATAGACACAGGTAATGATGCAGTGGATTTAATAAAAGGAAATCCAAGTGAGGAAATAATTAAACAACAAGAAGAGAGCGGTTATACAGGGCAAACAGTAACAGGGTTAAGAGTGAAAGGTGAAACAATTTTAGCACCTGTTGCTAAATTGTATCCAGATGTTTTAACAGATGAGGATACAATTGCACCTAGCGATATTTCTTGTGATCGAGTAGTAGAATCACAGCCGCAAAGACGTATTACAAATCAATATTCTGCTTTGGCAGTTAATAATATGTTAAATTTTATTATCAATCAATATTTAATTGTAAATCATTATATAGTATTTCATGCGAAAAAAGGATATAGTAGGGCATTTCCTGTAACTGAGGAACAAAGGCAGCTGTTTAATCTAAAAAATAAGAGTGGTAAAGAATAATTGTTTGAAATATGTAATTGGATTTTGAATCTTAATAAAAGGGGAATGAAAAATGAATAAATGTACATTTTGCGGAAGAGAATCAGATTTTCATGATACTAAAATTGTAGGCGGTTATTAAATATTAACATGTTGCACAGATTGTGAAGAAGAAATACCTCAAGATCAAAAGGATTTTTAGAAGGAATTTAATTTCGAGAGAGATAACTCAAATGTAGAAGTGAATGGACCACCTGGTTCATTCACTTCTACATTTGTGTACCCATATACTACTTAGAGTTAGTGTTTCTAATTGAGCTTATAGATGTTGCTAACTAGGTTAATAATATGAAAGGTCTTCTACGGTACTAATTTTATCATTTCAATCTTTCCTCAATTTTAAGTACTGGGAAGTAATCACCAACCTCATTTGTTTCCTTTTCGTTACGAGTCATACTAATACTTCCTATGTTAGCATATGTAACAGTTAGTGTTTGCCAACCTTCATGTTTTAGTAATTCATCTGCTAATTGACTGTAACTATTAACTGCCATATCCTTAGCTGGAAATAGATTGTTAGATGCTAATACAATATTTGCTTTTATTTCCCCATTTTCAACAGTTAGGTTATTTAATTTGTCATTTTCTCCAATAGAATAATACTCAATTATTTCTTTTACTTTATCAACTTTAAGTTGCTGTGGTGATTGTTCTACCGCTGATTCCGTGTCCTCAGTGGATAATTCCGGTTCGGCTTTTTGTTCTATCGGCTGTGTTTGAGTATCTTTAGTAGCTAAGTCTACATCATGATTAGACGGCTGCGTTTGGGTAGTTTCAGTTTCTACTTCTGTATCTTCATCTTGAGGTATTTGTCCAATACTTTTTTCTGTGGTACCTTCTTTATTTCCGTATTGTATATCCACAATATTCCCAGCTGCAATAACATACATATTTGTCGCTTTATTGAACTGATTAATACCAACTTTCCACTCGGTACCTTCTGTATCAGACATTCCTGTTAATAGTTTTGATGTAGACAATTCATATTCTTCCATTGCTTTTATTAGGTTCTTGTGTTGAGTTTCATACTTTTTGTCAGGAACCAAGTCTTTAAATTCTTTAGTTACGTTTCTAAATTCCATAACCGCTTCTTTATACTCTTCTTGTGACGAAGATAGCGAATGGTCTCTCTCTTGTATTTCAGTCATTTTATTGGATGCCTTCCTCATAGCTCCAGTTCCTTTTAAAAACCCCTTTTCATAATTTGTCTCATCTTCCATGTTTCCGCAACCTCCAACAAATAGCATAAGTGGAAGTAAAAAATATACGAGCCTAAGCCTTAACCTTAACATGTTGTAAACACCTTACTTTCTAATTTTTGTTTTTAATCGTTATATATTAAACCACTACACTCTTTTTAGGGCTTCTAAAATTAAAGTGTAGTAAACTCAGATTTTAAAATGTATGTATGTGATACAAACCTTAATATAACACTTTAATAATATTATGTTTAAATAATATTGTAATTGTAACATCTAAAGTGAAAGCAGGACTATAAAAATTAAAGAAATCATTTCTTGTTTGGAAATACAATTTAATAAAAAACACACCATAAACCAACAATATACAATATAATTTAGACTTTTGTATTATTTCTAGTTTAAGAATTGGATATTATTGGTTATAGATATGGTATAATAAGTATATAATCTTTTTTCTTTTTCCTTTCTGTAATTAAAGCAACCTATCGGGTTGAAGAGTACGCATTTTTAATGTGTTATGTCTTCTCCTTTTAGGTTGCTTTTTTATTTTGCTTAAAAAAGGAGTGATAATTCGAATCATTTATTGAGACTTTCAGAAACAATACATCCTGTTACCTTAAATGCTTATCGATGGAAAATAACTAAAGGGAAACTAATTAACAAAAGATTAATTAGAATTGAAAATATCGATTTAAGAATTGATACAGAACTCGAAGGTGTCAGAGTAGGTGATACGGTTTATATTCATATAGGTGATGTTATCTCGTAAATCACAGCCGCTGAATGGGATCAGTATCAAAAAGAACAACATGTAATTGAAGATAGTTACAATAAGATGGTAACTAGTAACATTCGTAATAGATCTATATTTTAATAAAAACGATAAAAAGAGGAGTGTATATTGATGAATATGTCTATTTATAATCGCGAAAATAAAGAATGGAAAGAGAGAAAAGAAACAAAAAACAACAGTTTTAAAGAAGTACTGAAGACATTGCAAATTCTTGAAAAAATTTAAGAGGGAATACCTGTATTGCACCGTCAGAAATAGATTTGGGAATTTATCCAGAGTTGATAAAGATGGAAAATATAATACGAAATAAGTTAATAGGATATCAAGAAGACTTTTATTTCTTTGATAAATATTATTATTTCTTATTTAAGCGAAAGGTATTGTGGTTAGTACGAGAGACAGGAACGAGAATAATAAATTTATGCAATTATGAAAACGTTGAAGAAAAACAGGTAGTATTTGAAATACTGGAATTCTATATTTATCAAAATTGTTGTGTAATCTATAGCATAATCGATGGGAGATTGAAAAAATTAAATAACAATCAGGCTTTAGAATTATTAGAAAGTGTAAAGATATCAAAGAATTTGATTTGTTAACTTGAGAAAGTTAAATAATAAAAAATTTTCTGAATTTAAAGATAAAAAAATTTCAATGTGATATAATTTAGTTGCATTTTTTTCTTTTTCTTTTTTATATCACTAATTACTTATAACCTTTCGGGTTAATGAAATTACACAAAAAGGAACTTTATGTTACTTTATTTCATTGTGTAAACAATTCATTTTCCTGGAAGGTTATTTGTTTTTGCCTGAAAGGGGTGATGCTATGTCATAGCAACTAATTATTAAATAGGAACTGCTGCTGCAATGTCAAAAGTTTTTTCGAAAAGGGGTGTATATTATGTTGGTTACAGTAATTGTTTCAGTTGTGGCTGGTATGGTCTCAGGATTGGCTAGTCATTACATCACAAACAAAAAGTTTTTGTTGCCTCGTAAGAGCAAGCTTGCATTTCACCCGGGTTTCTTGGGAGAGATGTTTGTAGGAAGTATTGCTTCACTCGTTGGTGTTGCAATGTTTAACCCTGAAACAATGATGGATATTCTTAAAGTGAGTATTCTTGCTGGGATTTCAGGGCAAGCTTTCCTGCTGCACAATCGCTTGGCAACGGAACAAGTAAAAACCGACGAGATTCAGTCGATTTCAAAGAAATTGAACGAACTCGAAAAAAAGAATAAGGAATAATAGAGGAGTAATCTGGTATAAATAGAAATAGAGAGATGAGGAGATTTGGTTATGTAACGGCCAAATAAAGTGAGTTGAGTTGAGGTGAGCCCGATGTCTCGAAAGGAAGTTTTTGATTATCTAGATGATCAAGAAAAGGAAGATTTAGCAGAATGGACAGAAGAGCTTAAGAATGCTCAATCTACGAAAGCAGTTAAACTTTATTCAGATAAGATAAAGGAACTGCTAGGAAAGATTGAACAGCGAATGATTAGTTCAGGAGAGGAAGCAGCGACGGTTAGCTTCTAATTGAATAGCAAGATAAAAAGAGGCTGGTGGAGAATTAATTCATCAACCTCTTTTTATCTTATAAATATAAAAACATCTTCTCTTTATAAAACGAAAGGTTAAATAAGTGAGATTGCTGATGAATTTTCATTATTAATATCTATAGCAGGTTGTCCAAAGGGGTAAAAGGCAATGCGTATACCTTCATTTTGAAAGAATATTATAAATGTCTTTGATTCTGTTTTATTGTGTTGTTATCATATAAAAAAGAAGACATCTTAATCGATGTCTTCTTTTCCTTGTACAATTGGTGTTAAGAAGGTATTTTATTACTTAAAAACCATAACAAAATATAACAATCATCGAGTAAGCTTATTATAGCTTCAATAAATAGGGTTTTTATATGTAATATTACATATATATAGATTTATTTATGTTTTATCTATATAGTTTAATTGTCTGTTATTTGTTTTAATTCATTTACTTATATTATTTTTTGAGCGCTCCAGCAATGGAGCCTTTTTTTATGCAATAAAACATTTTCTTTACATTATTTAGTCGATCTATATTAGCTTTTCCTTCTTAAAAGATACTTATATGTTACCAAACTATTGTATAGACGACCAGTCTTTTAATGAGAATTTAGTGAGTTAATAGTATTAAATTTGAAAAAAGTTTTTATAAGGAAAGTAGTGGATGGATTATTTTGTATGTCAATCGATATGCTAAATTGCATATCGAAAAAAGTAGAATTTGTTAACGTTTTCAATATAAGGAATATTCTTATAAATTTCTGTTAATATCAAACTTGTACTTATTATAAAACAAGGGGATGTTTATATGTTTAAAAAAGTTACATTAGGGATATCATCATTAGCGGTGGCAGCGGTAGTTGGGTTAGGAATGGCATCGGAGGCATCAGCAGGACCAGCAGCACCTCTAACTTCTTTAAGTGTAGTAAAAGTGGAATCACAATTGGGTGGAGTTGAATACATTACTCCTAATAGTTTTAGTACAACTAAAGATCATGGAGGAAGTTACTTATATGTTTACACAAAAGAAATAGGATATGGCCAGTTTCCTTTTGCCAAAATGAATGGATTTGATGTAAAAAGTATTGGCTCACAAATAATTGGTGGTAATCCTATTGTAGGTTGGGAATATAAATGGGACGCATCAAAGCATCAAGAAGGGACTTTTGAATATCAAAAGACTTCAATAAATTATCCAAGAGATACGTGGCGGACGTCGTTATATATTAAATAATCAGTTTTATATATTCGTAGCATGAAAATCCCTGCACTTTGTGTAGGGATTTTTCCATAAGGAAAAGACACCCATATAAGAGCGTCTTTTCCGATAGTTTTTTTAGCAGAAGCAAGCAGCTCCAACGATGATTAATAATATAAACAATACAACTAATAAAGCAAATCCTCCAGCAAAGCCACAGTCGCCGCCGCAATTACCACCAAATCCCATAATGGTTCCTCCTTTAAATCGGAGGTTAAAACAAGGGTTCACTCATGTATTTTAACGGATTCAATTTACTGTATGTTTTTAGGCATTAATTGAGCAGGTCCTTTTGAAAATAAAAAAAAGACACCCAAAGGCGCCTTCCTCCGTCTTGGACTATCCTGTATTAATGTCGTACCGATTAATAAATTAAATTATAAAAATAATTTGTTATATTTCCATGTAACCTAGTTGATATAATGTATAAGGAAATTATTGGTTAATTAATGGTTCACATATATTAGGGAGGTACATAAGTCATGGAGTTAATAATTTCTTCATTTGTATTAGTGGTAATATTCTTTATTCTTTCGATATCTTTAAGTGGTAGAGGTCAGCGAATAGCAAAAGAAGTTTTAAAAGAGCTTATTAATGGTCCTGAGGGGAAAATGTTGGTAGGTGCTGCTATGGGACTTGTAATTTCTGTGATAATTTTTGGTTGTTTTTTTATGAATCTATAGATGTTCAATCAAGAAGAAAGTATTAGAGAAAACAAGATACTGAATAATATACATAAGAACCTCATCATTGGATGGTGGTTTTTTTAATACATAAAGAAAAGACACCCTAAGGTGCCTTCCTCCGACATGAACCACTTTAATTTTATATAAATATACACGTATTGCCCCTTTGTTATACGTGTAAACACATCCTATAAAACAGAATCGTCTATATACACCAGATTGTTAGTTCACAAAATATCAAGAGATTTGAGATCAATATGTTACGCCTTTCAAAAGAATCTGCTTTATAGAATATATCCACAATTTATATCTTACTACATGTAATATTTATTTAGTGTAATTTTTACAAATATGTATAATTACATAAAGTTTATGAGAAAAAGAGAGTATACTTTGATATTGTGTAATAAAGATAAGGCCCACCTACGGAAATAGGTGGTTTTTTTGGGGCAATACTATCTCATTGCATAAAAGGGAATTTGTATTAAAATAATAGCATATTCTTAGAGTTCTTATATTGAGAAATAAAGAAAAGACACCCTAAGGTGACGCCAAAGTTTTTAAGCTAATTCTAGAGTATCTCCATGTAGAGTACAGATTAAGTTTGTATAATACATATGTATTATATAGAAAAAACAGATACATGTAGTTAACAACTTACATGAACTATTCAATGTTTATATTTTCTTTTACTTACAAGTAGACCTATTGAGCAATGGGGGGATTTTTAGTGTTAAATATGGTATGTATATGCTTAATTATAGCAGCTCCTATAGCTGGGATATGTATTGGGGTTACATCGATGATTTTTCCACAAATAGAGAAAAGGGTTCCTAAAGATTAGTTATAATTACTCTTGTAGTAGCAATAATCCATCTTAAAACAAGTGGATTGTTTTTGCCCATAAAGAAAAGACACCCAAAGGTGCCTTCCTCCGACTTGAGAATCACATCTATGTATTGAAGAAATTTAGAAAAGGTAAATATTAAAAGGAAAGCTTCTAACTATAATTTATAGATGTTTATTATTCCCCAACGTACTGAAAATCTCCTGATTTATGTAATGCGGCTGTTACTTCATCACCGAAATTATTTAAAGAGAATGTTTGCTCTTCTATTGGATCCATTTCTGTAGCTTCACCTATCTTGCCGTCTTGAAGTTCCCAGAAATAGTTATGTTCTTCTACGATTTTACTAAAATCTCTATTTACCCATCTTTCAGTGATTGCTAATAGCTCTTCTTTGTTCTTAAAATCATTTTGGTTTAGAATGCTTCTTACTTTTTCTGCATTTTTTTTAGACATAGGAGTTGCTCCCCGTCCGTCATTTACTTTTACTTTTTGATGAGTCATGCTATGCATTGCTGAAATAACTTCTTCTTCAGTAGAACTTTTAGTGATGTGAAGTTGTGCATTTGAACCTTCAATTTCTGCTTCATTCGATGGTGGTGCTTCTTTATAATCAGACTCTGCAAAAGCATGCTTCTCACTATCCATTGGTACTTCAGCAAACTGTAACATGCCATAAGTCATACCAGCTGCAAGTACTATTATCCCTATAATAGATCCTAGCCAATACGTTAGCTTCTTGTCCATATTCACTTCCCCTATCTATATTTTAACATTTCATATAAATAATATTATATTAAATTACCTCTTTATGGATATATTATTTTACCATGTTAAGTTATATTGTTCATTAAGAAATACAAGCATAAAAAAGACACCCAAAGGTGCCTTCTTCCGACTTGAACCACGTTCATTTAGTATAAACCTATCCGTATTATCCCCTTGTTATACGTGTAAACACATCCTATAAAACAGAATCGTCTATATACACCAGATTGTTAGTTCACAAAATTCAAGAGATTTGAGATCAATATGTTACGTCTTTCAAAAGAATCTGCTTTATAGAACGTGTCCACGGTTTATATTTTACTACATGTAATATTTATTTAGTGTAATTTTTACAAATATGTATAATTACATAAAGTTTATGAGAAAAAGAGAGTATACTTTGATATTGTGTAATAAAGATAAAGCCCACCTACGGAAATAGGTGGGCTTTTTTATTGGGTATTACTACCTCAGTGCACAAAAGGGAATTTAAGGGGTATTTGTACGTACTGAAATCTTTATTAAAAATATCTTGTACTAATTGGATAGTTTCTTGATCATAAAAACTATCGTATGTTGGGAGGCGTGGGAATAAAGGATCGGTAATATCAGCATCTGCAAAAGCACCTTTAAAAATCGCCCTGCCCTTCTGATGATGCCATGATTTGGTTAGTATGTGTAAAGGAGAAGTTTTTAATTGATATGTTTGTTCTAGACGTACAATTTCGGTAGAGAAATTTTCAAGGTAGATATAATTTGTAACAAATGCTTCCTCACCGGGCACATACTGCGGTGTAAAATGTGGATCTACTTGTTCTAAATCTGTCATTTGTGATTTTAAGTAATAGAGAAAGATTTTAAATGAAATAGGTTTACTACAAATGCTGTTGCCATAATAAAAACCCCGAATGGGCTCCCATGCTGAGTTTTCTATATATGGAGGAGCGATTAATGAGAAGAATGAACTTACAGCTCTTGTATACGGGTTTCTTACTATCTTATAGGTATCTTTTTCTTTTGAATATAAAGCTGCAGCTAATTCAATAAAGTAGTCTGAGGAGTTTTTGTATATTTCATTTTCGTAATTATGGATGAAAGAATTGTATTTTATCGCTTGCTTAAATAAATTAATTTGATAAAAAAACCAATGTGCAAGAGAAGTACAACCACTTTTCTGGCTCCAAAATAAAATTAAAGGGAAGTTAGGATTGGAGTGGGGAACGCGCCTGTACTTAATAATATTTACAAAAGACATAGTTAGCCTCCGTTCAGTTATGTCAATTTTGTTTAGTGTATGAATAAAGAACTTGGCATATGAACAAGAGAAGGGAAGTAGAATAGATAATTGAAAACAAAAAAAAGGGCGTACAGATGAGTAGGCCCTTAGAAAGATAGGTTTTATAAGTATTGAACTGTCATATACTTTATGTTTCTTTTGCGTAATCATGTAATTAAAATTGACTAAAAAGAGCACATGTTTAAATGTGCTCCTTAAAAAGGTGATAGCTCACAAGGCCTAATTTGTAAGCTGAATACTTGTGCAGCCGATATTAATATATGTATTTTCTCATGAAGGGTGAAAAGAGAGCACCTTTTCAAGGTGCTCTTTGTAAGGAGATTCCTATAAGTGAAAAGCTTCCTTATAAATAATAAATGCTTATCCAATTAAAAGGTGAAAAGTTTTTAACAAAAACGCTATTTTAATAATGAATGGCTCTTACTTAAAAGTAAAGAACGTATGGAAAGTTTCAAAATGTTTTTGATGGATTACTAGTTAGGAAAACATAAATCTGGAAATATAGCTTGATATTCTGGGAGTAATCGAAGATCGATAGTTGAGGTTGCAAAGGATATATAATTTCTTTCTAATTCTTCTAGTGTTACTAGGTGATGAGTACCTAAACCATGCTGGATGCTATGTTTAGAAAGAGTAGGCCCAATTTGTAATTTTCGATTTTTCATGGCTGTATTCCATGGGCTGTAAAAGAATTTTAAAATGAAAGCAGGATACATGTAAACCATAAATGGATGATTTGACCAATGCCTTCCGGCTGTATAGTTACCATGCAAATAATTGTGGATCAATCTACCTCCGTAATAAGGTGCAGGAGGAGTATGTGGGTGCATCATTCCATGAAAACGCTGTTTGACAAGGGGAATACTGTATCTCGGATTGGTATAACTGTGAGTAGGTTCATCCACCATCAGAATAGTTCTAATGGAATACATGTTTTTCCCTAAAGTAGCAAGAGAAGAGAAAAAGGCTTCCGTATCAAAACAGCAAAGAAATTCAGTGGTATTTAAAACCATTTTCCACCCCTTAGTTTCTTTTTCTATTTCCATTACTTCTTGATCAACTAATAAGGCATCAAACTCTAATACTTTTGAATCTCGGATTTCCCAATGAGGTGCAAGTATTCTACATAGTTCTACTGAACGATCAGTAGAACCTCGATTAATAAGAATACCATGATCAAATAGTTTCGTGTGATGTATTAACCACCATGGTAGTAAATACTCTTCATTGTAAAAATGTGAAATTAAAGTTGTACTAATTAGAAACACCTCTGTTTAATAATGGATAAAATCTTTTTTGTTTTATTATAATATGGTGCTTATCCTAATAATTCTTAGGTATTAAATTAAATGAGTTTAAAACCCAAAAGATATGTAAAAAAATTGTGTAAACACATTTTAATAGAAATTTCATTTTGTATGTATTTGAAATACGAAAAGAGCACTTAATAAAGTGCTCTCGTGACGAGATCATCCGCTTGTAAAGACTAACTTATTTTATATAGAAAGGAACACAGAATATTATATGTGTTTCTTGTTAATTGAGTGCATTTTTACAAACCAAGAGCAGCTAGCGAAAGCTAACTGCTCTTGGATTTCAATTCGTATTCAGAAATGACTTCAACCGAATAGTACTTACTAAAATTTACAACAGCATAAACTTTTTGTAGTTCGTTATCAGTGACATGTCCGTATAGGAAGATTTCATGCGTTCTATATTCTTCTGATGGACTAATTTTATCAATTACAATTTCAAGATTTTTTTCTTTTTTAAAGTAAACGATAGTTACTAGTTCAGCTGTTCTTTTAACTTCTGGCCATTCTTTACCGTATTCTTTGGGAATGGATTGAGACGATACCAAAAGTATAAATATCATTGGGATAGTGAGAAAAGCTATACTCATTATTCCGTAGCGAAATAATTTTCTTTCCATCAAGTGGCACCTTTCATTGATGTTTTGTTTAGTCATTCTGTATGTTAAGCCAAGATTAACCAATTAACTATCCATTTTGGTGACAGTAATATTACAAATTTGTAAGGTTTATAAGAAAAATAGAACAATGAAATTTAATAAAATAGTTATTTGAAACTATTCATGAAAAAAGAGCACTAACGAAAGTGCTCTTAGAAAATACATTTTATATTCTGTTTTGAGCTACGATTTTAATATTCTCTGGTGGAATGATATCTTGAATCTTTTCTTTTAAATCTACTTGGACCATTTCTTCAAGATGTTCAAGTGAAACTTCAAAGTTTATACACTCCGCAGTTGCGATGTTTAATAAAGAATAATTTTCATTCTTTTTAACAACAAGATATTGCGATTGATCTGTAATTACAATACATCCTTGTTGAATTCCTAATTGACGATTATCTTCAAAGGTCATAAATAAATCTCCTAACATTTTTCTGATAGGAATTGTACTACATAAAAATGTTAGTGTCTAGTCGGTCTTAAGTAAGAACTGGAGTCACACAAAATCCTTATTTAAAAACAAAAAGCCCTAGAGTTAGGGCTCTAGGGCTTCTTGTTTTGGTATTCTCACATGGTTCTTCAAAAAGAATAGAACATACTGAAGATAACATACGAATGTTTCATAAATGTATCGAAAAAGTGAACAAAATTGCTATTGCAGAAGATGCAGAAATGAAGTTTCTAATACGTAAGTACGTGAAAGGTATTATTTCCAATGGATAAAATGCGCATGGGACACTTAATCATTATTTTATTGGAGGAAAAGAATATGTTATGAACTCGGTTGAATGAAAAAATGAAAATTTTACTTTAAGCGAAGTTAATGAAATATATTTTGGGGGTTAAATCAATGATTGTTATCTCGATGGACACTTTAACTTTATAAAAGTCCTAGAAGAAAAACACAACTATGAGAAATAGTAAGCTATAAAAGTGAACAAAATCGTTATTTAAATAAAAGAAACCCCGATTGTCTGCGGGGCTTCTAAGGGTAATCGTCAAGTAATGACGTACTCGACTAAATAACCATATCATGAATTTTTTGGTAAAAATACTGGTAAATGTGTCCAAATTAGAAAGGGCATCATTTTGAAAAAAACGCTATTTAAATAAAAAAAGAGCTTGCAAGGAAACAAGCTCTAACGTAATTGAGATGCCTATATATTACCATTCATTTCATTATAATTCCATACGTTGTGGTTGAGAAATAAAGTATAAGCAATTTAATAAAAATTTCATTTTGTAGAAATAAAAAAGACGATCGTCGTCGAATCGCCTTTTAATAAAACAGAGCACTTTCAAACATAATTTATTCGATGTTTAATGTTATGTGCAAATAAAAGAGCAGCTAGCAAAAGCTAACTGCTCAATACAAGGAGATACAGAGAAAATTAAATGGATTTTGGCATACAGCCTATTAACATTATGGACATAATATTGATTTATATTCGAAGGATTTCATGGTTTATAAATCAGATTATGATAGTCGATATTCTCCATATTGACCAGAAAAGAACCAAGAATTCTAGGGAAATTCCAATTGTTCTTTTCCTCGTTTTTTGAAATTCTTTTACTAGATATCCAACAGCACAAATTGCTAGAAGAATGAAAAGAATAAGTTCTAGTGTAACTGGCATTTGATCTACTCCTAATACATTGATTAATTTAATATATAACAATTATAAGATGTTTTTGTGGTTAATGGTGAAAAATTAAACAAAACTATCTCTATATGAAAAAAGGCCCCGTTGTCTCCAACAGGACCTTTCCTAAAATGGCAAAGAGTAACTCTTACCTTACTCTTTGTTTATATACTACAAGATTGTTAACGAAAATCCAAGGCTCTTTATATTGAGAAATAAAGAAGAATCACTATAAAGAGTTTTATCTTTTTTTCATAAATAAAAGAGCAGCTAGCAAAAACTAACTGCTCGGCTGGTTCTCCAAGGGGGAAAGGAGAAAGGCTAGGGACTTCATTAAATGAGTTCTGGCTATCGCCTATCTATATTATTGACGGAATATTGAGTTTTATTCAGGCGATTAGGTTAAATGTTTGACGATATAGTCTTTTATTAGTAAAAAAGCTGCAAGGAGAAACATTACGTCAATTGAGAACCAAAACATATCTTTTTGAGGTTTCCTAAACTCTGATATTATGGAAAACATTAAAAATAAGGCAACGGCTATTACAATACAAAGTTTAATTAAATCAGACATTTATAATACTCCTAACATTTAATCTTTTTTATTATATAGCTATTTCCAATGTTGAGGGATTTAAAAAGTGTGTTATGAGAATTTAAACAAAATAATCCTTTTACGAGAAAAGGCCCCGTTGTCTCCAACAGGACCTTTCCTAAAATGACAAAGAGTAACTCTTACCTTACTCTTCCGCTATATAATACACCATATTTGACTATTTGTGTAGAAAGATGTCGAAATATGCAACATTTCATGTCGACTATAAGCACATGAAGAAGTGAGACCGATAATTAAATAAAAACGCTATTGTAATTGAAAGGGAGATTACAAATGGCTAAATTTATGTTTTCAGTTAGTACAGGTTATGTAAAGAGCGTTATTGAGGAAGAAATCGAAATAGATGATAGCGTTTTTAATGGAGTGAAGGAAAACTCTTTGGAATACTACAAAATAATTGATAAGTATTATATAGAAAGTGAGGAATAACAATGGGACAAGGTAATCGCGGAATGGCTTTTGAAAAGCTTATTAATCTATCGAATGAAATGTATCAAAGAGAAGGAGTGGCGCTTATAAACAAGCGCCCGACTCCTGTGAAGGTGTTAAAAAGTGCAGGTGGACGAGTATTAAATGGATTCTATGAATCTAAAAGTATAGTAGACTATGACGGCGTGTATAAAGGACGAGCTATAGCATTTGAAGCGAAATCTACAGAGAATCCTGGAAGATTTGATTTAAAGAACATTGCGCAGCACCAATTAGATTACCTGGAGAAAGCGGAGCAGATGGGAGCAATTTGTTTCTTCCTTATTGAATTTAGCAAGGACAAGTCAGTGTTCGTAGTACCTCTATTAGTGATTCAATCTTACGTGAGGATGTCACAACAGCCAAAAGGTAAGAAGTCGATACCAAGAGCAGACTTTGATATTTATGGGTACTTAGTAGAACAGACAGAACGAGCGCCAGTGGATTACTTACAATATGTAGATGAAGCAGTAGCTCCAGTTATGTTTGATGGAATGATTCAATTTGATAAGGATCATAAAAAGGTAGCAAATAACATTGAAGCAGCGAAAGAGAAGATGGCCAACAAGAAACGTAAATTATTAAAGGCTTAATGAATAACGGAACCATGCAGAGTGGATGGTGGGGGCTACTCGCTATGCATGTTTCCCTTATTCAACAAAGAGATAGTAAAATTTCACGTACCTGATGTGAATATAAAAACCAAAATTCGAAATAGGGGGATTCCTTCATGGAGAGACAATTAACTTTATTACCGGCTATTGATGATAAGAAAGTGCAAAAGGAAGTAGTAAGCATTTTAAAAGAATACAGAGCACTTAAGATGCGATTCAGTAATGATGTGGAGCAGGAAGGAATCAGTTTATTCCCTGAGTTACGTGATTCAAGGAATACGAGTAAATGGAAGGTGCAGCAGGTAGAGAAGGCACTTAATAATTTATTAGATGAGGATGAGCGTAAAATCGTTGAGCGTAAGTTCCTGACAAACGAGAGAGTAAAAGATTCAGATGTTTATAATGATCTACTACTCAAGAAGACCTATTTCTATGAGAAGAAGCAAAGTGCGGTTAAATTGATTGCTACAGCACTTGGAATCATCTAAAAATAGCGAACAAAACGCGGTCAAAATGCTAACTTTTGGGGGGACTAAATAAAATGACAAAAATTATAAATTATATGTACAAGCTCTTTGAAAACCGCATATCGAAGAGGGTTAGTACTCCTTAACGTATACCGCGGCAGGGCGGGTATGGGGGGAAAGAATCTCGCCGTAAGGGTGGTAAGATTCCCTTAAATGATTAATCATGACATATTCCAGTGTGGCGGGTGTGATATAACTCGCATTCGTCATACTGTTTCTAATTTGTATTTATCAATTAGCTCGGAACGCTGATAATAAATATAAGTCTATTACTCTCTAATATGTCGGTTCTTGAAAATGGAGTGGGGGTGGTTGCTTATGATTGAGTGACACTTGCATTCTAAAAATCTAAAACAGTATACGTGATCTCGTACATTAGTAATTACTCACAATTCTTATTAATGACCAAAACGAAGGCAAAGAGTTCCACTCTTTATTTGAGCCAATACAGCGGAAACATTGCCCTTCCGTCCCCTTAGTGTATTGGTTTAAACAAGGCGCCGGAAGAAACATATACGTCTTGGAGATAATCACGTTATCAAACAATATTGGCCAGCTAAGGCGAAAATGATATTAATTAGCCTAAGTATTGAGTCAGCTCTACGGAGTATAAACGAGAAGAGGTACTTCTTCTTTTGTTTTTATTTCTCTCTATTAAGTTAGGTTAAATATGGTCGAATTTATAAAACATATTTTTTGAATTATTTAATAAAAATATATATAATTATATCGATATTAAAATATTAACATATTAACTAGTTAAAAATGGGGAAAGAAAAATGAAGATTAAATTTGATGTGGTTAAAGATGAAAATTTTGATTTTACTTTATTAGAAACAAAATTGCTGAAAACTTTTAAAGAAGTGGATAATGTAGCAATAGTTGAAAAGGTTGAAGAAAAAATTTTTGAAAAAGGTGATGTACCAACCCATTTGGCGGAGATTACTATTAATGTTACAGGAAACAATATAGGATATAGATCAGTTTCAGCTAGTATATTTATTGTTCTAGAAAGTTTATCAATGAAGTTATTCAATATTAGTATTAGTATACATTAAGCTTCCACCACGGCTTTTTTCTTTGGTATATAGAAATTACACATTAAATATTAGGGAGACATAGAAATGATATGATACAACCCTAGGTATTTGTTGCGTTTTAGTTTTACCCCTGTGTTCATAAAAGACTTGTATAAGGTGTCTTTTTTATGATGAACCATTTTAATATAGAAATCATATAGTGTAGTGTAGGATAAGCGAACGGCTTATATCCTATTCAATGCTCATTGGGGAATTTCCCTTCGCATATTTTAGCATCTACTGACGTGGATGCTCTTCTTTATTGAACAAGATGGGCACATTTGTTTAATTTCCATTACACTGTAAAGAATAACGCTAGAGCAATGAATCCATATAAAAACAAAAAGAATCCTAAGATGAGTAGTATTGTACGAAAGTTGAACATGATAGACCTCCTAAGGGTATATAAGGAATTTTAATATATTGTTGGTCTATTTAGAAGGATAACCACAAATTGGTAAAGGTTAAACGAAAATGTGAATAAAACGGATATTTGGATTAAAGGATATCTATATAAATAGGTAGAATCTAATTAGTTGGTTCACATTTTAATCCAAGGGGTACAAATTCGATGCGGCGTGAAAAGGATTTGTTGAAATAATCGAAGGCGGATTTGCAAGCTATTCAAGAAGAGAAAAAGCTGAAGAAGAAGGCTAAGAAAAAGAATAAGAAATACAGCATTCCTGGTAAGATAGCTGACTTCATGGATGGCAAGAATACTTATCGTAAAAAGAATGGTGTATGGAAGCAAAGAAATCAATAATGTGAGGATAAATAAGTTTGATTAAATCAATAGCGATTATCGTAGGCGCTGCCGTGATTTGGGCGGTGTCTTTTTTGTTGTTAAGGAAAGATAAGGGGGAAATAAAAAAAGAGAGCTAGTGCCCTCTTTTTCTTTTGATAAGGTAATTAATCGCAGATTGGTATTCCAAGCACTCTTAGAGCTAATGCTACTTGAAGAGAAATCTCCAATCTAGCAATTTCAATACCAGCTACTGAAAGAACTAAAAAAGGTTGTCCATTTACAAACACAACGCAACTATCCATGGTTACGCCTCCTTTCTAGCAATCTACTATAGTATATGAATGAAACGATAATATGTAATAGTTGAATTAATGGATTTGATAGAATTGATAGATTAACCTATTAATGAATTGATTAAATTAATAGATCAATTGGAGTATTCTCATGAAGGCGCTTTGAAAATGAAGAAGGCAAGAGAAAAAAATTTAAAGTAGCGAATCCGCTGCTTTTTTATTTTATAAAATAAATTATTTTGAGTAGAAAAGAAAATAGGTGTTTGCCGTAACCACTTAATTATAATCGAGAATATGAGTATAGAAATAGGTCGGATTTTTGTAATGACGGAGGGGATTATTGTGGACATAACTCAAAGTGTGGCAAGAATAGCAGTTAATGGGAAAGACCTTCCGTTTACTTCAGTTCAAACCTCTGCATGGAATCATGGACCTGTAAATGATTTAATTGTTTCAACGAATCAGAGGGTGAATGAGTTTTATCAATTCATGTGGTCACAGGTACCAGTTACGCTCCAAATGTATTTTCTTCAGGGAATGGACTTAATGAGATTCGCTAGGATTGCTGGAATTAATGAAAGTATAACGGGAGAATATATATATCATTTTATTTGGTGATAAGAAAAACTTTAAGTAGCGTAACCGCTGCTTTTTTATTTTGCATAGAAAAAAGGAAACCTTAAAACTCATTCATTCTCTCCTTTCTAGACAATACAAAAAGCCCTTCAAGGACACTGGATAGTAAGAACCAATGCATTTAGCATTACATTCTTCTTTCAAGTAACCCGAAGGGCTTATGTGTATTGAGATTGATTTAAAAAATAAAAAAGGTGTATATAATAAATAATATCTCAAATTTCTGAAAATGTAAATTGATTATAAAGAATTCGTTTTAGAGTTTGATAAATATAATTTATAAGAAGTAAATATGAAAAAGTTAAAGAATTATCTTAGTTATTAAATAGATTCTGCCTATACTTTAAGTAGAGGCCAATTTATTAAATTTAAATAGTTAATATGTTCATATATAGAATTTTGAAGGGGGTATATTGTAAATGATTCCAACGTCAACATACGTGGCTAAATGGGTATTAGATGACTTAACACTTGCATCAAGACCAAATCAGGGGATCAAACTAAGTACATTTAAAAAATTAGAGAAACTTTATGTAGAATACAGAGAAATGATTGAGGGGGATACTAGCATTGAAATCACACATTATTTGCTAGAGTTTATCAATCCGCATAATCTCTTTGTAGTAAGAGAGGGTTACTATATATTTGATAATAAAACGATGAAATTTATTAAAGTATCGGATGACATCCATTTTTCAAATCAAAGCTTAGCGTACTGTAATAATGGAGTTGCAGTGGATTTAATAAACGGAAAAATGCATTTTTTAGAAGGCCATTATTATAAAGTTAAGACCTCATATGTTGATTTATTAAAAGGAGAAACTATACCTGTAATGGTATTAAGTCATCTAGATAATAATGTTGGAGTATCAGTTCCTTTGACAATGTTTAATGAGGAGAGAACTTTTAAAATTTCAGAGAGTTATATAGTAGATCTTACCGCCAAAAATTGTAACAATGTGAGTGAATTTAGTGAAAAGGGAAACGTAGTACGATTTCTAAAACCATCTATTGTGTAGTTAAGTATATATGTTAATTAAATTCATAATGAATTTAAGAAGGTGATAAATTTGTCTTTTGAAATGTATACAGCCTTTCGAGGTAAAGTAATTATAAAGGATGAATATAAGAATTGGTGGAATTAATAAATACAGGAAGCTGGGAAGAAGAGAATGACTACTATACAAATTTGAAAGGTAATGAATGGTCATTTATAGCTAATCTAAAGAATTGCAGCCCTTCCTGAACGAGAAAGCGGCATGGGATGAAAGTGAGGTTGGATAAGGAGTGCTACTAAAAACCGCAAAGTTGGTGGCACTCTAAGTATCCAAAATGTTGGTTCAAGAAATATGCGGAGAATTGGATGTTTCTATAGTTGCGATGGAATTCGACAAAGACCATGTTCAATTGTTCTTAAATACACCAACACTTAGTCCTGCTGATACAATGGCAAAAATTAAAGGAGTGACATCAAAACGTTTGAGAGAAGAGTTTCCACATCTTCAACACTTGCTGATCCTATGGATGCAAGACCAAGACCACAAAGTAAGTCGTGTAATCGTTGATTTTGCAACGGATAATAATATTTCTGTCATTCGATTAGAGCAACTAACGAACATTAGACAGACGGCACGAACAAGCCGTAAAAACGGAAAAAATCTACACACTTGGTCATTCCATCGTTTAGCACAATTCATCGAGTACAAAGCGACATTAGTTGGCATAAAGATCGAATATGTGAACCCTTCTTATACAAGTCAAACATGTCCGAAATGTTCTGAAAAGAACAAGGCGCAAGACAGAAAATACAAGTGCCAATGTGGATTTGAGAAACATCGTGATATCGTTGGGGCGATGAATATTCGCTACGCAACTGTGGTTGGCGGTAATAGTCAATCAGCCTAAGAACCTATATGGTCTGTCTTAGGAGGGGTGATGGCACACCCTCATCTTGAAGGCTGTTCAAAACAGAAATGGACTGCGAATGCTTAGTCATTCAAGAATCCCATCCGTTACACCGTAAGGTTTAGGACTTGCGGCTTTAGCTGTGGGAGTGTCAAAGAGATACAGAATATAATGTGAACCCTATTTTATTATTTATGAATTTGATATTAAAAGAAGTAGCAGAACATATTAAAAAGCTGGAAGCTTGATATGGTGAAGCTGATGAACCAAAAGAATATGTTTTTATAAATAATGGATTTATAAAGAAGTTGTAGCAGTAATGAATTATTGCTGCTTTTTTATTTCTAAATACACTAAATTTATTGTTGTTGGTTTTATGTATATTCATTTATAATAAAATATGGAAAATTTTACATCGAAATAATAAAGATTTTTATTATACAAGCGCTGGGAGCAGCTCTTTTTATTTTGCTTAGGAGGAGTGTGAAAGAAAAAAGTTTATGTTAGTGGCGAAGTTAAATGACCTAATAGAAAATAAAAAGTTACAATTAGTAGAACTGGTAAATAAACATGGTTTTAATCATACGAAAGTCCTCCATTTAAGTCAGGAAATTGATAAATTAATTAATAAATATATGATTATAAAAAAAGGAACCCTATAATAGTAGGGTTCAAAAGGAACAGATACATAAAATAAATAAAGAGAATAATTTAATTATATAAGAAATTTGTTTAGATCAATAAAATTGGGCCTGTTGCAAGCTATTTTTCTTTTTTTATGGAGTCTCTTATTAATTGTTCCAGGTATTATTAAATATTTTTCTTATTCCATGTCGTATTACATATTAGTAGAGAATCCTGATTATACAGCAAGTGAAGCATTGAGAGAAAGTAAAAGAATAATGAAAGGACAAAAGCTAAAGTTATTTGTTCTTTGGTTATCATTTATTGGTTGGTTTTTATTAGCCGCATTTATCGGAATGTTTACATTTAATCTATCATTTATTTTCATTTCTCCTTATTACAACACAACTGTCACACATTTTTACTTAGATTTAATTAAAAAACAGGATGTTGGAGAAGCGAAGGTAAGTATATAAATAGGAAGAAAGTATGTATAAGGGAAGTGTATACTATCTTGATAGTGGATATGCAATTAAGCATATCCATTTTTAAGTATTATATTAAAAGAGTTAAGCTGCTAGATATATGATATTTATTATGATTTGAGCAAGGATACCGCAAACATGTTGCGAGTTGGAGGAAATAGCAATGTGGCGACACCCCATACCCATCAACTTAAGAATGGAAACAAAGTGTACTTTCATTTTATGGAGTAAAGCATTCCTAAAATAGAAGCATACTTTTAATAATACGCATACCAAATAAACCCTTTCGTTTTATTAAAAGTCAAGGCAATAGTAATGAAATCCTATATTTATACGATTGAATATAATATCACACATTTTACAACAATATGACCACATTTACTACTACAACAAATTTTCATATAGTTATTGAACTATTTTTTGAATAACTAAATTAACCTCTTCGTTAACTTTAATTACGAATAAATGGTCCCCTTCACCTTCAATTGGATCAATTATATCTTCATTAAAAGATTTAGCATGTTGTCTACCATATCTATTAAACTAGCGGTTTTTATTTTCCCTGATTCCTTTCCATACCTAAGGTACCCAAAAGTCCACTGGATTCCCGAGGCTACCATCCATATTTGTGTCTCTGAAAAGACATTTTGTGCCACTAGACGTAACTGTAGATTCCTGAACAAGCCAAATCATGAAAATACACACAAAGATAGATTATCATCCATTACATTACTGTTTTGCTTCGTTCGAATAGAAAAACTCGGAAGAACGCCACTTGTTCGATATCTCCTCAATGTGATAAGGGGTCGTTTTGCAGCATCCACCTATTAAACGTGCACCTGCTTGGTACCATTTTTCAGATTGAATATCCAACGCGTTACATTGTTCATGACCATGCCATGTTTTTGTTTCTGGATTATAAGTTTCACCAGAGTTTGGATAAATAATAATCGGTTTTTTGGTGTTTTCCCTCAACGCTTGGATTGCACCAGTCACAACGGTTACTGGCGCACAATTGATGCCTATCGCTACAATTTGTTCACTTTTCTCAAAAGCTCGTGCACACTCCACGAGTTTCATACCTTCACTAATCTCTTTCTCATTTTTTACCGAAAAGGAAAGCCACGCATATGTTTCTGGAAACTCACGCAATAATCTATCTAATACTCTTGCTTCTTGCAGGGAAGGGATTGTTTCAAATGCCAATAGATCTGCACCTGCTTCGATTAACGCTGACATTCTCGAACGGTGAAAGTCTGCTAATGTTTTATCTGTCACACCATAGTTGCCTACATACTCTGAACCATCTGCAAGGTAAGCCCCGTACGGCCCAACTGATGCAACAACCAATGGTTTAGGCCTATTCGTTTGCGTATTTTCCTTCCAAAAATCATCTCTTGCCCTTCTTGCAAGTAACACCGTTTTCTTAATTAAATCCAAAGCTTCCTGTTCTTGTATTCCACGCGCGGAAAAACCACTAATAGTAGCTTGATAGCTTGCTGTTATGGCACAGTCCGCTCCAGCACGAAAATAGTCCGAATGAACCTGATAAATTAGTTCCGGATTTTCTAGTAACACACGTGCCGACCAAAGGGGATCGTCCAAATTACATCCATGCGCCTCCAATTCTGTAGCTAATGCTCCGTCAAGAAGCATAATGGAATGTTGGGATAAAATAGCATCAATTGGGTTGATTTTGTTCGACATAATTTACGTCCCTCTTTTTTAGATTTTTTGTTAGATAATAACTTCCATAGCAAAACAAAATAAACGGTATGCCGCAATATAAGGCAATTCTCTGTGTTGGATCGAATGCAATTCCAATACACGATGCCAGACAAAGGATAAAAGAAGCAATTGGTACTAATGGATATAGTGGTGTGCGATAAATCAAGTCCTTTTCAGAATTTCCTTCTTTCAAAAATTGTCTGCGAAATAGGAACTGGGAAGCACTAATACTCATCCAAACTACAACTACTGCTAGACCAGAAATGGAAACAAGTACGATATAGACAGTATCTGGTGCCACAATACTTGAGAGCAAAGCCAAAGCTCCACCCACCATGCTGAAAATGACGGCGTTGATTGGAACACCTTGCTTTGTCATTTTTCCAAAAATCGGGGATATCGTATTCTTATTAGCAAGCGACCAAAGCATTCTAGAAGAGGCATAAAGGCCTGAGTTTGCTGCAGATAAAATGGCTGTTAAGATAACGAAATTCATTATGTCAGCTGAATATGGCACCCCAATTCGTTCTAGAACTGCAACAAAAGGGCTCTCTAATACCCCTGCATCGGAAATAGGCAATAACGCAGATAAAACAACAATCGTTCCTACAAAAAAGATGATCAATCTCCACAGAGTAATTCGAATGGCCTTCGGTATCATTTTTTCCGGATTCGCTGTTTCTCCAGCTGCAATGCCTATTAATTCTGTTCCCGAAAAAGCAAAATTAACCGCAAGCATGGTCATTATAATGGCGGTAGCACCATGAGGAAATAAACCTCCACTTGTAAAATTAGAAAAGAATGGTGCTGCTTTTGAATGAGTCATCGGAAGAAAACCTAGCATTGCCGCTACTCCTAAAACAATAAAAATCACAATAGCTATAACCTTTATCGATGAAAACCAAAATTCGGATTCGGCGAAAAATTTAACAGTCAGGACATTTAATACAAAGATCAAAATGGCAAAAAGAGCACTCCATACCCAAACATTAACCGATGGAAACCATCGCTTCATAAGTAATCCTGCGGCTGTAAATTCAGAACCTAAAGCAACAGTCCAAGTTAGCCAATACAACCAGGCTACTGTATACCCTGTACCTGGTCCAATGTATTTAACTGCATAACTATGAAATGCGCCCGTTTCAGGCATATGTACGGATAGCTCTCCTAAACATAGCATAACTAGATAAACCACTAGCGCACCAATCAGATAGGATAGAATTGTTCCAAACGGGCCAGCTTGTTGAATAGTGTAACCCGAGCTTAAGAATAAGCCCGTTCCAATCACCCCACCAAGTGATAGCATGACTAAATGACGTGCTTGCATTTTCCTTTGAAATTCTTGCCCATTTTTGTTCTCCATTTCTACTCTCCTTTAGTTACTATCCAGAAAAAACAAAAACGCACTCTAAAAAAGAGGGCGCTACTGACAAATAAAAACGGAAGCTCTCATCTATCAGGATTATCACCCGCTGGAATTAGCACAGTGTCTACTTAAGCAGACCTGTTGCTGAGGTTTCATAAGGCCAGTCCCTCCACCTCTCTGGATAAGAAATATTTTTTTATAACCTTATCAATCCATTCAATAACTGTCAAGATAATTCTGTTTTTTTAAAAATTATCTATTATAGAAATACAAAAAATAGAGTATTACTATAACTGCAACCCACTCCTTCTTGGGTATTATTTAAAAATCGAACATATAAAACCTCATTTATTTATGATACGGTTCACAAGCACTTCCTCAAAATTTGATGCACTTCTAAATATCTTCTTATTTCTTTGGCTATGGGGTCACCATATATAACCAGCAACTCAGGAGATTTTAATACCCTCAAATATCAAAAAACGTTATCTTTTCTAAACAAGCTAAATTAGTAAGGATGATGTTTTCTTATGAATCTCTCGATTCAAGATGAATTACTACCATTTGCAGAAGAATTACAACGATATGTTAAACCTGTATTCTTAGAAGAACTTGCAAGAGAAATAGGGTTTATAAAGCGAAAACGTAAGTTTTCTGGATCAGACTTAGCTGCTATTTGCATTTGGATTAGTCAACGGGTGGCAGTGATTCCTTGGTTCGATTATGTAGTAGGCTTCATGCAGCGACAGGCACTTTACTTAGCCCTGAGGGCTTAAATATACGTTTAAATGCTAAAGCAGTTTTGTTTTTAAAACATATTTTTTTTACTGTTAGAACAAAAGATATGTGAACAAACACAAATTTCTAACCACCTTTTCTCTTATTTTCAACGAGTCCGTATCCTAGATGCCACCGTATTTCAAGTGCCAAATGCTTTAGAGAATGTATATCTAGGCTCAGGAGGGTGTGCCCAAACAGCTGGAACCAAAATACAATTAGAATATGATCTGCACAGTGGAGAATTTCTTATTTTTCAATGTCTATTTATAGTTATTTATATTTAACGTTCCGGGTAAAGTTATGGTTTAAATTGTGGCAGATGTATGCTACAAATCACATTTATAGAAAGACGTGAAAATAGTAATTAATTTTATAGTGTTAGGGGTCTTGTCACACATCCTTAAGTTGATGGATATGTGACAAGACCCCATGACCATCAAGATAAGTTCCTATAATACCCTAAAAACGAAAAACTTATCTCTCCACAGTCATTCTTCTTTTTTCAACGCTAATTAATTTTTGAAAATTATACTTAAAAGTGTGGATATTAAAAAATTTAATGACTATTAATACTTCATAAAAGTAATTGTAAATTTTGTAAATGAATGTTTTTGGCTTTCTACTTTAATAAATCCGTGATGAGCTTCGATAATTGATTTTGCTAGTGCTAAGCCAATTCCAATAGATCCTTCTTTTTTAGAATTTTTTGCTTTATAAAATCTATCGAATATATATGGCAAATCTTCTGATGCAATACCTTCACCAAAATCTTGAATTATAATTTCAGTATGAATAGGAGAGTTTGTGACTTCAATATAAATAGAACTATTATCATTTGAATGTTCAATGGAATTCTTTAAAATATTTAATAAAGCTTCTTGCATCCAAATACTGTCATGGAAAAGTGATATTTTTTCATTGGTTTTTAAATGTATGTTCATATTTTTTTTATTTAATTTACTGTTCAAACTAGCAATGACCTCATAAATTGTATCAATAATATCAGAATTTTCTTTTTCAAATAGTATTGCCCTAGCATCTATTTTTGAAACTTTTAATAAATTATGTATTAAAAAGCTGATTCTTGAAATTTGAACTTCATTATTGTGTAAAAAATGATATTGCTGTTCATTTAATTTACCTTGTAATAAGATATCGTTGTTCACTGTTAGTGTTGAGAGTGGTGTTTTTAGTTGATGAGAAATATCTTGTAAAGTTTGAATTAAAAATTGTTTCTCTTCCAATAAATTATGCATACTTTTTCTAATAATATTTTTCAGTTTATGAAAAGAATTAGCGAGTTTTGCTAGATCTCCTTCCCTATTTTCCTTTATATCAAGGGTGTAATCACCTTCAATAATTTTATTCGCTGCAGCTGTTACATTTCTAATTTTTAAGAAAAAAGATTTATATTGTAAGTAATTTAGAAAAATTAGGATGAAACTGAACCCTATTGCTCCAAGGAACATGTATATATTGTTTTGGGATATATGTTTATTTAAATAAGGAAAAAGTCTTGAATCCAATTCAGCAGATAGACCATATTGATTTAATAGCATTTCTCCATCACTGGAATAATCTTTTTTATTCGCTGTATCATTTGTAAGTGCTTGTATTATTTCGTATTCATTTTCTGGGTTTTGTGTAATTAGTTTTCCGGTAATTTCACTCCAAATAGTAATATAATCATTTTTTAAATGGTCATATAGAATATGAACTGTGATAACTTGATATATAATAAATAAAAAAGAGATTAATGCTAATGTAAGTATATTAATTTTTATTTCTCTATTTATCATTAAATTACTCCTTACTGACGTCTTTATTCCAGAAATATCCGACACCTCTTTTTGTAATTATACAGTTAGGATTTTGTGGAGTATCCTCAATTTTACTTCTTAATCTTTTTACATAAACAGAAAGAGTATTTTCATCGAAAAACACTTCACTTTCATCTACTATTTTTTTCAATATCTCATTTCTTTGTAACACTTTATGAGGATTTAGCATTAGCGTTAATAAAAGTTTGTATTCTAAATGTGTTAAATTTATACTTTTCTCATGCTTAAAAGCTCTGGCCGCCTCAACTTCAAGCTGTATATTTCCAGACCTCAATATAGTATTAGAAGCTGTTTTAATTTTTTTTCTTAATTGTACCTTTACTCTAGATAATAGCTCTTTTACCCTGAAGGGTTTTGTTATATAATCATCTCCACCAATTTCAAGGCCCATTACTACATTTGCCTCCTCATCTAGTGCTGTGAGAAAAATAATAGGTATATCACCTTTTCTTTTAAGATAGGTACATAAATCATACCCATTTCCATCTGGGAGTCCAACATCTAATATGGCTAAGTCAAATTTATTATTTTCGTATTGGTCTTTTGCATCTTGTACAGTAGAAACTCTTATAACCTCAAGTCCTTCTCCTTTTAGAGTAAACTCAATAGCCATTCCTAGATCGTTATCGTCTTCAACGAATAATACTCTATCCACAGTATCTCTCCTCATTTGTCTTTGATTATGGCAGTATTTTAGATTATGACAGTTATTTTACACGTTGATTGGCTAATTTAAAATAGTTTAGTATGGAAATGGACTTTTAGAGGCTTTTCTGAGTATAAGCATAATACCCAAATCGCCTTTCAGCTTTTCAACACATAATGAGATACAACAATTATTTAAAGCAGAATATTCACGTAATTCATACATGTTCTTGCTTATATTTTGAAAAACCTTGTAATAGAATCTTGTTGAAATTGTCCGTTTTTATAAAATCAGTAATGTTTTATTTAAGTTAACTTAACTTAACTTATACAAAATGTTAAATGAAAATTGGATTCGCATTAATTATGTAAATGAATTAAAAAAACAGCTCATTGAGAATAAGAGCTGAATGGGAGCGGATTTTCGAGAATTTGAAAAGTATGTGTGTACTTAAATAAGTGTATAAAAGCCATTTAAGTGTACAATTTTAAAATATATCTTGAGCAGAGTTACGAGTATATAAAAAGTTAGATTTAGTAATCTTACTAAACTGTAAGATTAAAGTATATATAGTAAGACAAGAGTTATTCAATTAGCAATTAAAGACGTCTATACTGGAGGTAATCATTCTTTATTAAGACTTGTAGCATTTTAGTCACTGTTTTATTTAAAGAAGAAAACCACTGTTCTAATCCCAGATTAAACATAGTATATGAGGAGGAAGAAAATGAAAAAGGTAATAGGATTTCTAGCAGTAACAGCAATTTTTATAGGTATAGGGTTTGCTGTAAATCGTTATATAAATGGTCCCTCACAACCGGTAAACGGTATCATGGTATCTGGAACGAAAGAAAATATATCTGCTGTTAAAAATCTGTATAAAGATCAAAACGTACGAACAGCAGATTATAGTTATAAATTGGTCAAAGAAATAATAAAACAAGAACTCACTACCGAACAGAAAGAAGATATTAAGAAAGAATGGAAAGAAAAAGGAGAAAATATGACTGAAGAAGAGATGGACAAAGAACTTGATAAATCATCTGTTAGAAAGAAACAATACGCGGTTATTACAAAATCTACAGCAGAAAAATTCTTGAAAAAAGGAATTGTAAGAACACCCTTATCTAAAGAAGATAGTTCAATAACTTCAACCCCGGTAAAAGAAATAAAAGAATTAGCGAGTGAAAAAAATTTATTTTATAGAAAAAAAGCGGAAGATGAGGAAGTTAAGGATGGAAATTTAAATTTAAATGGACAAATGATACCTGTTCAACATATTGAACAAAATAATTGGATTGGCTATTTTTCATCACCGATAGTAATTGTTAATGAGGACACATATAAACAATTAAAAGAAAAAGAAGTAAACCTTTCGTTAATTCAGTTTGCAAAAGAAAATTTTGATTATAAAAATAAAAACAAGGTAAATAAGGTGATCGAAAACATTTCAAAAGTGTATGAAGTGAAAGACGAGAATAGTGAATACGATAGGGATAAAATCTATTTTGTAGAGATTCAAAATTAATCTGTGAAAAGGATGAGTTGTATGGAGGTTGTTAGATTAGAAAATGTAGAAAAAACATATGGAGAGGGAGAAACGCGAGTACAGGCGTTAATAGGAATTAATCTTTCCATTCATAGGGGAGAATTCGTAACCATAGTTGGAGCGTCAGGTTCTGGTAAAAGTACATTATTACATATTTTAGGAGGGTTGGATCGTCCGAGTTCAGGAAATGTGTTTATAGGTGGTGAAAATATCTATAATTATAAAGATAATGAACTTTCTGTTTTTCGCCGAAGAAAAGTTGGCTTTATATTTCAGTTTTTTAATTTGATACCTGTCTTGAATGTACAAGAAAATATTGCTTTGCCAGCTCTACTGGACGAGGAACAGGTAGATGATCATTACCTGGATGAAATTATACGAACTCTAGGGTTAAATGAAAGAGGAGATCATTTGCCTTCTGAATTATCGGGTGGTCAACAACAAAGGGTATCTATTGGTAGATCTCTTATAAATAAACCCGATATCATCTTAGCAGATGAACCAACCGGAAATCTAGATACAAAAAATACAAAAGAAGTTCTGAATTTATTAAAAGTAACAGCTAAAAAATATAATCAGACGGTGATTTTAATTACCCATGACCCTGCTATCGCATCAAACTCTGATCGAATTATAACCATTGCAGATGGCATGATTATTTCAGATAAACAATTAGTGCAAAATCAAGCAAAATGTGGAGGGGAGGAGTATTGATTCGTAGTTACAAACAGTTAAGTCAAAAATATCTCAGAAGTAATATAAAACGTACTCTGCTAACATTAACAGGCATCATTTTAGCATTGGCGCTAATAACAACGATTGGATTGTTTTTTGATAGCGGATACACTTCGGGAATTGAAAATGCCAAAAAAGGTTCTATGGGTTCCGCAAATATTTCAGTTGAAAATTATAATCAAAAGCTTTTCAATATGATAAAAAGTAATCCGAATATATCTTCTTATGGCATCATAACTCCAGGAGAGACGCTCAATGTTGATGAAATAGCTGTCTCTTATATGTATGCAGACCAACAAGCATTAAAGCTGTTAAATTCTAGTATGCCAGTACAAGGTAAGCTACCTTCAAATGAAAACGAGGCTGTTTTGGAAAAATGGATGCTACCTTACTTCGGGCCCAATCTTAAATTAGGCGGTATGTTTACTATTCATGATAAAAAATATAAACTTGTTGGTTTGCTAAATAAGTCTAATAATACTCAGGAAAATAAAACAGGTCAATTATTGACATATAAAAATAAGTTTAAAGTTGGAGAAGGTAGCGTATTGATTGAATTGCATAAGTACGCAAACTTTGATGAAGTTGAAAATCAATTTAAATTATTAACGAATAAAGAAAATATAAGAGTGAATGACGGATTAAAGAGAGCCTTAAAGCCTAGTGTTGAGATAATGATGGCAGCCGCTATTAGTATTGGGATTGTTGTGATTTCTACGATTGTTATTATTTACAATGCATTTCAAATTAGTATAGTAGAGCGAATGAAACAGTTTGGGCTATTGAGGAGTATAGGAGCTACAAAAAAACAAATCAGAAAAATTGTGATAAGGGAAGCAACATTTCTTTCAATTATTGCTATCTTTTTTGGGATTATGTGCAGTATATTAGTAGTCTTTTTACTTAATCAAGTACTGATAAACGTACTTAAAAACTCTATGGGATATACAATTAAATTAGATTGGTTAATTATATGTGTAAGTTCTCTAATTACATTGATAACTGTCTATATTTCAAGCTATTTTCCTGCTTTTTTTGCAGGTAGAATTTCACCGTTACTGGCCGTAAGTAGCCGATTAGCTATAAAAAAAGAAAAAATAAAGAAAAAAAAGAGAACAAAGTTAAAGAAACCACTATCTTTTCCCTTAAGTATGGCATTAAAAAATATCCAAAGGAATCCCAATAGATATACAGTTACAATCTTGTCTATTATTATAAGTAGTGTACTGTATATTACGTTTACGTTTCTCATAGATACTGTCATTCAGCGTAAACAACCGGAAATTCAAGCTCTAAAATCGGACATATCAGTTACGCTTAATTCAAATTTAGACAAGCCTAGCATAGATCGTATGAGTCGAAATATTTATAAAGTCAATAATGTAGAGAAGCTGTACAAGCAATATCAGGCAAATGATTTTTATACGAAAGTACCAAAAAATAAACAAATTAAAGAATTACAAGGAAATGAATCGCTGTATCAAAAAGTAAAATATAATAATCAAACTGTAGAAATTATGAAAACACAAATAAAAGCATACGATGAGAATAGTTTAAAGAAACTAGCTGAAAATGTAACTAGTGGAAGAATTGATATTTCAAAATTAAATCGTGAAAAAGAGGTTATTTTAGTAAAACAAGCTGCAACGAATGATATGAATACAAGTAAAAAATATATAGGTTCTCTAAGCACTTTTCAGGTAGGGGATGAAATCCAAATAACAAGTCAGCAGGAAAGAAAATCTACAGAGGAAATCTCCTACAATGAAGAAAAACTGGAAACTTTAAAAATAGCTGCAATTGTAGAATTGGATATTTTTAATATGAGCAGAGTGATGGATACCATAACTTTTATTACTAGTGAACAAATAGCTGAATATATTACACCATCTCCACAAAAATTATCAGGTTTTGAAATTGATTTAGAGAATCAATCTCAGGCTGATGCTACAATTTTAGATATACAAAAGAAACTGGGTGGAGATGCATCTATAGATGTACAAAATAATATTGTTCAAAGTAATTTTCATACAGACAATGTACTTTATATAAAAATATTAGGGTACGGATTTATAGCTGTTATTACACTGATTGGTTGTGTGAATATTTTAAATACCATTACAGTCAGCATCATTATGAGAAGAAAAGAACTAGCTGCTTTAAAATCGATTGGTATGTCGCAAAAGGATTTAAAAAAGATGATTACTTATGAAGGGCTCCTGTACGGTCTCTTTGGAAGTATACAAGGAATCTTTTTCGGCTGTATGCTTTCATATATTCTTTATATAGCGCTTTCGAATATGGTGTCTTTTGAATTGATTATTCCTTATCAATCTATCTTTACCACATTTATAACTGCACTGTTGATTAGTTATGTAGCGGTACTAATACCACTTCGGAAAATTCAAAAGGATAATGTTATTGATGTAATTAGAGAAGAATAACAGTAGTCATAACAATATATTGTTCGTGAAATACAATGCCTGTAATTTTTAGAGTGGAATATAAAGGGTTTGTAAAAGAAGGTTAGACAAAGTTAAAGCTTTATCAAGGGAAGGTAATTTCTTCTCTTGGTAAGCTTTTTTGAGATAAGGGATAGTTTTAAAATGTATAAAATAGAAAAAGCTTCAGAAAAAGATAAAGAATAGTTAAATGAAATCAAAAGAATTAGAACTAAATGAAAGGTGAAAGTGGGCACATTGTTAATGTTAGTTCATAAAAGGGTATCACCACATGTTTATCAAGCTAATATTTTAAAGAGTCTCCGAAATAAAAAATTTCTTCGTTTTGAGGAACTATCAAATTCTTAAGTTGATAGATGTGTGGCGGTACCCCATACAGTAAGGTTAAATAATAGAAAAGCACCTCTCTAGCAAAGAAGAGGTGCTTTTCTATTATATAACTTTTTTAATTTTTTGCGGTGATTGTTTCGTTTGAGTAATGATATTCTCTTGTCGTAATTCTTTAAAGAGCGACGTGACCATAAGAACGACTACAATAGAGAATGGTAAAGCTGCTATGATCGCTGCAATTTGCAGTGCATTTAACCCACCTGCTTGCAAGAGAATGGCTGCAATAGCTGCAATTGTTAAACCCCAAATAAGCTTCAAACTGTTTTTCGGTGATAAGTTACCATTGCTTGTTTGCATAGCAACAACAAATGTTGCGGAGTCAGCAGAGGTAACGAAGAATGTTGCGACTAAAGTTAGTCCAATAATGGTCAAAAATGTTGAGAATGGTAAATGCGAAATGACAGCGAATAAACCAATTTCGGTACCATTTTTCGCAATTTCATCAGCAATTCCAAGTGATTGGAACATTTCCATATGAATAGCTGTACCACCAAAAACAGCGAACCAAAATGTACAAATGAATGTTGGGATTAATACGACGCCGATAATAAATTCACGAATTGTACGCCCGCGAGAAACACGGGCAATGAATGTACCGACGAATGGAGACCAAGAAATCCACCAACCCCAGTAAAAAATAGTCCAATTTTCAATCCAAGAAGAAGATTCTTTGCTAAAAGCACCTAAATTTAATCCCATGCTTGGTAATGCTCCAATATAAGAGCCCAGTGTGGAAGTAAAATACTTCATGATAAAGACAGTTGGCCCTAAAATTAAAAAGGAAACGAGTAATATTCCAGCGAGTGAGAAGTTTAAGTTACTCAAATATTTAATCCCACGATCTAAGCCAGTTTGTGCACTTGTTAAATAGAGTACAGTGAAAATGGCAATAAGTACGAGTTGTGTACCAATTGTGTTATTAATAGAAGGGAATAAATAGCTTAATCCTCCAGCGATTTGTTGTGCACCGATGCCTACGGATGGTACGATTCCAAATACAGTTGCTAAAACAGCCAAAATATCTACTGTTTTTCCAATAGGAGAATGTTTCGATCGATTAAATAATGGAGTAACTGTAGCGCCAATTGTGCTACCTTTTTGTTTTCGGAATGTAAAATATGCAATTGTTAGAGCGACCATTGCATAAAGTGACCAAGGGAAAAGACCCCAGTGGAAAAATGAATATTGCATAGCAAGTTTTGCGCTTTCCTCAGATCCAGGTTCACCGGTAAGCGGTGCTCCAAAGTGTGAAATGGGTTCAGTAATTCCATAAAAGAGAAGTCCGATGCCCATTCCTGCTCCAAATAACATGGAAAGCCAAGAGAGGTAACTATATTGCGGTTTTTCATCATCTTTACCAAGACGAATGGAGCCATACTTTGAAGATGCTAAATAACCAGCTAAAATAATCATTGTGGTCATAAGTAGAGAGTAAAACCATCCAAACTTATTGAGAATAAATGCGTTTAAAGAAGAGGTAACACTTTGTAAATCATAGCTTTGTATCCAACTTGCTGGAATTATACCCCATATAATAAATAAGGTTGTAAGCAAGATGGAGATATAGAATACACTGTTTTCTTTTTTTAGCATAGAATCCCACCTTTTATTTAATAAAGTTAAAAATTATATTAATAATAACAATGATAGGATTAATTGTCAAAAAATTCTTTTTTTATAGGTGATATAGGGTACAGCCAACGTACTAACATAAAACCCGCATTAAGAATTGTTTGCACCGTAAAAATACTGTACATTTTTGTAATAATGCTTTGCTTGAATCGCCTACTGGGATAGCACCACATGCCCATTAAGCTAATATTTTAAGGTACACTCTAAATAGAAAAAATTTTTATAGCACAAAATTTCATTTTTGGCTTTTTTGGGGTAACCTGTTCTGTTAGGTTTATAGTAATGTGGTAATATCTCTTTATGGCGAAAGCCTGTTACAATAGTTAATAATAACTTAGGTACAAATTGATAATGAAATGGGGAAAGAGACTAGATGAAAGCAACCGGAGTAACTAGAAAAGTAGATGAATTAGGGCGTGTAGTAATTCCAAAGGAACTTAGAAATACGCTTGGTATTAAAGAAAAATCACCATTAGAGATTTTTGTAGAAGGGGAAGACATTGTTTTACAGAAGTATCAGCCTGGTGGTGTTTGTGCATTAACAGGAGAAGTGTTAAATCATAACATAGCATTAGCAAATGGTAAGATAACATTAAGTCCAGAAGGTGCAGAATTATTACTAAAAGAAATAGAACAGTATCTTGTAAAATAAATGCTCCTTTCAAGGGGCTTTTTTTTTATAGGGGAAATATAAAATTTCACGTATCATAATGTTTAATAAAAAACTAAATACCTAATTAATAGTCTACATATAATCTTATGTTGAATTAAGCCGCTAAATAGATACTGTATTGTTTGTTTTGAGAAGATTAGCAAATAATTTAGTACGATATACTGAATTATAGGGTAAAAAAGAAAAAGGACGCTTAGCTTTAAAGGTCTAAACGCCAAAATGAATAGATAAAATATAAGTACATAGAGGGGAGAGTGATTCCCCGACTCATTATGAGTATATCATGGAATCAGGTTATAAAGAAAAACAAATAATAATTAGGCTTGTTAAGTGGTGGGGGAATTTTGAAGAAACTTACAAATGAAAAAATTGTACTGTTAAAGGTAAATATAGGGGTACTGCCAAGATACATGTAATTTTGAGTCATAGGCTTACTTTTATTTTGAAACATAATCAAATCGGGGTTTTTTCTATAATTTTTAAACTTATTATCATACACCCTAATCATACAATTGAAACAAAGTATTTTCAGTAGCTAACTAATGAATGATTAAGGTTGCTTGTGCTTTATTTGGATAGATACGAAATTTATATGCTTTATTGATCATCATTCCTTTCACACCCATTTTGATATGTACCTATTATACAACAAACGTACATTCGAATGATATTGAAGTAACAATGTAAGTATGTCGAACAATTAAGATGACTTCCTGCCATCCCTTGTCCGAAGCCAATTCATCTCCCACCTACTCATTTCACGTTCCTTGAGGAAGGAGTCTTCTTGGCTAAAATGATAAAAACTACGATACCTTTTCTGTGGAATCCTAGGAAAAGATGACGCTTTTATCTCCCAATAACTTAAAAACTTAAGCTATAAGAGAAAAAAGAATGAAGTATTCTGATGGTAGTAAATGACTTAGCGGTGTCAATGTATATATGACAAATCCGCCTATAGCTATTTACTTTCTTGAATTTTACATAATATTAATTTTTTGTGAATTATTACTCTGTAATTAATTAGATTTAATGTATTATTCACACGAAATGACTACCTTTGTGTAATTTATTTGATTTGTAAGACAGTTAGGAATACTAGATTAAAACATAAATACACGTTTTTGATAGATATTTTATAAAGTTGTATTTATATGTGTCATAAAATAACATCTAAATATAATTATAAACAGAGTAAAGGGAGGGCTATGTAAAAAGTAATAAATACAAGTTCATGAACTGTTTTTGCACGTAAACACATGCTAAAGAAATGAAAACTTTTAAATTTATCAAGGAAATGAGAGGGAGATACTATGGGGAATAAATCAAAGCATAAAACCAAAAGAATACTTGTAGCTACTGCAACATTAACTATACTTGCTTCTGGAATGGCTTCTTCACCAGATGTCTTTGCAGAGGAAATGCAGCAACCAAAAAAATTATCAGCATCACTGCAAGGTAAGAATTCAGTTAAATCAGAAAATAGAGCGTATACAGTCCCAGGGAAAGGTGATGTCGAGGTACTAAAACAACAGGAAAGAAAAAGTATGGCATTTAGCCCATATGAACCCACTGGTTTATATGCAAAACCAAATGAACAAATAACGATTAATGTAGAAGGTAATCAAGATATTCAGGTATATATTGGAACGTATTCGTATGATGCTTCTTGGAGAGAAGATTCTAAAATAAAATTATTTACATTAAAACCTGGTATAAACACAATTCAATCTCCAAATGGGGGGATGATTTATTTTTATAATAAACAACAAGGTGGCACCATTCGAACAACAGTCACAACAGGTGGATCGACTACGCCTTTCTTTGAATTAGGAAAGCATACGAAACAAGATCTAATAAACATGCTGGACCAATATCCTAATGCACATGCAGTGGAGTTAAAAGGAGAACGTGTATTAATTACAGCCAGCCCTGCACGTGTTAAGAAATATTTGTTGGGTTCTAATACAGATCCTGTACAACTCTTAAAAAAGATGGATGAAGCTACTCGAATTCAAGACAAAGTAGCTGGATTATCCGAAGAACAAGTAGATAAACATTATGTTCATTACGTAGAGGAAAATCATTCTCCTGATTATTATATGTATGCAACTTCTTATCGAACTGCATATGTAGGAGATGCAATTCAATACGTGTTAGATATTGATAAATTTGTAAAAGATGGCTGGGGTCCATGGCACGAGGCAGGACATTTGAGACAACAATCGCCCTGGAAGTTTTATAATATGACAGAAGTACAAAATAATATATACAGCCTTTCTGTAGAAAAAGCATTTAATCAACCATCCAATTTAGAGAAAAGTGGAATTTATCCAAAAGCGTTTCAATATCTAGAACAAACGAATAAAAATTATGATGAAATTAGTGATGTTTTTGTTAAGCTTGTTATGCTTTGGCAACTACAGTTAGCATATGGAGAGGATTTCTATCCTAAATTGCATCAATTGTATAGAGACATGCCTTCAAATGAAATTCCACAAACTGATGAAAATAAAAAACAATTATTTATGATTTCAGCATCAAAAGTAGCCAAACAAAATTTGATTCCTTTCTTTGAGAAGTGGGGATTACGTCCAAATAACGATACCATCCAAAAAGTGGCTGCATTAGGATATCCAATTTTAACAACAGAAATTTGGAAGGGTACGGATTCTAATCCAATTAAACCAGATATGCCTAATGGAAATAATATTTTAGAAGGAAAACAGTTTGCATGGTCACTAAAAGGAATTAGCGATTTTGAGTTTGCTAAAATCAATTTCAATAAGTCGACAGAAGAAATGCAAATCGACTTAAAAGCAGGCATACCGCATCATTATTTTAATGAAACATACGCGAGTATTAAAGTACAAAATGCATCAGGAAAAGTAGTATATAAGAAAGATATTTATGGAAACAAACAGCAAAATGCTGAATCACAAACGGTACCAGTCAAAATAGGAGATTATATCGAGTTAACACATTTAGAAGGTGTGCATAGAGCTACTTTTATGAATGTCGATAATAGTAAACAAGAGAGCTTTGGGAAAAAAACCATATACGAAGTTACAAAGGATGGCCTGAAGAAAGTAAACCAAATTGTTAATCCGAAACCAGATACAGAAGCTCCCACACAGCCACAAGGATTATCCGCAAGCAATGTAACTTCTAACAGTGTAGAGCTAAAATGGAATCCTTCTACAGATAATGTAGGTGTAAAAGAATATCAGGTATTACGTGATGGACAACTAATTCAGACGGTACAAGGAACGACGTTTACTGATCAAAACTTAACAGTTAATAAGGAATATAAATATGCAGTGAAGGCCGTAGATGCAGTTGGAAATACATCAATTCAAAGTAACATTCTTCCGGTAAAAACAAAAGATCAAGATGCATCTTATGAGAAATGGGATCCAAAGAAGGCGTATACAAAGGGAGACAAAGTAGAACATCAAGGGAAAGTGTATGAAGCTGTTCAAAATCATCAAGGAAATGGTGACCCGAATTGGATATTTGCAGTATCGTTATGGAAACCACTTACAATCAAGTAATATGTAAGAATCAGATGTGAAGATAGAAAAACATAAATTGGGGCAGTATTTTAAAGAATTACTGGATGTTGCTTGAATTTTGATAGATTTCTCTATTAAGTTATTATTCAAAAATTAAAATTAGAAAAGGAAGAAGATTAGTGATTATTCAGAAAGAAAAGAAAAGATTTAATAAAGTTATTATAATTACCGCAGCATGTAGCATGTTTTCTATGTTTGGAACGTCTATTTCGCACACTAAAGCTGCAACACATTCAGCTGCTCCAGCAGTTTATGTCAGTCCCAAAAATATACCTGCCTCAGATATTATTAGTATAGACTGGTCACCAGTTCAGACTCCGCCTTATACGTACTGGGCTGTACACAACTGGAATGCAGGTGGTGAAGCTGGAGGATATGCTGGTTTTCAACAACAAAGTGGGTTTGATGAAAATGGAAAACGTACTTTACATTTTGCTTTATGGGATCCAATTTCCTCTAAAGAAGCAATAAAGGCCGAATACTTATCTCCGAATTCGCAAGCTGGACCCTTTGGAGGAGAAGGAACAGGAATGAAGGTTCAAACAACTTATGGTTGGAAAGACTACAATTGGTACAGAATGACAATGCGTTCATGGCAAGAAAATGGTCATACTAAATTTGGACAATGGCTGAAAGATGTAACAAATAATAAATGGCATCAAATTGCAATTATGGATTTTCCTGTTGCTAATGTTGCATTTAATCATGGATTAGGAATGTTTCAAGAAGACTGGGCTGATAGTGGACAGAATGTTCGAGAAGCGCGCCTGAAAAATGGTTATAGCCGAAAGTTAGTAGATAAACAATGGAATTCATGGAATAATCAAAATATTTCAGGGACACATGATAATACTTATCAATATGATGGAGGGGCCACTTCAGAATATGTATGGGTCAAAGCAGGAGGTAATACGCAGTCTACCATTGGATCAGGAAAAATATTCACGCTAAATCAACCTACTCAACCTGAAATAGGAAAACTAGATTTTGATATCCAATCTATATATTATGAAAATGAAAAATTAAATGTATCTTGGAAACTAAAAGAAAATAGTACACCGCAATTTAAGGGGAAAATTGAAATTTATAACAATGAAAATATGACGGGCCAACCTATTAACGTAATTGATGATATTAAATCTTATCAAAATGGAATCAGTCAATCTATATCATTATCAACAAATGCTTATGCAAAAATTGTATTAACGGATTTATTTGATCAAACTGTTGAGAAAAAGGTACAAATCAAAAATGAATCTCCAAACATTTTTGAAGGTAACGAATTTGCATGGTCGCTGAAAGGGATTGGAGACTTTGAATTTGCGAAAGTAAATTTAAATAAATCAACAGAAGAAATGCAAATTGATCTAAAAGCAGGTGTACCACATGACTACTTTAATAGTACATATGCAAGTATTAAAGTGCAAAATACATCAGGTAAAGTGATCTATAACAAAGAGATTTATGGAAACAAACAGCAAAATGCTGAATCACAAAAGGTACCAGTCAAAGTAGGAGATTATATCGAGTTAACACATTTAGAAGGTGTGCATAGAGCTACTTTCACAAATGTCGATAATAGTAAGCAAGAGAGCTTTGGAAAAAAAGCCATATACGAAGTTACAAAAGAAGGTCTGAAGAAAGTAGAAAAAATGCCAGAAGCAACAATCTTAGATGGAAATCAATTTGCATGGTCATTAAAAGGATATAGTGATAGAGAAATTGCAAAAGTAGATTACGATAAAACGGCAGAAGAGATGAAGATAAAACTAGAAGCAGGTGTACCACATTCCTACTTTGCTAGTACGTATGCGAGTATTAAGGTCCAGAATTCTTCTGGAAATGTTCTGTACAATAAAGAAATCGTGGGAAATAAACAACAAAATGCTGAAAGCCAAACTGTGCCCGTCAAGGTAGGGGATTACATTGAATTTACCCATATAGAAGGAGAAGCAACAAAGGAGAAAACGCGAGCAACTTTAACTAACCTTGAAAATAAAAAAAATGAAACCATTGGAAAGACAGCAAGGTATCAAGTTACAAAAGAAGGCCTGAAGAAAGTAGAGAAAATGCCAGAAACAACAGTTTTAGATGGAAATCAATTTGCATGGTCTTTAAAGGGATATAATGATCGAGAAATCGCAAAAGTAGAGTATAACAAAGCAACAGAAAAAATGCAGATTAAATTAGAAGCGGGAGTACCCCATTCCTATTTTACTGATACGTATGCAAGCATTAAAGTTCAAAACTCATCGGGCAATATTTTGTACAATAAAGCAATTGAAGGAAATAGACAACAAGCTGCTGAAAGCCAAACCGTTCCAGTCAAAGTAGGGGATTATATTGAGTTTACTCATATAGAGGGAGAAGCACAAAAGGAAAAGACACGCGCCACACTTACTAATCTTGAGAATAGTAAACAGGAATATATAGGAAAGAAAAGAATATATCAGGTTACCTCTATGGGATTATTAATAAAGTCATAGATTTCACTACAAAACTTAAATTATTGATTTATATAATATATATAAATCTTAACTATTATACGCATTAAAAAATGCTCAAGAGAAAATAGATTGGCGGGTATAGTATGAACATATTCAAAGGGTTTCTAATTTCATCAATTGCAATGACAACATTTGTAGGAACAGATCTAATACTACAAAATGATAGAATTCATAATAAAGTTTACGCGGAATCTTATAATGTCACATACAAAGAAACAGATTCTAATAAAAGAGATTCACAGGAAGAACAATTAATTGTAAAGTTTAAAAATGAAATTGACTTACCTTATGAAGATGGTATTGAGAAACGAATAAAAAATGGGAATTATGATAACAATTTAAAGAAGTTATTTTCCGAAAATACGGAACTTACTTTAAATCGCCTGTTCTCATCTGTAAATCCGATAGAGATTGAAAAGTTATCATTACACTCTAAATCATTTGCTAATCAATCAGCTAACAATCTATTAAATTATTATATTGTACAAGCTCCTAATAACATAGAAATAGAATTATTACTGAAAAAATTTGAAACATCACCTCTTGTAGAGGAAGCTTATATACAAGAAAAACAAATTTTGACACCCCCTGAAATACAACAGTTACCAGATTTATCTGTTAATCCGTACGATGATCCTAGATTTAAAAATCAAGGATATCTTGAAGCAGCACCAAAGGGAATTAATGCCTCGCATGCTTGGAGCATTAAAGGTGGTGACGGAAAGGGTACTACTTTTGTGGATATGGAATATGGATGGTTATTGAACCATGAGGATTTAGTCAATAAAAATATAAAGCTTATGTCTGGACAAAATATAAGTCAGCATAGAGCTCATGGTACTTCTGTATTAGGAATTGTTTCATCCGAAGATAATCAAATTGGAAATATTGGAATTGCACCAAGAGCAAATGTAAAAGTAATATCCCAAATCAGGGATAATGGAATTTATAATACAGCGGATGCCATTTTAAGTGCTGTACATAATTTACAAGCAGGGGATATTCTTTTATTAGAGGCACAAGCTTCGTATGATGGGTATGGGGAGAAATATTTACCTGTAGAAGTACATCCAGATATTTTTGATGCGATTCGTGTTGGTACAGATAAAGGGATTATTATTATAGAAGCTGGCGCAAATGGTTCAAACGACTTAGATAATTTTAAAGATCGTAATGGAAAAAAAATCTTAAATCGAAATAGTCCAGACTTTAAGGATTCAGGTGCTATTATGGTTGGGGCGGGATCATCAACTGTTCCACATAAACGTTTATGGTTTTCAAATTATGGAAGCCGATTAGATGTATATGGATGGGGAGAAAATGTTGATACAACATCTGCAAATCCAAGTCAAAATAATACAAATTTATATACATCAACATTTAGTGGAACATCAAGTGCTTCACCAATTATTGCTGGGGCAGCAACTTCGATTCAAGGTATTGCTAAAGAACACCGAGGTTCTCCTTATACACCAGCCGAATTAAGAAATATCTTAAGTAATCCAAATACAGGAACAAAATCTCAAGATCCATGGAATGATAGAATAGGTGTTTTACCTGATCTAAAATCTATATTAGATAACTTAGGTTTTAATCCAGATATACCGAACTCTTCTAATATTTTAGAAGGAAAGCAGTTTGTATGGTCACTAAAAGGAATTAGCGATTTCGAGTTTGCTAAAATCAATCTCAATAAGTCGACAGAAGAAGTGCAAGTTGATTTAAAGGCAGGCATACCACATCATTATTTTAATGAAACATACGCGAGTATTAAAGTACAAAATGCATCAGGGAAAGTAGTATACAACAAAGACATTTATGGAAACAAACAACAAAATGCTGAATCGCAAAAGGTTCCAGTCAAAGTAGGAGATTATATCGAGTTAACACATCTAGAAGGTGTGCATAGAGCTACTCTCACAAATGTTGATAATAGTAAACAAGAGAGCTTTGGAAAAAAAGCCATATACGAAATTACAAAAGAAGGTTTGAAGAAAGTAGAAAAAATGCCAGAAGCAACAATTTTGGATGGAAATCAATTTGCATGGTCGCTAAAAGGAATCAGTGATTTCGAGTTTGCTAAAATCAATTTCAATAAGTCCAAAGAAGAAATGCAAATCGACTTAAAAGCAGGCATACCGCATCATTATTTTAATGAAACATACGCGAGTATTAAAGTACAAAATGCATCGGGGAAAGTAGTATACAATAAAGACATTTATGGAAACAAACAGCAAAATGCTGAATCACAAAAGGTACCAGTCAAAGTAGGAGATTATATCGAGTTAACACATTTAGAAGGTGTGCATAGAGCTACTTTCACAAATGTCGATAATAGTAAGCAAGAGAGCTTTGGAAAAAAAGCCATATACGAAGTTACAAAAGAAGGTCTGAAGAAAGTAGAAAAAATGCCAGAAGCAACAGTTTTAGATGGAAATCAATTTGCATGGTCTTTAAAGGGATATAATGATCGAGAAATCGCAAAAGTAGAGTATAACAAAGCAACAGAAAAAATGCAGATCAAATTAGAAGCCGGTATACCACACTCCTATTTTACTAGTACGTATGCAAGCATTAAAGTTCAAAACTCATCGGGCAATATTTTGTACAATAAAGAAATTGTAGGAAATAGACAACAAGCCGCTGAAATTCAAACTGTTCCAGTAAAAATAGGAGACTATATAGAATTTACCCATATAGAAGGAGAAGCACAAAAGGAAAAGACAAGAGCTTTACTAATTAATCTTGAGAATAGTAAACAGGAATTTATGGGTAAGAAAAGAACATATCAAGTTACTTCTACGGGATTATTAATAAAATAGATTAAAAAGATGTCTAAAAAATATAATTTTTTTTGGACATCTTTTTTATTATTAAAAAAGAGTTAACTATTGATAATGATGTATGATGAATTCTATAGGCACATTAGATATTTTATATATTTATACCTATTCAAAAAAACAAGTTATAGCTAATGTTCTAAGGATTGACACATCTATTTTTGTTTAATATTTTTATCCAATTTTTCTTTTATTATCATCATGGAAATACGAATTTCATTAATCTCACTATCACTTAGTCCGTTAAACAATTGATTTATTTGTTCATCTGACTGAATATGAATTATATCTAGTAGTTCCTCTCCTTTTTTTGTCAAAAAGAGAAAGTTTTTTCTGCTGTCTTTTATTGAGCTTCTTTTCTCTATTAATCCTTCCTTCTCAAATCTACGTAAAATTCTGCTCATATAGCTTCTATCAATATTAAGTTCTTGCACAAGATTATTCGCAATACACTCTGTTCTTTCGCTTATTTCAAATAGTATTCGTGTTTCGGTTAATGAATAATCTGTATCTAGAATCTGGTTATTAAATAGACCAAGTACCTTTGTATAAAAACGGTTGAATTGTCTGATGTCATAAGTAATTTTTTTATCCATAGATCCTCCTTTAGTTGACTAAGTCCACGTTTAATATTAATATAACTGTACCCTTAAAATGTGGACTTAGTCAATGTTTTAAGGATGCCATTTTCAAAAATCTGTCGCAATCTTTATTAAAACCTAATTGAAGGAGATCGTATATGATTATTCGAAAAATGAAAAAAGAAGACAATGCAAAAGTAAAAGAAATTATACAAGATTCATTAAAATCACTTGGATTAGCGCTTCCTGGAACAGCTTATTTTGACCCTCAACTTAATGACCTACATCAATATTATAATAATCTAAAACATGCGAACTATTGGGTAGTAGAAATGGAAGGAGAAGTTGTTGGTGGAATTGGTATAGCACCGTTTAACGAATATGATAAAGTTTGCGAATTACAAAAGCTATACTTAAGTCCAAAAGCACAAGGTCTAGGGTTTTCCAAGAAACTAATGGAAACAGCTTTGTCATTTGCCTCTAAACATTATGAAAAGTGCTATTTAGAAACAATGCATGAATTAAAAACTGCATGTCTATTATATGAAAAATTTGGATTTATACTTTTAAATGCCCCCCTACCAGGTTCTGAACACTCCACTATGAATGCATGGTATATAAAATCTTTTTAAAATTAGGTGTATTAAACGCATCTATAAAAAGGAAGTATTGAAGGAGCTTTATTTTGACACAAATACAAACATGAATTTCAACTAAGCAATCAATTGCCTCTCTTAAACTGGCTATTTAAAAGTGATGAAAAAAACTCAAATGTAGCGATAAAAGTTTTGATAAATCTACAAAATGTAGTGATAAAACGAAGGAAAAACCATGAAAAATAGGCGTATCATGCAAAGTGTTGATACGCCTTAAAACTACATTGTTAAACAACATGTGTCGTCGTGTAGTAATAATGATGTTTATTTAATTATCTTAGTTTCAGTATTACAAATAATGGCTATCTTCTTTTATAAAAAATATATAATTTATTCAATTATTTTTTCGATAACAGGCATAGCAGCAATTGGTGGAATAGAGTGAGTCCATCCTACGGAAAATATGTTTAGTTTTTCACCTACGCTGTAGTTATCTTTGCTAGTAATAGGGACACGTAAGATTTTATTTTGAGAGGCTAATTCCCACCAATTATTTTGATAAGAGAGTGCCTCCACTTTTGTGTTAGTGTCAGCTACAACTAAATAATTATCATCTGCTGAAATAACATATCCAGTGAAAGGTATCTGTATTCGTATTTGTTCTTCGTTAATAGGAGTAGGGTTACTTATAGAATCTGCCGAAATAGGAGTTAATCCAAAAGCTAATCCACATCCTAGTGTTAAAGTGGTTACCATTGTTACTAATTTTTGTTTTTTGAAAATATAATATAAATCCCCCTTATATTTTATCCGTACACGATCACCTTTCTATTTATATATAGAATGTATTCTGATATTCCTAAATCTAACAATTATGTCACAATTGATCCATTGTTTTTTCAACTGGGTATTATTTAAAGATAATATATGTTATAATTCACCAAATTAACTATTAATTGTACCTTCAAAAATAATATATTTCTTCTCATAAACTACGTAAAATCGAGTTAAAATTAATAAATATATACCATTTTTGTAAGTTGGGAATTAACGGTAAATCATAAGTAATATAAATGTACACAAAAGTGTCGATTCTAATAATCTAGTTTGGCTAAAAAACTTATATCTTAAATAGAAGACTAGATACGTTTTGACTAAATATAGATAATTTTTTGTATTTTTTAGTAGTATAATGAGATTTTTTAAAAATGTAATATTATGTATATATGGAAATATTTATCTATTTTTGGGTTATTAGGGATTTATTTTATCTATAAAAGAAAATTAAATATTGATGTATAATTAAAAGTTCTGGTGCGAAAAATTTTATGGGAATTGCAAAAAATCTCTACATCTTGGACATACTGATGCTATTACTCTAAAAAAAGTATGTGATCGGTATGAAAAAGGAAAAAATTTTCATATGCAAGCACTATCAACCTACTATTATCTTATTAACGGTAAGATGGTACCCACGGTACAACCTAAATTTTCGTTATTTGTTGATGCGGATATTCTAGAAAAAGATGGGACAATCCATGACCAAAAAAAATAGAATATTTAAAATCACATATTATAAATTTTTAGAGGAAGCATCCGTAGCGGATGCTTTTTTCTTTGCTATATAAGATTTATATAATAAATGAGAAATTAACTAAGCAGACAATTGAACCCCGCAACTCAAACAACCATACTCATATCTCACAAATTGATCCATAACTAAAATAATTAAACAAACATTTGTTTAATTTTACATAAATGATTTCTTCATTTATAAATTTCTTAGCGTACAAATTCATCAAAATGATATGGTGATCCCAATTAGGATGACGTTCTTTTTAAAGTACTGTTATATCTGAGTTTAGGTGATTAGTTATAACTGTCTAGAAGTTTTTTTATGAGAACATAGTGTGTTAATATTTCGACATTTTTATATATTTTATGTTTTTTTTTAAATAAATGTATTAAAATCTGTTTTTTCTCATACATTCATTTGATTATTCTTCTTTTTAATTGAATTGAAATGTATCCATTTTCTTATATAAATGAGTATATTTATGTTAAATTGTGTAAATATGTGTAAATAGATAATATGAATATGTAAGTAATATTTATTACTTATATATTCATATTTTAAGTATCTAGAAATATAGCGGAGGGATATTATGAAAAGGTGACAGAAACGAAAAATACAAAATTTAGTGATGGTAACCGCCACATTATCTATGTTTACTATTGGAATAACGCCCTCATTAGAAATCTTTGCGGAAGAATAAGCGCAGCAACAAAAAGTATCCGTGTTAAAAAATGATACAATCCAAAAAATAGCGGCACTAGGGTATCCAAATTTAATGGCTGAAATTTGGAAAAGTACAGATTCTAATCCGATTAAACCAGATACACCGAATTCTTCGAATATTTTAGAAGGAAGCCAGTTTGCATGGTCGCTGAAAGGGATTGGAGATTTTGAATTTGCGAAAGTAAATTTAAATAAATCAACAGAAGAAATGTAAATTGATTTAAAAGCAGGTGTACCACATAACTACTTTGATAGTACATATGCAAGTATTAAAGTGCAAAATACATCAGGTAAAGTGGTATATAGCAAAGAAATTTATGGAAATAAGCAACATAATGCTGAGCAAGCAAAAATTCCGGTAAAAGTAGGCGATTTTATTGAGTTCACACATTTTGAAGGTGCGAATAGAGCCACTATTACAAATATGAAAAAAAAAACATTCATGAAAGTTTTGGGAATAAAGCGGTGTATGAGATTACAAAAGAGGGATTGAAGAAAGTAAATCAAATTGTTAATCCGAAACTAGATACAGAAGCTCCCACACAGCCACAAGGACTATATGCAAGCAACGTTACTTCTAACAGTGTAGAGCTAAAATGGAATCCTCCTACAGATAATGTAGGTATAAAAGAATATCAGGTATTACGTGATGGACAATGGATTCAAACGGTACAAGGAACAACATTTACTGATCAGAACTTAACAGCTAGTAAGGAATATAAATATACAGTGAAGGCTGTAGATGCAGCTGGAAATACATCAATTCAAAGTAACATTCTTCCGGTAAAAACAAAAGATCAAAATGTATCTTATAAAAAATGGGATCCGAAGAAGGCATATACAAAGGGAGATAAAGTAGAACATCAAGGGAAAGTGTATGAAGCTGTTCAAAATCATCAAGGAAATGGTGACCCAAATTGGATATTTGCTTTATCGTTATGGAGCCCGCTTATTTTGAATTTTTAAGTTGATGGCATGGGAATTATTTTATATAAATGAGAATCATGCAACAGTCAAAAGTCAAAAACAAAAAAGGAGAAATTATTTTGAAAAGGATTTCATCTTTATTATTAACTATGCCTATTATTTTAGGAAGTATTGCTACGATTCCGCATACAAAGGTTTCAGCTGAAACAATGTCATTCAATCAAGAAACATTCACTTTAGAAACATTGAATCAACAGACAGATCAAGCCATTGCAAATGGTAATTTTGAAGCCCATTTGGAAAATCTCACAGCATATTTAAATGGAAATGTTGGGGGTATGACTGAAGAAAACTTGAAAAAGAAGCTTGCAGACCCAGTATTTGCAGCAGCTTTGGCTCAGTGGCAATTCATATCACAAACAGGTGGTGCAACAATGGATGCATTTGCCAAAAAAGATGCTGACCATCAGAAATTTCTTAGCTGGGCTATGAAAAATACAAGCGTGATGAATACCTATCTTGAAGGTGGTAGTCCAACGGGAAAAAATCCTGTAAATGCACTTGAGATATGGAATACAATCTGGAATGCGGATGCAGATTCTCACGAAGGGTTGTATTTGAAATTAGCGGTAGCTACATCGTTAGCTCATGCTGAACCTATAAAATATTGGACAAACAATCAACCTATTAATCCATTAACAAGGTACCAACATTATAAATCAGCAGATCAAAATAATGAGTTACTTCCTTGCTTTAGAACATATGATGTTTGGCATTTAAGATTAGTAGTGAATACTTGGTCACCAGAAGAAGATTTAACTTGGGCAAGAAATATGATTAATACGGAACATCCAGAACTTAAAAACCAAGATAAGGTAGGGGAAAGTGCATATTTGATTGATTATGTAACCCATAACAAAGATGGAGTTAGTATTCAAGCTGGAAATGATGCATTCTACGGTTTAGGTTGGAATCTTTCTTCCATTTATAGATTTGGCGGGGTATGCGGTAATATTTCGAAGTTTGGTACGCAAGTAAGCCAAGCATTTGGAGTGGCAGCTATGCCTGTTGGACAACCTGGACATTGTGCACTTATATGGAATAACAAGCCATCTTCTTGGAATTTAGGATATGATATATCTGGATGGGGTCAGTCGAGCCGTCATGATGCAACTGTTATTCCTTGGTCAGATAATAGCCCGACAAATCAAGTGCCGTATATGCTACTATTTGAAAATGCTGAACGTGACCCAGTAAAACTAGATCAATCAGAGCGATTACGCTGGTTAGCGAAAGCGATGACTTCAACAGATAATAAAATTGCAATTTATAAAATATCCACCAATATTTTACCAATCAATTTTTTAGTATGGAATGATTACGTTTCCCTTATGTTACAAAATCCAAATGTAACAGATGCTGAGTGGAAAGAATTAAATAACAGTATCATTTCCGTCTTTGCGAATGAACCGCGACCGATGATGGATCTTATTACTCAAATAAAAGACCATGTACCAATTAGAGATGGTATCTTAGAAGGAGACCAATTTGCATGGTCACTGAAAGGGATTGGCGATTTTGAATTTGCGAAAGTAAATTTAAATAAATCAACAGAAGAAATGCAAATTGATCTAAAAGCAGGTGTACCACATAACTACTTTGATAGTACATATGCAAGTATTAAAGTGCAAAACACATCAGGTAAAGTGGTATATAACAAAGAGGTTTATGGGAATAAACAGCAAAATGCTGAAACACAAAAAGTTCCAGTAAAGATCGGCGATTTTATTGAACTTACACATCTAGAAGGCAGAGAGAGGGCAACATTAATAAATTTAGAGAATAATAAACGTGAAAACTTTGATAAAAAAGCAATTTATGAAGTTACAAAGGATGGATTGAAGAAAGTAAATCAAATTGTTAATCCGAAACCAGATACGGAAGCTCCCACACAGCCACAAGGATTATATGCAAGCAACCTTACTTCTAACAGTATAGAGCTAAAATGGAATCCTTCTACAGATAATGTAGGTGTAAAAGAATATCAGGTATTACGTGATGGACAATTGATTCAAACGGTAAAAGGAACGACGTTTACTGATCAAAACTTAACAGTTAATAAGGAATATAAATATGCAGTGAAGGCCGTAGATGCAGCTGGAAATACATCAATTCAAAGTAACATTCTTCCGGTAAAAACAAAAGATCAAAATACATCTTATGAGAAATGGGATCCAAAGAAGGCGTATACAAAGGGAGATAAAGTAGAACATCAAGGGAAAGTGTATGAAGCTATTCAAAATCATCAAGGAAATGGTGACCCAAATTGGATATTCGCTTTGGCATTATGGAATCCACTGACATAGGGGGCTGATGGCATTCCCCAAAACTTAAGAATGGAGACAATATAAATTGATGGACATGTATGGCAACCCAACTTAGCGTATTTAATGAATCGATGGTTTTTTAAAAATGTATTATTGTAACAATTACACCATCTAAAATTAAAATACAAGTTTATGCCATAATTCACGAATAAACAAATTTCAGATGCCTAAGAAATTACATTTTCTCAATACCTATTTTTTCTATTAGTTAAATATTTTAGTTAGGTTACGGTAGTAATCTAACTAAAATATATTAAGCAAAGGGGACTGTAATATGGAAACAAAAGCACAACAATTAGTAGCAACTGTATTATCTCAACCCAAGCCTTTAGATGGACAAAAAAAACCGCTCAAGTGGGAACTTTAGTACGGAGAGCTTTCCTTCAGGTACAAAATATTTAAAGTGGGAAATTGAGGGTGGAGGAGATCCAGATTTTATTAGTTTTAATGTTATGAAAGATGTATCTGCTGGTACAGATCACATTGTTTTTCACGATGTATTAAGCGGTAATAGAACAAGTGTAATATCCGCGAGATCATTGTATATTGCGAATCCTAAAAATGCATCTGAACCATTTAAGGCAAGTGTATACGCCATTTTTTTATGCAAAAAGGAAGAGGCTCTTTATCAATCTCTTTCCTTTTTATTTATCGCGAGGGGGTTATTTTCAACTGAAAATAACTGATAGACATAAAATATGGCCTTTGACCCATTTTTGCATGTATCTTGTTTCTAGCGGGCATACCAATCTCTTCAAGGCCTGACACGATTAAAAAAAGAAAATTGTACGGTAAGATAGAAAGCCTTATGTCAATAGGATTAACTTTATTAGTACTTTACTTTAAATAAGAATTGTAAATGTAGCAAAATATTTTTCGGTGTAAATCCGCATTTTCGGAGGATGGGCAAAAGCACCCTATTAATAATCATTGAAAGAAGGGCTGAAAAATGGAAGACAAATTACAAATTGTTGAGAGCCTGTTACAATAGAATGAAGTCAAAAGTCTAAATACCCTTAGGTAGCTCTCATAGGTGTAAGATCTAGGGGGGCTTTTTTAATAAGGGAAATACAAAATTTCACGTACCGTAATGTTTAATAAAAAATAAAATACTTAAACAATAGTCTACATTTAATTTTTTGCCTAAATAATCCGCTTAATGGATACTGCATTGTTTGGGATGTTGCAGAATCCTTATAATAAGGATTCTTTTTTATTATATATAAGCAAAAGAGAACTCTTAAATAAAAATTAGAATAATAGAAGGCCTTCGAAATAGTGCTTTATCTATTTCTGAATATAACACTGATTTGAATTGTATTTCTCAATAAAAAAGAAATGCAAATGGGATAAAATAAACTTTATGATATATATTTAGGGGTCACCACGCTATGTTGAGGATTTTTACGTTTAGACACAGGTTGACCTTTACGATGTATGTTATTTATATAACTAGGAGGGGGAACATGAAATTAATATCAAAAATAGTAATGACTGCGTTAATAGTATTGAGTACATTTGCATTCAACTTAGGTGGAGAATTTGATAAGAGTTTTCTTTCTACCCCAAAAGCATATGGGGATGTAATCAAGGCACTTCCACAAAATGCGTCAAAGATAGAGTTAGATTATGCTCCTGTGTATGACTACGACACAGACGGGTGTTATGCGACTGCAGCAATTTCTCCAGATGGCACGACTAACCCTGGCCTAAGTTTGGGCGGTTCCCCGGAAAGTGTCTGTAGAGATGTTAACCGACTGGAAAATTCAAACACTTATTCTCGGGCCAAATCAAATAATGGTTGGACTGCCATTATGTATGCGAGTTACTTTGAGAAAGATCAATCAACTTCGGGCCCTGGTGCGCTTGGACATCGACATGACTGGGAACACACAATAGTTTGGGTTAAAGATAGTCAGGTTCAATATGTAACTTATTCAGCACATGGTAATTGGTACACTAACCCTCGCTCAAACGTTAGATTCGATGGAAACCACCCGAAAATTGTATACCATAAGGACGGCGGCTCGACACATGCTTTTCGCCTGGCTAATAGCAATGACGAGCCGCCAGAAAACTATTATCACCAGTGGCTCCAACTACCAATGGTTGGTTGGAATGGCTATCCAAGCCCAAATATTCGTGAAAAACTAATGACTACGAACTTTGGAGATGCAACACTTGAGATCAAAGATGGAAGATTTGAAAAAGCTCTTGCTAACGCAAAGCCACCCATTAACTTTGACCCTTATGCACCGGAACTGGAAGATGGTGGTACTTATCAAATAGTTTCTATTTTAAATAATAGTAGTGTCGTTGACTTAAATCAAGCAGATGGAAATGTTCAATTGTGGCAAAATGGCAACGCTAATAATCAAAAATGGAAGCTAGTATATGATTCAAATAAATCAGCATACCAAATTAAAAATATAGCAAATCAAAATTTAGTATTAGCTTGGAATGATCTTAATGGTTCTAATAATGTAGTTGCTACATCTAATCAAAATAAGGAAGAGCAATATTGGATACCAACAGAAGCAGGAAATGGATATTATTATGTAAGGAATAAGAAGGATCAAAACAAAGTGTTAGATGTAAGTGGTTATGGTACTGCAAATGGAACAAATGTTACAGTATATAATTTCCATGGTGGTAATAATCAAACATTCCAATTGTCTAATGTAACAGGGACTTTAACAAGAGAAGTGGAGTCACTCTATAAGGCACAGCCTGGTCAAAGCAGTAGATCAAGTAATAATTTTTCACTTGAACATCTCGCGGCAGGTACCAAAGTACGAGTTGTTTTAGAAGGAGCAGGTGCTACCTCTTTGTCATTTAAAATCTCAAGAGATAAATCAGGTACAGACCCTATAATTTGGTCAAATGTTAGAGATGGTTCTATTCTAACGATCCCTTCAGGAGATGATAGAAAGAATTTGTATATCTCAGGTCCTCCTAGTGGATATACTTCTAACGGTACATTTAAAGTAAAATTCTACGCTCTTTCAAACTAAAAAATATTATAACGTTTCTATTCCTTTTATATTAATCTAATTAGAAAATGAGTATGCATACTTCAAAATTTTTTTTCGGCTTGCTCGATTGGATTAACTATATTAATAGGAAATATAGTGTTTTGTTGCAAAGTTCTTTAAATGAAGCGTATAAAATGGGGTCGAAAGTCTAAATACCCTTAGGTAGCTCTCATAGGTGTAAAATATATGGGGGCTTTTTAATACAGCTTATAATAATTTCACGTACCGTAATTAAAAACAAAACAAAGAAATCCTTAACAAGTGGATTTCTTTGTTTTGATAGTATTGTTATAAGAAATTGTTGTTTATATAAATGCATGGAGAACAACAACTGATTTATAAAACAGCTATAACCACAATTGCTATATGAAAAATAGTCATTTTATGAAAATTGTAACTGAACATTTTTATGAGATGATATGATATTTAAACTTTTAACTATCCTTATACAAGAGATGCCTTTTTGGTAATATAAACAAGCTTTTTCAAATTGATTTTCCTTTTGATAACAGGTTGCTAAGTCAATATAAGATATGGATAATTGTTTAGTATCTTTTTCATTTTTGAAAAAAGGAATGGCTTTTTTTTCAAGAAAATTTTTAAAATTTGTTTGGTCAAAATATAAATGATTTTGATAGGAAAATAAACAATATAGTTTAGGGTATTTATTTTTTGTAGTTCGTAACCCTCGATTTAACATCTTTTTAGCATCATTCATTTTTTCCTTATCAAAAAATGAAATCATAGTATCATATAACTTTTCTAATTCAAGTATTTCTAAATCTACTGTTAATGTATTGTTTTTGATTTCTTCTAATCTCTTATATAACAATTTTTTGATATTCCAACTTGGAACAAGTTTCTTATTTTCAATTTTACTTAAATAAGATACCGTACATATGCCATAACACAAAGTTTCTTGTTTTATTCCATGTTTTAATCGTTCATTAAAAAAGAAATTTCCTATATTTTCATTCGAAACCGTATCATTCTTAATTTCAGGATTAGACTTAAATTCCTCTATTCGCTCTAAAAGTAATTGTTTTACTTCGGGTTTTGCTTCTACTTTATTATTTTCTATAAAACTTAAATGGGATACTGGGCATATTCCTTTACATAGCTCTTTTCGAGTTAGGTTATATGTCTTTCTAAATTCACGAATTTCTTTACCGATTGTATTCATTATTATGCCCTCCCTAGAATCTCTTATAATGAAGGATATTCCTTTTTTTAGAAAAATTCAAATAAAAAAACAAAATCAAACTTCAGTCCAGTTGGAATTTATAAATAAAAAAGATAAGATCGGGGAATACGATCTTATCTTTAGCGTAAGGGAAAAACAAATAAAAGAAACCATCTTAATTTTTATAATATTATATTTTTTGTTGATTTTCTATATAAGAACCATATATAACAAATATATCTATATTGAGAAATTTATTACAAAACGAACTATAAATGATGAAAAAACCGAAAGTAAACTTTTACCCAAAAGTTTACTTTCAGTTCCCCTTAAACATTGGCTTTTATCTAATTTTATTGATATTATAAAATTAGATAAAAAAGTATACATTCAAATCATTGAAAATAAAGGGATTGAAAAACAGATGAATAAAAAGCAACATTTAATTGATGTACAACCAATTCGAAGCAAAGAACAGCTCGAAGACATGAAATGGTCTCTTAAACGTCATTGTTCAGATCGTGATTACATTTTATTTCTAATTGGTATTAATACGGGGTTACGCGTAAGTGATTTACTTAAAATGGAAACGAGTGAAATTTTAAAACTAAAGCGAAAAAAACGGAAAGAATTTAAAGTGAAAGAAGGAAAGACAAACAAGGAGCGTATCATAAATATTACATCCATTTTTGAGGAAGTACTTCCATATGCTGAAAATCTAAAAAGTACCTGGCTATTTCCTTCTAGAAAAGGGGATAAACCCATTAGTAAAATTCAAGCCTATCGACAATTACAAAAAGCCGGAGATTTTGCCGGGGTAGAATCTTTAGGTACTCATACCATGCGTAAAACATTTGGATATTGGTTTTACAAGCAAACAAAAGATATTGCTATGTTACAAGAAATATTGAATCATAGTACACCACAAATTACACTAAGATATATCGGGATTAATAAGGAAGAAAAAGATAATGTACTTGATACATTCCGCATCTAGTTTAAATTAGATGCTTCTTTATTATTTTAATAGTAATAAAATCTAATATATAATTAAAAAGTTTTTAATGAATTAATAAGGAGATGCGAGTATGAAGAAAGTCATAGGACTTATAGTATCATTATTTTTATTATTTTCTACCTATGCACCAACGTTTACAGAAGCAGCCGAAGTTTTAAATAAGGTTGGCTGGGTGAAGGAGAAAGAGAATTGGTATTATTACGAAAAAGATGGCAGTAAAAGAACAGAAACAATCACATTAGATGGCATAGAATATGAATTCTTCAAAGATGGTAGGTTGTTTGAAGGGAAAAAACAAGTCGGAAATGAATGGCTTCATTATAAAGAACCTGGAAAATTACTAACAGGATGGAGTTTTTCAGCAACAGCTTGGAGTTATATACGTGATGGGAAATATGCAACTGGTGTTATTACCCATCAAGGGAAACAATTTGAAATTAATAAATACGGAGAAATGGAAAAAGGTTGGGTTACATTACGTTCTAAAATTAAAAGAATGTATCCTAAACCAGAAACAAAATTTTTATTTGAGTCGAAGCCAGTAAAAGACGGAGATGTACTAGAGGTTATTGGTAAACAAGGTATTTGGTATCAAGTAAAATACCAAGGAGAAATAGGGTATGTAAGAATTTTTGAATCTGTAGTTATAGGAGAAAATCCCACACGTTCTTGGGATGTTGTAAAAGAAGGAACAAGCCTTACGCGATTTATACTAACGGAGTATAAAAAAGATCCTGAAAAATACTTTCCTCCAAATGTAATTAAAAATCAGGAGAAAGAACTCCATGAGCTAACAGAGAACGTAAATAATGTGTATTATGATTTCCAACAATTAAAATCTATGTTGTTATTTGATAATGCAAAAGGATGGGTACAAGAAGAGGGGAAATGGACGTATTATTTAAAAAATGGTAGTCGTGTAACAGGTCTTCAGACCATTGATAATAAACAATACTATTTTGGACCTGATGGTTTTATGCAAACCGGTTGGATTGATAAAGGTGGCGCAAAATATTATGCGAATGAATCCGGTGCGTTACAAAAGGGTATCCAATATATTGATGGGAAAATGCATTACTTTGATCAAAGTGGTATCTTATCCCGAGGTATGCAACAAGTAGATGGAAAACCGTACTACTTTAGTTATGAGAGTGAACCAAAAAGCGGTTGGATTACATTAGAATCTCTTGTAAAAAAAGTATATCCAGAACCAGATTTAAAGAAAGTTTTACGAGCAAAGCGTGTGGATACTGGTGAATTAATAGAAGTAACAGGAAAAGTTGGTTCTTGGTATGAAGTAAAGTATAAAGGTGAAAAAGGGTATGTACGTATCCATGATGCCATTATTTTTGACCAAGAAGCAAAGACACCGTTATCTTTATTAGACGGTAAATTGAAGATTTTTGAAGGTGTTTTTAACTACATCAAAAGTGACGAGCCTTTACTCAATAATACATTAAAAACTCTACAAGATTTAGAAAATAGTACAACTGATTCGATTGAATTGTGGAATAATGTTGCAAAAGACGCTGAAGATGCGAAACGTGACCTAGAAGAACAAAAAAAACAAGTACTAGAATTTGATCAAAAAATGAAAATTCTGGGACAAAAAATAAAAAATGATTGGGACCGTTTAACAAAAGAAGAGATGCGACAGCTGATAGAAATGTTTCAGGCTGATGCTGAAAGAGCTGGTATATTCGGAGAAGAACAAGCAAATCATTTTTCAGAACAAATTTTAAGAAGATCTCATGAAATGGTTCGATTCATGGAAGAAGTGCAAAAATCTCTTACTCAAATGGTAGAGTTTAACAATCAAATTTATGACGTAATTAGAGAAGATATACAAAACGTAGGAAAGTTTCAAGATCAATTTAATGTGTATTTAAAACAAATCACAGATGCGATGACTGAATTGACAAAGAGTATGACGCATATTCAGCAAGTATTACATAATAATGGTACGTTTGAGGATTTAGGAAACATTGCAACAAGTACGATTCGATTAAAACACTCTATAGATGCGGCGAAACCTGGGATGGAGGAACTTGTACAAGTAACAAGAAAAAATGTTCCAGTCATAGCAAAAGATTTACAGGCATTTCAAGAAAGAGTACCGGGTATTTATAATGACGTAAATACTGGATTAGATTTTGGAAATGCGTTTATGGATACAGCTTCTAAAGTTGTCCGACATAAGTATAATATCCCTACTGCAGCAGCTAACATTGGGAATATTAATTTAAATAATGCATTACGTGATTTAGGTGGAGATCCATCTCGTTTATACAATAGTAAGAATGACGGAGATTTATCGTTCATTTTAGATATCACACCAGGGATTGGAACAGAAAAAGAAATTGGTCAATTAATTAAAGGTAAAGACCTGGTAACAGATAGAAAATATGGACCAGAAGATTACGGATGGGGTACACTAGCAGTTGTATCAGGTGGTACATCTAAAGTAATTGGGAAAGTCGTAGGAAAAATTGGCGACCTTGAGAAGAAAGGTAAAGCACTAGAAGCGGCTGCTAAGTATACTAATGCATTTGGTAAAATAAGTACTCGAAATATACCCAATATGACCAAAAAAGAAATCTTAGAAAAACTTCCAGATGGATGGAAATATACTGAGAATAATGGATTTGTTCATGTTTGAGATGCTACTGATACAATTAGGATGCGAATAGACCCACCCGATAAAGTAACAAAATATGATCATGTACATTTATATGATGGGAATAAAAATCCATTAGATTTAAACGGAAATATAGTAGATGCTAAAAGTCCAGATGCTCATATTCCATATAAAATGTAAGAATTGAGGTGGAAAAATGAAAGTACAGAGAATACAAGAAGAAATTGATAAGCTATCTTACTGGGATGCTTGGGTTACTAAATTAGTATGTGATTATTTTGGTGATGAAGTGATTTTAATTTTTAAAGATGGGGATGATGATGTCAGCCTTCAATTTAGTGGCTGCTATAAAATCGATTTTAAACATAGTATGGGTTATGTAAAAGAAAGATCAATAAAAACTTTTACACATGAACAGTTACCATATTTTCTTCATGATATTGAAATTGGTGAAATAGAAAAAGAAGGTTTAAAATTATATACCTGTAAAATAATTATGCCTCCTATGGACTTAGAAATATGGTGTAAGGATATAAAAATTGAAAGATAAGTATCTATAATAAAAAAATATAAATAATTAATTTCTACGTTTTTTATTAAGTAGGTGATAAAATGGCAACATTGTTGGAAGAATGTATTGGAGCATTAGGCGCAGAAATTGAAATTTTAGAAACTAATCAAGGAAAAATAATAGTAAAAAGTTTTGGGAATGCATTTCCTATTACATCATGGGGGAGAGTAGATTGGTCTAACATTCAAAACTATGGTGATTTATATAATGAGGATGAAATAAGATTATATCTACAGAACTGTTTTGGAACATATTCTCAGACAGTATATATTATTTGGGATAATACTAGAGTGCCAATAATAAAAACAAATTTACATCAAGTTTTAAATGTAATAGATGATGTCACAGCTGTTAGTTTTGATACCTGGATATACTCGCCAGATGTGGGGTATGTTATTGAGTATCATCATGATGGTGATATACGTATTGGAGACGTAAAAAATATTATAAATAAATAGATTTTTATAGACAAACGTAGGAATTCTTTCAGTTTGGTGCCCATATTGTGCGACATGGCATCTTCATGGACAAGGAGACGGACATCGTAGTGCTCAATGCCAAAATAGGAGAAGTCCATTTATTGAAACAGGGTACATTATAAAATTTATATAATAAATGAGAATTTAAATAAGCGGACAATACCCCATAACTCAAAATCCTCATATCTCACAAATTGATTCATAACTAAAATAATTAAACAAGCGTTTGTTTAATTTTCCATACCTGATTTTTTCATCCTAAGTAAAAAAAATAAAAAAATTTCATTTACATATATTTAAGAATGATATTTAGTTACAATATGAAATTTATTTTCTTATAGTTAATTAATCCTAAATCTAAATATATTCCTTTCTGTAAGAATGCGCCATTCTTCTCTATTTACCTATACCTATATTTTTTATAACTTATTATGGGATAGATATTGATTTAAAGCGTTTTGTACGAAATGAACAATTGGTGTTTTTAGGAATTGACAGCCAATTGCAATATCTTATTTCCTTAATTCACATAATTTTCAAATATAAAAAGTGCATATGTTAATATTTGGTATATAATAAAATTAACCCGTGGTTATAGTGTTTACTCCGATTCAAATTATGAGATAGTTTGTTTTAACTTTTTTACATTATCTAAAAAAGAACTTGTAGGAATTCCTACAAGTTCTTTTTGTTCTTCGGATTGACGAATAGTAAGTGTTATTGGGGATACCGCTAACATTTCAAGAGTCGTCATATATTCTTATGAAAAAATGCTGTAGAAAGCTTAAGAATTCTTAAGAACTTTTGCCCCTTTTTCTTAAGGTTTGGACTCTAGAGTATGATTATGAGTTCAAACCTGTGGGATGATTAGGTATGAAAACAATTCGCTTTCTTATTTCTGTATATAATGCACTAAAAATCAATTGGTGCAGCCATTCCAAGTTCAAGGTTTCTTGAAGACAAAATAATTGAAGGAATTGATTTGAAGAAAGTAAATTACATTGTCAAATATGGACTGAGTACAGGTGTATTCACAGAAAAATTAATTAAAAACAGAAATCTCAAGACAATTATTTTATTAGTGGAAAATAATAAGGCATTTTATTTTTTTACTAAAAGCAAAATTTAAAGAAAAAGGGAACTTATTAATTATATATGGTTCAGCAGTAAATATTGAACAATATATTAGGGGAACGATATTACTTATATCTATTATGTTATTTCTTTTCTCCAGTTTGCAAGTTTACAATAAAGAGAAGATAAAAATGTCTCACCTGCTTATGTCTTTAGCTGTTTAATACGAGACAAAATATGGAGGAATCATATGGAGTCAAAAATTCTTATTGTCGATGATGATAAAGAGATTAGAAATCTTATCTCTGTTTATTTGGAAAATGAAGGTCTGAAAACTCAAAAGGCAGAAGATGCTATGGAAGCTTTAAAACTGTTAGCAGAAAAGGAGTTTGATTTGATTATTTTAGATATTATGATGCCAAATATAGATGGTATTGAAGCGTGTATGAAGATTAGGGAAGACCGCAATATACCTATCATCATGCTATCTGCAAAATCTGAGGATATAGACAAAATTCAGGGTCTAGCCTCTGGTGCAGACGATTATTTATCAAAACCGTTTAACCCATTGGAATTAATCGCTAGGGTAAAATCGCAATTAAGAAGGTTTAAAAAATACAATACGTCAATAGATCATAATAAAAGCATCCTAGAAATTGGTGATTTAACCGTGAATACAGATACACGTCAAGTATGGGTAAGGGGAAAGGAAACAAGGCTAACTCCAAAAGAGTTTGATATCCTCGAACTACTTGCCCGTAACAAAGGGATTGTCTTGAGTGTAGCAAAAATATATGAATCAGTTTGGAAAGAGTTTTTTTATAAATCAGATAATACCGTCATGGTGCATATTACAAAAATAAGAGACAAAATTGAAGAAGATTCTAAACATCCCATTTATATTAAAACTGTTTGGGGAATTGGGTATAAAATATGAAGAATGTTAGTTTCAGAAATAAGATCATTATAAAACTTCTTGGTGCTGTTGCAGTTAGTTTTTTTATTTCATTTGGTTTAACAATCCTCATTTTGGTATACGTCATAGATCCATTTTTTGTAAAACACGAAGAATTTGGTATGTTTGAATTCAATTTGGCATTGTTGTTCTTATTCGCGTTCGCAATCTTTAACTTTATAATAATTTTTTTGATATTGGTTCGAAAGAAAATAGTATATTTGAAGCTCATTTCGGATAATGTAAATGATATTGCAAATGGAAAACTGGGTTTGACAATTGGGATTAAGGGGAAGGACGAATTGACCCAACTTGCTCAAAATATCAACTATATGTCCAAGGAATTGGAAAATACATTTGAACAAGAAAGACGATTAGAACGTACAAAAAATGAACTTATAACCAATGTATCTCATGACTTACGCACACCGTTAACATCTATTATTGGCTATATAGATTTATTAAAAAGAGGGCAATACAACAGTAAAACACAATTACAGGAATACCTTGAAACCACTTATTCAAAGTCACAGAGACTGAAATATTTAATTGATGAGCTGTTTGAATATACTCGTTTATCAGGCATAGATGCTAAGTTAAATCTTAATGAAGTTGATTTATCAGGTTTGTTGGAGCAAATAGTTGGAGAATACATTCCTATATTTGAAAAGGAAAGTTTAAGTGTTCAAAAATCAATAACGGAAGAAACAATACCTATTTTCATGGATGTAGAAAAAATGGTACGTGTATATGAAAATCTGTTTATGAATGCGATAAAGTACAGCATGAAACCTTCCGAATTATCCGTATGTCTTGAATTAATGGATAACAAAGCAATTTTGAAAGTATCAAATAAAGTCGAGAAGCCGCCTGTTAGCGACCCTAATAAATTTTTCGAAAGATTTTTCAGGGGTGATAAGGCAAGAAAAAATGATCAAGGAAATGGACTGGGACTTGCTATCTCAAAAAGAATTGTTGAACTTCATCATGGTAATATACATGCAGAATATAAAGAAGGTTGGATATCCTTTATTGTTGAACATCCAATCAAATAGATTAGCTTATGGAATTACAGGTTCCATAAGCTTTTTTTTATAAAACTTAAGAATTCTTAAGGATTTTACAGGGTGTTTCCTAATTTTCATAGTTTATCATGTATGTATTCAAAGTAATGAGGTGAGTGGAGAAATTAAAAATAAAATTTTTTTTACAGCTTTCAATTGGATACATCGTGACAGCCTTATGGAAAAGGTAGATGCAACATGACTATTTTGTTAGTAGCAAATATGAATAGCAACTTATTTTAAAGAAATGAAAAAACAAACGTAGGAGGATATATATGACGAAACCAGTTGTAGACGTGAAAAACGTCCAAAAAGTGTACGGTAAAAAAGGTGAGAACCAATCACACGCGTTAAAAGGTGTTTCATTCTCAATTCAAGAGGGTGAGTTTGTCGGAATTATGGGACCATCTGGTTCTGGTAAAACGACATTATTAAATGTAATTTCAACGTTAGATAAAGCAACGGGCGGCGTTGTTGAAATTGCAGGAACAGATATTACGAAAATGAAACAAGGTGAACTTTCTGATTTCCGTTCACAAAAGTTAGGATTCATTTTCCAAGACTTTAACTTATTGGAGAACTTATCTATTTACGAAAACATCGCTCTTCCACTTTCCCTTCAAGGTGTTTCATCACGAAATATTGGACAGAAAGTAGAAAAAGTAGCTGATATGTTAGGCATTTCAGCAATACTTCAAAAGTATCCATCTGAAGTATCTGGTGGACAGAAGCAACGTTCAGCAGCAGCGCGCGCGTTAGTTCATGAACCAGCAATTATTTTAGGGGACGAGCCAACAGGAGCTCTTGATTCTAAAAATGCAACGAGTTTACTTGATGCCATGACAAGCTTAAACAAAGTGCAAGGTGTATCAATTATGATGGTTACGCATGATCCTTACAGCGCAAGTTACTGTCAGCGTATTTTATTCATTCAAGATGGTGAGTTATATAAAGAAATTCATCGTGGTGGTACCCGTGAAGAATTCTATAAAGAAATTTTAGACGTGCTTGCAAACTTAGGCACACAAAAAGCGTAAGGAAGGAAGTTCAATCATGTTATTTAAGCTTTCTATGTCAGGCCTAAAAAGTAAGTTGCAAGATTACATTGTTTTACTTGTTGGTCTTATTGTCTCTATTTCAACTTTTTATATGTTTCAAACGTTATCACTAAATAAAGCGTTCCTTGAATCCAATCCACATGCTGATACGGTTGCAATTGCATTCCAAATCGGTTCCTTTTTATTAGCGATTGTAACGTTTTTCTATATTTTATATGCAAATTCTTTCTTATTATCTCTTCGCCAAAAAGAATTTGGTATGTACATGATGTTAGGGGCAAAAAAGCATAAAGTTACCTCACTTATGTTTATCGAAACAATCGTAATAGGTGCCGCATCTCTTGCAATCGGAATCGCAGTTGGTGTAGGGCTTGCAGAAGGTATTGGTCAGTTATTAATGAAGCAGTTGGAATTCTCTGGTGAAGATTATAAAGCATTTTATATTCCATCTATGACTGTTACTTGCCTCTTTTTCTTTGCACTATTTATAGTATCAGCAATCATGAATAGTATGAAATTATCTCGTATTTCTGTATTACAACTTGTACATGCAGATGCAAAAACAGAGCGTATCGCTGTAAAAGGAAAAATGACAGGTGTAGTTGCATTCCTTGGTCTGATTTTGCTAGGTATTGGGTATGCATCACTGATCCATATAGCACATTTACAGGAAAAAGAGCTATTAACCGTACCTAAATTCATGGGTATTGGATTAATCACAGCAACAGTCGGTACTTACATGTTATTTGGATCACTTCTCCCAGTTATGCTTAACAAGATAAAGAGTAATAAAAAACGTCGTGAAAAAGGGCTGAATGCTTTTACTTTTGCACAATTGAATTTCCGAATTAATAGCCTAACACGGGTGCTTGCAACGGTAGCAATCCTAGTGGCTCTTGGCGCTGGTGGAATTGCGTGTGGTATGGCATTTAAAAATAACGTTCTAAAGACGACTGATAAAGAAAAAGTTTACGATTCAGTCGTTCATAATCCAACAGCGGAAGAAAAGAAAATTTTGAGTGGCATCTTATTTCAAGAGAAGTTTGAATATCGCTACAAAGTAGATGATCAGTATGTGTATTATATAAAAGAAGATGTAGAGAAAAATCGTCCTTTAGCACAAGATAGTGAAAATAGGAAGAAGATGAAAGTTTCAGAGGAATTTCCTAAGGATGCATTTACATTGCCAAAACAACTGTATAAACTGTATAACGATGATACGAAAACAAAACAATGGAAAGAAGCTTTCTTCACAATCCAGCCAACTTATATGTATCCTGATCATGAAATAAAAATTATAGACCCAAACATATACGATAGTATGAAGGATAAAGAAAATACTGTGTTTATTGGGAAAACAGATGATTTTGGAGCGCATTTAAAAGAATGGAAAAAACTTGATGAACTACAGGTAGCGAAATATAAAAATGTGAAAGCAGAAAAATTAGGTAGTACGTATCAAATGTATAATCAGAGTCATGGTATGGCCAGTGGATTCATGTTTATGGGCTTCTTCGTTGGAATTGCGTTCTTAGCAATGATGGCAAGTTGCCTAATGTTTAAAATTCTATCTGGCGCATCGAAAGACAGAAAACGTTATCAAATGCTTCGTAAAATCGGTGTCCGCCGGGGGTTATTAACACAATCGATTTATAAAGAGTTATTCTTCATATTCTTAGTACCGGCAATTGTGGGTATTGCTCATATATTAGTTGGTATGAACATGTTCGGTCCGCTTTTGATTGATCCGTATTTCCGAATTTGGTTGCCACTTGTCATTTTCGTAGTGATTTACTTAATTTACTACTTGATTACAGTTCAATTGTATAAAAGAATTGTACTTCCAAAAGAAAAATAGTTTTACAAAACATACAAAATGTTAAACTGGGGTACAGAAACGATTCAAAGAATAACCCGCCACATCTGAAAATTTCCAATTTGGGCGGGTATTTTTTATTATGTTTTGTCTTGTAGTATTCTATATAAAGCAGATCTTGAAACATTGGTAATTTCACAAATATGGTCAAAAAAGGACAAACTCTCCAAGGGGAGAAGTCTGTCCAAAGGCAGATATATCTTATCAATGAACTTTTTGGTTTAACAGCATAACGTTCAATACCGCTAGGAATCTTTTACCCTTCTTTCATATCCCACTATTTTTGCAACAGAACCTAAAAAACGACACCCTTTCTCATTTATATTATTAAGAAAGAATAACGCCTTTTTTAAAAATTCTTAAGTTGATGGGCATGCGGCTGTACCCCAACATTCGTTAGAATAGAAAAGAGGCATCTTTCCGAAGCAGGAGAGATGCCCGATTTTACAACAATTGAAATTCAAGATGAAATTTTTTTCTACCAGAATCTTATAATTTAATTTAGTCTCTGTAATTTAAATTTTTGATTATTACTAGCTGTAAATGGATATACTATAACATTTGTTCCATCTCTAGTACCAGAACCAGTTACATCTAAATACCTAGAGTTTTTCTTATTTTTTAAATAAAAATATCCATTTCCTGCATCTTCAACTATCCAATAATGCTCTTCATAGTATTGGTTAGGTGTAGCAAAAACATTGCTAGAACCTTGATAGTCATTCCAAGCTAGTATTAAATTTCCATTTGTTACACTTTTAATTTGATAGGCCTTTTTATTTGAATCATATACTAACTTCCATTTTTGATGATTACCGCCGTTATTGCTCCATAAGGTAACATTATTCGTTGATCGATCCATATCTATAACGCTACTATTATTTAACGCAGAAAATAGTTGATAGGTACCATTCAAATTAGCTCCAGGAATGTTTTCTCCTACTTCTTTATATATGACATAATCCATTCCATTGACCGTTGCTATTACTGCATATTGGTCTTTTAAGTTTAATGGAAGCTGGTCAATCCACATGCTTGCATTTGGTCCTCCGCTCCACATATTATGAGTAGTCCGTTTTGTTAAATTCATAACTTTATAGGACGCATTTGGTGCATTTGCTCCCGTTTTTATTTCAAATGTATAGGCATTGTGTATCGGTTTGTAGAAATATTGAACACTTGACGGACGAAGTCGATCCATAAGATCCTGCTCTTCTTTCTCCGCAATTTTCACCGATTCATATAATTTATCAGCATAATTCTTAAGATCTTGCCAGCTATCTTTTGCTGTATTAAGATCTGCTTTTATAAAAGCAAATTCTTCTGGGGTAATGAATGTGATATTTTTTACTAAATTATTATATTTTGCTGCTACAGTATCCCAACTATTAGACATTTTCTGTATAGAAGTAATAGCTGTGTCAATTGTTTCCGCCATATTCGTAGTCTTATTTTTTGCATCAGTTATAATAGCTATTTCTGCTTGTGCCCCAGAAATTTGTGCTTTTAAAATTTCTATTTCTCGCTCAGCAGATGCAATATTACTTTTTGCTGTTGCGATCAGCGGTCCACCAATGATACACGTTATTAACGTCGCGCAAAGTACTGAACCTGCAATAATTTGATCATTGCTTTTTTTGATAGACTCATTATACCCATTAATTCGCTGTTCTAAATACGGAATACCTGCAGTTGTACTAGCTAAAATAGTCGTTAATTGATTTGTATCTTGTTTAAAGTTTTGCGTATCTGCTGTCATTTTATTTCGGAATGTTTTCAGCTGTTCCAATAGCTCGTTAACTTCACTTTTATTAGTCAATATACTTTGATACAATTTTTCGAGCTCAGTTTTCAATTTTTCAGTATCTTTTTGATCTATTGCATCTAGTAAAATACTATAGTGTGTTTGAAATGTATCATTATAATTTACAATGTTTTGATTCGTATTCATAATACGTGGTTTAAGATTATCTAACCAATAGGTCGCGTTTTTTTTTGCATCGTCCTGGTGCTTCAACATGTTTGCTCGTAAATAACTATTAAGAGAACTTATACCACTAAGGTCTGTCTCTTGTTGATTGCGTATTGTTTTGGCATATGAATCCATAACAAGTACATTAGACATTGCTGGTGCTAGTACATCTTGAAAGCCCTCAGGACCAAGTGAATAATTATGAATGGTTTCTTGCGATATAGTTGTATGGACTTTTTGTTCTGCCGCGAAAGTATGAAGTGGTACTATATTACTTGTTACCATTCCAGCAATCATCATTGATAATAGGAATTTCTTGTACAATTTCTTATTCATATTATCCCACCTACGCTTTTTAAGAATTCGTATCTTTTAGTGAGCAGTGAGGAAGTTCCCTGCTCAAGTTTGAACAGGAAACCCTTATCACATAAAATCAATTGATTATTTTGTATCTACTAATTTAATATCGGTTTCATAAAGATTTGCAGCAGTATCTCTAACTTCTTTCCAACTATCTTTAGCCACATCGAGATCCTCTTTTATGAAAAATAGATCGTTAGGGTCCATAACTGCAATATTTTTAAGTAAAGATTTATATTTTGATCCAACTACATCCCATTTGGTTGAAAGATTTTGTAGTGCAGTAATTGCTATATCAATAGTCTCTGTTAAGGATTCAGTTTGCTCTTTTAGATTGGTTAAACCAGCTACTTCTAATTGAGCCTGGGTTATTTGTCCTGTTATATTCTTAATCTCTTCCTGAGCCTTATCCATCTCTTGCTTTGCTATAACAATTCCCGCTATACCACCTGCTGTTGCTCCTAAACCACCTACAATGAACACCACTCCTAGTTTAGCTCCTAAACCAGTACCAATTAGAACTGCTCCGCCTATAATAGCAAGTGGGCCTAAAGCCGTTGCAACTGCTGAGGCAATAAGCAGTTTATTATATTCAGCAATTGTAGCATGATACGTTGTGAGTTGATTTTGCAACAGCGGAATTCCAGCATCTTGACTTGCTAAAATAGACGTTATTTGAGTTGCATCTTGTTTAAAGTTTTGCGTATCTGTTGCCATTTTCTTTCGGAATTCTCGCAGTTCTCCTAATAATTCGTCCACTTCCGCCTTATTTGCTACAACATCATTATTTAGCCTTGTAAGTCCATTTGATAATGTTTCCTTGTCCTTATTGTTTACAGCTGTTATTAACGTATCATAGTAATTTTGAAATTTAGTATTATAATTAATAATATTTTGATTCGTTGAAATCATTTGCGGTTTAAGTTTATCTAACCATTGCCCTGCATTTATTCTGGCAATATTTTGATCATTAATTATTTTCGTTCGTAAAGATGTATCAATTGAATTGAGCCCATTGAAATCAGCATTTGCTTGTTTAATGATTGTTAAAGCATAAAGGTCCATTACTAAAGCATTTGACCCTGTATTTGTTATTGCCTCTTTAAGACCCTCTGGTCCTAATGAATAATCCGGGTAATCGCCCGTTGTACCTGTTTTAGCGTGAATAGGAGTTGATTTTGCCGTGCTTTCCGCTGCAGAAGCATATGTTGGCATGATACTACCTGCTGCCATTACCGTTATTAATGCGGATAAAGCCATTACTTTATAAGGCTTTTTTGTCATTTTTTTCTTCTCCTTTAACTTTCAGTATAATCATATTTCACTCTTTGCTTAAACTTAATTTATTGTTACATTTGAAATGAAATTTTCAAACTTTTTTGTTTGCAAATACAGTTCATCACTGAATTCTTTGAGCTGAATTAATTGATTTTGCAATCCAAGACTATCCATGTGTGCCCCTGCACTCAGATTGAGTTGGATTTGGATCATTGTATCATTTAGCGCTTTCCAATCATTCATCAAATATTCAAAAGTAGTAATTTGCCTCTTAATCATCTCAGTAAACCCATTCATTTGATCCTCAATAAAAGTCATTTCAGTCACTTGAATTTGGGTTTCTGCTAACTGCTGAATTAGTGGTAGTAATTCTTTTTGTTTCTGCTCAATAATCCTAGCAGAAGCAGCTGTTTGGCTGTCGAAAAGATCTAAAATTCCACCACCAAGAGATGAAATAGAGATAAAATCTATAGTTTGAGTCTGAGCTGCTCCGCCCGCAATCGTAAAGACTTGCTTCCCAATATTTATAACGCCGTTACGAATTTCATTTGGTCTATTTAAAATTTTTGCGAGTTCTACCAGTATCTCTTCTTGAAGTCTTTTAATATCAGCTCTTAGCTGTGTAACAGTTCCATCTGACCCCTCTAAGGATTGAATTGCTATTTTTGCTTTTTCAGAAAACCCTTTGTTATCTTGAAGCAATAAATCATTAAAACGATTTAGCTGCAATAAGGTTTGGTTCATACTATCTTGGATAGTTTGTACGTCCTGTTGTAGTCTATTAAAAGCATTTACAAAACTCACTTTTGTTTCCGCATCTGTATTTACCGTTCCCGCTAAATCATATAATGTACCATAATAACCATTGAATCTTGTACTAAAACGCTGCATATCTTGATTTAAATCAACTAACTTAGGATTATATTCATCTAACCATTCGCGAACATGATTTTTTACAAATTCTTGGTGATTCGTTAAACTGCTCATACCAGTCCCTTTAATGGTTGGTTGCTGTAAAATAATTAATCCATATGCTTGTGCTAAAGGTGATTGTGAACCTAACGTTCTAATCGAATGTGATAATGTATTCGCATTTTTGACATTTTGTACATATGTTGACTCTGATTTAGACTGCACCTTCTCCGCGTAAACACTTACATAGTTGGAAGGACTTGCTAATATTGCTGTAACCATTAATCCTGTAACTAAAGTTTTTTTCACTTGAACTCCTCCTTTTCTTATTTTTTAAAGAGAGATTCTAGATTAAGTCTGTTACAATTACTATTTTTATAAAGGAAATAGCAATAGATATTGACTAGATTCTTTCTTATTCTCCTTTATCGGGGGATGGAAAAAGATACCCCCTATTAGAATATATAAACGTCAGAAAATACGCAATTTTATGATTAATCACCCACTATAAGATAATAGTGACTAGTTTTTTTATGTTTTGTTATATATATGTCATTTGAAATATATATTTTTTTTTTGGTAATGTCATATTTATAATAAAAAGATATATATGAATTAAGAAATCCATCGTTAATTGTCATAAATTCTATAATGATTTTGAATGTGCTTATCTTTCCAAAATGTAAAAATAAATACTCTTAAATTATGTTGGGGAATAAAATTTAACCTTTGACCGATTTTTACTCGTATCTAAGCTTGTACCCCATGCCATATTGGGAAAATTGTACACTTGGACACATTTTAAGCGTTTTCTGTACATTAAGAGATATCTGTCCAGAAAATCCATGTTTATGGACAGGCGATAAAACTCAATAATATCAACGTTTTTTAGCTATAATCGTGTTCATAAAGTATGTATATAAATCAGTGTTCAATTAAACTTAGTATTTTATCTTTATGAACATATACTCATCTAAAAAAAACACTGTAATGATAAAGGTTTGTAATCCTTAGCGTACAATTTTCCCGAAATGGTATGGTGAGGTCTAAAAGTAAAATAAAATTGTCAAAAGATGATACCAATTTGATACTATCTAATATTGATATCGAGAATGAAAATAATTTAAGAAGCTAAAAAAACAATACGCAGAAATTTTTATCAATTTGTAAATAAACAACAAAAATAATAGAGAATAAGGCGTATATAATCCTAATGGAATTGTTGCATTAGAAATGGATAAAACCGTTTCTTCATCATCTTTACCAAATTGTGGGAATTGGGATTGTATCGTTAACAAAATATTATGAGCTGATAATGCATATATTTGAATGCGCGTTTCTTTTCCAGACCAATCAAATATCTTTTTTTGAGTAATAGTGTCAGTATGTTGAAGTTTTAGAGATTACTTACACATCTATTAAAATTTTTGCACCAGAACCATACAATGTAATTGAAGCAATCCAGGAAACGAAAGATGGGGGATAAAATAGTCAATATTCAGTAAATGGTCTGCTTTTGTATGGAAGAAGAACCTAAATTGGATTCTTCTTTTTTATCGTTTTCCGACAGAAGACTCCTTCCTCAAAAATGTGAAGGTGTGAAACACCAATTTTAGGTGGGAGATGAATGTCGGTTGGCATAAGCCAACATGTTTGCTATCATTTACTTGTACAGATTGCTCTTCGAAAACTGAAGATATGAGGTTGGTTGCAGAAAAACGTTCCAACCGTAAAATCTTCAACGTTCTATCGCCCCATGCTTGCCGATGTTGCGAAAACCAAGCTAAAGTAGGGAGTGTGGGGCGTCAACGTACAAGATACTTGTGTTCTCACCGTAGGGACTACGGGTAGAGCCTGCTAAGATAACCGGTGGATACATCGGTGTTCGCAGGAATCTCCCACTTCAAAAAGTCCGTAAGGACGTTAAGTGGTGAGTAGTTCAAACAATCGTTAGTAATTGATATAGTTCATTATACGTCGAAAAAAACGAAGTTTGGTTGTTGCAAACTTCGTTTTCGTGTATATAGAGTATGAACGGTTTCAACGTCTTTTTACATGTCTATAGTCTTGTTCGGCGAGATTGTTCAAATGTTTGACTGTACAATGAGTTGTTTATAAAAACCTTGTACTTTTAATTTGTTAAATGCGCAAAGTAGTGCTGGGGCCTTGTCTGTTTTGAGAACCGTTGACTCTCCAAAAGCCTTCACCAATCTTTTCATAAAGGCATAGGCTGTCTGATGATCTCTAGTTTTTTGAAGTTGAATATCCAATGTACATCCATTATTAAAGATTTTACGATATAAATAACAACATTTTCCTTTCACTTTTATATAAATCGCATCTAATTTCTAGAATGATTGAACCTTTCTATTTTTCTTCTTCCAGATTTGATAGATCAAATTACCATATTCATGGACCCAACGTATAATCGTTTTTGGATGAATATGAAATCTTCAGATTCTTTGAGGACCTCAGATACACCTCGATAACTAAAAAAACAAAAGTAATAGCCAACGGCTATCACAAAATTATCTTTCTTGAATTGTATTACCTTTCAAATATCCTATCTGTGATTTTTCTCATTTTCTTTTCTGAAAGTGATCTATTACTCAGGATTTAAGCCTCCTTTGACCTATATGGTCATAAATGAATTACATTTTTCTTTGGCCGATAAATTTTTGATAATCGTAAAAAAAGGAATTAAACCCGTGTCCATTGAGCATTTCTTCCTCGTGAAGCTAGCTTTATAAGACCAAGAGACTGGAAGGAAGCTAATGCTTTACTGATTGTACTTTCGGCAATATCTGGATAAACGTCACGAATATTTTCTTTAGTAAAAGGTTTTTTTTGCCTAATTATATAATTTTTAATTCGCTCAATTTTAGTATCCCTACATATAGAATCCTGAACTGTTAGATGCAAATCCTGATATGCTTCTAATATAATTGTTAAGAATATTTTTATCCAAAAACTGATATTGTGCCCACGACAGTACCAATTAACTGAAGATTTAAAGATTGAATCATAGTATTTTGATTCATGTTTCTTTATATATTTATCTAAACATACATACTTTATAAATGTATGTTCAGTCTTCATTAATAGTAATTGTATCAATATGAATGCGAGTCTTCGATTTCCCTGGTCAAAAGGGAGAATACAATAAAAATTCAATATAAATTGAGCTATTAATATAAGTGAATGAAAATCCTTATTCTTCACTAATGTATTATATTGCTCACATAATTGTTTTACAGATTGGGGGATAAGTTCCCGAGCTACTGGACGATAGCTACTGGAATGCATCCCATATTCAGGAACACCTGGGACAATAAATTGTTTTTTACGCCACATTGCACAGTCAGAAGTAATATAATGGATTAATTGAAAATGTAATTCTTGTATTGTCTCTGAGTTAACGGGTAGATTATGGAACTTTTTTTGCACAAGAGACATTGCTTGATAATAACAATATACGGCATCTTCTTCTATTGTTTTGGGTAACATTTCGTTCAAAATCAGTTCTTTTAACCTTTTATTCGGAACGTTTACATCCATAAAAACAGTATTAAAGTTTTTTATGTAATGAAGGGGGATAGTTTTCTCCAAATTATTGAATATATCAGGGTTTCTGTCTTGATAAGCGGATATTTTTCCTTTGTATTCACTAATTTCACTTATTAAACTTACCAGTTCTCTTTGTAGCTCTATATCTAAGTATTTATCCTCAAAAAAATCTCTCATTTAATACCTCCATTGATCATTAAGTGTTGCTACATAAATTAATCTACTCTAAAAATATTTTACAATAATTTTTTACGATATTACTACTGAGGGTGTTGCAAAACTCATAAATATCCAATCTTTTTATATAGATAGGCTCTCATACAAGAAAAGCATGCGAGCCTATCTATAATCGGGAACTACCTTTCATTATTATAAAGAAAAAATCCATATAAAACCAATAAGTTTTTCTATATTAAAACGCTACATTTTCTATATTTTATGGTAAAATTAGTGATTGAGGGTATAATTTTTCAAGAGAAAAAGGCAAACAATATAAATACTTTCTGAAAGTGATCAATTCAAGTTCAACAAAAAGCATTTGTTATTCTATAGCAAATGCTTTTTGACAAATTACACACTTTTTTATAACATAAAAAAGGAATTGAGTGGCTAGACTCAATTCCTTTGGTGAAGCTATTTGTCAACGAACACCAGGTAAAAGAATCCTTCGTTAAACGTTGGATTCTTTTACTTTGTCTGTAACATGAATTTTAATACTGGATATGCCATTTTTCTTGTTGAACATCCTCGTTTGAGCGCTAATTGTTGTAAGAGTTTTTGTTGAAATGGTGATATTTCAATTTTTACAAAATGCTGAAAAGCATGAGATTACATTACAGGTATACCCTCTTTATAGATATAGTCTAAGCCCTCTATTACTAACTCCGATGCGGTTTGATTTAGATTTTCGTTATACAATGCGAACTCTTCCAGTCTTTCAAAAAAATGTGGTTCTAATGAAATAAATAACTTTTTATATTCTTTTCGAAACTTCTGTTTTTGACCTTTCCAGTAATTTTGCTCTTGCATAACTGCATGATTGTCGATAGGTAAGTCTTTGAGATTATTTCTAACTTTTCCCCCGATCCGCACAGTACGTGCCACTTTCATAGCATACCGTGCTTCATCTATAGTGTAGTTTTCTTCTCACCCAATAATGATAAGTTCTAAGTAAACAACACTAGTTTTTTGTTATTTGTTTCCACTTCAGTTTGTGATTTCATACAGATTTCCTCGTTTTTAACTAGTTTTCGCAATTTGTTGAGTTTGTTTAACTGTTCCTCGTTAAGTTGTAGCTCAAAGAGTAGTTGGTTAATGATTTCAACTTTGGTTGCCTGAATTAGTCTGTAAATACTCGATTTAACAATTGTAAGGTTTTTGTAGCTATTGTCCTTTGTTTCATTCCATAATTGCTTGTGACAACAATGGATGTCCCACAGGGTAGAAGTTTCTCCCCAGTTACACTACATCTGCCTTTTTGAGCGACGTATAGGGAGATTCGAGGTACATTTAATTTCTTAAGTTGATAACGATGTGGTGGAATCCCCATTATGGTCTTAACTTAAAAAAGATTTTAATAATATGTCCTTGCCTACGCACCGAGAAACCACTTATTTTTCTCTACATAATCTCCAGATACAGTCCATATCAACTATAGATTCTTGTTTTATGCTAAATGCATACTCAAACAAAACAAGGAGGTAATGAAAAAAACATTATTAGCAGCAACACTTTTAAGTACAGGATTATTTGCGGGTGGTGTAGTAGGTACAGAAGATGTAAAAACGGATGAAAAAATAAAAGTTACTGTTGCAGATAAAGATGGAAATATAACGTATAAAGAAATTGATGGAAGTGAAATTTCAAAAAACGCAGTACCAGCAACTCCTAAAGGTGATGTAAAAGAAGATGCAAGAATGGATAACCTAAAGTCAAATGAAGGTAATTCAATTTCAATGAGTGCAGATGGAACAACTTCTTTCTCACAAGACTTTAATGCATCTAAAGATGCAGTACCAGCAACCTCTAAAGAGGATGTAAAATAAGATAATTAAATTGAGAAATCAAAATCAAAAAGAACTGGGCATAAATAGCCCGGTTCTTTTTGATTCCTACAGTTTTTTTAAAAGAGAGCTTTGCCCACATGTCCATCAAGCTAGTAAAAATAAATACCCCAAAAATAGTAAAATTGACATCCCCAGAGTAAAAATGTAAAAAATTATTGATTAGGGGGCAGCATAAAACCTTAGCTTGATAAAGATGTGGTGCTACTCCATTAGTAAAACAAAGAATTTAATTAGCTCACTAAAAAAGTGACTTTAAGTAAGAGGTATATATACGGAATACCATTAGCATTTCTCTCATTTTCCACTTTAATGTATAGAATGAATTATTTGACGCAAATAACTTCTTCTAACTAAACCTGTAAATGAATGGAAGTATAAGAAACTAATTGTAAATATAAATAATACAACTCCTACTAGTACACTAAGAATAGATAGTATCGCATTCACTTGTTTACTTTCTAACCATTTTAATAACGGGGAATCAAATATAAAAGGTCGATATGCGTTTGTATAATCATTTGGAATTATCTTTGTAAGTTTTTTAGCCACATTTTTATAAGCACAACGAGTTAGCGGCCCGTTAGCGTATGAACAGAGTGTAGCAAGCGGCGAGTCATAGTCGATAGTGAACTTCTGTCATATTTATAAAGAATAATAAAATTTGAGTGGGATCCTGCTGGATTAATAGCTATGTCATAAAAATCATGACATTTTGACACTACCGTATGTGACAGAAAAACACTTAGTATCAAAGAGCAGTTTTTAACACATTAACAATAAATGAGGAGGGGGAGATTTTCATTGCGTATGATAAAAAATTTAAAGAGGCATGGAAGGAGAAATAGGTATGACCTATTTATGAAAAATAAACCAGTAACGAGAGTTTTTTAAGGAAAAGAAGCAATTTCTATGATTAACATACATGTGGAAAAAGAGGAATTTACCATTTGTTAGAACTCAATAGCTTTTGTGAAAATAATATTGAGTAAGATAATTGCAAATTTACCTTGTTTTTATCTGAATTTTCCAATTTGATTATTTCAACTTTATGAAGATAGTAGCTAGAAAATTTGTGTGATAGTATTTTAAATAGAAAAAAAAGACAATTCTGAAAAGAGGGTGTAATTTGGATGGTTTAACTATTGTTAATTTTAGGGTTAGATAGCTATTAATGGATTATTTTCATTGAGTAGAGTTTTAGCTTGTAGAATATGAAAATCAAAGAAAGTTTTTCAGATAAATTAATGAAATATTATCTTTTTTTACTGTGGTTGTAATGACGATATAACTAGAAATCATTTAATTTGTCCACGTTTATAGGTGAAAAAGATTATTTAGAGTCAGAAGTGAATGTATAAAAACTGAAAATAAATATATTTGAATGCATAAATTATACCAAAGATATTGAATTTTATAGTTATTGAAGTTTGAATACTATTAAATTTCGGATGGATATATGTAGAGTTATAAATTATATGCAAAAAAGAGGTATTGTGTACACGAAAACATCCGTTTTAGTAAATTTAAGGAGCACATTTTATGAAAACTACCGATTCACAAGGCCTATTAGGAAATAGGGTTTATTTACAAGTTTTTTCTGCCTATTCATTGCTTATGCTTGGTGTTTTTATTGATATGTTAGCGATTATGACTATAGTTGGGTTTGAATGGGAAGTAGATCCTACTATGATTGGATTGATCCCTGTTGCATATGCACTTCCTGGAATTATTTTTGGCTCATGGGCAGGTGTTATTGCGGATCGTTTTCGAAAAATTCCAATTATGATGTTCTGTAATTTGATGGTTGGTTTAATAACAATTGCTCTTTTATTTGTACAAAATATCCACTGGCTCTTAGTGGCATTAATGATTCGTTCCATTTTTATTGTTTTCTATTATCCTGCACAACAAACACTAACAAGACAAATTGTATCCCCAGATTTGCTTACTAAAGCAGTAAGTATCAACGGAATAGTAGAGCAGGGTACCAAGATAGTAGGCCCACTTATAGGGGGCATGTTGCTGAGCTGGTTTCAGCCAGAGTTCTGCCTAATTATAAGAGCTATAAGTTGTTTATTAGCTACTTTAGTTCTGATACCCACAATAAAATTCAAAGAAACTATATCAAAAGAACTTGTTGAAAAGCAAAAGCAAAGCACTTGGGCTGCTTGGGTACAAGGGTGGGGCTATGTGTTATCTAATCGGATAATATTATCAACTATGATTTTCGTTACAATAGCCATGGCAGTATTACAATTAGTAGACTCACAATTCCCGACTTTATTTAAGAGCTTATTCCCACATGATAAAAGTAAAATGGGATATATCATTTCTATTATTGGTCTTGGCGGAATACTTGGTGCATTACTAACTCAGAAATTAAAACAATTTCAATATGGTTGGGTAGTATGTGGAGGCATGGTTTTAATGGGAATTGGTTTTGGAGGGATTGGTTTGATAACGCCCGGTACGGTCTTCGTTTTGGCCTATCTGATTAGTTTTATCGCTGGTATTGGAAGTGGGCTGATGCTTGTATCTAATCAAGTCATTTTACAAATAGAATCTGATCAAGATCAAGTAGGAAGAGTATTTGGTATTCAAAGCAGTTTAACAAACGCAGTTCTAATTATTTCTCCTGCTATGAGTGGCCCATTAGTGCATTTGTTTGGAGTAACTCAACTCTATGTTTATGGCGGGATTGGGCTTGTTGTCATTGGAGTAATTGGAGTTTCACTGCAGAAATATTTATGGGCTAAACATAAACACGAACCTATAAGAGCAAATAATTTTTGAAGGGAAGATTTTTTATGACCAATGAGGAAAGTTATCCATTAAGTCACCCGCAGCGAAGAATATGGTATACAGAAGTTATTCATTCTGATAAAGGGATATGTAATTTAAGATTTTTATTTAAACTTCATCGAAAAATGAATTATTCAAAATTAAACCAAGTTGTGAATCGTGTTATCAGTGAAAATGACGGTCTGTGCATTAGATTAAAAGAAAATGGGCATCAGGAACCTAAACAATATTTTATTAAACATGAAGAACAAGAATTTGAGTTTTTCGATTTCAGTAATGTGGAGAATTCAGATTTACTTGAGGAATGGATTGAGCAGAAAACAAAAGAAACGTTTACATTATTTAATTCGAATTTATACTATTTCGCCTTAATAAAATTAAACGATAATGAATGTGCAGTCTTTGGAAATGTTCATCATATTATCATGGATGGTTTATCAATTCAAATATTTACTGAGCAGATTGCAAAATATTATTATGAAATGCATAACGAGACTGAGGAAGGCGAAATTAAAAATTCATATATTCAATTTCTGGCTAATGAACAAACATACTTGAATAGTAGTCGCTTTCAAAAAGATCAAAAATTCTGGTTAGAGGAATTTAAAACACTTCCATCTGTGACCGGATTGAAGACCTATAATACGTACCAAGTTAGTACCAAAGCATCACGCGAAACGTTTATATTATCGGAGCATTTGAAGAGAAAAATAGGATTATTTTCCGAAAATTACAAATTTAGTTTATATACTCTTTTTGTCGCTGCTTTCTCGTTGTCCATGTATCGGTGGACTTCATCGCTTGATATTGCATTAGGAATGGCTTACGGCAACCGTATGACTAAAATGGAACGAAAATTGATTGGAATGATGGTGAGTACAGTTCCTTTAAGAATGAATATTGATCCAGAAGAAGAAGTGCTTTCATTTATTGGTAGGGTGTCCAGAAAACAAAGTAAATCATTAAGACATCAGAAATATCCATTTGATTTATTATTAAAGCAGATTAATAAAGAGAATAACAGCAATGTGAGACTTTTCGGAACTACGATTGATTATAGGGATCGTGATGAAAGTGGTGACTCACTATGGATTGCAAACCGTGAAGAAGTACAAGATTTTGCAGTGCATATTGAAAATCTAATTGATATAGACTCTTTGCATGTACATATTGATTATCGTGAGGAGCTATTTTCTAAGGAAGAGATAAAACGCTTTTTTAACGTTATGTTAGCGATAATGGAAAACACTTTTGAAAACCCAAAGCAGAAGGTAGCTGAAATTGAAATTATTTCTGATGAAGATAAAAGAAAAAGTTTAGTTGAGTTCAACAATCCTAAGCTGGATTTCCCACCTCGGGAAACTCTTCATGAATTGTTCGAACGACAAGCAATGATTTATCCAAACGCTATTGCAGTTACGTATGAAAAAGAAAAAGTTACTTATAGGCAACTTAATGAACGTGCAAATCAGTTAGCTCATTATCTGCAGAAAAAGGGAATAGGACCTGATACTTTAGTTGGACTGTGTGTTGAACGTTCTCTCGAAATGATTGTAGGTATTTTAGGGATTTTGAAGGCTGGTGGGGCTTATGTTCCACTTGATCCAACATATCCTGAGCAGCGACTTCAATATATTTTAGAGGATGCTAGCATTCAGATATTCGTAACGCAAGAAAGTTTAAAAGAATTGAAATGGTTACCAGAAAATGTTGAATCGATTTGCCTGAATCGTGATCAAGAAGAGATTGGGAAAGAAAGTAAGACCTTGCCGGTTTCTGATGTGAATTCCCAAAATCTAGCTTACGTAATCTATACTTCGGGATCAACAGGGAATCCAAAGGGCGTTATGATAGAGCATCACAATGTCATTCGGTTATTTAAATCGACGGATTGTTGGTATCAGTTTAATGAAAAAGATACTTGGACGCTTTTTCATTCTTATGCATTTGATTTCTCAGTATGGGAAATTTGGGGAGCATTATTATATGGTGGAAAATTAGTTGTTGTTCCGTACTGGATTAGTCGATCGCCAAAAGATTTTTATCAATTATTGGTGGAGGAAGAAGTCACAGTTCTAAATCAGACACCTTCCGCATTTCGACAATTAATACGAGTGTGTGAACACGAAGATAAGAATAAAAACTTGCAGCTGCGTTATGTGATATTTGGCGGAGAAGCGTTAGAACCCATCAGCTTGTTACCGTGGTTTCAAAGATATGGGGATAAAGAACCACAGCTAATTAACATGTATGGAATTACAGAAACTACAGTTCATGTTACATATTATCCAATTACTCTAGATGATGTACATCATGCTTCGAGAAGTAATATCGGAAAACGGATTCCAGATTTAGAAGTGTATATATTAGATGCTTATCAACAACCTGTTCCTATAGGTGTAGATGGTGAGCTTTATATTGGCGGGGCAGGGCTTGCACGTGGGTATTTAAATAGACCTGAATTAACAGCAGAGCGCTTTATATCTCATCCATTTAGTAGTGATCCGAAAGCAAGATTATACCGGACAGGAGACTTAGCGAGGTATTTGCCAGATGGGAATCTGGATTATCGTGGAAGAATTGATCATCAGGTTAAAATACGTGGTTTCCGAATTGAGATTGGGGAGATTGAGTCTACTTTAAATGCATATGCATCTATAAAAGAGGCAGTTGTAATTGTAAGAGAAGATCAACCGGGTGATAAACGATTAGTAGCTTATGTTGTAGGAGATGGAAATGTAGGTGCGTGGAGAGAGTATCTTAAAGCGAAACTACCGAGCTATATGGTACCTTCGGGATATGTGACGATGGAAGCCATTCCACTTACAGCTAACGGCAAAGTTGATCGTGAGGCATTACCTATGCCAGAGGAAAAGCAGATTAATAGTGAATGTGTTGGCCCTCGGAATAGTAATGAACAGATACTGGCTACCATTTGGAAGCAAGTATTAGGTATTAAAAAGGTGGGAATCTATGATAATTTCTTTGAAATTGGTGGCGACTCGATTCTCAGTATTCAAATCATATCTCAAGCAAGTCAATTAGGGTTAAAACTTACTCCGAAGCAAATGTTTGAATGCCCAACTATTGCCGAGCTGGCAGAAGTGGCTATAGAAACGCAGGGAGTACAAGCGGAGCAGGGGATTGTGACAGGAGATGTGCCTCTTACTCCAATTCAGTACTGGTTCTTCGAGCAAGAACATCCACATCCAGAGCATTGGAATCAATCAATGCTTTTAAGAGTAAAAGAAAGATTGGATGTGAAGTTACTAGAGGGAGCAATATTAAATTTACTCAAACATCATGATGCTTTACGTTTCCGGTACGAGCAGTTACCAAACGGAACATGGAGGCAGAGAAATGAAGGGACTGATGAGCTGTCAGTACTCCATGTTGTAAAACGGAATAAAGTTAATGAAAAAGAGTGGAATAAAATAATACAAGAAGAGATGGACATTAATCAAGCTAGTTTCAATTTAGTTACTGGTCCGTTAATGAGAGTAGTTTACTTTGAGGATAACTTGACTGGAAATGATCGAATATTCTGGGTGATTCATCATTTAGTAGTAGATGGAGTATCATGGAGAATTCTATTGGAAGATTTACAGGTGGTATATAACCAGATGAAACAAGGTCAAGGAATTCGCTTACCTGCGAAAAGTACATCTTTTAAAGAATGGTCTGAACGACTCCAGATATACAGTGATTCGGGTATTTCAAAAGAAGTACAGGATTATTGGAATGAACAAGTAGAAAAAGAAACGATGACAATTCCAATGGACTATCCAATACAAGAAACAACAGAAGAATCGATTGATCAAGTGACGAGGACTTTAGGAGTAGAAGAAACACAAGCATTGTTACACGAAGTTCCAGTCACTCATAAGACAAGGATTAATGAGGTACTATTGGCGGCATTAGGACAAGCTATCGTCGATTTTACAAATCAGCAAACGGTTTCTATTCATCTAGAAGGACACGGGAGAGAAGAGATGATTGAAGGTATCGATTTATCACGGACAGTGGGTTGGTTCACGAGTATTTATCCTGTTCATCTGAATTTTCAAGGAACTAAAACACCAATTGAAGGCTTAAAGGCTGTCAAAGAACAATCGCGTCGAATTCCGAATCACGGAGTAGACTATGGTATTTTACGTTACTTGAATAAAGAAATACTTCCGTTTTATGAGCAAAAGCCTTCAATAAGCTTTAACTATTTGGGTCAATTTGATCAGGTGTTTTCAAAGGAATCTTTGTTTATGCAAGAGGCAGGGTTTACATTTTTAGATCATGCTCCAGATTCCAAGCCATCTCATCTAATTGATGTTATCGGAATGGTGAAAGATGAAAAGTTACATTTTATTTGGATGTATAGTAGAGAACAGTTTTCTAAATTAAAAATTCAAGTGATAGCAGATGGTATGTTGAGGCATCTTCGCCAACTTATAAATAAACCAACAACAGAGTCTGCTTTTACGGTATCAGATTTTGCTGATGCAGAGAATCTTACGGAAGAAAGCTTGAGCAAAGTATTACTTAAATTAACAAAGAAGAGGGTGTAAAAATGGGAGACGTTATTGATATATATGGTTTATCACCTTTGCAAAAAGGAATACTGTTTCATACTTTATACGATCAAGATGATGAATATTCTTTTTCCTATATTGTACAAGTAGGTTTCTTGCTCGGGGGGCAATTGGATGTTGATACTTTTGAAAAAGCTTGGGAATATGTTATTCAACGACATGAGGTACTGCGCTCAGTATTTGTTTGGGAGGAAGTAGAAAAACCTCTACAAGCAGTTTATGAACGTCTTCCTTTTACTATTCATCAAGAGGATTGGAGTACCCATTCACATGAGGAGAAGGAGAAGAAATTACACCAGTTTTTGACTGCAGATCGTAGGAAAGGATTTTTATTGGATGAAGCACCATTGATGAGAGTCACTGCGATTAAAGAAGCAGAAGGGGAGACGAGAATTATTTGGACACATCATCATATTTTGCTAGATGGTTGGAGTGTTTCATTGGTCTTTAGTGAAGTGATGGAAGTTTATCTCAAGATGATAAAGGGAGAATTGTTGAATCTTCCTAAATCTCTTCCTTATAAAAAATATATCCAGTGGATAAATAAACAAGATCAAAGTCAAGCAGAGGAATTTTGGAAAGAAGAATTAAAAGGGTTCTATGCACCTACGCCATTAGCGATGGAAAGAAAGGATCAAGGGCAGGAGAAGGGCTATGGAGAGTGTGTTTATCAGGTATCTGAGGAATTCACTGAGAATTTACAAGAGTGGGTACGAAATAGTCGATTAACATTGAATACATTAGTCCAAGGAGCATGGGCCTATTTGATGGGTAGGTATAGCGGTGAAAGTGACATCGTATTTGGCGTGACTAGCTCTGGACGTCCTACTGATTTGATAGGAGCAGAGAATATGGTAGGCCTATTTATTAACACATTACCTACTAGAATTCGATTAACGGATAATACATCTGTAGTAGATTGGCTTCATAAAATACAGATGAAAGAAATGGAACGAAGACAATATGAGTATAATTCATTGATAGATATTCAAGGGTGGAGTGAGGTTCCGCGAAATAGCTCCTTATTTCATACCTTGTATGTGTTTGAAAATTATCCAATTCAAGGTGAGAGAAATGATGATTTAAGATTACTAGATGTTAAAAGCGCGGAACAAACAAATTATCCTTTAACACTCATTGTAATGCCTGGTAAGAAAATTACTTTAAAGTTGATGTATGATCGAAGCTATTTTAATGAAGAAACAATAAATTGGATTCAGAATCACTTATTGCAAATATTAATTCAGATGACGAAGAGCCTAGATTCAAAACTCTTTGAAATTACTCATTTAACAGCGGAAGAACAGATACAGTTATTAGAGGAATGGAATCATACTCAAGTAAATTATTCGGCTGAAGGCATGATTCATACGATGTTTGAGGAGCAAGTTAAAAAAACGCCGGAAGCAATCGCGGCTATTTACGAAAATGAACAAATTACCTATAAAGAGTTGGAGGAGCGTGCGAATCAGCTAGCTCATTATTTACAAAAGCGTGGTGTAGGCTCAGAGTCTCTGGTTGGGGTATATATAGAACGTTCATTACAAATGATGATAGCGTTATTAGGTATTCTAAAATCAGGAGCAGCGTATGTTCCACTTGATCCTACTTATCCAGAGAGTCGGCTTCGATATATATTAGAGGATGCTGGAATCGAAGTACTAGTGACGGAAGAGAATTCTAAAAATTTGTTTGTATCTGAAAATGTTGAAACGATTTGTATGAATAAAGATTATACTGCAATTGAAAAAGAAGAAACAACCCCATGTATAAGTGGTGTAACAGGAAGAAGTTTAGCGTATGTTATGTATACTTCAGGATCTACAGGGAATCCAAAGGGAGTAATGATTGAGCATCATTCAGTAATCAATTATCTAGAATGGATGCAACATAAATATCCACTTTCTGAAAAGGATGTGGTCTTGCAGAAAACGCCATTCTCATTTGATGTCTCTGTTTGGGAGTTGTTTTGGGGTATTCACGTTGGTGCAAGTGTATCTTTCCTGCCTCCAGGTGGAGAAAAAGATCCTTCTATTATAGCTGAAGTGATTAAAAAACATCAGGTTACTATAGTTCAATTTGTACCTTCGATGTTATCTGTTTTCTTAGATCACTTCAATCATATTGAATTGAACATGAATTGTTCGTCCGTACGCCATGTATTTTCTGGTGGGGAAGAACTAAGTTCAGGGTTGGTTAGACGATTTCAACAGAAATGGAATCATAGTGGACAAGTGAAATTAACCAACTTTTATGGACCAACTGAAGCCACTATTTATGTGAATGCATTTGATATTCAGCCAAATCAAGAATTTGTTTCTATTGGGCAGCCGATACAGAACACGCAATTATATGTATTAGACCAAAATCAACGCTTGCAATCAATAGGAATTGAGGGTGAGTTATATATTGGTGGTGCTGGTTTAGCACGTGGATACTTAAATCGTCCGAATCTTACTGCTGAAAAATTCGTTTCGCATCCATATCGATTCGGGGAACGACTATATCGAACAGGAGATTCAGTAAGATATCTAACTGATGGAAATTTAGAATTTATAGGTAGAATGGACCATCAAGTCAAAATGCGTGGTTTTAGGATTGAATTAGGAGAAATTGAAGCGACTTTAGAAAAATGTTCGTTTATTAAAGAGGCTGTCGTATTAGTTAGAGAAGATCGTCCAGGTGATCAACGATTGGTTGCATATGTAATGAGCGATGGAAATACCCAAGAGTGGAGAGAGTATTTACAAAACCAATTACCGAATCATATGATTCCAGCGCACCTTGTAGAGTTAGAACACTTCCCGCTTACTCCGAATGGGAAAATTGACCGAAAGGCCTTGCCAGTACCTGATGAGCAAACTATTGGAGGTTTAAATGTTCTACCTCGGACGCCATCGGAGGAGCTTATTGCCTCGGTTTGGAGTCAAGTGTTAGGAACTGAAAATATCGGTATTCAGGATTCCTTCTTTGAACGGGGTGGGCACTCACTACTCGCTACTCAAATTGTTTCTCGATTACAAGAATTGTTCCAAATCAAAATCCCATTACGTGAACTTTTCAAGCACGATACAGTGGAGGCATTGGCGAAACGAGTAGATCAGTTACGAAAAGAAGATAAAAAACGAGAGGCTGCCCCCCTTGTACCTATGAAACGAGAAGAAGCTATTCCGCTTTCCTATGCGCAGAAACGTCTATGGTTTATTGATCAATTAATGTCAAATAGTGCTATGTACAATATTCATGCAGCGTGTCGCTTAACAGGTAAATGGTCAATTGAAGCGTTGGAGGTCGGATGGAATCAGTTGTTGGAGCGTCATGAATCATTACGGACGATAATTCTAGAACAAGAGGGTGAACCTTTCCAACAGGTTCAATCTCATGTATTCAGACATATCCCTCAATCGAATCTAACAGATCTCTCTTTTGAAGATAGGGAAAGAGAAATGAAACGGCTCATTCAAAACGAAGCGGAGGAACCATTTCATTTTGGACAAGGTCCTCTGATTCGAACACGAATATTGAAAGTGGACAGGGAAGAATGGGTTCTCATTTGTACGATGCATCATATTATTTCAGATGGATGGTCAATGGGGATTTTACTTGAAGAATGGATGGCTTTTTATGAAGGAGCACTAAGCGGAAAACCGGCGGAATTGAAGGAGTTATCTATCCAATATGCAGACTTTGTTATGTGGCAGAAGGAATGGCAAAAAGAAGAGAATTTGGATCAGCACCTTCGATATTGGAAGGAAGAATTGGCTGGGGAGTTACCGGTTTTACAATTACCGATGGATCGTCCTCGACCTGCGGTTCAAACCCATCGTGGTGCAAGTCAGTCCTTAATGGTGGCGAATTCCCTACAGGAAAAACTCAAAGATTTAAGTCTGCAAGAAGGATGCACTTTATTTATGACATTGATGGCAGCGTATCAAAGCTTCCTTTCTCGTTATACAGGACAGGATGACATCTTGGTTGGAAGCCCAATCGCTAATCGAAATGTTAAAGAGATTGAGGGATTAATAGGTTTCTTTGCAAATACGTTGGTTTATCGAGCTGATTTCAGTGAAAATCCGACGTTCCAAGAACTTTTGTCGCAGGTAAGAAAAAAAGCACTAAAAGCATACGAGTATCAGGACATCCCATTTGAGAAAGTGGTAGAATCCGTAAAGCCGGAACGGAATACAAGTCATTCACCAATATTTCAAACCATGTTTACTTTACAGAATACGAAGCAAGAATTTCCTCAGCTATCTGAAAGGCAAATGGAACTCATGGAAAGCCATGCTTCTGTAGCGAAATTTGATTTGAGTTTATTTGTTACTGAGACGGAAGAAGGATTATCACTAACCTTTGAATACAATACTGATTTGTTTGATGATACAACCATTGAACGTCTGGCAAGTCATTTTGAGCATTGGTTAAATCAAATTGTCTCTCATCCAAAATGTTTATTATCAGAATTGAATATGTTATCGAAAGTAGAATATAAGCAATTACTAGAAGAATGGAATGAATCAGCTGTTATAGATATAGAAGAATGCGCGATTCATACATTGTTTGAAGAACAAGTAGAAAAAACACCAGAAGCAATTGCAGTGGTATGCGAAGATGAAGAACTAACATATCGAGAGTTGGACGAACGCTCGAATCAGCTGGCACATTATTTACAGAAAAATGGTGTAGGTTGCGAATCATTGGTTGGGATTTGTGTTACACGTTCATCTGAGATGATTGTAGGCCTCTTAGGAATTATGAAGGCAGGAGGAGCATATGTCCCAATAGATCCAGCGTATCCGGAAAGTCGGCTGCAATACATTTTAGAGGATGCTCAAATAAAGGTACTAGTAACACAGGAAAAATTACAACAAAAAATGGTTATACCTAGATCCGTTGACGTGATTTGTATTGATCGTGATCGAGTAGAAATAGAACAAGAAGTAACTACGGTGTGTACGAGTGAAGTGACGGGCGATAACTTAGCCTATATTATCTATACTTCAGGTTCCACTGGAAATCCAAAGGGAGTAATGATTGAGCATAGGAGTACAGTAACAATGATTCGTTGGGCGCATCACACATATTCCCGAAAGGATTTAGCGGGAGTGTTGGCCTCCACTTCGCTATCCTTTGATCTATCTGTTTTTGAAGTGTTTGTTCCCCTAACGATGGGTGGTAAGGTGATTGTCGCTGAAAATGCTCTACATCTAGACAAGTTGTCTACCAAGGATGTGACTTTAGTCAATACTGTGCCATCGGCAGCGAAGGAACTGGTTCGAGCAAAAACACTTCCTTCTTCGGTAAAGGTGGTGAATTTGGCTGGAGAACCATTGTCATATTCACTTGTTCAAGATTTATATGAGAGAAGTACGGTTGAGAAGGTGTACAACCTATATGGACCGTCCGAAGATACTACTTATTCCACTTATATGGAATTAGAAAAAGGTGTCGTCCATAGGGTACCTCCAATTGGTAAACCAATCTTCAATACAGAAGTATATGTACTAAGTATTGAACAAAAAATGGTTCCAATTGGTGTAGTTGGTGAGCTGTACATTGGTGGATCGGGATTAGCACGTGGATACTTAAACCGCCCTGACTTAACGGAAGATCGTTTTATACCACATCCATTTAAAGAAGGGGAGCGAGTATACCGGACTGGAGATCTAGTAAGGTATTTGCCGGATGGAAATTTGGAGTATCTTGGCCGAATCGATCATCAGGTAAAAATTCGTGGGTTCCGGATTGAACTAGGAGAAATTGAAGCGACATTACAAAAGCATACATTAGTTAACGAAGCTATTGTGACGGTGAGGGAAGATTATCCTGGTGATCTACGTTTGATTGCTTATGTTGTAGGAGATGGGGATGCTCAAAAGTGGCGTGATTATCTCAAGGACCAGCTACCAAATTATATGATTCCAGCCTATTTTGTCGGATTGAATGCATTTCCACTCACTCCAAATGGAAAAATTGATAGGAAGGCCTTACCAGCACCAGAGAAACAGGAGATAGCAAGTGGTTATATTGCTCCTCGTACGCCTACGGAAAAAACAATCGTTTCAATATGGAATGAAGTTTTAGGTATGGAAAACATCGGAATTCAGGATTCGTTTTTTGAAATAGGTGGTCACTCATTACTTGCTACGCAAGCTGTTTCCAGTCTTAAAGAGGCTTTTGGAATTGAGATACCATTGCATGATTTATTTATGTTTCATACGGTGCAGCAATTGGCAGAACAGATTGATCAATTGCTCTATAACAAAAATCAAGAAATTCAGAATGATAGTAAGGAGAATGTAAGTCTTCAAGACTATATTCAAAAAGAAGCAGAAGTCAGTAATGATGAAGAATTACTAGAACTGCTTAAGCAATTAGAAGAGCTATCAGAGGAAGAAGCACAAGGGATATTCGAGAGTAATTTGATTCAGGAAGGGGTAAAAAAATGAAAAGTGATTTACTTGCAAAGCTGAGTTCACTTTCTCCTGAGAAGAGAGCATGGCTTCAGAAGCAAATGCAAAAAAAGGAGAATAAAGAAGCACTCCCGTTGTCTTATGCACAAAAACGTTTGTGGTTTATGGACAGATTTAACCCAAACAGTTCTTTATATAATATTCCAACAGTATGGCATCTAAAAGGAAATTGGATACCTGAAGCATTAGAGAAGGGATTCAATCGACTCATTGAACGTCATGAATCATTACGAACTGTTTTTAAAGAAATAGGAGAACAGCCTGTGCAACAAATTGTCGAATTCCTTCCTAGAGCATTACCTGTAAGAGATTACTCTCAACTTCCTCTAGAAGTAAAAGAAAAAGAGGTAGATAGTTTAATTGCGAGAGAAGCGCAAGAACCATTTGATTTAATGAATGGTCCTTTAATTCGTAATCAGCTTGTTCAATTAGAGAAGGATGAATGGTTATTACTGTGTACGATGCATCATATTATTTCTGATGCTTGGTCCATTGGTATATTCATGAATGAATTCCTTGCTTTCTATGAAGAAGAAACGGGCGGAAATCCTGCTAAATTAAGTTCATTATCCATTCAATATGCAGACTTTGCGAAGTGGCAAAAGGAGTGGTTGCAAGGTGATGTGCTAAATCGTCAGCTTACGTATTGGCAGGAAGAATTGTCTGGTGAGCTTCCTATCTTACAACTGCCAGTGGATCGACCTCGACCGGTTAAGCAGACTTACTCTGGGGCTGCGTATCATGTGATTTTTCCTTATAAATTGCTCAGTCAATTGAAGGATATAAGTCGACAAGAAGGATCTACTTTATTTATGACTTTAATGGCCGCATACCAGAGCTTTCTTGCTCGTTATACGGGACAAAAAGATATTCTAGTTGGTAGTCCGATTGCAAATCGGAACCATAAGGGAGTAGAAGGATTAATTGGTTTCTTTGTTAATACGTTGGTTTATCGATCAGATTTGAGTGGCACCCCTACTTTTCGAGAGATTTTGAACAAAACAAAGAAAAAGGCGTTAAAAGCTTACGAATATCAAGATATACCATTTGAAAAAGTGGTAGAAGCTGTGCAACCTGAACGAAGCATGAGTCATTCCCCTATATTTCAGACCATGTTTACGCTACAGAATATAAAACAAGAACGACTAGATTTGACTGATAGAAGTATTGAAATGGTAGAAAGTAATATGTCTATTGCTAAATTTGATTTGAGCTTAACTGCCTATGAAGTGGAAGAAGGTCTATTTGTCTCATTTGAATACAACACGGATTTATTTGATAGTAGTACCATTGCACGTATGGCAGGACATTTTGAGAACTGGCTAAATGAAATCACGTATCATCCAGATGAATCATATACAAAGCTGTCAATGTTATCGGATACTGAGCAAAAACAACTCCTAGAAGAATGGAATGATACGGACGTAGTTTATGGTCATGATTGTATGATTCATGAGCTATTTGAGCAGCAAGTTGCACGGACACCTGATGCAGTGGCGGTAGTTTATGAGGGTGGAAAGCTAACGTATCAAGAACTTAATGAAAAATCGAATCAATTGGCGCATTTTTTACAAAAACGAGGTATCGGACCTGAATCATTGGTCGGTATATGTATTGAACGTTCTCCTGATATGATTATCGGTCTCTTTGGGATTTTGAAGGCAGGTGGGGCTTATGTCCCACTGGACCCAAGTTATCCCGAAAACCGCCTGAGATATATTTTGGAGAATTCACAAATTCAAGTGCTGTTAACAAAAGAAACACTACAGGACTGGTTACCTAAAGATATCCAAGCAATTTGTTTAGACCGGGATCAAGCGATGATTTCTAAAGAGAGTAATTTAGCCCCGGTAAGTGGAGTAACAGCAAATAACTTAGCCTATATTATATACACTTCGGGTTCGACGGGAAATCCAAAGGGGGTAATGATTGAACATCATTCCGTTATCAATCGCCTACAGTGGATGCAGAAAAAATATCCATTGGCCGAGGAGGATACAATCCTACAAAAGACACCGTTTTCGTTCGATGTTTCTGTCTGGGAATTATTTTGGTGGTCATTTGTAGGAGCACGTGTTTGTTTACTTCCACCTGGAGGAGAGAAAGATCCTGCGGTGATTGAGGAGTATATTGAGCGATATCGTGTGTCCACCATGCATTTTGTTCCGTCGATGTTATCTACTTTCTTAGATTATATGGAACTATATAATTCGAAAAGGGATGTCTCGTCTTTAATTCAAGTTTTTACTAGTGGAGAAGCGTTAAACACTGAGCAGGTTCGCCGGTTTAAGGGGATCTTTTACAATGTTCAGCAAACAAAGTTAATTAACTTGTATGGTCCTACTGAAGCGACTGTGGATGTGACTTATTATGATTGTGATTTAGAAAAAGAAGCAATGCTTATTCCGATTGGTCGTCCGATTGATAATACAGAGTTGTATGTGTTAGATCAATATCAACAAGTGGTCCCGATTGGTGTGGCAGGGGAACTTTACCTTGGAGGAGTAGGATTGGCACGTGGCTACTTCAATCGACCAGATTTAACTACTGAACGTTTTATTCCGCATCCCTTTAAGGACGGAGAACGATTATATCGAACGGGTGACTTGGTGAGATATATGAATGATCGTAACTTGGAATATATTGGAAGGATAGATAACCAAGTTAAAATTAGAGGATTCCGAATTGAATTGGGAGAAATTGAAGCAGCTTTATATGATTACTCATCTGTAAAAGAGGCAGTCGTGTTGGTGAAGGAAGATCGACCAGGAGATAAGCAGTTAGTAGCTTATGTAGTGGGTGAAGGGGATACTGGGGAGTGGCGTGAATATCTCAAGAAGCAACTGCCACATTATATGGTTCCGGCATACTTTTTCAAAATTGAAGGTATGCCACTCACTCCAAATGGTAAGGTGAATCGGAAAGCCTTACTGGAATTAGAAGAACAGTTCATAAGTGAAGATATTACTTCATCAAGAACACCAGTGGAGGAGCTTATCGTTTCCGTTTGGAGCCAAGTGTTAGGAATAAAAAACATTAGTGTTCAGGATTCCTTTTTTGAAATCGGTGGTCATTCACTACTAGCTACTCAAGTAATGTCACGTTTACAGGGAATTTTTCAAATCGACTTACCAGTACGTGAACTATTTGAATATACAACGGTGGAGTCACTGGCAAAGCGATTAGATCAGTTACGTAAAGGAAATAAAAAACGAGAGATTCCGCCGCTAATACCAATGAAACGAGGAGAAGCTATTCCACTATCTTATGCCCAACAACGCTTATGGTTTATTGATCAATTTACACCTAATAGTGCCCTTTACAATATGCCAATGGTATGCCGCCTTACAGGGAATTGGCTACTTGAAGCATTGGAAACGGGATGGAATCAACTAATAGAACGTCATGAATCACTGCGGACGGTCTTTCACGAAGTGAACGGTCAACCCGTACAGCAAATTGAACCGTATGCTTTTCAATCAATTCCGAAAACGGATTTAACTATGCTTTCTTCTGAAGATCAAGAAGAAGAAGTTAAACGTTTAATTCAACAAGAAACAGAAGTGCCATTTGATTTAACAGAGGGTCCATTAATCAGGACAAGTATTTTGCACGTGGGAGAGGAAGAATGGATACTCCTTTGTACTCTACATCATATCATTTCAGATGGATGGTCAATGGGAATCCTACTTGAAGAATGGATGGCATTTTATGAGAAAGCAACGGATGGAAAGGTAGCGGAACTTGAACCATTACCGGTTCAATATGCCGACTTTGCTCAGTGGCAAAAAGGATGGCTAAAGGAGGAGGTGCTGGATCAACAACTCCAATATTGGAGGGAAGAATTGTCTGGGGAGCTTCCTGTACTCCAACTTCCTATCGATCGCCCGCGTCCCGCAATACAAACTCATCACGGGTCGATATACACTCTGGTTCTGCCAAGCACGCTACATGATAAATTGAATGAACTTAGTCGAAAAGAAGGGGCTACACTCTTCATGACGCTTTTAGCTGCATATCAAAGTTTTCTATCTCGTTATACGGGACAAGAAGATATTCTGGTCGGAAGCCCAATTGCGAATCGGAATTATAGAGAAATTGAAGGACTAATTGGTTTCTTCGTTAACACGCTGGTTTATCGAGCTAATTTGAGTGGTAGACCGACATTTCAAGATGTACTGTATCAGGTTCGTCAAAAGGCATTGAAGGCGTATGAATATCAAGATATTCCATTTGAAAAAATTGTAGAAGTTGTGCAACCGGAGCGAAGTACAAGTCATTCGCCAATCTTCCAGACTATGTTCATTTTGCAAAATATGAAACAAGAGTTTCCGGTGTTATCTAGTAGAAGTATTGAAATGATAGAAAGCCATAGTCCAATTGCAAAGTTTGATTTAAGTGTAATGGCAGCTGAGACGGAAGAGGGTTTACTTTTTACTTTTGAGTACAATAAGGATTTATTCAATGCTACTACTATTGAACGGATGGCAGGACACTTTGAGAAATGGTTACATGAAGTTTCTCATCGCCCACAAAATCCGTTGCATGACCTGAGCATGCTATCAGAACCCGAGCGTACTTTGTTATTAGAAACATGGAATGACACTGTAATGGAAATGTCTCATCAGGGTCTTGTTTGCGACAGATTTGAGGAGCAAGTAACAAGGCGTCCTGATGCGATTGCGGTAGTTGATCAAACAAAACAGTGGACTTATGGTGAACTGGATACACAAGCAAATCAGTTGGCAAATGTTTTACAGCGAAAGGGAGTAGCCCCAGAGTCAGTGGTAGGAGTTTATCTTCCGAGGTCAGCTGAGCTGATGGCAAGTTTACTAGGCATTTTAAAAGCTGGTGGAGCTTATGTCGTTTTAGATCCGTTGTATCCAAAATCAAGGTTAGAATACATGATTGAAGATGCAGGAATTCAATTTGTAGTGACGGCGGAAGGACAAGAAGGACATTTCGCACACGTCGAAATGGTGAGGTTAGAAGAATTAACGGTGGAAAGCGTAATCGCACCTACACGTCAAATAAATCCAGAGAACTTAGCCTATATTGTCTATACCTCTGGTTCTACAGGAAAACCGAAGGGTGTCATGGTTGAATATCGCTCATTAATGAATATGGTTTCTTGGCATCAGGAAGTTTATCATATTTCAGCAGAGGATCGTGCGACTCAGATTGCAGGGGTTGCTTTTGATTCGGCTGTCCAGGAGATTTGGCCGTATCTAACTGCTGGCGCAACACTCTACTTGTCAACAGAGGAACTGAGAATTAATCCAGAAGCACTAAGGGACTGGCTCATTGATTCACGAATAACAGCTAGCTTTGCACCTACGCCTATTCTGGAAAGGCTCTTGAAATTATCTTGGCCAGATAAAACGGATCTTCGTTTTATCATTACTGGTGGGGATCAATTAACGCAGTACCCATCTAACGATATTCCTTTTGCGGTAATTAATCAGTATGGTCCATCGGAAAATACCGTTGTTACCACAGATTGTTATGTACCTGTAGGAGTGACAACAGGTACGCCATCGATTGGTCGACCGATTGCGAATACAGAAGTTTATGTGTTAGATTCTCATCTTCAGCTAGTACCAATTGGTGTAATTGGAGATCTCTATATTGGAGGGAAGAGTCTTGCACGTGGATATGCTAATCGTCCGGATCTTACAAAGGAAAAATTTATTCCACATCCTTTCAAGTCAGGAGAACGTCTCTATTATACAGGAGACAAAGCAAGTTATCTTTCTGATGGTAATCTCCAGTTCCATGGACGTATAGATGACCAAGTGAAAATTCGTGGTTTCCGGATTGAATTGGGAGAAATAGAAGCTGTTTTGCAGGCACATTCTTCTGTGAAAGAAGCAGTTGTATTGGTACGAGAGGATAATCAAGGTGACAAGAGATTAGTAGCTTATGTAGTTGGTGAAGGAAGTGTACATGAATGGCGAGAACATCTACAAACACATTTACCAAATTACATGGTTCCAACAAACTTTATTGAGATGGAATTTTTACCACTTACACCGAATGGAAAACTTGATTTGAAGGCATTGCCTATACTTAGTGAACAATCCGCCGAAAATACTGTATACCCACGAACTCCGCTGGAAGAACTTATCGCTTCAGTGTGGAGTCAAGTGCTAGGAATAAAAGAAATTGGTGTTCAGGATTCTTTCTTTGAGCTTGGTGGTCACTCTCTACTTGCTACACAAGTGGTCTCACGCTTACAGGAAGTCTTTCAAATCAAATTACCGGTACGTGAACTGTTCGAATATTCAACGGTCGAGGCATTATCGAAACGAATAGATCAGTTACGTAAGGGGAGTGAAAAACGAGAAATTCCACCATTGGTGCCGATGGAACGCGGAAATAATATTCCACTATCTTATGCCCAACAGCGCTTATGGTTTATTGATCAATTTGCACCTAATAGTGCACTTTATAATATGCCAATGGCATGCCGCCTTACAGGGAATTGGTTACCTGAGGGATTGGAGTTGGGATGGAATCAGTTGATAGAGCGTCATGAATCTTTGCGGACTGTATTTTATGAAGAGGATGGCCATCCTGTGCAGCAGATTCAACCGTACGTTTTCCGTCCGCTTCTCCAAATGGACTTAACTAAGCTTTCATTAGAGGAGCGAGAAAGAAAGTTGGAGCAATGGATTCAAACTGAAGTCGAATCTCCATTTGATTTAGAACAAGGGCCATTGTTCCGTGGGAAACTCATAAGAATTTCAGAAGAAGAATGGGTTCTTCTGTGTAATATGCATCATATTATCTCAGATGGATGGTCGATGGAAATCTTACTTCAAGAATGGATGGCATTTTATGAGAATGCGATTGGTGAAAAACAAGCAGATCTGGAACCACTACCAGTTCAATATGCCGATTTTGCTCAGTGGCAAAGAGAATGGTTGAAAGATGAAGTACTATATCAACAACTTGCATATTGGAAGGAAGAATTATCTGGTGAGTTACCAGTCTTAATGTTGCCAGTGGATCGTCCGCGTCCGCCAGTGCAAACCCACCATGGATTAACTCATAATGTTTTGTTATCGCGCCCATTACTGGATAAATTAAACGAACTAAGTCGTCAAGAAGGGGCCACACTTTTCATGACCTTATTGGCATCGTATCAAAGTTTCCTTGCTCGTTATACGGGACAAACGGATATTATTGTTGGCAGCCCAATTGCAAATCGAAATTATCGAGAAATTGAAGGACTGATTGGTTTCTTTGTCAATACATTGGTTTATCGAGCTGATTTAAGTAATGCACCGGCATTTCAAGAGTTGTTGTCTCAAGTGCGGATAAAAGCATTGAAGGCATATGAGTATCAAGATGTTCCGTTTGAGAAAATTGTAGAGGTTATCCAACCTGAACGAAATACAAGCCATTCTCCGATTTTCCAAACCATGTTTACTTTGCAAAATACGGGACAGAAGCTACCAGAACTACATGGAAGAAATATAGAAGTAATGGAAAGTAATGCTCCAATCGCTAAGTTTGATTTAAGTTTAACAGCTGCAGAAGTGGAAGAGGGTTTATTACTTACTTTTGTTTATAGAACTGATTTATTTGACAGCTTAACTATTGAATCCATGGCTGAACATTTTGGGAACTGGTTGAATGTAATCGTGGAGAATCCTGATAAATCATTAGCTAAGTTGCCTATATTATCAGGATTACAGCAAAAACAGTTGGAAGAGTGGAATAATAATGCTGTAGCATATCTACGGGAAAGTACGATTCATCAGCTGTTTGAAGAGCAAGTAAATCGTACACCTGATGCGGTAGCAGTGGTAGATGAAAAACAGCAGTTAACATATCGAGAGCTTAATGAAAAAGCTAATCAATTGGCCCACTATCTTCAGCAATGTGGGATTGGGACTGAATCATTAGTTGGACTTTGCTTTGAGCGTTCAGTTGAGATGATTGTTGGTATTATGGGGATCTGGAAGGCTGGAGCAGCATATGTTCCATTGGACCCATCATATCCAGAAAGTCGCATACGATATATTTTGGAGGACACTGAAATTCAAGTATTAGTTACGAATGAGTCATTAGGAGGTTGGATACCCAAAGAAGTCAAGGCAGTTTGTCTAGATAGGGATCAGGCAATGATTTCAAAAGAAAGCATTCTTTCACCAAAATGTGAAGTAACAGGAGAAAACCTAGCGTATGTTATCTATACTTCTGGATCGACGGGGAATCCAAAGGGTGTCTTGATACAGCATCATTCTGTAATAAACTTGTCGCATGGTTTACAAAAAGAGGTTTTCGAACATGAGATACCATCTAACATGCATGTCGGTTTAAATGCGTCAATTGCCTTTGATGCATCTATTCAGCAATTACAAATGCTGTTGTATGGTTCAAGTTTGTATATTATTCCGAATGAAGTACGAAGTGATCCGGAACAGTTTGTAGCTTATATTAGGGAGAACAAGTTAGCAATCTTTGATATAACACCTTCAATGCTTCAATTACTTATAGATGCCGGACTGTTAGAAACGTACGATGGTGTTCATGTTCCAAGTAAGGTATTGGTTGGCGGCGAAGCGATTATGCCGTCATTATGGGAACAGCTAGTAGAGACTGTTAAAATTGAGTTTTATAATGTATATGGTCCTACAGAATGTACGGTTGATGCAACATGCTATCATATCAAAAAAGATAGTGAAAGAGTAACGATTGGGCGTCCGTTGCCTAACGTTCAAACTTATGTATTGGATAGAAATGGGTTGCCAGTTCCAGTTGGTGTGATGGGTGAACTTTATATCGGAGGAGCGGGTCTAGCGAGGGGATACTTAAATCGTCCAGAGTTAACATCCGAACGATTTATTTCTCATCCATTCAAAGAAGGCGAGAGATTATATAGAACAGGCGATCTTGTGAGATATCTTTCTGATGGTAATATAGACTATTTAGGAAGAATGGATAATCAAGTGAAGATTAGAGGATTTCGAATCGAACTTGGGGAGATTGAGTCGACTTTACAGGAGCATGACTTGATAAAAGAGGCAGTTGTAATAGTTAGGGAAAATCAGTCGGGAGATAAGAGGTTAGTAGCTTATATAGTGGGCGAAGGCAGTTTAGAAGAATGGCGTGAGTATCTTAAAATAAAACTACCAATCCATATGATACCTTCCTACTTTGTCGAAATGAAAGAATTACCGCTAACCATAAATGGAAAGGTTGATCGGAAATCGTTACCTATACCAGATTATCAAGGAACACAAGAAGGGTACGCGGCCCCAAGAAATGAACGTGAACATAAGCTTTCTATCATTTGGGAAAGTGTGCTAGGTTCAAAACGTATTGGTATTTATGATAACTTTTTTGAAATTGGTGGAGATTCAATTCTTAGCATTCAGATTGTCTCTCGTGCGAAGCAAGCTGGTTTACAGTTGACACCAAAACAACTATTTGAACACCAAACGATTGCTGAGTTGGCGCTAGTAGTCAAAGAAGAACAAGGTGTACAAGCTGAACAAGGAATTATAACTGGAGAGACGATACTTACACCTATTCAGCAAAGGTTTTTTGCACAAAATCATCCTAACCCACATCATTGGAATCAATCCATGTTCTTTAGAACGAAAGAAAAATTGGACATAGGATCACTGGAAAAGGCAGCGCGTAACCTTCTACTTCATCATGATGCCCTGCGTTTAAGATATGAACGTTTACCTAATGGGGCTTGGAAACAGTGGAATGAAGGAATTGAAGAACAATTGATGCTGACTGTCATTTCATTAGACGAAGTGCCGGAAGCGGATTGGCATGAAGTTATTCAAAAAGAGATTAATGTTGCACAAGAAAGATTGAATTTACATGATGGTCCGTTAATGAGAATGGTGTATTTTGATGAAGGTGAGAAGACTGGCCGATTATTTTGGACAATTCATCACTTAGCCGTGGATGGTGTTTCTTGGCGAATTTTATTGGAAGATTTGCAAACAGCATATACGCAAGCAGTCCAAGGGCAAAAAATTCAATTACCTATGAAGAGTACATCTTTTAAAGAATGGTCGGAGAAATTACAACATTACGCTGAAACTGGAATATCAAAAGAAGTGCTACATTACTGGGAGCAGCAGGGTGAACAAGACGTAGTTATACTGCCAGTAGATGGTACTATAAGTAATCCAGTAAGCGCAGTAACTGAGGAAATTACTGTGGTGTTAAATGAGAATGAGACCCGTATGTTATTGCAAGAGACTTTAAGCACTCACCGTGTCCAAATCAATGAAGTATTATTAGCAGCATTGGTACAAGCTACAGCAGCATGTACGGGGCAGCCGATATTAAGCGTAGATTTAGAGGGACATGGTCGAGAAGAGATTATTGAAGATGTTGATTTATCGAGAACCGTGGGATGGTTTACAAGTATTTACCCAGTTCATTTAAATATTACTAGTGCTAATACGCCAATTGCAGCATTAAAAGCAGTTAAAGAACAAGTTCGCAAAATTCCTAATAAGGGTGTTGATTATGGGGTGTTGCGTTACATGAACGCAACAATGTGTGAGCAATTGAGCTCTCAACATACACCGTCTATTAGTTTTAACTATCTTGGACAATTTGATCAAATGTTTTCTAGCGATGCAATGTTTATGCCGGAGAACGAATTTAAGCGTTTAGATCATGCTGCCGGTTCCAAGCGATCGCATGTAATTGATGTAATTGGGGTTGTAACGAATGGAAAACTTCAGTTCACTTGGGTATACAATGTTGAACAATTCGCCAAATCAAAGATTCAAAGTATGGCACAGAATATGCTATATCAACTGAGCAGATTGATTCAACCTTCAGATAGAGAATCTGCACTGACCATTTCGGATTTTGCAATGGCTAATCTTAACCAAGTAGGTTTGACAAATGTACTAAACAAAATGAATCGTGGAAAGAACAATCAGATTACTGATTTATATCCACTATCACCTTTGCAAGAAGGTATGATTTTCCACACATTGCATGACCAAGGGAATGAACATGTTGCACCGTATATAGTGCAATTAAGTTTTATGATTAAAGGAAAAATGGATATTCCTACTTTTGAGCAGGCATGGAAATCTGTAATTCAGCGGCATGAAATTTTTCGTACAGCATTTGTTTGGGACGAAATTGAAGAACCATTACAAGTGGTGTATGAAAATATCCCATTTAAAGTGAACAAAGAAGACTGGCGTACAATGACAACTAAAGAGATAGAGGAAAAAAGAAAAGTCTTTTTGGCATTAGATCGAAAACAAGCCTTCCAATTTGATGAAGCGCCATTGATGCGGGTAACGGTCATTCAAGAAGGTGAGGAAGAATATCGGATTGTTTGGACACATCACCATATTTTACTGGATGGATGGAGTTTACCATTGGTCTTTAATGAATTACTTACAGTCTATCAGAAGAGAATGAATGGAAAAGCTGTAAAGTTACCTAAACCCTCACCATATAAGAAATATATCCAATGGCTCAGGGAACAAGATAAGGAGCAGGCGGAACAATTCTGGAGAGAAAAGCTTAAAGGTTTTACTGCACCAACTTTGCTGGGCTTAGAAAGTAAAGAGGAAGAAAAAGGTTATACAGAAAAGGTTACCTATTTATCAGAAGAGCAGACTCAAGCGTTACAAGGATGGGCGAAACGAAATAAACTTACTTTGAGTACAGTAATTCAAGGTGCATGGGCATATCTCATGAGCCGATATAGTGGAGAAAATGACATTGTCTTTGGTGTAACAAGCTCAGGGCGTCCTACGGAGATTATTGATGTTGAAAACATCGTAGGTCCTTTCATTACAACGTCACCGACGCGAATTCAATTGATGGATGATATAAAAGTAATAGATTGGTTGCAGAAGATACAAGAGGAAGAGATAGAAAGAAGACAATATGAGTATGCTTCTTTGACAGAGATTCAGGGGTGGAGTGAGGTTCCTAGAGGTACACCGCTGTTCAATTGTTTATATGTGTTTGAAAATTATCCAGTGAAAGAAGGATCTTCAGGAAATTTGGAAATTGGTGAATTGAAAGGGGTAGAACAAACCCACTACCCACTAGGATTGGCTATAGTTCCAGGAATCCAGTTATCGTTAAAGTTAATGTATGACCGTAGTAAGTTTAATAGAGTAACCATTGAACGAACGTTGGGTCATTTACACAAAGTGTTAATGCAAATGCTCAAAAACATTGATCAAAATCTATCGGAACTAGTATATATTACGGAGGCTGAACAAAGAAGGCTATTGGAAGAATGGAATAATAATGCTATATCCTATCCACGTGAGAATGTAATTCATCAACTATTCGAAGAGCAAGTAAATCGTACACCTGACGCGGTGGCATTGGTAGATGATAAACAGCAACTAACGTATCGAGAGATGAATGAAAGAGCTAATCAATTAGCCCATCATTTACAGAAATGTGGAATTGGGACAGAGTCATTAGTTGGCCTCTGCTTTGATCGATCAGTTGAGATGGTTGTTGGTCTCATGGGAATTTGGAAGGCTGGAGCAGCCTATGTTCCATTGGATCCATCTAATCCGGAAAGCCGCCTGCAATATATTTTAGAAGACACGGGAATTAAAGTGTTAGTTACAAATGAGGTATTACTAGGATGGATACCTAAAGACATCAAGACAGTTTGCCTAGATAGGGACCAAGCAATGCTTTCTCAAGAAAGCAAACTTTCACCAATATGTGAGGTAACAGGGGAAAACTTAGCGTATGTTATCTATACTTCTGGTTCGACAGGGAATCCAAAGGGGGCTTTAGTACAGCACCATTCTGTAATAAACCTATCCTATGGTTTACAAAAAGAAGTTTTCTCACATGAGATACCTAGTAATATGCGCGTCGGTTTGAATGCGTCAATTGCCTTTGATGTATCTATTCAGCAATTACAAATGTTGCTTTATGGTTCAAGTTTATATATTATCCCAAGTGAAGTTCGCACTAATCCGGAACAATTTGTGTCCTATATTAGGGAGAATAAATTGGAAATGTTTGATATGACACCTTCATTACTTCAATTACTTATAGATGGGGGATTGCTAGAAATAAGTGCTGATGTTCATGTACCAAGTAAGATATTAGTCGGTGGTGAAGCAATCATGCCGTCATTATGGGAACAGCTAGTAGAGACCGAAAAAATTGATTTTTATAACGTATACGGTCCTACAGAATGTACGGTTGATGCAACGTGTTATCATATTCAAACAGATAGTAAGAAAGTTACAATTGGACGTCCGTTGCCGAACGTTCAAACTTATGTATTGGATAAAAATTTGTTACCTGTTCCAGTTGGTGTAACAGGTGAGCTATATATCGGTGGTGCAGGTATAGCGAGAGGATACTTGAATCGTCCAGAATTAACAGCAGAGCGATTTATCCGTCATCCATTTAATGAAGAAGAGCGTTTATATCGTACGGGAGATTTGGTTCGTTATTTACCTGATGGTAATTTAGATTACTTGAGAAGAATTGATAATCAAGTGAAAATTAGGGGCTTTCGTATTGAACTTGAAGAGATTGAAGCGAATCTAGAGAGGCATCCATTGGTAAAAGAAGCAGTAGTTTTGGTAACAGAGGATAAATTAGGAGAGCAGAGATTGGTTGCTTATGTAGTTGGAGATGGAAGTATGCATGATTGGCGTGAATATCTCAAGAGACAAGTACCGAATTATATGGTTCCTGCACACTTTATTAAGATAGACGAGATTCCTCTTACAACGAATGGAAAAGTTGATCGAAAGGCATTGAACAATTTAACTATTCAAAGAGAAAATAACTTCTCTACACCAATCATTCCAAGGGATGAAATTGAATATCAGTTGATTAAAATCTGGCAGGATTTGTTACAGATAGAAGTTGTCTATGTAAATGATGATTTCTTTAATAGAGGGGGACACTCTCTCCTTGTAATTAAATTAGTTTCAAAAATTAGGGAGAAGTTTGGAAAAGAGATTAAGGTGTCTACATTGGTTAAGAATCCAACAGTGGAAGGAATCGCATGCCTTATTCGTGATAAGCATGATATGACGAAATCAGTATCAGCGCTGGTTCCACTGCAAGAATCAGAAAAAAGATCTTTCTTCTGCGTTCATCCGTTTATGGGGAATGTATTCTGTTACATTCAACTAGCAAGATTGCTTAAGAACCACTGTTCATTTTATGGTTTACAGAATCCTCTCATAGAAAAGAGAGAAATTGATGATTTGACCTTGCCGGAAGTAATTCAACTTTACATTGAAGAAATAAAACGTGTTCAGCCAGAAGGCCCATATCGTCTTGGAGGATGGTCTTTAGGCGGTGCAATTGCTTATAAAATTGCAACTGTATTAAGGAATCAAGGAGAGGAAGTTGAGTTTTTGGTACTAATGGATACTAAAGTACCTTCAGAGCAAGATCGTAAAACAAGGGAGGATATGCTCTCATATATATCTGAACATTTCATTCCTAGAGATCTTACTGAGCAGGAAGAAGGCCTCGTCCATAAGCAAGATATGCTTGTGGAGCGATTAATTATGGAAGGAGTACTCCCGCCTGATGCAAATCTTATGAATTTGAAGCAAGTTATCAATGCTCATAGGAAATGCCTGAACTTAATGGCAGAGAATGATTTGATACCATACTTTGGAGAAGTTATCTACTTTAGTGCTGAGGAAGGAAAAGAGTTGTTTACAAATTGGGGACCTTTATTAAAAGGAAGAGTAAATAAGTATTCTGTCCCTGGATCACATGAGGAAATAGTAGACTTCCCCGCAGTTGAAAAGATAGCTAAGTACCTATTAAATGAATTTGAAGGGATAAAAGAAACATCCCTTTCATTTACTGAAAAGTAGAGAGTGCAAAAGATGCAACGCTATGAACGAAAAGGGCAGCCCAATAACTGCAAATAAAGTGTAGGCAATAATGAATATATCAAGAGTATTACTTTTTAAGAGGATAATGGAAAATTTACTTGATAGAGACATAGAAACCTATATGAGCTGCTCATAGAATGATGTAAATGCTCTCCATTTTTTGTAATAGAAGCTAATGCTTTGATGATATTACTGAGGAAAGGTGTATATTTTCATTGATATGTAAATATGCACCTTTTCTATTGTATTTGCAATTTAATAAAGTTAATTTGAATTTATGTAACGCACATATATGAAGCCATCCTTTAAAAAAGGAAGTGATTTATCATACACATTCAAGCTGTGAAAATACCAAAGAATATTGAAAGTCATTTGTTTAAGCAACTTAGTAACTTGGTTTCAAATGAGAAGAAAGAACGAATGAAGCGTTTATTAAACTCATGCGACGTTAATAGGACCCTGATAGGGGATTTACTAATCCGATCTCTAATCTGCCAAAAGTATAAAATTAATAATGAAGAAATTAGATTTATATATAATGAGTATGGAAAACCTTTTGTTGAAAATTTTTCTGACTTTCATTTTAATCTGTCACATTCAGGAGAATGGGTGGTTTGTACTACTGCTAATTTTAATGTGGGTATTGATATAGAAAAGGTTTCAGAGATAGAGGCTCTTAAATTAGCAAATGAATTTTTTTCAGAGGAAGAATTTTATGATATATCTAATATAAATGCTGATGAACAAATTAATTATTTTTATGATTTATGGACATTAAAAGAAAGTTATATAAAAACGATTGGAAAAGGGCTTTATATCCCGTTAAATTCATTCTCTATAAAAAAAGAGTCACCAACTTTAATTTCATATAAGTATATACCTCAAAACTTTTACTTTAGACAATATAACATTGAGCCAAATTATAAGATATCTGCTTGTGCAACAAGGGATGAATTTCCGCAAGAGATAATAATTAAAGACATTTATGCAATTTGCCAAAATATATACAAATTTGAAAGTAAGGAGAAAATCAATGCAGAAGACTAAACTTTTTTGCTTTCCACATGCTGGGGGATCTGCGTTTAGTTACGCAAAATGGAAAAATCACTTTAATCCATATATTGAGGTAGTCCCGATAGAGTTAGCTGGTAGAGGATATAGAATTGAAGAAAACTTGTACCAAAGTATGGAAGAGGCTGTGAATGATGTCTACAATAAAATAGTTATGCAGATAGATGATTCGCCCTACATTCTATTCGGGCATAGCATGGGAAGTTTGATCGCCTATGAAGTAGCCAGAAAAATAAAAGATTCTAAAAACGTATCGCCTGAATTTCTTGTTTTGTCCGGTAGAAATCATCCAAATAGTAAAATAAAAAATATCCGACATAATCTTTCTAATGAGCAATTTAAAAGAGAAGTTATTGCAATGGGAGGTACACCGTCCGGGGTACTTCAATCAGAAGAATTAATGGAGATTTTTCTCCCAATTCTAAGAGCAGATTTTAAAATTGTCGAGACATATATTCATGACAATAATATACAACCGTGTGATATTGATTTTCTTATATTTAATGGGGAAAATGATGAATTTACTACATATGATCAAGTAATAAAATGGGAGCAATATACAAGTAAAACGTGTACTCTTCATTCTTTTGAAGGTAATCATTTCTTTCTAAATGAAAATATTGAAGAAATAGCAAAGAGTATTATAAGAAAGTTAGATTTTAAAAGATTATCAAATAGTTTTTAGAGGTTTTCTAAGTATATTCATGGCTTAGGAACAAAATATTAAATATGAAAAATAAAGGAACTGCTGAAATATCACTGAATAAGGGCATTGAAGCCTAAACGAACTTTTCAAAGGTAGGAAAAAAGACTCATTGAATCGTAAGAGTTACTTCCCGTATTTATCTAAAAAAGTGATGCAACTTATTTGCAACACTTTTTAAATTTTTACCAGAGAGTAATTTAGTTAATTAGTAGAAAAAGGAAGGGTCTATTTGGCCCCTTCCTTTTTCTCATACATAACGCTTGTTGACAACTTATGAAATAATAGCATTCATCGCTATTAAAATATAACACTAAAAGCAATTAATTAGATATGTAATTGTGCATACATTGTACTATTTCATGAATGGGAACAAAGCTATTTATCTCTTTCGGGCTAGGAAACCAATAGACTCAGGTATACTTTATGATAATAAATTTCCTTTCTTATTATAAAAAAAGAAATAATTAGTACTCCATAAAATTAAAAGAAACGCCATCCTTTCCTATGATTCTACAGAAAGAATATCGTATCTTTTCATTTTAGGGGAATTTTTGAAGAAAGAATTAATAGTATTAATAGAATATGTAAAAATACTCCGATATTTAGTTAACAGTTTTATACTTTCTGAATAATATCTAAATAAATAGATTATAATATATTTTGAATAAAAAAACACAAGCATTGCATAATAAATAAAATATTCCTTATCTATTAATTATTGAAATTCTCTAAATCTCGATGTATTATATTCTTGTATTTTCTCACTTTGCGAAGCTGAGAAAACATCATCACTTCTGAAAGAACCCTAACTCCAGCGGGTTCTTTTGATTTACTTGAACTTATTTTTGAATCATTGTATTATATTTTCGAGTCTTACTTATATAAATTATTATCAGGGGAATCTGCAGATTTGCAGGTTCTTTTTTATTTTCATACTATTAATTTTTATACGTGTTTGGTAAAAAATCAATGAGTTACAAAAAATTACTATACCGAAATCTAGTTCGGTATAGTAATGTGCATATATAAGATCCCACTTTACAATATCCCCCGAAAGGAGTCATAAAAATCTATATTTTTTTAATTCAGTTGCAATTACAAAACATTTTTTAAAAAGAAATGCATGTAAATGCACATTATATTTTATTCCATAACTCTCTAACTTTTGTTCACGATAGTCTGATATTGAAAAAAATAAAATATTTGGTACGACATCACTTTGTTTTTAGATAGTTTTGTAATTAAACTATAATATTGTATTTTTTCTGCATTATTGAAATTAGTAATAATAAAATGTATTATTGAAAAGCACTATTTATAATTCAAGTAATCAAGGCTATGTATCCACAATAATTCGAACATTCAGAAATTATAATATTATCTAAAAATGAGGTGAGATTAATAGAAAAAGTACATATTAAATGGTATGGATTGTATAGTTTAAATGATTTTTATAGTAGAGAAGAAGCTTTTAAGAAGGGAATATTTGCAATCTCTAGAGTATATGCTAAAAATGAAACATTGATCTATATAGGAAAAACCAAAAGAAGCTTTATACAAAAGATAAGGGAACTTAATAAGGATTGGACTTTTGATGAAAGCGAATTAAAGATTACATTAGGAATAATAGAGTTTCCTAGTGGTGAAAGTTACTCTGAAAAAAAGGTAAAAGAGATAAAATCCCTTCTGATTTTACGACATACCCCAGTAGAAAACAACACATCTTTATTGTACCATAGAGGGCAGTTTAATTTAAAAATTATAAATAAGGGAAGAAGGGGCTTAATTGTTAAAAAGATTTCTACAGGAGATCTAATGTGGACGTAATTGGAATCATCTTTGAATAAAATTGAAGGTTTCTTACGAACAGGAGTTTATCAATTTTTAATGTATTAAAATATTTTGAATAACATATGTCAGATGCTTGAAACAACACAAATTTTATTATGATATGAAATCTTGTATGGGAATTGTGATTTATTTCCATCGTTTAATAAAAATATTAAGAATTATAAGAATAATGCATAAAGATTAGAAGAGAAAATAAACTCGGGGGTTTAAAAAATGGGACAAGTAAGCAGGTTTCAAGAAAAACAACAAAATCGTCGTAAAAAGGTGGTTTTTAATATTGCATTTACTTTGGTATTAGTGACAGTTGGTATAGTGACATACCAGTTGTTTTCCCCTTCTGATACATCAAAGAAAGCAATTGCTCAAGAAAAGAAAGCAACAAAGTTAGAAGAGAAGAAACGTAAAGAGAAAGAAGCAGCGCAGTTAGAAGAGAAGAAACGTAAAGAGAAAGAAGCAGTACAGTTAGAAGAGAAGGAACGTGAGGAGAAGGAAGCAGCGCAGTTAGAAGAGAAGGAACGTGAGGAGAAAGAAGCAGCGCAGTTAGAAGAGAAGGAACGTGAGGAGAAAGAAGCAGCACTGTTAGAAGAGAAACAAAAAGCAGAAAAATCGGTAAAAATGAACGGAAATGAAAATAAAGAGGGAGAAAAAACGGCATCTCAAGAAAAGGGTTCTCAAACTAATCCTTCTTGGAAGCCAATTGGTACAGTGCAAGGAGCAAAACCTGAAATGAAATTTAAAGAAGGGACAGTAGATTGGAGTGAGATGAAACAAGCAATTTCTTATGCTGTTGATGTTCCAGAGAGCCAATTGATTTTCGATTTTATTGGGAATAATGGTGATAATAAAGCCTACGGTAGTGTACGAGATAAGCAAAGTAATAAAAAATATAAGGTTGATATTGATTGGGTAGAGAATCAGGGGTGGAAACCAGCATCTGTTCAAGTGCTGAAATAAATAATAGAAATGTAATTATGTGTTTAAAATTTTACTTTTGTAAAAACTCACAAAAGAGTCCGTATCAATCAGGACTCTTTTTGTTATGTTGACAGCATTAATTACTTGGACTCATTTGTTAGATCCTGATGCGGACCAACTTTGATAATCAATAAAGTCTCATCTCGTGTGAGCGTTCATCTATTAACCAAAGAACAACAAAAAAACGATTACAGGATTAAGTTGTACAAGAAAATAGAAAGGAAGGAAATATTCTCCTCGTAGTAAACGACTTAGTAGTATCGATCTTTATATGACCAACACTCCTGTACCTAGTGAAAACAATGAAAAGCTCAAGGAAAGAAAACAACAAAGATAGAAGGGAAACACAAAGCAGAAAAATAGGTAGTTACATGTGAATGATTTGAAAAATCTTCATTATAAATTTAGGGTAACTTCACATAGAGCACATATTAATATTTTATTATTTATATGTAATGAAAGAATAAATAAAGTGAATTGTATTTCGTTCTGTTTTTAAAAATTTAAAATTCCCTTATTTTTATATAAAGGTTTTACATCGGAGTTTTAAATATTTTGGAAATAGATCAAAATAAAAGGAGTTCATATAAAAGGGGAATGTCCTATGACAACATATACAAGTGAAATGAGAAAAAGTTTAGTTTCAGAAGAAGATGTAGATATTTTGAAAATTATGGCGCATCCAATCCGCTTACAAATTGTAAATGAATTAAGTGCGAGAAAAACGTGTAATGTAACACAATTAACAGAATTACTGAATATTCCACAATCGACGGTTTCACAACATTTATCAAAAATGAAGGGCAAAGTGTTACGAGCTGAGCGAAAAGGTTTAGAAATTTATTATCATATTCATAATTTAAAAGCGAGTAAGATTGTAAGTGTTTTAGGATATATAAACTAATGAAGTATTTTCATATAAAATAGCCGCTACTGGTGAGAAGGGGCTATTTTGTGTTCAGCTATCTACTTCTACCAATAATTCTGTTAATTTAACACGTGGCAATACACTGTAAATAAGCCTAGTTAAATCTTCAACTTCATCTGGAATCATTTTCTTTAAAGGTGAAATTTGGATTTTTCCTGCATAGATTGAAACGTCTGGCAATAGTTGATTTTGAATTAAATGATTTACCTTAGAAAGTTGCTCTTCCATTAACTGAAATCGCTTCTGTAAATACTGATCGATATTTGTTGGAATTGTTAAAGGAACTTGTTTTTTATTCTTCAATTCAGACCATTTTTCTTGTGGTAATAGATACTCTTCAAAATCCTTATATTGTTTACTTCCTATAACCCACATATCCCCAGAACGGAGGTGATTACATAATTCTGAAAAGACACCGAATTCATAGTAATGACGATTAATACCATTATCTTTGATTACATGTTTGAACCATTTTGACTTAAAAAAATCCATCGGAGCTGTTTCAGGAATTTTTCGTTTTCCTGTTTGATTTATTTCTTTTAATGTCTCTAAAGCCTGAAATAAAGTATTACTTGCTTTAGATGCTTTAAATAAATAAGTTCTTAATAATCTGGGGGCAAACTTTCGAAAATGACCATAGTGATTATCTAGTAGTTCTAAATAATCAAATTCTGCCTGTTCTACTAATTGTACAAACTGTTCCCATGAAATGATAGATTGTAAGGATTCAAAAGGATCTTGTTCTAATTCTTTTGCTTCAATTAATGCTTTTCCAATTTTGGCGTATAAACGAACCTTTTCATTAATCGCTTTTCCGTCTTTTTGAAAGTGGTCCTTATGTTTCTTCTCTCCTCGATTAAACATTCTACCCATTAGCTTCTCAAGCATTTCTATCCCTTGATCTGTTAAAAAAGCATAAATATGAATAAGAAAAGCCATAAGGATTGCGTGGCGTTTGAGCTCATGAAACCTAGATAAATGTTGATTGGAATAACGTGATCCTTCACGTGCCATCTGTAACAATCGATTCTGATGCACTTCTCGACCATTATCTAATGGTAAATTTAATTTTTGAATAAACTCTATTCTCTCCATAACCTTATGGAAATTTTTAACAGAAACAACACCTGGAGGTTGTCAAAGCCATGATAAATACGAATACTTGTATCCTTTTCCTATGCTTAATAACTTATATAGTTGCTTACATTGAGAAGAAGTAAGACTTCTTGTTAATTGTTTAAAGATCCTTCTATGTGATCGTTCACGTACAGCCCATGCTAAATGTTCAATTGCATATATAGCTGGTAGAATGATTTTTCTTTTTCTCATTTCTATAACAAGAGCCTCTACTAAAAGATGTCCTTGATCTGGTTTCATTGCCATAGGAAGAAGCCAACTTGCTAACTCTCGATATTCTTTTATAGTAAACGTTCGAAATCCAAATGTACCTCTAATTTTAATGAGATGTTCACGACGAGTTGTATCACGCTCACGTGCGTAATTTTGTATAGCTGAAGGTGAAATTCCTAATTGTTTAGCAATCGTATGTACAATAAAATCCGGAATTTTTTCATTTACAGATAATGGTCTTCCAGGAAAACGTAAGTATGCAATTTGGATGGCAAACCCTAATCTATTAGCGGCTCCACGCTGTTTATTTATAATCTGTAATTCTTCATCAGATATTGTGTAATAGCACAGTATCTCCCGTTGATCCATGTATTCAGGAATTTCATAAAAATACGCCCTTTGTGATGAAGTGAGAAGCTCCCTTGTTACCATATTATTTCCTCCTATTTATTTAAATATCGATAAACCGTAGTACGAGAGACTCCAAGCATTTGAGCTACATCTTTAATAGGAGTTTTATTGGCAACAAGGGTTTGTATCATATCAATTTCCTTGTCTTTTAGTTTCTCTGGTCTACCACCAAAGCGCCCTCTTGCTCGTGCAGCAATTCTACCAGCTTCCGTTCGTTCACGAATCAAGTTACGTTCAAATTCCGCAAAAGATGCAAATAAGTGCAACATAAGTTGACCAGTAGCACTTGAACGATCCATTGTAATATTTTCATGAACACTATAAAAACTGATCCCTCGTTCATTCAATTCATTAACAATCTGAATAAGATGTCGCATAGTACGACCTAAGCGATCTAATCGCCAAACTACCAAGGAATCACCAGGACGTACATATTGAAACGCTTCCTCTAAGCCTGGCCTTTTATCTTTAACCCCACTTAATTTATCTTGAAATATTTTATCGCATCCATAAGATTTCAAAGCATCAAACTGTAAGTCTAAATTTTGATCAATTGTAGATACTCGAACATATCCAACCTTCATTCCTTTTTCTCTCCTTTTGTTCAATAACTTAATTCTATATATTTATCTGAACATAGATAAGTTTACAGGGTTTTTGAACATGAAAAAAGGAGAAATCCTATAATTTTTTGTTCCATATTAACGTGTCCAGAAACATACAATTTTCTGTACACATAGTACAGTAATATATGTTAATTAAAGTAAATTGGATAAAAAATATTAATGGATATATTGAGTTATTACCTATTCAAATACCCTTACTAATATCAATTCATTTTTTTAATGAAAATCATCTATATTCTGAAAAAAACCAATCCATTTACTCTTTAAATTTTTATTAATAAAAAAACAAAAGATATAAGCTTTATTTGATATTAATTGCATTTTAGGGCGTATGTAAGATATTATTTCTTTTAAATAAATTAACTTAAAAATTAAATATAAAAAGCCAAACAAACTTTAAAAATCACACTTAAATTAGAGGAGAGTACGATATGAATACAATCATGATTGTAGAAGATGATATAAAAATCGCTGAATTACTGGGAACTCATATTAAAAAATACGGATACCAAAGTGTTATGATAGAGGACTTTGAAAATATTTTAGATATATTTCAAAAGATTAAACCAGATCTAGTCCTATTAGATGTAAATTTACCTAGTTTTGACGGTTATTATTGGTGTCGCCAAATACGAGCTATTTCTACTTGTCCAATTGTATTTCTATCTGCAAGGAGTGGAGAGATGGATCAAGTTATGGCTTTAGAAAATGGTGGTGATGACTACATTACGAAACCTTTTTATTATGAAGTTGTAATGTCTAAAATCCGTAGTCAACTCAGAAGAGCATACGGTGAATATGCTCCCAAAGTAAAAGAACGGATAGTTGAGCAATCAGGGTTATTCCTGTTCCCAGAAAGAATGGAACTTCAACTAGATGATAAGGCAATTTTACTTACTAGAAAAGAAACAACTTTATTGGAAATATTGATAACAAAGTCTCCGCTCCTTGTAAAACGTGAAGTGATTTTAGAACAACTATGGGATAGTTCGTATGTAGACGAGAATACATTGAGTGTAAATATAGGTAGAATTAGAAGGAAATTGCAAGATTTAGGTATCGAAAACGCACTGGAGACAGTTCGTGGTGCTGGATATCGTCTGCATGCTACTTGGGAGGAGGAAGGAAAGGAATAATGAAATTATTTTTACAAGAACATATTCCACTTATTTGTTATACATTTGCCCAATTACTTATCATCCTATTTATATATTGGTTTGATGGTTATCCACATATTTTGACAGCATTATATTCTGTATTTTTGGGTGTTTTTTTATTAATGGGTTATTTAATATATCGTTATTATAGTCATCGTTCATTCTACAAGCGTCTATCAACACCAATAGAAACTTTAAATGATTTAATAAAAGATAGTGATTTGACTCCATTATCAATGGCATTAGATAAATTACTACAAACTCAATATCGATATTATCAAAACCAATTAAAAAAATGGGAACGAAAACAACAAGAACAAATGACTTTTATGAATCAATGGGTTCATCAAATGAAAACACCTCTTTCTGTTATTGAGTTAATTACACAAGATGCCGATGACTCTCGATTTGACAGTATTAATGAAGAAACGGAAAGAATCAAAAAAGGATTAGAAATGGTCTTATATGTTGCTCGTTTAGAAACATTTGAACAGGATTTTCATGTAGAAAGATTGCAATTATTGGGAATGATTGATTCTGTTATTCATGAAAACAAACGTCTGTTTATACGTAGTTATGTGTATCCAGAAGTAAAAGTAGATCCGAGTCTTATTGTAGAAACAGATAAGAAATGGTTTCGATTTATACTCAATCAAGTACTGTCAAATGCAATTAAATATTCATCAAGTAAGAAAGGGAAAGTAATAATATCGGCATATTCAAAAGGACGAGCAATTATTTTGGAAGTAAGAGATTATGGAGTGGGCATTCCTACTGCTGATTTACCACGTGTTTTCAATCCATTTTATACTGGAGAAAATGGTAGGGAATTTAAAGAGTCTACGGGAATGGGATTATATCTTGTTAAAGAAGTATGTGAAAAATTAAATCATAAGATTGAGCTAGAATCTGAGGTAGGTAAGGGAACGAAAGTTAGAATCGTATTCCCGTATGCCTCTCGTTAACCGATGAAAGAAAGATTATTCATCGGTTTTTTCTTTTGAATCTTACAAACTTGTTAGATAAATGTTAGGGAAATCGATAGGAAAAATCCTATGCAATATGTACATTGTATGTAGAATCAAAACTGAAAGGAGAAAGGAATTATGATACAAAAGCAACGTATTGAAATAGTTGATTATTTACGGGGATTTGCGCTTATAGGCATTACTTTTACAAATATATTTCAAAACACGAGTATGGTGAGCACTGATGCCAATCCTTATTTTAGCTCTTTCATTTACACTTTCATGGTATCCAAATTTATTTATATATTTATGTTCCTTCTAGGCTTATCTTCTGCATTATTAATGTCAAATTTAAAGAAGAGGGGTGAAAGGGCAAATTTAATATATATCCGGCGTTTTAGTATCCTGTTATTAATTGGTGTTACATGTACATTTGTAGGGGTCCCTGCCGGTGGATTATTTATTATGTATGCAATTTATGGGCTAATAGGATTTGTATTTCAGTATATACCACCGGTGATTAACATTGTCGTTTTTATCGCTATTGCAATATTGATTTGGTTCACACGTGACATGGTTTTAATTGAAGGTGAATCAACTAATAATCAAATTGTATCTTTAGTAAGCATGTTAAGCGGGCTTTCAATGGTTATTTTAGGGATATTTTTAGGACAGGTATCTTTTTTCAATCACCTACAAAGATGTAAGGTATTACTTGTAACAGGTTTAGTCCTCCTATTCTTTTTAACATACTATTCTTATGGCTGGATGAATAATTTTAGTTCTTTCGTACTGCCCCTATTTTATATTGTTGGCTTAACCATTTTAAGTATGATTCCCATGGTAAGAAGTATGTTCTCATGTTTAATCGCATTTGGCCGAATGTCTATGTCAAACTATATTGTGCATACATCGATTGTTTTTGACTATTTAGAAAATGAAAAATTCTCATTCTTAACCTATTTAGGTATCGGTCTATCCATTATTGTTATACAAATTATTTATAGTAATATATGGTTAAAGTACTTCAGAATGGGACCTTTAGAATGGATATGGCGTATGGGGATATATTGGAAGAAAGTTAGAATCGTCGGTTCATTTGCGAAAGTTTCTAACTTTAAAGAAAACAAAACCTGTTAAAGAAGTATGTGGAAAACTAAATCATAAGATATTCCCGTATGCATCTCGTTAACCGATGAAAGTAAGATTACTCATCGGTTTTTTCTTTTGAATCTTACAAACTTGTTAGATAAATGTTAGGGGAATCGATATGAGACATACTATATATAGGTTACACTTCATGTATCGAAAAGAGAAATGGAAGGTGAAATAATTGTGAAGATACTACATGTTTCAGATTTAGGGAAAGTTTATCCTGGGAAAATTTCTTATACAGCATTATCCCATATTGATTTAAAAATAAACAAAGGTGAATTTGTAGGAATTATGGGACCATCTGGGAGTGGTAAAACAACGCTATTAAATATGGTGTCTACTATAGATGCTCCAACATCAGGAGAAGTATTAATTCATGGAGAAAATCCATATCTGTTATCTCCAGATCAGTTGTCTTTATTTCGAAGACGTGAATTAGGATTTGTTTTTCAATCATTTAATCTCCTTAATACATTGACAGTGAAAGAAAACATTGTTCTTCCACTTACGCTTGATGGTGTAAGTCCTCGAGAAATGGAAGAGAAAGTTGAGGCTATTGCTGAAAAACTTGGGATAACTAAAATATTAGATAAACGTACGTATGAAATTTCTGGTGGACAAGCACAAAGAACGGCAATCGCACGTGCTACTATTCATAATCCGAAATTATTACTTGCGGATGAGCCTACAGGAAATCTGGATTCAAAATCTGCTAGTGATGTGATGGAATTATTGACAACGCTTAATAAAGAAAATAGCACAACGATGATGTTAGTGACACATGATGCAATGGCTGCAAGTTATTGTGATCGAATTGTGTTTATCAAAGATGGACAGTTATACAATGAGATTTATTGTGGAGATAATCGCAAAGTATTCTATCAAAAAATTCTAGAGGTTTTAGCATTATTAGGAGGAAATGCACATGACTTTTCGACAATTCGCATTTAATAACGTCATTCGAAGTAAACGAACATATTTGGCTCATTTTTTAAGTAGTACGTTTGCCATTATGATTTTCTTTACGTATGCATTACTTGCATTTCATCCAAATTTACAAGGCGATCTTGCTGCCAGTGTAACAATCAATACATTTGCAAAGTCAGGATTACAGATATCGCAGGGGTTAATATTTTTCTTCTCATTCTTTTTTATCCTATATTCTGTAAGTGCATTTTTAAAAACAAGAAAAAAAGATTTTGGAATTCTAATGCTACATGGGATGTCACGCCCACAATTGAACAAATTAGTATTTATTGAAAATATAATAATTGGTATCGCTTCCACTTTAACAGGAATTACAATTGGAATGGCGTTCTCTAAGTTTATCTTAATTATGAGCAACAATTTGTTAATGATTGATAAAGGACTCCCATTTTACATGCCCTTTAAAGCAATTGGGATAACATTTGGAGCGTTCTTCTTATTGTTTTTATTTATTTCACTTTTCACTTCTCGACTAGTAAATGTAGAGCAATTAGTAGAATTAATAAAAGCAGAAGAAAAGCCAAAGCCTGAACCAAAAGCATCCTTTGGGCTATCTTTATTCGCACTTATTTGTATTGGATTAGGATATACGGCTGTTTTCCATAGTGTTCACGCAATTCATTACATGGATATGAAATATGTATTATTCATGATGGCGACAGGGGTGAGCTTTGTTGTACTTGGAACGTACTTCTTATTTACACAGCTCAGTGTGTATGTGTTACGTGTATTAAAGAAAAGGGAAAATATTTTCTTTAAGAAAACAAACATACTCACCATTTCAGATTTAGTGTATCAATTAAAAGATAATGCAAAAATGTTTTTTATGGTAACTATTATTTCTGCTGTTGCCTTCACTGCAGTGGGAACTTGTATGGGATTAGGTAACTCATCCATGGCTGAATCAAATAGTCCCTTTGCATTTTCTTATAAGTCTTATAATAATAATCCTTTAGAAAAAGAGCATCTAAAAAAAATAGAAAGCGAACTCAATAATGGTGGGTTTAAATTCAAACAAGTCGCTTATTCAATAAAACAAATTCCAGATACCCTTTATAACAGTAATGTATTATTAAGCGTTATAAAAATAAGTGATTACAATAGGTTAGCAGAGTCATTTGATTTTGAAAAAGAAAGCTTAAAAGATCAAAATAGTAGTTTTGTCATTCCTTCAAAAAAAGTCGCTAATGCAAAATCTAATCAAAATGACTTTCAATTGTTGCATGGAAATATAAAAAGAGCTATGCATGTAAATAAAATACTAACGTCAAAAGAACTACAAGATACAAACATAACGACAATTATTATTCCGGATACTGTATATAATCAAATGATTGTGGATCCAGAGAGTCACTACGGTCAATTCACTATCAATGGTTTTATTGTGAAAAATTGGGATCAAACAAAAAAGGTTGCTGAAAAAATCGTGACTACTTTAAAGAAAGATAATCAGGGTATTAGTGAACTTGAAGTATACAACGAACAATATACATTTTCGTCTTTAATTTTTACATGGATAGTGATGAAACAAGGTTTTGGACTTGCATCTATCATGAGTGTATTAATAGGTATCGTTTTCTTTACTTTTGCTGCAAGCTTTTTATATTTCCGATTATATACAGACTTAGAACGAAATCAGCAGCAATATAAAATGATAGCAAAAGTTGGTTTAAGTAAACCTGAATTAAAGAAAATTGTGTCACGTCAACTTGCATTGTTATTCTTTTTACCAATTGCAATAGCGATTACACATAGTACAGTTGCTTTTATGGCCTTACAAAAGTTAGCCAATTTTTCAGTCTTGGGTAGTTCCGTTGTGGTATTGATTTGTTTCTTAGTTATGCAAATTATATACTTTTACTTTGTTCGTGCTCAATATTTGAAAAAAATGTATAAAACAATCTTTTAATTTAAAAAGAAGGAGAATATAGGATGAAAAAAAGAATTGGATTATTAATAGTAGCTAGTATTTCGATTACCATGTTAGGAGCATGTTCATTATTTGGTACAAAAGACTCTCCAGCAAATGGAATTTCAATAGAAGTAGGAACGATAAACGAACAAACAAGAAACTCTATAATTGACTCATACAAAGATATAACAACCTCACAAGACCTATATCAATTAAAAGAAGGGACTATAGATAATAATAAGCTTGACATAAAGTTACCAACTAAATTTGGGGATTCTATGGATACTGCTACTAGTAATTTACTATTTATTAGTAGAACAACTGCTGAAAAAATGAATACAAAGGGATTTATTCGTGAAAGGGATAATAACGAGGGGCTCCTATCTTCAGTCCCTCTTGATTCGTTACCAAAAGTAGAAAAAGATGAAACTATCATATTTGCAAATAAAGAATATAAAGACTTGAAAGAACTAACATTTGATGAGAAAAAAATGAATGTTCAATATAAAGGGGATGTATGGCTATCTCCATATCGTGGTGGATCCAACGTAATCCTATTAATTGTAGATGATACATTATTTAAAGAAATAAATGGGAAAGAACAAACAAGACAATTTCTATCTTTTAATAAATCTTTTGGGAATCTTAACTTAGTCAATCAAGGGAAAGCACCAGAATTAAGAAAGGAAATAGATAAAGTGAATACGGCTTTAGGTACTGAGGACGAGAGAGCTGTTAATTTTGTGAATATTACAGAAAAGTAAACAAATATTTCTATATAGAATAGAAAAAGTTAAAACCTATTAAACGATGAATGAAAGTTCATTTATTACTTTTTTCAAATATGATTATTTTTAAGGACACAAATAAGTGGATCAGATTTTTTAGTTATAATAAAAAATCTGATCCACTTTTGAAATTATAACTATCATCTAAATTTACACACTCGTTTTTTGTGTCTAAAATGTGTCTAAACGTACAATTTTCCCGCATTGATATGGTGACCCCACATAGCTTATTATAAATTGTTTTAGGGAGGGGTATAAGTAATGGCATATACTTTAAATGATATTTGTATCGATGTGTGTCTTTTAGTTACGTTTACTCCGAGTGGTGGGGTAGAATCAATTGTAAGTGGTGGAGAAGAGTGTGGATCTAGTCCTAGTATAGTGATTAATTGTGATGGCTCAATTACCATTACATTACCATTAGTAGCTTGTTTATCCCTCGTATTAAATGACGACTTAAGTGTTGGAACATCATTAACAAGCTTGTCTTTTAAAACTTCTTAAGTGAGTTACTAATTTTATAATACTTAGATTAATAATATTGTTTACTTATAAATAGAGTATTTTCTTAAAAATCATTTTTATTTCTGCTTTAATAGGGATAGAATTACATGTATTAATGGATTTTATTCCTATAATCGGATGACTGAGTAAAGAGATATCAAAGTTATTATAGGTTTATTTTAAGAAAATAGATAATTTAGGAAGACCACTTCCTTTATTGAAAGGGGTGGTCTTTTTTAAGTTGAGGTTGTATTCTCGTAAATAACTGTTGTTGTTTTCGAAAAATGTTTGATTAATTTAACGTTATGATCCCTGATAGAAGAACAAAAAGAAAAAGTGCATTCGGAAAATTTTTTTTATTAAAACACGCTTTTTCTAAGTTCAATTGACTCATTCTTTTATACAAAAGTTGGATAATTTTTGTGATTTTTGCTCAATTAAAGATATGAAATTTAACTGAATAGAGATTTTTCTCGGAATAGTTGAGAGTTTTATGCCCTTGTACAAGAACAAAAAAGTTTGGATGAGTTTGAACTTAGCTAATTTTACCCTGATAGGCATGTGTTTCTCTCCCAGGGGTACGGAAACGATTCTCGGTATGAGGGGCCACTCTGGGATTTAATTACAAATCAAAAAAGAACTTTATTCAAGTTCTTTTAATCTACGATACAGAGCGGCCGGACTCACACCAGTAATTTGGTATATTTCTTTAACAGTTTTATTGGTATGCTTGCGCAATTCAATCGCATGATTCATAACTGGGTGCTTATCCGTATATTTCTTTACTCTTCCTCTATACACTCCTTTTTGTTTTGCTAGCTTTATTCCCGCATGTTGTTTTTCTTTAATCATTTCACGATCTAATTCACTAAAGGCAGCCATGACAGTTAAGAAGAACTTACCCGTTTGAGTTCTTGTATCAATTCCTAAATTTAAAATTGCAAAGTGAACATCCTTTTCCCAAAATTGTTCTACTAACTGTAACAGTTGAATGGTACTTCTACCTAAACGATCCATTCTAGTTACGACTAAGGTATCCCCAGTAGTTAATTTTGAAAGTAACGTATCTAACTCCGGCTTTTGTTTTGTTACTCCACTAATTTTCTCTTTTATGATTTCATCTACTCCATATTTTATAAGTTGTTCAATTTGTGTATCTAAATTTTGATCTTGTGCACTTATACGTGCGTATCCATAGACCATTTTCATCCCTCTTTTTGTACATATTTTTGATAAGTGTTATTGAGAGTCTATGAGTCTATGAGACTAATAATATCAAGGAAATGATTTCTTCTCAATAGGGTACACCCTATTGAGAAGGTGAATATGCAATTATGCATATTTGTATTTTTTTATTTTATTATTAATTAAATGCAATATATAATTAAAAGGTTTTTACGAATTGATAAGGAGATGCGAGTATGAAGAAAATCATAGGACTTATATTATCATAATTTTAATTATTTTCTACCTATGCACCAATGTTTAAAAAGGAAGTCGAAGTTTTAAATCAAATAGGCCGCGTCAATGAGAAAGGAGATTGGTATTATTATGGATTTCGTCAACATAATGCGAATTTTACACTAAGAGATTTTTAAATTAAAAAACTTAGTTTTACTGTATGTTAAGAAGGTTCCATAAATGGGTTACTCCATTTAAAAAATGAAACATCTTATGAATCAATTATAGGTCAGACAGAATGACTTAGGTTGTCCTTATGCGAAATATCAGTATGAATAGAAATTTGATAATTATATAAAACGCCGTAAATGAAGGATAAAATAAGTGCTGATTTTGCAATTATATTTTTAACAATTGAATAGGAGCTATTATGAATACAATTAAGAAATTATTTTTAAGTTTTATGGTATGTATTTTATTATTCAGTACAGTAGGAACAGCGTATGCAGAACAAAATGGTCAAGTGAATTTATCATCTTTTATTGACGTTCCTAAAACTCATTGGGCGTATAAAGAAATGATGTATATGGTGGAGAATAAGATCATAACAGGATACGGAAATGGGTATTTCGGTGCAGCGGATCCTATTACTCGCGAACATCTCGCTGCTTTCTTGTATCGATATTTAAAACCGCAAGATAGTACAAATAATCCATTTGTTGATATTGGTGACAGAAATTTCAAAAAGGAAATTTTGGCACTAACAGCACGTGGTATTTTCAGTGTAAATGCTGAAAAAAAATTCAATCCGAAAAATAATATGACACGTGCCGAAATGGCAACTGTGCTTGTCAAAACATTCGATTTAAAACCGCAAGGAAATGTAGAATTTACGGATATGAAAGGTCACTGGGCCAACGAATATGTCAAAATATTAGCCGGTAACAACATAACAAGTGGTACAGGTGACGGAAACTTTAATCCAAATGGCATTGTTACTAGAGAGCAATTTTCTATGTTCTTATATAGAACGATTATGAAAGTAACAGATATGCAAAATGATGAATCAGTTGGCTGGGTGAAGGAGAAAGAGAATTGGTACTATTACAACAAAGATGGGAGTAAGCAAAGAGATAACATTACGTTAGATGGAATAGAGTACTCCTTTTTTAAAGATGGAAGGCTATTCCAAGGAAGAAAGCAGGTAGGGAAAGATACTTTATATTATAGTGAACCTGGTAAACTAAAGACTGGATGGAGTTTTTCTGCAACTTCATGGAGCTATTTAAAAGATGGGAAGTATGTGACAGGAACATTTACCTATCAAGGAAAACCATTTGAAATTAATAAGTACGGGGATATGGAAAAGGGATGGATTACTCTACGTTCTGCTGTTAAAAGAATCTATCCAAAGCCAGAAACAAAATTTTTATTGACATCTAAGCCTGTAAAGGATGGAGATGTTTTAGAAGTCATATCCAAGCAAGGTTTATGGTATCAGGTCAAATATCAAAGAGAGGTTGGATATGTTCGAATACTGGAGTCTGTTGTAATTGGTGAATCACCAGTTCGTTCATGGGATGTAACAAAAGAAGCAACGAATTTGTCTCAGTTTATGATAACTGAGTATCATAAAGATCCTGAAAAGTACTTTCCATCCAATATTCAAAAGAAATTTGATAAACAATTAGATAGTGATACAGAGGTTCTTGCGAATGGATTACAATGGATTGATCAATTAAAAGAAGCACTTTATTTAGATAATCAAAAAGGGTGGGTACAAGAAGAAGGAAAATGGACGTATTATAAAAAAGATGGGCAAAGAATAACAGGTTTCCAATCAATTGATGGGAAACGCTATTATTTTGGTGCCGATGGTTTTATGCAAACGGGCTGGTTACATACAGGTGGATATGATTATTATCTGGGAACCGATGGTGTAGTGCAAACCGGAATCCAACATATTGATGGCAAAATCTATTACTTTAGTCCATTAGGTTCTGTACAGTCAGGTTTTACAAATGTTGATGGGAAGCCGTATTATTTTGATGCTTCTCATGAATCAAGAAATGGTTGGATAAAGCAAGAGTTTAACTGGTACTTACTACAGCCTTCAGGTGCATTACAAACAGGAGATTTTACATATAAAGACAAGAGATTCTCGTTTAATCAAGACGGAGAAATGATTAAAGGGTGGGTTACATTAGAATCCCTTGTTAAAAAAGTATATCCTGAGGCAGACTTGAAAAAAGCATTACGTGCAAAAAGTGTAAATAAAGGTGAATTAATAGAAGTAGTGGGGAAAGTCGGTTCTTGGTATGAGGTTAATTACCAAGGCGAAAAGGGATATGTGCGCATTCATGATGCCATTATTTTTGATCAGGAGGCTAAAAGTCCACTCACTTTGCTTGATGGAAAAGTAAAGATATTTGAAGGTGTATTAGATTATTTAAAAAGTGATGAAACACTCATAAATAACACGATTAAGATTTTAGAAGAAGAAGAAAATCGTTTGGTAGATGATGCAGAGCATTGGGAAAGTATTTCAAGGAACGTAAACAACGCAAAGCAAGATGTACAGCATAAAATACAAGTGATGAAAGAAGCACATGGTAAGTTACAAGAACTAGTAAATGCAATGAAAGGTGATATAAAAAATTTAACCGTTACCCAAAGGAAAGAACTTGTAAAATTACTTGGAGCTGATGGAAAAGAATTACTAGATTTTGGTGTAGAGACATACAGTTTTATACTCCAGTATTATGAATCACTTATTGAGGCCTATGTTGGTTATTATCAAGCATTAGATGTGGTTTCGGCCAAAGCCATTGAATGTCAAAATGAAATTAATAAAGATATTCATCAAATCACATTGAATATGCAAGAGTTATCGAAGGGGTTATCTGGTGTAGTTAAAGATTTAGGACCAGTTGTAAATAGCTCCATTAATCTGAAACATTCCATTGATGAGGCAAAACCTGGGATGGAGGAACTTGTACAAGTAACGCGAAAAAATGCTCCAATTATTGCGCAAGATTTACAAGCATTGGATGCGAAAGTCCCAGGATTCTTCACAGATTTCAACATGGGATTAGACCTTGCAAATACATTTATGGACTCCGCTAATAGAATAGCAAGTCATAAGATTGATATTCCTGCTGCTGCCATCAATGTTGGAAATATTGACTTGAGTAATGCACTTCGTGATTTAGGTGGCGATCCATCTAGAGTATATGATCGTAAGAATGATGGAGATGTATCATTCGTATTGGGTATGACGCCTATAATTGGTACAGGAAAAGAAATTGGACAACTCATCAAAGGGGAAGACTTAGTAACAGGTCAAAAATATGATCCAGAAGATTATGTATGGGGTACATTGGCTGTCGTATCTGGTGGTACAACACGGGTTATCGGTAAAGTTGTAGGGAAGGCTGGAGACCTTGAGAAGAAAGGTAAGGCTTTAGAAGCGGCAGCCAAAAGTACAAAATTTACGAAATATCCTACGGGTTTTGATGAAGTCGCTCAGTACATAAAACAAAATAAGAAATTACCGGATAATTTCATCACAAAGCAACAAGCTGAAGCGCTTGGTTGGGTGAATAGGGATGGGAATCTGCATAAAGTTGCACCTGGTAAAAGTATAGGTGGCGATATATTTGAAAACAGAAAGAAGCAACTACCAAATGCACCTGGTAGAACATGGTACGAAGCAGATATTAATTATGTTTCAGATTATCGTGGTAATAATAGAATTGTCTATTCCAGTGATGGACTAGTTTATAAAACTTCAGATCATTATAAAACATTTACTGAGATAAAGTAGGGAGAGTATGTATGGAATTTTTAAAATTAGACGGTAGACAATTTACAAGTGAAGAGGTATTACACAAAGTATTAAAGGAAAAACTAGATTTACCTCATTATTATGGAGAAAATGCTGATGCGTTATGGGATTGTCTAACAGCATGGGTTATTCTTCCTTTAACAATAGAGTGGGAGTATTTTAAGGAAAGTAAAAAAATGTTAGGTCAAGAGGCAGATATAATTCTAGAAACATTTCAGGATGCACAAGAAAAAATGCCTGGTAAGTTCTATATTGTTGTAAAATAATTTAAAGGATCTTAGGTAAAAATAAAACCCGTGGAAATATTTAATTTCTACGGGTTTTATTTTTAAGAAATATTTATTGTTGCTCTAAATTTATTATATAAGATTTTACAGCTTGTAATAAGAATTCTTCCTGTCCCATACCTGCACTCGCTGCCATTTGAACTATTTTCTGCTTAAATTCATGATCTGCATGAAAAGTTAATGGCTCTACATTACTTTTAAAATAAATTCCTTCAACATGTGGAAGTATCGTACCGGATTTCATATGAGAATGTAAGTATTTAATCTCTTCTTGAAATTGCAATGGATCAACTTGTAATACGAAAGGTTTAATTTCTAATTTAATAGTATCAGATGAAACACTCAATCGCATATTTGTGACACCTAGCTCTTTATAAAATAAATTTATAAGATTATAAGTAATGGAATTAAATAGTTGGGGTTTTTTAAAGGAAAAAGATAAATACCCTCGTTTTGTAATTACAGCTTGCTTACGGAAAGGTTCAAAGGAGTAATCATGTTCTTTATACGTGGATAAAGGGAAGATTTCTTCGTCTTCTGTAAGAATCTTGCCGTCTGCTCCATTAATTTCTATTACTCTCCCTATTTTCCCCGTATGTTGATGTGTTAATAATTGATATAAATATATATCTTCGTCTTGAATCTTAGCAATGAATGTTTTTCGCTCTTTTGATGTAGTTTTTTCATAAGTAAGTTGAAAAGTTTCAAGGTCCTCTTTATTAATGATATATACTTCTTTTCCGCGCTTTTCAATCTTTGAAGCAGGTAGTTTTCCAGATTTGATATATGTAAAGACAGTAGATGGTGCTACATTCAGAATCTCAGCTGCTTCTTTTGTACTATAACCCTCAATCTCTTCGATATCTTTTAAACGTTCAATATCCTCTAAATAGAAAATCTTACTACCGAATTGCTTCCAGTTATCTTTATATACACATTCTATTAATCCATTTTTTTCTTTCTTTAAAATTGTTTGTACCGTTACTCCTAATAAGTCGGCTGCCTCTTTTGTCGTTACAGTAGGTTTTGTAATGAACAATAAATCTTGTGTCATGAAAGGACACCTCCATAACTATTGTTTACTAGTATTTTAGATATGTATATATCATATCAGAATATGAGATATATTTAAAATTAGAAATGGAATTTATTAAAGTTCTTACAAATTTTTGTGGTTCGAAAGAATTTTATATTCAATTTATCTGTTAATATATTTTTAAATTTAATTTCTTTATAAAATAGATTTAAAATTTAAGGTATTATCTATTAATTGATATCTATTTACTAATAAATTATAAAAAAATACAAGTAAAGGTTAATGAAGAAGAATGAAGGATTCTTATAGAAAGAGTAATGTTTTTATTTTGTACAATTGTTACAAAGGAAATGAAAAATATAGTATATTTAATAAGTAGATATAGTTTAATAATATGTGCAAAAAGTGGTGAATGAAAATTATGGATAGTAAAAGTGAAAATGAAGTTTTACCTATTACAAATTATAAAAAAGGATTTATAGATACATATTTAGAGGATATGAATGGTGTTGTGTTATTCCTACATAACAATCGTTATATGGATGCTGTAGAACAAAAGATGGAGAAAGCAGAAAAAGAGGGTAAAAGAAAATATGATTTTCTAAATGACCTTGAAGTGATCTATCATTTTGTCCATTTACAGAAAGATATGGATGAGAAGAAAAATAGGAAAGAGCATACGAAAAAGAGTTATGTTTCTGAAATTTTGTCATTTTGTCAATGCATGGTGCAGAACGCGGAAGAATTTGAATTAAATGGGGAAGACGTACAGCGCTATGAATCTTTATTGAAGGTATTACAGCCTTGGCATATACGTAAGTATAGTAACTGGTTAAAAAGTGTAAAGAATGGCAGGGGAAATTCAAGCTATAGCGTTGCAACGCTTGCGAAAAAAACAGTATTGATTCGTTCATTTTTAAAACATCTTCACCTATTTGGCTATGTTGATAAGCCACTTCATGAGGAACTACAGCGCGCAAATGTAAATGAAAACGATAGACCTAATCGTGATTTGTCATATGATGAGGTAATAAAAATTTTAGATTTTTATAAAGTACGAGGACATTTAGTAAACTATACAATCTTACTTGCATTAGCTAGTACTGGAGCACGTATTCAGGAATTGTGTCGGACAAGAGTAAAAGATTTATACTATGACGGAAAGTATTGGTTAAAAGTTATAGGAAAAGGTGGAAAGGTACGTGAACTTTTCATTTCAGAACATTTGTATCAGTGTATCTGTGAAGTGAGAAGGAAAAGAGGGTTTCAAACCATATTAGATCAAGGAGATGAGGATCCTGTATTTGTAAATCAAAGAGGGAATTTTTATAACCCTAAAACGTTATCAAATCAGGTAACCGACATGATAAAAAAGACAAACTTAGAGTTTCTACAATATCGTGAAAATCCAGTAACCGCTCATACATTTAGGCATGCATTTGCAATCATGGCAGTTGAACAAGGAAATGCGGATTTATATCATTTAATGCAAACGCTTGGGCATGAAAATATTCAAACAACAAAAATCTATTTAGAGAAGCATATGAAGCGAAAGAATAATGTAGGTACTTCCTTTGCGGATATGTTGCAATAAAAATTAGTATTCTATTACTGGCCGAAGAAGAAACTGTTAAGTAGACATCATACTTATTGGGGAAATTTACCTTGGTATTTGATATACTTACCCCAAGGAATGGTAGTTATGAAAACCGCGAAACGAGTTATCCACGGAAGGGGTAAGAAATTAATACTTGTTATATTATTAATCATAAAGTAGGTGATTTCCGATAATGGTTTTTGAAAATGTTAGTACGATAGGGGCACTTGCTTTTCTATTTCTAATGATTTATCTTGCAACAGATCCTAAAGACGTAAGCTTGTTAACAATCCCAGTTTATTTTGGTGGAATGTGGATCACTAACTGGATTACTGAAAATGGATTTCAGGGTACATATATTTATACGAGTTGGTTAGTAGTCTACGTCATTATAATGATTTACCTTATCTTCGCGTCAATTCGTCTAGGCATACGTAACATAAAATATATTAAATAAAAAAGCGTAGAGCCATAAAAAAATAACGAAAAGAGAAACCGTTCTTACAGGCGGTTTTATTTTTATACTGAAATGCAATGTACATTATTTAACTTTTGAGGAGGATTAATTATAGAGTACTCAAATATCTACACATTAAGAAATAGTCAAGAAAAATCAAGAAAAGTAGAGTCCTGGCGTTCATTTATAGAAGAAACTAGGTTACTCATGCATAAATATCATAATTAGGCACAAGTTATATACAAATATAATGGAGGTGCAATTATGAATATTCAAAGACACGAAAGTAATACAAATGAAATTCTTGTTTCTGCTGCTGCAAGTGCTATCGAGCAAATGAAGTATGAAATTGCTCGTGAATTAGGAGTCACATTAGGACCTGATACATCATCACGTGCAAATGGATCTGTCGGTGGAGAAATTACAAAACGTTTAGTTCGAATGGCTGAAGAACAATTAACAGGTCAATACAGATTACACTAAGTTAATGCAGTAAATAAGAAGAATTCATGTGCAAATGGATTCCTCTTCCTTTTATTTACAAAAACTTCAAAAAATAAATTTTGAAGTTGAAAAACAGACCCTCAGATTCCTTTGTAACAACCTTTTGTGGATTAGTCAATGTTATAGGTATCAGTATAAAATAAATTCGATACGATTAGTGTAAGGTTGTTTAAAACCTTTTTGTTATTATTCGTAATTTTAATTCCATAATATTTAAGCCAATTTAATACAATTTCATTCATAAATAATTTGATTCTTAATTAAAAATAAAGTGAGAAATTAAGAGGGGTATATATATCAATTTATAAAAAGTAGTGTACAAAGTATACTTAATATTTAAATGGATTTAAAGATATGTCACTTAAGAATTTTTTTGAGGTCAATTTACTGTGCACCTTAATTATGGATGTTGTTTTTGTTAATTAACAGCTATTGTATTTGAAAATTTAATAATAAGTATATGTGATGTAATAATAAAACTAGGTAATATAAAGACTAATAATACAAAGATGAACAACCAATAAATAGGTTATTCATCTGTTCTATCCCGGCTGCTATTCCTAGTATTTTTAAAATCTATATATTTCTTCTTTTTTGGTGGGAAGTAAAACTAATGTTGCGACTAGTAATATAGTACCAATTAGATAAAAATAGTTGTCCCTATATCACCAGTATTTTAAATATTCCATTCTGTTTTTGTGTTTTCTATTTTTATTTTTGTACTGATGAAAAGACCTTTCTCTCAATTAAATCTTTAAGTAACATGTATCTGTTTGATACTTGAATTTCCTCTAGCTTGTACTTTCAAAGCATAGTGGTTCATAAATATCCTTATCATTTTCCTCTGTTGTTAATTTCCCGACTTTTTGTTATTTTTGTCTAAAATCTGAAACACAGTAATTTTTCAGTTTTACATTTAATTTAGCATTATCCATTTTTTGAATTCAATTTGTACATGTAATTGAATTCAAATTTTGACTGTTGTTTCTTGCGATGGTACAGTATCTCATGTTACTTTAGCCATATTTTGAATCTTTTTTCCAGCTTGGTACTCGCATAGACTACCACTGTATTTTGTAAGTTTTTTACTGTTTTTTCAAGTTCAATGATTAAATTTTGTAGAATTAAGAAAAAATCCTCGCTTATTTCATTTACTTATCTTATCTTATCTACGCTACTCTGATATTTAAATGCTAATTACAATTAAATAATATATGATTTTTATAAAAAAAATATAGTAATATTTTGTCGTGAATTGTACTATTTTGATATTTTATAGTAATATTTTGTTGAGAGTTATACCTGACGGAAAATAATTTATGAATTTATACCGTAAAGATGTAAAAATTTATTAGTTAATCTAATTAAAAGGAGAAGATAATGAATAATTCTATCGATATACAACACTTGTGTGATCTCGCACATAAAGCCTTTAATGTACCCGTTCACATTTTATCCACAGACAAAAAAATCTTATATCAGTCTACTTCTGATGATATTTGTAGTCCTTTTTATTCTTCTAAAGAAGAACATCTTAGTGACATTTATCAAGAAAATGATCCCGATAATTTGCCCCTTTTCAGATGTAACAGTTATCTTGAAAATTTTATCCTAATTCATATAGCAAATCATGATTATATAAAAGGGACTATAATAATTGGCCCAACTATACATCCAAAGGGATCAGATGATGTGACATTTAAACTTCGAAAAGAATTTAACTCAAATATTAATATTCAAGAAAGACTAACTTATTATCAATCCCTACCTGAGGCAAAAAAAAATGCTTTAATTGATATGGGGATTTTATTGCATTACATGATTTTCAATGAAAAGTTAGATGTTAATATTGTTTTAGAAAAAAATAAAGTGTTAGAGGAAGTTCCCTATAAAATTGTGGAACCCGATCTATATATTTTAAAACGTCAACAAAATAAACCAAAAACTCACAACATGGCATTAGTACATAATTATTTTTCAGCAATCAAAGAGGGAAATAGAAAGAAGTTGTTGCAATATATGTATGCAGTTTCGCAGGAAGATACTGAATTAATTTTAACAGCGGATCCACTTAGAAACCAAAAAAACCATGGGATTATTGCGATTACTTTAGCTACTCGATATGCGATAGAAGGTAATCTCCCACCAGACATTGCTTTTGCACTTAGTATTTTGTATATCCAAACCATGGAACAACTAGATAACGTGGACTCTGTAAGGCGATTGTCAGGAGATGCTTTACGTACTTTTGCAGATCGAGTGAAAGAATTCAATGCGCAAAAATTTTCAAATGCGGTTACTACATGTATGAACCATATTAGTAAAAATGTATACGATGGAATATCACTCAATGAACTCGCTAATCATTTGGATATTACGCCTACTTATTTATCTAAATTATTTAAAAAAGAAGTAGGAATTCCTTTAAGTGAATTTATTCAAAGGGAACGAGTTGAAGAAGCAAAAAAATTATTAACACTTACTACATATCCATTATCAGATATTTGTGCTTGGCTTAATTTTAACGACCAAAGCTATTTTACAAGGGTTTTCAAAAAATCAACTAACATGACACCTAGACAGTATCGTGAAAAATATACAGTAATATGAGCTTAGTATCAGTTTCTTGTGAAAAAACTTTAATATACGCTCAAGTAACTCAAAAAATTGAGCATACTGTTTATTTTACTCTAGAAAGGGTATGTGATTGATCTAGAAAAGAAATATGTATTCAAATAGATCTTGAAGAATCTATGAAACATTTAGTGAAGCTAAAAGACATGGGTAAGATTTATAACATGTTGTTAATTTATGAGTACACTATCCATTATTTTTCTCAGGAGACAAAAAAACAGAAGGCTGCAAAGGTTCTTTTCGAGAAAGCTTTGCGGCTTTTTTATATTTTAAAAACTATAGTTATAACAAATAAGTTTATAGATTGATATCTTCATGTTAAGTATTAAAGTGGTTGGCATGTTGAGTATTTAATAATGGTGATATTAGGGACTATTACATAAAGTTTAACAATATAACATATATCACTTGATATATCTATATTATATGCAATTATACATAACTAAATAAAGGTAAAAAAGTATAAAAAAACCTATTAAATTATTCTATAAGTATTTTTTTTAAAATGAAATTGCTCCGTTGAGCTAAAATGGTTATTTATTAACCGTATACACTTTAATTTGTAATCATTACAATTACAGAGATGCAATTTCCAATTAATTATATCGATATAATTTTTTTAACGTATATTTTTACTTAACAGTTAAACTATCGAGCTCAATCGACAAAATTTCGCTATTTACGCATCAGAAATTTAATGTTTTAATGAACATCATAACTGGTATGACCACAAAGAAAGGAGAAGAGCGAACTAATAGAGGTTAATAAATTTGCAAGTAAAGTATGTTGCGATTAATTTTCTTAATAATCAGTTTATTTTTGGCGGATGTAGAATCTCAAAAGTATTACTTTTAAAAAATAGGGTTTTAAGTTTCTACATAGCAAAAGTGAATTAATTCCGCAATATAAGTATAAGCAATGTACAGTATAAGTTCATCTTTTGTAGTCTTGTAAGGCTCTTGCTGAAAAAACTAAAAACCCTATTATGAAATTGATATTAAAAAAAGTCATGACAGGATTAACCCTAGATTCAATGGTTTATCTATCTTCATGGTTCTGTAAGTTAAACAGCAGCTCTAGGGGTGGAAGTATTTTACTATTCATTGGGCAGCTAATTCAAATATAGCTGATGAATTTTTATCGTTTATTATTTGAAAAATAGAGCTAAATGAGAGGGAAGTAAAATCCTTAGATTCTATTAGAAGTAAATAATAACGATAACATCCTATATGAAAGACCTCTTCTTCCTCAGGCGTGTGTAAGCAGAGAGCCTAGAGCTAGGTTGTACAGTTATATGAATCAAGTTATAAAAAAAATGGTAAAGGAGTGTACGGAATGAAAAATAAAATAATGACAGGATTTTTAATAACATCCATTGTAACTGGAGCAACTATTCCTATCAATACTCTGGCAACACCAATCGTTCAAGCAGAAACTCAACAGGAAAACATGGATATTTCTTCATCATTACGAAAATTAGGTGCGCAATCTAAATTAATCCAAACGTATATTGATCAATCTTTAATGAGTCCTAATGTACAGCTAGAGGAAGTCCCAGCTTTAAATACAAATCAATTTCTAATCAAACAAGATATGAAAGAATGGTCATCGGAACTCTATCCACAGTTAATTCTATTAAATTCAAAAAGCAAAGGATTTGTAACGAAATTTAATAGCTATTATCCGACATTAAAATCGTATGTAGACAATAATGAAGATAGAGAAGGTTTTTTGGATAGACTTGAAGTACTTCAAGAAATGGCTATGACGAATCAAGAAAATGCGCAACGACAAATTAATGAGTTAACTGATCTTAAATTACAGCTTGATAAAAAATTAAAAGATTTCGATACTGATGTGGCAACTGCGCAAGGCATATTAGGTACAGATGGAACAGGAAAAATAGATCAGTTAAAAAATGAAATATTAAATACCAAAAAAGCAATTCAAAATGATTTACAACAAATTGCATTAATACCAGGAGCTTTAAATGAACAGGGATTTGCTATATTCAAAGAAGTTTATAGTCTTTCAAAAGAAATTATTGAACCGGCTGCTCAAGCAGGGATGGCAGCGTATAACAAAGGAAAAGAAATTAACAACTCTATTCTAGAAGCTGAGAAAAAAGCAGCGCAAGAAGCGACAGAACAAGGTAAAACTGCTCTAGAAATTGAATCGGCCAAAAAAGCAGCTCGTGAAGCAATTGAGAAAAGCAAACAAGGTGAAATAGCTGCAGCTGCAGCCGCAAAAACGCAAGAATATGACCTGATGAAAGCCATTGATACTGAAAAAATTAAGAAAACATTTGGTGTCTTCGCAGAAGTAAATAAACTAACAGCAGAGCAGCGAGCATATTTAGATGACTTAGAGAAACAAAACCAAAAAATATATGATTTAACAACGAAACTATCAATAGCAGATTTACAAAAATCAATGCTTCTTCTTTCACAAAATGATTTGCATACGTTTGCAAACCAAGTAGATGTAGAACTTGACCTACTAAAGCGCTATAAAGCAGATTTGGATCTAATAAAAAATAACATTACAAAATTATCTATTAATGTTGATGCAACTAACGAGCAGTCTCAAAAAGATACATTAAGACAATTAAAAAATGTAATAAGTTACCTTGAAGAACAGGTGTATAAATTTTAATATTACGTTTTTTGAAAAAATATAAAGATTCTAAGAATCTAGCGAAAGAAGGAGAATAGTTATGAAAAGATTCCCATTCAAAGTGCTAACTTTAGCCACTTTGGCAACGGTTATAACTGCTACTACTGGTAACACTATTCATGCGTTTGCACAAGAAACGACCGCTCAAGAACAAAAAGTAGGCAATTATGCTTTAGGTCCTGAAGGACTGAAGAAAGCATTGGCTGAAACAGGGTCTCATATTCTTGTAATGGATTTGTACGCAAAAACAATGATTAAGCAACCGAATGTAAATTTATCTAATATCGATTTAGGATCAGAAGGAGGAGAGTTGCTCAAAAATATTCATCTTAATCAAGAACTGTCACGAATCAATGCGAATTATTGGTTAGATACAGCGAAGCCACAGATTCAAAAAACAGCTCGTAATATTGTAAATTACGATGAACAATTTCAAAATTATTACGACACATTAGTAGATACTGTACAAAAGAAAGATAAGGCAGGTCTAAAAGAGGGCATAAATGATTTAATTACAACAATTAATACAAATTCAAAAGAGGTTACAGATGTAATTAAGATGCTACAAGACTTCAAAGGGAAACTATATCAAAATTCTACAGATTTTAAAAATAATGTTGGTGGTCCAGATGGGAAAGGTGGATTAACTGCAATATTAGCAGGTCAACAGGCAACGATTCCACAACTTCAAGCTGAAATTGAGCAACTTCGTTCTACTCAGAAAAAACATTTTGATGATGTATTAGCATGGTCAATTGGTGGTGGATTGGGAGCAGCTATTTTAGTTATTGCAGCTATTGGAGGAGCAGTTGTAATTGTTGTAACTGGTGGTACAGCAACACCGGCTGTTGTTGGTGGACTTTCAGCTCTTGGAGCAGCTGGTATCGGTCTAGGAACTGCAGCTGGTGTCACGGCATCTAAGCATATGGACTCCTATAACGAAATTTCTAACAAAATCGGAGAATTAAGTATGAAAGCAGATCGTGCTAATCAAGCAGTTCTTTCGCTTACTAACGCGAAAGAAACATTGGCATATCTATACCAGACTGTAGATCAAGCGATATTGTCTCTAACAAATATTCAAAAGCAATGGAATACAATGGGCGCAAATTATACAGATTTACTGGATAATATCGATTCTATGCAAGACCACAAATTCTCTTTAATACCGGATGATTTAAAAGCTGCTAAAGAAAGTTGGAATGATATTCATAAAGATGCAGAATTCATTTCAAAAGACATCGCTTTTAAACAGGAATAGAACTGAAAATGAAAAATTATATTGGAGGAATATAAAATGATGAAAAATATCCCGTACAAACTGATCGTTGCATCTGCTCTATTAACTATGACAGCAACTTCTGTAGTCTCACCAGTAGCAACTTTTGCAAGTGAAATTGAACAAACGAACAATGGAGATACGGCTCTTTCTGCAAATGAAGCGAGAATGAAAGAGACCTTGCAAAAGGCTGGATTATTTGCAAAATCTATGAATGCCTATTCTTATATGCTAATTAAGAATCCTGATGTAAATTTTGAAGGAATTACTATTAATGGATATGTAGATTTACCTGGTAGAATCGTACAAGATCAAAAGAATGCAAGAGCACATGCTGTTACTTGGGACACGAAAGTAAAAAAACAGCTTTTAGATACATTGACTGGTATTGTTGAATATGATACAACGTTCGACAATTATTATGAAACATTGGTTGAGGCGATTAATACAGGGGATGGAGAAACTTTAAAAGAAGGAATTACAGATTTACGAGGTGAAATTCAACAAAACCAAAAGTACGCACAACAATTAATAGAAGAATTGACTAAATTAAGAGACTCTATTGGACAAGATGTTAGAGCATTTGGAGGCAATAAAGATCTTTTGCAGTCGATTCTAAAAAACCAAGGTGCAGATGTTGATGCAGATCAAAAGCGTCTAGAAGAAGTATTAGGATCAGTAAACTATTATAAACAACTAGAATCTGATGGGTTTAATGTAATGAAGGGTGCTATTTTGGGTCTACCAATAATTGGCGGTATTATAGTGGGAGTAGCAAGAGACAACTTAGGTAAGTTAGAGCCTTTATTAGCAGAATTACGTCAGACCGTGGATTATAAAGTAACATTAAATCGTGTAGTTGGAGTTGCTTATAGTAATATTAATGAAATGCACAAGGCGCTTGATGATGCTATTAACGCTCTTACTTATATGTCAACGCAGTGGCATGATTTAGATTCTCAATATTCGGGCGTTCTAGGGCATATTGAGAATGCAGCTCAAAAAGCGGATCAAAATAAATTTAAATTCTTAAAACCTAATTTAAATGCAGCGAAAGACAGTTGGAAAACATTAAGAACAGATGCGGTTACATTAAAAGAGGGGATAAAGGAATTAAAAGTGGAAACTGTTACTCCACAAAAATAGGGGAATATTTATTCTGTTGCAAAGTGACCCGTAACATAGAGAGTCTATGATTACACTGTTAAACAGTAAAGCAATAATTAACAAATCCTTATATATTAAAAAGGCGGAGTCTCATTAAAGACTTCGCCTTTCACTTATATATGAGTTTTATCCAAATAAAAAGTTAGTCATGTAGTTTACTTGTTTTTAAAAATTTGTAACAGAATTAATCAATAGAGGACAGGTTATATAGATTTGCTTAATAATATCGAATCTATGCAACAACATCGTCTTTTAATAAGAATAGGACTTGAAATCATACTCTATACAGGAGGAATAAGAAAAGATGAAAAAAAAACCTTATAAAATACTGGCTGTATCAGCATTTTTAATTATGACAACTACCTATGCAGTCGCACCAGTAGCAACCTTTGCAATTGAAACTGAACAAACGAACAATGGAGATATGTCTCTTTCAGCAAATGAAGAAAAGATGAAAAAAACTGTACAAGATGCTGGGTTATTTGCAAAGGCTATGAATGAATATTCTTATTTGCTAATTAATAATCCGGATGTGAGTTTTGAAGGAATTTCTATTAATGGGTATGCAGATTTACCTAGTAAAATTGTACAGGATCAAAAGAATGCAAGAGCACATGCTGTTACATGGAATACAAAAGTAAAAAAACAGCTTTTAGATACATTGACCGGCATTATTGAATACGATACAAAGTTTGAAAATTATTATGAAACATTAGCAGAGGCGATCAATAATGGAAATGGGGATACTTTAAAAAAGGGGATTACAGATTTAAGGGTGGGGATTCAACGAAACCAAAAGTCTGCAAAAGCATTAATAGAAGAATTAACTAAATTTAAAAACGCTATTGGAGAAGATGTTAGAGTATTTGGAAGCCATAAAGAGACCTTGCAATCGATTTTAAAAAACCAAGGAGCTGATGTAGAGACTGATCAAAAGCGTTTAGATGAAGTTTTAGGACAAGTAAACTATTATAAGAAATTAGAATCTGATGGGTTAATAATGGTGAAAGTCCCTTTTATCCCCACGCTTATTTCTGGTGGCATAATGATAGGTACTGCTAGAGATAATTTAGGTCGATTAGAGCCTGCTTTAGCAGAATTACGTAAAACTGTAGATTATAAAATTACATTAAATCGTGTAGTCGGAGTTGCATTTCATAATATTAGTGATATGCATAGTACGATTGATAGTGCTATTACTGCTCTTACTTATATGTCCACACAATGGGATGATTTAGACTCTCAATATTCGGGCGTAATGGGGCATATTGATAAAGCTGATGAAAAAGCTGATCAAAATAGATATAAATTTTTAAAGTCTAACTTGAATTCAGCTAAAGACAGTTGGAAAACATTAAGAGCAGATGTTGTCACATTACTAGAAGGCATAAAAATTGCAGAGAAGAAAGAACAAGATTTTATGAATCTACTTCGTCCATCAAACGTTTTTTACTTTTATAAAAAAATCCATAACGCATACACTTTTGAAATAAAGACTGGAACAAATGCACCAAATGCGTCTTATAAAGTTATGAATTTAACTAAAAACACTGTTCATCATATGTGGAGTGGAGGAGCTAATACAAGCATGTGGGCTGACTGGCTTTCATTCAATCCAAATGATGAATTTGCGGTGGTAGCAGTAGTGGATGGAAAAGAATATGTTGTGTATAAAGACAAAGTAGAAAATATAATGAACTGAACCCCAAAAAACGCATTAATTGGAGATGGTACACTAAACTAGACACCAAGTTAATTGAAAAATTGACCGGCATATGGCTCCTTATTTCCTAGAACACCTAGCTAAAGCAAAGGAATTCGTACATAGATTAGTTGACATTTATGTAGGTTTCATCCATTTTCAAAGATAGTTTTTCTTTTTTGTTTTATTTTTCAAAAATCACGAAGGAAATTTCCGCATTCACGAACTCAGCACATAATGGTTGTTAGATGAATTGACATACCACGTCCCGTTAGAATTCCAGGCATATTACGATAACTTAAAGAAAAAAATAATAGTAGCAAATGGCTACTATTATTTTTCTTAAACTATTTTTCTTTAAAATATCACATCTGTCATGTTCCTTATTTGCTTTCCCAGAATTTATTCTAGTTAAAAAAACCTTGCACTAGAACACATATTGTTCTGATGCAAGGTTCGCTGCAATATAAAATACACGACAGTAAGGGCAAGACATAAAATGTGATTTCAAATGAAACATATGTATATGTGAAGTAAGGTAAAAGAGGGGCTGCTCATAACCAGTAGCCCTTCTTTATAACGTTATTTTGCAGGGAAATGTTCAAATATACGTTATATATCATATTCCTCTTTTTCGGAAGAGAAACAAGAACATCTAGCTTAAAAATTTTCACAACAGAGCCAGATAACGTGTTAAAGTATTAATTACTGTGCATGTAAAGATAAAAAAAGAGCCTTACAAAAAGATGTTTGTAATAGTTTAGCTTATACGATTTTAGGGGATTAATAGCATTTTATGCCGTTATTATTAACCTAATTTCCAAGAAATAGAGGTGAATGTAGGATGACTAAACCTTTTAAAAAAAATAGTCGTTATATGGTTGGGTTGGACAGTCTAAGGGGTCTAGCTATACTAGGTGTTATTTTGTATCATATTAATTTTAATTGGATGCCTGGAGGGTTTTTAGGAGTTACTGTATTTTTTGTACTTTCAGGTTATTTAATTACAGATATTCTAGCGATAGAGTGGAAGAGAAATAAGAGAATTGATTTAAAAAAATTCTGGCTTAGTAGGGCAAGAAGATTGCTTCCGGGAATGCTTGTTATGCTCGTTATAACGTTGGCATGGATTACGATGTTTCATAGCTCTTTACTTGAAAAAATGCGCGGAGATTCATTAGCGGCATTATTTTATGTTAGTAACTGGTGGTATATTTATCATAAATTATCGTACTTTGATAATTTTAACCAGCTTTCTCCATTGAATCATTTTTGGTCGTTAGCAGTTGAGGAACAATTCTATGTTGTTTGGCCGTTTATCATTAGTTTAGGGCTTTACTACATAAAAAAACAATCCCGTATGATTTTATTAATTTGTCTGGGAGCCGTTGCTTCAGCTTTAGCGATGGCAATTTTGTATGAACCTGGAGCTGACCCAAGCAGAATATATTATGGTACAGATACGAGGGCCTTTTCCTTACTTATCGGAGCGGTACTTGCCTTAGTTTGGCCAAGCAATAGGCTTGCAAATAAAATTATCCCAAAGGCGCGTTTCATTCTTGATGTAGTGGGGGGCATTGCCCTTATTATTATTTTGGTTATGTTTTGGAAGACCAATCAATATGATCCATTTCTATACAAGGGAGGAATGGTTCTCTTATCAATTGCAACAGCATTGTTAGTGGCAAATCTAGCTCATCCAGCTAGTCGTATTGCTCAATTTTTACGATTTAGACCTTTACGTTGGATAGGGATAAGATCGTATGGTATATACCTCTGGCATTATCCAATTCTTACATTGACGACTTCAAAGGTAAATGCTGGGGATTTTTCACTAATAAGAGCAATCCTTCAATTTCTTTTGATTATATTGATTGCGCAAATTTCATGGAAGTTTATTGAAAAACCAATCCGAGAAGGAGCGCTCCGGAACATTCAGTTTAAGAATTTAAGAATTCAAAATGTCACTTTAGGTGTTAAGTTAGCTTTAATTTGTACATTATTCGTTTCGTCGATAGCAGTCGTAGGGTTATCAAAAGCTAGTAAGGCTAAGGAGAATTCTCAACAAGATAAGGTGGAAGTAGCACAAACACAACCGGCGCCACATCCAGTTGCAGTTTGGGAAAATCCAAATCAAGAGACGCCTCAAAAACAAGGGGAATCAAGAGAAGTAAATTCTGCGCAACCTAAAAATTCACTCACGGTTACTGCGATAGGTGATTCCGTTATGATTGATATTACTCCGTATTTAAAAAATACTTTTCCTGATATTAGGATTGATGCGCAAATTGGTCGCCAGCTGTCAAAAGCGATTCCGGTAGTTGAACAGTTAAAATATGAAGGGAATTTAGGAAACTATGTCATTATTGGATTAGGTACAAATGGAGCCTTTACTACTGAGCAACTTGTTTCATTAATAAAAGAAATTGGAAACGAACGTAAAATCATATTTATTAATACGAGAGTACCACGTCCGTGGGAATCAATCGTGAATGAGAGACTGAAAGTAACGGCATCTGAATATCCGAATGTAACTCTAGTTGATTGGTATGCAGCAAGTGCTGGAAAGAAAGACTACTTTGCACCTGACGGTGTGCATTTAACCAAAGTAGGTGCAGAAGCATACGCAGCACTTGTAGCCAAAGCGGTGAAGCAATAATTAACCATGTTTTATTAACTTCTGTTGGGTAAGGAAATGATTCTGGGTATGGGGTGCCACTCTGAGGTTTAATTACAATTCAAAAAAGAATATTATTCATGTTCTTCTAATCTACGATTTAGAGTGACCTGACTCACTTCTGTAATTTGACATGAAATCTACGCAAACCTGAAAAGAAAAGGAACTAGAAGAGGCTATAAAAAATAAAAAATATGAAGTTGAAATATTAGGAAGAGGCTCCGCAGGTAGAAGCCCTGCAAATACATTAAAAGAACGACTTGCAATGAAAAAAATTAATTCAAATCCACAAAGAATAGTTCTAACGAGAATACCAATGACAGATTCTTGTTGACCCAAAGAAGGTGGCTAGGCGCAAATGGCGCATAATGTAACTCTTGTAGCAATTCATTATTTTAAAAATAATAGAACAGGAGAATTTAATGATTTTAAATTTAAAAATTAATTTTTTGTTGATAGGAGCTTGTATGTGAAGGTACTATGTATAAAAAATTCAGGAGATACATTTTCAGAGGTTTTATTAGATCAAGGATATAATCGAGACTCTATTATAAATTTAGAAACCGATAAGGAATATGTGGTTTATGGTATTAGTTCATTGAATAGAGCATTAGACTATCTAATCTTGGGTGATAATGAAAACTTGCCTTCATGGTACCCAGCGGAATTGTTTGAAGTATCGAACCCTTTACAACCTTTAGAATGGTATTTTGCGGATCATAAACATAGTAAAGCGACAACAATAGAATATATATGGGGTTATAAAGAATTAGCTTTAAATGATAGACATGCTCTTGGTTTAATAGAAAGGGAGAATAAAGATATTGCAATATTTTTAAAGCGAAAAGCCGAAATTGAGGAATTAGAAGAATTGTAATAGTGAAGGAGTTGATTAATTTATAAAAAACGTAGGAATTAAATATTCCTACGTTTTTTTGTACATAACATTTAAATAAACACCTTATTTTTGGGGGATTTGCAGGTTCATATGGAAGATTCCCTGGTTTTCGATTTGAATCAATATGATACTATTTACATGTATTATCATGTACGGAATTATATTTTTTGCACCTGAACTGTTTATACTATTTGTAGGAATTTCTGTTTTTTTGTCGAATATATCTTTAATGCAAGGAGGGACATTACATGATTATTAAAGACTATTTCATCAATATTTCTATTTTTTCTTTATTAGTTAGCGCAGCGATATTTATTCAAGTGTTTTTGGTTCATTCCAGGCGATATTTCGAAAAATTCTATGGAGGAATTATTGCAGTTACTTTGATGCTCTTTTCTTTTCCATACATGGGATTTTCCTACGATCTTCGAGTTGTTCCTCTTATTCTATCTTTTATTTATTTTGGTCGCATTGCTGGCTGGATTACACTAATTAGCATAATTATAATGCGTATCTTTTTCATTGGTGGGTATTGGGAGCCACCTGTGATTGCATATTTAAGTATGAGTGTTCTATTTTCTACTTTTAAAACATATTTTAAAAACCTTCATCCTTTTAAAAGTGCATCTTTATATTTTTCTATTTTTGTCGGAATAAAGTGGTTAGTTGGTGTATTCTTTAATACTACGTTACTTTACTCTGGAGGTTTATTATATATAGCGTTAGGACTTTTAATTGGGCTATTTCTTATGGAAGCCTATCAGAGATTGTATTATTTAACACAGGACTTATCTAAAATGAATCGGGAATTAAAAAAATCCAAGCAAGAACTTACAGATACCGTACATGAGCTTCAAGGAGGGATTTTTAAATTTAAAAAAGTGGGTAAGCACTTTATACACACTTTATGTGATGGACAGTTTTATTATCAAAAAGGATTTTATTCTGAACAGGTGGTAGGAAAAAGCTTACGGACTATTGATGCTTCTATTGTTCCACCACATTTAGTTCCGCAATTGATGAAGTATTATCTTCAGGCATGGGAAGGGAAAGAAATTATATTCGAATTACCCTGGCCAGATGATAAAACAATTATTCTTATTGCACTTAGGCCGATTAAACGAAATGGACAAGTTATTGAAGTTGTTGGTTCTACAGTCGATATAACCGAAAGAAAAAAGGTAGAATCAGAATTAAGGGCTACCAAAGAATTACTAGAATCATTTATAAAGCATAATGTAGATGCTATTACCATTTCTGATCGAAAAGGGCATATTTTACAAGCAAATAAAGCTTATGAAAAGATATTTGGATGGTCACTACAAGAAATCGTAGGTAAGAGATTACCCTGTGTACCAGATTTCTTAATGGAAGAATCACTTGAAAATATTCAGAAAATTCTAACAGGAGAATCCGTAGTTACTAGATTAGAAACTGTTAGACGACGTAACGATGGAAGTCTACTTGATGTCAGTCTGACAGTTTCTCCTATACTAGACGTAAGAGGAAATGTAATAGCTTTATCTGCAATATGTAGAGACATCTCTGAAAGAAAACAAGCAGAAAGAGAACGACATCGATTACACCAACAATTAAAAGATAGTGAAATGAAGTACCGTGCACTAATCGAACAAGCAACTGATGCAGTATATGTAGTAGAGCTGAATGAAAATCATGTTCCAAGTCGATTCATTGAGGTAAACCCTGTTGGTTGTAAAAGATTTGGATATAGTAGAGAAGAGCTGCTCTCGTTACCATTTCCAAATGTCGTACCACAAGATTCTAAAATGATTGTAAGGTTATTAGAAAAAATTAGAGAGGGACAAACTTCCTTCACTTTGCAAGATGAATATGCTTTTCCAACAGGAAAAATAATAACAACTGAGTTTAGTGTCCGTGTTTTTAACTTAAATGGTAAAAAAGTTTTCCTGAGTATTTCTCGTGATATTACTGAACGGCTAAAAACAGAAGAATTACTACGGAAATCTGAAAAACTTGCTGTCGTAGGACAATTAGCGACTGCAATGGCTCATGAAATTAATAATCCATTAACCGCAATGAAAGGGTTTATGCAATTATTAAAATCAACGGAAACTGAGAATAATCAGGGTTATATAAATATAGTATCATCAGAGATTGAGCGTATAGAAAGTATTACTAATGAATTTATGGCGGTAGCCAAACCACAGGTGGTAAAGATACAACCTAATGATATTAGTGTGCTAATGGATCAAGTTTTAATGCTACTGCAACCTCAAGCAATGATGAATAATATAAAAATTAGAATTGATTTTACACCTGGTATTCCACTGATTCCATGTGAAGGAAATCAATTAAAACAAGTATTTGTTAATATTATAAAAAATGCAATTGAATCCATGCCAACAGGAGGAGAAATTTTGATTCAATTTGATAAACTTGATAATAATCAAATAAGGATTCGCTTTATCGATCAAGGATGTGGGATTCCAAAAGAACGTATACCATATTTAGGAGAACCTTTTTACAGTATTAAGGAAGAGGGAATCGGCTTAGGATTAATGGTCTGTTATAAAATTATTGAAACACACCAGGGGAAGGTATTTATTGAGAGTGAAGTGAATAAGGGAACTATAGTTGAAGTAACTCTTCCAATTTGCACACTTCAAAATTAATACATTCTTTTACTGAAATTTTATAAATGAGTAAGCAGTTAGCTTTGGCTAGCTGCTTTTTTGTATATATTGTAATCGATTCTTCATATTACGGCTTTTTGATGTTTTATATATAGATTTTAAAAACTCTGTAAGTGTTTTGTAACATTTACGAGAGACTTTTTTAACAGTTATGAGAGAGAAAAGAAAGATTTGTTATATATGATGAAATTAATCTTACTAGTAGGTGTTCTAATTGACCTAGAAACCAAGGAGGAAAAATAACAATGAAACAATTGAAGCCAGCAATTAGTGTATTAGGTAGTGTATCGATGGCACTGACTTTAGCATCTCCTGCTTTAGCAGATGTAAAACAACCGAATCCAGGAGGTACAGTTGAAATATTCAAAGAGAATGCAAATGTAAAAAAAGAAGATAAGAATTTCACGCTCGGATCTGATGGGGAAATAGGTTCACTCATTACACAAAAAATTGAAATGGCAAACAACGATTGGGATAAAGATGGTATTTCTAACGACTTAGAGATTAATGGATATAGAATTGCATTCAATTCACAAACTGGAAAAAATGAAGCGAAAGCATGGGATCCCGAGAAGGATAAAGGGAAACCAAAATTTATATCGAATCCTATGAATGCAAATACGGATGGTGATCCTTTTACTGATATGTATGAGGTTGAGAATTATAACAACGATTCTGATACTAATTTCAATCCGATAGTTGCCAACATGCCGAATTTGCAAATTGGTGTCAAACGAATTGAAGTAATTCCTATTGCAACTATTACGGATAATAATGGCGGATCAGTTAGCAGAGGATGGGAAAAAAGTGTATCTACACAACATTCATTTAATATAGGTTTAAGTGGTTCAGGTGGTGTAGAAGGCTCAGCAGCCGGTCCTGTTCCTTCCGGAAGTGTTTCAGCAAATGTGGGATACGGATATTCAAAAACAACTACGGAAACGGAGAGTTATACAAATAATTTTGATTGGTCTACTGCAACAACTGTGGATACAGCGAACGCAGCAAAATTACGGGTACATTTGGAATATAAGAATGTAGGAACAGCATCCGCTGAAAATGTTTCGCCTCATTTTAATATTCGTTTAGGAAACAAAATTATTAATACTGTAAAGGCAACACAAGATCGTTATAAAGCAAACTATTTAAGTACAGAAAAAGGTGGACGGAATAAAACAGAAGTAGTAATTGACAGTTTAGAAGGACAAGCAGATGCGAATATTGTCTTATCTTTGGATGAATTGAAAGCTGTTGAACAAGGGGAACTTCTTTCGATTGAAGTTTTACCTACAAGTACAATGGATTTATCTATTGAAAAAGGTGAAGAAATTATGCATTTGGGGGATTCAGGGAGATATGAGTCTAGAGTAAATGCAGCTACTGAACAATTAGAAACAGATATAGGAAATATATCAAAGTTTAGGGTATATACTCCTAAAGACAAATCCCATGCTGATAAGCCAGTTTTATCCTATAACGAAGTTTTTCAACATGTAAATATAGATACGAAAAAAGTAAATCATATTGTAAATAAGGCTAAAAGTACTAATAACGTATCAGTGGTTTCAGCTAATAATGGAACTGATGCATTGAACAATTTAAAAGCGGGACATGGAGATCGCGGTTATTTACATAATGACTCTGTACACGGTGCTTTTGCAAAACTACAGCAACCAACATTAGTAGAAGGTAGTTATGATTCTGTGACGCAAAAGATTAGGGCAACAATTTTACCTGGTTTATTTGGAGTGAGTAAAGAGATTCCTACTACTTATAGCAAGAAATGGAATGCTCCGTCACAAACAGTAACACTAGTTAAACGTGAGAATGGATTTACATATGAGTCTAAAGAAAATATACACCCTATTAAATCTGAAATTGCTGCGCACAGAAAGGTTACATTTGAAATCAATGACGCACACAATCTAACGCCTACACAAAAGATGGATACTGAAATTAAAGCTAATAAAGAATTTGAAGATTATGTAGTAGATAATTCAGGTGAATTTGTTACAGAAGGAGTTCCTTATACCGTAGCTTCATATGGAAATACAGCTTATTGGGGAAGTCATCAAGCCGGGAATAAATGGGAGTATCTTTTGGCTGAAAAATCTAGCAATGAAAAAGTGAATGTAATTATTGAAAGAGTAGGTCAACCTAAACCTGGAAAACCAATTAAAAAGGATGAAGAGGTATTAATTAAATTTCGAAATCCTATTTATTCAGATTATGCATATTTAAAACTTCAAGATAGTTATATCCATTTAGATCAAAAACAGAACGCAAGTACTTTTAAATTTAATCATGCATATCCAAAGAATTTCACTGGACACCATAAGCAATGGAACATACTATCTAATGGTAACAAGTTAAAGGTAGGATATTTAATCGATTATATGAAATATGGTAATGGAGAGAATGGGACTGATACTATAGCATGGAATCTATCAAGAGTTCAGTAATAGGTAACAGTTCTGTTGCTAAGTTTGGAAAGGGAACCGGAAATGAATTGAATCCGAAAAGTTAGATACAATAATTTAGGTTACTAATAAGGAATGAGTTCGATGTTGAATCGGACTCATTCCTTTTAATTTATATAATTTAGTAACTACTATTTTAAATACTTATCTAGTCATATAAGTAATCAAATGTTAAGATTACTATCTGTATTACATAATTTATTTTCCGAATTTTCATTCGCTTCGAGGCTGAAATGTGGAATTCTGATTTATTTATGTGATTAGTTTCTATATCTTTACCTATAAAGATATTTTTATTGGATAATAGAAAAATAAATTTTGTGTTATTGGTGAAAAAGAAGTGAGGATAGTATATGAAGAAAAGAATTTTAATCGTAGAAGATGAAGAGAATATTCGAGAAGTATGCAAACGGTATTTAGAAAGAGAAGAATATGAAGTTTATACCGCTGTAAATGGTAAAGAAGGTTGGGATTTATTTCTTACACATCAACCAGAGTTAATTATATTAGATTTGATGATGCCAAAAAAAGATGGATGGGAATTATGCGAGGAAATTCGTCAACAGTCAAATGTCCCTATTATTATGTTAACTGCTAAGGGAGAGGAAAGGGATCGAATTTTAGGCTTAACAATGGGGGCTGATGATTATTTAACAAAGCCATTTTCCCCTCGTGAATTAGTATTAAGGGTTCAAATTATACTAAGAAGAGGAAGCCATGTACCAATACAAGCGAAAGAATCCCTATTGGAAGTGATAGAGTTTCCAGATTTAAAAATATATCCAAAGACCAGATATGTACTTGTTTGTGATAAGGAAGTGGAGTTAACGGTAAAAGAGTTTGAGGTACTTTATCTCATGGCAAAGCATCCAAAACAAGTATTTTCTCGCTCGCAGCTTCTTGAATTAATTTGGGATTTTGGACATGAAGGGGCATCAAATACAGTTACCGTGTTAGTGAGTCGTTTACGTGAAAAGCTCGAGAAGCATACGATAAAGAATCGTTGGATTCATACGGTTTGGGGTATAGGATATCGCTTTGAGCCAAATGGAGGAAATGAAACATGAGATTACGTATTCAATTGTTACTCATGAATCTATTAAGTACCAGTATTATGGTAATTGCTATATGGTATAGTGAGACCAAAATGTTACTTGAACCGGAACAAACGCGGTTATTAACAGTAATTGCATTTGTGGCATTCATTATTTCAACGTTTATTTATTGGTTAATGACACGTCCTATCATGAGATCTATACAAAATTTAATAAAATTGACAAAACAATTTAGTGATAGACACTTTAAAACGATGTATATAATTGGGCAAGAACCACGTGAGTTTAAAGAATTGGCAACAGCCTTTCAACAGATGGCAAAAAAATTAGAAGAAGGGTTTACTAAGTTAGAGGAACAGGAAAACTCTCGTAAGGAGCTAATTACCAATATCTCACACGACTTACGAACACCTATGGCTAGCATGCAAATGATGATAGAAGCATTACAAGATAACCTGATTGAAGATCCTGAAATGAAAAAGCAATACTTAGCAACGGTTTTAAAAGAAATAGAAAGATTAAATGGATTAATTAACGACTTATTTGATCTTTCAAAGTTAGAGTTTGAGCAAGTAGATTTTCACCCAAGTTTCACACATTTAGATAAAGTTCTATTAGATGTATTAGAGTCACATTCTGTCTTATTAGGAGACAAACAAATCCATGTGCAATTGGATGTCCCTGATACATTACCTCGACTTTTGATTATGCCTTGTAAAATAGAAAGGGTCATAGGTAATTTATTACATAATGCAATTCGATATTCTCCTATCTCTGGAACAATTGAATTGACTGTAGTGGAAAATAAACTAACTCAACAGGTTCAATTCATTTTGCGGGATGAAGGAATGGGAATTTCTCCAAATGATCAATTACGTGTATTTGAACGTTTTTTTAGAACAGATCGATCAAGAAGTTCACAATCTGGAGGTTCCGGACTTGGATTAGCTATTGCAAAATCATTGATTGAAATGCACAAAGGGGAAATTGGTGTAAGGAATCGCGCAGATGGTAAGCAGGGAAGTGAATTTTGGTTCACTCTTCCCATCACATCAGTAAAAAAATAAGATGGCTGAAAGACTTTTGTAACATTTACGTTAGAAAAATGAAAGACCTTCTTGTTAACATACTACTACACAGTATGATACAGGAGGTTTTTTACTTTATGAAAAGAAAATATGTATGGCTTATAGGTGGTTTGATAATTGTATTGGGGATATTATGGTCATTGTTCCGACCAGAGAAATTATTTATTGATAAGCACGTAAATGAATCATTGCCACAAACAGAGATACAATCAACTGAAGTAAGGCAACAAAGTGATCGAGTATTAAGGGAAGGTCAGTTTCAAACCGGTGTCCATGAAACAACTGGAACGGCAAAAATTCACCAATTAGCGGATGGAAAACGTGTTTTACGACTTTCTAATTTTGCAACATCAAATGGGCCAGATGTACGAGTTGTATTAGTTCCTACAAATCGTTTGAAAAATAATGAAGACGTAAAAAACTATCAGTATATTGATTTAGGAAAATTAAAGGGAAATAAAGGAGACCAAAACTACGAAATTCCTGAAGGGATAGATGTAAGTGAATATGGTTCGGTTTCTGTTTGGTGTAAAAGATTTAATGAAAACTTTGGTGCGGCTTATTTTAATAATTAAATATGAACTTAAAATTTCCTCTTACAGGCGAAATTCATATGAGATATGGTAATAGCTGCAGCGGACTTAGTTGCTAAGAAGGGCACTCATAAGAGTGTCTTTTTCATATTTCTCAATTTTTGTATATTTTAGAGCTATTGGACGTTTACGGAGAGATTTTATTTAGTGTGGAAGCGTACTGTCTGTGAATAGAAGGATGAATAATATGTTACAGGAAAACATAACTCTTTTATAACTTAATTTTGAAGGAACATATACTTTTTTCATTTATCGGCTTGTAAAGAAGTATGGAAATTAAAGTTTATAATTTAAAAGTCAGCTTAAAGATGCAATAAGCAATTTGAATAGTAATCTTAAGTAAATAAAAAAGAGAGAGGAGCATCGATGAGCTCTTCTCTCTTTTTAAATCTAATTAGGGTTTCCATAACTGTAAAGGGGATGGTGTAAATTGTTGGATATTACCAAAGTATTACTTTAAGTTAAGATTATAAAAAGAAGTTCCTTTTTTCTGAAAAATTAATATTAATGCAAAATTAATGATTAATATTCAAAAATGATTTTATAGTTCATTAATTTATTACTTGCTATCTTTATTAATCATTTATTGCAACAGCTTTCATGTCCAAAATTAAATGTTTCAACAAAGGATAATATAAGTATCATTATAATGATTTTCCAATATAATCAATGTGTTAATGAAAGGAACTCTGTGTTATTTTTGCTTTTCTACTAACTAATACAGCTTCAAACAAAGGACACAATTGCTACATGCTAAGTGTAATCTATTACCCATTCAAGATTCTGTTTATTCAATCTTTCTAAAAATAAAAAAATATTGTACTCATAAATATACAAGCTATAATGAGGGCGTCGAGAAAGAATTTATTACCTCTAGAGAAAGTATCAAACCTAGTTTTTTAGCAAAAATCCTAATGACATTGTAAGTAACCTTTTAAATTTGGACATACTGACATGATTACTCTAAGAAAGGTATGTGATCAAAAGGAAAAGTGTATTTGACACGAGAATGAAAGCGTCTTCAATGAGGTCTTGTTTTGAATCAGTCATTTTAGTAACTTAGATTCAACTGCAATTAAAAATAATAAATTATGGGGGTGCTTATATGAACATGAATGTAGCATCTATTAAAGAACAAAAGGTTGTTAAATACAAAAGTTGTTTTGATGTGATTGGGCCCATAATGATAGGTCCTTCAAGTTCACATACTGCAGGTGCTTTGGCTATTGGAACAGTAGCCAATAAATTATTTCAAGGTCTTCCAAAAAAAGTCGTGGTAAGGTATTATGAATCATTTGCTGAAACCCATAAAGGTCACGGAACTGATTTTGCAATTATTGCTGGGATATTAGGATTTGCTGCCGATGACAGCAAAGTGCCAGATGCTATTGAAATAGCAGAATCTAAAGGAATTGAAATTACCTTTATTGAAGAAGCAGGTGATAGTCCTGCTGGCCATCCAAATACGGCAGATGTATATTTAGAGGATGAAAATCGAAGTATTAGAACGATGGGGATTTCGGTTGGCGGTGGATTAATTGAAATCAAACATGTTGAAATTGACGGATTTAGCTTAGACCTGCAGGGGCCATTGCCAGTTATTATTGCGATTTCTGAAAGAGCTGACTTTGAATTTGTCTTACGCAGGATCTTTAAACAATATGATGTGGAAATAAACAACTTTCATAGTTTAGAAGAAAACAGGAAATTTTTATATGCATTTGCTTTGGATACGCTATTGCCTGGTAATGTCCAGGAGGAATTAGGAAATTTAAGCAATATAGCTAAGCTCATTATTCTTTAGTTACATTAAGGAGTGAAAAAATATGTATATGGCCATAAAAGAAATTGTGGATGCAGCTAATAAAAGCCAAAAGACAATTTATGAATTAGCAATTGAACAGGAAATTGAACAAACTAAATCTACTTATGAAGAAGTTTGGAGTAAAATGGAACGAAATTTAGCGACTATGCAAAATGCTATAAATAAAAGTATCGAGGGCGATGGTGTATTTTCTCCAACTGGTTTAACCGGAGGTGATGCTGTTAAAATTAAAAACTATCGAGAAAATAGGAATACCCTTTCTGGAAATTTGATGGTGTTAGGGATTCAAAGTGCTATCGGTGTTAATGAAGTAAATGCTGCATTAGGAGCTATTTGTGCAACTCCAACAGCAGGTGCGAGTGGGACGATTCCGGGAGTCCTATTTAGTATTAAAGATACGTTGGAGTTAAGCCATGAAGATATGATTCATTTTCTATTTACTTCAGCGTTATTTGGAACAATAGTCGCAAACAACGCTTGTATTTCAGGAGCGTACGGAGGATGTCAAGCTGAAGTAGGCAGTGCCTCAGCAATGGCAGCTGCAGCTGCGGTAGAAGCTGCAGGTGGAACGCCACAGCAATCTTCTGAAGCTTTTTCGATTGCATTACAAAATTTACTCGGTTTAGTTTGTGATCCGGTCGCTGGTCTAGTAGAAATTCCTTGTGTAAAGAGAAACGCCATTGGAACGGCAAATGCTTTAGCAGCAGCGGACATCGCATTAGCCGGCGTAAACAATATCATCAATGCTGATGAGGTTATTGAAGCAATGTATAGAGTTGGAAGACAGATGCCTCGCGAACTAAGAGAGACAGGTTTAGGTGGAATTGCAGCTACACCTACAGGGATTGCAATTAAAAATAAAATCTTTGGAGAGAAACAATTAAATTAATGAACAATTATCGGGTATATTGTGAAAAAGTTAACAATGTATTCTCTATTGCTCGCCTAAGGATGTCTGTATATTGGGGGAATTACTAATAAAATATACTACTATATAATTGAAATATTTTGTAAGTGGTAACAACCCTGTCAGGTTGATGCTTCGCTAATTTTTTGATTTAGATTAACTTAGAAGAAGGAAATACGATGTGGCGCACTTTATAAGCAATTCATTTTTCAAGAACGATCTATATTCCGATGCCTTAAATAGAGAAGTAAGAATAGGAAACTAGGAGGAATTATTATATGAATGGGAATACTGCAAAAAACATAGAATTTCAAGTTGATAATACTGCAGTAAAAAATGAGAAATATCTGGATCCTAAAAAGTGGCATAAACAGGATACTACCTGGGCATTGAGTCTATTTGGAACAGCAATTGGAGCAGGAGTCCTCTTCTTACCTATTAATGCAGGTTCAGGTGGTTTATTATCATTGCTGTTAATTACTATACTTGCATATCCTGTTATGTATTACTCACATAGGGCGCTTGCTAAAATGATATACGCTTCTAATTCTGCCGAAGAGGGGATTACAGGTACAATAAGAGAGTATTTCGGAAATAAAGCAAGTATCATTTTTAACATTGTATATTTCGTCTCAATTTATACGATCGTGCTTATGTATTCGGTTGCACTTACAAATACTGCAAGTAGTTTTATTGTGCATCAATTGCACATGCCAGAGCCTCCAAGAGCTATTTTATCACTTGTATTAGTTCTTGGTCTTATCGCTATATTGAATTTTGGTCAAGATATTACTGTAAAGATCATGAGTATGCTAGTGTATCCTTTCATAGCTTCTCTACTGTTTATCGCAATATCTTTAATTCCACAGTGGAATACGTCAATGCTTAGCTTTTCAGCTGTTTCTACTGCTTCAACAGGAACAGGATATTTGGGAACGATATTGATGATTCTACCAATCATCGTATTCTCGTTTAACCATTCTCCTATGATTTCGTCATTCGTTATGAAACAGAGAGCTACGTATGGAATAGACGCTACTGATGCCAAGTGTGCTCAAATACAAAAAGTTTGTTATATCATGACATTCGCTGTTGTTATGTTCTTTGTTTGGAGCAGTACTTTAAGTTTGACTCCAGATGATCTTAAGGTGGCAAAAGAACAGAACTTGTCAATCCTATCATATCTTGCTAATGAGCTTAATTCGCCAGTAATCACTATTGCAGCTCCAATCATTGCGTTTATGGCTATTACAAAGTCTTTCCTTGGCCATTATATAGGAGCGTATGAGGTAATGCGTGACATGATTATCAAGTCCGGTAAAAAACGTGGGAAAGATTTAGGAGAGAAAACAGTTAAGACAATGATTCTTACTTTTGTCGTATTAACATGCTGGTATGTTGCTTATACCAATCCAAGTATTCTTGGAATCATTGATGCCCTTAGCGGTCCGTTAGTTGCGGCTATCTTATGTCTATTACCAATGTATGCAATTCATAAAGTGCCTGTACTAGCTAAATATAGAGGGAAGATGAGCAATGTATTTGTTATTGTTATAGGTATCCTTACTGTCCTAGCAAGTATTAGGTCATTATTCTAATTCACTAGAATTAATTCTGATGCAAAAATAGTGACATATAAAAAAAGATGGAAAAATTCCTAGATGAACTGAATTTTATATTGTTGAATCAAAGAAATTATATTTTTGGACAAACTTCTCACCTTAGAAAGTTTGTCCTTTTCTAATTATATGCTTAACTTCTATTTCAGCAATTATTTTTTTAGCGCTTACAAAGATTATAATTCAAGCATATTAGGGCTGCTAGCCAAATAAGAATCTAAGGGCGTTTAATATTTTAACGCTTCTAGGGTTATGGTCCATTATAATTAAGTTAAAAATTCTCCAGTGAAGCAAAATGAAAAAATAGAGACTTTTATAGTAATGAAATTCATTTTTTGTTTTGAGCTCAACCGGTTTTGTTAGCTTGATAGTGTTGCGTTTGTACTACAAAAATAAGCTTCGTGAAAGTGCAAGAAAAAAAGGAAGTGAAAAATATGGCTAAATTTACTGAAGAGCAATTTATATATTTTACAACTAAATCGAAGTAATTGGAGTCTGTAAAAGAGAATTGGGAAACATATTGGTATAAATATAGAAAGCTACAAGACTGGTTGCAAGAACAGCAACTAAGTACTAGTTTTATTAGTTGGGTTGAAGAGAGGATGAAGAAATAGTTCTTAATTTATCCTTTAGAAGTATCCCTTATATCATCATGATGAAAATGTATTTAATTAATAAATAGGGTAAGTGAGGCATCCAGAGGGATGCTTTTTCTCTTGGCATAGAAATCCCCTTGGTGACTATATTTTAAATATAATTAATAAATACGGTACGTGAAGTTTTATAATATGTGTAGAGATGAGATTACATTTAATACAATTAGGGAAGAATGGCATATCAGATGATGGATTAAATACATTTATTTTTATAAAAATGGAGGAGTGTTATGAACGCAGGTTCTAAAGAGTTTAAGCAGACCATAAACGCATTAAGTGCTGCCAACGCATATTTAGATTGCTTAGTACAAACTAAAACGTATCTGCAGTTTCTAATACTTATCATATTTTGTATTATTACTGTTTACATACCTTTTCCATCATTCATGCTTAATTATATAAATGAATTAGATATACTGATGCAATACATAATTAAATCTGTTTATTTTTCTTTTCCTATTTCATTAGTTTTCCTATTTATAATGAGGGATCAAAGGTTTTTGTTTTCTAAAAAAATCACTTTCCAGCAACTAAAAATTTCTTTTTTCTGTGCTTTCATTATTTATGCTATTATGTTGTTATTTTTAGCCGTACTAATATCTTTTACAACATTCAAAGGAACATCTAATCCTATTGGGAATGAAGGGATTACTAATATGCTTCACAAAACACCTGGGATTGCAATTCAATTAATCGGAGAGAACATTATGTTTGTATCTATATTGTTCTTTTGGCATAAGATCATACGCTCTTTCATAATAAGCCCCATATCTTCAATTACAGCCTCTTTAATATTGTCTGGAAGCTCATTTGGGTTACTCCATCTTTCTACGTATAACTATAATTGGGTACAATGTTTAACTATCATTGGGATACCAGCTATCGCTCAAATGATTTTCTTTTTAATATTTAAAAATATTCATATGGGATACATACTTCACTTCAATTACAATTTAATCATTATACTTTTTAGCTATATAGCTTCTATTTAAAGTAATTTACCACTGAAAATAAAAGAAAAGGTACCCCTGCTGCAAGGTACCTTTTCTAAGGGGTATAACTCATTAGCTAAGCGGCCGTTGGTCAAGTATACCGCCTAGACTATTACATGAGTTATGTTTTTATTATACATTGATCATATCAAAAATATTATCATTAGTGAAATTAACTTCTATTATTTTTTAATTTTAAAGCTGCCACCATAATAATAATTTTCTCCAAGTTTCATAACAGCTACATATGATCCTGGTTCATAAACTGATGTAATAGGTGTTACAAATCTACCATAATTTTGCTCAGTACCAGTATCATAAATTGTTTTATATCTTTGCATATTTACTACTTCATTCTCACCTTCACTTAATCGATATATCTTTACAATACCTTTATCTTTACCGCCTGTATAAATTTTAATGTCCAAATTATCTCCATGCTTTAAATCACCAACAGCTAATTCTTGTAAGAAGTCTGCATTATGATGAAGTAAAAAATAGTTTTGCCATTGCCAGTCATCGAAAGCCGATGATGCTTTCTGTATAAATTGAGATTCAGCAGAAGCAGGTGTAATGCTTCCTGCAGTATAGGAAAATACACTTCCTCCAATAGTTAATGCTCCAATAATAGCTACTTTTCCTAAAAGTTTCATTTTTAAGCCTCCTAGTTTATTAAGAACTATAAAATCTTACTCATGAAAAACAGCTGTCAAATCATTAGATGGTAATATTTTCTATGTAAATTTTAACATATACAGATTTTCCCGCCAATCAATCGATAAAAATATAATTTTTAACATGTATTTCATGTTTATCCTGAACTGAAAAATCACCTTTTAAAAGAACGTTAGTTCGTATATAATAAGATAAGAACTAACGTTCTTTTAAAGGAGATGTATTATGGAATGCTGGTGGTATACACAGATGTAGTCAACTAGAAACTATCTTACAACAAGTAAAAAATGCTACAAATTATTAAGTTCGTGTAAAACTCATTAAAAAATCACATAGATTCGATAACAAATAGCCTTTGTGCACTGAAGGGTTCTATTAAATTTTTATAAAACTACACGCCAACGTATCTTACATGCTTGAAAAAACACTCTAAATATTTCTTCATTGTATAATAAACAGAAAAAGGGTTTGTAATGATTTAATTGTATGATAATAAATATAAATATTTAGGAGGTGTAATATGAAACAACCTTTCCTCATTGGAATAAGTTTTAGTGACTATAAAACTATACAAAAAGAGGCTATAGTTACAATTGAAGAAATGAGTGGATTTAATAAGGAAAGTAACACATTTAAATATCCTTTTGGCTTGGGAGAATTGTTTTTTATTACTTCAGATAGTGTAAAAATTATTTGGAATGAGGTTTCACTTTCATGTTATATCGAAAGAGGCGATACTACTTCATTTTTAGAAAAAATGCTAGAGTATTACAATAAATTAGCAAAAAGTTATTTACATAATCCATCCTATGAGTGGAGTCAGGAAAATTATAATCAATATTTAGTAAGTAAACATGAAATTGTAGTTGAATCCATATTAGAATATGAATACGAACGAATTAAAAAAGAAGAGATCACTACGTAAATTTTCCATAATATTACACTTTAGTGACAACGAAAAAAGCGAAAGAATAAACAATCAAATGTTTTTCTTTCGCTTTTTCGTTAATTTTATCTACATTACCTTTCAAGACAACAATTTACTATTTCCTCAATTGTAAATATACATCGATTATGTAAAGGGACAGTAGTAATCACTTTTTTATAAAATTTAATTATTTTTTGTTAACTGTGATTGTGAATTGTACAAATGATATATTTACTATTCGAAACTTCATACAAAACACACATTAACTCCACTAGATACACAAACTAGAAATATATAATTCAAATATTATTATTAACACCGAACATTCAAACATATTAATATTATGTAATATGGAAGTTACGCTATATTAGAAGAGAACAAATAAGGGAGAGAAGTTACTATGACAAGTTTTGCGAATCAGCATGTAGAGAATACGATTTTAGAAGAGGATGTAGAGCTTTTAAAAGTTATGGCACACCCAATGCGTTTAAAATTGATCAGTGAGCTTTCTAAACATAAAACACTAAATGTAACCCAAATGACCGAGATTTTAAACATTCCACAATCAACAGTTTCCCAACACTTATCTAAAATGAGAGGGAAGGTTATAAGAGGAAATCGTCAGGGATTAGAAATTTACTATAGCATCGAAAACCAAAAAGCTAAAGATATTATGGGGTTATTAGGACCGCTACAATAAAATATTAGGTCTACCATTTAAGAGTTACTTATATAGAATACAATGCCCTCCTTAATGTAGGAGGGCTCTTATTATTGAATTTTTCGCTAAATGTATTTAAGATGTGAATTTCACGATGAAAACTTTTTAATAAATAGCATCTATATACTTATTAGTATGGGGATTTTCCCATTGGATTCCTTTTGCTTATCTTGCCAACTTTTCAATGATTGGAGCTTTAGCAGATAATTCACCACTTGCCATATTACTCATAAAGGATGCACCATAAATAGTAACGGTATCCCCAACTTGAATATCCTCAAGCACTTCAGAAGAAACTACAGCAGTAACAGACCGGCCTTCACTAGAAATTTGGACAGCTTCCTTCGTTTTATTGATTACACTTCCAGTGTGCATTTTATATTGTTTTTTTAACACATTTTCCTCATTTTCTTTTTGAACAATTGCATATTTAGCTATAGCTGGCTCACCTGGTATTGAGCCTATAAAAATAGGAGCATAAATGGTAACGGTATCCCCAATCTGAATATCTTTAAGTACCTCAGGGGAAGAAACGATAGCGTATATACTTGATTTTTTACCAGAAACCACCAATCCATTTTCTGTTTTTTCAATTACTTTACCTGGACGCTTTTGATGCTGATTTAGAAGAGTATTAGTATTTGTATAGTCATTTTCTTTTAATTCACTATTCATCTCTCTAGACAACATATCCGTTTTAGCAGTAAGTTGAACAGCTTCAACACGTGTTATCACTCTATTTGGTTGCCAGCCGTTATCAGTACCAGCGGAAATTTTTAAGTCAATTAAAATATTGGCATACTTTTCTCCCCAGTGTCCTTTTAAATCTTCAAATTTACTTTGGCCATTATGATGTGTTGTACTTTGTAGTTTATAAGCATTTACTAGCATGGTAGCCATAGCAGCACGTGTAACTTTTCCGGATGGATTGAAGATTCCATTCCCTTCACCTTTAACAATACCAGCTTTTTCAGCTGCAGCAATATACGGAGTAGCCCAATGGTTTTGGGTATCTGTAAAAGAAGGTTTGGCTGTTGTATCAATTTTTATCCCTAAGGCTTTTGTTATAATTGTTGCGGCGGAAGCTCGATCTAACGTAGCGTTTGAGCCAAAGGTACCATCTGGTAAACCTGATATAGCTTGTTTCTCCAATAAATAATTAACAGATTGCTCTGCCCACTTTGGAACATCAGGAAACTTTTGAGTATCCGCAAAAATACTAGAAGAATAGGATAATATAGCCCCCGCAAGAAGACCTGTTGTAATTAATTTGCGCTTCATAAAAATATACACCTCTACCAATCTATTGTATTACCAAATTGAGATTTTTTATTTTTATATTTATATGTTTGTGGTGATGCTGACATATATTCAATTTGGTGTAACGATTATAGTTACTTATATGCATAAGTGTCAATGAATAACTTTACTAAAAATGTTTAATATTAACATAAAAAATTAATATAAATTAATTTTATTTACTAAAAATTAATAATTTGTTGACGCATTAATATATACTTAACTATAATTAATAAATATTAATTGAGATTGATTTTCAAGTTTGTTTACTAGTTTAACAAGTATACAAAAACTAACTTGAATTTAATTAAAAAAGTTGAATATAAACTTATATTTGTTCATTGACACTTATATACAGGTAGCTAAAATCGTTGAACCAAATGTATGTTATGCTTAAAAATTTTTAAAATATACATATTGATAGAAAACCTTTTCTCTATATACTTTGTTGGATAAAGAACCATTATTTATGCAACTCCTTATATATATATATATTGTCCATTAACAATATAGTTAATTATTCAATAAGCTCATCAACATTTATTGCAATTTTTTATTATTATTTCTTAATAAAGGAATAATATAAATTAAATGCATGAAAATGGATAGAAATTAAGATTTAGAAGGAGAATATTTTATGAAATCCAAGTTAATTGCTACAGGAATTATTGCAGGAAGTCTACTATCCTACTCATCTAATATATTTGCAGATACCAAGAAATTCCCTGATGTTCCAAAGTGGGCAGAGCAATCCGTTAATTACTTAGTGGATAAACAAGTTTTAATTGGTTATCCAGATGGAAATTTTGGTTCACATGATTCATTAGACAGAGCTTCCGCCACGAAAATTATGACAAAAGTATTAGGTATACAAATTGACTTCGATGCAAAACCATCCTTTACAGATACCCAAAACCATTGGGCTACTCCGTATATTGCTGCAGCTGAAAAAGCTGGTATTGTTAAAGGTGAAGGGAATGGAATCTTCAATCCATCCGGAAAAGTTACACGTGCTGCTATGGCTACCATGCTAGTAAATGCTTATAAACTACAAAGTACAACACATCATAATGGCCAAAGTAAATTTGAAGATTTAAAAGGACACTGGGGAGAAAAGTATGCCAATATTTTAATTGACTTAAAAATTTCCGCTGGTACTGATAACGGCTGGCAACCAAATAG
>NZ_JBBOTJ010000004.1:0-62479 GCF_038005545.1 Bacillus sp. FSL M8-0063
ATGGTGTAATGGCAATCGTACCATTAAAACAAACGGTCACAAGGCGAAGGAAGTCGGGCGATCTCGATATATGGGGCAATCCTTCGGAAGTGGAAACGGTCGAGTTAAAATGTCGTGCGGTCGAGGGTTCGCATACCACAACCGATCGAAATAGTCAGATGCACGGCGCTACGATCGTAGTCGATCTTAAATTATTACTAGATAAGCTAGCCGATATTACGTATGCGGACGAAATAGAATACGCCAATGAGTTAGGAACGGCGTACAAAGGTAATCCAAAAAACATTAACATTCAGCGGGATTTTAGCGGTAAACCGTTAATGACCGTGGTGTATATCTAATGAGCTCGCTTACGTTCGATCTAGGTAGCTTTAACAGTAACATGACACGGATTGCTAACGGCTCAGATGCGGCGGCAATGACTGCTATGAATGATTGCGTAGATGATCTCGCACGGATTGCGTCAAATATCGCACCGATCGATAAAAGTAGTCTACGTAAGTCGCATAAGAAGAGTGTTAAGAAAGAAGGCGGAAACATAGTCGGAGAAGTCTCGTTTTCGGCGTACGGTCGCGGTAATTTTAATTACGCAATTGCGATGCATGAATGGTCGTACACACCGAGTCAACCAGGCGGTTTTAATGGCTATGCGGTCGATAGTAAGTATCTAGAACGCCCGTTAAAAGGCTAATCGCAAAAGTACCTAAAGTGGTTGGGCGAAGGTATTTTGAAGGGATTGAAGTAGATGGACATCAAACAAACAGTAGCCTACGTAAAATCGCTAGTGCCTAATAACACGTATTATGCGTTTAGTTATCCCACGACTTCGAAAGACGATTGCGTATTGGTCTTAATTCATGGCGGAATGCCTACCGAAAATACGGGCGTTAGACGACCGACAATGCAATTCTTAGTACGGGGGAAGCCGAACGATAGTAGCGGCGCATTAAAGGCGGCACTAGCTCTTTACGAAGAGTTTAAGTATAAGGAAGAAATTATGATCGGCGATACGTCGGTTACATATATACAGGCGTTACAATCCTATCCGATATGGACGGGAACGGACGAGGCGAAACGTCCTATATTTTCGCTAAACTTTCAATTAACTATTAGGAGGAAATAAAATGACAAAGAATAAATCTATCAATGTACCTATCGGTGCTGCAATCGTAGAATACGGAACGGGCGAAGATATGGTTAAATTCGATATTACAAAAGGCGGAATTAACTTCGGCGTATCTACTTCGGTACAAGAAGTTACAGTCGATCAGTACGGCGAAACACCTGTTAAATCGATCATGAAAGGTCGTAAAGCAGAAACGACTGTACCATTCGCATTACATGATTTAAAGCGACTGGGCAAAGTAATGCCTAACTCTAAATTCGTAGAAAGTGGCGATAAGCAAGCGTTATTCGTATCAGCGCAAGCGGGCTTCGATATGTTATCTACTGCGAAGAAAATGGTTATCAAGCCAACCGATCCGAACGCTACGGCTAACGATTGGATTACAGTACCAAACGCAGCGGCGTCGGCTGATCCTGATTACACGTTCGATCCCGATAATGAGCGTATTGCGAACATTACGTTCAATGCGTTCCCTGATACTGACGGCACTCTATACATCTTAGGTGACGAAACTATCAAAGAGAAAGAAACCGTGGGAGCTACGGGCAAATAAAATAAAGACGATAATCGACGACTAGGGCTACGGCTCTAGTCTTTTTTGTCGTTTATCGGCGTTTATATAAACACGAAGCACAATCAATGTGTTTTATCAACTTCGACAAGGAGGAAGATATATGCTTACGAAAATCAAAAACGTATTTACACGCAAGGAAGCACAAACGGCGATGTTATCGGACGATACGTTAACGCTAGGGTCAAAGAAGGTACGAGTTAGAAAGGTAACGCCGAAAGAGTTTAAAGAGCTAATGACGGTTACGGGAAACGTTCCGAACTTAGTAATTCAAGTTATGGGCGCGCCCGAAGATCAATACGTAGCGTATGCACTCGCAGCAGTCGAAGCAGCAACGGACGATTTCGTAACGATCACTTCGCAGCTAACGGGAATCGACGAAGATTACCTTCACAATGACGCAGGTATGGCGGAGATCGTCGAATACCTCGTACAAATGACGAAATATAACGATCTAGATCGTATGGTAAAAAACGTAATGAGCCTATTACCGAAAGCGCCGACGACGAAAGCGAAGAAGAGCGAAGAGACGACGGAAGTTTAGAAGATCCGTTCGATAGTTTCCTTCTAGAAATGGCGTCAGTAATGGGCGTAACCCAACGACAAATCGAAGAAGATTATTACCTTATCGACCTCGCAATTTATGCGGAAAAGTCGAGAAATCAAAAAGCAGCGAAGAAGCTAGACCTATTAACGATAGCTAATTCGAAAAACTTAGAACAAGAAGACTACCGCAATTTAGTCCGTAACTGGACGCGAGAAGCGGGAATAAAACCGAGGCGCGAGAAGTTCAATCGATCTAAATTCGAAGAGCTACGAGCACTATCATAAAGGGGGCATTATAGATGGCGAATGCAGGAGAAATAAGAGCTAGATTAACCCTCGATAATGCGCAATTTAGACAGGGGATGCAGGAAGCACAAAGAGAAATGCAAAACACGACTAGCAAGTCGAAACAAACTTCGGAAGGTATTTCGATGTTAAATAAAGCATCGGCGGCGGCGGGAATTGCCGTCGTAGCTGCGGTAGGTGTTTCCGTTAAAGCTGCGGCAAACTTCGAACAGTCAATGGCGAAGGTTAAGGCGATATCAGGCGCAACTGATACGGAATTCAAACAGTTAGAATCAACCGCGAAGAACTTGGGAGCGACGACACAGTTCAGCGCCTCGCAAGCGGCGGACGGACTCGCCTTCCTATCGTTAGCAGGTTTCAAAGCACAAGACAGTATCGACGCAATACCGTCGGTATTAAACTTAGCTGCTGCGGGGGCTATCGATCTAGGTAGTGCCGCCGATATCGCATCTAATATCATGACGGGTTTCGGACTAACTGCGCAAGATACGCAACATGCTACGGACGTACTAGCGAAGACCTTCACGACTGCAAATACCGATATGAATCAATTAGGTATGGCGATGAAATACGTAGCACCAGTAGCAAACGCATTAGGTTGGGGTATCGAAGATGCAGCGACCGCAATCGCTAAAATGTCCGACGCAGGTATTCAAGGATCGCAAGCAGGTACGTCGCTTCGTGCTGCACTACTATCATTAGCGAATCCAACGGGACAAACGGAAAAGGCGTTCGAAAAGTTAGGAATTTCGGTCGTAGATGCAAACGGAAGTTTCAAGCCGTTACCCGAATTGATCGGACATATTAGTTCGAAAATGGAAGGCATGACGGAAACGCAGAAGACTGTAACGGCGGCGCAATTAGTAGGTACGGAAGCGTCAGCGGGATTCTTAGCGTTATTAGCACAAGGCGAACCCGCATTGCAGAAGTATAAAACAACGTTAGAAGAATCGGGCGGAACTGCTCAACGAGTGGCGGAAATTCAGCAAGCTACGTTATTAGGCGCATGGACGCAATTACAATCCGCTTCCGAAGGTTTGGCGATCAACATCGGGCAACAATTAATACCTGCATTAACGTCTGTAACATTAGGTGCAGCAAATCTAGTAGGTGCGCTAGGGCAAGTAGACCCCGCCTTCTTAGTCGCAGGATTAGCGGCAGCAGGTTTCGCAGCTACGGCGACGCTCGTTTACCTAAATATCGGTAAGATTACAACGGCTATGAAAGTTATGGGAGCTACACTTATTTCAAGCCCTGCCACGGCATGGATCGTCGGCGTATCCGCAGCAGTCGGCGCATTATCGTTAGTACTCATGAAAGCAAAGGGCGCTACGCGAGAGTATAAAGAGGTTTCACTAGATACATATCAATCGTTAGGCGAGCAGGCACAAGGAATGTATGACTTAGCGGACAAGCACGACCAACTAAAAGGGAAAATCAACTTAACTACGGACGAGTTATTACGATATCGCGATCTAACCACCGAAATCCACAAGGCGGAAGAAGGCGCAGAAAAGCAAAAACTTATCGACGAATACGAACAGTTAGGTCAAAAGTCAGGCGCTACGAAAGACGAACTAAAAGAGTATCTAGGTGTTAATGCGGAAATCATTTCGAAAGCACCTGCGACCGAACAAGCCTTCGACAAGAAAGGTAATGCGATCGCTAAAACTTCGGACGAGGCTCGAAAGCTAGGAGATTCGTATAAGGAAATGCAGCGTATCGAACTCGAATTGCAACAAACGCAACTTATGATTAATCAGAAAAAGGATCTCGAAGATATGGTCGAGGCTTCGAAGAACTATCAGACTTCGCTAAAAGAGCGTAAGGGACTCGAAGAAGCGCAAGCCGAAGCGCAACAACGCTATAACAAAGCACGAAAAGAATATAACGACGCCGTAGATCGTGGGGACGAAAGGCAAATCAACAACGCAGGGCTGATACTAAATAGCCGACGAGATTCCCTACAAACTGCAAACGCCGATCTAGCGGTTAATAAATCTGCGGGTACTGAATTAAAGGGACATCTTAACGCAGCGCAACAACGCTTACAACTAAGTCAGAAGACAACCGACAAGATTATCGAAGAGCACGCCGCAGCCGTAGGCATTACGGGAGCAGTCGGAGAACTGGCGGGAATGGTAAACGAAAGATTATCAGCAGAGCAAAACGTCGTATCCGAATTAGAGAAGCAGAAGCAGTCAGGCGCGGTACTAACTACGGAGCAAGAAAACCAACTCGCAGCAGCGAAAGAACAAGTCGAAAAGCTACAGGAAACGAAGACGGCGATCGATCAGGCTAAAGATAATCACGCAACATATAAGCAGGGTGTCGAAGATACTACGGATTCTATCGAAGATATGAATGAGGCGCTAGGAAAGCCCGTCGATAAAAACGTAAAAACGAACATCGACGAAGAGAAGAAAAAGGCGGATGAACTGCAAGAAAAGGCGGAAAAGGATGCGACGAAGAAGACGAAAGGCGATACGTCCGATTTCGACGCGAAAGACGCAGAGGCGAACAAGAAAGGGTCGAAGGAGAATACAAAGAAGACGAAAGGCGATACGTCCGATCACGATAAGAAGAACGCCGAAGCCGATAAGAAAGGGTCGAAGGAAAACACGAAGAAGACGAAAGGCGATACGTCCGATCACGAGAAAAAGAACGCTAAAGCCGATAAGGATGCGCAAAAGGAGAATACGAAAAAGACAAAGGGCGATATCGCAGACGTAGAGAAGAAGAATGCCGACGCTGAAAGGAAAATGAAAGAAGAAGTTACGAAGAATCTTAACATGGACGATAAACAGGCGAAAGCGCGTCTCGCGGAAATTAAGAGGGAAGCGACGAAGCCCGAAGAGAAGCCCGTCTATATTCGCGTATTCGAGTCGATACAACGTACAGTATCGGAAATATTCTCGGGAGCTGAAAAGCGACATAACGGCGGTACACTATCGCAAGTAACGAAACGTCCGAAGTATCATAACGGCGGTAATCCTCGCGGACTACCTGCGGGACATCGACCGAAATTCGACGAAGTGGACGCAAGGTTATTAAAAAATGAAATGGTCTTAACACAAGCGCAGCAAGCGAATTTATTCAATATGATTCGTACGGCGAATAGACCTAGTGCGCAAGTTCCCGCAAATACAAACGGAACGGCTAAAACGAACGGTGAACGCAAAGTAACGAATAACTTCCAAATCGCGGAACTTCATGTGCGAGAAGAGGCGGACGTAGAAAAAGTGGCGGAACAATTAGCGTACTTAGAACGCTCTAAACAAAGGGCTAGGGGGATATAAATATGGCATTCATCTATCGAGGGCAACACGCTAGCAGGTACATGTTAGTTAATACGATTCAGCGGGATCTATTACCGCAGAAATCTGCGAATCTACTAAAGGCGTCGGGTAAAATCGGCGCTTATGATTTCGGATCAGAAATGGACGTAATGCGATACGACGTTATTGCAACGATTACGGCTGCTACTGAATTAGAAAGAGAAACGAAGCTAGATGCGATACGCTCATGGCTAAATAAAGACGACGGCGAATTAATCTTCGACTTTAAAAACCACGTAAGCTATACGGCAAAGCTCGACGGATCTTCACCGATAACACCAATCGGTACAAGCTGCATGATCCAGTTTACGTTACTATGTTCCGATCCAGTAGGCGACGGACTAGAGAAAGAATACGAGATCAAGCGCGGCAATATGAAAACCGAAGTCGTGAACGAAGGGACTACCGAAGCATATCCGAATGTAAAAGTCAAGTTCATGGAAGATACGCCGACAATATCGATTATCGGTAAGGATTATGCGGTAACTGCGGGACAATCGCCCGACTATACGAAAAGTACAGTTCCGTACGAAGAGCGCGTACTTTATGACGAGCTTATCGATCCGAGACAATGGAGAGACGCAAGCGACATCTATAACGGGGTCGTTCACGGTACATTCGAAAGTAACGGCTACTTATTCCATCAAAAAGGATGGGATTACGGAAAGGCGAAAGAAGGCGAAACCGATCCGAAGTTTAACGGATGGCACGGCGCATCAATGTATCGAAACATCCCCGAACCTATCGATAATTTTATGGTCGAGCTGCATTCTACGTTTAGATCATGGGATCGTCGAGATATGGGAAGAGTTGGATTCTACCTACTAGATCAGAACGGGCGAAAGTTCGGTAATGCGCATATTAACGATGTTACATGGATGAAAACGCAGCAGCTTGCGACGGTTAAGTTCGGCGATCTTAACAACGGAATCCAAATGGTTTACGATCGTGGCGGCTTCGATGGCGTATGGTCGGAATGGAATGACGGCATTATTCGATTCGGGCGAAAAGAACGTAAGGGCTACGTTACATGGTTTACGTATTTCGCGTTAAAGGATTCGAAAACAGGTCGATTCCATACCGAACTATATCGAGAATATGCCGATTATACTGGGCGTTATCTTAACAAACTAGCGGGCGTTCAACTAGAAACGTCGATGTTAGGTAATGGCGACAAACGTTATTACATGACGCTAAATCACGTTAACATATTCAAGTATAACGAGAATCAGCGCGATCAAGTAAATGATATGGCGTTCAAAAGCGGTGATACGCTAGAGGTCGATATGGGGTCGGCTGCAATCTATAAAAACGGAATTCTCGCAAACGATCTACTAGATCCGTCGAGTGATTTCTTTAGTATTCCGACGGGACGATCAGAACTAGCGATATTCCCCACGAGCGCGGGCGATACGAATATTACATTCACAAATAAATACCTTTAACACATTAAAGTGATCTTGTCAAATTACCGACGGGATCGCTTTTTTGCGTTTATATATACGTCGCTAAAGCGGCAAAGAAAGGCGGTATACAATGGCGAATATCAAAACAAACAACATGATTATCGTAACAGATCCATACGGTAGGCAAAAAACGATTCTTACTAACTACCTACCGAAAACACCTAAGTTTTTCGAGGACGGTCATTTAGAGCAACTGGACGGACTTCTAACGTATCAATTTAGTACGTTGGCAAGTGATCCCGCTACTGCGCACTTAATCGCAGGTAATAACGTGATCGTACGAAACAAAGATCGTAAGTTAATACTATTTACGATTATCAGAACGAGAGAAGAGCGCAGGGACGGAAAGTACGTCCGAACTGTATTCGCAGAAAATGCAGCTATCGACGATCTATACAATAGCGTAGTAGATGGCGAAGAGCTGCGAGCAGTTAGCGCAAAAGACGCAGCGACGAAAGTACTAGAGGGCACGGGTTGGCAATTAGGAATGATCGATTATGCAGGACTAGAAAACGTTAACCTTCACGAATACCCTACGGCATTAGCTGCGCTGCATCAGATTCGCGATACATTCGGTTTCGAAATGGAATTTACGGTAAGTTTCATCGGGACGCAAGTACGCGAGAGATTCGTACATCTAATTAAGAAGCGCGGAAACAACACGGGTAAACGATTCACATTCGGAAAGGATCTGACGGGCGTTACGCGTCAAGTAGATAGATCCGACATCGCAACGGCTATTATTCCAATCGGTAAAGCAGACGAGAACGGAAAGCGCCTTACGATCGAAGCATTCCAAAATATACACGACGGTTACGTATCACCTAAAGGTCAAAAATGGGTCGGAGACGATCAGGCATTGCAGCTATACGGAAAGAACGGAAAGCATCTATTCAAACGTTTAGATCTAAGCGGCGTAGAAAACGAATACGAGTTAATGAAAGCAGCAGTCGAAGAATTAAGACGCGTTAAACAACCGCGAGCGACGTACGAAATGTCCTGTTTACTACTCGAATCATTAACGGAATATGAACACGAGAAAGTACGACTAGGCGACGAGATTCTAGTAAAAGATACGACGTTCGATCCTGTACTAGCCGTAAAAGCGCGAGTAATTTCGATCTATCGATCTTATACAGATCCTTCGAAAGATTACGTCGTACTAGGCGAATTCGTGCCGCTAGTGATCGATAAGAACAAGCAGATCGAAGCGATTCAACAAACGATTAATCAGAATATAACAAAATGGGAACAAGGCGGCGAAGTAGTTCTTAAAAGCCCGAATGAACCCGTTAAAAGTAAACGTACGCCCGATATGCTATGGCTAGATACTTCGGCACAACCAAACATTATGAAACGTTGGGATGCTGAAAACAATCGCTGGGTTAATTCGTCGGCAACTACGCCGCAGGAAATCGGAGCAGAAACGCCCGAAGGAGCGCAGGATAAGGCAAACAAAGCCGAAGGGACTGCAATCGCAGAAGCAGCGGAAGACGCAGCGATTAAGGCGAAGAAGGCGGAAGACAAGGCGATTGAAGTAGCCGAAGAAATGGACGAAGAAATTAAGATCGAATTAAAGTCGCACGTCGAAGGTCTAGTCGAAGAAGTCGAAAAGGAATTAACGGAAGTAGCCGACAAGAAAGCGAAAGACGCCGAATTAAATGCGAAACTATTCGTAGAAGGATATGCGGAAAAGGAATGGCACTACGGCGATACACCGCCCGAAGACCTAAAGCAGATATGGTTCGATATGTCAAGTACGCCGAATAAGATCCGCAAGTACAACGAAAAGACGAAAGTATGGGACGCAGCGACGCCAACGTCACCGAAAGATATCGGCGCAGCAGATCCGACGGAAGTACTAGAAGCAGCGAACAAAGCGCGAGACGCGGCGATTAAAGAGGCGAAGACAGAAGCGAGCAAGGCGAAAGACGCAGCGATCACGGAAGCGAAGCGATTAGACGAATCGATCTTAACAGAATCGAAACGTATTGCGAAGGAAGCCGAAGACGCAGCGAGAGAGCATACGAACGAGGTAACAAAGCAGGTCGAAGAAGCGCTAAAAAAAGATTCGCAGAACAAGGCGGATCAAGCGAAAGAGGGCGCACTAAGCGAAGCAGATAAACGAATCAATGCAGCAAAAGAAGCAGCGGCAAAAGATGCACAAGCTAAAGCGGATCAGGCGAAGAAAGATGCGGAAGCAGAAGCGAAGAAGTTGTCGGACGCAGCGAAGAAAGCAGCGGAAGAAGCCGCAGCAGCGGACGCAAAGAAAAAAGCCGATGCAGCGCAAAAAGCAGCCGAAGACAAAGCAGCGAAAGAACTAGCGGACAGAATCGCAGGTTTATCGAATGTCGGTCGTAATTTATTACTGGGCACAAAGGGCGTAACGCACATCGTAAAAGATGGCGAAAACAAGAATCATACGTACTTTAAATTCGTAGATAATGCGATCAAAGATATTCAAGGAAAGTCGCTAACAGTATCGTTAAAAATGTCGGGTAAAGTAGCGTCAATGGGAACGACGAATCCGTGGGTAGGTATGGAAATAAAGATATCGTATACGGATGGGACATTCCAGTACATCAGCGGTAGAGCCGAAACAATCATAAAGCCAAACGTTGAATACAACCGACTTCAATTAGTCGGAACGGGCAATGTATTCGACAAGCCGATTAAAGAATTATCTGCGTATGTGTTAGCTCGCGACTTTACGGACGGAACGATTACGCTAGAAGAATTCAAAGTCGGAATCGGAACAATGGCGACGGATTACGATCAGCCACGAGAAGAGGAATTGCAGGAGGTTCGCGATACCATCGGATCGGCAAGCGGGCAAAACCTAGCGTTAAATAGTGCCGCGAAATTAGGGTGGATTGGTTGGAGCGCTACACAAACGACGCCCGATAAGTGGTCGATTGGTACTACTGGGGCATTAAATGGATTTACGCACGTATTCCGCCTAATTAACAAGCAGCCTTCGACGGCTGAAAACTTCTTAATCAATACGATCCCTGTCGCAAACATTCGCATACTAGGGAAGAAAGTGCAGTTCGGCGGGTGGGTTTATACGGAATCAATGACAACGGGTGGTATTCGTTTCTATGCGAGATTCAGCGGTAAAAACGCAACAGGCGCAGAGGTTTTAAAATACGCAAATGCGGGCGCAGAAAACGACATTCGCGGGAAGCATTGGCAGTGGGTAACGTTCGAATTCGATAACTGGGACGGAATGACGAGTCTTGACGAAGTTCGTATAACTGCGAACTGCTTAAAAGGATCAAACGGCGAAGCATGTGTTACTGGCGTAATGATGAAAGTATCGGAAGTATCTTCTCAATGGACGCCATCGCCGCTAGATTTCGAAGAGTTAGCGAGCGACGCGGGCGTTCTTACAAAGGGTACGTTATCAGCCGAAAGATTATACGGACAGACTATCGACGGGAATAAAGCTAACTTCGTAAATCTTAACGCTAGCAACATTAGTACGGGAACGTTAAGCGCGGAGCGTTTAGAGTTCGGCGGACGTCTTCGCAATGTCGCAGGTAATGCTAAAACAGAATATAGCAGCGGAAATTTAATAGCTAACGGAATGACGGGAATTGATAATATAGCAGTTCCACGATGGATCGTTAATAATACATTCCCTGCGACGGCTACTATCGACCTAACTACGATAGTCGGCGAAGTATGTAAGATCGGATTCACTACGTATTACACAACGGACGCACGATACATTCCGAAGAGTTTCAAAATCGAAACATCGCTAGATGGTACGAAATGGGACGGTGTAGCGGATATAACGAACAATACGTCAGGAGAGCCGAAATCATACACGTTCGGAGGTCGTCAAGTGCGATACGTTCGTATGATCGTAAGAGAGCCGCAAGCAGGACAAACCGTATGTAATATAGCTAACTTCGAAGTATTGGCAACGCAAGGCGGGTCGATCCTTACGGGCGATTCAATTCTAACAGGGCGCATCGATGCTACGAAAGTAGATGTCGATAACCTTAATGCGGGCAACATTAAATCAGGTACGCTACATTCAGATCGTATCGCAGCGAATTCGATTAATGCGGAAAAGATCGCAGCAAATGCGGTTACGGTTACAAAGATTCATGCGAATGCAGTCACGGCGGAAAAGATCGCAGCGAATTCAATCGACGCTAGCAAGATTGCAGCAAATGCGATCACGGCGGAAAAGCTGCATATACTGGCGAAGAGTCTCGTTAATAACCCAACGATCACAGGCGACATAAGTATCGGGTGGAACGTAGCTAAACATGCGTCGTCAGGCGTTGTATTGCGTGGATCTTCGAATATGGGTGATACAATTCAGCATACATTCACGACGGCAGATCATGACACGCCAACGCAGTACAATTCGAACTACTTCGAGGTCGATCCGAATCAAACGTATAAATTCAGTATTGGAATGTTTGTCGATAAGAATAATCGAGACGCTTCGCAATACTTCGGATTCAATGCGTACGATAAGAACATGAAAGAGATCGAAACGTACTTCGTTAACGCAAATGGTACGAATATCGACAATACGCCGCGTACAAATCCGTATTTCTGGTCGGGAAAAGAGGTATCGGGATCATGGCGAATGATGGACGGTTATGTAATGAGTTCGCAAGGTCAAGCGTACGAATGTCCTGCGGGTCGTAACGTACATCAGAACTTCAAAATGCACCCCGCTACGAAGTACTTACGTATGCGATTCTATTCGGGATATTATCCAACGAAGAAAAATCAGGCGATGGAAGTATTATGGCACTCACCTTCGGTAACTGCGGTCGATAGCGGTACGATCACGGCTGAAAAAATCGTAACAGGCACAATCGATGCGAATAAAGTCAACGTTACGAATCTAAAGGCGAATAACATTACGTCGGGTACTATGACTGCTGATCGAATTAATGGCGGTACAATCAACGCAACGAATACGAATATTATCAACTTAAAAGCGGGTAATATTACAAGCGGTACGATCGATGCAGCGAAAATCGCCGTTATTAACTTAGATGCGAGTAAGATCACGACAGGAATGTTAAACGTAGGGTCGGCGCAGTTAGCAAGAGGGACAGACTTTAAAGCAGGTTGGTCGCCGTGGCGTAGGTCTGACGATTTAGGCAAATGGTCAATAGGTCAAGACTTTCTAGCTATGACATCTGCGGTAACCGCGGAAAAGTTCATATGGACACCTCGATTTTCTCTAATGGGCGGACAGTCAAAAACTATGACACTATCATACGAATGGCACAGGGACGCAAACACATCGGTACAATCGGAGGTATATGTACTAGCTTCGAAAAAAGATGAAGTCGAGTTAACGGAATCATTCGGACACGACTACGCATTCGTACTAGGTGGAAACGAAAGCCCTGTAGCTCTAGGCAATAATTGGTACAGAGTTACGAAGACATTCAAACTACAAGACGACGTAAAAAGCGCCGTACTTCGATTAGATCATAACGGAAGTACTGACGGTAAAACCGCAAACTATCGCTACCGTAAAGTTATGTTAAATTACGGAGATATTGCGCTATCGTGGTCGCCACACACTGACGAGAGTCTAGGTTATGGCGCTATTACTGCGGACAAGATCCGAGCGGGCGCAATCACTACGAATAAGTTAACCGTCGGAGACTTTACGAACTTAGTACCAAATAACGCATTCATTAACGGAACTCGTGACGAATGGGATCGGGGAAATGTCGTAGGCGCAGCGACTTCGGGCGTACCTGCGGGAGCACCGACGCAATATGTAGGAACGCAAACCGAACGAGATACGTACGTGGGTGATTGGTTCGCAGTCAAAACAGGCGACCGATTCTACTGCGAATTAACTGCGGCAACGGCAAATAGTGGCGTACCGATATCGTTAGGTCTTCACTATGTCGATAAGGATAACAAACCGTACTGGACTGTCTTCACGCCTCGAATCAATCCTACGGGCGGAAAGTGGGTTACACAAGGCGGAGAAATTCACATATCTATCGAAAATGCTACGAAGGCGAAAGTCTTTATGCAGGTGGACGGCACGACGGGTTCGACGTTCGGAACATGGTACATGACTAACGCGAAGATCCATCGTAAGACGGACGCAAATCTACTCGTAGACGGATCGGTAACGGCTTCGAAGGTTGTAGCTAATGCGATCACGGCGGACAAGATCGCAGTAAATGCGGTAACTACCGATAAGATTGCAGCGAATGCAATCAACGCAAGTAAGATCGCAGCAAATTCCATCGATGCAGGAAAGATCGCAGCGGGTTCGATCACTACCGACAAGATCGCAGCAGCAGGAATTACGGCGGATAAAATCACGTCAGGTATTCTCGATGCAAACCGCGTACAAGTTCGAAATCTAAACGCAAGTGTAATTACGGCGGGAACGATGTCGGCGGATCGTATTACGGGCGGAACGATTAACGCAGCGAGTACGAACATCATTAACCTAAAGGCGCAGAACATCGCAGGCGGAACGATTAATGCGGATAACGTAGAGATCAGTAACGGGCGCGTAACGATCAACAAAGACGGCGTAACAGTAACGGACGCGCATTTCTTAGTTAAAGACGCGAGAACGGGACTATTATACACTACGGCGGCTAGTACGAACTTATTATACGATCACTCATTCGAAACGCTACAAGCGGACGGCGGGGCAATCGGTGGAATCTACTACAATGTTATGTGGGACACGGTGTCGGGCGAGCTTAACGATTCGTTTTGGAAGTGGGCGAGAGTAGGTACGCCAAAAATGGCGAATGCTTATACGCACGACGTTCCCGTAGAGGCGTCACCGTTCGGACTAAATGCGGGATTATTCAATCAAGGAAACTACCTAGCGCAGAGATTCGGCGTTACGGAAGGTAAGCAGTATACAATCTCATTCCACGCAGCGAAGCCGATGGGCGGACTAGCGGCGGGACAACCTCGATTAATTATCGAGCACATGAAGGATAACAGCGTAGTTCACTCGGAAACGAAAGACTTCCCGATCCCGTCACCTGCTGCGGGCGATTATGTCAGATATGGCACTACCATCACGGCAAATGGAAATATCGCAGGAGGTCACACAAAATCGATTCGAGTTAGATTTATGACAACGAACGGCAACTGGTGCGTATACGATGGCGTACAGGCGGTAGCGGGTAACAGAGCAGCGCAATACGACGCAGAGGATGCGTTATGGAAGTTCGGACAGAATCGTACAAAGTTAGATAGCATTAACGTACGTAAGGTATACGGATCAGATGTCGTCGAAGGAAAGGTATTACGATCCGAGAATTTCCAAGTTCCGTATAAAAACGGTCGTGCGGTAGTCGATCACGCTAACGGTAACGTATCGTTTAATGCCGCGAGTGGTAATGTTCATATCGGTAACATGAATACAAATGAGATCATCACGGACAAGGTTATGCGCGTACTGCAAGGTATGAGTATTCGAGGTAAGAACGAAAACGGCGTAGGTCTAGAAACTAATGCTATTATCCGATCGTGGGGCGCTAACGTCGAAATCAATGGTGCAGTACTAAGAGCGCCCGCAGTAACCTTCGTTAACGGAGCGTCTTCACCTTCTCACGAAGATGGTACGCTATGGTTTGGTAGCGGTTGGCAAGGTCTAGGTTTCTACGTAATGTTAGGCGGCGGTTGGCATACGGTCGTAGCGGGATTCGGCGCAGGCTAAACCGCAATAACGAAGCAGGCGCGTTTATTTAATCGTAGGCGCGACTCGCTTACAAAATTACTATATGGGGAGACGATAGTATTATGAACGAAACTAAAAACCAAAAAGCAGAACAACCGATCAAAGGACGACCGTTTTTAGGTTTCCTAGTAGATATGGACGAAAGTGGAACAGTGTCGATTCCCGATCACGTATACAAGATTGCGGGAATTGACGCAGGGACGCAAGTAGAAGTACTGGGGACTAGTGACGGCGTACTAGTAAGAACGACTACACGACGTTGTAATATGTGTAATGTTAATGCGAATACGAAGAAAATAGGATCCTTCGAATTCTGCGAACGTTGCTATAAAAGTTTAACGGGCAAGGGTTGGGACGAGGACGAAGACGACATTAACAAACCTGCGCCAAAAGACGAGTACGACGCAAACAAGCCCGTACCGAAAGAAGATCCGAAAGACGACGCTATGATCGTAGAGGTGACGCGTAATGTCTAGTACACAAGTACAAGTAAATGTCGATGAAAGTGCGATTCGTAGCGATCTAGGAAAGCAGCTAGGCGAAGCGCATGTTACTATCGCCGTACTTCGTGAGCAAGTACAAGCGCTAGCAGCCGATAAGATTAATCTAGAAAATCAAGTCGATCAGTTCCGTAACATGTTAGAACCCACGGGCGATACCGAAGTAGTCGACGCACCCGTAGCATAACGAGAGAGGGCGGTATATTACCGCTCTTTTTCTTATCTACTAATTTAGCAAGATGCGAAAAAAGGGGGGGGCGTGAGTATGACGATACACGAAAGGGAAATGACGCTAGCGGACGTTATCTATAAGCAGCAGCAACTAGAAAGAGAGATCGCAAAGCTACGATCAATCACCTATGAGACGCAGCAGGAGACGGAAGAAGCGCATAAAAAGATCGCCGTACTAGAAAGACGTATGGACGAAATAAACGCTCTACTGATCGAGTTAACGAAGTCTAGCGTTAAGCAGGGCGAAAAGATCGATAACTTCGATAAGAAACAAGACGTATTTATGACGAATCAAATGCAGCTCGTTAAGTGGTTCGTAGTAATTATCATAGCGATCTTAACGGTACTGGGCGGTCTAGTTGGAATAAAACTCGCATTACCGATCTAAATCGAGGAAGTGCCGCGTTTATATAGGCGTAGGGCGACGGCACTACACGTTCTATAAAAATTAAATCAGGGGGCGTTTAAATGACAAACGTAGAAGTAGTAATCGATGCAGGGCACGGGGCGCACGATAGCGGCGCAGTAGGAAATGGATTATTAGAGAAAGAGCGAGCGTTAAAACTATCGCACATGCTAAACGAAGAGCTACGAGCAAGCGGCGTAAGCACGTACATGACTCGTACGACTGACGTATTCGTAACGTTATCGGGTCGAGCTAAAATGGCGAATGATCGAGGCGCTAAAGTGTTTATTTCGAATCATCTTAATTCGGCAGAAAATCCGAGCGCACTAGGGTACGAGACATTCGTACTTAATCGTAATGATAAGAATACGAATCACCTGCAAGATCTGATCCATGCGGAAGGTATGAAGGTGTTAGCGCCTTTAGGATTCCGAGATCGTGGGATCAGAACGTCAAACCTAGCAGTATTACGCGAAACGCATATGCCCGCAGTTCTAACAGAAAACGGCTTTATTAGTAATGCGTCAGATATGGCACATATCCGCAAAGACGAAGTGCTACGCAAGCTAGCGCAAGCATACGCAACAGCGATCTGTACGTACTTAGGAAAGCCGTATAAAGGTAGCGGATCTACTGGCGGCAGCACACAACCACCAACGACGGGCGGCGGATCTAACGGAATCGGCATTATTACGATCAGCGGCGAAGGCTTACGAATCCGAACAGGTGCGGGAACTAACTACCCTGTAAAGCGCCCGATCGAGAAGGGCGACTATATCGTATGGGCTACGAAAGACGGTTGGGCGTGTGTAGGCGGCGACGAGTGGGTGTACGCAGATCCTTCGTATACTACTTTAAAGCTAAACGGGCAACCACCTACGCAGAAACCCGTAACGGGCGTTGCGTACATCTTAGGTACTAACGTAAATCTACGTAAAGCACCTAACGTAAACGGCGAATTTATTCGCAAGCTGAATAAGCCCGAAAACTATAAAGTATGGGGCAAGGAAGGCGACTGGCTGAATTTAGGCGGCGATCAGTGGGTTAAATACGATCCGTCGTACATCAGATTCGTACAAGACTAATAGAGAAAGAGGCGATCATATGAATTACGGATATGCGTTAGAAGAAGTTAAGCAGAATCTAAAGGGAATGCGTTTGCCGCAATGGAGCGCCGACGTCGTAGTACGGGCGCAATATCCCGACGATAATAGTAAAATGACTGCGCCGTATCTATACGTAGAATCTCGCTTCGGTCGTGTACCGTGGAAGGCTACTATGATCAAGGAATTCGCGGATAACTGGGAGGTCGTAGAATAATGTTAAAGAAAATCGGGAATAAGGTATTCTTTCGAAAACTAAAACTGCGCCTACTTAATAAGGGAACGTTACTAGCCTTAGTAGCGTTTCTCGTTAAGCAAGGACTCGCATACGGATATATTTCGACGCAAGAAGTTGCGGACAGTATCGTAACGTTAGCGGATTGGTTAACTACTGGACTTATTGCGCTAGGTGTAATTAATAACGCATCTATCGGAACGGGCTTCGGCGATAAACCTGCGGAAAATGTAACGTTCTTAGGATCGGGCGAGCGGTGGCAATACGAGCAGATTACGAAACTAGAACGAGATTTAACCGATAGAGAACTAGGATAGCGTTTATATAGGCGTAAGGGTTGTGGCGATCCTTACGAGGCTTATTCTTTTCTTCATAAAACATCTATCTCCAAAAACTGCGACAACGTTGCGCCCAACTGACGGAGCTCTAGGGCGTTTCGTTTTGTCTTTTAAAATACTACGAATGGGGTACGTGAAATTATTACGCAACTTACGTAAAATAACCGTTGACATTTCTAAGATATCACTTTAACATTAAATTAACAAATACGAATGTAACGAAAAACGGCGAAAGAAGGTACTCGATGATTGTCGACATATTAATAGGAAAATTCTCGATATTAGTAGTCGGAAACGCAGTATATGAAATTACAAAAGGAAGAAGGAAAGAGAAATGAAAAATCATACAATTGAAATGTTCAGGTGGTCACTAAAAGTGGCGGTATGTCTAGGATTTATGTATTACGCAGTTGTGTTATTCTCGAAAGCAATAGTAGCAACGATGTAGGGCGATCAACGGCGATCGCTCTTTTTTATTGCGAAAAACACGTCAATTGTATGTCGTAATTGCAGGGTCGTTGCAGGGCGCAAACTACGCAGCGTGACAATATTTCGACGAGATTCCCGACGGTGCAACTTTTTATTGACAATACGGCGATATCGGTGTATTCTGGTTTTAGGCAAAGAAAAAACCGCCAACGATTGCAGTCGCTAGCGGTAAAGATAAAGCCTTAAATTCAATTTTAAAACAAAAAACAAAAAGAGTAATGACGTACTCTACAAAAATAAAAGGATATAACAAACGTTTTTTCGTAATGCCGCGCCAACGGCAGCACGAAACCTACCACGATTATACTACACATATCCCCGTAGGTAAAGAGGCGTTGTTATAAAAAGGAGATCTTTATAATGACGAATACATCTACAAACAAACACTACATGAGTGAATACGCTAATTTATCGCAGTTTGATTCTATCGAAGTAATGGACGAGACGATCGCAATTGCTAAAAGTTACCACGCAGAAGAGTTAAGCTATACGCAAATGGAAGTTCTAGACTTCATCGCACAACATGCCGTTAAAGTCGTAGGCGTAGCGAAATTACTCGTACAAACTATTGCGGATGCAGTCGGCAAATCACTTCGTACAATTAACTACGCAACTAAGAAATTAGAAGATCTAGGAATCTTATATAAAGTAGAGACTCGCCGCAAGAAATCGGGCGGATTGGGCGCAAATGTTTACGTAGTTTCTAGCGAGATTGCAGGATCAGTTGCAGAGTCAGTTGCAGGATCAATTGCAGAGTGCCAACCTAGCGAAATCCCTTGCGAGAGTAGGGACGATCAGCCGAATCCCGAAAGTGAAACTCTTTCTAAAACCCCAGTTAAAACCCTTATTAAAATCTTAAATAATAAAACATTAAAAGACTTCGAAAAGAATAATAATACTAATCTAGTTAAAGATATAGATCTAGTTGAAACGCAGCTTTTTGCAGATACGCCGCAATGTTTACGAACTGCATACGCAGGTTTAGAAAATGATTTAGGTAACAAACTAACAAAAGATATCGTGATAGCATTCAAGAAAAGCGGACTATCTCAAAAAACAGAGTGGACACTACAAGAGCTATGCACGCAAGACGATCTGTTTGCTGCGGAACTAAGTACACGTATTAGAGATTGCGTAATTAAACATCGTAACGGCGATATACATACGACACTAGGCGGCTATATTTATACTACTGCGTTAGAAATGTTTAAGGATCGCTTAACAATGATCGAAGCGCCTATCGTTGATCCTGACGAAGAACTAGACTTATTTAACAACGAGTATGCAAGTATATTAAAAAACGCGAAGATTGAGCGACCTACCTTCGTAATGACTAACGTTTATGATAGCGTACATACAGGTTTAAATGATTTTAATAACGACGATCTACCGTATTAACTAGTAATACATACATTACGCTACACTTTTGTCGATATTGTGTAGCGGAGTATCGAAAATTATATGAAATACTACCGTTAACTATATTGCACTACGATGTCGGGTGTAGTATAATGTAGTTAACGATAGTTAACTACATTAATTTGGTGGGGGTTATACACATGGCGGTAGATTATATCGGTGTAGAGGCTGCGAATTCGTTCGTAAAAGTTGCATCAGTAAACGAAGATTTATGTTATTTGAACACATCACGAAGAGTAGAATCATTCGAAGATACAACGGGGCTAACGGTTTATACATACGAAGGCGTACGATACGTTATCGGTGAAGAAGAGAGCGCAAGCAGCAGCGCAAGAAATGATGATCGCTATTCTAGTGCGGGATATCGCACAGAAACGATCCTAGCGGTAGCGCAGCTAGTTAAGGACGGCGACGAAGTGGTTATCGGCACGGGACTTCCTAGCGAAGATTATAAAAACGAAGAGAATCACGAAAAGGTAAAACGAAATTTGATCGGAAAACATACGGTTAAAATTAACGATATAGAAAAGACATTTGAAGTAGTTCGCGTTTATACACCTATGCAGCCGATCGGATCGGTAGTGAATCGTATCTACGACTATAATTTAAAGATCCGCAAAGGTATGGAATGGGAAAAAGATGCGCGTAAATTAGTAATTGATATCGGGTTCGGTACTACTGACGTATGCGAAGCGAAGGGACTACGTACAATACGTTACGATGGCGTACAAGTCGGAATGATGGAAGCAAACCGCATTATTAAGGATGAACTTACGAAACAGGGCGCTAGAGGTATCATGTCATTCTTGCATATGGATAGCTTGTTACGAAGCGCTGAACGTGAATACACTAAAGACGAATTTACCGACAAGGAAGTCTTATCGAAAGTAATAATCGAGACGGGCGGCAAGTCATACGAAATTAAAGATATTATGGAACAAGCGCTAGAATATACCGCACGTACTGTAATGCAGCGTGTAGATAATTTAGGCTATGTATTAAAAGACTACGACGTAGTACTATTCACGGGTGGTAGCTTACTAGCATTACACGAATACATTAAACCGTACTTAACAGGCGTTAACACGAAAGCAGAACAAGGCGCACAAACGGCAAACGCGAAGGGCTACGCTAAATATGCGATGGTTCAAGACGTAAAAGCAGCGGTTTAACGAGGGGGTTTACGAATGACTATCAAGCAGCATTCTTTCAAGGCGGATTCGTCCAAACCCGACGAAAAGATGATAAACGATTTTCTCGAAGGGAAGCCGACGCAGTACCATTTAATAGAAGCAATGAAGATTTACGTTAGAATCGAGAATGCGAAAAAGGCGGCTATCGATCAAATGGTTTCGAATATGCAAACGGGACTATTCGCACAACCTAGCGAACAAGCACCGAAAGAAGTGCCGAAGGCTAATGATTCGATAAAAGATTTCGATCTATAATTTAATATAAAATTGACGATAGTCGATACCGCGAAGGTGTCGTCTTTTTTGTCGTTTCTTCGCGTTTATATAAATGTCTGAACGTAAGGAGGCGATAGTATTGCGCGATGATGAAGTACAAAACGGCGAGGTTTACGTAAAGTTTTTCGTAGGTGCTCGTAATGGATTAATAGCGGAAATGGGTGCGAAGTTATGGACGACGTATAGCGTGCTAGCAACGTACATGGATCGTGACGGGTATTGCTATCCTTCGCAGGATCAACTAGCGCGAAATTTAGGGATTCGTAGGGAAACGGTGAGTCGTCGCATAAAAGAGCTACTCGATTTTCGTTGGAAGGGCGATCCACTCGTAACGGTCGAACGTAAGCGAGTTAATGGGAATCAGTTTACGAATCTAGTTTATTGCGTGAATCCGACGTACGCATATCGGATATTTACGGAAAGTATCGAGGGGGACGAATAGCGCCCCGTGTGACGTTTCTGTCACGTGAGTATTTCGTCACACTAACTATAACTACTCTTTTAAAAGATAGCTATTATATATAAATATATTAATGCGTAAAGATACGCATTAAATAATACGCAGCCTATATATAAAATCTATTGCGTTTATATAACCGATGATAAACGAAAGAGAGGCGATAGTATGGCGAAGCAAAAGTTACCACATGCGAAGAATTGGAAAGAACGAAATATCGATAATTGGAATGCAACAACGTTCTTTAACTATCTGTGCGATCAGCACCGCATTGTACGGGGGATCGATTACATTACGAAGACAACTGTAAAAATGGATATGATCCTTATCAATCAGGTGTATAAGAAATACGGACGATTAGAAACGAAGATGTTTATCGATAAATGTTTAAAAGATTATAACGGCACGTCTCAATACAAGATTTGTACGTTTTGGTTTATGAGAACGTATATGTTAGCGCAGGTAATGCCGCAAGTACAAACGAGTATCAAACGTACCGAAGACATTCAAAATGCGTTAGAAGAGAATCTCGACGATCTGACGTTCTAAGGAGGAATTAACATGTTCGAAAGAATGATCGAAGCAAGACGAAAAGCAGTGTACCACAAGCCCATGAGAATTACGAATATGAATTTCTACGATCGTTACGGTAGTGAGTTTTATTTCTATCGCGCTTTACAACATAAACGAATGCAGCAGCGTTATGAATTGCGCTGCAAAGTTCTAAAACAAATGTACTACGGTTACTAGGAGGCGGAAACATGACGAGACATATCGATCCATATACGGAAGAGTACAGAGAGTACGAAGAAGCATTTAATCTCTACTGGGACACGAAAAAGAAGATCGAAAAGTATGCGGACGAATATCGAATTACTTCGGACGATTCTATATTAACGCTACTACGTCCTTTAAAGCGCAAATTACCGCAGCTAGCGGGCGATAAGTGTAGAGCAAAGGTATTGCGACTAACTAGGGAGGCGCAGAACGATGAATAAAGGCATATTACGCAATGTGCTTCACGACGGCATTTCAGACACCGAAGCATTGCCGCATATCGTAGCAATTCACGGATATAGCGGAAACGGCGGACGAGTGCACGCAGCGAATGTACCGAAGCAATATCGTAATGAATTAATTTCAGATACGAAAGTACGCGAAAGCGAACCGAAGATCTATATGGCGATCGATCGTTACGTTAAAACATTCGTTAGACAGTGGGAAACGTTCGAAAAGAGCGATCAGATAATGGGGTTATACCTTTATAGCCCTAACACTGGAAACGGCAAGACAACGACCGCTAGCGCCATTCTAAACGAATTCATTCTGCGCCATTATGTAGGATCGTTAAAACGTGGATTACGCCCATTACATCAGCCCGCATATTTCTTCGATGCGAACGAATGGCATACGTTGTATACGCAATTCGCAAGATCAAACGTACCGCGCCACGTTGCCGAACCTGCTGCGGAAGAGTACTACCGAAGGGCGAAAATAGCGAAAGAAGTTCCGTTTCTTGTAATGGACGACATCGGCGTTAGAGAGGATGTTACGGAAGCATTCCGAATGGATCTACACGCATTGATAAATCACCGCAATGTCGAAGAATTACCGACGGTATATACGAGCAATGTTCCGCTAAAAGATCTAGCGACGTTGTATAAAGATCCGAGGCTTCCCGATCGTATTCGAGATATGACGCGAGAACTAACGTTCACGGGAACAAGTAAGCGAGGTAAACGAAAATGAGACAAAAATATATCGTAAATATTGCAGCGAGTACATTACGACTTCACGATTTAGAGGCGGCAATAAAACAGACGCAATGGTCGCTAGGAATGTGCCGACAAGATGCGAAATAAGCAGCCGAAGCGTGTAAGCAATTAGCCGCAGCAGGATTCGTTAAATATGACGAAGAGGACTTCGAAAAGGAAGTAAAAGAAAACTCACGAAAATTTATAGCGCATAAATGCGGGAAGCGAGGGCGTTATTAATGTCAAGGACAGGCGAAAAGCTATTAAGTAAGATCATTCAAACGAACGATCCGCAAGCGATAGTACGCTACAATCTTCGATCGAATCACTTCCGAACGCACGAAGAGCGAGAAGTATTACGATTCATTAAGGATTATGCGGAAAAGAATCAGAATCAAGCGCCGCCATTCGATACGGTAGTAGAGGAAATACTAGAATTCAATTACGAGCCGAACGTAGGCGACACATACGATTACTTAGTAAATGATCTAAAAGGTACGAACGCAAAATACGGATTCTTGCAATTATTGCAGGGAGAGGCATCGAAGAAATTCGGAGAAATGCCCGATAGTGAAGGGATCGCATACGGTCAATGGTTGGGCGAAAAGGTTAAAAACGTTCTCGATATGAACTCGATCGGCGGAAAGATTGGCGTAGACGCGAAGATGGATACGGAAGATTTCTTGTACGAGCTGCGACGCAGACAACAAGGCGAATCTTTCAAGATATGGCTATCGAAATTCCACGACATTAACGAAGCGATTGGCGGCTACTTTACGGGGAATATGTATACGTTCTATGGACGATCAGGTCGAGGGAAATCGGCTACTACTCTAGCAGAATGCGTACATATGGCGATGGAAGGCGCTAACGTTTTAGTATGGGCGTTAGAAATGGCGAAATATGAAGTACTCGTACGTATCTACTCGATAGTAGCAGCGACGAAAAAGATGTTCAATACGAAGTTTAAAGGCGTTGAGTACGGCGTGGGATTCGATACAAAAGAGTTATTAATGGGTACGATCAGCGACGAACATATGGCGCATTTCGAGAACTTCTTAAAAAACATTAACGATCACATTGCGGGAAATCTAGTTATTCGCGGCGTAGATTGCGAAAATTTCACTGACCGTAGTGTAAAGGCATTAGAGAAAGACATTATAAACAGTAATGCGGACGTTGTTCTAGTAGATCCGTTCTACTACATGCATACACCGAAGAATGATAGCGGCGTAAATGGCGGTAACTTCGCAGCCCTATCGATGCACCTACGACATTTAGCAGGTCGAACGAAAGTTGTTCTTATGGTAATTACGCAAGCAGAAGAAACGAAAGATGAGAACGACAAGGATAACGATACGCGGATCTTGCGACCGCCGCATAGGGACGAGATCAAGAAAACGAAGCAGGTTCTCGAAGATGCGACGAACACATTCGGGATCGATACGCTCGACGGCGAAGGCGTTATAAAACTGGGTAAAGGAAGAAACGGCGGCGAAGGGGTCGAAGTTAACTTATTATACCTAGCAGGTTACGGCGTTATTGCGCAAATGCCTACGGGAACAGTCGCAGCGGAAGCATTAAAGGATGATTGGTAGGGGGCGATAATATGATTATGTTAGGAATATCGATATTAATAGGACTTATCGTAGGATTTATCATCGAAGAATTATGCAACAACGGTATAAAAGGGTTTCTCGTCATGTCGGGAATCATAGGTACTGCGCTCGTAATATTCTTTGGTCTATTCTTCACTATCGATAAAAATGTCGAAATGGTAACGAAACGCGATGTAACGGAATTAGTCGCATTAGGTGACGGACAACAAACGAAAGGTCGAATGTTCTTAGGTTCGGGATATGTAGACGGCGAATTAACGTACAAGTATGCATATAAAAAGGGCGAAGGATATGGAATCGATATGGAGCGAGCGGATTACGTAGATGAATTACGATACATCAAAGATGGATCAAAACCACGTATCGAGCGTACGGAAGTCGTATATAAATCGACGTGGGCGAATGTACTAGTCGCACCATTCTTCGATACCGCGAAACATATCTATGTACCCGAAGGTACGATACAAGAAACGTTTAATATCGATCTGAATTAGGGGGCGCACATATGGCGATCATTAAAGTACACGGAAGAGGGATCGATGTAGATGTCGAGAAGGAAATACAAAAATATTCGTGGGATCGTCCGAAGTGGAGGGCGGACAGGCTGATCGCTTGTTCTCCTTTCCGTGCGGATTCGTCACCGTCATTTTACGTTTACTTCGAAGATACTGCGACGGCATTTGCAGGGTCGTGGGGCGATAGCGGAGGCGGTCAATTCCAAAAAGGGCATTTTACGCAGCTACTCGCATTTTTAGAGAATTGCAGCGAAGAGGAAATTGTAGAGTATTTACTTTCCGAATATGCGTCAGACTGGGACGGCGAATCGAAGCTAGAAATCGATCTATCACGTTTAAAAATGAAAACGAAAGAGAGAGGGTTATGTATGTCATTACTCGATAGTTTAGCGATCACAAGCGAATATCTACTAGGTCGTGGGATCTCATACGAAACACAAAAATACTATAATAACGGTTACGACGAAGCGAAAAACCTCGTAACATTTCCATATGTAACGCCAAACCGACGACTCGCAGCGTTAAAGAAACGACGTACAGATTCGAAGTTATTCTTTTATGCGGGCGGCGGTATTCCTATGCGTGAGCTAGTATACGGAATTGATCTTGCATATCGCGATAATCATAAGATCGCAATCGCAACGGAAGCCGAAATCGATGCGGAATACGCATATGAAGTTACGGGAATTTTGGGCGTAGCTATGGGAACGTCTTCGATCACTGACGAAAAAACATCGGTAATCGAACGAAGTCCGATCGAAGAATTAATAATCGCATCGGATAATGACGAGGCGGGCGAGAAGCTAAAAGCGCAGATTTTAAAGCGTTTCGGAATGATCCGCCTATATACGATTGAGTTTCCCGAGGGCTGCAAGGATCTAAACGATATGACACCGCAGCAACTACGAAAAGCAATCGAAAATAAAAAAGCCGTGGAAACTTCGCTATTTAATGTAGCTTAGTTTGCGGCTTTCTGCTATATTATACTAATACATTAAAAAAGAACACATGTTCTCTATTTTCGGTAAATCCCGCGTGTTACTATATTGATTGTAACAAATATGCTTATATATAAATAACTTGCGGCAACTACTCGCTATGTCTTCGATATAAAGCTACGACATCGTTAAAAAGCTCGTCTTTCTGCTGATCGTTAAGCACTTCGCAGTTTGTCACGTCGTAGATCATTCTTAAAATATCCTGACGTCTCGTTAAAGTATCTAGTACGGAAGTCGGTATTTTGCGATAGGCGATCGCTATTTCGCATTCGTCCATTTCGTAAACTCTCGCAATGCCGCTAATGGCTGCGGTAGATGGCGCTTTTAAAGCTCGTTCGATTTCACTTAGGAATACGAAGCCGATTCCGACCTTTTCACTTGCCTCAACTAATGTAAGACCTTTCGCCTCGCGTTGGCGTCGAAGTTTTTGCGATATATCGACAAATTCGGGATGAATTTGCGGCTTCTTTTGCGCTCTCTTTTTAGTTGGTTTTTCTGCATTTTCTTTCATTAAAAACACCCCTGTAATATAGTGATATCAACGTTAATATAAACCGACTATATATATCGGAATATCGTTTACAGTATGGATAAACTTTGATATAATAGAAAAGTGTGGCAAAAGACTAACCATCTTTTACACAACTTGCGAAAAGAGGTCTAACCAATCTCTATTTTATGTATATGACTAACCATCTTATACCTTTATTTTTACACAAAACGAACTAAGGGAGCGTCACCACAACGCACCCCTAAACCAAAAACTATAAAACTTAATATAGATCGTATCGCTCACCACAAGCGAGACAATGCCTTATTGTACCTGTTTTATACCACAAAAACAAGTAGTACAATTCTGCCATTTTTTAGATATGACATATATTGTAATATTGTAGAATATATTTCCTATTACCTTCTACAAAACTTATTATATATTAGGATTTTTGAGTTGAAAAGAGAACGGCTGTTCTGTTTTATCTCTTTTTTCGCATATTGCTTAATTTTTTTAGGTGAGTACCTGACTAATTTAGTCGGGTTACTCGCCTTTTTTATTTGCCTAAATTTAGCAAGTTGCGTAAAAGAATGCGTCAACGGCGCGGGTTGAGGCGTACGTGCGTTCTTAATTACGCAAGTTGCGTAATAGGTCTGACGAATAGAAAATCTGACGAAAAAACTTTCTTAAAAAAACTTAAAAAAATTTAACCCAAAACGAAAAACACGCAAGTTTATGTCCCCGTCACGATAACAAACACATTTGAAAGAGGTCGATTATTAACTATGAGAAACGAACTTACTTTAAGCAAAACGATGATTAAGCTAAAAACGAATTTTACGGACAAGATGAACACAGATTTAAACGAATTAGCAGCAGCAGCGGGCGACGAATTAGTAGTAGCCGAAGAACGTACGGGCGAAAAGGTTCAGTCTAGTCAAGTTTTCGCTAATCATTGCGGCAACTTCGATAACGCACAAGAATTATTCATTTACTTTACGAAAGATATCGAGAATCTTCGCGAGAAGCATTGGCATTTAATGAATAACGACGAATCGTTCGTTACAGATTGCTACAACAAATTACGTTATGCGGCGAGAACATACGATATAGATAAAAGTAATTTCATTTCGAGAGTACATATGCTATTCCAACGCGTATTAGGCGATCATTGCAGCAGACGCGGCGACAAACGAAAAGCACTAAAGTCACGCGATCAAATGCTAGAAGGTGCGGAAGGTAGGCACGGAAATATCGAAACGTATCACGAAATCGATCCGAATACTAACGTACAAGACGAAGTATTAGCGGAAGCACGCGAACAAGAATTAATTAATAAATACGGAAAAGACGACCGCAGCACGGCGATCATGGAGATCATCATGGGCGATAAGGGTTACATAAAACAGGCGGATATTGCTAGACAACTAGCGGACAAGTTATCGATTTCATTCGATAGTGCTCGCAGCTCTGTAAGAACATTTCTTAAAAACATGAAGGAGGATATTACAACAAATGAACGTTTCAGCGCTTAAATTCACACACCACGCAATTATGGAAATGAGAGTAGAACTACAACAAGACGAAATGATTACGGCTGCGGGTCGAATCAATGACGAAAGGGTTCGTCAATATATGCGAGAATATATAAAAATTGCTACATATTTAGGAGAAATCATGGATAATAATGGGAAAATCGATCGATTATTTGCTTATCGTCGATATTGCTTCGTATTAGATCAAAATGAAGACGTAGTTATCACGGCGTATCGTCGTAACATTGCTTCGGACGATCTACGGGAAATCATTAAACCTATGTTAATGTCGAAGTTGCAATCGATGGATTACGAGATTAAGGGATTACAAGAAACATTCGATAGAACGGATCGCGAATACAAACTAGAAACGAAAATGTATAACGCACTAGGTAAAAACGGCTATACGACTGGGCACGCTAGGTCGCTACGTCGAAAGGCGAAGTCGAATCTAATTGCTGCGAAAGTTGAACGTAGCAAGATCGCAAAAGGAATCGCACTATTCATATGAGTACGGAACATTTAACAATACTGGAATTCGTAGGGCTATGCGTCGGGATCGTAATAATTTACGGTCTATCGGCGTTAGTAGGTTACGGGGCAAGTGTACTAATAGATAAATTCATAAATCGAAATAGGGGGAATTAACATGAAAGAAACTATCACATTAAAACTAGATTGGAAACAACAAATCGCATTAACTGGGGCTTTATTCGCTATTATGTCCGAAGACAATATCGAGATTAAGGACGAAGATAAGATCGATTTCGAGGCGTGGGAAAAGTCAGGAAGAGAAGAACAATTCGAGCGACTAGGTAACGACATCGACGACAAGCAATCTAACGAGGATATCGGTCATACGCTTAACGACATCTTCGCAAATGTAGCGAAAGCATTCTTAAAAACAGGGGGTAACGAATAATGAAAATTCAAGACTTCAAATTAACGCCAATCGAACAAAAGGTAGTCGCGCTATCTATCGTCGGAATCTTAGAACGCAACGGGATTAAGGATCACGGCGTAGACGACTGGAAATTAGCGGTCGATGTATCGCAAGAATTAATGACGCAAGCGGACAAAGTCATTCCATCGCATGAAATTAACGAAATGCAATCGCTGCTACCAATATTCAGCGAAGGTTATGGGAAGTAGGGCGGCATATAGTCGCTCTTCTCTTTTGTGAAATTTAGCATTGACATTTGACCGATTACATGATCGGCATTGCGTTTATATAAGCGTAAGGCGAAACGCCAATAACTCACAAAGGGGATTGATATTATGTCATTTATCGTATCTAAAGGAACGGAAGCGGTCGAAGCTGCATTAACGGAAAAAACGGACACATCGAAAATGCTCGTACAGGTTAAAGTCGGCAAGGTGTTTAAGGTTCGTGCATTACCTATGGCGGTAGTTAATTATTACGCACACGGTGTGTACAAAACGTTCAATACGACGCCATGTACGAAACCTATGGGAATCGAAGATCTTTACGATAAGGCTACGAACATGTTATACGATGATGCGAAAGCTGCTGCGGACGCGGGTGCATCGGAAGACGAAGTTAAGAAGTTAAAAGATCGCGCTTATCAGATGAAAGCGAAAGAACGATTCATGATCGGATTCGTTAATTTAGAAGATGGGCAACCGATTATCGCCGACTTTACTTCGAATCAAGGAAAAGGGATCGTCGCTATTATGCAAAAATATGCGAAACGTCTCGATAAATTCCCGTTCGAATTAACGAAAACAGGCGCATCAACTGATACGAAAGTATCGTTCTCATTACTGTTAGATCCCGAAGAAGATTTAACGGAAGCTGAACAAAAGAAATTCGAAGAGTCGAAAGGTTACGAGTTCCCTATGGACGCGTTTGGCGAAGTGCTATCGATTAACGATCAAGCGCAACAAATCGAAGATCTACGCGCATTCGGTTTCGATATCGCTCGTTTAGGCTTAGGTGGCGAAGAGAAAACGGAAGAGCAAAAAGAAGAAGGCAAGGGCGATACAGGATTTTAAGAGATAGGGCGCTATATGCGCTCTTTCTTTTTATCTAAAATACGAAAGGATTGGTCGTATGAAACTGGACTTAAAAATTAATTTAGTGATGGCGGATAATAGCGAAGCTAAACGAAGCCGATCGAAAGAAGTCAAAAAGAAAGTATCGGACGCTAACGAAACAATTCAAGAAGCGTTACAACGAATTTCTAAAATGTCATTGACGAAAAAAGAAGCCGCACAAGTCGAAGCCGCGATCGAAGCCATTAACGCGGGTAAGGCGGGAAGAATTAAAGAGGGCAAAATGTCAAAGGGCGAAGCATGTACGATCGGCGAAGTATTCCGAAGACAGAACGAAGTCGCAATACGTAAGCAACGCATACGAGACGTACTCGACAATCATCCGAAAAATTTCCACGTATTAACGGAAGATCGTCAATTAGAGCCGTTTCTTAATAGATTGCGTGAAGAAGTACGATTACAAATGGCGCAATGGAAAGATAGATTCGAAATGCTAGGCGTAAAGTCATTAACCGCAAACGATTTCGAGGGTACGGGAATCGATTCGTTTCTAGATCTATCGATAGGTTTTTCGATATGGTTGCCGATATTAAACGAAGGTTACTATCTAGCGTATGGGCACGTCGAGATCGAAGACGAGTCGATCCCGTCGGAATATGCGCACAAAGATAGCGATCAGCAATTAACAAGATCGAAAGCACTCGCGGCAATTACGCCGTACTTATCGAATGGAGATCACGGGAAATCGTTTCATATGGGAAGCGCTCGTTACGATTTACATATTGCCGAAAATGACGGCTACACAATTAACGGCTGCATATGGGATTCACTGGACGCAATGAAAATCATGACGGAATCACTAGATCGATACGGTTTAAAACCGTTAATCCAGCGATACGGAAGTCGATTTTTAGGGATTCATAACGAAGTTTATACGTTCGACGATCTATTCGGTGCGCGATCACCTGCACCATTTAATACGACTATTGTAGGGATCTACGCAATATACGACGTTTACTACAGTTGGAAGTTGACCGAATGGCAATTCGAAACAATGAAGAAAACGGATCGACTTCTAGAATGTTACGCACTAGTCGATAGTAAGTTGCCGCAAGTTGATACGTATTTAATGCGATCAGGATTCCACGTAGATCTCGACGAGCTGCGAGGACTAGAAGATGAATTCAGACGGAAAGCCGAAGAAGCTACGCAAGCCGTATACGACGCATATCGAATCGACGCTGAATTTCTAGAGGCGATGGCGTATACGAATAACAGTAAGAAGATTATCGAATGGCGTACGAAGAATAAAAAGAAACTCGATACGTTAGACAAGCGATTAACGAAGATAGGCGCGGACAGGTCGAAGGCTGAATATGAAAACAAGACTCATACGAAACGCTATGCGGACATTCTCGCAAGACAACAAAAGCATAGAGGCGAAAGACTTGCGTTACTGGACGTTATCAAGCACGACGATCACCCGCACAAGATCGAATCCTTCGAATTCACTAACGGAAATCATATCGGTTACTTAATCTACGATCATCTAGGGATTAAGGATCGTACGTACAAGATCCAAAAAGGAAAGAAACGATCGACATCGGCGGACGTACTGAAAATGTACTTCGAAGACGAGCCGACATTAAAACCACTCGCAACGGTGGCGGAATACCAAACGTTATTAAATACATTCGTATTGAAAATCCCGCAAGTAATGGAAGTAGACGGGCGTTTTCATTCGAAGTTTGATGCGGGCGGAACGACTACGGGGCGCTATAGTTCTGCGGCATACAACGGAAGACCGATCGACATACTGGACGAATTTAGATAGGGCGCTATATGCGCTCTTTCTTTTTTTTATATAGATGAAACCCGAATCGAAAATGTGGTGCGTTTATATAGGCGTAAGGACATAGAGCCTTAACAAAACAATTGAAAGAGGTAATTAATTATGAATAACACACAAGCAAATGAAATTAAAATCGGTGCAATCGTAACAGGAGCGCAAGCAATCGAAGCATTACAAACGTTCAAGATCCGCAATACGGAAGATCCTAACTTTACATTTTGGTTTAATGATGAAGGTACGTTATTAGGACACGGAATGGGCGTAGCTGCTGAACCACTAAAGCGCGACCGCGATATCACATATTTCATGAAACACAAATTCGAAGTAATCGAAACTATTAAACCCGCATTCGAGCACGGCGATCTAGTAGAAATCGTATCGGCGAATGCCGACGCTGAACTATCGAAGGGTGAAATCGTAAGATTCGATAAGTACCGCGATGGATTCTATCCAGTACGAGTTGTTAAAGAAAACGGTGTAGGCGCGATCATCTTCGAAAATGATATGCGCAAGCTAACGGACGAAGAAGTACGAGCACATGAAAAGGCGGTGCATAAACGTAAAGCTAACGCATTAGTAAAAGGCGATATCGTTAAGGTTAAAAATGGCGACGCATTCGGATCGAAATACGAAACGGGCGATCTAGTCGTAGTAGTTCGTCAAGATCCACATGATAGCGAAGTACCTGTACGAGTTGCTCCGCTAGATAAAGGCGAAGGCTATGTCGATAGCGAATGGGCACGATTCTATGAAATCGAATTCCCAACGAAAGAGGAAATCGAACAAGCGAAAGCAATCGTAAAAGTTACGAAGGTCGCTGCGGGTACATTAATCCGAATCACTGGACGCGATGCAACGAAGCCGAAGTACGGCGATCACACATTATCAAGCGGAAGAGTAGTCGAGGTATCTAGATTGCGCGCAGGTAGTAAAGATGCAATTCGCGGTTTCGTAGATGATCCGAAAACTGGAAAAGGTAACTTCGAATATACAGTACATGCGGGCGACTTCGAAGTACTAACGAAAGACGAAATCAAAGCGCACGAAGCTAGAAAGTTAGATTTATCGAAAGGTTCATACCTAGTAGTTACGCATAAAGGCGCGGGCGAAATCGAATTGGGAACGATAGTTGTATCTAGCGGTGTAACGAATAGCGACGGCGTAGAAGTTAACGATCTAGAAGGTAATGCGCTAGGGTTCAAATACGCATACAACTTACGAAGAGCCGAAGCGTCAGAAGTCGAAAAGGCTAAAGAAGACATGAAAGAAGCGAAAGCACGTAAGATGTTCGAGAAGTTAGGGCGTTATTATGGCGAAATCAAAGCGGGCGATATTGTTCGCGTAACAGATACACTGGGCGGAGACTTTAAAGTAGGGGAAGTTGCCGAAGCGCAAAACGAAAACGGATTAGCTTTCCGTGTAGTACTAGTAGCGAATAACCCAACACAAAAAGGGTGCTACGCCGAAGTAGAGCTTATTACACCAGTAGAACAACGATTAGATAAATAAAGAATAGGACGCCTTCGGGCGTTCTTTTTATATCCAACGAAAAGGAGACGATAATATGGCGGCATTTCCTATCGACGTTAACGATAGCAATTATATCGATGTTGTAAAGAAACTCGTACAAAATGACGATAAGGTATCGAAAGGATCGAATCTACAAAACATTCCCGCTAGATCTCGCGAAGGAAAGCGAGTACGTGGCGCATTTAAACCGCGTGAAGGTTGGTTTTATTTAGCTGCGGATTTATCGCAAATTGAACCGCGAATCATGGCGCATATCATGTGGACGGTATACGGTGATAATTCACTACGATCTATTTTTACTGCGGGCAAGGATCTATATACGACAATGGCGATGATGGTATTTAAGTTAGACGAAAAGTATTGCGTAGACAAGGCGTATGATCCTACGGGATCTTTCCAACCCCGCGCACTAATGAAAACGGGCGTACTAGCGAAATCTTACGATCAGAAGGTCGATAATTTCTGTACAAATATGAGCGTGTCGCGCGAGGTTGGTCTAGACTTCTACGAGAAGTTCGATACGGCGTTTCCATCGTTTATGCAAATGGTTCGCGACAAACGTAAATTCGCGTACGATCACGGATATAGCGAGACATTATACGGACGAAAGCGCCGCTTCCCTTATCTCGCTGAACATTCGAAACTAGTAAAACGTAATGAGCGCAAACTTATGGATTTCTATATTGAACGTAAGCGAGTACGTAAGCAATACGCGGAATCAAAGGCGGATCATTTAAAAGAACGTCTCGACGAATTAGAAGAGTTAATAAAACCACTCGCGGATATGCGCAATATGGTTTCGTACTGGGAACGGGCTTCGTTCAATAGTGTAATTCAAGGTACGGGCGCGGATATCCTAAAGATTAACATGATCGGATTATACGAAGAGTGCGTTAAACGTGGTTGGTATTTTAACGCAAGTATTCACGATGAAATTAAAGTCGAAGTACCTGCGAAGGATCTAACGAAAGAAAACTGCGATCTGATTACTAAGTATATGACGGAATCCGTAGAACTATCGTTACCGCTAAAATCAGATACCGTTATAGAAACGGTTTGGGGTGCTGAATACGATCCCGACGACTGGGACTTCGAAAAACAAATACCGAAAGTTTCATAGAGTTAACCGAAAGGGCGATCTTTCTTGCGTTTATATAGGCGTAAGGGAAATCGCCCTTAAATTTTATTTGAAAAGAGGAATTAAAATGTTCGACTCTATTAAAAAGGTAAAAGAGAAAGTAATTAACTATTTAGGAAGAGAAACAACATACACGAAGAAAGATGCGGTAATTGATATCGCCGTAGGCGCGGGGTCTGTATTCGTTTTTGTAGAGTTAGCGCGTCAAGGTAGTTTTGTATCAGTCGGAGCATTCGCTGCGGTAGCAATGGCGGGGAACTTCGCGAAAGGTATGGTACTAGGCGAGACACGCGGTCGTAAGAAGTTAGGGGGCGAGGTTACGAAAGAAGCGCCGAAGGTAGCGACGATTCGAAATCTGATCGCACAAGAAAACCTCGACGAAACGTTTGTCGTACGATTCTATACGAAGAATGGAAAACCGATCATGCAATCAGCTAAACCGATTTATACGTACATGAATGCGGTTATCGAAGGATCGGAAGGACTCGAAAATATAGAGTTAGCCGCATCGTTTAATATCGAAAAATACTATACACGTAAAGGGGATAAGTAATATGCACGCAATCTACGATAAAAAGAAAAATACGGTATTGGTCGAAATGACGCCGCAAGAATTGGCGCTACAAGTAGTAGTAAACGGATCTACTTCGTTACACTGGGTAAAAGAAAATCGCATGGGCGGAAATCAAAATGTATCGATGGAAATGCTAGAGGGCGAAAAAGGTCACAATAAATTTAGTAGCTATAACACATTGCGCGACATTATGGAAGAAGTAAAAGCCGAAGGAGGTTACGGACAATGACGACATTATTCAATTATGAAAACGTACTAGCGAATGCACCTGCGAAAGAGGTATTTACGGTATTCGACTTCGAAACGACTGGACTCGATTATATGAGTGAACAAGTCGTAGAGGTTGCTGCAATCAGAACGGACTTAAAACGAGAACTAGGACGCCTACATATGTACGTATGTTTAGAGAGTGGAAAAGTATTGCCGCAATTCTTAATCGATAATACAGATCTACGCGATCACATGCTAGTAAATGGCGTTACTGAATTGCATATGATGATCGTATTACAAGGGTTCATCGGTAATAGTACGTTAGTTGCGCACTACCTTCCGTTCGACGGCGCGTACTTATCGACATACGGCATCAAGCCCGAAACATTCTTATGTACACGATCAATCGAACGTTTCCTAAACTGGGGAGAGTCGGCAAGTCTAGAACCTACGGCAAAACGTCGAGGCGTTAAGTTAGAGGGTGCACATAGAGCGATGAACGACGTAGAAGCGACTATCGGTGTATTAGCATCGCAATTACAAGAAATCGAAGCACGACGCATTCCACGCGCTCATATTTCGAATATGATTATCGATAGCGACGAGCGACCGAACCGTTTCAGCCCCGTACATGCGAAGGTTAAAACGAAGAAGGAAATCGAGCTAGTAGGTACGCGAATCAAAGTTCGCAACAAAGCAAACCGATTCCATAACGAAAAAGGGACGATCACCGAAGCGTACATGTACGGCGTAGTAGCCGAAAACAAGGCGGCGGAAATCGAAGCTAATAAAGGCGTACGCAAACTAGTAATTCAACTAGATAACGGATTAGGCGAAACGGTACTAGAGGAGCAATTCGTCAAGTATAACGGGGGTTTTAAAGCATGGTCGAATATGAAATTCACGAAGTAATTAGCGAAAAGCGAATGCGCAAGCTAACATACGAAATGACTTCGCAAGGGTTGCGACCAATCGTTAAACGTTTTACTAACGTAGAAATGACGGTAGGCGCACCGAATAATCTAACAACAATTAAAGTGGACTTCGGCTCGAATCTATGGGACGTAATGAAGAAGTGCGGCTACGTGGCAGTCGCTTAATATATACGAAGATAGGGCGGCGTATGGTCGCTCTATTTTTTTTATTTATTTATTATTGAAATGACAAAGGTGTCTGTTTAATATAATGGAAAAGAAAGAAAAGTAGCCGATAGACGGGCTTAACTGCGGATGTGACGACTAAGGCGCGGGACTTAAATATAAAATAATGATAAGTTTGTCATATACATGAAATTAACTAAAGGATATTCAGAAAAGCTATTTACACTTACGATAGAACAAGGAATCGAGCCAAAGTACTTCGCAATCTGCGATTACGGTGTAACTGGCTTCGCTGCGATTATCGTAGCTACTGACGATCAGGCGGCGGAAAGATTCTACGATAATGTGATCGGAAGCGATTCGCCATTATGTCAGAAGTTCGGATGTACTGCGATGGAGGTCGGACTAGATAATGCAATGCGAGCGCGAGGCGTTGGCGTTAAGACTTACGATGCATTTGGATTACAGGAGGTTTCGAAATAATGAATAGATATGGAATCAAATTAGAAAATACGCAAGGATATCGATTAATAGTAAAGGCAACAAACGAAAAAGGCGCATTAAATACGTTCTTCTACTATATGAGTATGGACGAAGATCACGTTATGCGATCGGCATATACTGCGGAAGAGTTGAGCGAATACGCAATAGCGAAGATCTTTGAAGCGCAACAAGTATCTATCGTCGAAGAGGTGACGAAATGATTAAAGCACGCATTAAATTGAAATCAGGCGAGATCGTAACGAAAACATTCGATAGTATTTCGGAACTGGACTCGTTTCTACATAACGGCGGGCACGAACTAATACGAGCAATCGAGAAATAGGGCGCTATATAGGCGCTCATTTTTGTGCGTAAAAATAAACTTGACAGATAACCGGAAGTATGCGTAGTCGTGCGTTTATATAGGCGTAAGTAATTAACGATCATTGACAACTATATAGGAGGCGATAGGGTGAGTAGTTTATTTAAACCCGTAAACGTGCTAGGCACGGCGACAAAGACGACCGCACCAAAATCGAAGAAAGATATCTCAGAGCTTCCGAAACGTGGCGATAGCGACGTAGCAAATCGTTTTCTAGATATGCTCGACAAATGGCACGGATCTCAGGAAGTTTGGGACGACGATCTCGACGCGCAAATACACCTATGGGAATACGAGATTCGTACGACCAATAAGAAGCGCCTACCGTGGGGGAAACGCGGTACAAAGTATTTCACGCCATCGAGCACGAATAGCGATAGCCGCGAATTGTACATGAAACACGTTAAGTCACCTCGTGATAAACATACGGGGCGTCCGCATCAAGGGCGATGGACTCGAATGGGTACTGCATACGGCGATATGATCCAACGTGATCTACTATTCATCGAAAAGCATTGGAAAGCGCAATTCGGCGAAGATCCGCCATTCGTACCATACTATATCGAAGTTAATGGGAAACGTTATCCCGCGTGGGAAAAGTTCAGTCAAACGATCTCACACGTTGAGCATAACGGGCAATTAGTTTCGATACTGGGGCAATGTGACGGAATTCTCGTAGATACGAAGACGGGCGAACTAGTGCTGCTAGAAGTAAAGTCGAAGCAAACGACGAGCGCACAAACGGGATTCTATTCGATGAAAGAAGTCGGCGAGGATCACAAAATGCAATCGATCACGTATTCGATGTTGTTTAAAGATATGCACATTAGTCGAGGGATTGTATTATACGGCAATCTATCGAAAAAGTCGTGGATCATGAGCGAAGAAGATTATATCGCAAATCCCGATATTAGGGCATTCGAAATCGATTTCGCACAAGAAACGCAACAACGAATTATGGACAAGTTCAAACATATTCTAGATTGCGTAGATGCGAAGAAACCGCCGAAATTCGATGTAACGAAATTCACGTTCAATTCATTCAAGGAAGCGACCGTTAAGTCGTTGACTGCCGAAGAATATGCGGAAATTAACGAACAAGTAAAACGTATTTCAAGATCCCGTATGCCGCAATGGAAGAAAAATAGCGTATTAGAGGCATGGCGCTATATCGAGGGAAATTGGAAAGGTGACGACGCACAATGCGACGCCGCTTTCTAGGACTCGATCTTTCATTAGCGAGCGCGGGCGTAGCGATCATCGATCTAGAAGACGGGAAGTTAGATCTTGTTCACAAATTCCGCATTAAAACGAATCCGAGGCAACGACACGGGCAACGCCTACACGTAATCGCGACGGAACTCAAAAAGGCATCGATAGAATTCGCGCCATTCGATACGATCATCCGCGAAAAGGGGTTTTCTAGATTCGCACAAACTACGCAAGCATTATTTAAAGTCGTAGGTGTTAGCGATCTAGTATTGCGAGATTATGCGATCGAAGAGATTTCGCCGACAACGATTAAACGCGTAATGACAGGCGACGGAAAGGCGGATAAAGCTGCGGTGGAAAAAGCCGTACGCCGCTATCTGAATTTAATCGATGATTTTATCTTTATATCTGACGATGAATCCGACGCGTGTGCGGTTATTCTAACTCATTTAGTAGAGAAGAAAATTATCGAGAAGAGGGGTAATTAATATGCACAAGGGGGAAAAGAATGTGATCGTAATCGACGGCGTAGTAGGCTGCGGAAAGTCTACACTAGCGGAATTAATAGAAAAGGAAATCGGTATTAAACTATATCCCGAAATCGGAGGTCAGGACACGTTAAATCTGCTCGATCGATTCTATGCGAAGAAAACACGATGGGCGTTTACTACGCAAATCCACTTCTTAAATACGAGATTCGCGCAAATCAAAGAGATTCACCGCAAAGACGGCGGGATCTTAGATCGTTCGATCTTCGGCGATAGAATCTTCGCGGAAATGTTAGCGGAAGATCTCGAAGATGGCGGTGAGGGCATGACGTGGGAAGAGTACCGTACATACGATACGTTACTAGATTCGATGTTAGAACATGCGAAAGAGCCTACGTTACTAATCTATCTAGAGTGCGACGTAGATACGGCGATCGATCGTATCGCTAAACGTAATCGCGGAATCGAAAGCGAAGTCGAGCGCGGCTACTGGGAACGCCTAAACGCAAAGTATACGAAATGGTACACGACGTACGATAAGTCTCCAAAAATCAAAATTAACGTAGCCGAACTCGACTATGCAAATAGCGAGGAAGACAAAAAGAAAGTCGTACAGATCGTTAAAGACGCATTAATTAAAATCGGGAGGTTACAATAATGATTAGAGGATTAATAGGAATTATGGCGATTCTAGCGATCGCCTTTCTACTATCGAAGGATAAACGCAATATCAAACTACAACCTATTATCGTAGGTTTGGCGATGCTGATCGGCTTCGCTGCGTTCGTAATGAAGTCAGATATCGGAATCGCTGCGTTAGCTGCTGCAAGTAATGGAATTCAACACTTCATGGGCTATTCGAAGGGCGGGATCGAATTCGTATTCGGCGATCTAGCGACTGGGAATTTCGTATTCTTCTTCCATGCATTAATGGTTATCGTGTTCATTAGTTCGTTAGTATCGTTACTATACTACTTCGGCATTATGCAAAAGTTTGTTAATGCACTAGGTACTGTTATCGCGAAATTAATGGGCGTATCTAAATTAGAGGGCGTTAATGCGGTCGGTTGCGTAGCGTTAGGCGCATCGGAAGCACCGATCTTAATTAAACCGTATCTAACGAAATTAAGTAAGGCGGAATTATTTACGGTAATGACTTCGGCACTAGCATCGGTAGCGGGTTCGATCTTAATCGGGTACGCCGCACTAGGTATCGAATTAAAATACTTATTAACGGCTGCGGTTATGGCGATTCCATCGGCGTTACTTATCGCAAAAATTATTATGCCTTCGACTGAAAAGTCGGAAGTACAAGACATCGCATTAGTTAAGGATAAGGAAAGTGCGAATATGTTCGATGCTATGGCACGAGGCGCACAAGAAGGAATACAGATTGTAGTTTCCGTCGCTGCTATGTTAATGGCATTTATCGCAATCGTGGCGTTCTTTAACGGCATTATTGGCGGTATCGGCTCATTATTCGGCGTACAGGGCTTATCGATCGAATTAATTCTAGGTTACTTATTCGCGCCGTTGGCGTGGGTGATCGGCGTACCTGCTGCGGACGTAATGCAAGCTGCGACGTTCATCGGACAAAAGACGGTATTAAACGAATTCGTAGCGTTTGGATCACTGATCGACGCAACTATGTCACTTAAAGCGACTATGATCGTAACATTCGCGCTATGTGGCTTCGCTAACTTTAGCGTAATCGCGATTCTATTAGGATCAATCGGAGCGTTAGCGCCTTCTATTCGTCCTAAGGTTGCGAAACTGGGATTACTGGCATTAACTGGCGGACTGTTGGCGAACTTATTAAGCGCTGCGGTCGCGGGTATGATGTTTTAAAATATGAGAATTAAAGGGCGGGATCTTCGGATCTCGTCTTTTTTGCGTTTATGCGGCGTTTATATAGTCGTAAATATAAGGAGGCGATCGTATGGAAATTACACCACGATATATCATTGCGATTTATGACACGAAAGAAGATAGGGACACGGCAAACAATGTATATAAGGGCTTTTACAAAGGAACGTTTATGGAAAATAAGCTAAAGATCGAAGCTATCTGCGTAGGCGATCAAATTCGCGGCAAGCATTGGCAAGGACAACGCATCGGAAAGGTAATCGACTGTACTACGAAGCGACCGATTAATTTTAATTGGTGGTATAGACACGTTAAACCGTTTTTAGCGCTAGATTGCAAATTCGATCATGGCGAGGTGTTTATTAATGAAATCTAAAGAACTAGAAGCGAAAACATTCGTAATCACGTTTAAGGGCGACGTTTCTGCTAGAAGATTAGAAGACGCACTATATCACGGATTGGAGCGCAAACGAGGAAACGTGGCGATCATTCAGTATAAAAGAGGTGGTAAACGATGAAAAGAACGATCAGTAAATTAATCGATACTGCGGCATTATTCGTCGTACTATCGTTAGTATGGGCGCAATCAGTATTCGGGAGGGATCGCCGTCATGATTAAATTAACACATGCGAAGACAGTCGGCGAGCTTATCGAAGTCTTATCGCAATATAGATTCAGTACACCGATCAATACGTCTTGTAACGAATGTCGTCACGGTTGGTCGGGCGGATCTGTTAGCGTAGAAGATTTTACGAATCAAACATACGGATATATAGACCTACATATAAACCAATCGGGATATAAATCGAATCTATCGCGCGATAAGAAGATCTTTAAATGCTATCAAATGGCGCACCTACTGGGGTATGATACTTCGGAAATGCCGTGCTGCTTTTACGATATGCTAGACGAAAATCTACACGTAGCGTATACGGATTTATGGAAAGAGTTGTTCGAAAGGTTTACAAGGATATGAACGAAGCTATTCGCGATAAGATCACGCAACGACGTCACCAAATCATGGTACATTCGTGTATTTACTATCAATACAATACGAATATCATAGACGATCATACTTACGATCGATGGGCGATGGAACTGGGTGACCTTCATGCGCAATATCCTGCGGAAGCAAAAGTCGCTGAAATGGCGAAAGAGTTCGAAGGATTCACGAAGGAAACCGCATCGGGCTTCGATCTAGCGTATCACGATCCGCGTGCAGTTCGAAAGGCTGCGTGGTTAATCGAATTTCATAAAGAACAAATAAAAAAGAGGCGCTCAATTTAATGAGTCGCCTTTTCTCTTTGTTTTATATTATGAATACTATCGCTTTCCGTGTATTCGGTATTTTGTATTGGTACTGTTATCATAATGTCGGTAATGTCACAACCCAGTACGCTGCATATGCGCACAAGATGTGTAACGTTTAATAATAACGCTCGATTCTCGCAAATGTCATTTACAGTCGGTTGATTTAGCCCGCTTAATTCGGCTAGTGATCGTTGTGATAATCCGATCTTTTCAAGGTATTCACGTAATACAAATCGTATGCCCGTACCTGTATTTGTACGGTGTAACGGCTCGAATTCCTTGTATTTAGCCTTTTCCCAACGTGGCTCGTCTTTTGTAGCATTGTAGAAATTCACATACTTTAAATTGTTCATCTATATAACCCCCGATAATATCGATATCCTATTAATATGTACTTATTTTACCACATTTATGCGCACCGCTGCAACGTTTAAAATTTATTATTGACATACTTGCGGTATCGTTATATGATTAACTCAACAAATTAATACGACGTAGGTTTCAGAAATAGAACAAATGAATTTATTCGAAATATCTGTTACAACTGTGGTGGTAACGAAACGAGAAGAAAATGTCTTTAACTTAACGGCAAACAGTGAATGTATAAAGATATCGTAAGAGGTCGTCGAATCGGAGCTAGCGCCTACATGGGAAGTTCATTATTATGATAAGGCTAAACGAAGCCGAATCGATTGGATTCGATCAGAAACCGAGATACAAGCATCGCAATTACTGTGCGAAAAAGTTAAAGATAACGTGTATTTTGTTGATAAGATCGTTAGAAGAAATCGAAATGCTCGATTAATTTTTTAACTATAATTACGCAACTTGCGTAACGAGAACATACGACGGGGGATATTTTAATATGAGAAACATTACAACTACATTAGAAATAAACGCATTAGTAGAAATGGCGGCACACGCTCGACTAGTTGCGTCGCAATCCGATAACATGGATCTAATGATCGCATCGGGCGAAATGGCTAAATCAGTCGAAGAAATGATCGTAAATACATCGTATACGCCCGCTGAATTTCATCGAATGTCTATCAATAGATATAAGAAATTAGTAGAAGAGCAAACGAAGGACGTCGAATAGGGCGTCTTTTAAGTCGTTATAAGTACTTGATTAATTACGCAAGTTGTGTAATAATATTCGTGGATAATTAAATGCGGAGGTTATTATATATGAATATGCAACAAACGGGACGATCATCGATCACGGTAATTTTTAGATTGGCTGCGCTAATCACGGCGGTACTTTTCGGGGTATTCGCTATCGTCAGTTTTCTCGAAGACGGCTACGGAAATGACGGCGTTTTCGGCGGGATCGTACTCTTAGTATTGGGCGGGCTATCTGCTGCGCTATTTATGTTCATGGCGACGGTCATCGAACTGAAAGAAGCCGCGCTAATCGAATTACGACAACTTAACGAAAAAGAATAGAACATCGAAGAAGGACGCCTACGGGCGTCTTTTTTTGCGTTTATATAGGCGTAAGCAACCGAAAGGAGGGTGCTATATGAGTGCAAAGGCATACGCAAAACTAGGCGTAATGGCTGCGGGGAAGTCGTTAGAACTTCTTAAAACTGCGGACACGTACGAACGATCGGGGCGTAGGGTTCTCGTATTTAAACCGAGTGCAGATACGCGTGAAGGCGACGATCGTGTAGTTAGTAGAATCGGAATTGGTCATACGGCGAAGGCGATAGATCCCGATAGAGGTGCGGGCACGGTGCTAGCATTCGCAATCATGCGAAGCCCCGACGTTATTCTAATCGACGAAGCGCAATTCTTATCACGATATTGTATCGAGGGTATTATTACGCAAATAGTCGATAAGAGAGACATTCCCGTAATATTCTACGGACTGAAAACGAACTTCAAAGGCGAGCTATTCGAAGGATCTGCGGCATTATTCGCACTAGCGGACGACGTTTCCGAGATTAAGGGATTATGTCAATGCTGCGATCGTAAAGCTACGATGAATCTACGATTCGTAGACGGCGAGCCAACGAAGCAAGGCGAAGAAGTACAGATCGGCGACGAGGAATACAAAAGCGTTTGCCGCAAACATTTCTATAACTGGGAGGAATTTTAATATGAAAGTCAAAACACAAACGAAAAAGAATCTAGTACCTATTAAATGCGAATTACGTGTCGCACCAACCGATCCAAAAACGTTTCATCTAATCGAATTGAAAACAGGGAAAGAAAAGCTCGTGGCGTTCGGCGCGATCTTCCCGCTAAAAGGATCGAAGAACTTCTTAAATGAATTAAAACAAGATCTACGAATCGAAATCGTTAATCAGGTCGAATATTTCCGCGGCGTGCGTAAGGCGATTAAAGAAGGATTGATGTCATAATGAGAAAACTACGAGTATTACTGATCGTATTCGGCTTTATGCTCACGTTTACCGCCATGACGCTATCTATCGATAAGATGCGAGAATCTAAGGTAACTATCGAAAATCTCGAAAATAACCTAGCACGCGAAAAGGCGAATCATAATAGCGTTAAGGAGGATCGCAAGAAATCCGAAGATAAGGTCTACGAACTGAATTCGAAAGTTAACGAACTAGAGATCGAAGTGGGCGCATTACAACAAGATTTAGCCGTAGAGCGCGAGAATTATAATAAGACGAAACTCGAAGATCATTCGAAGAGTGAAGTTATCGAAAACTTAACGGGCGAGGTCGATAAGCTAAAAAAGACACGGGCGTCCATCGTTGATAAGCAAAAGAAGGTAGAGCCGCAAAAGGCGAAGCCGTCCGAAGCTAACGAAGGTGGGCGCAAAATAGATATGAGAGTTACGGCGTACGGTGCTGATTGCATCGGCTGCGAAGGGAAGACGGCTAGCGGAACGGACTACACACAAGGTCGTACGCTCGCTTGTCCACCGCAATATAAATTCGGCACTAAGATCAGTATTCCCGATCTAGGTAGTACATATATTTGCGAGGATCGCGGCGGCGCAATACAGGGCAATACGTTCGATATGTTTCACGGATCTAGCGAGGCTGCGACGGCATCGTTCGGCGTGAAATATGTAACGGGATATATACGAGAGTGAGGGCTATACGCCTTCGCTCTTTTTTATTTGCCTACATCGCCGCAAACCGCATCATGACGCGTTTATATAAGCGTAAGAACAACAACGAAAAGAGGCGATGAAATGAAACATATAGTAGTAGGGAATTTATTTACATGGATCGGGTCGGGCACGTTTGCAATTGGAATTCAATACGGCGTAAATGGTAATCCGTTCGGACAATTTATCCAATTTGCATTGGCTATGGTCATGCTTTCGTATGGTATGAGTCAGATCGTGAAGGGCGGTAAAGAGCTATGAGATTCGGAATCGCTATGTATTTAGGTCTTTTATGTACGGCGGGCGCTATCCGCTATCTAGATGCGCAAAATTTACCGATGTCGATCGTTATTGGTATTTGTGCGGTCGTAATGTTCTCGAATGCGAAAGGAGCTTTTAAAGATGAATAATACGGTAATTATCGGCATCGCGGGCAAGATGCGAACGGGAAAAGATACGATCGCCCGATTAATGGCGAAGGATCGTCGCGGTAAGTTTCAACGTGGCGCATATGCGGACGAACTAAAAATGCAAGTGGATCGCAAGTACGGAAAGCAAGAAAGCGGGAAGCGCCGTGCATTGCTGCAACACGAAGGACAAGAAGAGCGCAAACATGATGCATTAGTTTGGATCAAACGACTACAACCGAAAATCGACTTCTTACGATCAACGGGACATAACGTAGTTATCACGGACGTACGACAACAAAATGAAATCGACTCGCTGCGAGAACAGGGCGCATATATCATTCGCGTAAATGTGAGCGACGAGATCCGAAAGCAACGCATTATCGATGCGGGCGACGAGTTCAAAGAAGAAGATTTCTATCACGAGACAGAAACGGCAATCGAAGCATTCGAAGTAGATTACGAAATCAATAACGAAGGCGGCTTAATTCAACTAGTGCAACAACTGGAAGCGATTCTATTAAGCATTCATAACATCGAACGTCGTCGCGTTGCTGCTGCGAAATCGTGGCGTGAATTTATGGAGAAGATCAATTCAGATCTACAAACGATTTCACGTAAGGAGGCGTTAAGAAATGGGCGTATCTAACTTCGATAAACAGGCGGCAACAAAACGATTAGAAGTACGTTTCGAATTACGTACGATCGTAGGTGTTAAAAAATTACTAGAACAACAACATAATATACGCTCTACGGCGGAAGCACGCGGCGATATGGCTGCAATCGATATGTTAGCGGATCTAGAGAACGCAATCTATCAGGCGGAACTTACTGCGTTGCAAGCTCGCTGCATTGAACTTCGATATAATCAAGACTTAACAATGACGGACACGGCGTTACGTATGGGCGTAGATACATCGACGGCAAGCCGTAATACACGTAGCGCACTAAAGAAAATAGCCGACGTTTATACGGCGTGGGAATACTAGGGGGAAGTACAATGACAAAGGCAACTGAAACGAAGATTACTAACATCGAAGAATATAAGATCAACTTTACGAGAATGTTTGTCGGCGACTATAAAGCCGTATTGATCGAAGAGGCTCGCAAGCTAGTCGAACTAATGCTACCGATTAATGATCGTATGGCTGCGGTAGAGTTCTTACTAGACGCATATGTAAGACAAACGGGTAAAATGCCGAATAAAGTACGCATTCGCAACGATAAGAATAAGATGATCGATGTATGCGAATATCTAGCGGATCATATTCTATACGAAGCGTTAGAAGGCGACGCACGCGTAGATAAAATTACGTTAGAAGAATATCCCGTAATGACGGACAACCAAAACAAACGACGTATGTTAAGTCGTGGCGAAATTCCGATCGATTTAAATATGGCGTGCCGTACGTATGGTGCGGACGGTAACAACTATCGTAAGCAAGGGCGGAGAAAATTAAAGCCTTATGAACAAGAAAGACTTACGAAAGCACAAGACGAAGCGTTAGCGAATCGTAACGAGGCTTATCGAAAGGCGACGAATCCTAGCAAAATCACACGAAAGAGGGTCGCTTAATATGTTCGAAAAGTTCTTCGCACGATTCAGAAAAGCACCGCACGTACGTAAAGTATTGCGTGATAACTATCTAGATCTTACGAAAGGGCAATACGAAAACTTATGCGACTGGGGAAACATACACGTCAATATGATTCCAATATCGAAGGAATATCGACTATACGACGGTATAAATATAATTGAAGTGTTTCATAAGAATGCGACGTTTAAATTATATACCGAAGTCAGTAATAATAAGGTTTTTAGAGCTTACGTTATGTAGGCTCTTTTTTATTTACAATTATTTATTGACACCTTTATGATATCGATTTTATTAATCTAATTAAGCAACATGCGAAAAAAGTTACGAAAGGGGTGCTCATAATGAAAAAAGAGCAAATTAAAATCGCTATTATCGCACTATTACAAGAAAACGACGAGTTATTAGTAAAAGAAATCGCAACAAAGTTAAACGATCGTTATCACGGTGGTTACGAGCAATACACGAACGAATACATTTTAGAGTTATTACAGGAAATTCAAGCGGACAACGGCGTAACTGGTGGATCTTTAGAGTTATCAGCGCCTACGCAAGTAGTCGCACAAGATCCAACGATATCGGGCGTACTAGTAGTTCCGTTACCGTGGGATTTCTATTATAGATTACAACCGTGGAAACGGTACACGCTGAAAGCGATTAAGCGTCGCGCGGTTCGTAGAATGTTCTATTAAAATAACGAAAGAGGTTGATATTATGTTTAAGAAAATCACGAAATTAACTATTGTACTAGGAATGGCGGCAACATTATTCACGGGCTGCGTATATGCGGACGAAAAAGAAGAGACTGTACAACGCTATGAGATCGGTCATATTGAATTTATAGGCGTAAGTGAAGATCCGAACGATAACGTCGTAATCTATCTTTCAGAAATTGACGAATCACTAAGCGTCGAGCATGGCGAAATTATCGAAGTTACATACGGACAGGCTCACGATGATATCAAAAACGTGAAGAAAACGAACGATGCGCGATATGACATCAGCGATAAGGCGGGAGTTGAGCTATGAACGAAAAATACATGAAGTTACTAGAGCGTGTATACGGTCTATTTGAAAGTCGAAAGTGTACCGCAAAATGGTTCGATGATACCGCGGATCACATACATAAAAAATTATGGAAATTGGAAACGAAGGACGCCTAAATGGGCGTCTTTTTTGCGTTTATGTAGGCGTTAGGATGACGAAAAAATACGATAAGGAGGCGATTATATGAGTAAAATCTATATCGCGGTAAGTAAAACGACGGGTCAATTATTGACAGGTGCAAAAGGGCAAGCGGCATTCGAAGATCGTAATTTCTTAGGTCGTTCGATGGGTCAAACGAATAACAAAAAGGGTACGTACTACGTAATCGAAGTAGATTCGCAAGAATTGATCCGAACGACTACGAATGAGCAAGAATTTAAGATTCACGTAATCAATACTGCGGGCGGTATGTGGCGAGGATCACACGTAGAAATGATTATGCCGAAAGGTTTAAGCGACGTTAGCTGCGGCGATATGCACGAGTGTCCCGAAGATGCGAATTTAGAACGTGATCTAGATTTCGTACGAGATATTCCCGAAATGATGGAAGCCGCATACAAAGCGGGCTTGCGTGGCGATAAGTTCGTAGTAACTTACGAAGAAGAAGGCGAGGAAGAATAGTGGTTACGGCGGGCGTATTAATCGACGGGTGCGGACTAACTACGATCCCGTGCCCGAAATGTCGAGAAGAAGGGCGAGAAAAGAATCTACTATGGCGATATGATCGCGGTGCTTACGTTCATTACGAATGTGATCTACTGTCATGCGCATATGAAAGGTATGTAGACAATGTATAACGTAAAGAGACGAATTATACGAGGGTATGCCGTGATCGCTTCGATCGCTGCTATTCTCACATATGTACTAATTACACAATAGGGCGCTATATAAGCGCTCTTTTTAATAGGGGGAATCTATATGTTAAAAGCGGGCGATAAGGCTATATTAAAGATCTCATTCGAAATGGTAGAGCGTGGCGGCGATTATACATTCGACGATCATGCGGACGTAGAACGACATATACGTGGTGATATGGTCGAGATCCTACGAATTATCGATAACAAAACGGACAAGCGAAAACATGATAAACTAGCGGTTATTTATAACCCGAAAACATTCGCATCGACTACGGTATCTATCGAGCATTTAGATCCGACCAAAGGCGAAATTAATATTAACGTACCTGTAAAGGTTGATATCGATCATAAGAAGATTGCGGACGCATTAACGAGTTTAAGCGAAAGCGTTAAGGTATTCGTAGGCGATCCGAAAAAGGTCGTCAAAGGGGATCTAGGAAAAGATATGAAGATCACGGCGAAAGAAATATTCAAAGATACGTCGATACACGTTGGCGGCGTGCTGCATAACAACAATAAAATAACATACTAAGGGGTGGCGAAAATGGGGAAATTACGCACAAAGAAAGCGAAGGTAGAGTATATATTACGAAAATATCCTGCTACGAGGATCAACGATAGATTACTTATTCTTATGTACTGGAAACACTTCGATAACATTACAACGATCGACGATTGTGCTACGGCAACGCCATCGGAAACGATCACGAGATTAAAGCGTAAGATCAACGAAGAGGGGCGCTACGTGGTATCGGACGAGCAACGAAAAGAGATCTTAAAAGCTGAATTCGAAAAGGCTGCGAAGTTTAAAGAGAAGTTAAACGATAATCGATTCGACGACGGTATGATCTCGATTAAAGCACCTAGCGTACGTAAATCGGTGTTTATCGATCATTTAAAAAGCGATATGCGTATTATCGAAGATCTGAAAATGGTAGGCGGCATATATACGATATACAACAAGTTTAGCAATCCTTTATATGTCGGCATATCAAACGATCTATTCATGCGTACATATTCGCACGTTAACGTAGTTAGCTCAAATAAGAGATTAGCGCATTTAATTCGTGAAGGCGTGGCGCATAGAATCGACTATATGTATGTTAGTGATATTACGCATAGAGAAGTATACGAAGCCCACTTAATTCGTACTATGCGACCGTACTGCAATATCGGAAAGACTGGACTTCGCCGTAGTGCCGACGAAGACATTATAAAAGAATACAGAAATCATATACGGAGCGCCTAAAGGTGCTCTTTTTTGCGTTTATATAGGCGTAAGCACAAAAACATTTGAAAGAGGCGGTAAATATGATTCTAGACGTACAGATTAATGATCGAAAGCCGACGGTCGGCGATGTAGTGGCGATTTAATGGAAAACAAATCGAGGTAAAAACGGTATGGAGGGCTATATTTTAAGCAATCATCGACTAGATGATTGCGGCAAAACGTACAAGCTGCTTAATGTTAATGGTGAATCAATAGCGTTCGATAACAATTCGATCGATGGACTAATGAAAGAGCTTGCGAAACATAGTACCGTAGCTGCATTCGAAGTATATCCGAAACACGAATTCAAACTAGCGCTAGTACCGATTGGCGGTGCTGAATAATGGAAGGGCGATATCATTAAAGAGAAAGCGGCGTACTTATGCGTCAGGGTTCACGGTGGTATGAGACACGCCCGCGTAGCGTTGCAAAATTTAAACGGAAAGAACTTCACATTCTTAAAGCCTAACGAAAAATCGATTATGTGCGAGCTGCATCGATTAAACGAAAAGGGCGATTTAACATTCGAACATTATCCGCAAGACGTATCATTCGCATATGAGAATAGCAAACGTAAATATAAATAAGAAGACAAAAAGAAGGCGGCGATCTATTTTCAGATCCCGCCTTTTTCTGCGTTTGTCAACAGCTATTTTATGCGCCTTATAATCTTCTCTATATTTCGTTATCCTTTCAGTTAAGAGCGCTAATGCAACGGACAAGCCGAAAGTGACGCCGATAGCTGCTACGATTAAATTGCCGCTTGCTTTTGCTGCGGTCATGATTACGAATGTGACTGCGATTAACAGATAGAAATTACGTCTATTTTTCATAGTATATTCGTGGGCTTTACGTGTTATAATGAGAGAAGGCGTATTGTGAGTACGCCCTCTATTCAATTATTTTTTCGCAAACCTTGACGAGATTTTAAATCGCTTCGTTTTCTTTCCGTCTTCGTTTATGTATTCAAATTCGAATTCAACAACTAGGGCGGAAATGATAAACGTTGCAATTGTATATCCGTGGTCTACAAAAGTTGTAACACGTTGTCCACTTCGTAACCTCCTTTCTTTAACTTACTTATATTATAAAATTGATATGACGAAGATGTCAATAATTTATTTTAGACAAGTTTTTTAATATAAGAAACCGTGTGGTTTTACTTATATTTTTAACGTAAATAACGCTAAATTAACGATAAATGTACGGTATCACCGCTAATACGTACCACATTACATATAATTGACGGTATTTATATGATAAATGTAGTTAAATGTACGCTAAATAGGGCGTTATATAGTCTCTATTTTTACACATAATTAACGATAAATATATGCCGTTATATAACAAGGCGACATACTGATATAACAATAGCCCGCACGTATTTCACAATAGCCCGTTACCTATACGCAATAGCTCGTTATATAACACCCCGATATAACAAGGCGCATATATGTCGGTAGTAATAGGCGTAATAGGTTACGTATGTTTACGGGGATTAGATACTCACAACGTTAATAATGCACGTTAAATGTACGGTTAACAGGCGCTAATATATCGGTAGTTATATGGGTATGTATGGCGTAGTGTGTCGATAGTATTATGTGATAGTGATATGCGCATAGTGTACGAGTGAGTGGCGTGAAGAGTTGCGATTACTTTCATCAGCAAATCTCTTTGAGAGAGAAGGACTTCAAAACTCGAGGGGTTTCGAAAGAGTCATCGACTTTCTTTATTCATTATCTTATTCATTCAATCGAAATCATTTGCGAAAGAAGAATCGCTTTGAATCAACGTTTTGTTTCGTGCATAAAACTTATTCGAAATCATTTTTTCATTGAATGTCTTCGAAAGTCTTTTAAATCAATATTTCAAAGTAATTAACGAAAGTAACAAAAGTAACTTGTGTTGCATTCTTCATGCATCGAAATGAATGAGTCATTCACCAATCGAGCCGCCCCGAATCGAAATTCGCCGAAGCCCCCGCAGCAACGGTATTCACAAAGCGCGCACCATTTTTAACTCGAAGGGTTTATACGCAGCAGCTAACGACACTTTTGCGCAGCCTATACAAAATCCTATCGTAATTTATGACGTTAAGAACTTCTTAACGACTAACTACCCAAGATCCTGCCGAATATCTTCCGAATCTAGTCGAGTCTCGACCGATGTTTTTAAATATGATATCGCAGCAAGTCCGCCTTTATAAAATGTTACGTCGCTATCCGTTCCCTTTTTTCGTGCCTCGTCGATCAATCCGTGTAATAATCCTTCGTGCAACGCTATCCAGTCGTATAATTGATCTCTTTTTACGTACATACAACGACCTCCTTTTCTACATTATCGACTATTTCCGCATATTTTAATCCTATCGCATATCTATCGATTACAATTACGCAACTAGCTTAAATGGCGTTCTAACGTATATTCGAGTCCTATCGTATTCCTAGCGTATAAAACGTCTTACGATCGAATCTGAAGCATTTAAAGAGTGTCGACCTTTTTATCGTAATTAATATCGCATTCTTTTATTAACGTATTTACGCATTAATTATCGTTCTAACGTACTTACGATCTTTGGGCGGCTTTTTGCACTTATTATTTATATATTCGCTGCGTAATTATCTACGAGAACGTAGTGATCGTTAATATATATATTTATATATTATAGCTATTGTTTAAAAGAGTAGTTATAGTTAGTGTGACGTTTTACTCATGTGAGCGTTTCGTCAGACGGGTAATAATTCAAATAATACAATATAGTAAGATCCGCCCCCATAATGCGTAAAATAGATTAGTTTACATCGTGTATACAATTAATACGCAATCTATCGCACATATATTATGAAGAGAACTACGGATATAACGCAAAAAAGAGCGCTACCCACACGGGCGGCGCTTTTTGTCGTTCTCTTATAACGATAGTGAAACGGTGTTATAAACATCGTCGATCTTATCTTGCGTAATTCCGATATAGTGTAGCGTTGTTTTTTCGCTCGCATGGTTAAAGATGCGTTGCAATAGCGATAACTTAACGCCACCTTTATAAGCGTGATAGCCGAAAGTTTTTCGCAGCGTGTGCGTGCCGACTTCTTCAAGTCCTGCGCGTTCTGCGGCTTCGTTAAGAATTCGATACGCTTGTACGCGTCCGATCGGATTCGATCCTTTACGCGATGGAAATACATAGTCTTCGCTATATCCAGTAATTCCCGCATCTTTGATCTCTTTCTTAACTGCGTCACTGATCGTTAGTTTTCGCGTTTTCTTCGTTTTCTGCTCAACGATCACGATATGAGAGTGAAAACGATTCTTTTCATTATAGAAATGCGACGCTTTTAACGATAGAAGATCCGAGATTCGAAGACCTAAGTTAATTCCCAAAACAAATAGTAATTTATTGCGACCGTGTAAGGCACGTTTCATTTTATTTATATCTTTCTTGTGTCTGATTGGTTGTACTTCTTTCATTTGGTGTTGCCCCCTTATGTATCATGACGAATGTTTTTGTTACATTCATTATCACATGATATCGCAAGGGTGTCAACGACTTTTTTAATCCAATTAAGGAGGGCTAAAAATGGCAACGAAAAAAGAATTAGAATCGAGATTAAATTTAAAGCAGCGAGAAGCGGCTTTTATGTTAGTAGAAAATGAGTTAGCAATGGACGAAGACAAGAAAACGCAAGAAGAAATCGCGACCGAACTAGGCGTGACGCGCATGTGTCTTTATAAATGGCGCACGAAGAATAAAGCGTTTATCGATTATAAAAACATGATCGCGGACGAGTTTCTATCGGAAATGCGACCGTTCGTATATAAACAGTTAATGCGTACAATCGGCGGCGCACAACCATCGATTAAAGGTATCGACCTGTACTTCCGACGACATGCGTTACTTACGGATAAGAAGATTATCGAGGATAGCACGTCAGACGGCGTTCGCAGCAACGCAGATCTAGCGAAAGAGTTAGAGGAAATCAAGGCTATGACGCAAGGTACGAAAGAAGGCGATCAATAATGTGGATCGGCTCGAAGTTTTTAAACCGTGAAGAAAGGGCGGAAAGGATCGCGATCGTAAAAGATCGCCTTTCCTCCTTCGTCAAGCTATACGAAAGCGGCGACGCAAGCGAATACCATATCGAAACTATGCTGCAAGATAAGGCGGATCTAGTGCGATTAGAACGCGTACACCGCGCCGAAGTCGATAATGCATACTTTACGATGGAATATCTATCAGACGGGCACAACCTCGAAAATGACGATAATATTATACAAAATTCAGACGATGGCGAAGCCCATCAAGGTCTCGAAGAAATGGCGGGAATACATAAAGAGTTCTTCGGTTTATGTGACGATGTAGACGCAGGAACGGGCACAAACCTTGCAATCGCCGCGCCCCGTGGTCACTCGAAGTCGGGTATCTTCTCGAATGCGTACGTATTAAAAGGTCTAGTATTCCGTCAATTATCGCATAGATACATATTAGTAATTTCCGAAACGGACGACCTATCGAAAAAATTGATCGGTTGGTGTAATAAGCAGCTTAAATTCAATAAAAAGCTGATCGAAGATTTCGGATTACTTCTATATGAAAATCCAATGGCTAACGAGCGCGATAATGAGGCTTCTTTCATTACGCTAGCGAATCAATTAGTCGAAGCATCGTCGTCAGGAAAACAATTACGTGGAAAACGCCACGGCGCGCTGAGACCGACAACATGCGTGACGGATGATCCATCGTCCATGAATAACGAAGGAACTAAAGAGGCTCGTCAAAAACTGATCGATTGGTTTAACGCCGTTGTATTACCGATCGGCGGCAAAACTACGAATCATATTCTAGTAGGTACGATGGTATCTGCGACGGGATTACTAGCGCACGTATTAAAGCGTCGAGATTTCCGACCGTGTTTCTATGATGCGATCGTATCAGAACCGAAATTCCCGAAAATGTGGGAAGAGTATACGGATCTATATCTACACGGCGAAGACGGCGCAGCGGACGAGTATTTCCAATTAAACGGCGACGCTATGATGTTAGGCGTAGAAACCGCGTGGGAATGGCGTTGGACTTATAAAGCGTTAATGGAACGTAAGGCGAATATGGGAACGAAAACGTTCAATTCTGAGTATCGAAACCGTGCTTTTTCGGAAGATGAAAAGTTCTTCTTCACGGATCAATTCGGCTACTACGAATTTCGTCAAGATCTATATACACACGAAAGAGTATGCGTATACGACGGGGAATCGTATAGACTACGCGATATGTCAATATCTGCTGCGTGGGATATCGCAATGGGTAAAAGCGCCCGATCGTGCTACAACTCGTTAGTAATAACGGGAAGGCACGAATCGACTGGGCGCATTTTTGTGTTGGAAGAATATGCAACAAAAGAACCACCACACAAATTTATGAAAGGCATTATTGATCGTGTTCGTGAATTCAGACCGAACATTCTCGCAGTCGAGACGATCAACGCGCAGCACGAATTTTATCGTCAGTTACAAGAAGAGTTGCCACGTCAGGGAATCTATTCTACGAAGGTAGTCGATGTAAGATCGCAAAAATCTTCGAAAGAACAACGTATCGAATCGTTAGAACCGTATTGCGTTAACAAATCGTTGATCTTTAATAGACATCATAAGTTATTACTAGATCAGCTAGACGCATATCCATACGGCGATTACGTAGATAGTGCCGATGCATTACAAATGTCAGTCGAGCACGTCGCGCGACCTCGCGGTGTTGTACGTGATAAACCTGTTTGGTTATAGACAAGCGTTTATATAGGCGTAAGGATGGCGGTACTTCGGTATCGTCTCCTTAACACATATAAAAGGAGTTGTCAAATATGGCAAATATCATCGCAACATACGTTAACCCTAACAACATTCTAAATCTACCAAAACGCCCGTTAAAGGTGTATCTAGCGTCCCCATTCTTCAATGACGAAGAGATCGAACGCGTTGCATTCGTAGAGAAAACGTTACGCGAAAGAGGTCTAGAAGTATTCAGCCCTCGCGAACATCAAAACGAACATTTAGAATTCGGATCGGTAGAATGGCGAAAAGCTACGTATTTAAACGACTGTCATGAGATCCTAAAATGCGATATCGTTGTCGCAGTTCATTCGACGGATAGCGGCACAAACTGGGAACTAGGCGCAGCAGGAGCGTTACAACGTCCCGTAATCCTATTCGATGATAATACGGATCTACCACGAAATATTATGCTAACAGAATCGTGTCACGCATTCTTAGAAGGTCGCGAAGCACTAGAAGCGTATAACTTCGACGTTAAGCTAAACGAGCTCGAAGAAGTGTATTACGAAGGTACGGTTATTTAATTGCAGCGCTCTTAATGGGCGCTCTTTTTTATTTATATAGGAGGCGATAGTATGACAAACCATAATAACCACGATCAGCACGATCAAGCAAACGAAACGGAATACAAGCCGAATAATACGTTATTCGAAGTCGGCAAGATGTTCCCACCAAAAGACGATCTACCACGTTTAGCAGATTACGAAATCGGTCGCAAGCTATACGAAGGTGATTTTAAGCATCTACCGAAGCGAGCGCAGGAAATGTTAAAAGATACACCGCACGCAGAACGATTAAATTCGTTATATCTAGCGGTCAATCTATTAGACATCATCGTCCAAAAGCCCGCCGATCTTATGTTTAACGAAGATCCAACGTTCGAAAGCGGACAATCACCCGATTCATTAGAGCAATCCCGACTAGCTGCAATCGTAGAAGAAAACGATCTTACTGCGTTAGGTCAAGAATTAGTCGTAGGCGCAGGATTCCGAGGCGATTCGTTCATTAAAACGTATTTCTCATATCGACAAGATCTTAGCGAACTTCCGTTTATTCCGAACGGTGTACAAATGGAATCGATCATCGAGTCGCAAGATCCCGCTACTGTTTTTCCCGAACTAGCACGAGGGTCGAAAAAGAAGTTCAAAGCGATCAATATCGCGGCGATCGAATGGGTTATTCAGCAGGACGGAAGCGAAATACCGTACCTTAACGTCGAACGTCACGTAGCAGGTTTCATTCATTATAGAAGATTCCGATTATCTTCGAAACCTAACATTATTACGAGATACGGCGTTAATCAGGAACAATTCGAAATTATGGAAGAAGTACATTCGGACTTTAGCGTAATAGAAACGAACGTACCTATGATTCTAGTACGTCACATTCCATATAAAGCAGTCGATACCGATTGGAAGGGTATCAGCACTACGAAAAAGATCAAATCGCTGATTTACGCCATCAACGATCGTCTAACGCAGATCGATTATATATTAATGAAACATAGCGATCCCACCGCTTACGGCGTCGATCTTCAAGAAGTAAATCTTTCATGGGGTGGTCGTTACATTCCATTAAGAGACGGCGAAGTCGCACCCGCTTATATGACGTGGGACGGAAAGTTAACGGACGCATTCAAGCAACTGGAAACTATGATTAATCTAGTATTCCAATTAGCGGAGACGCCGCAATGGTTATTCGGTACAACGATCGGTAATGCGGGCGGTACGGGAACGTCACATACTGACGGTAGTGCGATCAAAGCGCGATTTATGCCGATCCTATCGAAAGTCAAACGTATTCGTACGAATGTCGATCGTGCATTACGAGATTCGTTATATGCTGCGCAGCTACTAGAAAACGTAGCGAATGAAGGCGAAGGTTTCCAACATTACGACGCGGTGTACCCAAAAATCAGATGGCGCGACGGTCTTCCCGCTAATGAGAAAGAACAAGCGGAAGTTATGCAGATCCGTACGGGTGGTATGCCTACTATCGATAGATTAACGGCTATCAAAGATATGGATAGTTTAGACGACGCACAAGCGCAAGCGATGATCGAACGAATCAAAGAGGACGAAAAAGCGTTAACGCCCGCAACGCCGAACGTCTTTAATGAAGAAATCGAACTAGAATTACCTAAAGAAGAAGAAAAGGAAGACGAAAAAGTAAATGGATAAAAGAACAACGCCGACTTACGACTATAACGTAGGTCGGCTCGTTTTAATTTATAAGCGGGCACTAAAACGAATCAATGCAGAAATAGAACAAATGAAAATAGAAGATCTTAATCGCGCTACTGGGATCGCACTAATGCATAGTATCCAATCAGAACTATATACGATAGATCGCGACGCTAAAGAGTGGATCAAAGAAAACGTACCGCTAGCAGCAAAAGAAGGGATCGCCACTACGCTACATTCGCTAGGCTATGCGGAAACAATGAAAGAAGCGTTGTTAATGGCTCGATTCAGTCAAGTAAATAGCGAAATGGCGAGAGTCGCCGCAGTGGACACGATGAAAAACGTTCTTGCAATTACCGAGAATATGGCGGAACAAATGCAAAAGGGAATTCGAATCGTATCTGCGGAAGTCATTTCGGAAGGTATCGCAAGATCTCGAAACTCGACGGTAATGTCGGACGAGCTAAAAGAGAAGATCAAAGAATTAAAAGATCAATTAAAAGATTCCGTTAATACTGGGATTATCGACAAAAGCGGTCGCCGTTGGTCGGTCGAGCATTATACGGAAATGTTAAGTCGCACGAAATTAACCGAAGTACAAAAACAAGCTACGGAAAACGAGGCGTTAAGGCGTGGCGCTTATTATGCGACTATCTCATTCAATGGATCGACGAAAGATGCGTGCCGATATCATCAAGGGCGCATTATCAAACTGACGCAAGAAGCCGAAGGGAATTACCCGACGTACGATCAGTTAAAAGGAACGGGACAGATATTTCACCCGAATTGTAAACACCATATCGTACCTATTCGTGATCCCGATATGCTAGACGACTTTTCGAAGGATCTAGCCGAAAAGCAAGAAAAGATCGGACAAGCTGCGGAAAAAGCAGGTGTAAGAGCGCCGAAATTAGATGATGAATAAAAAAATTAAAAAGTTTACGCAATGTATACAATAAAGTACCCATCGGCTCGACATATAGTATGAGGAAGTAAGAGAGAGGCAAATACGAAACAAGCCTTACGACGGGGTTAAACATCGGAATCTATGACCGACGGGTTAAAAACGGGGGTATTAGCATGACAGAAAAATTAGACCTAACTCATGAAGAGGAAGTAAAAACGGATGAGTTAAAGGACGGCGAAAAGAAAGTCGATCTAACACAATCCGAATTAAACGATTTAATCGCACGTACGAAGAACAAAGTCAAAGACAAGTATTCCGACTACGACGAGATTAAAGCGAAAGCCGAAGCAGCACGTTTAGAAAAACTAGACGAAGTTGAACGAGCTAAAGAAGCAGCGGCAAAGAAAGACGAAGAGATCGCAGCAGCTAACGAACGTATTGCAGCATTCGAACGTGAAAAGCGTGAATCGAAGGTTACAAGCGCATTCGACAAAGCGGCGAAAGCGGCGCACATTCCCGAAGAGTATTTAAAAGATGCTCGAATGTTAGCGGAAATTACTGACGAAACGGAAGTCGAAAAGATTGCCGAAATCGTTACGAAGCTAGCTACGGATCGCCCGTACTTAGTTAAGAAAGAAGAAGTTAAGCAACGAGAAATCGGCGGCGCTTCGAATGGAGGTTCTACTAAAACCGAAAAGACTGACGAACAAGTGTTAGCGGAATTAGCGGCACAGGTTCGCAAGTACGGTCGAGTAGAAGACAAGATTAAATATGCGAACATGAAGCGTAAGTTAGGGCGTAAATAGCCTTTAACATAAAACAAATAAAATATCAAGTCGTCCAAAATAGGCGGCTTTTTCTAATTCATAAGGGGGAACTAAAATGACAGTTAAAACAGAAGATAAGATCTATTCAGAGGACTTAGTAGGCGTAAAGGAATCCGTAACGGACGAGTTTTTATTACTTAATCCATTACAAACGCCAATGTTAGATTTAGTAGGATTCGGACAAGCAGTTACGACCGTAGAACACGTTTGGTTCGAAGACGAAATGTTCGAGCAAGAAACGCAAATTACTGCGGCATTAGATGCATCAGCAACAGAAATCGAAGTAGCTAGCGTAGAGGCATTCCGATTCGGTGCGGTTGTCCGTGTAGGTGACGAATTAATCTTAGTTACAAAGGTCGATGCAGGTGCTAAAAAGTTAACGGTAGTTCGTGGATATGCGGAAACGGAAGTGGAAGCACATGAAGCAGTGGAAACAGTAGAATTCATGTTCGTAGAAGGACACGAAGGCGCAGACGCTCGCGACGCTCGTTACAAGCCACGTAAGCGTGTTTCTAATATCACGCAAATCTTCGACGACTCAGTAGAGTTAACAGGAACGGCAATGGCTATCGCTCAATACGGCGTGGACAACGAGTATGAGAAAGAGAAGCAAAAGAAACAACTAGAATTAGCGTTACAACTAGAAAAAGCGATCGTTAACGGCGTACGTTACGAGAATGGCAATGTTCGATTAATGTCGGGAATGCGTTCATTCATCAAGACGAATAGAGTTAACGCTGCTAAAGAACTGATTTCGTTAGATTTATTAACGGAAGCATTCCGACAAATCTTCGAAAAAGGCGGCATGAATGGCGGCGGTAAGCACGTAATTATCGCAGGTGGTTCGCAAAAGGTTGCGTTAAGTAAGATTCAAGAGGCTGCAATCCGAATCACTCGTCAAGAAAATAGCCGTGGTGTAGTCGTAGATCACTTCGTATCTGACTTCGGTAATGCGGAAATCGTTCTTAACAACAACCTACGAAACGACGAGATCTTCGTGGTAGATGCGAACCGTATCGGCATTCGTCCACTACAAACTCGCGAATTCTCACACACGTTCTTAGGCAAGAAAGGCGATTACATGCAAGGAATGTTAGTAGGCGAGTACACGCTAGAATTACTACAAGAAGCGGCACACGCTCGTATCGTTAACTTAGGCGTTGAAAAGCGTCTAGGTAGCGAAAGCAGCTACGACGAGAGCAGCAGTGAAAAAATAATAACGAAAGGTAACGACTAGGGCTTCGGCTCTAGTCGCTTTTTCGTATACGGGAGGTCGTGATAGATGGAAAGAATCACAGCAGCGACGGAACATATCGACGCTTACGTAATCAGCAACGAAGATTGGCACGACGCAGACGACGACAAAAAGGTTCGTATTATGAACGCAGCAGGTAGAACGCTTCGAAAGAAATTCAAGGGAAATACAATCCCCGATAATGCGATCTATGAATTTTCCGCGTTTCTAGCGATCGTTTATAACGATACGAATAAGATGCAGCAGCAAGGTATTGCGTCATTCAACGTTACGGGCGTAGGTTCATTCACATTCAAAGAAAACAACGTTAAAAATGCGACGGGGCAGTCGCTTTCCGACATAATCCCCGATAGTGTTATCGAGTTAATCGAAGAGGTTAACGATAGTCTTCATATTTCGGGTCGTAATGTGGGGTGG
>NZ_JBBOTJ010000005.1:0-52940 GCF_038005545.1 Bacillus sp. FSL M8-0063
ACCAATAGAAAAATGGATAGTTTGAGCCAGTTTGTTTTGTCTTCTCGTGCGGTAACAAACTTCCTCGATATGCTCCAGCAGAATAATTGGGAATTCCTCTATGGTGTAATCACGCATAAGTATTTGGCTTTTACCAATAGAAGTTGTTGCTGGAACGTATTTTTCTGATATTCGGCTAAAATCAATGCCGTTGCTATGTAAGTGTAGTTCTTCGCCAATGATCCCAAAGCTCTGCTTTAAGTATTTCAGTGGATATTGCGCTAAGTCACCTATTGAATGAATCCCTTTTCGGTTTAACTTCGCTTCTGTCTTACCCGAAATTCCCCAAAACTTAGTAAGTGGTCGTATTGGCCATAATTTTATGGGTACATCTTCGTACTTCCAGAATGCTATACAATCTTTTGTTTTTTTGGCTTCTACATCTAAGGCTACCTTGCTCATTAAAGGGTTAGGACCAATTCCTATCGTGCATTCAATTCGTGTTTTCGCATATATCTCACGTTTGAATTTCAATGCGAATTCATATGGATCGCTAGCAAATAAATGAATACTATCCGTAATATCCATAAAAAACTCATCGATAGAATATTGATGGAAATCCTCTATAGGAACGTATTGTAGAGCTAATTTCGTGATGAAATTGGAGCATTTTATATAGGTGCTCATAATTGGATTTACCACTAGAATGTCTTTTCTACGAGGAATCTGATAATTCCTTGCCATCTTCATGACGCCCAACGCTTTAAGTGGTGGAGTTGCAGCTAATACAATTGATCCGCTCCTATTTACATCACCAACTACAGCTAACTTCGTGTGGAGTGGGTCTAATCCCATCTTGATACAACTGACTGAAGCATAAAAGCTACGAAGATCTACACATAAAACAATTCGATTCGGCAATATTGAATAGTCATACACCGTTATTCCCCCTAAATAACAGAACGTTAGTTCTTATTATATACGAATGTATGTTCTTTTATGAAGAGGTTTTTTCAAAAAAATAAAAATAGCCCCACTGGTTTTAGTGAAGCTACATCCAAAATTCGTTTTCATTTATGTTTTTACCTAACTTCTTCAATCCCCTTGTTATTTGGGATATAGTCGAAAATTTAGGCATGTATTCTTTATCATTACACACTTTTGAAATAGTACCTCTGCTCAACTTAGCAGCTTTCTCTAATTCCCCTTGTGTGATTCCTTGTTTGTCTAACCATTTACCGAATTTACTACGTCTTTTGCCTAATCCAAACACCTCTATCACCTCATGAATAGCTTGCCCCTTTCGTCATTTTTTTAAACGCGAGAAAAAAACTGACATAAAGACCAAACAGTACACAATACTTTTTACCATACCAAACAAATTACGATTATCAGTTCCAATTTGATAGCATTTTAAAACTTCGGTTCACCTATTCGGAATAGAATTCGCCCACAGAATACTGCTTCAGACATTGCAAGATTAGTATTTTCAATGATTCGTAGCTGTTTTTATCTCTTCTAATCTTCAGGGACTATTCTTGCAGAATTCATGAGAAATGGTGGTGTGAGTTTGTGATATTTGAGTTAGTAAGTTCAGCTGCAGTCGGTGGTGTAGTCTTTCTATCAAAAATGCATCAAAAAGGAGCAACAAATGATGCCTCTAAGATTCAAAGAATCTGCGCTAACTGCGGATTAAAAATAAAAGAAGGGAAAGAGACCAGGACTATACAGCTGCTTCGCAAAACGAGAAATGATTGGGGAGTCGAATATGCGTATAGGATTCCGCTTGGCCTTAGTTTCTCCGATTTCGAACAAAAGATACAGCATCTAGAGGATGGATTAAATCACAAGAGCAAAGTGTATGATTTCAAATTACAAGACTTCAAATCTCTCCGAATGCGAAAAGATATTTTAAAACAAATACAAAACATCATAAATAAGAAAAAACTCGTTAGAAAGGAAATTGAGCTGTCTTACGATGGTTTACTGAAAATACGTGTTTACGAGAAAGGGATTCCGGATTTTGTAAAGTTTGAAGAAGACATGATGAAGCAATGTAGGGGTTGGGAGGTCCCGATTGGTTATACAAGGAATGGATTAGTAAAACACGATTTTGACCAGTTATCACACATGATATCAGCCGGTATGACGGATATGGGTAAATCAAATGTATTAAAACTAATTATTACAGCCCTGGTACGTAACCAATCAGAAAACATAAAGCTCTTCCTTATCGACTTGAAGGGTGGTCTCTCTTTCAACCGATACCGATTCCTAAATCAAGTCGAATCAATTGCGAAGAATCCAGAGGAAGCCCTTGAAACACTAAGGGAATTACAAGATAAACTGAATGCTAGAAACGAATACTTACTAGAAAAAGGATACGAAGATATAAAAGAAGCCGGGGATCCAATTAGGTACTTTGTAATCGTAGATGAAGCAGCCGACATAGCGCCGTATCAGGAGTGCAGAGACATCATAGTGGATATAGGTCGTCGCGGCAGGGCAGCGGGATTCCGCTTGGTATATGCGACACAGTACCCGACAAACGAAGCTTTGCCATCGCAATTACGACAAAACATAGGTGCTCGTGTTTGTTTTAGATTACAGACAGAAGCAGGGAGCCGTGCCGTTTTAGATGAGGGTGGCGCAGAGAGTCTTCCTAACATAAAAGGAAGGGCAATATACCAAACGAATGAGAAGAAGGTATTACAGACGGTTTATATCGATAACAAGCAGATTGATAATATCATAAAACCACATATCAATATCAGAGCGAGAAAGGAGCACGAAGATGCAAAAACTAGCCATGAAGGAACAACGATTAGAAAGCATACTCTCCAGCTTGAAGAGATTGGGATTCTTGACTAGGAAACAATTACAGGTACTTCATAATCTTGGTGGAGACAGGAATGCATCGCGTGTGATGAAAGAACTTGAAGAATACGTATCTAGCTTTAGGGATTCTGAAAAAATTTATTATCTCAATAAGGAAGGGCGTGAACGTATTGGAAGCAAGAAAATACTCAAGCGTTCGAATCAATTCCGCCACTACATCATGCGAAATGACATCTACATTGCTTACGAATGTCCGAAAACGTGGAAGCAGGAAGTGAAAATGAATGTAAAAGGTATTGTTTCTATAATTGCAGATGCGCTATTCACGGATAATGGCCGTTACCACATTGTAGAGGTGGATCATGAGCAAAAGATGAGTGCGAACCGTATCAAGATGCAGAAGTATCGCAAATTGATTGAATGCAATGTATTTGAGAAGCCGCCTAAATTTATTTGGTACACCACAACGGAATACCGCAGAAAACAACTCCAGAAGCTTTGCGAAGGATTAGATTGCAACATCTTTACGGTTACTGATTTCCATTAAAAATAGGGAGATGGTCCATATGGCAGCAGAGACAATGAGCATCAAAGATTTTATGGATGGTAACTACGGGGCAAAGAAAAAGTGGAGCTTGTTCAAAAAGAAAGCAAAAAAATACGCACCCGTGGCGGCGCGAATAAGTATTGTGATCGGTAGTGCTATTATATTCAGCAATATTATAGATATTCCGCATGTATTTGCTGATGGAAATAATCCGGACGTGAATGAAGTATTTAAAGATGTGCAGTCCAACGATGGGAAGATAAAGAATTATATAGATGGCCAATTATATAATCGTATTGTAAATGCATTTGAACCGGTTATCTTCTTGATCAAAGCAGTGTCTTATCCAATCGCATCCGTTGTAGCGTTATGCGGTGGGTTATTCATTATGGTTGGTAGCCAGGAACGAGGCTTCTCCCTTATTTCAAGGGCGGGGATCGGCTATATAGTAGTTCAAATGATTCCGTTGTTTATGAGATTACTTGTTGAGATTGCTAAAGCTATTTAATTCTATTAACGGGTTTATTATTGGAATAAAAATCAAAAAAATTCCTTCTTTTACTAATTACAAAATAGTTATATAATGATTGTTGGAATTGTATTGTTGACGTTTAAAATAAAGGGGAGAGAATAGTAATGAAAAAATTATTAATTTCAGGTGTATGTGCAGCAGTATTTGGTACAACTTTTTTTGCAAATAACTCTATGGCTGAGACATCAGGGAATACCACAAATCAGGGAATACAAGCAGCGAGTGCTCAAACTAGTAAATTTATAGATGTGCCCGATTGGAATTGGGCATATAATGAAATTAACTACATGGTTGACCACAATATAATGTTGGGATACCTCAATGGTTATTTTGGAGCTGTAGAAAAAATAACGCGTGAAGATTTAGCGGTATTCTTATATAGAACGGTGAAAATTCCGGATTATGATATGTCACAGCCGATTCCTTTCAATGATATAAATGATTCAATGTTTAAAAAGGAAATTGCAGCAGCATATAAAAGTGGAATTTTCTCTTCCGCGTCTGATGGTCGTTTTAATCCAAATAGAGTTGTAACCCGAGCAGAACTTGCTCAAACTTTCAAAAACGCTTTTGGGTTAAACAAGAAGTTTGATCATCAATTTAACGATATGCAAGGGCACTGGGCCAATGAAGCCGTAGAAATTTTATATAGTAATGGTATTACTGGTGGTGTAGGTAATAATAACTTTAATCCAGACGGTACAGTAACACGTGAACAATTAGCGGTATTTCTATATAGAACTATTCCAATGTCTATCAAAGATCTACGAGATAACGCTAAGTAAAAATAATTAAAAGACTGACTCTTATGAGTCGGTTTTTTTATTTGCAGGAATTTTTTAACTATCATGGAATACTCTCACTAGGAGGTGTTGTGACGTTATGACGGACGAAATTGTTTATTCCGCAAGCGAAGTATACAAGCGACTAGGAATATCTGATAGCACCCTTAGGAAGTACATGGAAGTATTACAGCGAGAAGGATTCGCTGTAAAGAAAGATAATCGAGGCAGACGCCAGTACACAGACAATGACATTATGGTGATTGAGAAATTGATTGAGCTTAGCAAGCATGACGGCATGACGCTAGAGAAGGCAGCAAAGATGATAGCGCAGAAAATAGAAAAAGTTAATCCGGATCTGATTAAAGAAGAGCCAAAGGAAACAGACCTAATACCATTCCACATTCAAGAACAACTTCAGCAGCAGTATGGCGTTATGGCGCAAGAAATGAAACAGGGTATGTTGGCAATGGAGAAACGATTGAGTGAACAGGCGAAGCAAAGTAACGAGGTAATCAAAGCGAGTGTAGAAGCGCATAATGAGCGAGTGGAAAAACGATTGGAAGCGCGAGATGAGACTCTTATGAAAACACTACGTGAGATGCAGGAAACGAAGAGGTTGATGCAGGAGTTTCGAGATGAGGTTGCTGCATCGAAAGAGAAGAAAAAGCCGTGGTGGAGGTTTTGGTGATGTATTGTAGTAAAAAAGTAGAAAAGTGAAATCTGCGCTTTTCTACTTTTTTATAGTTGTCTTGAAATAAGTGACTACTAATTTTTTTTAACATCTAAAATGTCGTCTATTTGTTGCTGCATTTTTAATAATTCTTTAATTTTGCTTAATTCATTAATGTCCTCTTCAGTTAAGAAATCAACTACCTCTATATTATTAATGGTATCCTTAATTTTTTTAAATGCATCATCCATTATTTTTTGTATATCTTCGATGACAGTATATTCCCCTGGTTTTGCTTCCGGATCATATAAATAAAGCCCTCTATTTACTTGGAAGATTCCATTTTTTTCGTTATCTATTAATAATCTGTTTAGAGCTCCTGTTTTTGCCCCATCTGTAGTTTCTAAGTTGCTATCATCGATATACTGTTCTAACTCTTTTCGTTTGAATTGTTTCTTCACATTCTTTTCAAGGAATTCCATTGCAATTACACGTATTTTTGCTGCAGAACTTTCGGAATGATTCGCCATTATAATTCGCCCCTTTTTTAACAATCTAACAGAACTATAACACAATAATTAACGAATTTACAATATTTATTGTAAATTACTTTTTAAAACAGATATATCGATTTTATATCGATATAGTCATCGTGTGATTTCGATGAGTTTTTTGATAAAATAAAAAGCCGTTAAAGGATTTTTCCTCTAACAGCTTTTTGTTTCTTATTTAGTCATCTATTTTTACTAAAAGTTTTAAGTGATTAGCTAATTCAAGAAGTTTTTCTCCATATTCAGATATGCCTTCGAGTTCTTCAATATTATAATAATCTACTAATAATGCTATATTGCTTAAAAGTTCAAGAGTACTACAAAATGCATTTCCTATTATAAAAGTATACAGAGGTAAAGGCATTTGCTGACTAAAAGTTTCGAAATCCATATTCTCAATTAATCTTTGTGGATGAACCCAATTCGATGGTTCATCATAGAATTGATAATAGGATAATTCTTGGAATTCGGCACTCAATTCTTTCAAACTTTTTCCGCTTGCTATTTCATACCACTGTTTAAATTCTGGACGATTTACTTTTAAGTTTTCTGATTTAATCTGTTCCAGAGATACATTCTTAAAGTGAGCCAGTAGTTCGATTTCTTCAGAAGTAGCAATACTTTTTATTATTTCATTGTCACTTTCGAAGTATTTATTTAACTTATTGAAAGTTTCGAAGTCGTGTTTTTTATTAAAAAACTTAACATATACAGTTTTATCTGTAGCATTTATAAAAGCGTTAAATGCTACTATTAATTCAAACAAAGTTCTTTGTAAAGGGAAGACTCCATCAGTAATATTATTCTCTAGCAGGTGAAAAATAGTATTCATTCTTAAATTGATATTTCCGGCAAGATAAAACAATAATTCATCTACTTCATCTATTTCTTTATTTCTTGAACAGATACTCTTTATATCTTTTAATATTCTCTGAGTTTCTTCAAAAATTTTAATATAAGTTGGGAATTTTTTGTTCATATTGCTAACGTCTCCTATTCGACAGTAAAGTTGTTTTTATGGTGGAATAGTTACAAATATAGAAATATCCCTATTTCTAAATAGGGATATTTCTATATTTTTTACATCTCTGTTAAGAGCTTAAATTTCCTTTTTTGTTCAGCTGTTAGCTCATTTTCTACATATCTATCTATAAGCAAGTCGATGATTTCATAAGCGAATTTTGTGTTTGTAAGTTTCATTAATACTTCTAGTTCTTCTTTTGATTGATTAGAAATTTTAATGCTGCCTTGCTGATTTTTAAATTTCTTTTTTGATTCAGTTTTTTCGTTTCTTTTTTCTTTTTGAGTTACTTGCTTTTCTTCTGTCTTAGGTTGAGAAGGAGCAGATGGAACTTCATTATCTTCCACTACAGCTTGCCCTTGCTCTGGTACATAAGGCTCAGTAGGTTCAAAGTTACTTTTCTTTCTACCTAACAAACCAGGAGTTCTCGCCATTTTACACACCAACCTTCATTTTTTCAAACATATCAATACGAGATAATAATTCATCACTAATTGTTTCGTATAGTTCAATTACATTCATATCATGTCTATCTTTTTCAGTAATACCATTCACATCAAATCGTTTAATACGTTCCATTTGAGGGACAATGTTTTTGAATAGGTTTTCTTCACCGAAAATTTCACGAGCGTTCTCCATGATATATTCGTCAACCTTACCGTTGTTTTTTAATAGGACAGGAAGAACGCCAACTACTTCAATATCAAGATCATATTGTTCCTTTAACTTAATAAGCTCATTAATATAGTTCTCAGCACCAGTAAGAGAACGTTCTTGTGTTTGCAGAGCAATTAGAACATAATCAGAAGCTACAACTGCATTTTTTGTAACTTCTAGTGACATAGGAGGAACGTCAATAAATATGTAGTCGTATTTATGCTTTATTTTTTCAAGTAATCCTTTAAAGTAATGATCTTCTTCAGCTTCTGAAGAACAATTTTTATAAAGGAATTTTGCGAAGTCCTGAAAATCAACATAAGAAGGAAGTAAATGTAAGTTCTCCATAATTTCCACTTCTAAGCCGTCTAGTTTTCCCTCTTGTATACCTTTCATTAATGTTTTTTCAACAGTAACGATTTCATCAGGGTTAAGGATTGATTTTGTTAACATTAAAGACTTTGTTGCGTTACTCTGTGGGTCAAGATCAACAAGTAATGTACGCTTGCCCTTTTTAGCAAATTCATAAGAGTTCAATACAGCATTTGTGGTTTTACCGACTCCACCTTTGTAATTACCTACAGTAATTGTAATAGCCATTTTTAACACTCCAGTTATAGTTTTTGAAATTTCCCTATATCCCTTTATAGAAATAGGGAAAAATAGAAATAGGGAAATAGGGATATTTCTAACTATAGAAATAGGGATATTTCTATATCTTTATAGAAATTATAACAATGATATTTGGGTTATGCAATAGAATCATAGAGTTAGTAATTAATAACAAAAACGTTGGTATCAAAAGATTCTTCAGATGTATGAAATAGAGAGATTTAAGTAATAAATATGAAATTTCTTAGAGGAGATAGTAGACGCAAAAATAACGAAAATAGGGAAATATAGATATAGGGAAAAGGGGAAATATCCCTATATCTATAATTGGAAATAGGGAAATAGGGAAATAGGGAAATTATTCAGAAAGTGCGCAAATTCGCTGTTTACAAAGGGTAATGCTTGTTGTAACGTAATAAACAACAAGCAACATTCTACAAAACAAAACATATTTTGATAAATCAAATCTACATAAATAGATCGATAAGACAATTGAATATGAACACAAAACAAAAAGCCACTCCCATATGCTAACGGCTACCAACCGTTGCGGGAATGACTTGCCCTAGCAAGTGTACCACCACTTGACTAGAAAAAAACTGTATTCAACCACAGTGTTAACGTTTAAGTAGTGTACCATCACTTTCTTAAACAACTATGCCTTTTCACGAGGCTTCTTTGATATACCCATTTTATCTATTGTTTGGATAAATATCAACTAGTAAATACTAGTTTTGATTATTTTATAGTCCAAAAGATATATAACGGGCATCTCTAATCCTAGAAGTCTTGTGATTGTACAGGCCATTTAGGATTTGGGATGCTTTTTTGTTTTTTGTTCGCGTGGAATTGCCTGATACCACGTAAATAAAAACTGATAAGCCGTAATTCCGTGCTTCTATATAGAGGGAACATGTTACGGCGTGGCTAGCTGTTGGTCGTGCAGGGGGTACAGAGTATACGCCTACAAAAACAGCACCCCTCATTGGAATCCTGTTCTTCTGGTGAGGGTGGGCGAGAACTTGCCCAGGGACGATTCTCTAAAAGGTTCGGGTGGTTATCGTTAGCGTTACGGCGTTAGGGAGTACATTCAGTTTGTCGTGTAGGGACGATATTACAAGGACAAGCCATAGTAAAAGGATGTATGCGGTGAAGATCGCTGAGTGAACAGGGTCTATACATACGGATACCTTATAAGTGACCGCATGGCGAAAACAAGACGCTTATCCATCTATTTTGATCGATTACTTTTTTTGTAGTCTTTCAAAATAGGGGATAAATCTGCCTTCCAGCCGTGTTCCATAATTGTTCCCACATGATAAAAAACCCTCAAGACCTTCAGTCAAGGTTAAACTCGAAGAAAAGCAGAAAAATATGAGATTGTTTAAGTCCTGGGGGAACTACTCACTAAGATAGAGGAATAAATAAAGGATTTACTACTTACTTGGTTAGAGGATAAGGGGACGGATGGACAGTTTTAGAGGGTGTCCCACGGTATGTCTGTTTAAACTTGTTATGAGTTAGTAGTTCACCTTTAGTTAAGGTACTTTTTGGGTAACGACAGTAATGAAGATAAGGTTTAAATTAGATATATGAAGTTAATAAATAGGAGAATTATTGTTTGGTTTAGGATTGTTTTTTATCAATAAGATATAGTACGTGAAATTTATAGGATATAAAAAAATATGCTATCTGTTTGCTAAAATTTCAATTAAATTTGTACAATATATGTGTAAAGAAGAATGATAAAAATAAGGGGTAAAATAAAGTATAAGTTTGTATGATTGGTGATGTTAGCTATTATAAAAATTTCTTTGGAGATGTATTTTTGATGATTAAGAGCTATTTGTTTTGTATGTTGAACTTGTTAAGAATTTAGAAGCATGATGTACGTATATGGTTATTATATATATTTGGTATATCCAGGGATAATTAGGTACTTAACATTTAGTTAAGGTAAGAAGAGATCATTTTTTATGTATTTATTTCTGTTATACTAAATAAATAAGCCCAACGTATTGGCGTACGAAAGGCTTAGAAAGGTGGTGAGTATAATGGACCAATCAACAATCATTGCAGTTTGTTCGATGCTTATGGTTGTATTAGGAATAGTATCGTTGGCGACGACTATTCTGATTGCTTTCATTAACTCAAAGAAATAGAGTTTTATAAGTAGCATCTTAGTGTTAGAGCACTGAGATGTTTTTTATCTATATGGTATTACTGTAGTACTACTATAACAATTATATCAAATGTACATAAAAAATCAACGAGCACGTAATGGATATAATGTATATAAAAAAAAGACACCCTAAGGTGCCTTCCTCCGACTTGAACCACTTTAATTTTAATAATATGTATTGGACGCCAATCCAAATATTATTTTACCATGTTAAGTTATTTCACGCATTGATAAATATAGTTGATGTTTTAAATTGTCAGTATAGTAGATCCAACTCATCGCTAAGCTTTATGCAATCTTTATATAAATCCATAGTGTTTCTTTTTAAATGGTTAGTGCCTTCTGTTATCTTATCAATGTCGATTTTTTGCCTTCCGGTTACGTCAGCACTAAAAATTGAAGATAATCTTCGATACGCATTTAAAAGTGACGCATGTTGGCCATTTAAATAAGATAATTTTACACTTTGTTCTTGTGATATTTCAGATGGTTTTTCAACATAGGCAATAATTTGATCAATAATATATTTAGACGAATCTAGTTGAATACTTATTTCTCTAATTGATATGTCTATCTTTTGATTTGTAATAGCAATGGTCGTTAAATTATTTATTTTCTTTTGTGTTTCTTCTAATTCATCTAACTTTCCTTGAGCAACGGTTGCTATCTTATTAGATTCACCAATTAATGAGTTCAATTTATCTATTTTTGTATCCGATTCAGTTAAGTTAGTTTCAATTTGTTGTCTTGCATCTGCTATTTCTGTTAGCTGTTCCGTAGCATTTTGCAATGTACTTTCCGCTTCTTCAATTTTGTCCTTAGCTTTTTCTTCTAATGATTTTATGTAAGAGTAAATAACAGCTGCTAGTGCGGTTATCACTCCGATAGCTATAGAACCCCAAGTGATTATTGTAGAAATTTCCCCTTGCAAAAATGTAATTTGACTGTCTTTAGCAGAAATGATCTTATCCTGCACATCTTTCACATTTTCCAAAGACTCAACCTTCGTTTGCAACTTGCTCAATTGTTCCTTAATTTGTTCATTAGATATTGTAAATAAAGTAAATTTCACCGTTTAATCTCCTCTTATGTATTAATTCATAATTAAAAGCACTCTTTCGAGTGCCTTCAACTATTCTACTTTTAATTTAATTTCTTTTCCCATCATGCCGCCGCGAGCTTTTAATACTAACCCTTGTGCGTCAGCAGGAACGTCATAGATGATTTTTCCCGTTTGAGATAAACCAGGGTTAAGCTGTTTTAAGAAGAAATCAGATTTACCGCCGTTACCTACATCGAAAGCTGTTTGTGCTTGTGTAGAGTATGTAAATTCCCGATCTTTATTATCAACTAATTTGAAGCTGTTAGCATCAACAGTAATTGCATCTTTTTGATTGTTTGTAATAGTAATTTCAACTATTTTAAACACGCCTTGTGCTTTCTCTTGTAAGTATTCGCCGCCAACAGAATCGTTTGATTCAACAGATCCTACAGCGATTTTAACTTTAGAAGACTCGCCCTCTTTAGAAAGTTCTTTTTTAGGCTCTTCTTTTTTTGCTTCTTGTTTCTTAGGTTCTTTTTTAGCAGCCGGAGCTTGTGTTTCTTGTTTTGGTTCAGTAGAAGCTTTTTCTTTGTCGTCGTCTCCTCCACCTAACGCTGCACCAATAGCGCCAAGTACGATTAAAGCAATAAATCCTAAACACCCAAACTTAAAAATTTTACCCATTATGTAGTTCCCCCAGTGATAAATTGTAAGATTTCCGAGATTATCATAACAGAAACAGTTACAACTATTTTGTCATATTTTGTCGAACGGAAATAAAAAAAGAGAGCCTAAGCTCTCACTGGAAAGATTGGTAATATTATGTAAAATTTTACCTCTTTCCTTTGGAAAAGATTTCTTTTATGATGAAATCAAATCACAATATTTCATTATTCTCACCTAAGAACTTTACATAATGATCAAGTTGCTTACAGAAGTTCTCTCTTTGGTTTTCAGATAACGCCCCATACGTTTTTTGAACGCCAACCAGAGTATTGTGTAGTCTTTCATCATCAGTAGCGTCAGTGCGACCGGTAAGCGCATCTAACGATACATTAAAGAAGGAGGCGAGACAAAACAAAGTTGTAAGATCTGGCTCAGAAAAACCATTTTCATAGTTGTTAATTTGACTACGACTAAGGTTTAGTTCGTGTGCCAAATCAGCTTGTCTAAGCGAACGACTTTTCCTAAGATTTTTTAGAGTTTCACCTAAAGTTTTCATACTATCAGTATAGTTATAGACATATCGATATACTATAAATGATAGATATATTGTCTTATGTAGTATAATGATAGAAAAATAATCATATATCCAAAATAAAATAGAACAAAAGTTCGATTTTATGGTAATATATGCATGTGAGGTCTTTAATACGTCACATGCATAATTGCATATTTTATTTTCATGTCAATTGAGAAACCTTGTTGTACAGGGGTTTCTCAACTTTCTCAACAATTATAAGGTAACTCTATGACCGAATTTTGGGAAAAATGTGTTATTATGAAAACATTAAAATAAACGGACGTAAAAAAGACTCACAGCGTGTATAAGTAGTGTTAGCGCACTCTTACACCGCTTTCCCTAATGCGCTAGGGAAAACACTTACTGCAAGTCTTACATAAATTATAACACATCTTTTGAATGTAGTGACGCGTTTTCCTCAAAAGTTAAAAAATGGGTATAACGTGTCTTTTTGTTCCGGCAAGGAGGAGCAAAATAGTGGATAGCATCGCAATAGCTAACGAAAAAAATCAGGTAATGATGGAATTATTGAAAAAAATAAACAATGATTTATTTGCTTTAAAAATCACGAATAATGAACTATCTTCTTATTTAGGGATTGCAAAAAGCACAGTCTCTAGTATTTTGAACGGGAAAACGGAAATGAGTTTTAATTACTTAATCAAAATTATCATGAAGATTTACAAGAAGCCTTATGTTACGTTGAAAGATGAAATGATATCAGCTTACTTAATTCATGCAAAACCTGAGAATAGAAGAGAAGCTTTAGAATACGCTGCGTTCCGAAGAGAATTCGATTCTTTAAAGGCGATTACTGATATTGAGAAAAGTTCTGCTACTGAAATTAATCAGGAGTTTGCGAAAGTATACGGAATCATTTTTAGACACTGTAAGGATGTAGAAGAATATAGCCCTGAGGATTTTTATGATGATTTAGAAGAGTGCAAAAGTGATGTTTCATCATGGGAAATGAAAGTTCTGATTGATATCCTTTTATGTCAAACGTTGTATCAAACAAAAGAATATAAAAAATTATTTAAGCGTATTAGTGTTGCTGAAACAAACATAAAAGAAATAAAGAATAAATTTATTTATAATAGTTTTTTAGTCAGGATAAAAGAAGTGTTAATTGTCACTTGTATGATGCAAAATGAAGTAAAGCAAGCTAGATCGGCATGCATTGAATTAATGAATATGTGTGATGTGAATAATGGTTTTGTTATACAAAAAGCTAACTCTTATTACAACATGGGGGAATCATATATATTTGAAGATTATTCAAAAGCGAAAATGTTCTTGGAGAAAAGCTTAGCGGTTCTAAGTGACGAAATGTTTGCTGGAGAAAAAGATATCGAAAGAAAAAAAGAAAGAATTAAAAGTACGATAATTTTCTTGAAAATTCATCACTACAGAGACATACAAGATGTGTATTCTGGATTAGATAAGAACGGACATGTGTATTTAGAACTGCAAAAAGGGAACAAAGAAAAAGCAGAAAAGTATTTATTAGAGATCGAAAAAGAAAACGGTGCATTAAACGAATTTCAAACGTGTTACATGGGATTAGCCAGAAATGATAAATCATTATTAGAAAAATCCTATGTGATGTTTTTACAAAAAAAGAGTCTTTTTTATGCAAATTTACCTAAATTATACTTGGGCGATTTTTAAAAAAATGGTATAATTATCTTTATAGAAAGAGGTGAATTTATTGAAAAAGATTTTAATGCTTTTACCAATCTTAGCAATTGCTGGAGTATTTGCTTTCTCAGCTGACAAAAAGGTTGAAGAACCGAAACAAGAAGCAGCAAGCTATGAAAATATTATTTTGTACGCAAACGAACCAGGCGGAGGCGGCCTTTAAGGTTCTTATATATAATTAATAAAAAATGCGATTGTCCTGAAAAGGATGGTCGCATTTCGTGCTTTTAGGGGAAGTTCGGTTTTTATCAAAAAACAGAGAAGCCGAATCTTTGTGAACGATTCACAAACTACTATGAAGATAATGGAGGATGTTGGGGATGGAAAAGTATACAGAATTAGAAGTGTTAATCAGTAAGGCGAAGAGCGGGGATCAGGAAGCAATCGCAGCTTTAAATGCAATCATGGAGCAGATGAATCATTTCCAAGTGGAAGTTTAAATAAAAAATAGACGATTGTCAGCTGAATATCGCCATCAATCGTCTAAACTGTTTACTGCACCTTTAATCATGCTTAATATTAGTTTTTGTTTATCTTCATCAAGTTTTTCTATCTTACTAATCATGTCGTGTAATTCTGTTTTAACTTCTGATGACTGACTTTCATCTAGGTTTTTATAATTAGAAAGTCCCATTACATAGTCTGCAGACACATTACCTAAGTTTGAAATCTTAGATACAGTATCTCTAGAAGGTTTTTTCTTACCTGATTCAATTAAGGATACCATCCCTTTACTTACTTCAATAGCATCAGCGAAACTTTGCTGACTCATAGCCAGGCTAGTCCTGATTTCTTTAACACGAATACCAATAATGTTTTCCATCACTTAAAACTCTCCTTTAATTGGGCTACTATAAGTAGTTCCCTCATATAAAATGTAACAGAAAAGTTTACTCAAAGACAACTTTTATTTTTATTTTATGATTTTTTTAAAATTATATGTTTACTTTAGGTAAACGTTGTTATATAATCAAATCAACGAAACGAATAAAGGTGATTAACATGGCGAAATTAAATACGCAAAGGGCTAAACAGATACGGTTGCAACTAGGTTATAGTCAAGAAGAAGTAGCAAAACACCTAGAATGCACAAAAGGATCTTACTGCCAAATGGAACTTGGTTATCGACAACCTAGTCTTGAAAAACTAGGGAGATTATCGAAGTTATACAAGGTATCGACGGATGAACTTTTAGAAATAAGTTAACTATAGGTAGTCAAATTTTTTTAAAGTTATGTTTACCTAAGGTAAACGATGGGGGAGGAATAATAATGAATGAATTACAGGTCATCGGTAAACAAAATATCGCAGGTTATGAATTTACCGGAATTGAAGGTGGATTCGGTAAAGACAAAAAAGCGATGTTAGCAAAAGAAGTTTCCGAAATTCATGGTCAACCATTAAAAGAAATCAATCGTCGCATCAACACAAACAGAAACCGCTTTAAAAACGGCGTAGACATCATTGATCTCCTAAGTGGCTCTGAACCACTTAGGGAACTAGCGATATTAAACGGATGGATTGGCAGCAATCGAACACAAAATGTGTATCTTTTATCAGAACGAGGATATGCAAAGCTCTTAAAAATTCTCGAAGATGATACAGCTTGGGAGTTATACGACAAATTAGTTGATGGATACTTCAATATGAGAAAACAACAAATAGATACTACTCAACTAAGCCCAGAACTTCAAATGTTCCAAACTCTTTTCACAACATTAGCTACACAGGAGCTGAATCAGAAGAAGTTGGAACAGAAAGTAGACAACATTAGTGAAATTGTAGCTTTAAACTCTACAGATTGGCGAAAAGATACAACTTCAATTTTAAACAAAATAGCTCGTAAACAAGGTGGATTTGAAATGTATCGTAAGATCCGCAATGAGAGTTACGAAATTTTAGAACAAAGAGCCAGTGCTAAATTGAGTATTCGTGTAAACAACAAGAAAAAGAGTATGGCGTTAGAAGGTGTATCAAAATCAAAAATCGATAAAGTCTCTAACTTAGACATCATTGGTGAAGAAAAACGTTTACTAGAAATTTATTTAGCAATAGTTAAAGAAATGGCAATCCGTTATCAAGTAAACATTAATGAGGCTATATAAGGGAGGAACAACAATGGCAAACGTAAATATGAGCACAGTATTGAAAGCGAAACTATTCAGTGACTTATTGAAGTATTTAGACGATGTATCAACATCATTAATGATCCAACGTGACGATATGTTAGAAAATGATGAAAACGAATTAAATATGGAATCTGTTAAAGAGATAAATAGCTTGTTAGATAAGAATGAAGAATTTGAGTGTGATATTAAATCGTTGTTGATTACGGAAGTAGACAAAATACATGAAGAAGTGATGGAAATCAAAATCTCCTAGAACAGAAGGCGGTGTAAACAATGGAAGAAAGCACATTCTCACATTTAATGATATTGGTGGCAGTCATTGTTCTTGCTGGATTCATCTACCTGATGGATCGGATAGACAAACGGATTATGAAGGATGAAAAGTGATGGATAAACAGCAGCGAGATGCAGACGAACGAAAGAAAATCTTGTGGATCATAAATGATTTAAAAGCTAGAGACGTACATAAAAGCGCGGAAATCGTTGCTATTCAACATTACGAGTTTATAACTCTAGCTAAATAGGACAAGCTCTCGCTTGTCGGAATATTCAGGAATCTAATGATGGTCCCCACCTTACCGAAAAGGTTCCTGGATATTCCGATGCGTGAAAGCATCAAAACAAAATAAAACCAGCCGATTACCCCTAATCGACTGGTTCAGGAAACGACGCAATAAATTGTACCTCTATTATAACACGGTCGTTTCTTCCAGTAAATAAGGAGGAATGTGGAAATGATTGAAAACGGAATGTTAATCGGTAATCATCACGATTCATCAGCTAGAGACTTCATTGAACTGTGTTGTGGTTGTGAAGGAGAGATCTACTACGGTGAAAGTTGCTTAGACTTCGGTGGAGATTACTTACACGCAGATACAGATTGCATTACTCAATATGTAAAGTCTCATTCTACAGAGAAAGTAGCAGGTGAATAATATGGAAGCAAACGTACTTATAACAACTGAAGATATGGCCCATGAACAATGGTTAGAAGCTAGAAAAGCTGGTATTGGCGGTTCTGATGCAGCAGCTATTGCAGGGTTAAATAAATGGAGCTCTCCAATTGGAGTTTACTACGACAAAACAAGCGAAGCGGTTGAAAATCAATTGCCAAGCGAAGCGGCTTACTTTGGAAATGTCTTAGAAGAAATTGTAGCGGAAGAATTCAGCAAACGTACAGATATAAAAGTTAGAACATGCAACGCGATCTTACAACATCCTGATTACCCTTGGATGCTCGCAAATGTGGACAGGCTTGTTGTTGGTGAAAAGGTAGGACTTGAGTGTAAAACAGCTTCTGAGTACTTAAAGAAAGAGTGGGAAGGCGAAGAAATCCCAGCGTCTTATCTTCTACAATGCCAACACTATATGGCTGTAACGGGGTATAAAGCATGGTGGATTGCAGTGTTAATTGGCGGTAATAAATTCATCTATAAAAAGATTGAACGTGATGAAGAAATCATTCAGTACCTAATCGATATTGAAAAAGACTTCTGGTTAAACCACGTTGAGAAGGGAATCCCTCCAATGTTTGATGGATCGGAATCGTCATCTACTTTACTAAAAGAAATGTATCCGGATTCGGTTGAGGATAGCGAAGTCGAATTAGGAAATGAGGTTGAGTTATTAATAGAAGCTCGTGATCAGGTAGATAAGGAAATTAAAGCGTTGGAAGAACAAAAAACAGAGTACGAAAACAAAATTAAAGCAAAACTTGGTTCAAATGAGATCGGGAAAACAGAAAACTACAAGGTTTCTTGGAAAACACAAGTTTCTAATCGAATTGATAGCAAACGATTGAAAGAAGAACAACCAGAATTGTACAAGCAGTACTTAAAACCATCTAAAAGCAGAAAATTTACAGTTAAACAGGGAGGAAATGAATAATGGAATGTCCACATTGCGGAGCAGAACTTGAATATCACGATTACTACTATAGAGGGATTTACGGCACAGAAACATATGAAAAGTTAGGCGATATTTATAAGTGCCCTAATTTCGAAGGTTTTGAAGATGAAGAAGATGCAAAAGAATACGTCGAATCGAACAACCTTGAAGTCGGTGAGGGTAATGACTTTGAAACGCTTGAAGAGGTTTGTTGTGGAAGTACAGATTGGGACGGTAATTTCTATACAGATATGCAGGATGAGTTACATGAAGGTTATCCTTGCTAAATAAAATCATTAAACACTAGGAGGAAATGAATAATGGCAAACAATGAAACTATTAAAAACCAATTAGCAAACCGCACTGAAAATAAACCTGCAAGCCCTGAACAAACGGTTGAAGCTTATATGAAGAAAATGGGCCCAAGAATGGCAGAAGTATTACCGAAACACATGGATATGGACCGTATGAGCCGTATTGCCCTTACGACAATAAGAACTAACCCAACTTTATTAGAATGCACTGTTCCTTCTCTTATGGGGGCTGTGATGCAAGCGGTGCAACTCGGATTGGAACCAGGATTACTTGGGCATTGTTACTTACTTCCGTTTAACAAAAACGTAGGTACAAAACAGAATCCACAGTGGGTTAAGGAAGTTCAATTCATCATCGGATACAAAGGAATGATTGACCTTGCAAGACGTTCAGGTCACATTCAAAGCATTTATGCTCATGCAGTTTATGAACACGACGAGTTCGAATACGAATTAGGGTTACATCCTAAATTGACACATAAACCTTCATTTGGAGATCGAGGTTCATTCATAGGGGCTTACGCAGTTGCTCACTTTAAAGACGGTGGATACCAAATGGAGTTCATGCCAACAAGCGAGATTGAAAAGCGTCGTGGTCGTTCTAAATCGAAAGACTTTGGCCCTTGGAAAAGTGATTATGAAGAAATGGCAAAGAAAACAGTCGTTAGATCGATGTTTAAATATCTTCCAATTAGTATCGAGGTTCAAACACAGGCGCAACATGACGAAGTGGTTCGAAAAGATATTACAGCAGAACCAGAATTTATTGAAGCAGAAGAAACAAATGAAGAAACAACAAGCCAAGAACAATCAGAAATTGTATTTGAACAATGATTGGAAAACAAAGTAAGGTACTCCTTCCGGCTTGGTGCTGGAAGGATGCCAAATCAACAGACGAAGTAAAACAAAATGTACTGAAATATATAAATCCAAAACGCTACCCAGGTTATAGGGTCCTGAAAGTATCGAAAGGATTTGCAATATGTGAACGGGAGGAAACATGATGTTCCAAGTGCCAGTAAGACGTGGATCGATGAAAGAAATGTTAACAGCAGTTCGTGATTTAGAGAAACGGGGTTATGACTATGTAACGCCAATAACAAAAGTGTACAGAGCAGAAAAGACATTTTATAACGATGGAAAGTTCAAAGGGAAGGACAAAATTCGATTCACAGGCATGGAAGATCGTGCAAGTTATGAATGTTGGATGAAGAAGGTGAACTAAATGAGTAATTACAACACGATACGTACTATTATTTCTCAAATAAGTGGACAAGAAAATATAGTTGTTGTGCCAAAACTGTTCATCAAATTAACAGGCGATCTTACAACGGCAGTGCTTTTAAACCAAATCGTATTTTATAGTGATAAATCGAAAAGAACAGACGGTTATTTCTATAAATCACATAAGGAATGGCAAGAAGAAATCTGTTTAACCAAACGTCAGGTTAGTTACTCTACAGCGAAATTAAAAGAAATGGGACTTGTTGATACTAAGTTGATGAAGGCAAACGGGGCACCGACTCTTCACTACAAATTGGATTATGACAAATTGGTAGATTGGATAGTAACAAATTGTAACAATGGAAAGTCACAAAATGTAACTATGGATTCTAACAATTTGTCACAATCTTTAACAGAGAATACTACAGAGAATACAACAAAGAAAAAGACTTCTTGTCAAAAGTTTGCAACTTCCGACCTAGAGAATGCGAAATTGTTATTCGAATTAATGTTACTAAACAACCCATCAGCAAAAGAACCTAACTTAGAAAAATGGGCTAATGACTTCCGTTTAATGAGAGAAAAAGATAATAGAACGGATGAAGCGATTAAATACCTTATTAACTGGACGCAAAAGGATGACTTCTGGAGTACTAACATTCTTTCGCCATCTAAGTTAAGAAAACAGTTTGATGCATTAGTAGTAAAGATCAAGAAAGAGAAGGCGAAAACTCAGCCTAAAGTCGTTAAAGGTAAAAAGGAATTAAGAGAGGAGGATTTTGACCTTGAATAAGAAGCAGACGTTTGAATTATTAAAAGCAATTAGTGCATTGTATCCAATATTTGAAGTGACACAAATAAAAATTGATTTATGGACTACTATTCTATCGGAACAAGAATATGAGGAAATGCTAAAAAACCTTTCTAACTATGCAAAATACAATCAATTTCCTCCTAAACCAGCGGACTTATTAAAAGAAGATCATGAAGTGAAATATACAGGGCCAACTGTCGCGGAGACAAAATCAATGTTCAATCAGTGGGATGAAAATAGCAAAGATGTGGCGCCGCAAGAGGAACGGGAAAAGCATTTAAAAGAAATAGCGAAGATATTGGGGATTAAACGGAGGGGAAGACAGTGAATCACACTTTAGATTACGAGGGGTTATATAGCATCCAAGCGGAGCAAGGTCTTCTGGGAGGACTAATTTTAGATCCAGACAAGATAAAAGATATTAATTTACAACCTGAGCAGATGTATCGTCCTCAGCACGTCCATATCTTCCGTACAATGCTCGAAATCGATAGCGGAAACGAACCAGTAGACTTCGTAACGATGACCGCTAGATTGGCTGAGAAAGGGCTTATAGAAGATGTTGGTGGAATTGGTTATCTTGCTCAATTATCTGAATCGACACCAAGCACTTCTAATATTAAATACTATGAAAAAATCGTGTGGAGTAAATGGCGAGATCGAGAGGTTGTTAGAAATACAGAAGCGCTAAAACAGGCAGTTCATAGCGGGAATGATACGGAGCTTGCTATACAAACACAAATGGCAGCGTTACTGAATTTAAGTAGGGAAGACAAGAACAGTGACGGGCGAATCAAGGATGGACTTATAGAAGTTTTCGGCGAGTTAGAAAATCCAGTTCGTGGATTGGCTGGAATGGATACAGGATTCACTGAATTAAACCGCATGACGGCAGGATTTAAACCACAGGAGTTAATAATTGTTGCAGCAAGACCATCGGTAGGTAAAACAGCATTCTGTTTAAATGTAGGAAGCAATGCAGCAGGAGAGCAAGGTGAAGGTGATGTAGTCGCTATCTTCTCGCTTGAAATGGGACAAAAGGAACTACTGAAGAGAATGGTTAGCATAAACGGGAATATTGATGGGAATCGCATGAAAACAGGCGAGCTAAACCCAGAAGATTGGACGAAGTTAACGCAAGCTATGGGAGTTTTAAACAACAAAAATATTCGAATCTTTGACGATGCAGGGATAACAACAAACTTTATATGGTCGAAGGTTAAAAAGTTATGCGATGAGTTCCCAGGCAGACAAATCATGGTGATCATTGACTACTTACAACTCATAACAGGGAATCCGGTACATAAAGGAAACAGACAAGCAGAGATTGCAGAGATTAGCCGGACGCTGAAAACGATGGCTCGCCAATTAAATATATGTGTGGTTGCTCTATCTCAGCTAAGCCGTGGTGTAGAACAACGTCAAGACAAAAGGCCTATGATGTCAGATTTACGCGAGAGCGGGCAAATAGAGCAGGATGCGGACGTCATAGCGTTCCTATATCGCGAAGATTATTACGACAGAGAGACAGAAAACAAAAACACAATCGAAATCATTATAGGGAAGCAAAGGAACGGCCCGGTTGGATCAGTAGAATTGGCATTCATTAAGGAATACGGGAAGTTCGTAAATCTAGAAAGAAGATTCGATTCATAACGGAGGGGAAAGATATGCCAAAACTTGAAACGGAAGTAGATAAAGAAAATTACACGATGGTTTTGCAAGAGAAAAAATACATGAAAAAGTCACGTCGTAACTTATATATCGCTTTAGAAGATTTGGACTTGTTGTTTGATGAAAGCGAAGTGATTCGATTGCAGGAAATGTGGAAGGAAGGCAAAGGGATCCTTGAAATTGCAAAAGAGTTGGGAAGACATCAATTAGAAATTGCCGCTTTGATTATGGATCAGGCAGACAAAAATATTATTAAGTCGCGTCCGATGGGGTTGGGAGCATGAAACAACTAACACTGGAGGATGTTGTTGGAAGTTTCGATTACACAGCAAAGAGTACGGCAGAGAGATTTCTTGCAAAACCTAGCGTTATAACGTATTCGGTCGAGTTTTACGATAAGGATGATAAATGGAAGCTCAGATGGTTTGAAGCGAAGTCAGAGAGCGAAGCCGTGGGAATGGCTAAAGATAAATACGGACGTATCGAGATTATTAACACGTATATCTCAGATCGGACCCTGAAAGAAATTATGGAGCTAGATTAGGAGGAAGATGGTGGTGGATAATAATTACCTTCCAATCCCTACTTGGGAACAATATGAAATAGCTAAGAGCAATGGAATTAACAAAAGGAATGTAGACCAACGGATTATACGTGGTTGGAACATATCAAAAGCTATCACATGGCCAGTAAATGAATCATTCACGAAAAAGTATAAGAAAGAGTTAGAAATTGCGGAGAAAAACGGGATTGGGTACCGGTTATTCCGCAAACGTATAAAAGAATCTTTTTGGGAGCCATTTGAGGCTGCTACTGTTCCGAGGTTGACCAATAAAGAAGCAGCAGAAATATCATCAAGAGTAAGGAGGATACCTAAATGACAATATACATCACAGACGAGCAGTATTTAATCGCAAATAGAAACGGTATTTCAAAGAAAAATGTATATCAACGTGTGAACGAATATGGTTGGTCGATAGAGAAAGCTATTACGAAACCTCTTCATAATACCAAAAATAAAAAAACAGATCGCGCTTTAATGCTGTTAGCTGAATTAAACGGAATTAGTTATGCCGCTTATAAAAGGAGAATAAAAGATGGAATGGATCCTCATGAAGCTGCTGTTAAGTGCAACAAATACAGCGTAGAGTTTCAGATTGCATTAGACAATGGTATTGGAAGTGAAGCCTTTTACTCTCGTCTCAGAAGAGGAATGACGCCCTATGAAGCAGCGACGCAACCATTAAAGTATAAGAGGTTTTCTAATAAATATAAGAAAGAATTAAAAATCGCTAAAAGCAACGGGATTACTTATCAAACATTTTATAAAAGAGTTATGGATTTAGAATGCGATCCAATGGAAGCAGCGACGAAAAAGTCAATTGAAAGAAGCAGTAACGCGGCTATAGCAATTAAAAATGGAATAAGCGAAAACACGTATTACCAGAGAGTCCATAAAGGATGGAGCAAAGAAGATGCAATGACAATTCCAGTAGTGAAAAGTAAGAGGTATTTCGATCGTGAACAAAAAGCGAATTTACATAGAAGTACTACTGCATAAAGGGATTTACAAGGAAGAAAATACTGGACGTCAGCTTTATGAAATGGATGAAAAAGAGTTATGGAAACTAATAAAAGGAGATGGAAAGAATGACAAATGAAGAAATAACTAATGCGGCAATGAAGCTAATGTCAGAGGAGTTAATATCTTGGGAAGACGCTTTAAAACAAATATTAAGAGAAGAGGGAATTGAACAATGAAACCAATCGAAAACGGCGTTTATGAAATTACTAAATTAATTAATGATGCGAAGGAGAATGAAGAGAATGGCAACTAAGATCGTTATGTATACAGGAAACACATGTGGGAAATGCAAAGCTGCAAAGGAGCGTCTTGCAGACCTGCCGCCGGATATAAAAGAAAATGTGGAATTGATCGAAAGGAATGTAGATGAAAATGAGCATGATTATAAATTTTTAACGGAACAATTAAAATCGAATTCGCTACCTACATTTCTTATTAACCCGGAAGAAGGTTCGACGGATTATAAACCGTTAATTGGATTTGATGAAAATATTGGGAAAATCATGTCAGCGATAGGTTTGTAGGAGGGATTGCATGAAGAAAGAAACGAGAATTCAACTCGAATCAGAATTAAAAAGTGTTCAAAGCGATGTTAGCAACACGAAGTTACATATCCACATGTTAAACCTGGAGAAACAAAAATCAGAAAGAAATCTATCAGAATTAGTTGATCGCAAAAATAAAATTATCATGCTACTAAAAGGGGCGTAACGGAATGAATTTACGAGTGAAGATTAAGCGAGTGAAAGATGTAGAGCTACCGCGATATGCGAAACCTGGGGATTCGGGTTTTGATCTAGTTGCAGCGGAGGACACGATTATATGGCCAGAAGCAACAGAGGTTGTACCAACAGGATTATCTCTTGAAATTCCGTCGGGATACGAGTTACAGGTGAGACCAAGAAGTGGAATATCACTTAACACAGATTTAATAGTAATCCTTGGAACGGTTGATTCGTCGTATCGTGGAGAGGTTGGAGTTATAACAAAAAATTCAAGATCATTAATAGGAACAATGACGGATTATTTACGAACTATTGATGATGAATTTGCTCGAGTGGATGGGTTACACCAAGAGGGGTCTTATATTATCCGCAAAGGCGAACGTATTGCTCAAGGTGTCATAGCGCCAGTGGAAACAGCTAATTTTGTTGAAGTGGATGAGTTATCGGTTAGTGAGAGAGGCACAGGTGGTTTTGGGAGTACAGGAGTTAAGTAAACGATATTTTATTAGAAAGCGAGGTGGTGATATGAGTCTTACTTTTATAGACTTATTCGCCGGAATTGGTGGTTTTAGATTAGGAATGGAACAAGCAGGTCATAAATGCCTTGGATATGTAGAATGGGACAAGTTTGCTAGAAAATCATATGAAGCAATACATAATACTGAAGGAGAGTGGACGGCACATGACATTACAACCGTTACAAACGAGGAACTACGATTATTTAGAGGAAAAGTCGATGTTATCTGTGGAGGATTCCCTTGCCAAGCCTTCAGCATTGCCGGAAAGCGATTGGGATTCGCAGAAACTAGAGGAACTTTGTTCTTCGAAATTGCTAGATTCGCCAAAGAAATCCAACCACAATATTTATTCCTTGAGAACGTCAAAGGCCTACTCAATCACGACGGAGGGAACACATTTAGAACAATCCTCTCCACGCTTGATGAATTGGGGTATGATGCGGAATGGCAAGTACTTAACAGCAAAGATTTCGGAGTCCCACAAAACCGTGAGAGGGTGTTCATTATCGGACATCTTAGAGGACGAAGTAGACGAGAAGTATTTCCTATCAGAGGAAGTTACGAAACGCCTGGTATTAAAATTGTAGGTTCAACAAAGAACCATAACGCGTTAGGTACAAACTATCGGCACTCTGTACATGAAATCTCGGGAATTGTTGGAGCTTTAAGCGCTACGGATTATAAACAACCAAAACAAATAATGATTGCTAGTAATTTAGATATAAAAGGTGACAGTATAAAATATTCCGTCCTGAATTCAAAAACAAGAAGAGGACGGGTTGGTAAAGGAATTGCTCAAACATTGGATACGTCCTGTAATCAAGCAACAATCGAAAACAAACCACCTTATCGAATTAGAAGATTAACCCCAAGAGAATGTTGGAGACTCCAGGGCTTTCCGGATTGGGCTTTTGATAAGGCACAGGAAGTAAACTCAGATTCTCAGCTTTATAAACAATCCGGAAACTCAGTGACTGAGACAGTCATCCATGAGATAGCAAAGAGATTAGTATAAAAATTTCATTTTGTAGAAAAGTAGGTGATCCGGTGGGGTATACGTTCATATTTTTACTAGGTTGGATTATTGGTCTAGTTACGGGATTGGTAGAAAAAGTGAATAGCAAAATAAACGCGAATGAGAAACGAAAAGATATTATCAAAGCTAATTACCATGAATATAGCGAACTAGCAAAAGAACGGCAAAAGATACGTGAAGAAAATGAGTTTTTAAAAGATGATATCCAAATAATGGACGAGCGTATTGAGGAACTTGAAAAAGAGTTGCATGAATTAAAAAGAGCAGCTAGCAAAAGCTAACTGCTCATGTAAAAAAATCGGAGAAAGATAACAATGTATCTACAGTATTGACGGAATTTTGAGTTTTATTCAGGGGAGGAAGATTAAGATGAGAGAAATTAAGTTTCGTGCGTGGGATAAAGAATTTAAACAGTTCAGTGATATGGCACTTAATTATAAAATTGCGGATATAAATTGCTACACCGATTACGAATGGATGCAATACACAGGTCTAAAAGACAAGAATGGTAAGGAAATTTGCGAAGGGGATATTGTAAGAGTAAATAAGTTAACTTTTGAAAACTCCGGACCATTACCTGAAAATCTGGTTGTTAAGTTTTATAACGGAATGTTTCAGCTTTTCAGAGATGATGAATATTTATATGGACTTCATTTGATGTATATAGAAGATGGAGAAGTAATCGGAAACATCTATGAGAATCAAAACCTAACAAAATAATCCTTTTAATAGAAAGGTAGATTGTAATGAATAAGTTATGTAAACACCAAAAAGTGTATGAAAATAAAATGTTGTTTACATATCCACCACAAGTTAGATGGATATGTAAAGATTGCGGAGAATCAGGAACAGATGTCGCAGTAATTCAAGATGCTAAAACAGAATATGTAAAAACATATACAGGTTTCGAAGCATTGGATCGTATGAAAACAAATTGGCTTCAGTTGGTGAAGATAGAAAAAGACCCATTTGGTCTTGAACATATTTATATACGTGGTGAAGATGGAATTATTTCAAAGGTGATCTACAAAAAGGAAATTGGCGAGATGTCTATAGAATCAAAAGATTATAAGCTTAAGTGGTTTGCTGAGAACACATTTATAGATGTTGATATAGAGAGTCTGAATAAATAACCCTTTTATAGGAGAGACATGAATGAAATATCACATTAAATATTACATCAAATTATTAATGTACATTTTATGGAATACAGAAGCACCAAAGAAAGAGCATTTAAGACATTTTAAGAGAAAGTGAGGTTAAAAGAATGGAAGGTAACGTAAAGCTATTAGGTGCAGATGGAATGTGCGGAATGGAGTTTACAGGAAGTAAGGTCAATGTTTACAACGATGAAGGACACGTAATGGAGAGTATGACAACAAAGGAGCATGTTCAGGAAGTTATTGATTTTCTTGAAGAGTGTAAAGAGGAAATGGAGGAATAAAGATGGGACTAGGAAACCGCGGAATGGCGTTTGAAAAGCTTATTAATCTATCGAATGAAATGTATCAAAGGGAGGGAGTGGCGCTTATAAATAAGCGTGCAACTCCTGTGAAGGTGTTAAAAAGTAAAGGTGGCCGTGTCCTAAGTGGATTCTATGAAGCTAAAAGTACAGTAGACTATGACGGCGTATATAAAGGACGAGCAGTAGCATTTGAAGCGAAATCAACACAGAGCCTTACACGATTTGATTTAAGTAACATTGCACAACATCAATTAGATTACCTGGAGAAAGCAGAAAAGATGGGCGCGATTTGTTTCTTCCTTATAGAGTTCAGTAAGGATCAAACAGTATTCCTTGTACCTGCATCAGTTGTTCAGTCTTACGTAAGGATGTCACATCAACCAAATGGCAAGAAGTCTATATCAAGAGCGGACTTTGATATTTATGGATACTTAGTAGAGCAGACAGAACGAGCGCCAGTGGATTACTTACAATACATTGATGAAGCGGTAGCACCAGTTATGTTTGATGGAATGATTCAATTTGATCAGGACCATAAGAAAGTAGCAAATAACATTGAAGCAGCAAAAGAGAAGATGGCCAACAAGAAACGAAAATTATTAAAAGCTTAATGGAGGGTGAAGAAATGTTTATTACAGAGCTGAGAAAGAAATTGAAGGAAGTTTGCGATAGTAAAGTAATGGTTAGGGTTGCAGGTTGCGGTCACTTTTATGTTTACTTAGCGTACTCCAAAGATGTTTCTATAGTTAAAAAAGTAGTAGAAGAACTTAATGAATTATTTAACAGTGATGTAAAATTCAACAGAAGTGTAGGTAGTGTAGACGGAAGAGTATATAACTGGTACTTAAGTTGTTGGGGATTAGAAGGATAAATGGATAACGGAACCATGCAGAGTGGATGGTGGGGGCTACTCGCTATGCATGTTTCCCTTATTCAACAAAGAGATAGTAAAATTTCACGTACCTGATGTGAATGTAAAAAACAAAATTCGAAATAGGGGGATTACAGATGGAGCAATTAGCATTCTTTCCAGAAATCGATGACAAGGAGTATAAGTTAATTCAAAAAGCAGTAGTGAAGGTGTTACGTGATTATAAGGCTCTAGCTGTACGTATGGAGAATCAAACTGAGTGCGAGAGGGAAAGTATTCAGTTATTCCCTGAATTACGTGATACAAGGAAATTGAATGATTATAAGTACTTACAGATTAAAAGAGCACTAGACCACTCATTAGATCTTGAACAAAGAGAGATTATTGAACGGAAGTATTTAAAAGGTGGGGTAATGAATGACACATTAATTAAGGCTCAAATGATGTTAGAGCATAAGTGGTATTATTATCAAAAGAAAAGTGCGATTATGGCAATTGCGACAGCATTACGTATGATTTAAGTAAATAAAAAATCGGGAACAAAATGGGAACAAATACGGAAGAAAGTGAGGAACAAATGAATGCGGTTTTCAAATTATCATTATCTTACAAGCTTATTAACGAGCTTTGGACAGCCCTTTGACAACCGCATATCGAAGAGGATTAGTACTCCTTAACGTATACCGCGGCAGGGCGGGCATGGGCGGTAAGAATCTCGCCGTAAGGGTGGTAAGATTCCCTTAAATGATTAACAATGACATATTCCAGTGTGGCGGGTGTGAGATAACTCGCATTCGTCATGCTGTTTTACTTCTCAATGAGTGTATAAGCGTACCGCCTTTCGTTTGTAGGCTCATAGGTAGTAAAAACACATCTGTCATGTGATTTCTTGATTTCAATGTTAAAACTGGATCTTTTTACAAATGGGATATTGGTCTGTTAAATTAAATGAATTACATGTTATAAAAGAAGTTTCAATTGTTTTATACGGAGTTGCTCACGACAATTACTAATGTAAGTCATGGTTCTTCTTTTAAACAACAAAACGAGCAAAGAGTTCCGCTCTTTGTTTGAACTAACATAGTGGAGCCTCCTCTCCATCCCCTTGAAAATATGTTAGTTCAAACAAGGCGTCGGAAGAAAGATATACGTCTTGGATATAATCACGTTATCAAACGAAAATGGTCAGCAAAGGCGAAAGCTGAAGTATTGACCGACTCTACGGAGCATAAAAAGGAAATAGTTTCGACTGTTTCCCTAGCTAAATCAACGATGGTGTAAGGTGCATATTCGCGAAGGTGAGGGTTCAATTCCCTCAAGTTGGTTTAGTGAGGGAAGCTGTTGATTCCTATTCTTCTCCCAGTCACCGAACGTAAAGCGCGTAGCTAATAAGAGCTAAAACATTACATGATGCGGTGGCTTGGAGAAGGTTGAGAGTAATCAGCTTGACAGATTAGTCTATAGTCGTTTAAATAAGTTAACTACTATAGAAAGAAGTGAATAGAATGAATGAATTTATCATTGAAGAAGGTTTTAAAAGAGCAATAATGGAATGCAAGCATTGTGGGTGGGAAGCAGACATTATTAAGTCAAATAATACTGCAATTTTGGAGAATAATCGCCGAATCGCAGTAGAAAAAGCTCAGTACCGATGCCGAATTCCTGAATGCTCTGGAAAATCGGATTATTACTTCAATCGTCAATCGTAATTAAGTATTAAGCATCCATAACGGGTGCTTTTTTCTTTGTTATATAGAAATTACACATTAAACGTGAAGTTGAATGGGAGGATTACTATTGGTTAACATAGATTCCTTTATGGAAGGTTTTATATTGTCTTTGAGTATGAGTCTTAAAGACGGAAGTGCGAAAGAGGAAGAACTGATTGAGAAGATTATAGCTAGAGGAATTTCGAAAGAATACGCTGTATCGATAGTAGAAGAGGCTAAGAAGAGATGCAAGCAATAGCAATTATCTTAGGCGCTGCCGTGATTTGGTGGGCGTCTTGTTTGTTGTTAAGGAAAGATAAGGATAAGCCTACTTTATTGGATAGAGAGGTTTATGGGTTTTGGGATAACGAAGAAGATGATGTTTATGAAGTTTATAACGATAAGGAGGGAAAGAAATGGACTTAAAGAACGTATCAACGAAAGACTTGAGTGAAGAATTAGAGGAGCGTGAAGGCGTTGCGACAATCCAAGTAGAGCCTTATGAAAAGATTGAGGTTGGTGGTATTGTTGTTGATGGTCCTGCAATTATCCTGATTAATAAGGATTAGGGGTGAAGGGATGACTAGAGAAGAAATGATTCGATTCGTCATTGAGGGTGGAAAAGAGTTTGGGGAAAATTACACTCTTAAAGGATTAGAGAATATGTCTGATGAGGAATTGAAGAAACAAGTTGAGTGGGTTGATTATCTGTCAGGTAAGTAGAGGTTAGGGGTGAGGGGATGAGCGAAAACATACAAATACTTTTGATAGTGTGTGTCACAATTTACATGTTATTCTTCACTTGGTGTATGTATAAATCCTAACAAAACAAACGAACACAACGAACGAAAAAGAAAAGCAAGAATCAAATGATTCCTGCTTCATGGAGAGCTCGGACTAAGTCAGCGATAGCAAAGATTAATCCTGTTAATTTAAATTCTGAAGTGATCGTTTCATTTTCTAATTCTGTCTTTTTAATTTTCATAGTAAAACCTCCCTAAAATGTGTTCATATATGTAGTACCGTTGCCGCGCTATTCGAAATAAAATAGAGATAGTTAAAACGTCCTATTTAGGTCTACCCTATACGGACATAAAAGAGCAAACGAATTTATTATACTTCTTAATGTCCTGTTTACATATACGGAAAATAAATGTTATTATGTACTTAGAATTAATTTCCGAACACGTTAACGGACAAAGGGGAAGATATTATGATAATTGGTTATGCTCGCGTTTCTACACAAGAACAAAATTTAGCTAGGCAATTGAAACAGCTGAATGATTATGGATGTGATCATGTGTATGAAGAGAAAACAAGCGGAGCAACAACAAACAGAGAAGAACTTCAATTGATGCTTGATAATTTACAAGAAGGTGACACGATTGTAGTTACCGATTTAACACGTATCAGTCGTAGTACAAAGGATTTATTTGAACTAATTGAAGTTATTAAGAGTAAAGGAGCTTCGATTAAATCAATAAAAGATACCTGGCTTGATACGACAAGTGATAATCCATATAGTACTTTCCTACTCACTGTAATGGCTGGCGTTAACCAGTTAGAAAGGGATTTGCTTAAGATGCGCCAGCGAGAAGGTATAGATCTTGCTAAACAACGTGGCGTATATAAGGGAAGACCTAAAAAATACGGTGATAAAAATCCTAAAATGGAGCATGCTTTAGAGCTGCTTACTAATCGTGAAGAGAATGGCTACACTGTTAAGAAGATATGTGAAGTTACTGGTGTAAGTCGTACAGTTCTTTATGAGAGAGCAAAAGAAAAGGGGATAATGTAGGAGGGGAAAGGCGTGGAAGAATTAAACTTTATGAGTTTTGAAGAGTTTAATAATAAAATACAAAGTCACGACAGCGGGGTTTACTTAATCACCGATCATAATGACAAAATTGTTTATGTAGGCAAAGCTTTTAAAATAAAGACTAGGGTTCATGCTCATTTTAATGGTTATTCGAATACTAAAGATTATGCGCACCTGTTCAATAAAGTGGCTTATATATTAGAAGATAGTCCGTTAAAGCGTTCATTATTAGAGATAACTTATATGATTGAATATAAAACAGTGCTAAATAAAGAGGTGCAAGAGGAGTTCCCGGTTTTATACACTGACTATATTAAAAATACAAATGCAAAGTACAAACATGTAAAAATGATTCCTGAAATCGATGAAGCTTTTAAACAGGCTAAACTAGAGGATGCTGTAAGAGACATTGAAAAAGGGAAACATAGGGTTACGACACCTCAGATGATTGCGTTACAGAAGGAAAGAGCTAGGGAAAGAGATAGATTTAAAAAAGAAATGTTCAAATCTGTTGGTGGGAAGTCGATTTTTTATGAGGTCCTTTCGCTATTGGACAGTGGATATAACCCTAATATGTTAGCGAATGCACTGAGTATAGATATCAATGTTATCAGCGCATTGAAGGAGCGAAGAAAGGATTTTAAAATACCTCGTAATCATCAGAGAATGATTAAACACCAGGATATTATGTACTCTTTATCTGGTCGAAAAAGTACAAATAACTCAAGATTAGATCATTTACTTTAAAGTAGCGAATCAGCTGCTTTTTATTTTATATAAGCGATTAGCGTGTGAGGTGGTGGATATGGCTAGGCAACGAAGTCCAGATCGTGATAAAGCATTTGAAATATATAAAGCGAGTAAAGGTGAGAAGCCACTTATTGATATTGCAGCTGAGTTAAACCTCAAGCCTTCGCAAATCAGAAAGTGGAAATCGCAAGATAAATGGGATGAACAAATGAATGGTAACGTTACTATTGCAAAAAGGAGCGTTACTAATGTTAAAAATCCCAAAACGAAAGAAAAACTAAAAGAGATTTTAGAAGATGAAGAGCTGTCCGAAAAGGAACGGCTCTTTTGCTTGTATTACGTGAAATACTTCAATGGTACACAAGCTGCACTAAAAAGTGGATACACCAAAGAAAGCGCTCATGTACAGGCAAGTAGATTACTAAGACGCGAACGAGTTTCTTCCTATATAAAGGAACTTAAAGGTGAGTTAGTTGAGAATGTATTCGTTGAAGCAATGGATGTGCTGAAAGAGTACATTAAAATCGCTTTTGCTGATATTACTAACTATGTGACTTTTGGACAAAGGGAAGTTGAGTTTGAAAGTGAAGATGGAACTCCTATTACAAGAATGATGAATTTTGTTGACTTACAAGATCATGAAGTGGTAGATGGGTCTATTATTACTGAAGTAAAGCAAGGTAGAGATGGTGTTTCCATCAAACTTGCAGACAAGATGAAAGCTCTGGATAAATTAGCTCAGTACTTCGACTTAGTTCCTGATAACTTCAAGCGTCAGATTGAAGAGGAAAGACATCGTATGCAGATGGAAGCTCAGAAGGTACATGTTGAGAAGATGAAAGCTGAGGTTAAGGAACTTACAGACGACTCCAGCAATGGTAATCGCGTAATCATTGTAAACGATAAGGAAGCCATGAGAAAGGCGATGCAAGATGACCAAGACAGTTAATATCATGGACTTGATGAATGCCAATTTCTATTCGTTATGGCTTGCTGAACAGTCTCATATCGTTGCAAAAGGTGGACGTTCTTCTATGAAGTCATCGGTCATCTCTATGAAGCTTATAACGGACTTTTTAGAGGATGAACAGGGCAATGTAGTTTGCTTGAGGAAAGTCGGTAAATACCTTTCAACTTCTATATATGAGCAAATCAAATGGGCTATTTATATGCTTGGTGTCGAAGGTGAATTTTACTTTGGTAAGTCACCATTAATCATTAGACATAAGAAAACCAATACTGCTTTTTACTTCTATGGTTGTGACGATCCATTGAAACTTAAGTCTGCCAAGATAGCTAAGGGATACGTAATGTCTCTATGGTTTGAGGAAGCAGCAGAGTTCGCAGGTGTAGAGGATATCGATATCGTTGAAGATACTTTCATTCGTCAAGAAATCGAAGGTAAGGAAGTAAAGGTGTATTTCTCATACAACCCACCACGAAATCCCTACAGTTGGATTAACGAGTGGCTGGATAGTAAAGCAGGAGACGACGACTATTTTATTCACCATTCAACATACATGGATGATAAAAAAGGATTTTTGTCTCAGCAGATGATCAGGAAGATTGAGAAGTATAAGATACATGACGAAGATTACTGGCGCTGGATGTATGGCGGAGAAGTTATTGGTCTAGGTGATATGGTCTATAACATGAACAACTTCAAGAAAATAGATCAATTGCCTGAAGATGATGATTTAATCCTTATCGATATCGCAATAGATACAGGTCACCAAGTCTCTGCTACTACTTATCTAGCCTTTGGATTGACGAAGAAAGGTAACGTCATACTGCTCGATACGTATTACTATTCACCTGAGAATAAGGTCGTTAAACGTGCTCCTAGTGAGTTCTCGACAGACCTGAACAAATTCGTTACCGATGCTACAAAAGAATTTAATAGATATATCGATAAACAAACAATTGATTCCGCTGAGGGTGGATTACGTAACCAATACTTTAAAGATTATGGCATTAGATTGCATCCAGTAGCAAAAAAGAGAAAAGTCGAAATGATTGAAAACGTCTATGACCTATTGTCGCAAGGACGCTTTTTTATTTTGGATACTGAGAACAACAAGATATTTTATGAAGAACACAAGAAATATCAGTGGGAAGCGAAGACATTAAAAACTCCGAATCCTGAAGTAATTAAGGTAGATGACCATACATGTGATGCATTCCAGTATTATGTGAATGATAATCTACAGAAATTAAACCTTAAATATTAGTAAGGGGGTGATGCGTTGTATAAAAGACTCATCTCCGGTATAAGGCAGGTGTTATATAAAATGGGCCTAATTAAAGGGATTAAGAAAATATCCGATAAAAAGGATATATCTGTTAATGAAGAATCCTACAAACATATTGATATGTGGAAGTCGTTATATAGCGGTCATTATGATGATTGGCATAACGTTAAGTATCATACGATTGAAGGGCAGAAGAGTAGAAGAATGGCTTCGCTAAATATGGCTAAAGTAATCTCACAAGAAATGGCTGCTCTTATCTTTAATGAGAAGTGCTCAATCAACATATCGGATAAAACATTATCGGATGATATTAAGAATATCCTGGATAAAAATAACTTCATTAAGGAGTTTCAGAGGTATCTAGAGTACACGTTTGCTTTAGGTGGAATGGTAATTAAAGTTTACTGGGATGAAGGAATCAAACTTTCCTATGTTACAGCAGACTGCTTTATTCCAATCGCTTGGGACAACAAACATATTACCGAGGGTTTATTCGTTAACGAAATCTCTAAGGGAGATAAAAAGTACACACTTCTTGAGTGGCACTTAGTTGAAGGTGAAGAATACGTCATCAAGAATGAATTGTATGAGAGTAAGAATCAAGGTGATTTAGGTGTAAAAGTCTCCTTATCTACTTTATATCCTGACTTAGACGAAGAAGTGCGGATCGAGAACTTATCTAAACCAATGTTTGTATACTTTAAACCGAATACAGCAAACAATTTGGATTTAACTTCACCACTTGGAATCTCACTTTATGCTAATGCACTAAGTACGCTGAAATCACTTGACATTGCGTTTGATAGCTTCCAACGGGAGTTTGTTTTAGGTAAGAAACGTATTGTGGTACCTGCTTCAGCAATCAGAACTGTTATAGATCCACAATCAGGCATACCGCAAAGATACTTTGATGCCACTGATGAAGTCTATGAAGCGATGAACTTCGATGATGGAGTAAAACAGATTCAAGATATATCAGTAGAATTGCGTGTAGAAGAGCACACAGCTGCTATTAATGCATTATTAAACTATGTATCCATGCAGGTCGGTTTCTCGGCTGGAGCATTTAGTTTTGACGGACAAGGAGTAAAAACTGCCACTGAAGTTGTGAGTGAAAACTCCAAGACATTCAGAACAAAGCAGTCGCATGAAACGATTATTGAGGATGGTATTCGTGATTTAGTTGATATCATTATCGAAATTGCTGCTTTGTATGATGAGTTCGAGAGTACAGATGATTATGAAGTTACCGTTACCTTTGATGACTCTATTGCAGAGGACCAGACAGCAGAAATCAACAAACAAGTTACACTTGTTATGAATGGTTTAACAACTAAAAAGTTAGCCATTATGAAGATACATGGTGTTTCTGAAGAAGAAGCAGAGAGAATAGTAGAAGAAATTCAAAATGAAAATAAACTGGTTATGCCTGAAGGAGTGGATTTCTTCGGTATGAACAATATAAAACAGAATAAGAGTCCAGGAGATGAAGGGTAATGGCACTCCCTCCTGAGAAGTTACAGCAACTCTCTATGTTTGTAGTAGATATCTACAATGCAATCGAAGAAGAGTTGCTTTTAAACATGGCCAGAATGCTCAAGTATGATAGGGAATTGCTACTTACTGCCGAGAACTTTGACCAATATCAACATTGGCGCATAGTACAGCTAAATAAGTTAGGCAAGTTGAATCAACAGCAAATGAATACAATCTCCCGTCATAGCGGTAAAACGGTTGAAGAAGTGCGGAAGATGCTAGAAGGTGCTGGTTTCACTGCGGTAGAACAACACGAGCCGTTATATCAGGAAGCAGTACAAGCGGGTAGTTTAGCTGCTGCTCCTGCAATGCACACAAGCGCCGCACTAATTGGCATACTCAATACTTACGAGCAACAAGCGTTAGATACACTGAACCTTATAAACACAACGATGCTGAAGCAGTCACAACAGGTTTATCTGGATGTTTTAAACAAGACAGTAGGTAAACTGTTAGGCGGTGTCATAACGCCACAACAGGCACTTAGGAAAACCGTTTCTGAGTGGTCGCAACGTGGAATCCCTGCTTTGATTGATAAGGCGGGTAAACGTTGGAGTACTGAAGCCTACGTGAATATGATAAGCCGTTCTGTTAGTCAGAACGTAGCGAATGAGATGCAAATGGCTCGCATGGATGAATACGATGTAGATCTGATAGAAGTTAGTAGCCACTTAGGTGCGAGACCCCTCTGCAATCCTTATCAAGGTCGTATTTATTCTAAAAGCGGAAAGAGCAAGCGATACCCTCCGTTTTCCAGTACATCGTACGGTGAAGCGGCAGGGTTATTAGGCGTTAACTGCCGTCACGTTCTCTATCCTTATATTCAAGGTAAATCAACGAAGCGTTATGAACCGTATGACACTGATGAGAACTCTAGAGTATATAAGGAAAGTCAACAGCAAAGAAGCTTAGAGCGACAAATTAGGAAAGCGAAGAAGGAAGTAAAGGTTATGGAAGCGTTAGGCGATGCAGAAGGCGTGAAAGAAGCGAAGAATAAGGTTTCGCAACGACAAGCTAATATGAGAGATTTTATTCATCGAACGAAGCGTAAACGCCAATATAACCGCGAAAGTATTGTATAGGAGGAATTACGATGAAAAAACCATTCAGATTACGATTAAACGAAATGCAGTTCTTCTCTGAAGGGGGAGATAATCCACCAGTTGCACCGGAAGGAGGTGAACCGAATGTAGTGACACCAGAAACTACACCGCCGACAAATCAAGAACCACCTGTTACTTTCACTCAAGAGCAGATGGATGTTGCTAAAAAGGATAATGAAGCAGTTCTGTTTAAGAAGCTCGGTGTAGAAAATGCAGATCAACTTAAAGATGCACTAAAAGGATGGAAAGAACATCAAGATTCTCTTAAAACAGAGCAAGAAAAGACAAATGAAAAATTAACAACTTTTGAGACTCAATTGAAAGAAAAAGATGAGTCTCTTTTTAATTTACAAGCAGAAAACGCTGCGATTAAGTCAGGCATTACAGAAGAAAAGAACTTAAATGCAGTTATTACTCTAGCGAAAACAAAGGTTAGTGAAGATATAGATATTACGAAAGCTATCGAAATGGTAGTTGAAGAGTTTCCTCATTTTAAAGGTGTAGTGGAAGAACCACAAGGAACTCCCAAGCCTACATTTACAACTGGACAGCATCAAAAGAAAACGCCGACTGAAGCAGAGCAATGGGCTTCAGCATTTAAACTTATCTAAAACAATATGAAAATAGGAGTGATTTATTCATGGCTACATTGAATTACGCTGTACAATATCAAGAGGCATTAGTACAAAAGTTTGCACAAGGGTCTGCATTCGGTGCGTTATACAACACACCTAATAACAATATCGTTAAATGGACAGGTCCTAAAACGATTCAAATTCCAAGCATCAAAGTAGGCGGATACACAGACGTTAACCGTGACGTTGTAGGGAACTACACTCGTCGTGTTGATAACTCATTTGAGCCTAAGACTTTAGGTCATGACCGTGAATTCCGTACTTTAGTTGATCCAGTAGACATTGACGAAACTAATATGGCTGTATCGATTGCTAATATTACGCGTGTATTCCTTAATGAAGAAAGTATCCCTGAGCATGACAAATATATGGCTTCAAAATTATACTCTGAATTCACTGGAGCAGGGAAAACTGCAGATGCTACGGTATTAACTGCTGCGAACATCTTAGATGTATTTGATCAAATGATGTTAGAACAGGATGAAGCAGAAGTGCCACAAGATGGTCGTTTACTTTATGTAACTCCTGCTGTTAAAAAGTTATTAAAAGAAGCAGAAGGAATCCAACGTACGTTAGAAGTTGCAGGTGGCGGGAAAGACATCAACCGTAATGTGTACTCATTAGACGATGTGACAATTGTTACTGTTCCTTCTTCTCGTATGAAAACAGCGTACAACTTTACTAATGGTGCTGTTCCGGATGCCGCTGCAAAGCAAATCAACATGATCTTAGCTCATCCTTTAGCAGTTGTATCTCCACAAAAATACGAGTTCGTTGACTTAGATACTCCAAGCGCTGCTACAGGTGGCAAATACCTTTACTACGAGCGTAAATACTGGGATGTATTCATCTTAGGTGCAAAAGTAGCAGGTGTTAAATTCAATATCACTACTGCATAAAGAGAAGTTTTTACAGCTTCTCTTTTTTCTTATTACGAAAGGAATGGTGTTAAATGAGTAACACAGTAAAAGTGCAACGTTTGAATAAAGTATTGCACATTGAAAAAGACTTTCTCCCTAGCTATTTGAATGATGGGTTTGACCAGATTACTGAAGAAGGCAAAGTAATCAAACGTGCTACAGGTGGACGTAATGTCACGTTAGGTGAATACAACAAAGCTCTTGACCAAATTGAAGAGTTAAAAAAAGAATTAGCTGATTTAAAAGTACCGAAAAAGTCTACTGCTAAGTAGGTGATGACATGCCGTATATAGATGTTGATTACTACAATAACGAATACAAAGGTACTCCGGTATCGGATGTGGCGCTATTAGATAGGTTAATCAATCGAGCTAGTGACCAAATCGACCACGTTATAAATTACAAATTGGAAGGCGTTGATTTTGATAAGTTAGCGCCTTTTATTAAAAAACAGGTCAAGAAAGCTACTGCTGCTCAAGTTGAGTTTTTAGCAATCAATGGCGAAACTTCTGCAACTGTAAGTGAAGGTAGTGGCGGTTTTGATGTCGGTTCTTATTCTGAGAATGGAATGAGTGCAGGAGCAGACGATTCACCTAGTTTCTATGCTCAGTATGCAATCTCAGTCCCGAAGTTCTTAAGCCCTACTGGATTGCTTTATGCGGGGTTGTGTGTGAATGGCTAAACCAATCAGACGTTCATTGTTAATCCACACAATTCAGTATTTGGAGTATAAAGGTGAAGATGATACTTGGGGTGGTAGCGACAACTATAAACCTGCTGTAACGATTGAAAGGGTTCGAGTTGAGCCTAAAAAGACAGTCGTGTTGAATGGTAATGGTGATAGTACAGTCATGCAAACACTGTTATTCCATGATGCAGTACACTCAACACCAATAACTTTTAAAGAAAAATCTAAAGTTATATTCAACGGAAAAGAAATGACCGTTAGTGAAGTCAGTGACTTTTATGATAGAAGCATTCTTCACCATGTGGAGGTGCGACTAGTATGATTCGAGTGAATATTCGAGTTGATGCACCTGCTATCGAAGGAAAGGTAATGGAAGCTACTCAGAAAGCGCAATTTGCACTGGATGAGCAGGTTCTTAAAGACAGTAACTTCTATATTCCAAAAGATACAGGTGAGGTAGAGAGGTCGGGCATTAGATTCAGTAGACCGGGAGAGGGACATATTGAATGGAATACTCCTTATGCTCGGAGAATCTACTATAATCCTCAATATAATTTCTCAACAGATGTCAATCCTAATGCCAGAGGTCTCTGGTTTGAGGAAGCAAAGGCTAGGCATGTTATGGATTGGACTAGAATCGTAGAAAACGAGATAAAACGGAATTTATAGGAGGGTAAATATGATATGGCTAATAGAATCGGTCAAGAAGCATTTAATCGCTACTTTGCCAACAGGTATCCTATTCGCTCCTATAAAAGCTGATTTATTGGATATAGGAGTAAATGATGCACCACGAAAAAGTATTGCTATACGAATGATTCCGTCAGCGTCAGGAGAGCAATATTACGAAGGTGAAATCATCAATAAACAAATTCAAATACTTGCAAAAAGCAGTAATCAATTAGAAGCAAACAATACAATGGAATTGATCACAAGAGAACTAAATAACGTTCATAGGCGTGTTTTTCACGCTTTAGATGGCTCCTATACACTAAGAAGATTAAATGTGTATGTGGAGCCTAATTTTGTTGAGAAAACAACAGCGAATGAATGGATATTTACCGCGCTATTTAGTGTGGAATTAGAATTAGGAGGTTAATATATGTCATTTTTACTGAACTATGGTTATAAATTCGAAATCGACATAACACCAGGCGGACAAACACCTACAAAAGCTGCCATTGCAAAAGGTATAACGTCTGTTGATCCAGACAATAACGAAGAAACAGAAGAGACATATTACTATGATGGTGGCGGTTCTGCGGAACGTGATGTTACGGGTGGTATGCTTGGTTATGGCTTTGAAGGTCATCGTTTCTATGGGGACAAAGCGCAAGATTACATCTTTAGTTTGCTGAATAAGTTTGGCCCTGATCGTAAGACAACATTTACAGTAACAGAACCGAATGGAGACAAATGGGAAGGTAAGGCAACAATTTCTGAAATTAAAGCACCAGGTGGCGATGCGAACAGTAAGGGTGAGATTGAATTCACTATCTCGTTCGATGGGAAACCAACATTCACAGAAGCACCTGTTACACCTTAATGAAGAGTCGTTAATACGGCTCTTTTTCTATTATCTAAAAAGGAGAAATGGATATGACACAATTTAAATTTGAATTTGAAAAGACATATAAAGAAATAGATGTAGCTGGTACTGTGTATCAAGTGGAGTTTAACGATGAGGCGTTAACAAAGTATCAAAAAGCATTTAAACGATTTGATAAAGGGATTAAAGATGTTACTGGAGATGCACTAGATTATGAAACAGCTACAGACGAATCAATCGATGAAGCAGCTCAAAAACAAAAAGAGTTAGTTAAAGATATTGTCGAAACTTTCTTAGGTGAGGGAACATTTGAAGTATTATATGAAAAAGCGGGTAAAGCCTCTGCAAACTTAATGGGACTTGTTCATTATTTAAATGAGCTTTACTTTAATGAAACTCAAAAAAAGGCAGATGAAACACGTAATAAATATCTAAATAACGTGAAGAAATAATGCTGAAATTAACCGAACGTGGATATGACTTCTATACATGGAATGGCGTTCGTTTAGAGTTGAACTTATCCTTTGATAATATCCTTTTATTGTTCGAGTTGTTCGATGATGCAAGTATTAATGAATATCTTAAAACGGACATCGCGCTAAATATGTTAGTGATAGATAAAGTGGCTGTTAATCAGTTAGACATAGAACGCAAATCAATGTTGTTTGTAGATATTTTAAAAGACAGGTTAGATATTGATTTGAAATTGTTAATGAATAAGAAGATTAAAGAAATAGAAGAGAAAGAAGAGGAAAAAGCGCCGACAATCCCTACTGTAGATTTTGTAGTGGATGCCGAACGGATTTTTTCCTCTTTTTTGTTTGACTATAATATCGACCTAATTGAACAGCAAGGAAAAATGCAATGGAATAAGTTCATGGCTCTCTTCCGTAACCTTTCTAGCAAATCCCCAATGGGACAAGCGCTTCATTATCGAACATGTGATATTCCGCCGAAAGATAAGACTAATGCTGACGAGAGGAAACGTATTAAGAAAATGAAAGAATTATACGATCTTCCGAAAGCAAAAGCTATTAGAGAACAACAGGAATTCATAGCATTCCAAAAAAGAATGGATGCGCAAAAAGATAAGGCGAAAGGTAGGTGAGATAATTGGCAGATGGTCGCGTTGAGATAGATACCAGGTTAGAAACAGGTAATATACGTCGTGATGTACAGCGGGTAAACGATGAGTTAAGTCATATTGGTGATGGAGTAGCAGATGCGGCTCGTGGATTAACTGATGAAGTTGGTGCTCGTTATGATAGTTTAGGGCGCCGTATCCGTTACGCTTATAGAGGAACATCAGAAGAAGCGAGACGGATGTACAGCGAAATGAGAAGCGCTCACTATCAGCAATCGATTGCTATGCGTGGGGTAAAAGACCAAATGATTGGTGCTCAATATCAATATTTTAAATTAGCGCAAGCATCCAAGAATTATACTGGAACAACTAGAGAGTTCATGGCAGAAGTACAAAGGGTAGGTAAAGCGCAAAAGGCAGCAGCTGATGCAGCAATTAATGCAAATAGGTTAGCTATGATGGGTATGTTGCAGACTATTGGTTATATGCAAAATATGACTACTCAAGCGACTCGTATACGTGAAAATTACGCAAGAATGGCAAACCCTCTATATTCAATTAATAGCGCGGGATTACGTGCGGCGGATGGGCTTAATAGGTTGGCTAATGCAGGTAACGCTTCAGTACTCGCCTTGAAAATGTTAGGTCCAACTGCAAGTATGAAAGACCTAAGAAACATGACCATGATGATTACACAAGGATTAATGAGATTTCAAATGGTAGCATTGGGGGCTGCGGTTACAGCGGGTCTCTTTTATGCGGCGTTATTTAAGGCAGCTAAAGGACCAGATCCTTCTGAAATTTATAAACAACAAGAGGAAGCGATGACTACTTATAGAGATGCAGTGCAGCAAAGAACAACAGAAATCATGAATGCTTGGAATTTATTTGAAGAAGTACAAATGAAAAAGACAAGTGGAAAGAAACTAATGCAGAACCTTGAGGAACAGGTAGGGATATTAGGTAGGTGGAAAGATAATCTTGCTAGTATAGCGCAAAGAGCAGGTTCAGAATTCGCCAATTATCTCGCTCAAATGGGACCACAATCAGCTGAAGAAGTAAAAGCCATATCCAAAATGACCGAACCTGAGTTACAAAAGTATGTTGGACTATGGAAAGAGAAAATGAGTTTAGCGAGATCTCAAGCAACTACGGAATTACAAGGGTTAAAAGAAGAAACTGATAAAAAAATCAAGGAACTTCAAGATTCATTAACTCCACTAGGATTAGCTTGGGAAAGAATGAAAGGTGCTTTCATTACAGCGGTTCAACCTATGGTTACCGCCTTCGGAATGCTGATGACTCCTATAGTTAACTTTGCAGCGAAAATATTTGAACTAGTAACGTTATTTAATCAGGCGCATCCTACATTAGCTCTTATAATACAATCGATCATTATGTTAGTTCCTGCGTTAACCTTACTGTTATCGCCTCTAGCTATAGGTATTGGTTTATGGAACGGTATGTTGGCAGCATGGAACGCCATCTGGATGTTAATAGGCCCGCTTATAACAGGATTAATGGCAATGAGTGCAACAGTATGGGTGGTAGCAGCTGCAATCGTTGGTTTAGTTGCTGGTTTCATATATTTATGGAATACCAGCGACGGATTCAGAAACGCAATTATTACAGGATGGGAAATGATAAAAATTGCTACCATAACGGCGTGGAATTTCATTTTAAATGGAGTATTAATACCAATTTGGAATGCAATCGTTAGTTTTGGTCAACAACTTTTCGGTCAGTTAAAAGATTTTTGGCAACAAAACGGAGATAATATTATGCAAATCGCAGAAGCGGTTTGGAGTTTTGTTAAAGCGAATGTTATAAATCATGTCACAACAATGGTAGCGGCTGTTCAAACCGTATTCTTTGCGATGCAAAGTGTCGTACAGTCAGTTTGGGGTGCTATAAAACAAATCATATCTGGTGCACTAGATGTTATTTTAGGGGTTATTGGTGTTTTCGTGAATGTTTTAACAGGAGACTGGGAAGGAGCTTGGGAAAGTATCAAGCAAATAGCAAGTGGCGCTTGGGAAATGATGAAAGGGAATATGAGGCTCGGCGCTGATGCTGTTCTTGGGATAGTAAAAGGTTTAGGGAAAGCTTTTGGCGGCGTTTTTGAAGATATAGCAAATTCTTTCTATAATGCAGGAAAAGGCTTTATGGATATGCTAATGAAAGGTTTGGAAAGTATGAAATCTAAGGTAACAGGAACGATTTCTGATATCGCTGGATCGATTCGTGATTTCTTACCTTTCTCTCCTGCAAAAACAGGGCCGTTAAGCGATTTAGACCATCTGGATTTTGGCGGGCCAATCTCTGACAGTATTAAACTAGCTTTTCCGCAGGTAAAAGGTTTACTCGGGAATTTATTAGATGTTCCTGATATTGCAGCTAACGCTCCTGTGCAAGGTCAACAAGCAAGAACTTTAAACACTACAAATAACAATACTCCTATATCAGTGGTACTGAATTATAACGGAAGCGCAAGTGAAACAGACATGCTACAAATGGTTGATTTTTTTGAACAAGAGTTAGGAAGAAGAATGGGTAACCAAATGTATTTATCAGGGGTGAGAATGGGATGAGTTTAATAATTCAAAGACTGAATGGCGTTAAATTAAATACGGCTGATTTTGGTTTGAGATTAATTGAATTTGATCCTGAATCACCTAATTATGATAATAGATATGAAGAGGTAGATGGGGTTGATGGTTTAATTGATGTTGGCTCCACAATGAAACAACGGAATTTAAATGCTAGATTTAATATGGTCGCAAGAGATATGTACGATGTTGCTTTATTGAGAAATGAAATTTTTAAATTGTTTCATAGTAAAGAGTCATTTTATATTATCGATAATCGAGAACCTGGAAAACGCTGGTTGGTAAAGGTGCATCCATATACAATTAGTACTCTAAGATATGTGAAGTCCTCGGTAGAGTTAACATTCACTTCTGCGAAAGGTTTAGCGGAATCAGTTGGAACCACAATGGATGACTTTACATTCGACTCAGAATTATGGCAAATAGGACAAAACTTACCCGCTGAAGACTTGATTTACAAGCCGACAACAACCTCCTTCCGTATTTTTAATGCAGGCGATATAGAAATAGATCCAAGAAAATTACCGCTAGTAATTCGTGTTCGTGGGGCTACAAATGGATTAACAATCACAAATCGAACAACAGGTGATATTTTTAAATTGAACATCCCAACCGCTGTAGGTGACACAGTAGAACTCAATCGAGTCCGCGTCTTTAAAAATGGTAATACAGTGTTTGCAAGTACAAATAGAAAAGTAATTAGATTAGCTCCTGGATGGAACGACATTGTAGTGTCGGGAACATCAGGAGCTTTTCAAATTGAATTCGATTTTAGGTTCTATTATTTATAGAAAGTGTGGTGAGTAGAATAATAGACTTGTATATTCGTTCTATAACTGGACAAGAAGAAATGGTCACGGATTATGAGGTTTCTAGAAAAGATGTAGTAAACGGTGATAAATATATAGATGTTACTGCTATCAAGACTGAAATTAATAAAGCAGCATATCAATTAATCCGTAATCAAAATTATTTTATTTATGATAATGAAGAATATATTATAAAAGGTTTCAAAGAAAAAACGTTAGGTGATACAGTAATCGCCAACTGTAAAGCATTTCATCGAGTATTTGATGATTTAAATGGCAATCACATATATGAGGAGATTACAGGGATATTCCCTTTAGGATCTTTATTGACATTTGCATTAAAAGGGACAGGATATACTCCTAAAATCATTCATACACCCGATATGCCTGTAAGTGTAAAGGTTGATAATTTTGGCGATGATAACTCTCTTGCATTAGTGAAATCTATTCTTGAAAAATTTGGAGCGGAGTTTGATGTAATCGAAAAAACAATTGAAATCAAAAAAGAAATTGGAACGTATACCGATGAACAGTTTCGGTATTTTTTTAATATAAAAGAACCTTCAAGGGAAATAGATACAACTTCCTTTTTCACATATATAAAAGGTTTTGGGAAAAAAAATGAAGATGGTTCATATGTGGTCACTGCTGAATACAAAAGTCCACTTGCTGATATATACGGGGTTAAGCACGCTAAGCCAGTACGTGACGAAAGATACACCGACTACAATTCGCTACTGGAACGTATTAAACGCGAATTAAACGATAGTATCGACATCGTTGTTAATTTAACAGCAGTCGAAGCAGAAGAATTAGGTTGGCAATATATCAATAAAGGTGACTATGTATGGTGTATTATTGATCCATTTGATTTGGATGTTCGTATTAGAGTTGTAGAAGTTCAAGACTTCTCGAATGAGGGCAAACCAAAAGTATATACACTCGGAAAGATTACTAAGAAGCCATCTGATATATTAGCAAACTTTACTGTAGCGGAAAATCAATTGAAACAATTACTAGATGATGGTGGTAATTTAAGCTTATTACAAAAGAGACTCTATGCTAATACGTATGTGTATACGGATTATACAGGAATGTGGATGATTAATCCTGATGATCCTCAGAAATACGTGCATCATGGTTCAGGTGGAAGTGATTATAACGGTGGAATGATTCGCATCACTCGACCAGATGGATATCCAACAATCATAGATGGTTATTTACAATACGGTTTCGATATTGCAGGACACTATCCGCCATATCGCGGGATTAATGTAGTGGAAGATGGTTGGTGGTTAACATCCGTCCATGACGAACTAGACAATTGTCAGTTTTATACGTTTGAACACAAAACACAATATGTAAAATTAAAAGCGCAAATTTTCACTGAAGAAGGTGGAGAGGTTGAAATCGCAATGGTTTCTTCCGATAGTGGTCAGCAAATCATGAGTAAGGCTTCATCCACACAGACTACCGCACCACCACAAAACGATGATGTGGAACTTAGTTATGATTTAGGCGTTCCGACTGGGGAACTCAAAAGTTTTTATTTACGTATGAGGAATAAGGTTAAAGGAAAGAAAGCATATGCACGGATATTCCGTGTGTGGTTAGAAAAATAAAAGAAACTATTAAAAAACGAATTTGATTAAAAAGGTGGTGTTTAGATGAATGATAATTTAGAACTCCATTTAACCCCAGAAAAAAACGGATTATCGAGAGATTATCGTTTAAAAGAGATTGAAAACAAGAAAAGAACAATGAACTTTGTGAATAAACAAGGAACCTATATGCGAATTAAATTCGATGAGCATGATGAGCGTATAAAGAATCTTGTTATCAATGGCACTGGTAACAATAATCCTGAAGTTGCAGACGCTCGCTTAGATAAAGACAATGTATTACATGATTCATTAAAAGAAAGGTTAGATAGCGAGCAAGAGAAAATTAAAGAACTATTTGTTGATATAAAACGATTTGGCGCGGTTGGAGACGGTTCTTTTGATGATTCGGAAGCTTTCAGGAAAGCAATAGATCACATCAACATAGCAAATGGTGGGACAATAAAATTCACTAACGGCCATTTTAACCTAACTGGAGATTTCCAATTAAATGAAAATATTACTTTGGAAGGTAATGGCATATTAAATACAGCGTTAGTTGGCTTTTTTGATTTAAAAGGCGATTATTTCTTAAACGGCATCTCATTAGGTAATTTCAAGCACGGTAAAGAGACCTGTGTAATTGATTATAATTCAGAAGACCAAACGGCACATGATCCTCTTAATGCGCTTATTGGACAAGGTGCATCGACAGTTGTTACCCATTATATTATGAGTAAAAGTAGTGGTACACATCGACATTACGCAATGGCGGTCGAAATGGATGCGAATGGTTCAGAAACAACAGGAACTGGTCAAGATGGTCACAAAGTAGCTATATATGCAGCAGCAAAGACTGGAAGCCAAGGGAAACCTGATATTTGGGCACTTAATACTCTTACAGAAGTTACGCAAGGGTTAGCCGCAACGGTGAATGCTCAGGGCTATGAGCTTGATATGAATAATATGCAAGGTGATTTGTATGGATCATGGGATTGGTATCGCGGTAATGTAATTGGATTAAACGTCACTTCCGGTGGAAGGTACCCAATTACGGCTGGTATACGCGTTGGTGGAACAAAAGAAACGAATAAACCATATTATTCAATGGTATTTGAAGGTGCACAGGATTCATTAGGATTAATAGTTGGTAAATATCAAGCGGGATTGGATTTTAGAAATGCCGTTATCACTAGTAATATAGCATTTTACTTAGCGGATAATCAGGCAATTGTTTATAAATGTAAAGATGGTCTATCACGTGAAATTTTAAAATCAGCTTCAGGCGATACATTTATTACGGCATCAGGAAATTCTATCGCCTTTAGAAATTCAAGTGCGAACTCCGTTCTTTTACAACTTCGTGATGATGGAAAAATCAGAATGGATCCAAGCACATGGTTGCAGTTAGGGTGGAAAGCACCTTCGGCACCAGGTGCAGGCGAAATGTATTACGATCAACCAAATGAGAGATTTCGAATTTTTGATAGTGTAGGTTGGATAGAACTAGCGAGAACAAGAACCGGCACTGGAAAACCAGCTATTACACCAAGAGCATTCGGACAAGATTATTATGATTCATCAAATGATAAATGGTATAAAGCAAAAGGAACTAGCTCAGTCAATGATTGGGTGTTATTAGGAGGATAAAAATGGGTCAAATAAATGTAGAAGATTTATTCATTTTGTTAGGTGAGAAAGATTTAATTATATATCAGTTAGAAAAACAAAATAGAGTACTAGAAGCGCAATTAAATCAGCAAAAAGAGAAAGAAGGTAATACTGATGGGGCTAAAGCTTAATAAATCACTGGGATCTGGTATCACATTAGATGGAGCTTATATGAAAATTACAAACATCAATGGCAACAAAGAAACCTTAGATTTGTCCATTTGTTTTTATGTGAATTATCAAGCGTGTAAAGAAGGCAAAACGCCAGTTGAATATGCGAATCATAAGTTCAAACCGTCTGTTGCTCCTGTATCTGATAATTTTCTAAAACAAGGGTATTTATTTTTGAAAACATTACCTGAATTTCTAAATGCATTAGATGTATTCGAACCAGAACAGATTTAATAAAATACGGATTAGATTGGTTTCTATTTAAATAGAGAAGAAGCAAATAGCGGATACTCACCTGTTTTCGAACGTTTTTTCAGTTGCTCGCCTAGTGTCCGTGATGAAGCCAAAACCTTTTATAAGCAAAGCTATGAGTTTATAAAAACATTGGAAGAATTCCTGTTAGCGAGGCCCGTAGTTAGATGAGGTGTAAATGGGGAACTAACAGCACATACAAGGTGCAAATCCCTTACCGCTATATATGGGTATTTCGCGAAAGAACTAACGGATGCATATAGAATGAAATTTATAAAAAGTTAGAATAAAATTCAGTTAAAAACTTATAAATAAGTAGAAATACCAATACCTTTTCTTGTAAGATTGTAATATAAAGTTATAAGAAGAGGAGATTTACAAATGGATTCGATAAAATACGTAATAAGTGAAATTAAACCAATTTTAGAAGCGTTGTATTATCTAGCCGGCATAGGTCTACTTACTACTGTGATAATTGCATTAAAACAATTGCAAGTTGTTAAACAAGACATGGATATAAGAAATAAACGTGCAGCAGTTGAAAAAAGTATTGAATATCTTAAATGGTTTTCTTCAGAGTATATACCTAAGGTTAATAAAGTGCTTGGGAAAATTACTATTGCTGCCACTATTGATAAACTTAATCCGATGAATGATCTGTTTTTTCCAGATGATAGCCATAAAACTCCAGAAGTCCAAACGCTTATTTCGGAAGCAAAGAAGCATGGTGGCTTAGATATATTAAATGATTTAGAGTTTTTTAGTACAGCTGTATTAAATGGATTATCTGATGAAAAAATCCTTTATAAACCTTTAGCGAAATCTTATTGCTCAATCGTTGCGGTTTTATATCCAGTCATATGTAATTATAGAGCAACAGCAGATCCTACTAATGGATATAGCAATATCATGAAGTTGTATAAAATCTGGAATGACAGAGGAATGAAAGTGAATATGGAATATGCAAAATCAAATCTTGAAGAAGACATTTCAAAAATTAAAGATGTTGATATTAAGTCAATAGGTTTATAATTCAGAATTCAAGAGGTGGAAAGTATGAATGTAATTCAATTCCCAGACAAACAAGAAATTAGCAATAGAAAAGAACAAAAAAATAAAAAAACTAATCAAGATAATTCCTTTATCGACGCATATAACTATTTAAAAAAAATGAACATTATTAGTAAATAAAAAATCAACAAAATACGGCTTTTACAACAAAAGGGAGACATAACTGTCTCTCTTTTTATTTTGCATAAAGGAGTGATAACAGTGGAGAAATGCAAGGATTGTGAATCTAATAAATCACAGATTCAGGGCATGGAAGTACGTCTTGCAGTTGTGGAAAGTAAGGTAATAAAAATAGAAGAAAGTATTGAGAAAATCAGCGCTAATACTACATGGATTCTCCGCATCATAATTGGTGCAATTATAACAGCATTGATTGGATTACTTCTGAAAGGAGGTGTGTAAGATGCCACTTACAAAAGAAAATATTTTAAAACGTTTGCGCAACTGGAAAACATGGGTTGCGCTATTTTCATGCTTCGGGCTAATTTTATCGGTATTCGGAGTAACTGGGTTTGAAGGTAATTTAGAAAAGATCCAACAAGCTGTTTATTTATTTGGTATTGCGCTAGGTATTTGGACAAGTCATGGAAATGGTACAGATCCAACAAATGAAAAAGGAGATGTTGAATAATGAGAGTGTCTAGTCATAGAGGACATAATGGAATTGTACCGGGTGCTAACTATGGTGGCAGGAAAGAACACCTTTTAGGAGATCAAACTAACGGAGATTTTATTAAGAAGTTACGTGCATTAGGTCATTCTGTAGAGGACGACACTGATAATGTGGGTCGCACAAAGAGCGCTGTCGTTGGTAACCAAGTTAGGAATATCAACGATAGACCAAACGATGTAGGCTTTGCTTGGCATAATAATGCTCATAACGGTCAAGCTCATGGGGTAGAAGTTCTCTGTTACTCGGAAAAGGAAGCGCCTATGGCAGCTCGTATTTCAGCAGAAATTGCTAAACGTACTGGTTGGACAGACCGCGGAGCTAAAATTCGTCCGGACATAGGAGTAATTCGCTCATCTAACTGTCCGTTCTTCTTGGTGGAAGCAGGGTTTATCGATAACGATGGAGATATGGATAAGTGGAATGTGGACGCAATCACCTCAGCTGTAATCTTTGCTTACTTTGGACAAGAATGTGGAGGTGGAAGCTCAAGTGTTGCACCTACTCAACCATCTAAACAAAATATCATTCAAACAGGAGCTTTCTCACCATACGAAACTCCTGATGTAGCAGGAGCTATGAAATCTCTTAATATGACAGGTACATTTCTACTTCAAGGAGATGGATTAATTTTTGTAGTAACAGATCCAACATCAGATACACAATTAAAAGCAATGGAAGAATACCTTGTCCGTAAAGAGTTTTGGTATGAAGTTAAATAAAAACAAGAGCCGTCCTGTTGGGCGGCTTATTTTATTTTGCATCAATAATATCGATAAATTTCAACGTTATATTATTGTAAAATGCATCGGTACAAATTATAGATTTATTCAGTGGATCAATATCAACAACAGTCATATAGTTAGTAAGTAAAAATCCACCTTCGTAATAAGTAATCAGCATTTCTTCCGCAGATAACAATGAACATAATAGCATGTTCTCAATACGTTCTTGTTCATCATGTGTTAATGAAGGGCGTTCTACTTTTGTCTTGTCTTTAATAATTTCACGGATACCTGCGAATTGCTCTGGCATCGCTGCAAATGGAGTCCACTTAACCATTCCTCTTCCTTTTGGCATATTAGCGTTGTTCATGATTTATGTCCCCCTAACAAAGTGTTTCTGTATCTTGCTGTTGCACTATTCGTATACGAAATCCCTCTTAATATGCTGTTCTTTCCAAATTTAGTGCGTATTTCGTCCATTACTTTAGTTAGTTTCATTTCTTTTTCTCGTTGTATTACATTATCGAATAGTGAAATTTGTTCTTCGCCTTCATTGATTAAGTTAGTTAAAGAAACATTGATGGATCTAATGGGTTCCCCAGTATAAAACTCGTGTAAAAAATATGTACAAATCTTATATATATCCATTGTTAAATTGGTTGGTCGGTTCATAGTGTGAGTTTTTCTGAAACCACCAGAGTAATTCTTACTGTA
>NZ_JBBOTJ010000006.1:0-25734 GCF_038005545.1 Bacillus sp. FSL M8-0063
ATATAAAGAAAAGAACGAAACATGTTGTTTCGTATTTTTTTATTTGTTTTAACAAAAAACTAATAAAGACAGTCAAACTATCCTTAGGAAAACTCCTAAGGACTTTTTTATATATTCAAAACCTGTATAATAAAGAGCAGAGAACATTGTGAGTAAAGTAGGTGAAGTCTGTGAGTAAATATGAAATAACAACAAACTCTTCTGAGGAAACACAAAGATTATCAGAAAAACTAGGTGGACTTGTCGGTGCACAAGATGTAATTATTTTAGAAGGAGATCTAGGGGCTGGTAAGACAACTTTTACAAAAGGGCTAGCAAAAGGTCTTGGAGTGAAAAGAGTTGTAAATAGTCCTACCTTTAATATTATTAAAGAATATAAAGGGAGATTGCCGCTATATCATATGGACGTGTATCGCTTAGCGGAAAGTGAAGAGGACTTAGGTTTTGATGAGTATTTCTACGGTGAAGGAATTACCGTAGTAGAATGGGCTCATTTAATAGAAGCATTTTTACCAAATGAGAAGTTACAAATTAGTTTATTCCATGCTGGAGATGATACAAGGAAAATTGTACTCGAGCCAATTGGAGATCGATATATTAGATTATGTGAGGAGCTATTACAAGATGAAAGTACTAGCAATTGATACTTCAAATTACGTAATGGGTGTATCCCTTATTGAGGAAGGAAACGTAATTGGGGAAATCATTACAAACTTAACAAAAAACCATTCTGTACGTCTTATGCCAGCTGTAGAGAAATTGTTAAAAGAATGTGGTGTAAAACCGAAAGAATTAACTAAAATCGTTGTAGCTGCTGGACCTGGATCATATACAGGTGTTCGTATAGGTGTGACAGCTGCAAAAACATTAGCTTGGTCACTTCAAATACCAATTGTAGGTGTATCAAGTTTAGAAGTAGTGGCTGCAAACGGTGCTAATTTTGATGGATTAATCTGTCCTTTATTTGATGGAAGACGCGGACAAATTTATACTGGGTTATATACATATGAAGGAGAGCATTTAACTTCTATAGAAGAAGACCGAATCATCCTTATTGTAGACTGGTTGCAAATGTTAAAAGATAAAGGAAAGCCGGTTTTATTTATTGGTAACGATGTTAAATTGCACAAAGAAACAATAATAGAACATTTAGGCAATCAAGCTGTATTTGCTCCTTTTACTAAAAATAACCCAAGACCAAGTGAGTTGGCGTTCTTAGGATTACAAAAAGAGGAACAAGACGTACATTCATTTGTTCCTAGTTATCTTCGTTTAGCTGAAGCCGAAACAAAGTGGTTAGAAAGTCAAAACAAGTAGGAGCTTGCAGAAGATGGATATGGTATTTAGAAAGATGGAACTCGGTGATATCGCTCAAATTGTAGCTATTGAAGAAGCGTCTTTTTCAACTCCTTGGACTGCAGATGCCTTTCACCGTGAGTTAACGACGAATGAACATGCACATTATGTTGTGCTAGAAAAAGATGGTCGTGTAATTGGGTATTGTGGATTGTGGATAATTATTGATGAATCACATATAACAAATGTAGCTATTTTGCCAGAATACAGAGGTCAAAAGCTAGGGGATGCTTTATTGAAAGAAGTTATTTCCGAAGCGAAAGATTTAGGAGTAAAAACGATGACACTTGAAGTACGTGTATCAAATGAAGTAGCAAAACAGTTATACAGAAAATACGGATTTCAAAATGGTGGAATTCGTAAACGATACTATGCAGACAATCAGGAAGATGGTCTCGTAATGTGGGTGAATATATAATGGAAAAAAATACGATTATACTTGGTATTGAAACAAGTTGTGATGAAACAGCAGTAGCAGTTGTTAAAAATGGAACGGAAATTATTGCGAATGTCGTTGCATCACAAATTGAAAGTCATAAACGTTTTGGCGGAGTTGTACCAGAGATTGCATCTCGTCATCATGTAGAAGAAATTACAGTTGTGTTAGAAGAAGCTTTAAAAGAAGCAAATATCACATTTGATGATATTGATGCAATTGCTGTAACAGAAGGACCTGGTTTAGTAGGAGCGCTTTTAATAGGGGTAAATGCAGCGAAAGCAGTGGCTTTTGCACATGATATTCCTTTAGTGGGTGTTCATCATATCGCTGGGCACATTTATGCGAACCGTTTAGTGAAAGAAGTTCAATTCCCACTACTATCACTTGTTGTATCTGGTGGACATACGGAGCTTGTTTATATGAAAGAACATGGTTCATTCGAAGTGATTGGTGAAACAAGAGATGATGCAGCTGGAGAGGCATATGATAAAGTAGCTCGAACGTTATCCATGCCATATCCAGGTGGTCCTCATATTGATCGCCTTGCACATGAAGGGGAACCGACAATCGATTTGCCTCGTGCATGGCTAGAACCTGATTCGTATGATTTCAGTTTTAGTGGATTGAAATCAGCAGTTATCAACACTGTGCATAACGCAAAACAACGCGGGATAGAAATTGCACCGGAAGATTTAGCGGCAAGTTTCCAAGAAAGTGTAATAGATGTGCTTGTAACGAAAGCATCTCGTGCAGCAGAAGCATATAACGTAAAGCAACTTCTTCTTGCTGGTGGAGTAGCTGCGAATAAAGGACTTCGCGCACGTTTGGAAGCGGAATTTGCGACAAAAGAAAATATTGAGCTAATTATTCCTCCACTATCTTTATGTACCGATAATGCAGCGATGATTGCAGCCGCAGGTACAATTGCATATGAACAAGGAAAACGTGCTACATTAGCTTTAAATGCAAATCCAGGATTAGATATTGAAGCATAGTTATGCACAAAATTAACCACAGCTTGTGGATAAAACCCATATTATCTGTTGATAATATGGGTTTTATTGTGTATATAAAATGTTGATAACTTTTTTGGGTATTGTGGATAATGTGGAAAAGTTATTTTGGAGTTTATTTTATAAAGGTGGATATGTGTATAAACCTGTGGATAAAGTAGGTGAAGTCTGACCTTTGAATGTATTCTTTTTTTGGGAAATAAATCGCAAGAAGATATCTCTAAAAAACATTTTGAAATGTGCCCTTATTATAGGGGCGAGCCAACGTTGTCAAACTTTGTCGGTAAATCGGTACGTCTTGTCGAAGCGTTTATACCCCAGCTAGAAGATAAAAAGGATGTCGCATAGTCAAAAATCCCGACTTATGAGACATCCTTCTTATTCATACTCTTATAAATGTAATTCTTCCCATTCTGCCATACAAGCATCAAGTTGCTCTTGTAGTGTTTGCTTTTTCGTTGTAATTTCACTAGCCTTTTCATAATCTGCGTATATTTCTGGTAAGCAAAGTTGATCTTCTAACGTAGCAATTTCTTCTTCAAATTCTACAATATTTTGTTCTAGTTCCTCAATTTTTCGAGTGCGTTGACGTTCTAATTGTTTACGCTCTTTTTCTTCGAGATAATTTAATTTTTCTTGAGCTACAGTTTTTTGAACAGGTGCTTGGTTTTCTTGCTGCTCTTGTTGTTCAAATGCTGCGCGTTCAATCATTTCATTTTTCTTCTCCACATAGTAATCGTAATCGCCTAAATACTCTTGTGCACCTTCTGTTGACAACTCAACAACGGTCGTCGTTACACGATTAATAAAGTAGCGGTCATGTGAAACAAATAGAAGGGTGCCTGGATAATCAATTAAAGCATTCTCCAAAATTTCTTTACTATTTAAATCAAGATGGTTCGTAGGTTCATCGAGAATTAATAAATTCGATTTTTGCATCATAAGTTTTGCAAGAGCTAATCGAGCTTTTTGTCCACCACTAAGAGAAGATACTGGTTTTAGTACATCATCCCCTGTGAATAAGAAGTTACCTAATATCGTGCGAATTTCTTTTTCGGGCTGCAATGGATATTCATCCCATAACTCATTTAAAACTCGCTTAGAAGATGTTAAATTTGCTTGTTCTTGATCATAATAACCAACAGATACATTGGATCCGAAAGAAACATGACCATTTAATAGTGGTAACTTATTCACAAGTGATTTTAATAATGTGGATTTCCCAATTCCGTTTGGACCAACTAAAGCAACGCTATCCCCACGAGTTAAGCGCATAGTTACATGTTCAATAATCGGATCATCATCATAGCCGATAGTTGCATCCTTTACTTGTAAAACATCATTTCCACTTTGTTTTTCGATATCGAAGTGGAAGGATGCTGACTTAGAATCACCTAATGGTCTAGTCAATAATTCCATTCTATCTAATTGTTTACGACGGCTTTGCGCACGTTTTGTCGTAGATGCGCGAGCTATATTTTTTTGAACGAAATCCTCAAGCTTAGCGATTTCATCTTGTTGTTTTTCATAACGTTTCATGTCTTGCTCGTATAATGCTGATTTTAAGTCTAAATATTTACTGTAGTTACCAACAAATCGTCTGCTTTCTTTATTCGAAATTTCATATACTTGTGTAACGAGTTTATCTAAGAAATAACGGTCATGGGAAACGATTAGTATTGCGCCAGGATAGCCTTGTAAATATTGTTCAAGCCATGTTAATGTTTCGATGTCTAAATGGTTTGTAGGCTCGTCCAAAATAAGTAGGTCTGGTTTCGTTAATAATAATTTACCGAGAGCTAATCGTGTTTTTTGTCCACCACTTAATGTAGAAATCGTCGTCTGGTGCGTTTCAACTGGGAAGCCAAGACCACTTAAAATCGAGCGAATATCTGCTTCATATTGATATCCACCTTGATCTTTATAATCTAATTGCAATTGGTCATAATCAGCTAATAATCTTTCATATGTAGCCTCGTTTGAAAAGTTTTCTTCTTTTCCCATCTCTTGCTCTAGCCTTCGAAGTTTTGTCTCCATTTGCTGCAAGTGTGTAAAGACGGTTAACATTTCATCCCAAATTGTTAAAGACGTTTCTAACCCGGTATTTTGAGCTAAATATCCGATTGAGACATCTTTTGGTTTTATAATTTCGCCACCATCATGAGATAGCTCACCAGCTATTATTTTTAATAATGTAGATTTTCCGGCCCCATTTCGTCCGACTAATGCGATACGATCTTTCGTTTGAACTTCTAATTTTATGTTTGCAAGAATCGTTTCTGCACCGTATAATTTCGTAAGCGCGTTTACTTGTAATAAAATCAATGTTTTCACCTCAAATAATTTCTTAACTTTGCCATGTTTATATTTCTCAATCATACTAAAAATAGTGTATAGTTTAAAATAAAGAGAGAATACTTCTTCTCTTTATTATACAGGGAAATTCATGAGTGCTAAACTTCTGTATTTGATTCAAGTATATGAATAAAGATAGGAAGAGAGGAGAGGTTATATGGAGCAGCAAAAAATTCCACAGGCCACTGCCAAACGATTGCCTCTATACTATCGATTTATCCAAAACTTATCTCTTTCTGGTAAGCAACGTGTTTCATCAGCCGAATTGAGCGAAGCGGTAAAAGTTGATTCCGCAACGATTCGAAGAGATTTTTCGTATTTTGGAGCGTTAGGGAAAAAAGGTTATGGATATAACGTAAATTATTTATTATCATTTTTCCGTGAAACACTCGACCAAGATGATATAACACGTGTAGCACTTATTGGAGTAGGTAATTTAGGGACCGCTTTCTTACATTATAATTTCACGAAAAACAATAATACAAAAATTGAAATGGCGTTTGATGTTAGTGAAGAGAAAGTCGGGACAGAAATCGGGGGCATTCCTGTATATCATTTAGATGAATTAGAAGAACGTTTATCAACTGATATACAAGTGGCAATATTAACAGTACCCGCTACAGTAGCACAATCTGTAGCAGATAGATTGGCAGAAACGAACGTGCATGGTATTTTAAATTTCACACCAGCGCGCTTAAATGTGTCAGATAATATAAGAATTCACCATATTGATTTAGCGGTAGAGTTACAAACACTCGTTTACTTTTTAAAGAATTATCCACAATAAAACGCAGAGGAAGCGACCTCTGCGTTTTATTATTGTTTTTTCTTTGTGAATTTAACTAATATAAGGCGAAGTGCCAAATTAAAATCAATTGTTGCCATAACTGCAAATAGTATTGTCCACATATTCCAGATTGTATCTGTTACGTTCGTAATGGCGAAGCGTGTAAAGATACATCCTAGAAGGAAGTACAATGCAGCCATGAACAATGGTGAGTTCCTCATACTAAAAATCCTCCGATAAAGCCTTGCATTTTTTCAGCTTCTTTAATCATTTCTTGAATTTGTTCATTGCTCATTAAAACTTGAGCAACTGCAACTAATGTATTCATTGCAACATGAGCTGCGATAGGGACGATAATACGCTTCGTTTTTACATATAAAAAGGCGAATACGAGTCCCATAGAAGTGTATACCAATAAGTGAGTGAAATCAAAATGAATTGCTGCGAATACAAGAGAACTAATGATAGCAGCGATAAAGAAGTTAAACTTCTTATAAAGTGTACCAAATAAAATTTTTCTAAATACGATTTCTTCCAAAATAGGTCCTATTATAGAGATGACGATAAGGAACCAAGGTGTCGTTCTTGCGATATCCATAAGTCTTGCTGTATTTTCTGATCCAGGTTTAATTCCTAATACACGCATTTCTATCATACCGGCAATACTTTGTGAGAAAAATGCTAGGAAGAACCCGATAAAAATCCAACCAATCGTAGCTGGAACAGTAGAGCGCATTGTATCTAAACGTCTGTCACGAATATCTGTTCTAAGTAACCAAAGTACGATACATAATGCAATAAAGAAGCTAATGATTGCCCAGTGGCCAGTTATGAGTTGAAATTTCTCTTCTCTAGTAAATCCCCTGTTATCATAAAGTCCAGTTTTCAGCAGAAGTGGTAATCCAGCAATGGATGATAACTGCATTAAAATGTATGTAACGATAACCCACCAATATTGTTTTTTCAAATGGTTTAACCATCCTTTCTAACTCTAGTGTATGAGATAAGGTAGGATAACATGTAAGTATGCTACCTACGATATAAACTTCACTTAAATTATGTTTTTTTCGTAAATCCTTATTTGAAATTATAATAGAAGACAGGAGAAAGTTGTGTGTATAGCGAAAACAACTTAGGGTGTCCTTTCATATTGTAACATACGAGTAGTGGAAACAACGATTCATATGGTAAAGGTAGAAGAAGAGGGACTCTATATAGAAAAGTGTATAGCTTAATTTGCGAAAAAATTATGATTTTTTTACTTGCAAAAGAAATTGAGATTATTTATTATTATAAGTGTGTTAGCACTCGAGTGACTTGAGTGCTAATAAATAAAATTTACATAACAAAATGAGGAGGTTATTGTTCATGCTAAAGCCATTAGGTGATCGCGTTGTAATTGAGCTTGTTCAAGCAGAAGAAAAAACAGCAAGTGGTATTGTATTACCAGACACTGCAAAAGAAAAACCACAAGAGGGTAAAGTTATTGCAGTAGGTACTGGTCGAGTGCTTGAAAATGGTGAGCGTGTTGCTTTAGAGGTAGCTGCAGGTGATCTTATCATCTTCTCAAAATATGCAGGTACTGAAGTGAAATATGAAGGTACTGACTACTTGATTTTACGTGAAAGTGACATTTTAGCAGTTATCGGTTAATTATATAAATCTTAAAAAAATCAAGGGGGTCAATTATTATGGCAAAAGATATTAAATTTAGTGAAGAAGCACGTCGTTCGATGCTTCGCGGTGTCGACACTCTTGCAAACGCAGTAAAAGTAACGCTTGGACCAAAAGGTCGTAACGTTGTACTTGAGAAAAAATTCGGTTCACCACTTATTACAAATGACGGTGTAACAATTGCAAAAGAAATCGAATTAGAAGATGCATTCGAAAACATGGGTGCAAAATTAGTAGCAGAAGTTGCTAGCAAAACAAATGATGTAGCTGGTGACGGAACGACAACTGCAACTGTATTAGCACAAGCTATGATTCGTGAAGGTCTTAAAAACGTAACAGCTGGTGCGAACCCAATGGGTCTTCGTAAAGGTATCGAAAAAGCTGTTACTGCTGCAATCGCAGAATTAAAAGAGATTTCTAAACCAATCGAAGGTAAATCTTCTATCGCACAAGTAGCTGCTATTTCTGCGGCTGACGAAGAAGTTGGTCAATTAATCGCTGAAGCAATGGAGCGCGTTGGTAACGACGGCGTTATTACTTTAGAAGAATCTAAAGGATTTACAACAGAATTAGACGTAGTAGAAGGTATGCAATTTGATCGTGGATATGCATCTCCTTACATGATTACTGATTCTGACAAAATGGAAGCAGTTCTTGATAACCCATACATCTTAATTACTGATAAGAAGATTTCTAACATCCAAGAAATCTTACCAGTATTAGAGCAAGTGGTACAACAAGGTAAACCACTTCTTATCATCGCTGAAGACGTAGAAGGCGAAGCTTTAGCTACATTAGTAGTGAACAAACTTCGTGGTACATTCAATGTAGTAGCTGTTAAAGCTCCTGGATTTGGTGACCGTCGTAAAGCAATGCTAGAAGATATCGCAATCTTAACTGGTGGCGAAGTAATCACTGAAGAATTAGGTCGTGACTTAAAATCTGCTACAATTGAATCTTTAGGACGCGCTGGTAAAGTTGTTGTAACAAAAGAAAACACAACTGTAGTTGAAGGTATCGGAAATTCACAACAAATCGAAGCTCGCATTGGCCAAATCCGCGCGCAATTAGAAGAAACTACTTCTGAATTCGATCGTGAAAAATTACAAGAGCGTCTTGCAAAACTTGCAGGTGGCGTAGCAGTAATTAAAGTAGGTGCAGCAACTGAAACTGAGTTAAAAGAGCGCAAACTTCGTATTGAAGATGCACTTAACTCAACTCGCGCAGCAGTAGAAGAAGGTATCGTTGCAGGTGGTGGTACTTCACTTATGAACGTATACACGAAAGTAGCTTCTATCGTAGCTGAAGGCGACGAAGCAACAGGTATCAACATCGTACTTCGCGCACTAGAAGAGCCAGTTCGTCAAATCGCAATCAACGCTGGTCTAGAAGGATCTGTAGTTGTAGAGCGTCTAAAAGGCGAAAAAGTAGGCGTTGGTTTCAACGCAGCTACTGGCGAGTGGGTTAACATGCTTGAAACTGGTATCGTAGATCCAGCTAAAGTAACTCGCTCTGCACTTCAAAACGCAGCATCTGTTGCAGCTATGTTCTTAACGACTGAAGCTGTAGTAGCTGACAAGCCAGAACCAAATGCACCAGCAATGCCTGACATGGGCGGCATGGGCATGGGCGGTATGGGCGGAATGATGTAATTCCGTTTGCTCGAAAAACATCCATTTCTATATAGAAATGGATGTTTTTTTATGTTTTTTAGAAAAGGAAATTAATTTCTGTAGAATTTTGTCGCTTTCTCTCTTGACCATATCGATACTTCATTGTTAGAATCTAGGAAGATAATATAAAACAATCCTTCATATATCCTCGATGATATGGTTTGAGAGTCTCTACCGGGTTACCGTAAACAACCTGACTATGAAGGCAGTGCGTCTTATATTTATAAAGAGCGGAAGACTATCTTTCTTTATAAAGCCAGACCCCTGCCTTTTCTTTGTTATGAGACTAGAGGCGGAGGACTGGCTTTTTTTATTATATTAGTAATGCTTTTTGCCTAATTGGTAAAAATATTTATATACGAGAACTAACGTTGGGGTGATTATTTTGAAGAAGCAGCATGATACAATTATCGTTTTAGATTTTGGGAGTCAGTACAATCAGTTAATAGCACGTCGAATTCGTGAGTTCGGTGTATACAGTGAACTTCATCCACATACAATTACTGCAGAAGAAATTAAAGCAATGAATCCAAAAGGGATTATCTTCTCTGGTGGACCAAATAGTGTATACGGTGAAGGCGCATTACATTGTGATGAAAAAATCTTTGAACTAGGATTACCGATCTTCGGTATTTGTTACGGTATGCAGCTTATGACGCAACACTTCGGTGGGAAAGTAGAACGTGCAAACCACCGTGAGTACGGAAAAGCTGTTCTTAAAGTAGAGAACGAATCAAAATTATATACGAACCTTCCAGAAGAGCAAGTTGTATGGATGAGCCATGGCGACTTAGTAACTGGTTTACCTGAAGGATTCGTAGTAGATGCGACAAGTGAGTCTTGTCCGATTGCTGGTATGAGCAATGAAGAGCAAAACTTATACGGTGTACAATTCCACCCAGAAGTACGTCACTCTGAGCACGGTAACGATTTAATTAAAAACTTCGTATTCGGCGCATGTGGTTGTTCTGAAGGATGGAACATGGAGAACTTTATCGAAGTAGAATTAGAGAAAATCCGTGAAACTGTTGGAGACAAAAAAGTACTATGCGCACTTAGCGGCGGTGTAGACTCTTCTGTTGTAGCAGTATTAATTCATAAAGCAATCGGCGACCAATTAACATGTATTTTCGTTGACCACGGTTTACTTCGTAAAGGTGAAGCAGAAGGCGTTATGAAAACATTCAGCGAAGGCTTCCACATGAACGTTATTAAAGTGGATGCACAAGAACGCTTCATGAACAAGTTAAAAGGTGTAGAAGATCCAGAGCAAAAACGTAAAATAATCGGTAATGAATTCATTTACGTATTTGATGATGAAGCTTCTAAATTACAAGGTATGGACTTCCTAGCACAAGGTACACTTTATACAGATATCGTTGAGAGTGGTACAGCAACTGCACAAACAATTAAATCTCACCATAACGTTGGTGGTCTTCCAGAAGACATGCAGTTCAAATTAATCGAGCCTTTAAACACGTTATTTAAAGATGAAGTACGTGTATTAGGATCAGAATTAGGAATTCCTGATGAAATCGTATGGCGTCAACCATTCCCAGGCCCTGGTCTTGGTATTCGTGTATTAGGTGAAATCACAGAAGAGAAATTAGAAATCGTTCGTGAATCTGATGCGATTTTACGTGAAGAAATTATTAAAGCAGGCTTAGACCGCGAAGTTTGGCAATACTTCACTGCGCTTCCTGGTATGCGTAGTGTAGGTGTTATGGGTGACGAGCGTACTTACGATTACACAGTAGGTATCCGCGCAGTAACTTCTATCGATGGTATGACAGCTGACTGGGCACGTATCCCTTGGGACGTATTAGAGAAAATCTCTGTACGTATCGTAAACGAAGTAAAACACGTTAACCGTATCGTGTATGATATAACAAGTAAGCCACCAGCAACTATTGAGTGGGAATAGTCAAGCGACACTTTAAACACTGAAAAAAGTTGATTTTACGCCGTTTAGGTAAAACTCATATGACTTTCTGAGACCAAAATTCTTTTGAATTGTCTCCAAGATTGTCGCCAAAAACTCTCACCGAATGATTGTCGGTGGGAGTTTTTATTTATGTTTTATTTATGAGAAATTTTGTTCAATGTTATAATTAGAAAAAAGCATAGAAGGGATGAACAAGATGGGAAATATTGAACCGAAAATTTTTGATGAACTAAAAATAGCATTATCTTCTTTTGGTGGAAAGTATTTTGTTGGAGCGGAATTAAACCGCTCAAAACTCACGGATGACTTACGGAATTATGATGAAGCACTGTTTAGCAAGTTATTTAATGTGGAATTTATCAAACAACATTTTATCAAGGAAGTTGCAGGGCAAAAGCTATTTCAAATTGAACAACTTGAGGAAGCCATTCTCTATAATGGTTATTGGGATACAAGCTATACCAAGTATGAAAATCGAGTTGGATTGGCATCCAAAGGGAAATTCCTAAAAGATAGCGAAGATGTAGTCCTAGACTTTCCTTTCAAAGATGGTGTTCTCACAGCTTCCATGACAAAGGAAGACAAAGAAGATGGCTATGATGATGCCTTCTTAAATGAGGTTATTGAGAAAGATGAAATTGACCGTTTATTAGATAAGAAAGTATTTGTAAATGTAAAACGTTTTGGCGACAATAGTACTGCACAGCAGGATAATGAAATTGTTTCTTTCCGTAAGGAGAAAGACAATCTGATTATCAAAGGAAATAATCTGTTAGCTTTACATACTCTTAAAGAAAAATTTTTTGGACAAGTAAAACTTATCTATATCGATCCGCCTTATAACACAGGTTCAGATTCATTTGCTTATAATGATAAATTCAATCATTCTGCATGGTTGACCTTTATGAAAAATCGCTTGGAAATTGCTAAAGAGTTACTTTCAGACGATGGTTATATTTTTGTGCAAACTGATGATTCGGAACAAGCATATTTAAAAGTTTTAATGGATTCCGTATTTGGACGAGAACAATACATTAATACTGTAGCTGTATTGTTTAAAAATATTGCTGGCGCACATAGTATTGATGAAAAGCGATTGAGTAAAAATATAGAGTTTTTAACAATATACTCTAAAAATTGGGATTCTGTTAAACCTTTTAATGAAAGTTATTCTTATACACCAATTCATGAACTGGTTCAAACATACCGTGATGAAGGTCGTTCTTGGAAGTACACTTCAGTAATTATAGATCGTGGGAAAAAAAAATACATTGGCTCAACCGTCGATGGAAGTGATGATGAAATTAAAATATATATTCGTGAAGATTATAAGATAGTTTCTGTTAATTGGTTAATTCAAAATGAAGGGTTAACTGAAAAAGAGGTTTACGCAAAATATAGTGATGACATTTTCCAAACTCAAATGCCGATGAAGAGTTCTATACGTCCTAGAGTTATGGAAAAATACAACGAACTAATTAATGAACCAAATAAACTTATATCAATAGAATATACACCTAAGAGTGGACGGAATAAAGGAACTCTATATGAACAATTTTATTCAGGTGATAATTTTAGACTGTTTGCTTGGTTAAAAGATACCACTGAGGAAATAGATGGTGTTTTAATGAAAAAAGATCGTACTGGAACCCTTTGGAATTTTGTAAACGAAACAAAAAATGTTAGTAAAGAAGGTCAAGTAGAACTTCCAAATGGTAAAAAACCAGAAAGGTTACTTGGTAAAATAATAGAAATGACAACTAATGAAGGTGATATAGTTCTTGATTTCTTTATGGGTTCAGGTTCAACTCAAGCTACAGCAATGAAAATGAATAGAAGATTTATTGGAATGGAGCAAATTGATGATCAATGGAATAAGGTTGTGGAACGTCTTAAAAATGTGGTGAATGGAGACCCTTCTGGCATTTCCGCAGACGTTAACTGGCAAGGCGGAGGTTCATTTGTCTATGCTGAACTGTTCCCGAAAAATATGGGCTATCTTCAAGATGTTATCCACTCAAAGACAATTGAGGAGCTTGAATCAGTTTATGAACGTATGCTCCAAGGAACTGATACAGAAGAACCTGCTGATATTTCTTTCCGTGCTGATTTATCAAAGATTGATTGGGCTGAAGGATTCGATAACAATAAACGTCTATTAATCAAATTGCTCGATAAAAATGGGCTTTATTATAACTATTCGGAGATTGATGATAAGAATGTTCGTGATTTAATTTCCAATGAAGATTATGTCTTTAATAAAGCGTTCTATGAAGGTGGTGAGTAACATGGCAAGAGCAAAGAAAGCTCCTGCTAATGTTCGCAAATTCCCATTAACTGAGCAGGCGAAAAAAGCAGAGTATGATATATTGAGCCAACATCAAGGGTATGTAATTCCAGAGTATATCAATCAAAATTTGTCCCATACATTGCGTGATTATCAAGATGAAGCAATGCGAAACTACCACTATACACAAACTCAGATTAAGCCAAGCCCGCAACACGTTCTATTTAACATGGCGACTGGTTCAGGAAAAACGGATTTGATGGCGGGTCTAATTCTTTACCTTTATCAGGAACATAAATATCAAAATTTCTTGTTTACAGTTAATACAAATTCGGTACTTATGAAAACGAAGGATAATTTGATAAATGAAAATAGTGAGAAATATCTGTTTCAAAAGAAAATTGAGATTGATGGACAACGCATCCAGATTCGCCAAGTTGAGCGTTTTCCCCTTGTTCGCCAAGATAATACTATTTATATCAAACTTGCATCCGTTCAAAAGGTATCAGATGATTTGTTTGTATTAAAAGAGAACACCATGGGGATATCTGATTATGAAAATCATCCTGTGGTTGTTTTAGCTGATGAAGCTCACCACTATTCAGCAAGTACAAAGTCAGAGAAAGAAGCCGAGAACACATGGGAATTTGCTATCAACAAGATTCTAATGGCTAGGGATGATAAAGAACAAAAGAATCTCTTGTTAGAGTTCACGGCGACAGTGGAATTCGAGAAGGAAGCAATTTACAACAAATATCGTGATAAAGTCGTTTATCGTTATCCACTAAACCAATTCATGTTTAAAGGCTATTCAAAGCAGGTTAAGCGTATTGAAACATCCGCAAGTGACGAAGATAAAATGCTAAATGTGATATTACTTTCCCAATATCGAAAATATCGTGCCTATGCAGAGGGTGTCACGGGATCCTTTAAGCCCGTGATAATGTTCAAATCGCCAAAAATTGATATCTCACTTGAAGCCACAAAGGTATTTAATGAACTCATAGCCAACCTAAATGTGAATGATTTAGTGTCATTCATCAAACGTCAGCAACTATTGGATAGTAATGAAAGTTCTGCGCTTGAAGTAGCTTATAACTACTACCTGCAAAAAGAAGATGATTTAGCAAAGATTGTTCGCGAGATAAAACAAGATTTTGACCCACGAAATGTTTTGAATGCCAATGATACCAGTGGAAATATGCTTGAAAAAGGACAGTATGAAGCTTTAAACACCTTAGAAAGTCCTAATAATCTATATAGAGTAGTCTTTGCTGTGGCAAAACTGACAGAGGGATGGGATGTACTCAATCTGTATGATATTGTTCGTATCGAAAAAGAAGCAGGTACTAATAAGAACGCTACTATGGTAGAAGCTCAATTAATTGGACGTGGGGCAAGATATTATCCATTTGAAATTAATGGAAATAAGAGTTATAAGCGTAGATTTGATAATGATACATCAAACAAACAACTGTTATTGGAAACTCTGCACTACCATACCATGAATGAACCGCAATATTTGAAACAACTTGTGAGTTCATTGAAACAAATGGATTTACCAACGGGTCAAGATAAGAAAAATCCACCTATCGAAATCAAACTGAAATCTGCTTTTAAGAAAACAGAAACTTATAAGACAGGGAAAATTTATTATAATGAGTCTGAAGACGTTTCAGATGAGTGGTTTGATTCTATTGAAAAATATGGAATAATTCATAAAACAGATATTTCAAGAAGTTTAAACTATGGAAGACGTGAAGTTTCATATAATTCTAGTGTTGAGGGAGTAGAGACAAAAACAATCGGGATAGAGAAATTTGATGTCCGTTACGTTAAGAAAGCTATTCAACGATTAGAGTTTTATAAGTTTGAGAATTTGAAGAATTATCTTCCTCTACTCAACTCTATGAATGATTTCATCTATGGAGAAAAGTGGCTTAATGCTAGAAAAATGAAGCTATTTTTGACTGTCCCAATTGAATATCAGTCGACTGATATTTCTCCAGAGGAGATATTGAAAGTAACAATCGACCTCTTGAAAGAATATGAAGTGAAATTTAAGTCTGGTTATTTCAAACAACGGGGAACAAATAAATTTGTGGGATATCCATTAAGTGAGTATTTGACAAACTATAAAAAACGAAAACCTGAATATGACACGGTTAATCTTTTAAATAATCCATTACAAAAAGTTGACGTTTATGAGATTGATGATGATTTTTATGTATATGAACGTGCAATTGTTAATAGATTGGAATATGAGCTTATTGAACGTATTAAAGCTCATGTTAACAAACTTAAAGAAAAGTATAACAAAGCAGTCTATCTGTTCCGAATGGACGAGAATATGCACCGAGAGTCCGTAAAGACTGAAAAACTAAAGCTCCATCAGTATGGTTCACGGATCAATCGTGCAGGAGAAAAAGTGGATATGCATTTGCAAGGATTCCAACCAGATTTTATTTTGTTTTTACAAGATAGCGAATTTTACTTCCAAATCTTTATTGAACCAAAAGGTATGAGTGGTGATAGGTTTGTGAATGAGTTATGGAAACAAGATCTCTTACTTTATATGACCGATAATCAAGCTGAAATGGAGTTTGAAGATGACGAGAAAAATGTTCGAATTAGTGGATTAAAGTTCTATACTAAGGGCGATGGTCAAAAGACTATGGCACAACTAGCTGAAATAACTGATGTACAGGAGTTTACTGACTCTGCTGCCGTTGAAGAAACATTTGTGTTAACGTCCGAACATCTTGTTAAGGGTGATTAATATGGTGGGAAAAAGTAAAGACAGACCGTATGAAAAATCTTGTGAAATGATATATAAATTAGCTTCAGAACGAATAAGTGAAAAGTATTTAGCTTGGGAAAAGAAAAATCCTGAATACAATAATCAAACCGGTTTTTATCCTAATGATAGTAAGCTTATTGGAAAAGTCATGGCATGTAAGAGAACAGTTAATAATAAGTACTTATTGACCCCTGCAATTCAAGAAGCAATTATGGAAAATTTAGATTTTACCGATGTTAATGAATTGTATTGGGGAAATGATGTTGACTTATACTTCGAAGAATTATTCACGACTTTACTCTTGGAAGCACAAACTTACAGAAACTATCAAAAACACTGGATGGGAACACCTCTTGCAACGGAAATAGACATAAGAAATTTCTACCGATCAAATCGTGATTTGATACTTGGCATTGTTCCATTTGATAATGCGGAGTATAAATCACTTAAAGACCGATTTATTGACTTTACCTTCAATAGAGTTGAATATTTTGAATTCGACAACGAGGATAGGGTTGGTGAATATATTGAGGATGAACCTGTATCACATAAAGATGGAGCCCAAACTCTGACATTTGTAGGATTACCAAAAAAGCTTGATATTTTTGTAGAAAAAGCTTTTTTGCCATTCGTGAGTGGATTGTGTTTATCAAATTTCCTTGAATCAAACATTTAACTCACACAGCTCCTAAAAATAGTAAATATATCATTTTGACTTCCACTAAGTGTGGGGGTCTTTTTTTTATGTTCTATTTTTAATACCCACACCTAAATTAAAGGAAGATGTAATAATTTCAATATCAAATGGCAGTAAACATTTGATGGTCTCATGTTGGAATTGGTTGCAAACAATTCTGACACACAGGGGTCTAGTTACTGATAGTCCACCACTCACTAAAGGAGGGTCTAAGCCCATGAAAATTAGAAATTCTGCTAACTCTTACAATGAAGCAATAGCTCAACAATATCTTTCAAATGAGAAACCAATCATAAACGTATCTTCTGAAATCGAGGTTCAATACAACTGGATTGATGGAAAACGTATGGATGAAATTACAGGTTATAAACTCTATTTCTCTCAAGATGGTGTAAATCCATTTGCAGTTAAATTCGTTAAGAAGCCTATACTCCCACCGTTTCTTTCAGAAGTCAAACTTGATAAGCTCGAAGCAATCGAGATTCGTTCAAATGTTTACTTCCGTTCAGAAGGAGTTCGAGTAGTTAAATGATGAAAAAAACAGAACTTGAAGGCTACTTGCTCCAAGCTCTGAATATGGCACTGCAGATCAACGGAGAGACCTCTTACACAAATTCATTTGATGTTCGAGTGGCGGATGAAGGATTTTTCTTCATCCCTCGTCTCCCTGCTAGCTATGTTGTTGATGACGAGCTATACCAGAAAATCTATCTTATCAGCAATGCGGTTTTATATCCAGACTATACACTGATAAAGCAGTCGGGGGCTTATTTTGTACCACTTGATACAAAGGACATTCATGTAAAGCGTGCTCTATTCTTTCCATGGAATAAAGGTATATCGAAACGTCTAATTATCCCAGATATTGAGCGTTTTGTTTCCGAATTGCCGCTGAATCAAATTCCAGTTATGGAAAACTTTAATATAAATTTGAATAAAGTTACGAGTATTGCTATCGCAGGAAATTCTGGTTCTGGGAAATCATATGCTCTCACTTATTTTCTTTATGTATTGAAAAAGAGCTCTACCTTGGTAATAGTAGATCCAAAATTTGATATGCCTAGTAGATGGGGGAGGGACAATGGAATTAAAGTAATTTTCCCGAGTGAAAATCGAAGCAAGTCAGATTTCGTTTCAGCAGTAAATAATGAGCTAAGTCAATGTCTTGAATTGATTCTCCAGAGGCAACAAGTACTATATAACAATCCTCAAGCTGACTTTGAGCACATGATAGTTGTGATAGACGAGGTTCTTGCTCTAAGTGAGGGCGTTGCAAAACCTATTAAAGAAGCATTTTTCAGCTTACTTTCACAAATATCATTACTGGGACGATCTTCAAAAGTTCATCTCCTACTTGTTTCGCAAAGATTTGACAATAATGCAATTCCAATCTCTTGCAGAGAACAAATTAATGTTTTGATTCAAGTCGGCAATATTAATAGTAAGACAACTCAGTTTTTGTTTCCGGACCTTGACATAGCAGGCATAGTTATTCCTCAAGGTATTGGGACGGGTTTGATACAAGTAATAGACTCGGAACATCCGTTTCAGATTGTGCCGCTTTTAACTCCGACATTTAACGACTCGAAAGGAATAACCTAACCGATGAAAAAAACATATTTTATACGAACGTTTCAAACTAATTATTTTTTGCTAGTTTGTTCGCTACTAATCTTAGTTGTGCGTATTCCAATAAAGATGATATCGGAGTTTTTGCAGACTGAAACGAATTCTTCATTTATTCAATACACACATTTTTTCTCTATGTGCTTAGAAGTTGTTTCCAAAACTCTTGATGGATTGAATGCAGTTTGCTTTCTCCTTTTGCTATTGCTAGTCCTTCCAGAATTAATCTGGAGAATAGCAAAGGATTCACCTGTGAATTGTGGGAAATCAATTTGGGTAACTTACCGCCTGCGGAGATTTTTAGCTAGACAAACCGAATACGAGGGTGAAAACGAACTCACAATAGAACAGCATAATAAGGCGATAAAAAAATCAATCCTTGATATTCGTAACGACAATATAGTATTCATGATAAAACTCCCAAACAATTTCCAAGCTCAGAAGTCAATCATGGAAGCGAAAGATATTATTCGTGAAGAAATCACAAGTCGCTTTCCTGATTGTGTATTCTCTAATTTTGAGCGTTACAAACATTGGCTGAAACTAGAAGGAACGAATTTCAAATTATAATAGCGGAGCTTTTGCTTGCCTTTAGGCAGAAGCAAGGAAGCTCCGCTTAATTAATCTAATCTATGGGTCATTCCACGGGGCTACTACGACCCCTGTGGAATCAATAATCAATAATCAAGGAAGGGCGCCTATGAATAAAAAGAAAGATAAACGAAGTAGTAAATGGGCTTTCTTATTATATAAGGAAAGCACCCCAGATAATTATTTAGAGATTTTAGAAGAAATGCATGTCCCATTTGTATTGAGCCCATGGCACGATAAGGACGTAAATATAGAAACAGGGGAGGTTAAGAAGGCTCATAAACATGGTGCTTTTTTCTTCGACTCACTCAAAAGTTATTCACAAGTTTCAGAAATGATAAGCAACAAATTAAATGGACCTGCTCACGTTGAGGTTGTGATGTCCCCTAAAGGCATGTATTCCTATTTCACACATGCAGAGAATCCAGACAAGACACCATATTCGCTTGAGGAAATAGAAAGCGGGTGTGGCTTTGATCTAGCAAAGTTCTTGATGGAACAAGAAGGTGGTTCGTTTTTGAACGAGGTCATAGACATTGTGGAAGAAAATGATTTTACTGAATTTGAGGAACTTGTATCATACGCAAGAAAAAATAATTCCATGCTTCTAACTTTAATTGTTGATAAAACTTATTTCTTCGCCAAGCTTTTAGATTCAAGAAGGTACAACTCAGATAAGCCAAAAAGCAATTCTAGATTAGAAAAGGGGGGACATTGATGAGCAAAATGTTAGTAGATAAGGAAGCGCTTATTAAGGCAGGGTTTCCGCCCTATACTGCTTCCTCCATTCTTCGACAAGCAAAGCATTTTATGGTACAACAAGGGTATGAGTTTTATGCGGGGAGACGTGTTTCAGTCGCTCCGTTACAGGCAGTAAAATCTGTTATCGGTGATGTAGAGTTGTCCGAAACGGAGGAATAATTTTGCCAAAAACTAGCTATCAAGATGTTTACCAAGATGACAAAGGGAATTTCTATTATGAAGTAAGCTTAGGTACGGACAAAATTACAGGTAAACGTATCAAGCGTAAAGGGCGCAAGTCGCAATCTGGAAAGAAATTTGAGTCAGCAAAAGAAGCCTATACGGAAGCTATTCGTGTAAAAAATGATTTTTTGCAAACTCAAGGTTATTCAGATTATGGCATGACTTTCGAACAATTCATGAACAATGTCTATATTCCACATTATAAGACGGAAGTGACGGAGGATACATTTGAGTCCAGAAATCCATCTATGAAAATTTTATTAAGGCGTTTTGGGAAGAAGCCATTACGGAAAATTACTTTACACGATATTCAATTTTTCAGAACGTGGCTTATGGATAAGAATGGGGCAGGGTATTCACAGTCTTATGCTTCGCTGGTGTTTGGAATGTTGAAGAAAATTCTTGAATTTGGGGTTACGCTCAATTACCTTGATAAGAATGTTGCTCAACAAGTGAAACCCATTTCTAAAGTGAAAACGGATGTTGCTTACTGGACGAAAGACGAATTTGAAAAAGTAATATCAAAGATTTATACCGAAGATTTTTATGAGCATTTGTGCTTTGTAATGTTGTGGGTCTACTATATGACAGGTGTTCGTGTTAACGAAGGAACTGCTTTATGGTGGAATGATGTTGATTTTGAGAAAAAACAGCTTCGTGTTCATCATATGCTAGTTTCTAAGAGTCGTAAGATTTACAATAGGAAAAATCATACGAAAACAGTTGATGGAAAACGGGTTCTTGCATTAGATGATGATACGATTGAAGTGTTGCGTGTATGGAAAGAACGACAAGCGCAATACGGAGATATGGATTTCATTTTCTCCTATGATGGTTTACCCATGATTAAATCAACTATTGCTCGAATTATTACTCGTTATGCGAAGCTTGCAGGTGTTACCGTAATACAGGCGAAAGGACTACGTCATTCTCATGTAAGCTTTCTTATCAATGAGTTAAATGCTTCAGTCTTGATTGTCTCAAAGCGTCTCGGGCACAGTTCACCAGAAATTACATTAAAACACTATGCTCATCTATGGCGTGGTATTGATGATGCTGTCGCCGAATTAATGGCAGGTATTATCAAAATTGAAACTGCAACGAGCAAACAATTTGCTTTTGTTGGTAATCAAGCGGTGAACAGATTGTCGCCAAAACTGTCTCCAAAGTAGTTGAATTATCTTAGAAATGTAGTAACAGTAGACATTAAAAACCCTACCCGCCCTATCGAGTGGGAATAATATTATAAAAAAAGATCCATCTATTGCTCATGCATAGATGGATCTTTTGTATTTTTACCCTTAATACGAACGAAATTATAAAAGTTTATAAAAATGTTCGTTTTTAAATTGACAAAACCACCTCCTCGAGTTAATATGAGTATGTAATTCAAACGAAAAGTGAATATTATGCCGTCGTATAATATCGGGGATATGGCCCGAAAGTTTCTACCTAGCTACCGTAAATGGCTTGACTACGAGGCGTTTAGATAAAGATGAGGGGAAACTTGTCTTTATTCATAGAACGCTTCCATGTATATGCAATGGAAGCCTTTTTTATTTTTAATAGATAAAAGAGGGCTAGGGAGATTACGGCGAGTAATCATATAACGGGGGAAACGTAAGATGAAACGCTATTTTCAGTTTGATGAACTCGGTACAAATTATAAAACAGAGTTCATAGCAGGTTTAACGACATTTTTATCTATGGCTTATGTATTATTTGTCAATCCTGCTACGCTGTCACTTGGAAATGTTAAAGGGTTACCAGCAGGTACAGGAATGGATCCAGGTGCAGTATTCGTTGCTACAGCATTAGCAGCAGCAATTGGTTCGTTAATTATGGGGATCTTCGCGAAGTATCCGATTGCTTTGGCGCCGGGTATGGGAATTAACGCGTTCTTTGCTTATACGGCAGTGTTAACGATGGGTATTCCGTGGCAAACAGCAATTGCTGGAACATTAATGTCAGGTATTATCTTTATTATTCTTACAGCTTCAGGTATTCGTGAAAAAATCATTAATGCAATTCCAACAGAGTTAAAGTTTGCAGTAGCGGCAGGTATCGGATTGTTCATTGCCTTCCTTGGATTCCAAAATGCCGGAATTATCGTGAAAAATGATGCTGTTCTTGTTGGGTTGGGGGATTTAACAAAGGGCACAACGTTACTAGCAATCTTCGGGGTTGTTACGACAATCATCTTCATGATTAAGAAAATAAATGGTGCAGTTTTCTACGGTATGATTCTTACAGCAATCTTAGGAGTAGCGACAGGATTAATTGATACTCCGAAAGCGGTAGTGGGAGCAATACCGAGTCTAGAACCAACGTTTGGTGTGGCGTTAACTCACTTCGGAGATATTTTCACTGTTCAAATGGTGATTGTTATTATAACGTTCTTCTTCATCGATTTCTTTGATACAGCAGGTACACTTGTAGCGGTTGCGAATCAAGCTGGATTAATGAAGAACAATAAATTACCACGTGCAGGAAAAGCATTATTTGCAGATGCGATTGCAACTGTAATCGGTGCAATCTTAGGTACATCAACAACAACGTCTTACATTGAATCTTCTGCTGGGGTAGCAGCGGGTGGACGTTCTGGATTTACAGCAGTTGTAACAGCAGGGTTCTTCTTACTGGCACTATTCTTCTCGCCATTATTAAGCGTTGTAACACCAGCTGTAACGGCACCAGCTTTAATTATTGTAGGGATCTTAATGGTTTCATCTTTAGGCGAAATTGATTGGAAGAAGTTCGAGATTGCAGTACCAGCATTCTTTACAATCATTTCAATGCCACTTACGTATAGTATTGCGACAGGGATTGCAATCGGGTTTATCTTCTATCCAATTACAATGGTAGTAAGTGGTCGTCGTAAAGAGATTCATCCAATTATGTATGTTATGGGAGTGTTATTCGTACTATATTTCATCTACGTTCGTAAATAAAAGGGGTTTTTTGAAAGGTCTAGACTTAAGGGGAGTCTAGACCTTTTTTGCGTCTTCAGAAAATCTTAAGGATTTCCGAGCGTTTTTCTTCAGAAGTTTTCCTATAATAGAAGTTAGGGATTAAAAAAGTGATGGGGGAGATATTGTGGCACACGAAACAATACTTGTCGTAGATGATGAAAAAGAAATTCGAAATTTAATTACAATCTATTTAAAGAATGAAGGATATAAAGTATTGCAAGCAGGAGATGGTGAAGAAGGATTACGCCTATTAGAAGAAAATGAAGTGCATCTAGTCGTATTGGATATTATGATGCCGAAAGTAGATGGTATTCATATGTGTATGAAAGTAAGAGAATCGAAAGAAATGCCGATTATTATGCTTTCGGCGAAAACGCAAGATATGGACAAGATTTTAGGATTAACTACAGGTGCAGATGATTACGTAACGAAACCATTTAATCCGTTAGAGTTAATCGCAAGAATTAAATCTCAGTTACGTCGTTATATGAAGATGAATGGTTTTGCTATTCAAAATGAGGACGAGTTAGAAATTGGAGAGATGAAAATAAACATTTCAACCCATAAAGTTATTGTGGATGGAGAAGAAGTGAAATTGACACCGAGGGAATTTTCAATTTTAGAATTACTAGCTCGTAACCCGGGTATGGTCTTTAGTGCGGAACAAATTTATGAAAAGGTTTGGAATGAAAGATCTTTCCAGTCGGATAACACGGTAATGGTTCATATTCGGAAAGTGCGTGAGAAGATTGAGGAGAATCCAAGGAAGCCTAGATATATAAAAACTGTATGGGGAGTGGGATATAAGATTGAAAAAGATATTTAATCCATTTACTTATATTAGGAAAACTAGAGAATTAATTGAAAAGCTAGTGAAGAGGGTGAAGCGGAGTGTACGCATTCAACTTATTACTGCGTTTACTGCTTGTGCGTTGTTAGGGATTTTGTCAGCAAAAGCAGCAGCACCTTTTTTTGAGAATGCGAATCGGCAGGCGACAATCGATTATCGGTCTGGTATGGAGCAAATTAATCAACAAGCCCAAAGTGTGGCAAATAGTTCGGTTCATGAAAATAAATTAGAAGCTATATCAAGTATGATTGAAATAGAGAATCAAAATTTAGAACAAAACTCTAGAGCTTTAAAAGTGTTGGTTACTGACGAGAGTGGAAAAGTTTTATATAAGACGAAGCAGGCGCAAGAAGAACAAATTGATTTGCATAATACAATTCGTAATGCATCATCGTTTGCGATTAATTATATGAATGGTAGAAAAGAATTTGAAAGTACAAGAAAAGAATTTATAGCTTTTGCACCTATTACAATAGAAGATAAGAATTTATACATGTTTGTTAGTGGCATTCCGGAAGGTGAAGTAATATATGATACGCAAGAAGGACCGTTTCCATTTTTCATAGGTGTACTTGTATTTATTTTCTCTTTCTTCTATATAACAAAGAGAAAGATGAAGCAAATTGAAGCGATGGCGCAAGGTGTAAAGGAAATAGAAAAAGGAAATTTAGCGTATCGTATTGAGAAAAAAGGTGAAGATGAGATTGCGTCTTTAACTGAGAATATTAATAATATGGCGGAAGAGCTTATGAATAATATAGAAAAGGAACGTAAATTAGAGAAGCAAAAGAATGAGCTTATTACGAATGTGTCACACGATTTACGTACACCACTGACTTCTATAATGGGTTACTTGCGATTACTTCGAGATTCTAAATATGAAAATAAAGAACAACATGATGAGTATACGAGAATTGCTTTTGCGAAGTCGGAGCAGTTAAAGAATTTAATAGAAGATTTATTTGAGTATACGAAGTTAACAAATGAGCAAGTTATATTAGAAAAACAAGAGGTTTGTATAAATGAGTTATTGGAGCAATTAATAGAAGAGTTAGTACCGCAAGCAGAAGAGCATGGACTTACGTTTGTTAAGAAGTTTCCTGAGGAACGTGCCTATGCAGCGGTTGATTCGGAAAAGATGGTTCGTGTGTTTGATAATTTATTAATGAACGCGATTAAGTATAGTAAAGATGATGGGGAGATAAAAGTTTCTCTTCAAAGGCAGCGCCGGGATATACAAATTGTAATTGCGAATCATAGTGAAGGGTTTACGAGAGAAGAGTTAGGGAGTTTGTTTGAACGATTTTATAAGAAGGATCAATCTAGAAGTAGAGTAACAGAAGGATCGGGACTTGGATTAGCGATTGCGAAAAGTATTGTTGAGTTGCAAGGTGGCAGTATTCGAGCGGAATATGAGGATGGTATTATTCAGTTTATCGTTTCGTTACCAATTATAGAAAAATAATAAATGAATAGAATGATATTTGATAAAAAGGCTTATTTTAAAAGAAATAAGCCTTTTTATATTTTTTAGAAAAATATGTTGACGATTAGAGTATAGAGGTGTAATATAGAACAAGTCGCCGATGCAATAACGCAGAACGCGGCAAACAAAATGAAAAACTTAGTTGACATTAATTAACGAAGATGTTAACATAAGGAAGTCGCAAATGAGCGACTAAGTG
>NZ_JBBOTJ010000007.1:0-14461 GCF_038005545.1 Bacillus sp. FSL M8-0063
CTGAATGACGCGATACCCTGCTGCTGCATCTTATTCGTATCGTTATAAACGATTGCTAGAAACGCAGAAAATTCATAGATCGCATTATCGGGGATCTCGTTACCTTTGAATTTATTGTGTAGCGTACGATCAGCCGAGTTCATTAGGCGAATCTTTTTTGCTTCGTCCGCATCATGCCAATCTTCATTCGAAATGACATACGCGTCGATATGCTTGTTTGCTGCTTCGATACGATTTGCGTAATTTTCCACGCCATCACCGTCCTTATATTAAAAAGCGACTAGAGCCGAAGCCCTAGCCGATTCATTTCGATTATTTCTTAGTCGATAAGCCTACGATCTTAGCGTGTGCCGCTTCTTGTAACATTTCTAGCGTGTACTCGCCGACTAACATTCCGCGCATGTAATCGCCTTTTTTGCCTAAGTAGTCGTGAGAGAAGTCGCGTCCTGTTAATGGGCGGATAGATAAGCGATTCGCATCGATGATTAAGATTTCGCCCGCTGGCATATTGTTATTGATTAAGATCTCAGCAGCGCCGAAGTCGCTGATATAGTGATCGACAACCTGTCCGCGTCCGTTATCTAAACGATCTAGACGGATCTGAGCGTTATCAAACGCTGAGATAGCGATCTTTTGTGTAGCACCTACGATAATTTTGTAGTTACCGCTAGCAGTAGAACCGCTTTTCTCGAAGATTGCTCGGAATGCTTCGATTAGATGCTCGTCTGAGATTGCTGCGCCGTTAGATTTGATCACGTTTGTCTGAATGAACGAACGTACACCGCGCATCATGCGAGTATTGCCGCGCTCGTAACGAATACCGCTGAGCACTGCTTTTTCTAGTTGTAACGCTAGTTCTAGTTGTTTCTTTTGCTTCTCCAGTTCGTACGCGTTATCAACACCGTGTTGGGCGATCGCTTGCGCTGTACCCGATAGCTCGACTGTCTCGTCGAAGATTTGCGTGATATTAGAAACACGCTTACGTGGCTTGTAACGAGCGTCGCGAGCGTCTGCGCCTTCTACGCCTTCTACGAACATAACTTCTAGAGTTGCGCCGACTTCGACTTTTTCGGCTACTGTTCCCGCATAGCCACGAACTACCGTTAATGTTTCGCCTTCGATCTTGCCGACTAAGATTAATTCTTCGCCATTTCGGATAACTTGATTAGGTCGGAATGCTTCGGCGTTTTCCACTTCGATCGCCGTAGAGCCTTCCGCTGCTTCCTTCGCTACAATGCCTTCCTGAGCGAACATTTCATCTTCGAACCATACGTGTTCGACGTTCGTAACCGCTTGACCGAATCCGAGTAGGTTGATCATAGGTGTTTGTAGCGGATTTAATAACAGTATTTCATCTGTTACGCTTTCTTTTTTGCCGATTAGTTCGTTTGAGTATACTACCATTATTAGTTTCCTCCTTAGAATTAGAAAAAGCCACCTAATTATTGGCGACTTTCATTGTTTTATTTATATAAAAAGGCGATTAGCCTTTACATATCGATAATTTTTGGAATCTTTTAGGGATTTGTTTATACTTTAGAATGTTAGTCCAGTCGTCATTGTTTGGCGGTACGGGAATATCTCCGATACTTGCCGCATTCTGCATAAGAGGTCGAGCGCCTTTACGGCTTCGGAAGCGTTCATTCATGAAGTTGATCGCCCACTCGTTTTCCTTTTCGATTTGTAGAATCTCTACGACTGCCTCGAAGTACGCTTGCAATCCTTTTTCCGCCTTTTGACGCAGTGGATCGACTTTCTCTTTGCGTACGGTTGGAACGAAGTTACTTCGCCAATCATTCGCTAGATCATCGATTGTGATCGTTCCTGCTAGATTTGCAGCAGCGTAGTCATTCGCTTTGGTATATTCGTCCTCAGCGACTTTTAACGCGCCCTGAGCCTTGCTGATAGCTTCTAGCGCTGCTTTCTTTTGCGCCGCTACCTTTTTCCCCGAAAATTCTTGCTTTAGGATCTTTTCATATGATAGCGTGGCTGCAGTTACTTCTTCTTTTGCCGCTTGTATCTTATCTCGATAGCCTGCGACAAACTCGTGAGCCTTTTCGTTTTGTACTGCGAATTCATCGTATAGTTTCCATTCCATTTTTCGCTTCCCCCTTTAGTAATTCGATGCACTTTTGCAGTAGTGAGATTAATTTTTCACGCCACTTCGGTAGTTTTTCGATTTTCGGATCTTCTAGTTCGTAGATCTCGACGAAGAGGTCTCGCATTTCCTTGTCTTCGTAACATCGGAGTGTTTCGCCCGTAGCTTCTTTCGTTTTGAAATGCCCTGTCATATCAGACTCAGAAAGACAAGCGGTATAGATTGCTTCGGTGTTCGTCCATACGTCAAACGCAGGCTGATCGCTGCAATTATCCCAGACTATCGATCGCATTTTCTCGGCGAGCTGCTTCTCGTCTATTGGCGCTGCGAATTGCGTTAACAAAACGTTATCATCGTATAAAAATGCATATAGAAACGATGTTCCTCGGATTTCGTGAATGTTAGCTACTAATAGCGGTCGCACATTAATCGCCTTCTTTCGTTTTTAATCGTTTTCGTAGATCTTCGCTTATAGCGCTCATGCTGCCGTCGAATACGCTTAATAAAAATAGGTTATGTGTTCCGATCAATTCCGTTAGAATTTCGGCTTTCTCGGATGGTAATTTCTGTTCGCCTGATAAAAATCTCGATACACTTGATTGATTCGTTCCTAATAGCTGCGCCAAATCGTATTGCGTGATCTGAGCGAGCTTTAAAATTAATGCAAGTATCGAAGCATTATATGTAGGTTTGTCCAATGTTTCCGCCTCCTTATTTCGCATGATTTATGCGTGATAGATTAAAAAATATGCCGCCACGAAGAGCGCAGCGCACATATAAAGAAAATAACGTAAAAAGCGCGATTGGGAAGCCGTTCGGAATCGGCGAAGATCGAGCGCCTACGGAAAGCATTTAAGAACGGTAGATGATCCAACGTTAATAATCGTAGTAGAAGTTTATCGGGTTGCGGATCCCGATACAATAGGGGAAACGACGAGGCAATGACAACCCCGCCGATCAGTGATGAAAAATATACAACCCCACTATAAAAGCGGGGATCTAATAGGGAGAAAAAGAAATACTCCTTCTCAATATATATGTATATCTGAGCGCCTCTTTTTGCATATTTTATGCAAACTTTTTTTTTATTTTATGCTCTTTTTGTATAGATCTGCGATGAATAGGGCGCCGTCTATCGTTACTTTTAACGTCCTATGCCCGATGTCATACGTTACGACTCTGAAATATTTCTCGTATCCCTTCCTATATAATCGAACACCGTCGATTTGCTTTTTATATAGAATGCCGCGATCTATTAAGAATCGATTAAGCTCCTGAGCAGAAACACCGCCTAAATATGATTTTCCTACGTTGGTCATTGTTAATAAATTCGATTGATCTATTAACTGATCGAACTTATTCGCCTTACCTTCGTACTTTTCCGCAGCCTCTTCCGCCTTTTTGATCCTTGCGTTTTGGAATTCGCTATATTCTGCGATCGCCGTGGCGCTTGTGATTGGATCTTTCGCTTTGATCATTGCTAGTAGTAGCGCGTCTTCTTGATCGATAGCTGCCGTACGTTGTTCATTTGTCGCAGCCTCTTCGATATTTAATAATTGCGATCGAACTTCCCTAGCGATCTCGCTATCTCGTAACAACATACCGATTCTTAAGATCGCGCGCTTTGAAAATACGTTTGCTCCACGATAAGATACGCCGCTAGAAAGTATTGAGACATCATGTCCTAATACTTTTTGAATCTCGGAATATGTCTTATTGATCATACCGTCACTTTCTAATTCCGATCGATGTCGTGTAACGATCTTTCTTATTGCTTCTATATTAACTTCGTAATACTCAGCGAGCTGTCTCGCCGTAGCTAATTCCGTTCCTTCTAGTAGTAACAAGCCACCGACTTTCGTCAATACATCGATTCTCTCGATATACTCGTCACGCTGCGCGACGTTTTTCGGATCTGTTAGCGTTTCTGCATCGACTACTTCTATTTGATCGGATGCTGCTGCGTCTGATGATGTCGGGAATGGTACGACGTTGCTTTCTTTTGCTTCCGCCTTTCCCTTTCCGTATTCTGCTGCATATTCCTCGTTTAGTTCGATTTTGATTTCCATGTTTTTCATTTTCCGTTACCTCCGATTATTTTTATAGTTTGCTTTTCTTCTATTTAACTTTTATAGGATTTCGCTCCCACGAAGCGTCCTTTATACCCGCATTTCCTTTGTTTGGATGCTTTACGGCTACCCAGTTCGGCTTGTATTCCGTCCCTTTATTGATTACGAGATAATCATCACCGTATTTTTGACGACCTTCGTTGAGCGCGTCTTTTAGGTCTTCCGATCGTTTCGATATTGATCTATCTCCGCTTTTCTTTTCCGTGTTTTTCATTTTCCGTTACCTCCGATTGTTTTTAGAAACTCATGTCCCCTATATTGTCATTACTGCCGCTTCCCTTGCGTTGTTCAATGCGCCGCACGATCTCATGTTTCTTTTCTTCGTCATTCTTGCGAATCTTCTCGACTGCTAGCGCGTGTTTGTAGTAACGTTCCTCGGCTTTTGGGAATCGTTTGAGTAATTCATCTAATGTTAGCGGCAATAATGGTATATACTCGTTGCTGCGTCCGAATCCGCGTCGATTGACCGTAATTAAGCCGACATTTTGCAGGATCTTCATATTATGGTTGATCGTTCTTATAGATTTTCCCGTTTCCATCGCTAGGCGATATTGCGACGGGAACGCCTTCTTTTCGTCTTTGTTGAAAAAATCGATAATGATTTGGTATAGGATCAGCGCACTTTCTGTTATGCCGTAGTCCTGCATATATGAGTAGTAGCGCAGGTTGGTCGGCATTTTAATAAAGTCTAGCGTATGATCTTTTTCTTTAGGATTGATAGATTTATCGAACATCGGCTGATCGATCCGATCCTTTTGGATATCCGCTGCTGACTTAGCATAATTCTCGTGATTCTTGATTTCTTGTAACGTTTCTTCTACTTGTTGGACTAGATTTTCTGTTTTCATTACCTGATCGCTCCTTTTCTATTTAGCGGTAAACTGCGTATGAGGCAATGAACTGCGTATGAGTTGGCGGTACACTGCGTTTCTCATAGGAAGTACACTGCGTTTCTTATATGCAGCCCGCTACAGGTCAACTAGATTTACAAGAACTAAAGAACTATAACTAAAAAATATAACTATGTTCTTTTTTGTTCTTCTATTACGCATAGGATAGGATAAGGCGTAAAAGTCTTTTAAATAATATCCGCCGCCGTGCTTACGTTAATATAAACGCGATAATCCCGTATAATATCGACATCGAAGCCTTATACTGCGGAATGTAGAGATAAAAATCGAGATCCTGACATATGCGATAAAACGCACCATTTTCAGTTTCTTTGTTATATACATCCGTACACGCACAAAAATTAATCATGCCGTCAATCTTCTTGCGCCTATATAAACGTTTGCACTGTTTTGATTTGGGTTAACGTCGATAATATTTTTATTGTCTTGCTCGGGTTCCCTTTCACGTACATAAATGCAGGTACGGCGGGGTTAGCATGTTAGTAAATTCTCGTGAATAATAGCACCTGATCTCGCTTAGATGGGACAACTACATCGAGAGAGTAAATACATTAGAAAAAGACTAGGAACGCATACAGGGCGATCTGAAACGTTTAAATGATAGATTACGTGATTGGCTACGTAGGGACTTCGGTAGGAGAGCGATAGGATGAATAAAATAGGAATATTGGTAGGACTTCGGTAGGACTACGTGAAGGAATTCGTATAGGCTGCGCAAAAGTGTCGTTAGACTTCGGGTAACCCGCTGCGGCAAGACTTCGTGAGAGATCAACGCCCTGAGGTAAAAATGGTGCGCGCTTTGTGAATACCGTTGCTGCGGGGGCTTCGACGGGGTGGTTGGGGGGTTCGGCGAATTTCGATTCGGGGCGGCTCGATTGGTGAATACCGCATTCATTTCGATGCATGAAGAATGAAACACAATGACATTTTGTTACTTTCGACTTTCTCTTCTAAACGTTGATTTAAAAGCATTCGAAAGACTTTCGATGAACAAATGATTTCGAAAAAGTTTTATGCATTAAAAGAAACACTGATTTAAAAGCATTCTTCTTTCGCAAATGATTTCGATTGAATGAATAAGATAATGAATAAAGTTTTTGTATTCTCTTTTAATCAGTTAAGTTTCAAAGATTCTTTCTCTTCAATTCTTTTCAACTAATAAAACAAAACATAAATGAAGAAGAAGATAACAGATAACTATTCACTGCCTCCACTCTCTCACACGCATTAGATAGTTACAGTGTGGTGTAGTGTGGTGGTATCAACCCTATATAGCATTGCATGTAGCCTATTAAGTATAAGGCGTCTAAGACTCTGATAGATAGTTGATAAGAATACTAAATACAATATTAATATAAGAGCACACAGACGACTGTATATGACTACCCTATCACCCCATTGTATAGCGGGCTATGTGTATCGAGGTATTGTATATAGGTAGTTACCTATTGTTAATATAGTGCGGGCTATTGGTCAAATGATATGGTGGTTTGGTACGCATAAACATAGGCACTATATAACCCCCTATTTTGTATAGCATTGTATTCGTGGGCTAACCACAATATATCCTAGTTATTTAGTAATCCTTTAAGAAAGATTGCGTTCTACTTTTATGCTTTTTAATCACATTTTAAAAAAGATGTAATTTTTAGTTGACTCGTGTCAATTAAAGTGATAAGATAGAGATATCAACAAGGAGGTGAGAACATGAATTGGATAATCCTAGCAGCTGTTATAGCAAGTCTTAATCAATTCTCAGGATTGGTTAAAAATCTTTTAGATATGTATTTCAAGGTTAGAGAAGAAATACAAAAGAGTCGCTCCCACCAAGAAGACGACTCAAATTAACCACAGGGAGAGGGAAACCTCTCCTATTTTTTATAAGTTATAACGCACTCATAGTAGGTAATATTTTAGAAGATATTGCGTTCTAGTTTCATACTATTTTAACCATATTTTAAAAAAGATGTAATTTTTAGTTGACTCGTGTCAATTAAAGTGATAAGATAGAGATATCAACAAGGGAGGTGAAAACATGAACTGGATAATCCTAGCAGCTGTTATAGCAAGCCTTAATCAATTCTCAGGATTGGTTAAAAATCTTTTAGATATGTATTTCAAGGTTAGAGAAGAAATACAGAAGAGTCGCTCCCACCAAGAAGACGACTCAAATTAACCACAGGGAGAGGGAAACCTCTCCTATTTTTTATAAGTTATAACGCACTCATAGTAGGTGATATTTTGGAAAAATGATTTTCTTTATAATTTTAAATAATTTAAGCAAAGAGTGTGTATTTAAATTAACTCATGTAACTCAATACTATATATTTATTCGTAAAAAAATGTATTATGTAAACTATCGGATAGAAACGCACACACCATAAACGTTGATATGGCGGGACTAGCAGGCATTATGTATATTAATGCGATTAACGGCGGATAAATCCGCATTGTTCCGTTCTGTTACGCATAATTCTATACATTACGCAAACTTACCGAACTGTATTAATGAAACGGTAGCTAAATAAAGGAAGTGCCGTCTATCTGTTACATGATGCGTAAAGAGTTCGCCTGTCCTTGTCGTATAATATTGCGATTATGCGATTAAACTCTAGACCCCCCGAGTTTTGGAAGCCGTCCCCGTCCGCCCTTCCGTGCTAACGAAACGAAAAAACACGAACATTATACGACTGTATGATATTCAATATTCGTAAACTTTCGTATACATATTTCCGCTATTTGTAAACAAAATCCTAGCGATAGAACGGCGTCATATCAACGTCCATATCGTGTATCGTAAATATCGAATATAGTTTTTAATAGTTTACATCGGTATATTCTATCGACTGATTAACGCATTAAATAACGATATATTTGTCGTATATTTAACGTACATTTATCTACATTAACAACCTATATTTGTATATTTTTAACGCTAAATATAGCAGAAATGAATCGGCTAAAATATGATATCGTATATTTGTCGATTATTTACCGCACATTTACCGTACATTCTAGCGTATATATATAGTTCTTTAGAATTCTAATCGCTACTTATTTGTATATTCTAGGCGTTTTTTATGTAATAAAATACGATAAAGAGGGGAAAATAGGCATAAAAATAGCACCGCCAAAAAAACTTTTTAAATAAAGTTGACATGACGGCGATATCAATGTTATAATGAATATGTGCTTGAGAGAGTACAATACTTTCGAAAGGAGGTTACGAAGTGGATATCGTGTTACACTTCATATCGACATACGGATTTGATATCGCTAAATACTTACTACCGTTCATTGCAGTCAAGTGGGAATTTGAGTACATAAACGAAGATGGTAAGAAAAAGCGTAGATTCAAAATCGCTAGTCGATTCTCAAGAAAGTAAAATAGCGTAGGGCGTGTGACAGCACGCTCTATCTATTACTTAATTATAACACGAAATATTCACGAATATACTATGAAAAAGAATCGAAATATAACGTTCCTAATCGTATTCGCATTCGTATTTATGTGCGTAGCGAAAGCATTCGGAAATCTATACGTCGCATCATTCGGCGTAATCTTCGCCCTATCAGTAGCCGCAGCGATAATCACCGAAATGGTAATAAGGGCACGCTATAAATAAACGAATATACGCCATGTATGCGGACATAATAAAAAGCGGTACGCATCAATTTGCCGTCCGCTTCTTTTTTTTCTTTTAGCTATATCTTGCTATTTCCTCTATACATTACCAATAATCAGGAAATGAAAACAAAACACTTTTACTTTCTCATTAAAGATTTTCTGTTTACAATATCTTGTTTGTAGAATAGTCTATCGCGAGTTGTCTCTTTAATCGGTGTTAGTTTTCCCTCTTTTATCAGTTTGTTTAAATACTGTCTAGAACACCCGAGAATATCTAATGCTTCCGATGAATTTAAAATTTCATCTTGTATAAATTTTGTTAGTTGTTCTTTTGTTTCAAAATTAAACATTCTTCTTCTCCTTTATATACAAGGTAATTATATTAATCAACATTAAGAATAGAGCTATTCCAGTAAAAATAATGTAGATATAACCCCCAGTACCTAGGTTGTTATAATCAAGGATTGTTAAAACAAAAATCAGAAATAAAGCAACAGGGATATTTTTCCATATGAATTTTTTCATAATTAGTATGAATGTGTTATAATCTTAGGTATAGGAGAGGTTTCCCTCTTCCTGTGGTTAATTTGAGTCGTCTTCTTGGTGGGAGCGGCTCCTTCCTCTTTAACCTTGAAATACATATCTAAGAGATTTTTAATCAATCCTGATAATTGATTAAGGCTTGCTATAACAGCACCTAAGATTATACACAAATTCATGTTTTCACCTCCTTTTCTTTATATCCTTATTATACACCTTTAGTTTACACAAGTCAACCAAAAAGCACACTTTCCTTAAATTGGTTAAAAAACCATAAAAAACAAAAAAGCGATAGGTTGGTTAATCCTAACACTTTCTTTTTTCTATATATTGTTAAATTCAAATATAATGCGTTAGTGGTATCGTCGGTTTCCGTCCTATGCCGTCGGCGGGGGGGGGGAGATTCCCTTCGTCATTTCCGACCATTTCCGCATTCACCTTGCCCGTTCATTAAGGTAATATATTCCTACACAAACTACAATATAGCACTCTCTATGCGGTATTTTATCTAACTTCATTGTGTGGTGTCCGCATGCTCCTTATATCAGCGTCGCATTTAGCGAGTGGTATCGCCGTGATATTCCATAAATTATATTATGTGACTTCGTCCTTTATTGCGCAACCTTTAATTACCATTTACATACAAAATTTTACTATAACCCTACCTGAAATAACGGTTGTTTTTACATTATATATCAATATACAGATAATTCAATCACAATAAAATCCAACATTAGAAGACACCTCCGAATGTTCCGAGAGTCTTTCCTTTTACATCAATCTATAACGGCATAATAAGGCATATAACGGACGATAATAGTTTCAAATATAAATAAACCACTATACACTTTATTAACTCATATACGAGCATCTGGAAAGCCGTATTATTATTTCTCGGCTTATAACCTACACGATAAGCTGTTTAGATAACTACGCTTTTTCATAAATCATTCTTTTTCTCTCCAACCTCGCCAAACTCTCGCATTATATCTATCGACTCTCTTTTGAATCCATTTCTTATTATTCTTCGAAGTGCCGACAGTATAGCCGCCTTACTTCTTCTTACTTATTGATTTTGCACCTGAACCACTGACAGGATAATTCACCCCATCAGATTCCCTCCAACCTTTCCAAACCCTATCATTATACCTTTTATTCACTCTTTCCCAACTTTGTTGTTCTAAGTTCAAATCAGTACTATTATGCTTCAAAACTCCTTTAACCATCGCATCTGATTTCTTTATTAATCCCAACTCTTCTTCCGTTAACAGTTCCCCTCTTTCTTGCTTTTCTCTTGCTAATCTCATAGCCTTCTTTTCCTTCTCTTTACGTGTTTCCTTTTTCTTCTTACTCATAATTTTTCGTATTCTCCTATATAGTTATTAATCTAAATTTCGTTTAAATCCGTTTTTCTCTAAACTTAGTTAGTGATAGTTATCTATATTTTCCTCTAGCCGTGGATAGTGGTAGTTATTTTCTCTTAATCTCTTAAAATCTCTTGACTTTTCTTTGACGCCCTTTACCATGCTAATCCGAGGCAGGGAGGGAAGTTGACAGACTTATCCCCTATGCTGAAAGACTACAAAAAGTAATCTAACAGAATAGAAAGATAAGCGTCTTTACCATGCCGCACCTCGTTGGTCGGTCAGAAGACCCTATTCACTCAGCGATTTTCACCGCATACGCCCTTTTTCTCGGCTTGTCCCCGCAATATCGTCCCTGCGTGACAAACTGAGCGTATTCCCTAGCGCCATAACGCTAACGATAACCACCCGAACCTTTTAGACTACACGCCTAGGCAAGTTCTCGCCGTGCTCGCAGCCGACGGAATAGGACGCCCCTGCGAGTTGGATTAGTTTGCAACGGTTAATCCGTAACCTGTCGATTTTTTAAAGTACGTCGTCTCGACGTTCCTTCGTGGTTTGGCTTCCACGTTTCAACTTAATATTGAACGTAAAAAAGCGATACCCCAGTAATCCCCACCGTACGGGATTAAAAGAGTATCGCTCAATAGACTGTATATGCACATACAACAAATTCCACTTGCAGAATGTCGGCATAGTCGATATAATGAATACATAAATTTAATCCAGTATGTGTAGGATACTGGAAGCCGCTAGAATCGATTGGCGTCGAAACTAGCAACTATAAGCGTTTACCGACTTCCAATCGGTAGGCGCTTTTTCACGTTCAATATTAAGTTGTATCCATTGTAACGCCATTTTTCTACTAAAATCAAGTTATTTTTTGTATTAAACCCGACGTGATGTCAGTATTCGTCGCATATCATCGCCGACAAGCGCATTCTGACGAATCTTCGCGATACTACCCGCGATCCAAAAGTTATCGGCTCAGAATCGTTAATCTCAGCGTATTTTCTTCCCTATTAATCGCTTTTTTACGCCCTCTTTCTTCGCTGCGTGCAAAAAAAAATAGGGAAACCCGCCAAGGCTTCCCGTATCTTCGCTATTATCTTTTCTTTTTCTCTTCTCAATCCTTATAATTCTCGCCATATTTTGCGAACAGATCATACAATGCAAGCTCTACTATATCCTGCTTATCTAGTCGGAATTTTTCTGCGAATTCGTCAAGTGCTTTTCCTACGCCCTCATTGACATTTAAAGTTTTGCGCATCTTCTTTTGAGGCTCTATTTCTTGTTTAACTCTTATATACAGATCATTAATACTATGCGATGTCTCTGCCACGCCTTCGCGCGTTGTTACTACGGTATTTATAGCATCTTTAATCGTTCCCCATTCATTAATCATATCACGTAAAGCACTTACCTCATGCGGCGTTAATGCGTTATATGTTTCATCTTCGGTTGACACCTTGACCGTTCTTTGTACGTTACCCTTACGTTGTACACGCGTTTTACGCACGTTAATGAAGTCTTGTATGTTTCTTTCAAGCGGCTGATCACCCTCTCCTACGAAGTGCCATCCTTTATCGCCACTATTACGATACTCATAACCAACGCTTCTTAATGTGTCTCGCAGCTTCTTCTCTCCTATACCTATTTCCTTTGCTAATACGGCACTCTTCGTTGTTATCAACGCCTTCAAAACGTCTCCGACCTTCATAAATACGTCCTCCACTTCTTACTAATCAATCACGCATACGTTACTCATTTCACCTTCATACGTTGTTTATTTCATATTCTACACTTGTACAGGTTATACCTCCACCTAAATTTGCGATTTAATGACCATATACCTACGAAACAAAAGATAATCGTCTTAAAATCGACTTCTCGGCGATACATTTTACATATCAACAACAAAAAAAGGCGAAGTCCGAAGACCTCGCCTAGTTTCGCTATTATTTAGCTTTGATTGCTTTAGTTTTGAGTCTCCTTGATCGACTCGTCACCTAAGATATATAGAGTGCCGTCAGTATCAGGGAATGCATTGAACGTGATATTCGCAATGCGCTCATTATCAGGATCGAATGTGTAGTCAGGATCAGCCGATGCCGCTGCGTTTGGTACTGTAATCCAGTCGTTTTTCGTAGCGTTCGGATCGGTTGGCTTGATAACCATTTTCTTCGCAGTAGATAACATATCGAAGCCCGCTTGCGCAGATACGTACAACGCTTGTTTGTCGCCGCTTTCTACGAATTTAGAGTTCGGCATTACTTTCGATAATCGTTTAAGATCGTGTAATGCGAATGGTACAGTCGTTTCTGCTTTACGACCTTTCATGATCGATTTAACAGGTGTTTCACCGTACTGGTCGACTGTAACTTCTTGTACTGACGTAGATACTCCGAAGGAGATACCACCCTTTGTAATATCGAACTTAATCAGATCAGCGCCTTCGCCGTATTCTACGATTGCAGCACCGATCGGTACGTTGATTGTGTTATTCTTTGACATAATAAATTACCCCCTGATAGTTAGTTGAAAGTTTAGCGAAAAGATAGGACGTTTCGCTTCGTCCGTTCCCGTCCATATCGGATAGGATTGTAATGCCTGTATATAAGAAACCGACGTATCGCCGATAAGAAAATCTTCTTTGTACTTGAACGCCTCGTATAAGGCTAGTGCCGTTTTTAATGCGCCGCCGCTATCGTGCGGTTTCCCCCGTACTAAGAATTGCAATGTCGGTCGTCTTACGCCCGTATTTTCGGTAGGCATTCCGCCATGAATTAAGACCAATACGCAATCGTCTTTCGAAGTTGTGGGATAACTAAACGCATAATACGTGTTATTAGGCACTAGCGATTTTACGTAGGCTACCGTCTGTTCGATGTCCATCTACTTCAATCCCTTCTGAATACCTTCGCCCAACCATGTTAGGTACTTTTGCGATTCGCCTTTTAACGGACGTTCTAGATATTTAGCGCCGACCGCATAGCCGTTAAACGATCCCGCTTGACTCGGTGTGTACGACCACTCATGCATCGCAATTGCGTAATTAAAATTACCGCGACCGTACGCCGAAAACGAGACTTCTCCGACTATGTTTCCGCCTTCTTTCTTAACACTCTTCTTGTGTGATTTACGTAGACTACTTTTATCGATAGGCGCGATATTCGACGAAATCCTAGCGAGATCATCTACGCAATCTTGCATAGCCCGTGTCCCCGCTGCATCTGCGCCGCTAGCAATCCTCGTCATGTTACTGTTAAAGCTACCTAGATCGAACGTTAGCGCAGCCATTAGATATACACCACGGTCACTAACGGATTACCGCTGAAATCCCGCTGAATGTTAATGTTTTTCGGATTGCCTTTGTATGCCGTCCCTAACTCATTGACATACTCTATTTCATCCGCATACGTAATATCGGCTAGCTTATCTAGTAACAATTTGAGATCGACTACGATCGTAGCGCCGTGCATTTGACTATTTCGATCGGTGGTTGTATGTGAACCCTCGACCGCACGACATTTAAGCTCGACCGTTTCGACTTCCGAAGGATTTCCCCATATATCGAGATCGCCCGACTTCCTTCGCCTTGTGACCGTTTGTTTTAATGGTACGATTGCCATTACACCACCCACCCCACATTACGACCCGAAATATGAAGACTATCGTTAACCTCTTCGATTAACTCGATAACACTATCGGGGATTATGTCGGAAAGCGACTGCCCCGTCGCATTTTTAACGTTGTTTTCTTTGAATGTGAATGAACCTACGCCCGTAACG
>NZ_JBBOTJ010000008.1:0-8672 GCF_038005545.1 Bacillus sp. FSL M8-0063
TTTGCCCTGTCCTGGGGTCCGTCCTCGCTTTTTATTCCACGGTTCCCTTGACCACGAGCCTCCGAACCCTCAAACTCCCAAAGCTAACCCCAGCGGGCAAAAACCGCCCTTCTGGGGCCACCCCTGGCGAGTTTGCTTGAGGGTTCCCCTCATCGTCAAGGAACTTTCGCGGCATAAACGCCAGGACTCAGATTATAAATCTCAAAATAATTATTTTCCAAATAACCTCGCAAAAAAACCTTTGGATTCCGTAGATGCTGTTAATGATTTTGTTCCTTGTACTTCACGAATTGTTTCAAGCAATTTCTGATCCCGTTTCTCTAACTTATTATCAATATAGTCTTGTTGCTTTTGTAATTGTTCAATTAACAACTTATTAAATTCTTCTTGTTTCTTACTATATTCTCTAAGTTTACTAACTTCATTTTTTAATGCTTTTAATTCTTCAGCTAAAATTTCTCCAACTTCTTTACTAGGAACAGGCTTAATACTCTCTCCACCTGTAGCAAAATAATGTTCAATTTGTTTTATTGAATAGTTCTGTTCTCGATGTAATTGCTTAACCATCTTCATTTGTTCAAGAGCTTTTTCATCAAAAATATTGTAACCTGATTCATTCTTCTCTAAAGGAATATATGTCTTTAATTCTTTCATCCAATTCCTTATAACATTTGGTGATTCATCTAAACATAATGCAACTTCTTTAACAGTCATCGCTATATAACCTGGGTTTTCTCCACCTAGGTATTCATTTTTATCCATCTTTTTACCCACCTTTAAAACCTAGATAAAAACCTTGATATTTTTAATATCTATGGTTATTTTCAAAAAAACCAACCTTGGAACCTAGGTACTAAACCTAGGTTTTTACTAATTCATTCTACTAAGGTTTATATCCTCCTGTCATATAAAAATAACGGAATTTTTCATATTTCTAATTCATACTTCATTTAGCAAAGATCTTAGCCGTGCTACAAAAAATTTTCTAATAACCTTGCAATAAGCCAAAATTAAAATCATTCTTTTGTTTTTTAACATAATAAATTTCAACTAAAAGATAAGTCATTTTATAAAATTGGAAATTCCGAATCAAAAAAAGAGCGAAGAGCATAAGGGGTTTTTGGGCCCAACTAGGGGTTGGGACTAGGCGGAGCCTAGCTTAAACGTGGGTACACGAAAATTCCCAGGATGTCCACTCACTGACGACACAAAACCCATCAAATGTCCCCATCGTGTCCCTAGATGTAGACTCAGTGAGTACATAAAGTCCCTTTGATGTCTCCATATGAGTACTCACTAACGACATGATATTTTTAATAAATTGCAATCAAACATTACTTTAAAATACTAAAAGAAAACAAATAGCATTAAATAAATATAAATCCATAGTTCAGAAGCAAATAACACCAAAATACAAAGTGTTATTCAGGCGCCCCAGAATCCTTTTTAAAGAATATAAATCTAAAATAATACTGTTGTCGTAAAAACAAAAACAAACGCTTAAAAAGAAAAATAAACAGGTTTAAAAGAAGGTTTTCCTTTGCTTTTGGGGTTGAGGCTGGTTCGTCGTGTGGGGACGAGACCCCACGTATTACGTATCTATTAATATGGTAAGTGAAATTATTAGACGAAGGTACTAGCGGTTCGGCTCGTATAATAGCAATTCAAGCCGATGATCCCAAATAGTTGCTTTTGGATGTATCGGCTTGGTGATATCCAAACTCGAGCCGAAAAAAGTTCCGCAAGGAAGTAGCAAAGCGAAAAGGGTGGAGATTTTCTGTAGCAAAGCGAAAGAAAATACGACCCGTTCCTTGCGGAACTTTTAGCTGTTTCTATATAGAGTAAGAAGGGACAAGCATACTAAAGTCGAAAATAACCAGTAATACCAAGGGTTTCAGGATTTTTCGTACTTACCGTTTTTGGTAAGTAAACTTACCGTTTTTGGTAAGTACGAAATTAATAAAAAAAGTCTACTTTAATAAGTAGACTTAGAATAATTTAATAGGTAAATTTTTAAGTTGTTTTGGGACCTTTCTAAACATAGCTTTAAGTGTCGGATTAACTTCATCTCTATTCCCTGAAAACATGATGTGAGGATTTATAAATAATGCGTATGCTCTAACGTTATTATCATCAACGCCACTCTCTGAACGGGCTATAATACCTTTATCAATTAACTTTCTAACTAACGGACTAACCTTAGTTTCATGTCTTCCAATTTTTTTAGCTAATTCTCGCTGAGTTAATGGAATTTGTTCTTTTGAATTAATATCGCTAACTAAACAATTACTTAAAAAACCTACACACATTGAAATATCTAATAAAAATACTTTTTCAGCATTCGTTAAATAATCAATTTCAAATAAATACTGGATATTTTGTTGAATGATCTGAACAAACTTTGCTTTATTCTTTATTTTACGTTCAGGAACTAATTTCATCCCTCTTGAACTAGCTTTCGCTTGAAGTTCATTTACTATGTACATCTCTTCTTCTGACAAGATTTTTGAATTCTCGATGTCTCTCAATCTTGCTTTTTTCTCAGCCTGTTCTAAATTAACGAGCTTTGACATAATCTTTCTCCTCTTTTCTAACATTTACAACTAGAGAAGAGAAAAGAATTATGTTATGATTCTTATAGAATTTGTAATTAAATAGGTACATAAAAAATTCCCTTCCCTAGTTGAGAGTTTGGTCACTTTCAATTATAACACAAGGGAATTTTTTTTATTTCCATGTATTTAATATTTTTTTCCCAAAACTCAATTTGGTATTTTTCACTATTAATATACTTCATTAATCAAAATCCTTATTATGCAATAATGCATATTTCTTACATTTTTAACTATCATATACATAGATTAATAATATTTTATTGTTATATACATTTAAACAATGAATTATATAAATAGAACAATAATATTGATATATAAAGGTTTCTTTCTTATTTAAGCATCTTATAAAGCGAGAAAATAATCCGTTATTTCTGATAAAATAAAATAAATTTTAAAATCTAAGTTTTTAAATAATTAGATTGACACAATATGGATATTTGGATATTATAGTAAACGAAGTTACTTAACAACATAAATTAAGGAGGTGAAATAACCATGAAAAAGACTATCAAATTCCCTACACCAGCTAAAAAAACTTCTATCAACATGTACGCTTAATCTACATAACAAAAATGGGTAGGCTTATAAATTATAAGCCTACCTATTTTTGATTGGAGGGAAAATAAATGGAAAATTTTAAAAAATTAAATATATCGGATGACAGTTTGATTAGTACAAATTTAATAAATAAAACATATAAATCATTACAAAACGAGGGAATATTAACCCCATTAGAAAAAGACTTTTTAAACCCTACCGATAATATTTTTGTTGATATAAATAAGAATTCATTAACAAACACTCAAAATATTCAACATCAATTAAGATTTTTTGAACAACTAAAAGCCCTACGTCTAATCAACAATATCGCTTATAAATTATCAAAATACATTTCAGAAGAAAAAATAAAAATAGAATACACTATAAATACTGAGAACACTCAAAAACCTTCTCTATTTTTTATAGAAAGATTATCTCATTACCTAAAAGAAAGTAATTTAATAACAGTAAAATTTCAAAATTTCATGAGTATAAATCAAGTCCCTGAAATATCATTAAACTCTATGAAAGAATACTTACGTGTTGGAGATTCTTGGACTGCGAAATACATAGGAGAAGAACTTCTAAACATAATTGATGAACAAGAAAAAGCTGAATTATACTATATGTTAGCCATGGCTAACAATACACTAAATGAAACTCTTACAGGGGAAAACCTACTCCAAAGAGTATTAAAAGAAAATAATAACGAAAGAATTACAAGTGCATATTATGTACTATCTATGTTATGTATTAGACATCATCCAAAAGCATTTATAGATATTTCTAAAACAGAACAATTTTTAGATACTGCCTATAAATTACTAACTGATAAGAATTTTAAACATGACACTAAAGAATTTTCAGCTGTATTCAATAGAAATGGTTATGCATTAGTACTGTTTAGAAAGAAAAAAATAAAAGAAGCAATAAAACTTTTAACAGAAAAAATCAATACTTTAAATACAATTATACATAATGAAAAATATAATTACGGTGTTTTACATAAAAGTGTACTTATGTATAACCTAGCACAATGTTACAACAGTATCGGTGATATCGAAAAAACAATTAAAACGTACAATGAAGTAATTAAAATAGATCCAAATGATCCTGATTACAGATATGAATTAATAAGAATATTATTTATGAATGAAAAATACAAAGAAGCACATTCAATGTTACTAGAAATAGAAAAAGAAAATTTAGAGGAATTATCAATACATCAATCATTAAAAGGATACTATTATCTTGTAATAGGTGAATTCACTAAAGCACAAAAGCTTTTCAAAGAAGCAATATATTTTAACTTTGAAAAAGAAATGCACGATGAATTGATCTACAACTACTTTTTCACACTATATAACAAAAATGAATTCAATAAGATATTAGATTTATTACCACATCTAAATCTGCAAAAAAATAATAACTATCATCAAGAAATTGACACTTTAATCAATTTAATAACTGATAAACAAAAGGTGAATCAATTTGCAAATTAAATATATCAAAAAATATAAAACCTTAATCTTATTTCTTACATTATTTTATTTAAGTATGGGTGCATCAAAATATGTACATGTCTTATGGTTCGAAAAAAACAAAAGTGTATTCTCTTATTCTCTTTCATACTCAGCTATGGCGATAGCTGGGTCTTTCTCCTTTTTATTAGGAAAATATATAAGTAAACTAAGTATACAAAAAAACATCCTTATATTTTTACCAATATATATGTTAGGTATGTCACTTAGAATATTTACCGAACCAATTATACTACCTGTTATATCAGGATTCATTTCTGGTATAGGAGCATCGATAGTAATATTAATTATTCGAAATTGGATGTTTGAATTAATAAACGAAAATCCCGAAGATAAATCAGAAATTTTATCTTCACGAATCATAATCATGCAATTAATGATAACTCTAGGGACCATTATATCAGGTCAAATATTGTTTATATTTAACGAAAATAATTCAATATATATTATTTTATTAATATTATCAGCTTTTTCTCTATCAAGCTGTTTATTCATTAAGAAAATTCCTAATAAACACCTAGAAAACAATAATAATATAAAACTTCTACCTAAAAATAAAAAATTAACATTACTTATAACATCTCTTTGTATTCTTATAGGGATCAGTATGGGAATGCTAGAACCTTATTACCCAATAATCCTTAAAAAAGTTGGTTATAATGTTAGTATTATTAGTATAATTATGAGTCTATATACTATATTCAAAATACTAGGAAGTTTTATATTCAAGAAAAAGTTTTTCACTTTAAAACCACAAATAACACTTTTTTGTATAGAAATATCACTATCAATAATGTTTTTCTCATCAGGTTTATTTCCAGAAACTAAATTAATTATCATTCCTATCTTATTTTCATCAATACTAATTTCTGGAGTATTAATCACAAAAGAGATTACAGAATACAATATATTACCAAAAAAAGAATTACCAATATATTTCGGTATTCTTCAATCAGCATTTTTAATAGGTGATTCATTAGGAAATCCAATAGGAGGATTTCTATATACAAACACAAATACAAGTACAATGCTATTTAGTTATTCTCTAATAAATTTAATAATAGGAATTAGCTACTTATGTTTATATTCTTATATAACAAAGAAAAAGGGTCTTAATTAAGACCCTTTTTCTTTGTTATATGCAAAAATTGAATAAAAGTTTAATTTCCATTTATTACTCAAAACAAGCAAAAGACCCCTAAAAATAGTTTTTTACTTATTATTAAACGAATGTAAACTTTTGAATATTAGTTTACTTTCAAACCACCTTAAACATTGACTCCATCCCAATTCCCCTGATATCCTCAAAATACACAGAAAAAGTATACATTCAAAACACTATAAATAAAGAGGTCAAAATCCATGAACAAAAAATCACATCTCATTGATGTCCAACCTATCCGTAGCAAAGAACAGATCGAAGATATGAAATGGGCTCTTAAACGTCATTGTTCCGAACGAGACTATATTCTCTTTCTTGTTGGCATTCATACTGGATTACGTGTCAGTGATCTACTCCAAATCGAAACACAAACCATAGTGAAACTAAAACGAAAAAAGAGAAAAGAATTTAAGATTAAAGAAGGAAAAACGAAGAAAGAACGCATAATTAATCTTACTTCTATCTTTGATGAAATCTATTCGTATGCCCAAACCCTAAAAAATACCTGGTTATTCCCTTCTCGAAAAGGAGAGCAACCCATTAGTAAGATCCAAGCATATCGACAATTGCAAAAAGCCGGAGATTTTGCCGGTATAGAATCTATCGGGACCCATACCATGCGAAAAACCTTCGGTTATTGGTTCTATAAACAAACTAAGGATGTAGCTATGTTGCAAGAAATCTTAAATCACAGTACACCACAAATAACCCTAAAATATATCGGCATCAATAAAGAAGAAAAAGATAATGTACTTGATACATTTCAAATTTAATCATTATAATTAAAATGAATTATAATAGGGGTGCCGCCAGCATTTCGGAAAAAAACTACGCTAAGCAAAAACATACAATAAGCTGTCCATATGGACAGCTCGTTTACATAATTTTCGTTATCGGTAGCGTACAAAAAAGCTCAGAGTTCTTATATGACTCTAAGCTTTACTTTTATATAAAGTTTATTTAAATTAAAGCCCCGTTAGTGAATTAGATAGTTTTAGAGAAAATATCTAATTCCCTGAGAAAATAAAAAAATAAAAAGCAAAAATTATTAAACCTAAATCAATTAATGCTAACTTTTTATTCCCTTCTTTTAAACTTACAGTAAAACCATACATACTTCTAATCACCCAAAAAGTTATCAAAAATAACCAACCAAAGTGATCATTTGTATAATTTTCATCAAAAAACATTTGGAATGCACCTAAGATTAATAAAATAAGTACGATATTAGTTCCAACTTTTAAAGTCCTATTTGATTTATTACTTTTCAATTTATCATCCCCAACTCAACACACTTTTTTAAACTATTCTCCTTCTCTTAATTGTACCATTTAGGAAAAACGATGTATTGTGTCTTTTTAACTGTATATCCTATTCATGTAAAGTTAACATAACGTAACATTATTGGTAGCAAAGAAAAAGGCGTCCCCTTACTCTCACAAGGGATTCGCCTTTTTCTTTTTCTATGACCCTATGCATCTTTTTATACATTCCTATTCTGGAGCGCCTTTTGGCTTCCCTATGTCTCCCTATTTTCCGCATAAAATCTTGCATACTCTTAGCGTGGTTTTTTTTCGAAATGCTGGCGGTACCCCCAATATAATAATTATAAAATTCAGAAAGGGATATTCATCATGAATAATTTAAATAAATTTCTAAAAGAAAACAAATTTATCAAGTATTCTCTTTACATAATATTAGGTGCCGGAATTGTAAGAATAGGTTATGAATTTGGATATTACATCACAAATTTAGCAATGTAAAAATAATCTTATAAAAAACTAGCATGTACTAATTATGCTAGTTTTTTATATAACATTTAAAATTGAATTATTAATACTTCATTATTTTTCAACCTCTTTAATAATTTCATTAATTATACTTTGTTTAATTACTATAGGCTTTTCAGCTCTATTATAATTAGGATTTTCTAAAGAAAACTTAATACTTTCTAAAGCCTTAATTAGATATGAAATTTTACCAGACTTTCTATTAGATATTTCTTCTAAAATATTTTTTCTAAAGGGAAGCCAACAAGAAAAAACTATAAAAATCACTAATCCAGTACAACCAATAAAATGATATACTGCATCTTTCCATGTAGAAGCAAAATGATTATACATCCAAGTATGAAATCCAGACCAAATTGGAATCCATAAAAGAAAAAACAACGCCATATGATTAGCCATAACTTTTAGAAAGCTATATTTTTCAGCATCTTCTTTTCTTTTTTTTAAAGCATTTATTAAAAACTTTAAAGTTTTTTCATCTTTAGCTGGATCAGAAACCAAGATTTCTTTTTTAAATAAATAAGAACGAAGAATAGAATAAATAAAATTTCTCCAATGATCACTTTTAAAAGAAATATTATATTTTTTCTTAGATATTGAAACAGCAGGTTTTATAACAATAAAACCAAAACACAAACTCATTAAAATTATATATAATAATATAGAGATTAATAGAATAAATGGTGAAACAAAATCATAACGAAAAACAAATAATCCAATAACTAATGAAGATATAAAAATTAAACCGAATACAAGTAAGTTTATCCAAATATACTTATAAACTAAATTCCACATACTTATTTTTTTAAAATAAAAATTCAAAAATTGCTCTTCAAACATATAACCATCTCCATATAACAAAAAATTTTATTACAACAAAAAACAATATTACAAACATAACATAATAATAGCAAGGGAATGCTTGTAGACTGATCTATACTGCATTCCCTTATTGTATGTATGCTATATTCTTATTCGCCTTTTTCTAACAGTAGAACCACGAATCTTGGCAAAGACATTGGTT
>NZ_JBBOTJ010000009.1:0-5392 GCF_038005545.1 Bacillus sp. FSL M8-0063
ACGTTCTGCGTTATTGCATCGGCGACTTGTTCTATATTACACCTCTAAGGTGAAATCGTCAACACCTTTTTATAAAGATATTCAATTTAATATTTTTATACTCTTTTAGCTAGATATTCCTCTACAAAAATTCATTACTAGAAACCAACTTCTGCTTCTCTTTAATTTATTCTTCCAGAACATATTCGATTTCATTTGAACTCTAGACTTAATTCTTGCAGACATGTCCCTCCAACAAAACTAGGAACCTTATTTTAACAAATACTAGTATATAATTAGAGAGTTGTTGTACTAGCAATAAAACTCTATTAGAAGCAGGTGAAAATATGAAAGATATACGTATCCTTATAGCAGACGATGATAAAGAAATCCGAAATTTATTAAAAATATATTTAGAACGAGAATTATATATGGTAGATACTGCGGTTAATGGTGAAGAAGCCTTGCAATTATTTAATCAAAACAACTATAACCTCGTTATATTAGATCTTATGATGCCGAAAGTAGATGGTATCGAAGTATGTAGAAAACTTAGAGATAAAACTAACGTACCTATATTAATGCTAACCGCTAAAGATCACAAAATTGATAAAATTTTAGGTTTAAGCATTGGCGCTGATGATTACATTACAAAACCTTTCAGTATTCACGAAGTAGTTGCACGAGTAAAGGCTCTTATGCGGCGTTTTTTAGTTCTTGGAAGTAACACTACTGCACAAGAGAAAACACTTTTAGCTTTCAAAGGACTAACTATCGACTTAAATACATACACAGTTCATACAAATAAAGAAGAAATCAGCTTAACCGGAAAAGAACTGGAACTGTTGAAATTCTTTACTTCAAACCCAGGACAAGTATTTACAAAAACACAGCTTTTCCGAAATGTATGGGACGATAATTATATAGAAGACGATAATACCGTTATGGTACATATTCGAAAACTTAGAAAGAAAATAGAAATCAATCCTTCTAATCCAAAATTCATTCAAACTGTATGGGGAATTGGTTATAAGTTTGTAGGTGAAAAACTTGAAGACTGATAAAACCCTATTCCTTATTTCATTACAACTTATCATTTGCGGGCTTTTAAATATACAAATGGGTCCAAAAGGAAAGATGTCTTTATTTATTACCCTTATTTTAATTACAATGTATCTCTTCTTTTCAAGAATACAATTCATTCAACATCGCAAATCAGTGGACACAAAATTAGGTCGTGTACTAAAAGGAAATTTACAAACGAGATTATTCACAAGCAATGACCCCTCATTACATAGTATCGTTTTTTCAATAAACGAACTGATAGCTGAATTAGAAAAGGTTCGGATCGAAGCAAAAAGATCCGAGGAATCTAGAAAACAACTTTTGTCTAGTATCTCGCACGATATCCGAACACCACTCACCTCTATTATTGGATATATCGACGCTTTAAAAGATGGGGTTGCTGCTTCTGAAATAGAAAAGAAAGAATATCTTAAAATACTTTATATGAAATCAAATAACTTAAAACATCTAGTTAACGAAATATTCAATATGGCAAAGCTAGACGCCAATGAATTTCCACTAAAAGAAGAGGAACTCGACTTTTCTGAAGTTACTAGAGAAGTTTTGATTGAATTTTTACCTGAACTCTCAAAACATAATCTCGAACTACAGGTTCTCATACCAGAATCTACTTGTCCTATCATTGCAGACCACCTTAGCCTTATGCGAATTATGAGTAATTTGATAAAAAATGCCATTTATTACGGAAAAGATGGGAAAACATTAGGGATCGAACTACTAGAAACTGATACAGACTATGAACTTCTTATTTGGGATAAAGGCCCTGGTATCCCAAAACATGATTTACAAAACGTATTTGAACGAATGTACCGAAGCGAACAATCGAGAAACTCCTCTTCTGGTGGTAGCGGTCTCGGGCTTTCAATTTCTAAAGCACTCGTTGAGAGAAATGGTGGGCATATATGGGTTGAAAGTACTCCATGGAAACGAACTACTTTTGGCTTTTCAATTCCAAAATACATTTCTTTTAAGAAATAGTTAAGAAATGATTAATATGCAGTTAAGCCTTCCTTCTTATCATATAATTAAGAGCTTATAGAAAGTAGGTGTTTCCTATAAATACAATTATAAAAACGACTAACCTTACTAAAGTGTATGGCACACAAAAATCAGTAGATAATCTAAATATTAATGTTCAACAAGGCGAGATTTATGGATTCATAGGACGAAACGGTGCGGGCAAAACAACAACCATTCGTATGCTACTCAGTCTTATAAAACCTACAAGCGGAAATATTGAAATATTCGGAGAGGACTTATTTCAAAATCAAAAAGATATTTTAAGAAGAATTGGTTCTATCGTTGAGGTTCCAGGGTTCTATGAAAACTTAACTGCAAAAGAAAACTTATTAATTAATGCAAAGATAATTGGGATTCACAAAAAGAATGCCATTGAAGAAGCATTAGAAATAGTAGGCTTGCAGCACGAGACAAAAAAATTAGTAGAAAAGTATTCTTTAGGAATGAAGCAGCGCTTAGGAATTGCACGCGCCCTTCTCCATTATCCTGAGCTACTCATATTAGATGAACCAACTAATGGGCTAGACCCCATCGGTATTAAAGAAATGCGAAAACTTATTCATTCTTTAGCTCAAGAAAGAAATATAACAATACTCATTTCTAGTCACATATTAGCCGAGGTAGAACAGTTAGTCGATCGTATCGGAATTATTCATGAAGGAAGGTTACTAGAAGAAGTTTCTCTTGATAAGCTACGTAAAACAAACCGTAAGTACATAGAATTTCAAGTGAATAATGAAAATAAAGCCGCGATGCTATTAGAAAATCAGCTTCAAATTTTTGATTATGAAGTACATGATGAAGGAAATATTCGTATTTATTCTCATTTTGGACAACAAGGATACATCAACAGAACATTCGTTCTAAATGGTGTGGAAGTATTAAAAATGATGATAAGTGAAGATAGATTAGAAGATTATTTCACTAAATTAGTTGGAGGTGGAACAATTGGTTAATCTACTCTATACAGAACTATTAAAACTAAAACGCTCTAATATGTTTTTAATTAGCATTATTGGAGCTGGTGTCGCACCTTTCTTAGTCGTAGTAGCTTCTTATATACATATAAAAACCAAACAGCCCACTCCGACTATTTGGTTCCATCAATTATTTACTGATGTTAACTTATATACTACTTTAGTGATAGGGTTCCCCTTATATGGAGTAGTAATTGCTTATCTGTTTACCCGTGAATATGCAGAAGACACACTAAAGAATTTACTAACTATCCCCGTATCGCGTATTAGCTTTATTATAAGTAAGTTCATCACTCTTTTTCTTTGGATCATGATGCTAACTTTAGTCGCTTGGGCACTTACTTTAATATTAGGGCTATTGGGGAACTTCCCTGGTTTTAACACTGCTTTATTTTTAGGCTCTTTTCTAAAATTTTTAATCTGTGGTGGACTTCTCTTTCTATTGTCTTCACCTATTGTGCTACTAACTCTTGTAATGAAGAGCTATGTACCACCTATTATATTAACTGTCATTATTACAATGACTAATCTTATGCTCGTAAACTCCAAACATAAAGATTTATTTCCGTGGACCGCTACTCTTGATATCGCAAATAATGAATTACAACCCACATATCCACCGGAATATTCTTATATCATCATTGCAGCAACAGCGGTTTCAGGATTTTTTGCAACACTATTCTATTTCAAAAGAGTAGACATTCATTAATTTATAGGAGTGAAACGATGAGCGATATCATTATTGCCTTCATACTCGGTATCGTAGAGGGGTTAGCTGAATTTTTACCTATCTCTTCTACTGGTCACCTTATATTAGTCGGGCATTTATTAGATTTTGAAGGAGAAAGAGCGAAAACGTTTGAAATTGTTATACAGCTAGGGGCAATTTTAGCTATTGCAATTTTATATCATAAACGCCTCGTTTCTTTATGTAATATTAAACCTCTTCTGCGGAAAGAGAAGAAATTCAACGCATTCCATGTATTTCTTGGCGTATTTCCAGCAGTAGTTGCTGGTTTACTACTACATGGTGTCATTAAAACTTACTTATTTCAGCCCTATACTGTCGTAATTGGACTTGTAGCAGGGGCAATTCTTATGCTCTTTGCAGAAGTAAAAAAGAAAGAGGCAACCTCCTATTCACTGGATGATTTAACATACCGTCAAGCATTAACAATTGGATTATTTCAATGCTTAGCAGTATACCCCGGCTTCTCTAGAGCTGGCTCTACTATTTCTGGAGGTCTATTAGCAAAAGTAAATTATAAAACTGCATCTGAGTTCTCTTTTCTCATTGCTCTTCCTGTAATGGTAGGCGCTACAGGCTTAGACTTGTTAAAAAGCTGGAAGTATTTAAGTGTCAATGATATCCCTATGTTTGCGGTAGGATTCATTACCTCTTTTATAGTAGCAATGTTAGCAGTAGTAACATTCCTAAAGCTTTTAGAAAAGATAGGCTTAAAACCTTTCGCATACTATCGTATTTTGTTAGCTATCTTATTTACGCTTTTCGTATTGCTATAAATTCATATAAGTCACAGATAAAAAACCGATATTCAAGTTAGAATATCGGTTTTTTATCCATTTCACATCAAGTACTACCTACTCCAATATGGCATAGCGGGAATAAATCATCATTAATAATCCAAATGTTCTTCAAGCAATTTTAATCTTTACCGTACGACACAATTCAAAATTTAAACATTCCTCTATTAATATGGATGTCTACTGGAAAATGCCATATAGGGACCGAACGTGTCTACAAACCATATTCATTCCACACATATTATCTTTCTTAATTCGCAACACACCGATACAAGTTTTAAATACGTACAAAGATATAGCAAATAAGGAAATTTCCCAGGGATTATAAAGAGACTAAAATTATTAATTAAAGTGAGGTAACGATACAATTGAATCCTTTAGCACAATCATATCGGAATACTTATTGGGGAAACAGTGACAAACCGGAATCTATTACAGCTTGGCAATTCGGTGATTCTTCTAATTATCTCGCACAGTTAGTAATTGACGGCATAAAAACAGCAACATGCTCCGTTCACATTTTTTATGAATTAGAAAATGAATCACTACTGACTACTAACGATTATAGTATTATACTCATTAGTAATAATGAACCTGTAGCTATTATTAAAATAATAGAAGTAACTGTAACACCAATGAATGAAGTAAGCGAAGAATTCGCTATTGATGAAGGCTTAGGAGATCGTATTTATAATTACCGGGAGTTCCTGTTGCTACTTTTAAAGCTATAAGCTTGTTATTTATAACTCAAGAAGCCCATAGATAACTAACTTATTTTATAAAAT
>NZ_JBBOTJ010000010.1:0-5149 GCF_038005545.1 Bacillus sp. FSL M8-0063
GCGTTCTGCGTTATTGCATCGGCGACTTGTTCTATATTACACCCCTATATCCTAATCGTCAATACCTTTTATCCTTTTTATTTTATAAATTCTAAAGGGTATTGAACCTTCTTCATTTATACTCCGTTCCTAGAGATTAATAAACTGATGCAATCACTTTCATAATCGACAGTTTATACTTTCTTACTTACACCTTTCTAAAGAATGAATAGCAAGCCAAACAAATATATATTAAAGGTAGCACTTTTTATTTCGAGTACATTCCAGCTGCATTCACAATTATCTCCTACCACTTCTCTCTAGGAATTATAAATACACCATGCATTTACTAAAAATCTAATTAACTTAGGAGGCGTTATGAAATGCATGTTAATAAGAAGATCATTTATGTATCCCATGATGCCCATTTCCACGGAGCACCACTTCTTTCTTTACATACTATTAAAGCTCTTAAAGAAAACTTTCATTACTCCGTCGCAATTATTTCTATTGGAACGGGCATTTTAATCCACGATTTTCAAAAGTATGGTCCTGTTTATTGCCTAGAGGAAGACTACCCAACGGAAAAAAGGTCGAATTATTAATAAAGAAGTTACTATCACAAGACTATACCATCGCCATATGTAGTACCGTCATAAGTGGTGATATAGTTGCATTACTAGCTAAACACAATATAAAAGTTATTTCATTAATACATGAATTGCCGCATTTAATACAACAGTACTCTGCCGAGGGAAAAGCGAGAAACATTGCCGAGTTTGCTTACAAAATTGTCTTCCCTTCACAGTACGTGTATGAAAAATTCCGTACAATCACCCAATTAGATCATCAAAAATGCCACATCCCCCCTCAAGGTTTGTTTAACCACAATCCTTATAAGAACAATATTGCAAAAGCGAGAAACGAATTACGAAAAAAACACAACCTGCCTCTAGATAGCAACATCATTTTTGGGGTAGGTTTTGCTGATCATCGGAAAGGGATAGATTTATTCTCACTTATTGCTTACTCAGTAAGAAAGGTTCATACGAATATTCATTTTATCTGGGGCGGGAGAACAGATGTTCATTTCTTTAACACGCTATCCCCAAGGTATACAGCACATTTCACATTAGTTGAGCCTACTCCAGATATCGGTTTATATAACGCCGGGGCTGATTTGTATTTATTAACTTCAAGAGAAGATCCTTTTCCAAACGTTGTTTTAGAAGCATTAGATACAAAAGTCCCTGTTATAGAGTTTAAAAATGCTGGAGGTTTTGAAGATGTTGTTACGGAACAAACTGGCGCCTTAGTAGACTTTTTAAATTTACCGCAGTTGCTGGAAAGAATATATGAATTTATTGGAGATGAAGACTTACGATTACAAAAAGGGCGCTTTGGCCAAGAGCTTATTGAAAAAGATTTCAACTTTCTTCATTATATTTATCAATTATTAAACCTGCTTGAACATAATTACAAAAAAATAAGCGTAATCATATCGAACTATAATTACGAAAAATACTTACCTGACCGAGTTAAATCCATATTAAACCAAATCTATCCCCTTTACGAACTAATTTTCCTAGACGATGCCTCTACTGACAATAGCGTATCTATATTTAAACAGCTGCTCTCAAACGAAAATAAGCCCCACTTAAAAGTTCAGCAGATTATTAATGATAAAAACTCTGGTTCTGTATTTAAACAATGGATAAAAGGCGTCTCTGCAGCAACCAGTGATTATATTTGGATTGCAGAGGCCGATGACTTATGTGATCAGACATTTTTAGAAGAAGTAATACAAGGGTTTCATATAAATGGTGATGTTACCTTAAGCTACACACAATCACAACAAATAGATGAGCAAGGAAATATCCTGGCCAATCATTATTTAGATTACACAAATGATATTGATAAAGAAAAATGGAAAAGTTCTTATTTCCGAAAAGGAATAGATGAAATACAAGATACATTACTTATCAAAAACACCATACCTAATGTCTCAAGTGTAGTTTTTAAAAACATAGATATAAAAACAACAGAAAAACAATTAGAAAAGTTTAAAGTAGCTGGTGATTGGTTTTTCTATGTTTCTATTCTTAAAGAGGGGAACATTTATTTCAATCTAAAACCGCTAAACTATCATAGACGACATACAAATAGCGTAACGAGAACAGAAGATTCATATTCCCATTACAGTGAAGTTGTACAAATGCAGAATTTCATTAAAGAAACCTTTACTATCGACGACATTTCAAAAAAAAAATGTACACATATAGAAAGTATCTTAAAGCATATTTGAAGATTGAATGATATATTTTCTTCGCCATCAGTATCTCTTGTAAGACGTTACTATCATTTAAGGGGGGTTACTCATTGAAAGAATTTATAGAGGCAAATAAAGATTTGATTTCTCGAATTGCACACAACTACAATGTAAATGCAAGTATCCATCCAGAGGATCATATCTTTCAATTCCTTGTCACTAATCCAGTCTTCCCATCTAAAAAAGAAGCGATAGATTATTATTTTCAAGATGGGAGAAAATCTGCAGAAACACTCTTAGATTTAATTACTTCCTTCCATCCCCCTATAGACACTCCAATAAAATTATTAGAATTCGCATCCGGATACGGCTGCGTAACACGTCATTTATTAAACCTACAAACGAACTTAAGTATAACTACCTGCGATATACATGAAGAGGCTATTACTTTTATTGAACGTACATTAAATACTTCCTCTATCTTATCTCACCCTGAACCTGAACAAGTAAATTTGACCTCGTCTACGTATGATATCGTCTTTTGTCTATCATTTTTTTCTCATATGCCTAATACAACTTGGTTTCGTTGGCTTCAAACATTGTATAATGCTGTTTCTCCTGAAGGCTTACTCATTTTCACAACTCATGGTTATCAAAGTAAAAAGTACTTCAGCTTTCCAGATTTAAATAAACAGGGTTATTGGTTTCTCCCTTCTAGTGAACAATTGGATTTGGATGTTCATCAATACGGGCAAATGATCGTTAGTCCCTCTTACGTATGTGACAAAATTAAATTATTACCCTATAACCCTGTTATCAAAAAATACACTGAAGGTTTTTGGTGGGAACATCAAGACCTTTGGGTAATAAAAAAAGAAATAAAATAATAAACCACGCTCTACTTATACAAAAGTAGGCATGGCTTATTATTTTTTACTATATAAGAACTCTTCAATCCATAGCTTATTTAATCTAATTCCACTTTTGAAATCTATTTTCGGTTCCCAATTACATTCTCGTCTTACTCTATCTATATTTAAAATGATTTGTTGAACATTTTCTTGCCTTTGTTTATAGCAGGTAAAGTCCACTCTTCTTTCCGTTAATTTCTCCAATTCTACTATAATTCGTTTTAAAGAGAGACCCTTGCCGCTCCCTATGTTATACACACAAGATTTCAAACGATTTAAGTGTGATAGTTGTATAGTGATTTCAACTAAATCATCGATATAAATATAATCTCGAATAATCTCTTGTGGATTCCCATATATATTAATCTTTTCATTACTGAGATGCTGATACAAAAAACAGTTTATTGCCCCAACTTTCTTTAAAGGATTTTGATATTTTCCATATGGATTAGAATATCTACATACAACATAGTCAATTCCGTATTTTTTCTTATAAAAGTACAAGTAATTTTCAAGCGACACTTTTGTTATTCCGTAAGGAGAAAGTGGTTTTAATGGATGTTTCTCATCAATAGGTAAATATTCAGGTTCACCATACACGGTGCCCCCAGAAGATGCTAATACAATTCTTCTAATAGGAAAGTTTTTAACGCTTTCCATGAAATTAAGAAAAAAAAAGCTACTGTTCATATCTCCAAAAATATCTTCAATTGAAGTTGCTACATTAGACGTTGCAGCTAAATAAATAATAATATCCACATCCACTAAAGCTTTATATATATCTTCAACATTCGCTAAATCACCTTTAATAAATTCAACATCACTTATAATATTTTGAGGGAAATTATTTATATGTCTGGAAAATACTTTTACATTTTGATCTTGTTTCAATAAACCTAATGCGAGGTTAATACCAATGAAACTATTTCCACCTACTATTAAATAATTATTCTTCCTCATAATATCCTCTCTAGTAATAAGATTTTTGCTTATCACACCTAGAAATACAAATAAACGAAATTGGTCACCTCTATTATTCATTCTCTTATAATTGTATGCCCCTTATAAATTTTCATTATCTTTATTTTATATTTTCCTTTTAGAATCGATACCTTATTTAAGATGACCGCAAAAACACTCATAACTGGTTTAAAGGAAAAAGACTATTGGAGACACCCTTTAATGAGGTATTTAAAATGAAGGAACCAGATTTTCCATTTTGCCTTTCTTGGGCAAATGAACCGTGGACAAAAACTTGGGATGGTCTTGATAGTCACATATTAAAGCCTCAAAATTATGGAGAGTTATCGGATTGGAAAGAACACTTTGAGTATTTATTACAAGCTTTCCAAGATGAGAGATATATCCGTATAGATGATAAACCACTATTCATTATTTATCGTCCCGGGCATATTCCTGATTGTGAACAAATGCTTCATTATTGGAATACACTCGCACAAGAAAATGGTTTGAAAGGTATATACTTTGCAGAAACATTAAACAGCTTCCACTTCCTAATATAAATGGATTTGATGCTAGCATTCAATTCGAGCCTTTTTATACAATTGCCCATGATAGCTCTTCAGACATAAATAAGGCAATATATGAGTCTGGTAAACAAATAAACGCTTGGGATTATGATAAAGTGTGGATGTATATACTAAAGCGATCTCCTCCAGAGAAAAAAACATTTCCTGGTGCCTTTGTTGACTGGGACAATACAGCACGCCGCAAAGACTTAAATAGCAGCATCTTCCTAGGTTCTACCCCTAGGAAGTTCACGATATATTTAAGCAAACAAATCCAGCGTACCTATTCTCTTTACAACAGCGAGTTTTTATTTATTAATGCGTGGAATGAATGGGCAGAAGGTACTTACTTAGAACCAGATAAAAGGCATGGATTCGCCTATTTAGAAGGAGTTAAGCAGGCAATTAACAGAGGTATGAAAGCATACAAAAAAGACGAGTCATTCTGACTCGTCTTAAGG
>NZ_JBBOTJ010000011.1:0-4701 GCF_038005545.1 Bacillus sp. FSL M8-0063
GTTCTTTGAAAACTGAACGAAACAAACAACGTGAAACGTCAATTTTTATTTTTAGATGCTAGACAAACTAACTTTATTGGAGAGTTTGATCCTGGCTCAGGATGAACGCTGGCGGCGTGCCTAATACATGCAAGTCGAGCGAATGGATTGAGAGCTTGCTCTCAAGAAGTTAGCGGCGGACGGGTGAGTAACACGTGGGTAACCTGCCCATAAGACTGGGATAACTCCGGGAAACCGGGGCTAATACCGGATAATATTTTGAACTGCATGGTTCGAAATTGAAAGGCGGCTTCGGCTGTCACTTATGGATGGACCCGCGTCGCATTAGCTAGTTGGTGAGGTAACGGCTCACCAAGGCAACGATGCGTAGCCGACCTGAGAGGGTGATCGGCCACACTGGGACTGAGACACGGCCCAGACTCCTACGGGAGGCAGCAGTAGGGAATCTTCCGCAATGGACGAAAGTCTGACGGAGCAACGCCGCGTGAGTGATGAAGGCTTTCGGGTCGTAAAACTCTGTTGTTAGGGAAGAACAAGTGCTAGTTGAATAAGCTGGCACCTTGACGGTACCTAACCAGAAAGCCACGGCTAACTACGTGCCAGCAGCCGCGGTAATACGTAGGTGGCAAGCGTTATCCGGAATTATTGGGCGTAAAGCGCGCGCAGGTGGTTTCTTAAGTCTGATGTGAAAGCCCACGGCTCAACCGTGGAGGGTCATTGGAAACTGGGAGACTTGAGTGCAGAAGAGGAAAGTGGAATTCCATGTGTAGCGGTGAAATGCGTAGAGATATGGAGGAACACCAGTGGCGAAGGCGACTTTCTGGTCTGTAACTGACACTGAGGCGCGAAAGCGTGGGGAGCAAACAGGATTAGATACCCTGGTAGTCCACGCCGTAAACGATGAGTGCTAAGTGTTAGAGGGTTTCCGCCCTTTAGTGCTGAAGTTAACGCATTAAGCACTCCGCCTGGGGAGTACGGCCGCAAGGCTGAAACTCAAAGGAATTGACGGGGGCCCGCACAAGCGGTGGAGCATGTGGTTTAATTCGAAGCAACGCGAAGAACCTTACCAGGTCTTGACATCCTCTGAAAACCCTAGAGATAGGGCTTCTCCTTCGGGAGCAGAGTGACAGGTGGTGCATGGTTGTCGTCAGCTCGTGTCGTGAGATGTTGGGTTAAGTCCCGCAACGAGCGCAACCCTTGATCTTAGTTGCCATCATTAAGTTGGGCACTCTAAGGTGACTGCCGGTGACAAACCGGAGGAAGGTGGGGATGACGTCAAATCATCATGCCCCTTATGACCTGGGCTACACACGTGCTACAATGGACGGTACAAAGAGCTGCAAGACCGCGAGGTGGAGCTAATCTCATAAAACCGTTCTCAGTTCGGATTGTAGGCTGCAACTCGCCTACATGAAGCTGGAATCGCTAGTAATCGCGGATCAGCATGCCGCGGTGAATACGTTCCCGGGCCTTGTACACACCGCCCGTCACACCACGAGAGTTTGTAACACCCGAAGTCGGTGGGGTAACCTTTATGGAGCCAGCCGCCTAAGGTGGGACAGATGATTGGGGTGAAGTCGTAACAAGGTAGCCGTATCGGAAGGTGCGGCTGGATCACCTCCTTTCTATGGAGAATTGATGAACGCTGTTCATCAATATAAGTTTCCGTGTTTCGTTTTGTTCAGTTTTGAGAGAACTATCTCTCATATATAAATGTATGTTCTTTGAAAACTAGATAACAGTGTAGCTCATATTTTTTTAATTTTAGTTTGGTTAAGTTAGAAAGGGCGCACGGTGGATGCCTTGACACTAGGAGTCGATGAAGGACGGGACTAACGCCGATATGCTTCGGGGAGCTGTAAGTAAGCTTTGATCCGAAGATTTCCGAATGGGGAAACCCACCATACGTAATGGTATGGTATCCTTACCTGAATACATAGGGTAAGGAAGACAGACCCAGGGAACTGAAACATCTAAGTACCTGGAGGAAGAGAAAGCAAATGCGATTTCCTGAGTAGCGGCGAGCGAAACGGAACATAGCCCAAACCAAGAGGCTTGCCTCTTGGGGTTGTAGGACATTCTATACGGAGTTACAAAGGAACGAGGTAGACGAAGCGACCTGGAAAGGTCCGTCGTAGAGGGTAACAACCCCGTAGTCGAAACTTCGTTCTCTCTTGAATGTATCCTGAGTACGGCGGAACACGTGAAATTCCGTCGGAATCTGGGAGGACCATCTCCCAAGGCTAAATACTCCCTAGTGATCGATAGTGAACCAGTACCGTGAGGGAAAGGTGAAAAGCACCCCGGAAGGGGAGTGAAAGAGATCCTGAAACCGTGTGCCTACAAATAGTCAGAGCCCGTTAATGGGTGATGGCGTGCCTTTTGTAGAATGAACCGGCGAGTTACGATCCCGTGCGAGGTTAAGCTGAAGAGGCGGAGCCGCAGCGAAAGCGAGTCTGAATAGGGCGTTTAGTACGTGGTCGTAGACCCGAAACCAGGTGATCTACCCATGTCCAGGGTGAAGTTCAGGTAACACTGAATGGAGGCCCGAACCCACGCACGTTGAAAAGTGCGGGGATGAGGTGTGGGTAGCGGAGAAATTCCAATCGAACCTGGAGATAGCTGGTTCTCCCCGAAATAGCTTTAGGGCTAGCCTTAAGTGTAAGAGTCTTGGAGGTAGAGCACTGATTGAACTAGGGGTCCTCATCGGATTACCGAATTCAGTCAAACTCCGAATGCCAATGACTTATCCTTAGGAGTCAGACTGCGAGTGATAAGATCCGTAGTCAAGAGGGAAACAGCCCAGATCGCCAGCTAAGGTCCCAAAGTGTGTATTAAGTGGAAAAGGATGTGGAGTTGCTTAGACAACTAGGATGTTGGCTTAGAAGCAGCCACCATTTAAAGAGTGCGTAATAGCTCACTAGTCGAGTGACTCTGCGCCGAAAATGTACCGGGGCTAAATACACCACCGAAGCTGCGAATTGATACCAATGGTATCAGTGGTAGGGGAGCGTTCTAAGTGCAGTGAAGTCAGACCGGAAGGACTGGTGGAGCGCTTAGAAGTGAGAATGCCGGTATGAGTAGCGAAAGACGGGTGAGAATCCCGTCCACCGAATGCCTAAGGTTTCCTGAGGAAGGCTCGTCCGCTCAGGGTTAGTCAGGACCTAAGCCGAGGCCGACAGGCGTAGGCGATGGACAACAGGTTGATATTCCTGTACCACCTCTTTATCGTTTGAGCAATGGAGGGACGCAGAAGGATAGAAGAAGCGTGCGATTGGTTGTGCACGTCCAAGCAGTTAGGCTGATAAGTAGGCAAATCCGCTTATCGTGAAGGCTGAGCTGTGATGGGGAAGCTCCTTATGGAGCGAAGTCTTTGATTCCCCGCTGCCAAGAAAAGCTTCTAGCGAGATAAAAGGTGCCTGTACCGCAAACCGACACAGGTAGGCGAGGAGAGAATCCTAAGGTGTGCGAGAGAACTCTGGTTAAGGAACTCGGCAAAATGACCCCGTAACTTCGGGAGAAGGGGTGCTTTCTTAACGGAAAGCCGCAGTGAATAGGCCCAAGCGACTGTTTAGCAAAAACACAGGTCTCTGCGAAGCCGTAAGGCGAAGTATAGGGGCTGACACCTGCCCGGTGCTGGAAGGTTAAGGAGAGGGGTTAGCGTAAGCGAAGCTCTGAACTGAAGCCCCAGTAAACGGCGGCCGTAACTATAACGGTCCTAAGGTAGCGAAATTCCTTGTCGGGTAAGTTCCGACCCGCACGAAAGGTGTAACGATTTGGGCACTGTCTCAACCAGAGACTCGGTGAAATTATAGTACCTGTGAAGATGCAGGTTACCCGCGACAGGACGGAAAGACCCCGTGGAGCTTTACTGTAGCCTGATATTGAATTTTGGTACATTTTGTACAGGATAGGCGGGAGCCATTGAAACCGGAGCGCTAGCTTCGGTGGAGGCGCTGGTGGGATACCGCCCTGAATGTATTGAAATTCTAACCTACGGGTCTTATCGACCCGGGAGACAGTGTCAGGTGGGCAGTTTGACTGGGGCGGTCGCCTCCTAAAGTGTAACGGAGGCGCCCAAAGGTTCCCTCAGAATGGTTGGAAATCATTCGTAGAGTGCAAAGGCATAAGGGAGCTTGACTGCGAGACCTACAAGTCGAGCAGGGACGAAAGTCGGGCTTAGTGATCCGGTGGTTCCGCATGGAAGGGCCATCGCTCAACGGATAAAAGCTACCCCGGGGATAACAGGCTTATCTCCCCCAAGAGTCCACATCGACGGGGAGGTTTGGCACCTCGATGTCGGCTCATCGCATCCTGGGGCTGTAGTCGGTCCCAAGGGTTGGGCTGTTCGCCCATTAAAGCGGTACGCGAGCTGGGTTCAGAACGTCGTGAGACAGTTCGGTCCCTATCCGTCGTGGGCGTAGGAAATTTGAGAGGAGCTGTCCTTAGTACGAGAGGACCGGGATGGACGCACCGCTGGTGTACCAGTTGTTCTGCCAAGGGCATAGCTGGGTAGCTATGTGCGGAAGGGATAAGTGCTGAAAGCATCTAAGCATGAAGCCCCCCTCAAGATGAGATTTCCCATAGCGTAAGCTAGTAAGATCCCTGAAAGATGATCAGGTTGATAGGTTCGAGGTGGAAGCATGGTGACATGTGGAGCTGACGAATACTAATAGATCGAGGACTTAACCATATAATATG
>NZ_JBBOTJ010000012.1:0-2334 GCF_038005545.1 Bacillus sp. FSL M8-0063
GTTTTAAACTTCTTATCAGCCTCAAGTAAGTAATCCTTATTCTTTTGACCCTCTCATATTCATTTTCTTTCATCATTTTTGATGTGTAGTTTAAGATTTTTTATTTTATTTTTTGTAGAAGCAATCTGTTGATGTGTTAAAATAGTGCAGTTGTTTTTTTGAGTACTTGAATATAAGAAGATTTAATTTTGAAAAAGGAGATAATATGAAAAAGATAGGTGTAATTACTATAGTAGTTTTAGTTCTTCTAGCAATTACTTATATGTTAGTCGGGAATTATTTTTATAATTATGCGTTGAATGCGAAACAAGAGAAAGAATTTTTAGAGGATAATCCTCACTTAGTGGAAACAGTGAATGCATCGGGAGGTATGTTCGCTACAAATGAAGAAAAGGATGCGAGCTTTGTCTCAAATCATAAACCTAATACACTACACATAAATTCTTTTGATAAGTTGAAATTAACAGGTTATGAATATATGAATGAACAATCTAGCCATAAATGGGCAATTGTAGTTCATGGATATGATAGTAAGGCATTGAAAATGACGAAATATATCCGGAATTTTTATGAAGAAGGATATAACGTCATAGCGCCAGATCTTCGTGGGCATGGAAATAGTGAAGGCAATTATATAGGGATGGGCTGGCACGATCGTAAAGATATTTTGATGTGGATTCAACAAATTGTACAGAAAGACCCTAATGCTGAAATAGCACTCTTTGGTGTTTCAATGGGGGGAGCAACTGTAATGATGACTTCAGGTGAAGAGTTACCTTCTAACGTTAAAGTTATTATTGAAGATTGTGGATACTCAACTGTTATTGATGAATTTACGTATCAACTAAAAGATTTATTCCATTTGCCAAAGTTTCCTGTTATGAATGCGGCAAATACAGTTACAAAATTAAGAGCTGGATATGATTTAGAAGAAGCTTCAGCTGTAAAACAAGTAGCGAAAAGTAAAACACCGATGCTATTTATTCATGGGGATGCTGATACATTCGTTCCCTATGAAATGTTAGATGAAGTATATAATGCTGCAAAAGTAGAAAAAGAGAAATTAATTGTTCCAGGTGCTGGACATGGAGAAGCCGAGAAGGTAGATTCGAATAAATATTGGAATACCGTATGGAAGTTCGTGGGGAGATACATTCCAGCGTAATTAGATTGTTTTAGATTTGTATATACGATAATCAGAAGGAAGTGTTTTTATACTTTTGATTATCGTTTTTTCTATTTAAAAACTCATTTTAGTTTGTGGTATATAAGGTTTGAAGCATAAATTTTTGAATTCCTTATTGCCAATGCTACAATAATTGAAAACTACATGTTAATGAGGTGTTTCTATGAAAATTGAAGTATGGTCAGATTTTGTATGCCCATTTTGCTATATTGGGAAACGTAGATTAGAAATGGCTTTAGAGCAATTTCCGCATAAGAAGGATGTTGAAGTCGAGTTTAAAAGTTTTGAATTAGATCAAAATGCTCCAATTTATTCTGGAACAAGTATTAATGAAGTACTTGCATCAAAGTATGGGATTAGTATTGAAGAAGCTAAGCGTAATAATATACAATTAGGCAATCATGCAGCTAGTATGGGGTTAAGTTTTAATTTTGATGAGATGAAGCCGACGAACACATTTGATGCGCATCGTCTTGCTAAATTTGCAAAGGATCAAGGGAAAGAAAAAGAGATTACGGAAAATCTACTTTTTGCATATTTCACTGAATCGAAAAATTTAAGTGATGTGGATACGCTTGCTACTATTGCTGAAGCTTCAGGTTTAGATAAGCAAGAAGCTTTACGTGTTATTAATGATAAAAGTGCATATGCAAATGATGTTAGAATTGATGAAGCGATTGCTCAGCAATATCAAATTTCAGGAGTACCTTATTTTATTATTAATCAAAAGTATGCTATTTCAGGTGCGCAACCACTTGAAACTTTTGTCGGTGCACTTCAGCAAGTTTGGGAAGAAGAGAATCCTGCATCTAAGTTACAAGAGCTTTCTTCAGAGGGTGGAAGCGATATGTCTTGTACGGATGAAAGTTGTTCTGTACCTTCAAAAGAACAATAGTTTTTATGATGGAATAGCAACCCATAGAGCGTTTCATGGGTTGCTTATCTATTCTTATAGAAGAGGTATATAAATAGATAAATTAATAACGTAAATAGGATTTTTAAAAAAATGAAGTTTTTTAGAAAAACATGTTGACGATTAAGGGTTAGAGGTGTAATATAGAACAAGTCGCCGATGCAATAACGCAGAACGCGGCAAACGAAATGAAAAACTTAGTTGACATTAACTAACGAAGATGTTAACATAAGGA
>NZ_JBBOTJ010000013.1:0-1486 GCF_038005545.1 Bacillus sp. FSL M8-0063
AAGCAAATGTTATCTAGTTTTGAAGGAATATAAAAAACTTGTTGACTTTTAAAGTTAAATAAGTTATAATGATTCTTGTCTTAAATGAATACAGTCTGGTAATGATGGCAGAGAGGTCACACCCGTTCCCATACCGAACACGGAAGTTAAGCTCTCTAGCGCCGATGGTAGTTGGGACCTTGTCCCTGTGAGAGTAGGACGTTGCCAGGCAAATGGAGGATTAGCTCAGCTGGGAGAGCACCTGCCTTACAAGCAGGGGGTCGGCGGTTCGATCCCGTCATCCTCCACCATTTAGCCGACTTAGCTCAATTGGTAGAGCAACTGACTTGTAATCAGTAGGTTGGGGGTTCAAGTCCTCTAGTCGGCACCAGTTTTTATTGCAAGAGCCATTAGCTCAGTTGGTAGAGCATCTGACTTTTAATCAGAGGGTCGAAGGTTCGAATCCTTCATGGCTCACCATTTTAATGAAATATGCGGGTGTGGCGGAATTGGCAGACGCACTAGACTTAGGATCTAGCGCCTTTGGCGTGGGGGTTCGACTCCCTTCACCCGCACTTTTAATGAAATATCTCAAACATGTCTTGCGGAAGTAGTTCAGTGGTAGAATACAACCTTGCCAAGGTTGGGGTCGCGGGTTCGAATCCCGTCTTCCGCTCCAATTTCCAATATGACATGCCGGGGTGGCGGAACAGGCAGACGCACAGGACTTAAAATCCTGCGGTGGGTGACCACCGTGCGGGTTCGACCCCCGCCCTCGGCACCATATGCGCCCGTAGCTCAATTGGATAGAGCGTTTGACTACGGATCAAGAGGTTAGGGGTTCGACTCCTCTCGGGCGCGCTTTTATTAACGGGAAGTGGCTCAGCTTGGTAGAGCACCTGGTTTGGGACCAGGGGGTCGCAGGTTCAAATCCTGTCTTCCCGATTTTCCAAAAACATGGGGCCTTAGCTCAGCTGGGAGAGCGCCTGCCTTGCACGCAGGAGGTCAGCGGTTCGATCCCGCTAGGCTCCACTTATTTTAATATCTTTTATGGCGGTGTAGCTCAGCTGGCTAGAGCGTACGGTTCATACCCGTGAGGTCGGGGGTTCGATCCCCTCCGCCGCTACCATAAAGGACCTTTAGCTCAGCTGGTTAGAGCAGACGGCTCATAACCGTCCGGTCGTAGGTTCGAGTCCTACAAGGTCCACCACTAAAGCTTTATATCTCGGAGGTATACCCAAGTTCGGCTGAAGGGATCGGTCTTGAAAACCGACAGGCGGCGAGAGTCGCGCGGGGGTTCGAATCCCTCTACCTCCTCCATTTTTTCTAAATTAAATATTTTATCATCGCGGGGTGGAGCAGCACGGTAGCTCGTCGGGCTCATAACCCGAAGGTCGCAGGTTCAAATCCTGTCCCCGCAACCAAATGGTCCCGTGGTGTAGTGGTTAACATGCCTGCCTGTCACGCAGGAGATCGCCGGTTCGACCCCGGTCGGGACCGCCATTTT